>NZ_JAHAMK010000002.1 GCF_018383585.1 Microvirga sp. 3-52
GCCCGGCCCTGTTCGGCGACGCGGCGGCAGATATTGAACACGCCGGTCCGGGTCAGGCCGACCTGCACGGCAATGGCCTCGTAAGTCAGGCCGCTCTCGCGCAGTCCGATCACCTGCCGCCGACGCTCTTCTTGCGCTGCTGCGGGCAGCTTGCGCATGTCCACATGTTTCATCCCGCCGACCTGGGCCGACTGGCTGCGAATTTCAAGATCACTCAGGCCGGATCAATAACTGAAAAGCACTTTGCTTGCCGTCATGGCCGGGCCTGTCCCGGCATCCCGATCGGAAGAGCACCGCGCTTCAGTACATCGAGATCACCGGCCCAAGGCCGGTGACGACGTGGCAGTATGGGCGCTCAAACCAGCCGGCTTTGCTCCACGGCCGCATGAATGAAGCTCTTGAAGAGCGGATGCGGCTCGAAAGGACGCGATTTCAGCTCCGGGTGATATTGGACGCCGATGAACCAGGGATGGTCCTCGTATTCCACGATTTCGGGCAGCACCCCGTCCGGAGAAACGCCCGAGAAGCGCAGCCCCTTCCCTTCCAGTTGGTCGCGGTAGGTCATGTTGACCTCGTAACGGTGCCGGTGCCGCTCGGAGATTTCCGTACCGCCATAGATCTCGGCCACCTTGCTGCCTGGCTTGAGCGAAGCCTGGTAGGCGCCGAGGCGCATGGTGCCGCCGAGATCGCCGCTGGCCGTACGCTTTTCGAGTTCGTTGCCGCGCAGCCACTCGGTCATCAGGCCGACGACGGGCTCCGAGGTCGGGCCGAACTCGGTCGAACTAGCATCGTCGATGCCGGCGAGGGAACGCGCCGCCTCGATGACCGCCATCTGCATGCCGAAGCAGATGCCGAAATACGGGACCTTGCGCTCACGGGCGAAGCGCGCCGCCCGGATCTTGCCTTCGGCGCCGCGCTGGCCGAAGCCGCCGGGAACCATGATGCCGTGGATACCCTCGAGGAAAGGAGCCGGATCCTCGTTCTCGAAGATCTCGCTTTCGATCCACTCCAGGTTCACCTTCACCTGGTTGGCGATGCCGCCGTGATGCAGCGCCTCGATCAGGGATTTATAGGCGTCCTTGAGGCCCGTGTACTTGCCGACGACGGCGATGGTGACCTCGCCCTCCGGGTTATGGACGCGCCCGGAGATGTTCGTCCAGCGGGAGAGATCGGGCGTCTTGGCGCTGTCGAGGCCGAAAGCCGCCAGAACTTCGCTGTCGAGACCGGCCTCGTGATAGGCGAGCGGGACGTCGTAGATCGAGCGTGCATCGCGCGCCTCGATGACCGCCGTCTCACGCACATTGCAGAACAGGGCGAGCTTACGCCGCTCGTCCTTCGGAATCTCGCGATCGGTGCGACAGAGGAGAATGTCGGGCTGAATGCCGATGGAGCGCAGCTCCGCGACCGAGTGCTGGGTCGGCTTGGTCTTCAGCTCACCGGCGGACGGGATGAACGGCAGGAGCGTCAGGTGAACGTAGATCGCCTGACCCCGCTCGAGATCGTTGCCGAGCTGGCGGATGGCCTCGAAGAACGGCAGGCCTTCGATGTCGCCGACTGTGCCGCCGATCTCGACCAGGACGAAATCGAAGCCCTCGTTGCCGGTGAGCACGAAGTCCTTGATGGCGTTGGTGACATGCGGAATCACCTGAATCGTGGCTCCGAGATAGTCGCCACGCCGCTCCTTGGTGATGATGTCGAGGTAGATGCGCCCGGTGGTGATGTTGTCGGCCTTGGTGGCCGGAACGCCGGTGAAGCGTTCATAATGTCCGAGATCCAGATCGGTCTCAGCACCGTCGTCGGTCACGAAGACTTCGCCGTGCTGGTAGGGACTCATCGTCCCCGGATCGACGTTGAGATATGGGTCGAGCTTGCGAAGCCGAACCTTGTAGCCGCGTGCCTGGAGAAGCGCTCCCAGGGCCGCCGAAGCCAGACCCTTGCCGAGCGAAGACACCACGCCGCCGGTGATGAATACGTACCGCGTCATGGACCCCTATCCATAAACATCGGGCGCCGATTCGCAATCGCGAACCCCGCTACCCGAAATCCATCCACAAAAAGAGAGGGCCGGAACGTCCGGCCCTGGTTTCACTTACTGCTGAGGCGCTGTCGGCGCCGGAGCGCTGGGAGCCGGAGCCGCCGGCTGCTCGCCCTGGAGGCGCTGCAGCTGTTCGAGCACATTGCCGCCCTGCGGAGCGGCCGGAGCCTGCTGGCCCGGCGCGGGTGCTGCCGGCGCGGCGCCATCGAGAATCGAGCGCGGAGCCCGGGTCGAAGTCGCCATGACGGTGAGCGCGATGCTGGTCACGAAGAAAAGGCCCGCCAGAATCGCCGTCGCGCGGGTGAGCGCATTGGCTTGGCCGCGACCGGTCATGAAGCCGGACACACCGCCGCCTCCGCTTCCACCGAGGCCCATGCCGCCGCCTTCGGAGCGCTGAAGGAGCACTACGCCGATCAGAGCGAGCACGATGATCAGGTGGACTATGATGAGAACTGTTTGCATCGTTTTCAAAAACCTCAAGCGGCTGCGCACAGGGCGACAGCCGCTCGCAATCCGTTCGTTGCGGCGGCCTGTAGCATAGGTGGGCGCAGGATCAAAGGCCTGCAAGAGCGCTTTTCCGCATGTGGGCGCTCTTGAAGCCTCTCTCACGGCATCACCGGCCTTGTGCCGGTGATCTCGATCGGAAGAACGCAGCGCCACAGGGTCGGGATGGCCGGGACGAGCCCGGCCATGACGTTGAAGGGCGGCTGCCAGTGATGACGTCTCAGCGCGATAAGACGCTGCTTACCCCAGATAAGCCCCGGCGATAGCCAGGAAATCGGCCGCGACGAGGCTTGCACCACCCACCAGGGCGCCGTTGACGTTCTCCACCGCCATCAGTTCGGTGGCATTCGAGGGTTTCACGGAGCCGCCATAGAGAATGCGGACTTTGGGCGCATCCGCCTTGCCGACGAGGCGGCGCAGCTCGTCCCGGATCAGGGCGTGAACTTCCGCCACGTCCGCGACGGTCGGCGTCAGGCCGGTGCCGATGGCCCAAACGGGCTCGTAGGCGACCACGAGGTTGTGGCTGTTCGAATCGACCGAGATCGAGCCGCGCAGCTGCTTGCGGACGACGGACAGGGTCTTGCCGGCTTCGCGCTCCTCCCTGGTTTCACCGACGCACACGATGGCCGTGAGGCCGGCGCGATGCGCCGCCACCGCCTTGGCGCAGACATCGACGTCCTTTTCCTTGTGGTATTGACGGCGCTCGGAGTGTCCGACGATCACATAGGTGGCGCCCGCATCGGCCAGCATCTCGGCCGAAAGATCGCCTGTGAAGGCGCCCGATTCCTTGGCGTGGCAGTCCTGACCGCCGATGGCGACCCGGGACCCGACAGACGCATAGGCGAAAAGGGATACGAGGGTGGCCGGCGGGCAGACAGCCAGCTCGACCTTGGCTTTCAGTCCTGGCGTACAGCCGGCATGGATCTCGGTCAGAACCTTGGCCGAACTCTTCAGCCCGTTCATCTTCCAATTTCCCGCCACCAGCGGGCGCGGCCTATCGACGCTCATATGAAGCACTCCTGTCACGCTTGATTATTTGGCAGTAGCAGAGGCTTGAGCCTTCTTTCAACCAGACTTGCCCTTTTCGTAGAGCGCCTGATCGTTTATCGGCAGGTTTAACGAATTTTTGGAAAACGGGTTCACGATGCTTCGGAACATGCGCAAGGCTGGGCAGACGCTGGTCGGCAAAATCATCGCCACCGTCTTTTTCGGCGCCCTCATCGTAAGCTTCGCCATCTGGGGCATCGGCGACATCTTCCGGACGACGCCTGCTTCCGCGGTGGCCGAGGTCGGCAGCACCACCATTACGGTCGACCAAGTCCGCAACGCCTACACCAACGAACTTCAGCGCCTCGGGCGGCAGTTCCGCACCGTCATCAGTCCCGAGCAGGCCCGCGCGTTCGGCCTCGACCAGCAGGTCGTCTCCAACCTCGTGACCGAGGCGGTGCTGGCCGAGCAGGCCAAGCAGATGGGCCTCTCGGTCTCAGACCAGCTCGTGGCCGCTTCGATCATGAACAATCCGACGTTCAAGGGGGCCGACGGGCAGTTCAACCGCGCCCTCTTCGATCAGGCCCTGCGCAATGCCGGTCTCTCGGAGGCGGGCTTCGTGCAGGAGCAGCGCTCGGCCATGGCCCGCCTCCATCTGGCTGAAGCCGTTGCCGGAGACATCACCGTGCCGGCTGCGGCGCGCGATGCTCTCCATCGCTATACCAGCGAGCGCCGCGCAGCTTCCTACCTCCTCCTGACCCCGACCATGGCAGGCGACATCCCGGCCCCCACGCCCGACCAGCTCCAGAGCTTCTTCAATGAGCGCAAGAGCACCTTCCGCGCGCCCGAGTACCGGGCCGTAACGGTGATGGCGCTCGATGCCGCGGCTCTTGCCAAGCCGGACGCCGTGTCCGAGGCTGACGCCCGCCAGGCTTATGAGCAGCGGAAAGCCAAGTACGGCACGCCGGAGCGCCGTACGATCCAGCAGATCACCTTCCCGTCGCAGGCCGACGCCGAGGCGGCCGCCGCCAAGATCAAGGAAGGCACCACCTTCGAGGCCGTTGCCAGCGAGCGCAACGTTTCGGCGCAAGATCTGGAACTCGGCACCTTCACCAAGACCGAAATGCTCGATCAGGCCGTGGCGGATGCCGCCTTCGCCCTTGAGCAGGGAGCCGTGAGCGCGCCGGTCGCCGGGCGCTTTGGACCGGTGCTCGTGCGGGTCACCCAGATCCAGCCCGAGGCCGTCCGCCCCTTCGAGGAGGTTGCCGCCGAGCTCCGCCAGGAGGTCGCGCAGGAGCGCGCCCAGGGGCAGATCGAGAAGATTCATGATGAGATCGAGGACCTGCGCGCCGGCGCCAAGCCGCTGGCGGACATCGCCAAGGAGAAGGGCCTGACCCTGGTTCAGGTCCCGGCCGTCGAAGCCGGCGGTCTCGACAAGGCCGGCAGTCCGGTCACCCTTCCGGAGAGGGATGCCGTTGTGAAGGCGGCTTTCGCGTCGGATATCGGCGTCGACAACGAGGCCCTGCGCACCGCAACCGGCTATGTCTGGTACGACGTGACCGGCATCGAAGCCTCCCGCGAGAAGAACCTGGATGAGGTTCGCGATCAGGTGGCCACCCAATGGCGAGACGATCAGGTGGCTCAGCGCCTATCCGAAAAGGCCAACGAGCTCACCGGACGCCTGGAAAAGGGCGAGGCCATCGAGGCCGTGGCGCAGGCAGCGGGAGCGCCCGTCAAGAACGTAACGGACCTGGTGCGCAACACCGCAAAGGACGACCTTGTCACCGAGGCCGTGAATCGCATCTTCGCCGTTCCCGTCGGCAAGGCCGGCCATGCCGCCAATGGCGCGGATGCTCGCGCCGTGTTCAAGGTCACTTCGGCCACGGTTCCGCCCCTGATTACCACGACCCAAGCGGCGCAGAACGCCGAGAACCAGCTCCGGGCCGGGTTTGGCGATGACCTGATCAGCCAGTACATCGCCCAGGTCCGCCAGGATCTCGGGGTCACCATCAACCAGCAGGCGCTGCGTCGGGCAACGGGCGGCGAATCGTAGTCCATGACGATTACGCCCAACTTCGAAACGTTCGCAGCAGCCTATGAAGCTGGCGAGGCCGGCGTCTTGCGCAGGACCCTCGTGGGCGATCTGCTGACTCCCGTCGCGGCTTTCATGAAGCTGCGGCATGACCGGGAGGGCCCAGCCTTCCTGCTCGAATCCGTCGAAGGCGGCGCGACCCGCGGCAGGTTCTCCATGATCGGGCTCGAGCCCGACCTCGTCTGGCGTTGCCAGGACGGGACGGCCGCCATCGACCGCCGGGCATTGAGCCGCTTGCAGGAATTCAGGGTGGAGGAGCTTCGTCCGCTGGAGAGCCTGCGCGCGCTGATTAGGGAAAGCGCCCTGCCCCTCTCGGACGACCTGCCGCCGATGGCGGCCGGTCTCTTCGGCTATCTCGGCTACGACATGGTGCGGCTGATGGAGCGGTTGCCCGAACCCAATCCCGACGTGCTGAAGGTTCCCGACGCTATTCTCATCCGGCCGACAGTGATGGTGGTGTTCGATGCGGTCAAGGACGAGATTTCGCTCATCACCCCCGTGCGTCCGCAAGCAGGAACATCCGCCAAGGCGGCCTATGAGACGGCTCTTGCGCGTTTGGATGAGGTCACGGCCGCCCTTGATCGCCCGCTTCCCATCGATGACCGAAGCGATCCGACGCAGATCCACTTCGAGCCACCAGTGTCGAACACGCCTCCGGGTGAGTTCGAGGCGATGGTTGGCAAGGCGAAGGAATACATCCGCGCCGGCGATATCTTCCAGGTGGTGCTGTCGCAGCGGTTCGAGTCGGCATTTCCCCTGCCTGCCTTTGCGCTCTACCGCTCCCTGCGCCGGGTCAATCCGGCCCCGTTCCTCTGCTATCTCGATTTCGAGGACTTCCAGATCGTCTGCTCCTCGCCCGAGATTCTGGTTCGGATGCGGGACGGCAAGGTCACGATCCGTCCCATCGCAGGAACTCGGCCGCGCGGCGCGACGGCGGCCGAAGACAGGGCGCATGCGGAGAGCCTGCTCGCCGATCAGAAGGAGCGCGCCGAACATCTGATGCTGCTCGATCTCGGGCGCAACGATGTGGGCCGGGTGGCGGAGATGGGCTCCGTCGCGGTCACGGATTCGTTCTTTCTCGAATATTACAGCCAGGTGATGCACATCGTCTCGAACGTCGAAGGCCGGCTCGATCCGTCCTTCGACGCGCTCGACGCTCTGGTGGCGGGCTTCCCGGCTGGCACCGTCTCCGGGGCGCCGAAGGTGCGCGCCATGCAGATCATCGACGAGTTGGAGAAGGACAAGCGCGGCCCATATGCCGGCTGCATCGGGTATTTCGGCGCCAATGGCGAGATGGATACCTGCATCGTGCTGCGCACGGCCATCGTGAAGGATGGCCGCATGGCCGTCCAGGCCGGGGCGGGCATCGTCTACGATTCCGATCCGGCTTCCGAGCAGCAGGAATGCATCAACAAGTCGAAGGCTCTCTTCCGGGCCGCGGAAGAGGCGGTTCGCTTTGCCAGCCAGGCGAGGATCGGACAATGACGCCGGCCGCAACGCTTCTCTTGACCGGGAGCTTCGCTTACGCGAACGTCGGCGCGCTATGACCCGCGTTCTCGTCATCGACAACTACGACAGCTTCACCTGGAATCTGGTGCATCTGCTCGGCCCGCTCGCGACCTCGGTCGATGTGGTGCGCAACGATGCCATCTCCACCGACGAGGTTCTCGCCTCTCAACCCGATGCCATCGTGCTTTCCCCCGGACCCTGCACGCCGAACGAGGCGGGCATCTGCCTCGATCTCGTGAAGCGTGCCTCGCCTGAGATCCCGACCTTCGGCGTGTGCCTGGGACTGCAGACGATCGGACAGGTCTTCGGCGGCACCGTCTCGCGGGCGCCCCTGCCCATGCACGGCAAGGTCTCCGAGGTGGAGCATGGGGGTCAGGCGGTGTTCCGCGGCATCAACGGCTCCTTCAAGGCGACCCGCTACCACTCACTTATCGTGGATCGAGCGACCTGCCCGGCCGACCTTCTGGTGACGGCGGAAACATCCGATGGCCTCGTCATGGGTCTGTCGCATCGCTCGCTGCCGATTCACGGCGTGCAGTTCCACCCTGAGAGCATCCTGTCGGAACATGGGGTGACTATCATGCGCAATTTCTTCGAACTCGCGGCGGATTGGAACGCCAAACACCGCGCCGCCGGCGGCGTAGCCGCTCCAGCAGGACATTGAAACCGATGGAATCGTTCAAATCCTACCTCGGGAAGGTCGCCACGGGCGCATCGCTGACGCGCGACGAGGCGCGGGATGCCTTCGATGACCTGCTCTCCGGCGAAGTGACGCCCGCCCAGGGCGGCGCTTTCCTGATGGCGCTGCGGGTCCGTGGCGAGGCCCTCGAGGAAATCGTCGGGGCCGTCACGGCGATGCGCGGCCGCATGTTGCAGGTCCAAGCTCCCGAGAAGGCCATCGACATCGTCGGCACCGGCGGAGATCACAAGGGCAGCTACAACATCTCGACGCTCGCCTCGATCATCGTGGCCTCCTGCGGCGTGCCCGTCGCCAAGCACGGCAACCGGGCAGCGTCGTCGAAATCGGGTACGGCGGATGTGCTGGCGGCGTTGGGCCTCAAGCTCGGGCTCGACCCCGAGGGTCTGGAGCGCTGCTTGGTTGAGACAAATCTCTGCTTCATGTTCGCGCAGACCCATCATGCCGCCATGCGCCACGTGGCGCCTGTGCGTGTCGAACTCGGGACGCGCACGATCTTCAACCTGCTCGGACCGCTGGCCAATCCGGCCGGAGCCAAGCGCCAGCTTCTCGGCGTGTTTTCAGAAGCTTGGCTCGAACCCCTCACTCAGGTTCTGAAGGAGCTCGGCTCCTACAAGGTCTGGACCGTGCATGGGTCCGACGGTCTCGACGAGATGACCACCACCGGCCCCACCTTCGTGGCGGCTCTGGAGAATGGCGCGATCCGTCGGTTCACCGTAACCCCTGAGGAGATCGGCCTTCCAACCGTGTCGCTCGACGAACTCAGAGGTGGCGATCCTGAGCACAACGCCGCCCAACTGCGTGCCGTTCTGGAAGGCGCCCGCACGCCCTATCGCGATGTTTCCCTGCTCAATGCGGCCGCCTCCCTGGTGATCGCAGACGAGGCCGAGAACCTGCGCGACGGTCTCGACCGTGCCTCGCGGGCGCTCGACAGCGGCGCCTCGAAGGCGACCCTCGAGCGTCTCGTCAAAGTCTCCAACGCTTAAGTGAACCTTCCATGGCCGATGTTCTCAGCAAGATCGAAGCCTATAAGCGTCAGGAGATCGCAGCGGCGAAAGCGGCTGTTCCGCCGGGTGAGATGGAGCGTCGCGCGCGTACGGCCTCTCCGCCCTGCGGCTTTGCAGAAGCGATCGAACGCCATCTCGCCGAAGGGCGCCCTGCCCTCATTGCCGAGGTGAAGAAGGCCAGTCCTTCCAAGGGCCTGATCCGCGCCGACTTCGATCCGCCGAGCCTGGCGAGGGCCTATGCGTACGGCGGCGCCACCTGCCTGTCCGTCCTGACCGACGAGCCGTCTTTCCAGGGCAGGCCCGAATACCTGGCCCAGGCCCGTGAAGCCTCCGGTCTGCCCGCCCTGCGCAAGGATTTCCTGTTCGAGCCCTATCAGGTCTACGAGGCGCGTGCCTGGGGCGCCGATTGCATTCTCGTGATCATGGCAAGCGTTTCCGACGACGAGGCCCGCGCTCTGATCGATACCGCGCATGATCTCGGCATGGATGTGCTGGTGGAGGTGCACGATCGCGCCGAGTTGGACCGCGCTCTGCCGCTAGGCACCCGGCTGGTCGGCATCAACAACCGAAACTTGCGCACCTTCGAGGTATCGCTCGGGGTCAGCGAAGAACTGGCGCCTCTGATCCCTGCGGACCGCATCGTCGTGGGCGAGAGCGGCATCGTCACGTTGTCCGACATCGAGCGGCTCTCGAAGGTCGACATCCGCACCTTCCTTGTGGGAGAGAGCCTGATGCGTCAGGCCGATGTGGCGGCGGCGACTCGCAAACTTCTGTTCGGCGAGGCTGCATGACGAAGCTCTCGCATCTCGATGCGGCCGGTCAGGCCAGCATGGTCGATGTCTCGGAGAAGAGCGTCACCAGCCGCACGGCGATCGCTGAGGGATGCGTGGTCATGCAGGCGCAGACGCTGGACCTGATCCGCCACGGCGAGGCGAAGAAGGGCGACGTTCTGGGCACGGCCCGGCTCGCCGGGATCATGGCATCCAAGCGCACGCACGAACTCATTCCGCTTTGTCATCCCCTGCTCATATCCAAGGTCAAGGTGGACTGCACCCTCGATGACAGCCTTCCCGGCGTGCGCGTGAGCGCCGAGGTCAAGGTGTCAGGCCAGACCGGCGTCGAGATGGAGGCGCTGACCGCCGTTTCCATCGCCTGCCTGACGATCTACGACATGGTGAAGGCGGCCGATAAGGCGATGCGGATCGAGAATGTCCGCCTCCGGCGGAAGAGCGGCGGCCGCTCGGGAGATTTCGAGGCGCCATGAGCCTGATCTCGGTCGAGGATGCGCTGTCCCGCGTTCTGGCAAGTGTCGAAAAGCCGGTCGGGGTCGAGCATGTCTCCCTCGTCGCCTGCGCGGGCCGGACCCTCGCCCACGACGTCGACGCCCTGCGTGACCAGCCGCCCTTTCCCGCCTCGGCCATGGACGGCTACGCAGTGCGGAGCGCCGACTGCACTCAGGTACCTGCTACCCTCCGGATCATCGGCACCAGCGCGGCCGGCAACCGCTTCTCCGGCAGTGTCGGCGCCAAGGAGGCGGTGCGGATCTTCACCGGCGCGCCCTTTCCTGACGGTGCCGACGCGGTGATCCTGCAGGAGGATACCGAGCGGTCCGGCGACCATGTAGTGGTGAAAGAGGCAACCCGCCCCAACCGCCACATCCGCACCGCGGGCCTCGATTTCCGCGCTGGGGACGTACTCCTGCAAGCCGGCTTGCGCTTGGATTCCCGCCACATCGCTCTCGCAGCCTCCATGGGCCACGGAGCACTTCCGGTCCACCGCAAGCCCCGGGTCGCCATTCTCGCCACTGGCGACGAGCTGGTGCGTGCGGGCGAACCTGTCGGCCCCGACCAGATTTCCGCGTCCAGCCTGCCGGCCACGATTCTGATGGTCGAGAAGGCCGGGGCCGAAGCCATCGATCTCGGCATCGCACGCGACACACTCGAATCGCTCGACGAACGCATCCAGGCGGCGAAAGATGCGGGCGCCGATATTCTCGTCACCCTGGGCGGCGCATCGGTGGGTGAGCACGACTTGGTGCAGAAGGCCCTGAGTCGCCAGGGCATGGATCTCGGCTTCTGGCGAGTAGCCTTACGGCCCGGCAAACCCCTGATGCACGGACGCCTGGGGTCGACCCTTCTCCTGGGGCTGCCTGGCAACCCGGTCTCCTCTCTCGTCTGTGCCGTCCTGTTTCTGATCCCAGCGATTCGTGCCTTGCTGGGCGACCAGAAAGCGGCCGAGGATCCGACAGAGGATGCAATCCTGGGGGCAGATCTCCCGCCCAACAGGGATCGCCAGGACTACATGCGCGCTTCTCTCTCTCTTCAGGATGTGCCCTTAAGCCTCACCAAGCCCCCGGAGCGCCTGATGCTGCCTGTCGCAACGCCCCACCTGCTGCAGGATTCATCGATATTGAGCATCCTGGAGCGCTCCGATGCCCTGCTGGTGCGCCCGCCTCATGCTCCAGCTGCTACGGCCGGCGAGCCCTGCCGCATCATTCGGCTGGGGCGTTTCTGCTGAAAAAGGGCACCGGTGAGGTTCATCCGCAGGCAAATTGACGAATTGTTTGGCCAATAAGCTGAGCGGCAGGCTTGCAGAACACAGCAAGAACGGATACCTTGTTCTCGCTTTGTTTCAGAATCGCTCCACGTGGGAGCAGTAAGGGCCAGCCATGCTGACGCGCAAACAGCACGAATTGCTCCGCTTCATTCATGAGCGGCTTCGTGAAACCGGGGTTCCGCCGTCCTTCGACGAGATGAAAGATGCGCTCGACCTCAAGTCGAAATCCGGCATCCACCGCCTCATCACGGCGCTTGAGGAGCGAGGCTTCATCCGTCGCCTGCCGAACCGCGCCCGGGCGCTGGAGGTGATCCGCCTGCCGGAGAGCACCAGCGGCGCAGGCAGCCAGCGGCGCTTCACGCCGAGCGTGGTCGAGGGCGGATTGGCCGGCAAGGCCAAGGCTGCACCCCAGCCTGCTGCCGATCCGCGGGACCGGGAGATGTCGATTCCGGTCATGGGCCGGATCGCTGCCGGTGTGCCGATCTCGGCGATTCAGACGCGCAGCCATTCCATCACCCTGTCTGGCGATTTCCTTGCTCAGGGCGATCACTTTGCCCTTGAGGTCCGTGGGGACTCGATGGTGGAGGCCGGCATCCTCGACGGCGATCTCGTGGTGATCCGCCGCCAGGATACGGCCAATACGGGTGACATCATCGTGGCGTTGATCGACGATGAGGAGGCGACCCTGAAGCGCTTCCGCCGTCGCGGCTCCTCGATTGCGCTCGAGGCCGCCAACCAGGCCTATGAGACCCGCGTGCTAGGCCCCGATCGGGTCAAGATCCAGGGTAAGCTCGTCAGTCTGGTTCGCCGGTACTGAGATCTTCCTCGGGTAAATCCTGCTCCGGGACAGGCCGCGTGCGACGCGGCTTTTCCCGGGCGATCGATGTTTCGACCTGAAGCGTTTCCGTGCGGGACCAAGATCTGATCTCGCGCCCCTTCTTGACCGATCGTACTTCGATGGCCTCAGGACTGAAGCTGATCGCCGTTGCGCCACGTTCCTTCAGATCCTCACCATCCACGATGAAGCGTGCCCGGCAGGTCGGCGGGGCTTTAAGCCTCGTGACGACCACCGTAGCGCGACGGCAATCCTCTTCGAATGCCGAGAAATCCTGGACGAACGCGATCCATCGCCCGCCTGCGGCCCCAATCACGCAGCCCCCGGCATCGCACATCGTCTCCTGCCTGAGGCTCACATCGTCAGCGTTTCGTGCGTCCCCGTCGGCATGCAGCCATTGCTCGACGACGAAATCGGATGGGCGCCCCACGAGTGTCAGCCGTCCGTCTTTGCCGCGCACGGCAGCCCCTGCCCCATCCCGGTCGATGAAGATATCGTGGCGATGCGGCGTAACAGCGAAGGCCAGTCCTGCCCCGGCCGGCACGAGAGCGAGCCACCGCAGGGAGGAAGCCGGAATGGTCAGAACGATCAGGCCGATGCTCAAGAAGCCAAGGGCGACAACGCCCAGGGCCCGAACGAACATCGTCGAACCGCTGAAACCTCCGACCCAGGCCGAGACGTCGAGAACCTGGGACACGGCCGCTCCCATGAATTGCCAGATCGGACGATCGAGTCCGAAAGGATAAGCCAGCACTCCGAGAACCGCTGACGGCATCACGACCAATGAGACGAGCGGCAGGGCGAGTGCGTTGCCGATGAGGCCGTAAGGGTTCAAACTCTGAAAATGGTAAGCGGCGAAGGGCGCCGTAGCGACGCTGGCCACGACCGTCGTTGTGACGAGCCCTAGCATTGCCTGCCCGATCCAGAGAAATCCCCGCTCAAACAATGTGGCAGGTGCTTTCTCAATCTGTCGCCAATGCATCAACGGCACGAGCGCCATCATGGCGGCAACGGCGCTGAACGACATCTGAAAGCTCGGCCCCAGCAACGCCTCGGGCTCTCGCGCCAACACAATGAGAGCAGCAATCGACAGGTTGCGGATGCTCAAGGCAGGACGATCGACCAGAACAGCACCGAACATCACGAGTGTCATGATGAGCGAGCGCTCGGTGGCGACATCGGAGCCGGAGAAGATGCAGTAAACCGTCGCGCCGACGATCGCGGGAAGTGCGGCGATCTTCTTGACCGGCCAGAGCAGCGCACGGCCCGGCGCAAGCGTCAGGAGCGCACGAACCAGCCAGAAGAAGGTACCGGCTGCCAGCACCATGTGAAGCCCCGAGATCGACACGATGTGGTAAATGCCGGCTCCGCGCAGAACGTCGTTCGTAGGCTCAGGAATGAGCCCGCGCTTGCCCGTCACCAGCGCCGCTCCGACGCCCCCGGCTGCGCCACCGATGGCTGAGGCGATGCGCTCCGTCAGCGCATTGCGCGCCTCGTCGACACGTGCTGCCAGCCACAGGGACCGATCCGGCCTCGTTGACGGGTCGACCTGGCGGACCTGACCAATCATGGAGCCTACGGCGCCAATACCCTTGAAATGGGCATCTCGGGCAAAATCGTAGCCTCCGGGCCATGCGGCCTGGGGTGGCGGAAGCAGGCGCGTCGTACCGGCGATCAACTGTCCGGGAGAGAGCCCCTCGCCTTTCCGCACCGAGACCCGCACCCGCGTGGGCCGCTCGGCTTCCGCAACCTCCTTCATTTCAGTCACGCGCAGGAGGAGCCGCTTTGCCCCGTCACGGTCGTCTACGGCCTCGATGAAACCCGTAACCGGTGTGATGACGATCCGCGTGAGAGCCGGCGCCGCCACGCACCGGGCGCGGATCACACCGGCCGAGAAGCCGGCGAAGAGCGCCGCGAGCGCGACCAGGGCGGAGAAGACTGCCAATCTCCCACGAAAACCGATCGCAGTCGCACTGAAAAGCGCAGAAGCTCCAATGGGTGCCCAAAGGGCCGGTTGGCCATCGGCCTGGAAGAACAGGACGATGCCGATCCCGAAGAAGACCGCGATCCAGGGGAAAAGCCGGCGCTGCTCGATCTCCCGAGCGATGTTGTTCAGAAGCCAGCCACGCCCGTCGAGGAAGCTCCATTCGACAGGACGGCTCCAGGACCGCGGCAGCGCCATGACCTGCGCGGAGCTGCGCGGGATCCGACGGGGCTTTTCACGGTTGTCTTCCATTGCGGCTTAGGCTTAACGCGGGTGCGGTTGCATGCTAGACGACCGCACGCTCCGACCCAAACCGCCCTGTGGATTGAGTCGGATGACGCTGCGGATGAGACAGGCCGCATGCCCCGGATTTTCAAGTCAAGGTTTCCCGCGATGCCCGTCGTCACCCGCTTCGCCCCCTCTCCCACCGGCTTCCTGCATATCGGAGGGGGGCGCACGGCCCTGTTCAACTGGCTCTATGCCAAGCGGCATGGGGGCAAGATGCTGTTGCGCATCGAGGATACCGACCGGGAACGCTCCACGGACGCCGCCATTGCGGCGATCCTCGACGGCCTGAAGTGGCTCGGCCTCGATTGGGACGGGGACGTGGTCTACCAGTTCTCCCGCGCCGCCCGTCACCGCGAAGTCGCCGAGAGCCTGCTGGCGCGGGGCCGCGCCTATTACTGCTATGCGAGCCAGCAAGAGCTGGAAGAGATGCGCGAAACGGCCCGCAAGGAGGGCCGCCCCCTGCGCTATGACGGTCGCTGGCGCGACCGTGATCCGTCCGAGGCTCCGGAGGGTGTGAAGCCCGTCATTCGCCTCAAGGCACCGACCGAGGGCGAGACGGTGGTCGAAGACGAGGTTCAGGGCCGTGTCGTCTGGCAGAACAAGGATCTCGACGACCTGGTCCTCCTGCGCTCGGACGGAACGCCCACCTACATGCTCGCAGTCGTTGTGGACGATCACGATATGGATGTGACGCATGTGATCCGTGGTGACGACCATCTCACCAATGCTGCCCGCCAGACCCAGATCTATCAGGCGCTCGGCTGGGATGCGCCGAAGATGGCCCATATTCCGCTGATCCATGGCCCCGACGGTGCCAAGCTGTCCAAGCGCCATGGTGCGCTCGGTGTCGAGGCCTACCGAAGCATGGGCTACCTGCCAGAGGCCGTACGCAATTACCTCGTGCGTCTCGGCTGGAGCCATGGCGATCAGGAGATCTTCTCCACCCAGGAGATGATCGACGCCTTCGATCTCGGCAGCATCGGCCGTTCGCCGGCGCGCTTCGATTTCGCCAAGCTGGAAAACCTCAACGGGCACTACATGCGCCAAGCCGATGACGAGCAGCTGGTGCAGGCGCTTGAGGATCTGCTCCCGGAGCTGGAGAAGGACGAGCACCACCTGGGACGGACATTCAAGCCGGCTCTGCGCCAGAAACTGATCGCCGCCATGCCGGGCCTGAAGGAGCGTGCGAAAACCCTCGTGGAACTGCTCGACAGCGCCTACTACCTCTATGCCCAGCGGCCGCTGCATCTCGACGAGAAGGCGGCAAGCCTGCTGGCGGACGGCCGTTCGCGCCTCGTCGGAGTTGCCGATAAGCTCGAAGCCGTTTCCGACTGGTCGGCCGGGAGCGTGGAGGCTGTCGTGCGTGCGCATGCGGAGGCTATCGGAGCGAAGCTCGGCCAAGTGGCCCAGCCTCTGAGAGCTGCCTTGACAGGGCGGGCGACGTCGCCCGGACTTTTCGATGTCATGGCGGTCCTCGGCAAGGACGAAACCCTGTTGCGACTGAGGGACCAAGCCGAGGATGCGCCTGCTGCATAGCAGGCGATCCCGCCTTTAGACGTGCTTGCTCCGTTCCCACGGATAAGCTACCGAAGGCACCATTATCCTTACTGACTGACCGGCAAACCTCGGTTCAGCAACCCAGGAGACCTTCTCCGTTCCACAGGTTGCTCTAGGTTCTGCCCGGCCTCCTTTTGAAAGGGCCACAACGCATGAGTTCCTCTACCAGCACCGTCACCGTTGACAACAAGTCCGTGGAACTGCCGGTCAAAGAAGGCACCATCGGCCCGAGCGTCATCGACATCTCGAAACTCTACGGTCAGACCGGGATGTTCACGTACGATCCCGGCTTCACCTCGACCGCCGCCACCGAGTCGAAGATCACCTATATCGACGGCGACAAGGGTATCCTGCTCTATCGCGGTTATCCGATCGACCAGCTCGCCGAACACGGCGACTTCCTCGAGACATGCTATCTGCTGCTCTACGGAGAGCTGCCGACCGCAGCTCAGAAGGCCGATTTCGACTACCGCGTGACGCGCCATACCATGGTGCACGACCAGATGAACCGGTTCTTCACCGGCTTCCGTCGCGATGCGCACCCGATGGCGATCATGGTGGCCTGCGTCGGCGCCCTCTCGGCCTTCTATCACGATTCCACCGACATCTCGGATCCGCACCAGCGCATGATCGCATCCATGCGCATGATCGCCAAAATGCCGACGCTGGCAGCGATGGCCTACAAGTACTCCATCGGCCAGCCCTTCGTGTATCCGCAGAACGAGTTGGACTACACCTCCAACTTCCTGCGCATGTGCTTTGCGGTTCCGGCGGAGGATTACAAGGTCAACCCGGTGCTCTCGCGGGCCCTCGATCGGATCTTCATCCTGCACGCCGATCACGAGCAGAACGCCTCCACGTCGACGGTGCGTCTGGCGGGTTCCTCGGGCGCCAATCCGTTTGCCTGCATTGCGGCCGGCATCGCCTGCCTGTGGGGACCGGCCCACGGTGGCGCCAACGAAGCGGCCCTGAAGATGCTCGAAGAGATCGGCACGCCGGATCGCATTCCGGAATACATCGCCAAGGCGAAGGACAAGAACGATCCGTTCCGCCTCATGGGCTTCGGTCACCGGGTCTACAAGAACTACGACCCGCGCGCCCGCATCATGCAGAAGACCACCCACGAGGTGCTCAACGAGCTCGGCATCAAGGACGACCCGCTCCTCGACGTGGCCGTGGAACTCGAGCAGATCGCCCTGAAGGACGATTACTTCGTCGAGAAGAAGCTCTACCCGAACATCGACTTTTATTCGGGCATCACTCTCAAGGCGATGGGCTTCCCCACCTCCATGTTCACGGTGCTGTTCGCGCTGGCCCGTACGGTCGGCTGGATCGCCCAGTGGAGCGAGATGATCGAGGATCCGTCCCAGCGCATCGGCCGTCCGCGCCAGCTCTATACCGGCGAGACAGAGCGCGACTACGTCACGGTCGCCCAACGCGGGTGAGAGAAGCGAAAAAATTTGGAAACGAGAAAAGGGGCCGAAAGGCCCCTTTTTCATTGTGCTGCTCATCAAATGAGTGTCACTCCCGGCCGGAGCGTCAGCGGAGGAGAAGAGAATCCATCAGGCCCAAGCGTGCGGACAGATCCCCTTTCCCGGCCTGCGGCTGCCGAGGATGACACGCTCAAGAAACGGTTATGCTTTTCCGCTGGAGACCAGCACTTCTTCGACGATCCTCGCCGCGCGTTCGCTTGGCACCTCATGACCGATCTTCATGAGTTCATCGAGCCTGCTGAAGGCCTCGATCTGCCTCTGGCGCTCCGGGCTGTCGCTGAGAAGCGGAAGGAGTGACTCGGCGAGCTTCTCGGGGGTGCAATCCCACTGAATCAGCTCGGGAATGACGTTCTCGCCAAGCACCAGGTTGGTGAGCACGATGGAGGGTGCCTTGATGAGATATTTGAGCACCTCCTCGATTTTCGAGACCCGGTAGGCGACCACCATTGGAACGCCGGAGAGCCCGAGTTCCAGGGTCACGGTACCAGAGGCCGCGAGCGCTGCATCCGCCTCGCGGAAGGCAGCCCATTTTGCCCCTTCTCCCTCGACGATCCTGGGTTTCATGCTCCAAGACTCTGCCCGTGTCCTGATCTCATGCGCGAGGTGCGAGACCGCAGGAATCGTAACCTCGAACGGGCGCGGAGAGCGTTGCTGCAGGAGTGCCAAAGCCTTGCCGAATGGCTCCATGAGACGGCTCACCTCCGAGCGGCGGCTGCCGGGCAGAACCAGTAGTTTGATCGGCCCATTGTCGGCGCCTTCCCTCTCACCGGGCGCAGGCCTGATCTCCGCAAGACGCTCGATCAGCGGGTGACCGACATAGGTGGTCAGTGGACCGCCCAGTCGCTTATGGGCGGCGGGTTCGAAAGGCAGCAGGGCCAACAGGTGATCCACATAAGCCCGCATTTTTGGGGCGCGCCCGGGTCGCCAGGCCCACACTGAGGGGCTGACATAGTCGATGATAGGGATCTGAGGCGCCCGTTGCCGAACCGCTTTGGCCACCCGATGGGTGAAATCGGGACTGTCGATGATGACCAGCATGTCCGGCTTTGCCGCCACGACCGCATCAGCCGTGACCCGGATGCGCTTCAAGATGGAGGGCAGCCGGGCGATGACTGCGGAAAAACCCATGACGGCGATTTCCTCGAGAGGAAACAGGCTCTTCAGCCCTTCCTTCTCCATGGCGTGTCCGCCCACACCGCCGAAGCGCAGGCGCTCACCTCCAAGCCTTGCCTTCAGGGATCGTATGAGTTTCGCGCCGAGCTGATCGCCCGATTCCTCACCCGACACGATCCAGATCGTCAGGGGCTTGTCCTCAGGCAAGGGAACTCTCCATCCATGGCAGGTCGACCGCAATGAGGAACAGGCCGAGACGGTCGGCCGTGAGGAGAGTTTTTTCCTGCTCCAGCACGAAGGTCGAGCCCGCGCCGATAGCGATGCCGGAAAGCCCTGCCTTGGCCGCCTCCACGATGGTGCGGGGCCCGATGGTGGGCATGTCGACCCTGAGGTCCTGGCCGCGTTTTGCGGCCTTGATCAGCACCCCGCCCTCTTCCCGCCGGCGAAGGCCGAACCAGGACTGCCGCATCTTCATCACCCGGCGCATCATTCTGTCGGTGCCTTCCGGTCCCTCGATTGCCAGAACATGCCTGCGGGCAATGACGGCCCCCTGGCCGATGTCGAACGCCGAGAGAGATTTGAGGAGATCGAGGCCGAGGGCGATGGCCTCGTGATCGTCGGCACCGGGTTTCCGAGTACCGCTCAAGGTCCTGGCGGCAACGAGATCCGGCGCAAGCTCATGGGCGCCGACCACCCTGTGGCCCCGCTCTTCCAACAGCATCACGGCTCCTCGCAGAACCTGATCGTCGCCGCGGGTGATGACCTCCTTCACCTCGTGCATGTTTCGCAAGAGCGAATAGGCACTGAGGAGCGCGGAGAAGCCGGGCCGGCGTACGGCGCCGACGAGGGAGACGGCCTGCGGCCGCCACCCTTCCAGGGTGCTCATGATGGTCTTGAGGTCGAGAAGATCGACGGTGGCATGGGCGCGGCGCTGCAGCTCCGCCTCGGCAAAGCCGCGGAAGGTCAGTACGCGCACCTCCTGTCCCGTCCGCTCGAGATGGTTCACGAGTTGGATGGGAAGCTGCCCGGCCCCGGCGAGAACCGCAATCGGGCCTGCAGGCATTAGAGCATCGGACCCAAAAGTGGACTTGCACTTTTGGGATCGATCCGATGCTTCCTCCTTTGGTGAGCGCATCGTTGGGTGCGGAAAACCGGGTCCACTTTTCCGCACGATGTGCTAACCGACCGAATTGACGGGGTCCCGCGGCGTGCAGATCGCGCGATCCTTGCCTTCCCGGATGAAGTCGAGGATCTCGTGCACGAAGGGATGATCGTCGAACTCGCCGGCGACATCCTCGACCCGCTCGGACAGGGTGCCCTCGTCTGCGAAGAGCAGACGATAGGCGCGGCGGATGTCGTGGATCTGCTCGCGGGTGAAGCCACGGCGACGCAGGCCGATGATGTTGAGGCCCGCCAGATGCGCGCGGTTGCCCATGGCCATGCCATAGGGAATGAGATCGTTCTCAAGGCCGGACATGCCTCCCACGAAGGCATGGGAGCCCACACGGGCGAACTGGATCACGGCGGAACCACCGCCGAAGATCACGAAATCGCCCACCGTGACATGGCCCGCCAGCATCACGTTGTTGGAAAGAATGCAGTCGTTACCAACCTTGGTGTCGTGGCCCACATGAGAATTGGCCAGGAAGGCGCAGCGGTCGCCGATGATTGTGCGCAGGCCGCCGCCCTCGGTGCCTGGGTTAATGGTCACCCCTTCGCGGATCATGCAATCCGCGCCGATCTCGAGCGTCGAGGCCTCGCCCTTGTACTTCAGATCTTGCGGGATATGGCCGATGGACGCGAAGGGAAAGATGCGCGTCCGGGGACCGATCGTCGTCCGCCCGGCCAGAGCCACATGGCTCATGAGCTGGCAACCTTCGCCCAACTCGACCTCGGGACCGATGGTGCAGAACGGTCCGACCTTCACACCCGGTCCGATCTTTGCGCCATCCTCAATGATGGCGCTCGGATGAATCACGGGTTCCATTATTCGAGTACCAGCATGGCACTGACCTCGGCCTCGCAGACAAGCGTGCCGTCCACCTTCGCCTCGCCCTTGTACCACCACATGTTGCGGCGGTTGTTCAGCTTGCGCATGTGGAACTCGACCCTGTCGCCAGGCTCCACAGGTCTGCGGAACTTCACCTTGTCAATCGTCATAAAAAATACCTGTTTCGGCTTAGCCTGCTGTGCAATCTTCGCCTTGACGCAGATGGCACCCGCCGTCTGAGCCATCGCCTCGATCAGGAAAACGCCGGGAAAGATCGGCCGAGAGGGGAAATGGCCCGTGAATTGTGGCTCATTGAAGGTGACATTCTTGATGCCGATGCACGAATTGTCGCCGTCGATCTCGATGATCTTATCGACCAGCAGGAATGGATACCGGTGCGGCAGCAGCTCCAGGATCTCCATGATATCGGCGGTTTGAAGCGTGGTGGGCGCTTCGGACATGACGTGAACTCCAGGCGGTAGTGGATGCCTTCAACGAACCCTATGAAGACGCACCGTCGTCTTTGGCGGAATCGTCCTGGGATGCAAGCTTTTTCAGAGCAGTGATCTCGCGGAACCATTCCCGCATCGGGCGAGCGGGGATGCCGCCCCAGCGGGCGCCGGCGGGAACATCACCGTTGACGCCGCTGGTCGCGGCGATCTGGGCACCCATGCCGATCCGCACATGGCCCTTTACGGCGACCTGTCCGCCGAGAGCCACATAATCTTCGATCGTCGTGGATCCGGCGATGCCGACCTGGGCAACGATCACGCAATGACGCCCGATCACAACGTTATGGGCGATCTGAACGAGATTATCGATCTTCGTGCCCTCGCCGATCACGGTATCGCGGCTGGCGCCCCGGTCCACGGTCGTATTGGCGCCGATTTCCACATCGTCCTGAATGATGACGCGGCCGACCTGCGGCACCTTGAGGTGCCCCTGGGGCCCCATGGCGAAACCGAATCCGTCCTGCCCGATGCGCACGCCCGGATGAAGAATGACCCGGTTGCCGAGGAAGGCATGGGTCACAGTCACGTTGGCGGCAATAGAGCAGTCGCGCCCGATCTTCACCTGAGGGCCGATCACCGAATGGGCCCCGATCAGGGTTCCCGCGCCGATCTCCGCATGGGGGCCGATGACGGCTCCCGGATCAACCTTCACTCCATGCTCCAACCGAGCCGACGGATGGACGAAGGAACCCGGCGAGATACCCGTGGATGCGAAGGACGATTCCGGCCGCATGGCAGTGGGAAACAGGATCCCGAGCACCTGTGCGAAGATGCGATAGGCCTGCGGGGTCACGATGGCGGCGGTATGGGACGGCACCTTGGCGGCAAAGCGTGGCGTCACGAGGCAGGCCCCAGCCCGCGTTGCGGTCAAAGCGGCTACATAGGCCGGATTGTCCATATAAGCGAGATCGCCTGGGCCTGCACTTTCCAGAGGAGCGACGCCCTTAAGCAAAAACTCCCCGTCGGTGCCGTCGGGGAGCGTTGCATTCGCCATCTCCGCCACCTGACGCAGATTCAGCGTCTGGCTTTGCGGAAAAAAATTGGTTTCTGTCATGAACGATAAGTGAGGGCGCCCACCGGCGCCCTCCCCGATTAGAAGCGTGTACCGCCCGAGAACCGGAAGGCCTGAGTGCGGTCTTCGCCGACTCGAACACCATCTCTCAAGACACCCTCTTCCTTGGAAAGCGCAAATGCGTAGTCGAAGCGGATCGGGCCGAGCGGCGAGGTCCACAGGATGGAGGCGCCGATAGAGGAGCGGATCTTCTTGCTGTCGAGAACGTCAATGCATTCCTGCGTAACGGTCGAGGATGCGTCGCGCACGCATGTTCCGGAATAGCCATCGATGAAGTTGTTGCCGTTCACGTCGAAGGTGGTCGGACCCTCGTAGCCGAAGAGCGTACCGGCATCGGCGAAGACAGCGCCTTTCAGGCCCAGCTCACGCGGCAGACCCCAGATCGGGAACTGCACCTCGAGCGTACCGCCGAAATAGGTGGTGCCACCGATGGCGTTCGCACGGCTGTCGAGGCTCGAGATGTCACGCGGACCGATGCCGTTCGGCGCGAAACCACGGACCAGCGACGGCCCCATGAAGAAGTGGTCGACAATGCGCAGGTCGCCGCCCTGCGCGAAGTCGTTGCCGTTGTCGCCGAAGCCCATGATGTGGCCGCCCTGGATGCGAGCGATACCGACCACGTCTTCGAACAGTTCGCGGTAGTAGCGTGCATCACCCGTCACGCGGAAGTAGTGCGAGTCGCCACCAAGACCCGCGAAGTCCGTCTTGACTTCAGTATAGAAGCCGTTGCGCGGCTCACGGATGCTGTCGAGCGTATTGTAGTTGAAGGTCAAGCCCGCAAGCGACGTCATCGTGTCGCCCTGCGATTCCTTGATTGCCAGGGAAGCTTCACCGTTGCCTTCGCAGAACTGGCGGTTCGGCGTTCCATCGGCATTCAGCTGCGTATAGCCCGGGATCGGAGCCGAGCAGTCGTTATAGGGCTGATCGGTATCGTTCGGGATGTCCAGAGACTGCTGATAGAGCGAGTAGCGTGCCGTGATCGAGAACTCTTCCGTCATCGGAAGGCCGAGGCGCAGCGTACCGCCTGTCATGCGGTTCTCGTAACGGGAGTACCGGGTCTGGTCGCTGAACTTCGAGAACAGGTCGATACCGGCAGACATCCGGTAACCGAGGAAGTACGGCTCCGTGAACGAGAAGTCGACGCCGTGAGCGCGCTGGCCGAGCTGGCCGGCCAGACGAACGAACTGGCCACGGCCGAGGAAGTTGGTCTCTGTTACGGAGACTTCACCGATGAAGCCGTCGGCCGTCGAGTAACCGCCCGAAATGGCGAACGAGCCGGTGGACTGATCTTCCACATCCACGTTCACGACCACACGGTCGGCCGAGGAGCCGGGCTCGTTGGAGATACGGACGCGCTTGAAGTAACCAAGGTTGTTCAGGCGGCGCTCGGCGCGGTCGACGAGCACCTGATTGTAGGCATCGCCCTCGCCGAGTTCGAACTCGCGACGGATCACGTAGTCACGGGTACGGCTGTTTCCGCGCACGTTGATGCGCTCGATGTAGATCCGCGGACCTTCCTCGACCACATAGGCGAGGTTGACCGTGCGGGTCGAGGGATCGCGCGTACCGACCGGACGCACCTGAGCGAACGGATTGCCCTGGCGGCCGACATTGGTAGTCAGCGCCTGAACCGATCTCTCAACTGCTTCGGCGTTGTAAACCGCGCCTTCAGAGGTCGTGATCCCTCTGCGCACAGCCTCTGCGTCGACGCCGGTAATTCGAGGGTCGACGCTCACGTTGCCGAACCGGTACTGCCCACCCTCTTCCACGGCGATGGTAATGACGTAGCCGCCTGCGTTGGCGTCGAACTGAACATCGCTGGAGACGAGACGATAGTCGGCATAGCCGTTTTTCAGGTAGTAACGGCGGATCAGGTCCAGATCGTTCGAGAGCCGGTCCGGATCATAAACGTCAGTGCTCTTGAGGAAGCTCAGGAGGTTCGTCTCGGTGGTCTGCATGATGCCACGCAGGCGGCTGGACGAAACCTGGCTGTTCCCGACGAAGCGGATTTCCTTGACGCCGGTCTTGTCACCCTCGTTGATGGTGTAGACTACGTCGACCGTGCCGTTGGGCAGATCGACCAGGCGGGGTGTCACCTGGGCAAGACCACGACCCGAGCGGCGATAGACCTCGAGAATTCGCTGGACGTCGGCGTCTACGGCAGCCTGGCTGTAAGGCGCGCGGGCCCGAGCCTGCAGTTGATCCTCGATCAGGGCCTTCTCGACCCTCTTGTTACCTTCGACCACGACCCGATTGACAACGGGGCCCTGTGCAGCCGAAGCGCGGCGATTCCCCGGGGCCACCTGCTGCGCGAAGGCGCTATCCGCGGCAGTAATCCCGGCCATCAGCGCGCTGATCGCGACAATGGCGGTGGTGGCCGGCTTTTTCCGGCGAGGAGTGGTCGTCGACATCATCAACTGGCCCGTTCTTTATATTCTGTCACTAGCGAGGAAGGCCCCGCAGGTTGGAGACGAGTGCCCCCAACCTTATCCGTGTGGACCGCTTGTACAAACTTTCGCCGTTATTGCAAACGGCGCATCCACAACAGAGTACCAATTTTTAAATACCGTGGCGTCCTTGTCACGATCCCTGAGCCAGAAAACTGGTGCCAAGGTGAACAAGATCATTCCAGGTGGCGAAAAGCATGAGCATCGCCACCAGGGCAAATCCGATTCTGAAGCCGATTTCCTGGGCTTTTTCGCTCAAAGGACGCCCGCGAACCGCTTCAATGGCATAGAACAGAAGATGGCCGCCATCCAGTAACGGAATGGGAAAAAGGTTAATGAGTCCGATCGAGACCGACATGAAGCCGATCAGACTGACCAGGCTGTAGACCCCTCCGACGTCGAAGGCGGTCCCCGAGGCCCGGGCGATTCCGATGGGACCGGAGAGTTGATCGGCCGATTCCCAACCCATCACCAAGCGGCGGATGAAGTTGAGGGTCCGGTCCACGAGGTTCCAGGTTTCGACTACGGCAGCCTTGACGGCTCCCCAGGGGGTATAGGTCAGACGCTTGATCGCGGAGGGGTCCCGCGATGCCTCGACCCCGAGAAGTCCGATGCGCTGCTTGCCGAAGGGGCTGGTCCTTTCGACGAAGTTCGGCGTTGCCGTAAGGGCAACAGCTTGACCGTTGCGTTCGACGGTGAAGTTCAGGGGCTCGCCGGCGCTGGAGCTCACGATGAGCTGCATGTCGGCGAAGGTCTGGATCTGTCGGCCATCCACAGTCAGGATCAGATCCTTAGGCTGGAAACCAGCCTTCTCCGCGGCGCTTCCAGGTTGGACCGCTTCGATCCGCGGCTCGAGGACCTGCCGCCCGTTGAAGTAGTTGAATCCCGCGAAAATGGCGATGGCCAGGATAAAATTGGCGATGGGACCCGCGGCGACAATAGCGGCGCGCTTGGCCACATTCTGGTGGGGAAAACTGATCGACCGCTGCTCAAGCGGCATTCGATCAAGCTGATCCTGATCGGGAACGCTGGCGGCGTTGAGGTCCCCGACGAATTTCACGTAACCGCCGAGGGGAATCGCGGAGATCTTCCAGCGAGTGCCTTTCCTGTCGGTCCAGCCGATCAATTCGCGCCCGAAGCCGATGGAGAAGGCCGTCACGCCGACCCCACAGAGCCGTCCGACCCAGAAATGGCCGAACTCGTGAATGAACACGACAACCGTGAGAACCACAAGGAAGGAGATCAGGGTCAGGAACAGGGAACCTGTTGCACCACTGATCATCGTGAGAAAGTCCATCGTTGTCCCTTTCGCGCTCTTCAGAGCCGCGTCACTTCAGCATAGGCCGGAATCAGGTGTCCTGCCGCCTGTCGGGCCTCCTGATCGACGCCGAGGGCTTCAGCTACAGTTGCCGGCGCAGGAATATTTCTTCCCGAAAAAGTCGAGCAAACCCTCTCAACTATCTCTGATATATCATAAAACCTGATCTGGTCAGCCATAAAAGCCTCGACAGCAATCTCATTGGCGGCATTAAGAATCGTAGGCAATGCCCCTCCAGCCTTGAGCGCTGCCTTGGCCAGCGATAGGCATGGGAACCGCCCCTCGTCAGGACGCTCGAAGCTTAATCGACCAATCGCGGCGAGATCGAGACGAGGCAGATCCATCTTCAGGCGCCTCTGATTTCTCAGGGCGTTGGCGATCGGCACCTTCATGTCGGGCAGAGCGAGACCGGACGTTACGGCACCATCGCTCCACTGAACGAGCCCATGGACGATCGCCTCTGGATGAACCAGCACACCGAGCCGTTCGGCCTCAAGGTCGAACAGGTGATGGGCCTCGATCAGCTCGAGCCCTTTGTTCATCAGAGTGGCCGAGTCGATGTTGATCTTCGATCCCATGGACCAGACCGGATGAGCCGAAGCCTCCTTCGCACTGGCCCTTGCAATGCGCTCTCGGGACCAGGTACGGAAGGGGCCGCCGGATGCGGTTATCACCGCCTTTTCCACATCCCTGTTGAGGCCCGCCGCGAGAGCATGATCCAGAGCGTTATGCTCGGAATCCACCGGCATGATCTCGACGCCGAGACGGCGGGCATCGGCCATGAAAGCGTTGCCGGCACAAACGAGACTTTCCTTGTTGGCAAGGGCAATCCGCCTGCCGGGCTTCAGGGCCGCATGGGTCGGAGCCAAGCCAGCGGTCCCGCTGATTGCGGCAAGCACGATGTCGGCGTCACGCTCGACAGCCTCGAGAACAGCAGTGGGGCCTGCGCCGCTCTCGATCGAGGTTCCGGACAAGGCTTGCTTTAAGGCGTCGCCCTCTCGCTCATCGGCCAGAGCGGCGAACTTGGCTCCAAGCTGCCGGGCAACCTTCGCCAGAGCAGCGGCGTCGCGCCCACCGACGACGGCTTGAACACGAAACTCATCTTGATGAGCCAGGACGACATCGGCGGTCGAGCGCCCGATCGATCCGGTTGCTCCAAGAATCGTGAGGGAACGGGTCATCAATGCCTATGCGGTGAAACGAATGGTCAGAAGAACGGCCGCAACGATGAGGCATACGGCCCAGAAGCCATCCAGACGATCCATCACGCCGCCATGGCCTGGGATGAGATGGCTCGAATCCTTGACATTGCAATGGCGCTTGAGAGCCGACTCGCCGAGATCCCCGATCTGGCTCGCGACGGAAGCGATGATAGAGATAAGAGTTGTGCCGAGGAGACCGAACGGCAGGCTCAGTCCATATTTCTCCCCGGCCCAGGCGACCAACACCCCGCTCAGGGCCGCCGCGACGACGCCTCCGATGAACCCGGACCAGGTCTTCTTTGGGCTGATGGGGGGACAAAGCTTAGGGCCGCCGAAGGTGCGGCCCGTGAAATAGGCGGCAATATCCGTTGCCCAAACCACAGCGAACATCCAAAGCAGGCCTAGGATACCGAGCTCGAGATGGTCGCGCACGATCGGCGGAACGAGAACGATCAGCGAAGCATAGAGGACGCCCGAAGCGGCCCATTTCTTGTTCAGCATCCCCTTCGTGGCGAGGACACCGGCTGCGAGAAAGGCGAAACCGGCCGCCGCAGACAAGCCTAAGCTCGCACCGGCCAGAAAAAGCAGCGTCAGCAAGGCAAGGCCAGCGCCCAGGATCGCCTGCACCAGCCGGCGCGGCTCAACCCCGGTCATATCAGTCCATTCCACCATGATGGCGATACCGGCCGCCAGCCAGAACAGGGCGAAAGGCCATCCGCCCCAGTAGGCCGTCAGAAGCGCTAAGGCGATCATGACAAGGCCTGACAAAATCCGTCTCGTCAGTTCCTTGGATGAGGCTGATTTAGGGCTGGACGGCAAGGATGAACCCTGGTCTGCGACCATTGTCAGCCTGCCCTGGCGCTCAAACCGCCGAAACGGCGATCGCGTCTGCAGTATTCGTCAATGGCGGCCTTGAAGGCCGCTTCATCGAAATCCGGCCAGAAGCAGGGCAGGAAAACGAACTCGGAATAGGCCGTCTGCCAAGTGAGAAAGTTCGACACTCGCTGTTCGCCCGAGGTTCGGATCACCAGGTCCGGGTCGGGAATGCCATGAGTGTCCAGGGCCGCCCCCACCGTATCCATATCGATATCGGCGGGATTGAGTGTCCCCTCCTGAACCTTGCGCGCAAGAGCCCGAATGGCGCTGACGATCTCCTGGCGCCCCCCATAGTTAAACGCGATGACCAGGGTCAGGCCGGTGTTGGACCGGGTAAGTTGCTCCGCCTCGTCGAGCAGCAGGCGGATGTCGGACACCAAACCTTCGCGCTCACCGATAATCCGGACGCGGATGTTGTTAGCATGGAGCTCGGCAAGGTCGTGGCGCACGAAACGCTTGAGGAGTCCCATGAGGTAGGAGACCTCATCCGCCGGTCTGCGCCAGTTTTCCGCTGAGAAGCTGTAGACCGTGAGGTAGCGGATATCCAGTTCGGCCGCGGTTCTCACCGCCCGGCGTATCGCCTCTATCCCCTTCCGGTGCCCCTCAAACCGGGGCAGCCCTCTCTGAGCGGCCCAGCGTCCATTCCCATCCATGATGATGGCAACATGGGCCGGCATCCCCTCGCCTGCTTCCTTGCAGGCAAAGCTTGGGACCGACCTTTTGGCTTCGCCGCTCATATTTCCGTCCCGATGCACGCCTGACGATCAGACGTGCATGATTTCCTTTTCCTTGGCCACGAGAAGGCTGTCGATCTCAGCTACGAACTGGTCGGTGGCCTTCTGAACCTGATCAGCATGACGCTTGCCGTCATCCTCGCTGATAGCGCTATCCTTCTCAAGCTTCTTGAGGAGATCGAGGCCATCGCGGCGGACGTGGCGAACCGCGACACGCGCCTCCTCGGCATACTTGTGCGCGACCTTCACCATCTCCTTGCGGCGCTGCTCGTTCATCTCCGGGATGCGCAGGCGGATCACCTGGCCTTCGGTCTGGGGATTGAGACCAAGGTCCGATTCCCGAATAGCCTTCTCCACGGCAGCCACCATGCCGCGGTCCCACACCTGAACGCTCAGCAGGCGCGGTTCCGGCACATTGACCGTGGCGACCTGGGTGATCGGCATCAGGGAGCCATAGGCATCGACCTGAATGGGATCCAGCAGGTTCGGCGAAGCGCGCCCGGTCCGCAGGCTAGCCAGGTCGTTCTTGAAAGCGTTGATGGCGCCCTGCATGCGGCGCTTCACATCGGCGAGTTCGAAGGTCGTAGCCATCAGATTCTGTCCTTACGCGAACTATTTAAACGGGCTTACGCTTCCCAAGGTCCAGCATCAAGGCCCTTGGATCAAGGGGCAACGACCGTGGAAGGCACTTTCCCCTGGAGAAGAGCTGTCACCGAGCTGGGAGCGTGCACGGAGCCCACGATGATCGAGAGCCTGCTCTCACGCGCCAGGGCAAACGCCGCGGTATCCATGACCTTCAGATCCCTAGCGATGGCCTCGTCATGGGTCAGGCGGTCGAAACGGATCGCGCTGGGGTCCTTTTTCGGATCCGCAGAGTAGACTCCATCGACCTGGGTTGCCTTCAGGACCGCATCGCATCGCAGTTCGGCAGCGCGGAGGACAGCAGCGGTGTCCGTGGTGAAGAAGGGATTGCCGGTGCCTCCGGCCAGAACCACCACCTGACCCTTATCGAGATGATGCAGAGCCGGCTGACGGGCATAGGTTTCACAGATCGTCGGCATGGAGACTGCCGACATGGTGCGCGCCGGAACGCCGGCCGCATTGAGGGCCGTCTCGATCGCAAGCGAGTTCATCACCGTGCCGAGCATGCCCATCGAGTCGGCGGTAGGACGGTCGATCCAGCCGGCGGCGCTCATGCGGGCACCGCGGATGATGTTGCCGCCACCGATGACGAGGGCGATCTCGAACCCGGCTCGGGTAGCCTGAGCCAAGTCGGCTGCCAGGGACGACAGGATCTGAGAGTCGAGCCAGTACCCATCGGGGGCCATCAAAGCCTCACCGGAGAGCTTCACCAGGATGCGCCGGAACGTTGCCATCGTCAGACCTTTCTATTCGAATCCTCTCATGAAAACGGCGGCTGAAGAGCCGCCGTTTGCCCGGGTTCGATTTAGGCCTTGAGACCGGCCTGAGCGGCCACTTCCGCGGCGAAGTCAGGAGCCTCTTCCTTCTCGATTCCCTCGCCGAGCGCATAGCGGACGAAGGCCTTGAGGGTCACCGGCTTGCCGGCCTTGGACTCGGCTTCCTTGAGGACCTGGGTCACGGTCTTCGAAGGATCGTGAACGAAGGGCTGCTCCAGGAGGGTGACTTCCTTGAAGTAGCTCTTCAGGCCGCTTTCGATGATCTTCTGCATGACATGGTCGGGTTTGCCGGCATTCTTGTCGCGCAGGATCGCGCTCTCGCGCTCGACAGTCGCCTGATCCACGCCGGAAGCATCGAGGGCCACCGGGTTGGTTGCAGCCACATGCATGGCTATCTGGCGGCCCAGCGTGCCGAGAACGGTCACATCGCCCTCGGACTCGAGCGCCACCAAGACGCCGATCTTGCCGAGACCGTCGGTCACCGCGTTATGGACATAGGACGCGATCACGCCCTTGGACACTTCGAGCTTCGCGATCCGGCGCAGGGTCATGTTCTCGCCGATGGTGGCGATGAGCTCCTGCAGGCGATCCTTCACGGTCGTCTGCGAACCGGGGAAATGGGTAGCTTCGAGCGACTCGATGGTGCCGTCTCCCATCAGACCGATCTTGGCGGCTTCGCGAACGAACGCCTGGAACTGGTCGTTGCGGGCCACGAAGTCCGTCTCGGAGTTGACCTCGAGGATCGTGGCAGTGTGACCGGAGGACTCGACAGCCACGAGGCCCTCGGCTGCCACGCGGCCGGCCTTCTTGGCAGCCTTCGAGAGGCCCTTCTTGCGGAGCCAGTCGATCGCGGCCTCCATGTCGCCATTGGTTTCAGCAAGAGCAGTCTTGCAGTCCATCATGCCGGCGCTGGTCGTCTCGCGCAGTTCTTTCACCATCGCAGCGGTAATGTTCGCCATGGCTTTTCCTTTCAAAGGTTCACGCATAGAGGGAGCCCGGCGCTCGTGGAACGCCGGGCTCGATCATTCGTTCAAGCGGCGCTGCATGTTGCGGCGCCGTGAGGCTTACGCAGCAGCGGCTTCGATCATCGAGCGGGCCTGGTTGATCCAGCCATCGCGCTCGAGGCGCCCGTTTAGCTTCAGGTCCTTGTCGAGCTGGGCGACATCGCCCGGCTGCATAGCGGCCAGCTGCCAGTAGTGGAAGATGCCAGCCTCGTTCAGCTTCTTCTCGAGCTGCGGGCCGACGCCGTTCAGCTTGGTCAGATCGTCGGGCGCGCCACGCGGGGCCGCCAGACGCTCGAACTGCTCGCCTTCATAGGCGGCCACAGCCGTGTCGTTCGCCGGGAGCTCCTCGGCCATCGGGTTCTCGGACTCGCCGATATCGATGCCCATCGCGCCGGCGCCGCGGGAGATGCCGTCGAGAGCGGCGCGGGCAACCAGATCGCAGTAGAGCGAGATCGCGCGGCCGGCGTCGTCGTTGGCAGGAACCGGGAAGGTGATGCCGTCCGGATCGCAGTTCGTGTCGACGATGGCAGCCACCGGGATTCCGAGGCGCTTGGCCTCCTGGATCGCCAGCTGCTCCTTGTTCGTGTCGATGACGAAGATCAGGTCCGGGGTACCGCCCATGTCCTTGATGCCGCCGAGAGCACGCTCGAGCTTCTCCTTCTCGCGGGCGAGCATGAGGCGCTCTTTCTTCGTGAGGCCCTGGCCGCCGCCGGCGAGGATCTCGTCGACCTTGCGCAGGCGCTGGATCGAGCCGGAGATCGTCTTCCAGTTGGTCAGCATGCCGCCGAGCCAGCGGGCATTAACATAGTACTGGGCCGAACGCTTGGCGGCATCGGCAACCGCATCGGCGGCCTGACGCTTGGTGCCGACGAACAGCACGCGGCCACCCTTGGCGACCGTATCGCTGACGGCCTGGAGGGCGCGGTGCAGCATCGGAACCGACTGAGCGAGGTCGATGATGTGGATGTTGTTGCGTGTGCCGAAGATGTATTGACCCATCTTCGGGTTCCAACGATGGGCCTGGTGGCCAAAGTGAGCGCCAGCCTCAAGCAGGCTGCGCATCGAGAATTCAGGAAGCGCCATAAGTTTTTCTCCGGTTAAGCCTCCGCGGAACAAGTGGACCGGTCGAGCCGGCCACCGGGGTTTCCTCATGGGCTCATGAGGGGATTCCGCGTGTGGGATAGGCGCGCATATAGGGGTAAAGGCGCCGAAATGCAAGCCGGAGGATGTCAGCGCCGGGGAGACGCCTCAGCCGGCTTATCCGCGCATGGAAATCGCTTGCAGAGAAAGAAGCGGGCATGGCCCTGAGGCTCCTCCCCCTCCCGGTTCTTCAGCATCCCGAAGGTTTCATAGCCAAGCTTCATGTAGAAGTTTCGGGCGCGCTGACTGGACGAATCCAGCCAAGCGCCATGGCAGCCTCGGCTCGAGGCCTCCTCTTCGGCCAATCGCACCATTCTGGCACCGAGGCCCTGGCCACGGAGGCCCTCTGCAACCCAGAGCATCTTGATCAGCAGCCATCCGTAGGACGTTCCACCGATGAGCCCACCCAGAATCGCGCCTTCGCTGTCCCGGGCGAGAATTCCGAAGGGTGCATAGTCGCTAGCTGGAACGTTCTGCCTCAAGGAATCGAGAAGGCGCGTCTCGATCTCCCTCGCGAATGCGCCGGGATCGGGCTCGACCGCTATACGGATATCAGACAGCCGCCCATCCATTGCCTCTCCGATGGGTTTTCGATTTATGCCGCAGCATCACCGCCATGATCGGCTTAGTTCATGTGAACGTCCACCACCCCAGGCACGGCTCGGAGTGCTCCGGCGACCTGAGGCGTGGCCATGTACTTGCCGGGCAGCTTGACCTCGACCTCCCGGTCGCCGTCGTCGAGGATGAGAACGAGGGACACCTCTCCCTCACCTCGCCCCTTGAGCCGCTCGAACACGCTCGTGATCGGCCGCTCGTCGCGCAGAAAAATCCGCATGCTCTTCTGATGCTTGGCAAGCGCCTCATCCAGGGGCTCGGCCATGCCGATGCGCGCTCTGACCTCTTCGCCCTCAAGGCCGGCCTGCAGCATCAGGACCACGGCCGATCCGGGCTCCAGAACGTCGCGAAGGCGCTGCAGTCCCTCGGAGAAGATGATGGCCTCGAACTGCCCGGTCTGATCCGACAGGGTAAGGATGCCCATCTTGTTGCCGGTCTTAGTGCGGCGTTCCTGACGGTCGAGGATCGTGGCGGCGACCCGCCCCACGGAATTGCCCGCTTTTACCGAACGGCAGAATTCGACCCAGGTTTGCACACGCAGCTTCTTCAGGAGTTCGCCGTACTCGTCGAGCGGATGTCCTGAGAGGAAGAAGCCGACCGCGTCATACTCGCGCTGCAGCCTCTCGGCGGCAGGCCACGGATCGTAAGCTCCGATGCGCAACTGCACATCCGCCGAGGCGACGCCGCCGAACATATCCATCATACCGCCATTGGCAGCCTCGTGAGACTGCTGGGCGAGACTCATCATAGCATCGATGGAGGCACAAGCCTTGGCACGATCGGGCTCGAGCTCATCGAAGGCGCCGGCCGCAATCAGGTTTTCTAACGTACGCTTGTTGAGCATGCGCGGATTGATGCGCCGGGCGAAGTCGGCAAGATCCTTGAACGGCTGGTCAGCGCGCGCCTCGACCACACTCTCGACGGCCTGGCGCCCGACGCCTTTAACGGCTGCAAGGGCATACAGAATCTGGCCCTTTCGCTCCCCGTCATATGTCACGTCGAAGACGACGCCTGAGCGGTTGATCGAGGGCGGGATCACCTTGAACTCGAGTCGCTGAGCCTCGCGGCGGAATTCTGCGAGTTTGTCTGTATTGTCGAGATCGAGCGTCATCGACGCAGCCAGGAACTCGACTGGATAATTGGCCTTGAGATAGGCTGTCTGGAAGGCCACCAGCGCATAGGCTGCCGCGTGACTCTTGTTGAAGCCGTAATCCGCGAACTTGGCGAGAAGATCGAAAATCTCGTTCGCCTTCGCCTTGTCGAGACCGCCCTTGGTGGCACCTGAGACGAAGCGCTCGCGCTGGGCGTCCATCTCGGCCTTGATCTTCTTACCCATGGCGCGGCGCAGAAGATCTGCATCTCCGAGCGAGTATCCGGAGAGGACCTTCGCCACCTCCATCACCTGCTCCTGGTAGACGATGATGCCGAAAGTCTCGCGCAGGATCGGCTCCAGCTTGTCGTGAGGGTACCAGTCCCTCTTGTTGTGCTCGTCCTTGCCGAGCTTGCGTGCGCAATAGACCGGAATGTTCGCCATCGGGCCCGGACGGTAGAGCGCCACGAGGGCAATGATGTCCTCGAAACGGTCGGTCTCCATTTCGACGAGTGCTTTTCGCATGCCCGCCGACTCCACCTGGAACACGCCGACCGTCTCGCCTCGCTGGAGCATCTCGTAGGTCTTGCGGTCGTCGAGCGGCAGAGCCGAGAGATCAACCTCGATCCCTTTTCGCCGAATGAGGTCGACAGCCGTGCGCAGAACAGTGAGCGTCTTGAGGCCCAGGAAGTCGAACTTCACCAGGCCTGCCTGCTCGACCCATTTCATGTTGAACTGAGTCACCCGCATACCGGTCTTCGGATCTCTGTAAAGCGGGACCAGTTCTTGAAGCGGGCGGTCGCCGATCACGACGCCGGCGGCGTGGGTCGAGGCGTGCCGGTGAAGGCCTTCGAGTTTCTGCGCGATGTCGAGCATGCGCTTGACGACCGGCTCCTCATCGATAGCCGCCTGCAATTTCGGCTCGCCCTCGATGGCCTGCGCAAGCGTTACCGGATTGGCCGGATTCTGGGGCACCAGCTTGGTGAGCTTATCCACTTGCCCGTAGGGCATTTCGAGCACGCGACCGACGTCGCGTATCACGCCGCGGGCGAGCAGCGTGCCAAAGGTGATGATCTGCGCGACCTGCTCCTCGCCGTAACGCTGCTGAACATACTCGATAACGCGTTCACGGCCCTCGACGCAGAAGTCGATATCGAAGTCCGGCATCGAGACACGTTCCGGATTGAGGAAGCGTTCGAAGAGCAGTGCAAATCGCAGCGGATCGAGATCAGTGATGGTGAGCGCGTAGGCGACGAGCGAGCCTGCACCCGAACCACGGCCCGGCCCGACCGGAATGTCGTGATCCTTCGCCCACTTGATGAAATCGGATACGATCAGAAAGTATCCAGGAAACTTCATGTTCCGGATGATGCCGATCTCATAGGCGAGGCGGTCGCGATAATCCTGCTCAGTCAGGCCCGGCGCGGGGCCATGCGCAGCGAGTCGCTTCTCAAGCCCTTCTTCCGCCTGCCGCTTCAACTCCTCGCCTTCGTCCAGGGAATCAGCATCGGGACCGGTGCCGAAATTCGGCAGGATTGGCTTGCGGGTTCTTACACGCGTGGCACAACGCATGGCGATCTCAACGCTGGCCTGCAGCGCATCCGGCAGATCCGCGAACAGCTCCATCATCTGCCGGCGCGTCTTGAAATGATGCTCCGGCGAAAGACGACGCCGATCGGGGTTGGAGACGATCTGCCCTTCGGCAATGGCCAGAAGTGCGTCGTGCGCTTCATAATCCTTCGCCGACGAGAAGAAGGGCTCGTTCGCTGCGACGACGGGCAGCCCGTTGCGGTCCGCCATCGCGAGCAGTTCCCCTTCGATCAGGCGCTCATCCTCGAGACCATGGCGCTGAATTTCCACATAGAGTTGGTGGCCGAAGGCGTTTTTGAGAATGTCGAGCCGCGTCTGCGCCAGGTCCTGGCGTCCGCCGTTGCGCAGGGCGCAATCGAGTGGTCCCGAGAAGCCGCCGGTCAAAGCGATCAACCCATCGCTGTGGACCGACAAAACCGGCGCCATCACACGCGGATCCTCCCCCAATGGCACGCCGAAATAGGCGTGGCTCACGAGGCGCATGAGGTTACGATAGCCCTCCTCCGTCTGCGCGAGCAGTACAATGTTGGATGGTTGCGGCACCACGCGGGCGACCGGGTCCGGCTCCTCGAAGCACACGGAGAGTTGGACACCGGCGATGGGCTGGATGCCGGAGCCTGCAAGCTTTTCGGAAAATTCGAGGGCGCCGAAGAGATTGTTGGTGTCGGTGAGAGCAAGTGCCGGCTGCTTGTCGGCGGCGGCGAGTTTTGCCAGTTGCGCGACCTTTAATGCCCCCTCAAGCAATGAGTATGAGGAATGGACATGAAGATGGACAAAACCGATATCGTGAAGAATGCGCGCCATAAAACTCTACTCATCGAACGGCACGCATAGTGGCACGATTCTTTGCTAAGGAAGCCTAACCTCCGGTATCAAGGACTACGTTCCTGTGAATCCCGGTGGGTTGTTGTGGATCCCGGTATCAAGCGATGGGAGAAAGGACCAGAGCCCAGATTGCCACGGCTGACCCAAACATTGCGAGGGAAGCGATTTCGGCGGTGGTCTCGAGGATGAAGCGAAGCATGGTTTGATCTCCGTGTTCCCAATATGTTCATCTTTGTTCATTGGATGTTCTGTGTAAAGCCTGTGCAGGCTGTCGTCTCGGGACGGAGTCAACAGAGCGTTAAGACGCAATACGGCACCTGTTGCCGGAGCGCGGACGCTGCGTTGATCAACTAAGTCGATAATGTCGAGGCTTTAGGGCAGCTGGACAATCAGTCCGTCGCGGATCGTTACACGGCGGTCCATACGCGCTGCGAGATCCATATTGTGCGTGGCAATCAGGGCAGCGAGCTTTGAGGCGCGGACGATGGCAACGAGAGTCTGGAAGACACGGTCTGCCGTATTGGGATCGAGATTGCCTGTGGGTTCGTCCGCCAAGAGCAACCGTGGGGCGTTGGCGACGGCTCGCGCGATGGCGACGCGCTGCTGCTCGCCGCCCGAAAGTTCGCCGGGACGGTGATCGAGGCGCTTGCCGAGGCCCAGGAATGTGAGGAGCTGCGTCCCACGATCCTGGGCTTCCGTCTTCGGCAGACCGCGGATGAGCTGCGGGATCACCACGTTCTCAAGCGCCGAAAACTCCGGCAGGAGATGGTGGAACTGGTAGACGAAGCCGAGCTCCTCGCGCCGGATGCGGGTGCGTTCCTGGTCGTTCATGGCGGCCGTCGGCTTTGAGCCCACGAAGACCTCGCCCCCATCGGGCTTTTCGAGCAGACCGGCCAGATGAAGCAGGGTCGACTTGCCTGTGCCCGAAGGCGCGATGAGAGCAACGATCTCGCCAGGCCAGATCGCGAGATCGGCACCGCGCAGCACCTCGAGAAAGCTGTCACCTTGCGGATAACGGCGCTCGACCTTGGAGAGATGCAGGGCGGGTTGTGACTGGGCTAGCGGCATGCTTATCCGTAACGCAACGCTTCGACCGGATCGAGCTTCGCGGCCCGCCAGGAGGGATAGAGGGTCGCCAGCAGCGACAGCACCATCGCCATGATGAGAATGGTCGCCACTTCGGTCGGGTTCACCTCGGCCGGCAGACGGCTGAGGAAATAGAGCTCCGCCGGAAAAAGGTTAGTGCTCGTCAGTCGCGAGATGACATCGCGGATGGTTTCGACATTGAGCGCGAGGAGCAGCCCGAGGCCGAAGCCAGCAATCGTTCCCACGATGCCGATCGACGCACCGGTGATCAGGAAGACACGCATGACGGCGCCCCGCGTGGCCCCCATGGTACGCAGGATCGCGATATCCTCCGACTTGTCCTTCACGAGCATGATGAGGCCCGAGATGATGTTGAGCGCCGCCACCAGCACGATGAGCGTGAGGATCAGGAACATCACGTTCCGCTCGACCTCCAGCGCACCAAAGAAGGTCCGGTTCCGCTGGCGCCAGTCCGTCATCAGAATCGGACGACCCGCTGCCTCTTCGATGGCAACGCGGGCTTGATCCACCCTGTCAGCGTTATCGAGATAGACCTCAATGAGCTGTACGTCGTTCTGCCGATTGAAGTAGTTCTGAGCCTCAGTCAGCGGCATGAACACAAAGGTCGAATCGAACTCCGACATCCCGATCTCGAAGATCGCCTTGACCGGGTAGCCTTTGACCCGAGGTGCTGTACCGAAAGGTGTCGAGGCTCCCCGCGGCGTGATGAGCGTGAAGGTATCTCCGGCCTGGAGCGACAGTGCATCGGCCAGACGACGGCCGATGGCGACCCCCTCGCCTTCCTCGAAGTTCTCGAGCGTGCCCTGACGCAGATTGCCGGCAATATGCTCGATCTTGCGCAGATCCTCCGGGCGGATGCCGCGCACAAGGACACCGCTGCCGTTGAATTGCGAGGAACCGAAGGCCTGCCCCTCGACGAGCGGAATGGCGCGCTTGACACCCGGCACGGCGGCAATGCGCGCAGCAACCTCCGGATAATCGGTGAGAGGGCTCTCGATCGGCGCCACGAAGATGTGGCCGTTGATACCGACGATCTTGTCGAGCAGTTCCTTGCGGAAGCCGTTCATGACCGAGAGAACCACGATCAACGTGGCGACACCGAGCATGATGCCGAGGAAGGAGAAGCCGGCGATGACCGAGACGAAACCTTCCCGCCGTCGCGTGCGCAGGTAGCGCCCGGCGAGCATCCACTCGAAGAGCGAGAAGGGTTTCGTGCCTGTTGGCACCGTCTTGGCTTCTCTGTCTTTGGCCATGACAGCTTATTTATGCATTGTGAGGCGGGCGATCACGTCCTCGAGCGCGAGATGTTCACGCTCTCCAGTGGAGCGGTGCTTCAGCTCCACCTTGCCCTCGGCAAGGCCCTTCGGCCCGATCAGAACCTGCCACGGAACTCCGATGAGATCCGCGGTCGCGAACTTGCCTCCCGGACGCTCGTCCCGATCATCGTAAAGCACGTCGCGCCCAGCAGCGCCCAACTCGCGGTAAAGACGCTCCGAGGCGGCATCGGTCGCCGCGTCACCGGGTTTCAAATTCAGGATCGCCACGTCGAAGGGAGCAACTGCTTCCGGCCAGATGATGCCATTCTCGTCATGGCTGGCCTCGATGATTGCGGCAATCAGGCGGCTCGGGCCGATGCCGTAGGAGCCCATATGGACCGGCCTCTCCTGCCCGTCGGGACCCATGACCTTCGCACCCATTGGCTCGGAATACTTGGTGCCGAAATAGAAGATGTGGCCGACCTCGATGCCGCGGGCAGACATCTTCTTGTCCTCCGAAACCGCGTGGAAAGCCGCAGCGTCGTGCATTTCGGATGTCGCCGCATAGAGCGACGTCCACTTGTCGACAGTGCTCTGGAGACCGGGAATATCATCAAAATTCGTGTCGGCCGATGGAATCTCGAAGTTCAGGTAATCCGCATGGCAGAAAACCTCGCTCTCGCCCGTCGAGGCCAGGATGATGAATTCGTGGCTCAGATTTCCTCCGATGGGGCCAGTGTCGGCGCGCATCGGGATCGCCTTCAACCCCATCCTGGCGAAGGTCCGAAGGTATGCCACGAACATCTTGTTATAAGAATGCACGGCGCCCGCCTGATCCAGATCGAAGGAATAGGCATCCTTCATCAGGAACTCGCGCGAGCGCATGACACCGAAGCGCGGACGCACCTCGTCGCGGAACTTCCACTGGATGTGATACAGGTTCAGCGGCAGATCCTTGTAGGAGCGCACATAGCCCCGGAAGATCTCCGTGACCATTTCCTCGTTGGTCGGGCCGAAGAGCATATCGCGCTCGTGCCGGTCCTGGATGCGCAACATCTCCTTGCCGTAGGCATCGTACCGGCCCGATTCCCGCCACAGGTCGGCCGATTGGATCGTCGGCATGAGAAGCTCGATGGCGCCGGAGCGGTTCTGCTCCTCGCGGACGATGGCATTGACCTTGTTCAGCACCTTCAACCCAAGCGGCAGCCAGGCATAAATTCCAGCGGCTTCCTGGCGGATCATGCCGGCGCGCAACATCAGACGGTGAGAGACGATCTCCGCCTCTTTCGGCGTCTCACGGAGAATGGGGAGGAAGTAGCGGCTCAAACGCATGGGACGCCTTTGGGTCTCGATCAGAACAGGGAAAGGTAGCGACTCGCTTCCAGCACACAACACAGGCCCCAGGCAAAAGACAAGCTGTCATCGACCGGTCGGGCCTGCGGCGAGACGGATTAGACCAAAGATCAATACAAGAAATGCCAAAAAATGCATCAGAAAGTGCCTACAAAAGGTGACACCGCTGGGCAAGGTGACTATAAACAAAACCCTAACGTCTTAGACCTTCAAAGGTCAGAGGCTACGGTCCGAGTTTCGGGAGGAACAAGGTCCCCAAGCGCCCTGAGGCGCTGGTCTTAGAAAGCCAGGGATCAAAAATTGCCAAAAGGCAGTTTAGGCAAGGCGAAAGCCTTGCTTTTCTTTTTTAAGCCCTCCGCTCTTCTTTCGATCAAAGGCCGGCCAGAGGAAAAACCGCCGCGACCACTATGAGAACGACGGACGCGACAAACGTCGTCCAGATCGCCTTTTCTCGCAGTGCCGGAAGCGCCGGGGCTCCGGGCTCGCTTCCTTGGACGACATCTCCGCTTTCCACTTGGCTGCGGACGCCGAAGGGGAGGACGGCAAAGAGCAGGATCCACCAGATCACGAAATAAAGAGCCAAGCCTCCGCTCACCCGCAGGCCAAAAGCATTGACGGCGACAGTGATGGCGGTGCCTGACACGGCCGCGACGACGGCAATCGTGGACCAGAGCGATCCCGCAAGGGTTTTTACAAAGCTTATCAACAGCTTGTCCTCAGGCTTGCTCAAGTTCTATGAGCGCGCCGTTGAAGTCCTTAGGATGGAGGAAAAGCACGGGCTTTCCATGGGCCCCGGTCTTAGGCTCGCCGGAGCCAAGCACCCTCGCCCCGGAACTCACAAGCCGATTCCGCGATTCGACGATATCGTCTACCTCGTAGCACACATGATGTATCCCGCCGTCGGGATTCTTCTCCAGAAACCGGGCGATCGGCGATTCTCCGCCGAGGGGTTCAAGGAGTTCGATCTTGGTATTGGGCAGGGTGATGAAGACGACCGTGACGCCATGTTCTTCCAGCGCCTGAGGTGCCGAGACCTCGGCTCCCAGGGTGTTACGGTAGATTTCCGAGGCGGCTGCGATATCGCGCACCACAATGGCCACATGGTTGAGACGTCCGATCATCGACAATTTCTCCCTTCCTGACCTTACGCCTCAATGACGAGCACGTGGCAGGCGGGCTTCTTGCCCCATTCCTGATTCACAGCTGCGCGGACGGCGCGGTGAACCGCGTTCTCGACCGCCTCAGGATCCCGTCGCTTGGCTTTGGACAGGCCATCCAGGAGATCGGCCACGGTGTCAGCAATGATGTCCGTCAGGTCCCGCCCCTGCCGGTTCCGGTCCGGGAGGCCCATCACATCGATCACAGGATCGCCGACGAGTTCTCCCCGATCGTCGATCGCTATCGCAACGGTTACGATCCCGGCGAAAGCAAGCTTGCGGCGCTCCGGCAGAGCCCGCTCGCCGGCACCGATGACAATGTTGCCGTCGCGATAGAGACGGCCGGTCGGAACATTGTCGACGATTTCGGCAGGACCGGGCGAAAGGCGCACGAGGGTTCCGTTCTTCGCTCGAACGACCTCCTGTACACCCTGAGCTCTCGCAAACTTGGCATGCTCGCTCAAATGCAACGGTTCCCCGTGAGCGGGAATGGCGATGCGCGGCCGCGTCCACTGGTACATCTGCGCCAATTCGCCCCTACGAGGATGACCGGACACGTGAACCAGCTCAGTGCGGTCTGTGATGACCTCAATGCCCTGCTCGATCAGGCTGTTGATGATCGAGCCCACACCTTTCTCGTTCCCAGGGATGGCACGCGATGAAAAGATCACCCGATCTCCGGCGGAGAGAGCGATATTAGGGTGCTCGTCCTGAGCGATACGGGCAAGAGCCGCTCGGGGCTCGCCCTGTGAGCCCGTCAGGATGGCAACGATCTTATCGCGAGGGATATAGCCGAAGTTGTCCGTGGAGCGGAATTCGGGCAGCCCTTCGAGGTAACCGCATTCCTTTGCCACATCGACGACCCGATCCATGGCACGACCGACGACGACCACCTCGCGACCGCACTCGCGGGCCGCTTCCGCAACCGAACGGATTCGGGCAACATTGGAGGCGAAGGTGGTGACCGCCACGCGGTGCGGCGCATCCTTGATCAACTGCGCCAGATTCCTGGAGACATCCGACTCGCTGGGGCTCGTACCTTCGCGGACCACGTTGGTAGAATCGCAGATGAGGGCAAGCACCCCCTCGTCGCCCAAGGCACGGAAAGCCTCCTCCGATGTCAGACTGCCGAGATAGGGCGTATTGTCGAGCTTCCAGTCACCCGTATGCACCACGAGACCGTGAGGCGTGCGGATCGCGAGCGCATTGGATTCCGGGATTGAGTGCGCGACCGGCACATACTCGATATCGAAGGGACCGATCTTCAGGCGCTGACCTGGCACGATCTCCCTGAGATCGACCTTCGGAGCACCGGCCTCGGACAGGCGACGCGTTTCCAGAAGGCCGATGGCGAATTTCGTGGCATAGACCGGGGCGTTAAGGCGCGGCCACATCTCGACGAGGGCGCCAATATGGTCCTCGTGGGCATGGGTGATGAAGATGCCCAGCAGGTTGTGGCGTTCTTCCTCGATGAAGCGCAAATCCGGATAGACGACGTCGATGCCAGGCAGGTTCTCCTCACCGCCGAAACCCATCCCGCAATCGACCAGGATCCACTGCCGGTTCTCCTCCGGCCCGAAGCCGTAAAGAGCAGCGTTCATCCCGATTTCGCCGAGCCCTCCAAGGGAAAGAAAGACCAATTCATCCTGGTGCGAAGCCATTAAATTCAAGACCTTTTCGAGCCAGCGTCAGGCTTGGCTATATCGTGCAGCAAATTGGGAAAATAAAGGTCGCCGGCATCGATGAGTTCCACGTCATCGCCGCTTTTCAGCTGCAGGCGCCCGAAACGGTCCAGCCCCTCGAAGATACCCGCCTTCTCGCCGGAAGGCAGGCGAAGGGTCACCTCCTGCCCGATTCCCGCCGCTCGTTCGAGCCAAAGCCGCCGGATCGCTCCGAATGGATCTGACGCATTCATCCGGGACGACATCCGCCAAGCCGAGAACACTCGGGCGAAAGCGGAGGAAAGGGCACGGAACACTTGGTCCCTGCCGAGGCTATGCTTGACTGCACGCAATGCCGTAGCAGGGTAAGGGGTACCTGTCGGCGAGAAAGCCACATTCACCCCGAAGCCGATGACGATGGCCAACGGTCCGGCAGGCTGAAGGCGATGCCCCTCCAGTAGGAGGCCGGACACCTTGGCGCCATCGAGAAGGAGGTCATTCGGCCACTTCAGAGAAAGACGTGGCGCGCCGATCCCTGTGACCGCCTCGACCGCCTCATGCAATGCGAGCCCGGCCACGAAGCCGAGTTGCGGCGCAGACGGCATATCGCATGGATCGATCAAGAGCAGAGTCGCGTAGAGGTTACCGAGGGGCGACGACCATTGCCGGCCATGCCGCCCCCGCCCCGCAAGCTGCTCGGCCGCTGTGATCCAGAGTTGTCCCGGATCGCCGGACCGAGCGGCCTGGAGAGCGTCGTCGTTCGTCGAGTTCGTCGCCTCAAGCGAGAGAAGCCGATAACCCGCGGCCTCGGTCTCAGGCGACAGATTCACGATCAGAACAACGAGCGTGCGGCGGCGCCCGCTGCGTTGACGATCGGAGCGGGCACCAACCAGAACAGCAGCACCACAGCACTCGACACCATGAGAACGAAGGTCACGCCGGGTGACATGCGCTCGAACCGCTCGACCGGTTCATCGAAGTACATGACCTTGACGATGCGCAGGTAGTAATAGGCGCCGATCACGCTGGTTACGACACCGATCACCGCGAGGGTCACGAGGTTTGCCTGGATTGCAGCGGCGAAGACGTAGAATTTCGCAAAGAAGCCGGCAAGCGGCGGAATGCCGGCTAGCGAGAACATCATCATGGCCAGGCAGAACGCCAAGGCAGGATGGGTGCGCGAGAGGCCGGAAAGATCGTCGATCGACTCGAACATGACGTTGCCGCGACGCATGGCGAGGATGATCGCGAAAGTACCGAGTGTCATGGCGAGGTAGATTGCCATGTAGATGGCAACGCCCTGGACGCCATCCGGGGTGCCGGCGGCGAGACCAATCAGCGCATAGCCCACGTTGCCGATGGAGGAATAGGCCATCAGGCGCTTCAGGTTGCGCTGGCCAATGGCGGCGAATGAGCCGAGCGCCATCGAGGCAATCGAGATGAAGACGATGATCTGCTGCCACTGCACCAGGATGCCCGGGAAGGCATCAATGAACACGCGAGTGGCCATCGCCATGCCGGCCATCTTGGGGGCGGCAGCGAAGAAAGCCGTCACAGGCGTTGGCGATCCCTCATACACATCTGGCGTCCACATGTGGAAAGGCACGGCTGAAATCTTGAACGCGATGCCGGCAGCGATGAAGACGAGGCCGACGATGGCCCCGATGCCGACATCGCCTTGAAGAACCGTGGCAATGACCGGGAAGGACACGCTGCCGGTGAACCCATAGACCAGGGATGCGCCGTAGAGCAGCATGCCGGAGGAGAGCGCACCCAGAACAAAGTACTTCAGACCGGCCTCGGTCGAGCGCACATTGTCACGGTCAAAGGCCGCGATCACGTAGGAAGACAGGCTGAGCAGCTCCAAGCCGAGGTAGAGAGCGATCAGGTCATTTGCCGAAATCACCATCATCATGCCGATGGTCGAGAGCACGATCAGGATCGGGTATTCGAAACGGTAGATCCCTTCGCGGCGCATGTAGTCCAGGGACAGGATGATGCCGCCAGCGGAGCCGAGGAGCGTCAGCGCCTTCATGAACTTGGCGAAACCATCGACCACGAAGGAGCCGCCCATGGTTTCGACCCGCTCGGACGGGAGCATCAGCACCGCAACGAAGGTGACGGCAAGAAGCGCGAGGGCAATGATGCTCATGCCGTAGCCTGGACGTTCGCCGCGAAAAGCGCCGAACAGGACCAGGGCAAGAACTCCCGCTGCCATGAGGATCTCTGGCAGCATCGGACCGAAAGCGGGAATGGTGAGGGCGGAATTCATCGGAACCTCAGTGTGCCGCGACAGCGGCCGTTTTCACGGTAGCGAGAGCGGCCTGGACGCTGTTCATGAGCGCATCCGTAGGCGCCGCGAAGGCATCCAGAATGGGACCGGGCTGCACGCCGTAATAGATGATGAGCAGGATGAGCGGCGCGAAGGTGATGATCTCGCGACGATTCAGATCCGTGATGCCCTGGAGGGCGGGCTTGTCGAGCGGTCCGTAGACCACGCGGCGGTAGAGCCAGAGCGCATAGGCGGCCGAAAGGATCACGCCGCTCGTGGCGAGAAACGCCACCCAGGTGTTGGAGCGGAATGCACCCATCAAAGTCAGGAACTCGCCGATGAAGCCCGAGGTGCCCGGCAGAGCCACGTTCGCCATCGTCAGGATGAGGAAGACCACGGCATAGAGCGGCATCCGGTTCACCAAGCCGCCATAGGCCTTGATCTCGCGGGTGTGCATCCGGTCGTAGATCACGCCAACGGACAGGAAGAGCGCGCCCGAGACGAGGCCGTGGGAGATCATGGTGAACATGGCGCCCTGGATGCCCTGCTCGTTCATGCTGAACAGGCCCATGGTGACGAAGCCCATATGCGCCACCGACGAATAGGCGATGAGCTTCTTGATGTCCTCCTGCATCAGGGCAACCAGCGAGGTGTAGATGATCGCGATGACGGAGAGAGCGTAGACCAGCGGGGCGAAATAGAGCGAGGCGTCCGGGAACATGGGAAGCGACACTCGGATGAAGCCGTAGCCGCCCATCTTCAGGAGAACGCCAGCCAGGATCACGGAGCCGGCCGTCGGCGCCTCCACGTGCGCATCTGGGAGCCAGGTATGGACCGGCCACATGGGCATCTTCACGGCGAACGAGGCGAAGAATGCAAGCCAGAGCCAGATCTGCAGGTTCGGCGCGAACTTATAGGCGAGCAGTGTCGGAATGTCGGTCGTGCCGGCGGTCCAGTACATGGCCATAATGGCCAGAAGCATCAGAACGGAGCCAAGGAGCGTGTAGAGGAAGAACTTGAAGCTCGCATAGATGCGCCGCTTGCCGCCCCAGATGCCGATGATGAGGAACATCGGAATGAGGCCCGCCTCGAAGAACAGATAGAACAGTACGAGGTCGAGGGCGCAGAACACGCCGATCATCGTCGTCTCGAGGACGAGGAAGGCGACGAAGTATTCCTTGACCCGGCTTTCGATGGATTCCCACGAGGCCAGGATGCAGAACGGCATCAGGAACGTTGTGAGCAGGATGAGCGGCATCGAGAAGCCGTCGACGCCGAGCTTGAACCGGATGGTATCGGTCAGCCAGACATGGCTTTCTACGAGCTGGAACGAAGCCGATGATACGTCGAAGCGCGCCCAGGCCACGAGTGAAAGCAGGAAGGTCGCGATCGTCGTGGCAAGGGCGGCCCAGCGGGCGTTCGAACGAGCGGCCTCGCTGTCGCCCCGCAGGGTCAGGATGAAGGCCGCCCCGACGAGTGGCAGGATGAGAAGGCCGGAGAGAATGCCGAAGCCGAGCATTAGTGGGCTCCCCTGAAGAGATAGAAGGTCACGAGAGCCGCAACGCCGATCAGCATGGCGAAGGCGTAGTGGTAGACGTACCCGGTCTGAACCCGCACCACGCCCCGCGTCACATCGAGCACACGAGCGGAGATGCCGTCGGGTCCGAGCCCATCGATGATGCGCTGGTCACCCGTACGCCAGAAGAAGCGCCCGATGGCCATGGCGGGCCGCACGAAGATCGCGTCGTACAGTTCGTCGAAGTACCACTTGTTCAGGAGGAAGCGGTACAGGATCGGGTGATCGGCAGCGAGCTTCGCCGGCTGCTTGGCGTCGATGATGTACATGTAGACAGCCAGCAGGAAGCCCAGGATCATCATCAGGGTCGGCAGGAGCGGCACCCAGCCAGGGAGATGATGAATCTCTTCCAGGATGTGGTTCTCCGGACGAGTGAACAGAGCCCCCTTCCAGAACTCCTGATAGCCTTCGCCGATAAAGGCTCCGTGAAACACCACACCGGCTATAACTGCGCCGATGGCGAGCACGATGAGCGGCAGCAGCATCACGAGCGGGCTCTCATGGGGCGTGTGAGCTCCGTGGTGACCGTGTTCATGCTGGGCATGATGGGCCGCCTCGACGTCACGGCTGTGATCGTCATGCTCCACACCCTCATGGTCATGCGGAGCATGGGCTTGGTGATCATGATGGCTATGACCCCAGCGAGCGGTCCCCTCGAAAGTGAGGAAGAACAGGCGCCAGGAGTAGAATGAGGTCATGAAGGCTGCGACGACCGTGGCAAGGAAGGCGAAAGAGCCGGCCGAGGAATGAGCCGCGTAAGCTGCCTCGATGATCGCATCCTTCGAGTAGTAGCCGGCAGTGAATGGAAAGCCGGTAAGCGCCAGCGTGCCGATGGCCATCATCGCCGTGGTCAGCGGGATGTAGCGGCGTAGGGCGCCCATGTGGCGCATATCCTGCTCATGGTGCATCGCATGGATGACCGAGCCGGCCCCTAAGAACAGCAGCGCCTTGAAGAAGGCGTGCGTGAACAGGTGAAAGACACCCGCGCCGTAGGCGCCGACGCCCAAACCGACGAACATGTAGCCGAGCTGCGAGCAGGTCGAATAAGCGATCACGCGCTTGATGTCGTTCTGAACCAGACCGATGGTCGCGGCGAAGAAGGCCGTGATGCCGCCGATGACGGTCACGACCGTGAGGGCAGCCGGAGCATACTCGAAGATCGGCGACAGACGGGCGACCATGAACACGCCGGCGGTCACCATGGTGGCGGCATGGATGAGGGCGGAAACTGGGGTCGGGCCTTCCATGGCGTCCGGAAGCCAAGTGTGCAGCAGGAACTGCGCCGACTTGCCCATCGCGCCCATGAAGAGCAGCAGGCAGGCGATGGTCAGGGCATGCCACTCGATCCCGAGGAAGTTGAACCGGGCATTTGCGAATTCGCCGACGCGCGGGAAAATCTGGTCGAAGGTGACGCCGTTGAACAGAACGAAGACGGTGAAAATGCCGAGCAGGAAACCGAAATCGCCGACACGGTTGACAATGAAGGCCTTCATGGCAGCCGCGTTGGCCGAGTCCTTCTGATACCAGAAGCCGATGAGCAGGTAGCTCGCGAGACCAACGCCTTCCCAGCCGAAGAACATCTGGACGAGGTTGTCCGCCGTCACCAGCATGAGCATGGTGAACGTGAAGAGCGACAGATAGGCGAAGAAGCGCGGACGGTGCGGATCCTCGTGCATGTAACCGATGGAATAGAGGTGCACGAGCGCCGACACGGTGTTGACCACCACCAGCATCATGGCGGTCAGGGTGTCGATCCGGAAGGCCCAATCGACCTGGAGATCGCCGACCGACATCCATTGAGCGACCTGAACACGGGTGGCCCCGTCGCCGAAGCCGACCTGGATGAAGGACACCCAGGACAGGACGGCCGCCACGAAGAGAAGGGCCGTGGTGATGATCTCGCTCGGCCGGGCGCCAAGGACGCGTCCGAACATGCCTGCGATGAGGAAGCCGACGAGCGGCAGGAAGACGATTGCGTGATACATGTTGGTTTACTTCGCCGGTCCGTTTGGGCCTAGCCCCTCATCATGTTGACGTCTTCGACCGCGATGGAGCCGCGGTTGCGGAAGAAGACCACCAGAATGGCAAGGCCGATGGCCGCCTCCGCTGCCGCGACCGTGAGGATCAGCATGGCGAAGATCTGGCCGACGATGTCGTTCAGATGGGTCGAGAAGGCAACCATGTTGATGTTCACGGCGAGCAGGATCAGCTCGATGGACATCAGGATGACGATGACGTTCTTCCGGTTGATGAAGATTCCGAATACCCCGAGCGTGAAGAGCACGGCGGCGACGGTGAGATAATGGCCCAGTCCGATAACCATTGCGTGCCCTCCTTAGATACCCTGGCGGAAGGGAACCTTCCGCACTTCGACGGCGGTTTCCTGCGTCCGGGCGTTCTGCTTGGAAATATCCTGGCGCCGCACACCCACGCGCTCACGCAACGTCAGTACGATCGCGCCGATCATGGCCACCAGAAGGATCAAACCCGCTGCCTGGAAGAAGTAGAAGTAGCGGGTGTAGAGAACCTGGCCGAGCGCCTCGGTGTTGGTCATGACGTCGGGCGCTGGGATTGGAACCGCCGGCGAGCGCACAAGGCCGGGATCAATGGCATAGGCACCGACAACCAGGATCAGTTCGAGCAGGAAGATCACGCCGATCAGTCCGCCGATGGGCAGGTATTGCAGGAAGCCCTGGCGAAGCGCGGCGAAGTCGACGTCGAGCATCATCACGACGAAGAGGAAGAGCACCGCGACGGCGCCCACATAGACGATGACCAGGATCATCGCCAGGAACTCGGCTCCCATCATCAGGAACAGGCCCGCCGCGTTGACGAAGGCCAGGATCAGAAAGAGCACCGACTGCACGGGATTGCGGGAGGCAATCACCATGAATCCGGACGCGATCGTGATCGTCGCGAACAGGTAGAAGAAGGCGGCGGTAACCGTCATGTTCAACTCAAGCCGCCCAAGGCGGCCCCTTCCGACGTGGCCCCGGAGAATCCGACGGCCTGTCTATAAAATCCGAATCCGAGGGGCACAACCCGCCGGATCTCCTTCCCCCCTGCCCTTACCGGGCAAAAGGCGCTCCTATCGGTAAGGCGCGGACTTCGCGATGTTGCGCGCGATTTCCCGCTCCCAACGCTCACCGTTATCAAGAAGCTTGGCCTTGTCGTAATAGAGCTCCTCGCGGGTCTCCACGGAGAACTCGAAGTTCGGGCCTTCCACGATGGCGTCCACCGGGCAAGCCTCCTGGCACATGCCGCAATAGATGCACTTCACCATGTCGATGTCGTAGCGCGTCGTGCGGCGGGTGCCGTCATTGCGGCGCGGACCAGCTTCGATGGTGATGGCCTGCGCAGGGCAGATGGCCTCGCAGAGCTTGCAGGCGATGCAGCGCTCTTCCCCGTTGGGGTAGCGACGCAGAGCGTGCTCACCGCGGAAGCGAGGCCCGCGATGGCCCATCTCGAAGGGATAGTTGAGGGTCGCCTTCGGCTTGAAGAAGTACTTCACCGTCAGGATGAAGCCTGAGATGAACTCCTTCAGCAGGAGGGATTGGGCAATGCGGTCGAGCTGCATGGCCGATCTCCTTTAGCGGACGCCCGGCGCATTGCCGGTCGCCATCAGGACAGCTGCCACGATGATCACCATGGCCAGGGAAAGCGGCAGGAAGACCTTCCAGCCGAGGCGCATGAGCTGATCGTAGCGGTAGCGTGGCACCAGGGCTTTCACCATGGCGATGAGGATGAAGAGGAAGCTCGCCTTCAGGACGAACCAGATCACACCCGGCACCCAGGTGAAGGGAGCGAACGGGATCGGAGACAGCCAGCCGCCGAGGAACAGGATCGTGCCGAGTGCGCACATGGTCATAATCGCCACGTACTCGCCGAGCATGAAGAGCAGGTACGGCGTGGAGGAATATTCCACCATGTAGCCGGCGACCAGCTCCGATTCCGCTTCGGGCAGGTCGAAGGGCGGGCGGTTCGTCTCTGCCATGGCAGAGATGAAGAAGACCACGAACATCGGGAAGAGCGGCAGCCAGTACCAGCCCAGGATACCGAGGCGAGTGTTCTGCGATTCAACGATCTCCGAGAGATTGAGCGTTCCCGCACACATGAGCACGGTCACGATGACGAAGCCGATGGAGACCTCGTACGACACCATCTGCGCCGCGGAGCGGAGTGCACCGAGAAACGGGTACTTCGAGTTCGAGGCCCAGCCGCCCATGATGACCCCGTAAACGCCGAGCGATGAGATCGCGAAGATGTAGAGAATACCTACATTGATGTCGGCGATGGCCCAGCCGGCGTTCAGCGGGATGACCGCCCAGGCCGCCAGCGACAGGGTGCACATCAACAGCGGAGCGAGCAGGAACATGCCCTTGTTGGCGGGAGCCGGGATCACCGGCTCCTTCAGCACGAACTTCAGCAAGTCGGCAAATGACTGGAACAGCCCCCAGGGACCGACCACGTTCGGACCACGGCGCAGCTGAACCGCAGCCCAGACCTTGCGGTCGGCATAAAGCGCGTAGGCGATGAAGATGAGCAGTGCCACCAGCATGAGCAGGCTCTTGCCCAGCATGATCGCGACTGCGAGGAGAATATCCCCAAATTCCATGATCCGTTCCTCTTACTCAGCCGCCTCGAGCTTCAGCTCACGGGCGAGCGCGGAGCACTCGGCCATGACGCCGGAGGCGCGGGCAATCGGGTTCGTCAGATAGAAGTCTTTCACCGGGCTCACGAACGGCTCGCGACCGGGAGTGCCGCCGATGCCGGCGAGCGCCTGGACGGCGGCAAACCCATCGGCCGGCTGGACCGTGTCGATGGCCGCAAAGTGCGGATAATGCGTATAGAGCTTCGCCCGAAGAGCATTCAACGAGTCGAAGGGCAGCCGTTGACCCAGAACGTCGGAGAGAGCGCGCAGGATGGCCCAGTCCTCGCGGGCCTCGCCCGGAGCGAAGGCTGCACGGTTGGCGATTTGCACCCGTCCTTCCGTATTCACGTAAGTACCGGACTTCTCCGTATAGGTCGCGGCTGGCAGGATCACGTCGGCGCGATGAGCGCCACGGTCACCATGGGTTCCCTGGTAGATCACGAAGGCGCCGGGAGCGATGTCGATCTCGTCCGCCCCGAGGTTGAACAGCACGTCCACGTTGCCCTGTGCCATGGTCTGAGCGTTCAGGCCCCACTCGCCCGGCACGAGGCCGAGATCGAGCGCACCGACGCGGGAAGCGGCGGTGTGCAGGATAGAGAAGCCGTTCCAGCCGTCCTTGACGGCGCCCACATCGCGGGCGAGCTGCGCGAGGGCAGAGAGGACCGCCAGACCATCCGAACGAGAGAGGGCGCCCTGCCCCACGATGATCAGCGGGCGCTCGGCACCACGAAGCTTTTCGATGAAGCTGTGACGGCCCCCAACCAGCTCGGCCAGCGTCTCAGGACCGGCGCCGAGGTAGTCGTAGGGATAGGTCAGATCCGCATGCTCACCGATCATCGCGATCGGCGGCGGAGCCATGCGCCAGCGCTTGCGGATGCGCACATTGACGAGCGAAGCCTCAATGCGCGGGTTCGAACCCACGATCAGGATCGCGTCCGCGTCCTCGATACCGGAAATGGTTGTGTTGAAGAGATAGGAGCCTCGGCCATAAGCCGGCGACAGCACGGTTCCATCTTGGCGGGCGTCGATGTTGGTAACGCCGAGGCTCTCCATGAGGAGCTTCAGGGCATACATCTCCTCGACGGCGGCAAGATCGCCCACGATGGCGCCGATACGCTTGGGATCTGTACCCTTCACGCGGTTAGCAATCGTGGCGAAGGCTTCCTGCCAGGAAGCCGGACGCAGGCGGCCGTTCTCCCGCACGAAGGGGCGGTCGAGACGCTGGAGGCGCAAGCCATCCACAATCTGGCGGGTCTTGTCGGTGATCCACTCCTCGTTCAACGCCTCGTTCACGCGCGGCAGGATGCGCATGACCTCCCGGCCACGGGAATCGACACGGATCGAGGAGCCGACCGCGTCCATCACGTCGACGGAATCGGTCTTGGTGAGCTCCCAGGGACGATAATGGAACGACTCAGGCTTGTGGGTGAGCGCGCCGACCGGACAGAGGTCGGCAACGTTCGCCTGCAGCTCCGAGCCGAGGGCTCGCTCGAGATAGCTCGTGATCTCCATGTCCTCGCCGCGCCATAGGGCGCCGAGATCCGGCACGCCAGCCACTTCGGCGGAGAAACGCACGCAGCGGGTGCAGTGGATGCATCGGTTCATGGAGGTGCGCACGAGCGGGCCGAGATACTTGTCGGTCACTGCGCGCTTGTTCTCGTGATAGCGGCTGGTGTCGACGCCGTAGGCCATGGCTTGGTCCTGCAGGTCGCATTGACCGCCCTGGTCACAGATGGGGCAGTCGAGCGGGTGGTTGATGAGGAGGAACTCCATCACCCCTTCACGTGCCTTCTTCACCGTCGGCGACTTGGTCGAGATCTCCGGCGGCTCACCATTCGGACCGGGACGGCAGTCGCGCACGCCCCAGGCGCAGGATGCGACCGGCTTCGGCGCACCCTTTACCTCCACGAGGCACATGCGGCAGTTACCGGCGATCGAAAGCCGCTCATGGTAGCAGAAGCGCGGGATCTCCGCTCCCGCGGCCTCGGCGGCCTGGAGCAGGGTGTATTCCGCGGGAACGTCGACCTCGACGCCATCAACGATGATTTTCGCCATCTTCAATCTCACTCCGCCGCAATCAGGACGGATTCGGAATGCGGGTTAGCCGCGTAGTCGTCGATCCGCTTCTCAATCTCATGACGGAAGTGGCGGATCAGACCCTGAACCGGCCAAGCCGCCGCGTCGCCGAGCGCGCAGATGGTGTGGCCTTCGATCTGGGTCGAAACTTCGAGCAGCATGTCGATCTCGCGTTTCTGGGCGCGGCCTTCGGCCATGCGGGTCAGCACGCGCCACATCCAGCCCGTGCCCTCACGGCAAGGCGTGCACTGGCCACAGCTCTCATGCTTGTAGAAGTACGAGATGCGGGCAATCGCGCGAACGATGTCGGTGGACTTGTCCATGACGATCACGGCGGCAGTGCCGAGACCGGACTTGAGATTCCGCAGGGTGTCGAAATCCATGTAGGCATCGGCGATCTGCTCGGCCGGAACAATCGGCACAGACGAACCGCCGGGGATGACGCCGAGCAGGTTGTCCCAGCCGCCGCGGATACCACCACAATGGCGGTCGATCAGTTCCCGGAAAGTGAGGCCCATAGCCTCTTCCACATTGCAGGGCTTGTTCACGTGGCCCGACACGCAGAAGAGCTTGGTGCCGACGTTGTTCGGACGGCCGATGCTGGAGAACCAGGACGCCCCGCGGCGCAGGATCGTGCCGGCAACGGCAATCGACTCGACGTTGTTCACGGTGGTCGGGCAGCCATAGAGGCCCATATTGGCCGGGAACGGCGGCTTCAGACGCGGCATGCCCTTCTTGCCTTCCATGCTCTCGATGAGAGCCGTCTCTTCACCGCAGATATAGGCGCCTGCGCCGTGGTGGACGTAGAGGTCGAAGGGATAGCCGTGGATGTTGTCCTTGCCGATGAGCTTGGCCTCATAAGCTTCGTCCACCGCCCGCTGAAGCGCGTAGCGCTCGGCCACGTACTCGCCGCGGATGTAGATGTAGGCTGCGTGAGCCCCCATGGCGAACGACGCGATGAGGCAGCCCTCGACGAGAAGATGCGGATCGTTCCGCATGATTTCGCGGTCTTTACAGGTGCCGGGTTCCGACTCGTCCGCATTCACGACCAGAAAGTGCGGACGGCCGTCCGACTGCTTGGGCATGAAGGACCATTTCAGGCCCGTGGGGAAGCCTGCGCCGCCTCGGCCGCGCAGGCCCGACGCCTTCATCTCGTTGACGATCCAGTCGCGGCCCTGCTCGAGCAGGAACTTCGTCCCGTCCCAGGCACCGCGCATCTTCGCGGCCTTGAGGTCCGGCGAATGGAAGCCGTAGAGGTTGGTGAAGATACGATCTTTGTCCTGAAGCATTCCCGATCACTCCATCAGGACGACTTGTTGTCTTTGTCGACGACCACGCCCGGCTTGCTCTCGCTGCCGTCACGACGGGTCTCGGCTTGCGAAGGCGGTGTGCCGGCAACCGGTGTCGTCGGGTTGGCAGGTGTGGCTTCGCCTTCCTTCGTTGGCGTCGCCACGTAGGATTTGCCGCTCTGTGGAGCAGGTCTCGGCTCGGCTTCCGTATGCGATTGACCCTTGGTGGCCGTCGACGGATCGGCAGCCTCCTTGCGATCGGCCGGATTGATCGGCGTCTCGCCTTCCTTGGCGCGCTTGGCCGGGGTGTCGGCAGCATCGCTCTCGATGGCGCGCCCGGCTCCAGGCTTTGCAGCCCTGGCCTCCTGCGGAACACTGGCCATGGCAGCGGCGGTCTCTCCAGTCTCGGCGACTTTCGCCTGCTCCTCGAAGCGTTTCCGCCAAGCACCCACCACCGAACCGTCGTACAAGGCAGGATCCTGAAGAGTGTTGACGGCCTCGAAGGGCTCGGACCGATTACGGCCAATCTGGGATCCGGCCTTCACGGGACGACCGCTGGCAAGGTCGTCGAGCAGCTTCTCGAAGTTCTCGGTCGTCAGATCCTCGTAATAGTCGTCGTTGATCTGGACCATCGGCGCATTGGAGCAGGCGCCCAGACACTCCACCTCGAGCCAGGAGAAGGTTCCGTCCGCCGTCACATGGTTTTGGTCACCGATGCGGCGCTCCAGGACCTTCTTGATATCGCCCGCGCCTCGCAGCACGCAGGGCGTGGTGCCGCAGAACTGGATGAAATATTTTCCGACCGGTTCAAGGTTGAACATCGTGTAGAAGGTCGCCACCTCCATCACGCGGATCACCGGCATCTCAAGCCTGGCCGCAACCGCCTCGATGGCCTTGCGCGGCAGCCAGCCGCCGGCCTGCTCCTGAGCCTTGCCCAGAAGAGCGATCACAGCTGAAGCCTGTCGACCAGGCGGATACTTGGCGATTTCCTTGTCCGCGAAAGCCTCGGTCTCGGGAGAGAGAACGAAGTTCTCGGGCTGCATGTCTTCAGGCGCGAGCTTACGAACGGCCATACACTCTTCTCCTCATCGCCATGGCCGGGCATGAGGCCCGGCCACTCGCGACTTGAACTTTTCCAACACGCCTCAAGGTGCGTGGATATCCGCCCCGGAACCGGGGCAGCTCTTGTTAGCGGTCGACCTCGCCAAACACGATGTCGAGGGAACCCAGAACGCCTGCCACGTCGGCCAGCATGTGGCCGCGGCACATGAAATCCATGCCCTGGAGGTGGGCGAAGCCCGGGGCGCGGATCCTGCAGCGATAAGCCTTGTTGGTGCCGTCCGACACGAGATAGACGCCGAACTCGCCCTTCGGGGCCTCCACGGCCGCATAGACCTCGCCCGCGGGAACGTGGAAGCCTTCCGTGTAGAGCTTAAAGTGGTGGATCAGCGCTTCCATGGAGCGCTTCATGTCCTTGCGCGATGGCGGGGCAACCTTGCCGTCGAGCGTCGTCACCGGTCCTTGCCCGTCCGGCGCCCGCAGCTTGCTCAGGCACTGGCGCATGATACGTACGCTTTGGCGCATCTCCTCCATGCGGATCACCTGGCGATCGTAGTTGTCGCCATTCTTTCCGACGGGGATGTCGAACTCCATCTCCTCGTAGCACTCGTAAGGCTGGGACTTGCGCAGGTCCCAGGCCACGCCGCAACTGCGGACGATCGGACCTGAGAAGCCCCAGGCGAAGCAATCGTCCAGTGTGATCGTGCCGATGTCGACGTTGCGCTGCTTGAAGATGCGGTTGCCGATCACGAGGGTGTCGAGATCGTCGAGAACCTGAAGGAACGGATCGCAGAAGGCCTCGATATCGTCGATCAGCTCCGGCTGGATGTCCATGTTCACGCCGCCGGGGCGGAAGTAATTGGCGTGCATCCGCGAGCCGGAAATCCGCTCGTAGAAGATCATCAGCTTCTCGCGCTCCTCGAAACCCCAGAGAGGCGGAGTAAGCGCGCCGACGTCCATGGCCTGCGTCGTCACGTTGAGGAGATGCGACAGCAGGCGCCCGATCTCCGAGAACAGGACACGGATCAGCTGTGCACGACGCGGCACCTCGATCCCCAGGAGCTTCTCGATCGCCATGCAATAGGCGTGCTCCTGGTTCATGGGCGCCACGTAGTCAAGCCGGTCGAAATAGGGATTGGCCTGAACGTAGGTCTTGTACTCGATCAGCTTCTCGGTACCGCGGTGGAGCAGGCCGATATGCGGATCGACGCGCTCGACCACTTCGCCGTCCAGCTCCAGCACGAGACGCAGAACGCCGTGCGCAGCCGGGTGCTGCGGACCGAAGTTGATCGTGAAGTTACGGATATTATGCTCACCCATGGGTCGCCCTCTCCGCTCCTTTATGCCTTGGCCTTCTCGTCGCCGGGCAGCACGTAATCCGTGCCTTCCCAGGGAGAGAGGAAGTCGAAGTTGCGGAATTCCTGATTGAGCTTCACCGGCTCGTAGACAACGCGGCCCTGACCATCGTCGTAGCGGACTTCGACATAGCCGGTCATCGGGAAGTCCTTGCGCAGAGGGTGCCCCTCGAAGCCGTAATCGGTGAGAATCCGGCGCAGGTCCGGGTGCCCCGTGAACAGGATGCCGTAGAGGTCATAGGCCTCCCGCTCATACCAGTTCGCGGCGGGCCAAATGCCTACGAGCGACGGAACCGGGGTGACCTCGTCCGTCTCCACCTTCACGCGGATGCGCCGGTTATGGTGTGGCGCAAGGAAGTGATAAACCACGTCGAAGCGCTTCTCGCGGGCCGGATAGTCCGCGCCGCAAATGTCGATGAAGCAGACGAACCGGCACTGCGGGTCGTCCCGCAGGAAGGTTGCCACCCGCACGATTTCCTCACGGTGGGCGACAATCGTCAGCTCGCCGAAGGCAATGGCCCGGTCCTCGACCGCTTCGCCGAGGGACGAGGCGATATGATCGCTCAGGGCTTGGAGCTCAGCACTCATGCAACGACCTTTGCTCAGCGCTCGATGGTACCAGTACGACGAATCTTCTTCTGGAGGAGAAGGACTCCATAGAGAAGGGCCTCAGCCGTCGGCGGGCAGCCCGGTACATAGATGTCGACCGGCACGATCCGGTCGCAGCCACGAACCACGGAATAGGAATAATGATAATAGCCGCCGCCATTGGCGCAGGATCCCATCGAGATGACATAGCGCGGCTCCGGCATCTGGTCATAGACCTTGCGGAGGGCGGGAGCCATCTTGTTGGTGAGCGTACCGGCCACGATCATCACGTCCGACTGACGCGGCGAGGCGCGTGGCGCGAAGCCGAAGCGCTCGGCATCGTACCGCGGCATGGACATCTGCATCATCTCGACGGCACAGCAGGCGAGGCCGAAGGTCATCCACATGAGCGAACCGGTGCGCGCCCAGGTGATGAGGTCCTCGGTCGAGGTAACGAGAAAGCCCTTGTCGGACAGTTCCTCGTTGATGGAGACGAAATAAGGGTCCGTCGAACCGACCGGCTTACCGGTATTCGGGTCGACGATGCCGCGAGGGGCAGGAGCGACCAGGGTCGACTGGGTCTCGGAGATCAATCCCATTCAAGGGCCCCCTTCTTCCACTCGTAAATGAATCCGACCGTCAGGACACCAAGGAAGATCATCATGGAGATGAAGCCAAACCAGCCCAGATTCCCGAACGTGATGGCCCAGGGAAACAGGAATGCCACTTCCAGGTCGAAAATGATGAAAAGGATTGCGACGAGATAGAACCGCACGTCGAACTTCATGCGGGCGTCATCGAACGCGTTGAAGCCGCACTCGTAGGCGGACAGCTTCTCGGTGTCAGGACGGCTGTAGGCGACGATGAACGGCGCCACGAGCAGCGCCACCCCGATCAGGAGCGAGACGCCGATGAAGATTACGAGAGGCAGGTAGTCGGCGAGGAGATTCGTCATACGACACCTAGAAGGAACTGATTCCGGCTCGAAGCCGGCAATCTGAAACGCATTTAAGCCCCAGAAAGGCCCGATAAAAGCCCCTGCGACAACACGCTGATTGCGCGGGAGGCTTAGCTGAGTTCCCCTTCCCTGACAAGTGTTTGCACTGCCGCAAAAAGAACCATTCCAAACTAGGACGTCACCTTTTCGGCAGCTTTAGCCGCCCGGCGTTTGGCTGCCGCTTCAGCCTGGCATCGTCCTCGTTCCGAATCTCGTCGAACTTCTTCCGGGTCAGGTGTTCGATACCAATAGGCACGTTCTGGGGCGCCGCACGTGCCGGATCAGCCCCTGGAACTCGGCTGAACGCATGAAGCTGTGGGGAGAATGCGCCTGCAGGGAAAAAGTGCCCGACGTCGAACCGCTCCGCGGACAGGTTCGTTCAATCCGATCCCGAGACGCCAACCTCAGGCGTGTACAGATTTGACGCTTTCGGGGGAAAGTGGCGCGGGCGACGGGGCTCGAACCCGCGACCTCCGGCGTGACAGGCCGGCACTCTAACCGACTGAGCTACGCCCGCGCATCGGACCGCCAAAGCGGTGTGGGTGGGGTTTAAGGGCCCCCCTACCCCCTGTCAAGAGTCCAATGCATCCATTTTCGAAAGCTTGCAGGAAACCTGCATCGCCTGCATAGGAAAGGGGCCCGGAAGGTGGCCCGAGCATGGGCTCCTTGCCATTTCATTCACCTGGCGAAGCCTCACCTGGGCCCTTCAAAGACGCGAGCACCCGGTCGCATTCGTACAGCTCGTCGAGGACAGCCTGGAGCCCGCGACGTGCGTCCGGAGACAAACCCTGCAGAAGAGGAACACAGGCCGGGGCCTCTTCCTCGTAGAGGTGACTTCCATCAGGAAGCTCGAGCTCCTCGACGCCTGCTTGCTCCACCTCAGGGTGAAGCGTCGTGACGCTCTGCTCCCCGCGCCCGATGCCCTGAACGAAGCGAACCCCTTCCTCTTTCAGGATCCGCTGAACGCCCTTGATCGTGTAGCCTTCCCCATAGAGGAGATGGCGGATGCCCTTGAGCAGGTCTACGTCGTCAGGGCGGTAGTAGCGCCGCCCGCCGCCCCGCTTGAGCGGCTTGATATGATTGAATCGGGTTTCCCAGAAGCGCAGCACATGCTGAGGGACATCGAGGTCTTCAGCGACCTCGCTGATCGTGCGGAATGCGTCGGGGCTCTTGTCCATGACGCCGCTCGCCATAGCCGGATCAATCCTCGCCTTCGAAGGTCTCACCGTTGATATGCGCCTTCAAGACGTTTGAAGGCTTGAACACCATGACCCGTCGGGGATCGATGGGAACCTCAACCCCGGTCTTGGGATTGCGGCCGACACGCTCTCCCTTGCTGCGCACGATGAACGAGCCGAAAGACGAGAGCTTCACGGTCTCGCCGGCGGCCAAGCTGTCACAGATTTCGCCCAGGACCCGCTCCACCAGTTCAGCCGATTCGGTCCTCGAGAGACCCACCTTCTGATAGACGGCCTCGCTCAGATCCGCTCTCGTTATCGTCTTGCCAGCCATTGAGCTCCCCAGCGCGAATGAGTTCGTTGGTCTTGTCGTCCCGGACGACGCTATGCAGATGGCTCCCTACGGTCAACCGCCAAGGTAGAAATACCGGAAACAACCCGAGTCGAAGGCCTCGAGGCTACCAGCGGATCAGGGCGCTTCCCCAGGTAAAGCCACCACCGATGGCCTCGATCATGACCAGATCACCGTCCTTGATCCGCCCATCCTTTCGGGCGGCGTCCAAGGCGAGGGGAATCGAAGCAGCCGAGGTATTGCCGTGCTTGTTGACGGTGATGACAACCTTCTCCGGCGCGATGCCGAGCTTATCCGCACTCGCCGTGATGATACGCTTGTTGGCCTGGTGCGGCACGAACCACTTCAGCTCCTCGGCGCTGGTACCGGTCGCCTTGAAGGCATCCTGCACCACATCTGCCACCATGCCGACGGCGAATTTGAAGACCTCGCGGCCCTCCATTTTCAGAACGCCGGTCGTTTTGGTCGAGCCGGGGCCGCCATCGACATAAAGTTTGTCCCGATAGCGCCCGTCGGAACGGAGGTGGGACGTCAGGACCCCACGGTCGCCGGACGTGCCCTCCCCCTCCTGGGCCTCGAGGACGATGGCCCCTGCTCCGTCGCCGAACAGAACGCAGGTGGTGCGGTCATTCCAGTCGAGGATGCGGGAAAAGGTCTCTGCACCGATCACCAGAGCACGCTTGTGTGAGCCGGACTGCAGGAATTTGTCCGCCGTCGCCACGGCATAGACGAAGCCCGTGCAGACGGCCTGAAGATCGAAGGCCGCCCCATGCGTCATGCCGATCCCGGTCTGAATCATCGTGGCCGTCGATGGGAACGTATAATCGGGCGTCGAGGTGGCGCAGATGACCAGATCGATGTCGTCGGCCGTGAGCCCGGCGTCCGCCAGGGCCGCTTCCGCTGCCTTGATCCCGAGAACGGACGTGGTTTCGTCATCGTCGGCGATGTGGCGCTCCTCGATGCCGGTCCGCTGCACGATCCACTCGTGCGAGGTTTCCACGAACTTCTCGAGGTCCTGGTTTGTCAGCTTGCGCCTCGGCAGATAGGAGCCGATGCCGCGTACGACGGAACGGGTGCGTTTCAAGATGCGCCTTCCTCAGGCCGTTTGGCCCACCGGATCATGATCCAACATGCTCCGGATCGTGTTCATCAATTCAAAGTGCGCCATGTCGTAAGCGACGTCGATGGCGCTCGCGAAGCCGAGATCGTCCGTGCCGCCATGGCTTTTGACGACCACACCTTCGAGGCCCAGGAAGACGCCGCCGTTGACCTTGCGCGGGTCCATCTTGTCCCGGAGAGCGTTAAAGGCCTGTTTCGCGAACAGGTAGCCGATTTTAGCCATCAAGGTGCGGCTCATGGCCGAGCGCAGGTACTGGGCGATCTGCTTGGCCGTTCCCTCCGCAGTCTTCAGGGCGATGTTGCCCGTGAAGCCCTCGGTCACGACGACGTCGACGGTGCCCTTGCCGAGATCGTCGCCTTCCACGAAGCCGCGATAATCCAGGTGCGGAAGGTTCGACTCCTTCAGGATCCGGCTGGCTTCCTTGACCGCTTCAATCCCCTTGATCTCCTCCGTGCCGACATTGAGCAGCCCCACGGTCGGGCGATCCAGGTCGAACACGATGCGCGCCATGGCAGCGCCCATGATTGCCATATCCACCAAATGTCCTGCATCAGCGCCGATGGTCGCACCGACATCGAGCACGATGCTCTCGCCCCTCATGGTCGGCCACATGCATGCGATCGCCGGGCGCTCGATATGCGCCATCGTCTTGAGGCAGACCTTGGCGGTCGCCATCAGGGCCCCGGTGTTGCCGGCTGAGACGGCAGCATCCGCTTCTCCATCACGGACGGCCTGGACGGCCCGCCACATGGAGGATTTGCCCCGCCCCATCCGGATGGCCTGGCTGGGCTTCTCGTCCATGGCGATGGCGACGTCCGTATGGCGCAGCTCGGTGGCGCCCTTCAGCCTGGGGTGAGCGTTCAGGAGAGGCGAAACAACCGTTTCATTGCCGAACATCAGGAAGCGGAGATCGGGATGACGCTCCAAGGCCAAGGCTGCGCCCGGGATCACGATGGACGGACCGTGGTCGCCCCCCATCGCATCAAGCGAAATACGCACCGGCTTCGGCATGAACGATTGTTCTTTCTTTTTAAGTCATTCAACAGGGGGCGGAAAATAGCGGTTTGCGCTCCCGCCGCAACTGAATTCTGGAGTCCCGGGATCAGGCAGACATTGGCTGGAGATATGCCGTAAGGACCGGTTGCGCCAGCCCCCTACTTGCTCCCCTTCAGCTTGTTCAAGGCTGCGAAGGGCGAATCCTTCTCGTCCGAAGGATCCCGATAGTTGAAGTCGACTCCAGGCTTGCGCGGATAGGGATCGAGGCCAAGGGCGAGAAATTCGGCTGTGAGCGCGCCTAGGTCGATTTGACCGTTCACGATCTCATCCGGCGGCTCATATTCATGGATCTCGGTCGGTGGCTCCGCCGGCATGCCTGAGGGCTCCGCGAAATCCACCTCGACCTCTTCCTCGATGATGGAATCGAAGGGATCGAGGGTCGTCACGCAAATCTGGGTGATCGAGGCCTTGACCACCCCTGTCACATGGATGCCCTTGGCGGAGGCGCTCAATTGGTAGTCGCCGGAAAGCGCCTGGATCCTCGGCAAGCCGAAGTCGTGGGCCAGGGCAGCGCATTCCTCGGCCGTTGCCTCCACATGGACGTCCTGCCCACGGGGCGGGATCTTCATGACGTCGACGAGCCGCGACAAAGGTCCCACGGTTTCGGGTGTCATCAGATTGCCTCCTTAAGCAAAGGTCTCAGGCCCAGGGAAAACGGGCCCTGTTCCTAGAATGGTGTCCAGATTCAGCGTCTTGAATCCCCGATCGGCTGCGAGAGCATAACGCGCTAGGGAGGTGGCCGGTGCCTCTCTGCCGTAGACATTGCGGCCGAGAGCCAGCGCCAGACCGGCCTCGTCGCCACCGTTGAGCGGGGCATCATAGGCATGGGCTCGCCCATAAAAGGATTCGGCAACCTTCTTCATGCGCTTCGGAACGACCGTGTCGCCGACGCCCATTTCCCTCAAAGAGGCATCCATGTCCTGAAAGAATGCGTCGGTCAGGTCCTTGGCCACCTCATAGGCGGGATCCGGGAGTTCACGCAGAGCACGCAGGGCCAGAACCATGTGCAGCGACAGGGCCTCGAACCGCCCTTCCAGGGTGTCGGGAATGCCAAGTACCGCATAGAGACCAGGCGTGCGCGATGCAGTCGCGATCCTCTCGTAGAGGGTCGCAATGGTGGTTCGCCGGGGATCCTTGCGGAAGAGACTGAAGATCACGGCTCTGCCCTTCCAAGCTTGTCAAAATCGTAGCCTCGGGTTACGCCATCACCATCCGTAGGCGCAAGCTTATCCGCGCCGCATTTCTGGAAGAACCGTACGATGCGTCGATATCATACTCTTTTGGTGCGCCTGGCTACTGCAACCGTTCTCGCCTCGTCCGTTGCCGCCTGCACGGTGGGCGAGGAATTCCAACGCGGCTACGTCGCGGACGAGCGCGCCATCGCTCAGGTGAAGAAGGGCATGAGCGCCGATCAGGTTCTCCAGACCCTCGGAACACCTTCGACCGTGTCCACCGTCGGCAATCGCAACTGGTACTACATCAGTCAGAAATCCCGCCGCACGCTGCAGTTCATGGGCGAGCAGGTGGTGGACCAGCAGGTCACCGCCGTCTATTTCGACCAGGGCCTGCGTGTCGAGCGCGTCGCTCTTTACGGCCTCCAGGACGGCAAGGTCTTCGATTTCATCAGTCGCACCACCCCGGCCGGCGGCGAAGAGGCCAGCTTCCTCGGCCAGATCTTCAAGGGCGTGACCAGCTTCAACCCGTTCAGCTGACCCGACATCGGCACGAGAATACAGAATGGCCGGGCCTTGTCCCGGCCATTTCATTTCTGATGCCTGCAAAAGAAGACCCCGCGGCTCTCGCCGCGGGGTCTCATGCTTTTTGGCAATACCGTCCCTACGAGTGGGCGAGGATCGCGAGGAGCAGGAGCGCGATGATGTTCGTGATCTTGATCGCCGGGTTCACGGCAGGGCCCGCCGTATCCTTGTAGGGGTCGCCGACGGTGTCGCCCGTGACGGAGGCCTTGTGAGCGTCTGAGCCCTTGTGATGGGTCGTGCCCGAGGCATCGGTGAAGCCGTCCTCGAAGGACTTCTTGGCATTATCCCAGGCGCCGCCGCCCGAAGTCATCGAAATCGCGACGAACAAGCCCGTCACGATCACGCCGAGCAGCATGGCGCCCACGGCCGAGAAGGCCTCTGATTTGCCTGCCACCCAGTAGACCACGAAGTAGGTCACGATCGGTGCCAGCACCGGCAGGAGCGAAGGCACGATCATTTCCTTGATCGCCGCGCGAGTGAGCATGTCGACCGCACGCCCGTAATCCGGACGGTCGGTGCCGGCCATGATGCCCGGCTTCTCGCGGAACTGACGACGCACTTCCTCCACCACCGCTCCTGCCGCCCGGCCCACCGCCGTCATGGCGATGCCGCCGAAAAGGAACGGGATGAGACCGCCGAACAGGAGGCCGACCACGACGTAGGGATTGGTCAGGGAGAAGTTCGGCGCCACGCCCTGGAAGTACGGGTACTGCGCCGCATTCTGAGTGAAATAGTTCAGATCAGACGTATAGGCCGCGAACAGCACCAGGGCGCCGAGGCCTGCGGAGCCGATAGCATAGCCCTTGGTCACCGCCTTCGTGGTGTTGCCGACTGCGTCGAGAGCGTCCGTCGACTTGCGGACCTCCTTCGGGAGACCGGCCATTTCGGCAATGCCGCCGGCATTGTCGGTCACCGGGCCGAAGGCATCCAGGGCGACGATCATGCCCGCGAGAGCCAACATGGCCGTCACGGCGATCGCGATCCCGAAGAGGCCCGCGAATTTAAAGGCTATGATGATGCCCGCGATGATGACGATGGTCGGCAGCGCCGTGGATTCGAGCGAAACCGCAAGACCCTGGATCACATTCGTGCCATGGCCTGTCACCGAGGACTGGGCGATGGACCGCACCGGACGGAAGCCGACGCCGGTGTAGTACTCGGTAATGACCACGATGAGCGCCGTGACACCCAGACCGACCATCGCGCACCAGAACAGGGCCTGTCCGGTGAAGTCCGCCCCGGGGACCGGGCCGAAGCCGATCATCTGCCAAGTGACCGCGGCAATGGCCGCCGCCGACAGAACCCCGGTCACGATGAGCCCCTTGTAGAGCGCACCCATGATGGACTCGTTCTGCCCGAGCTTCACGAAGAAGCTGCCGATGATCGAGGTGACGATGCAGGCGGCCCCGATGGCGAGCGGGTACATCAGCATGGTGTCGAGGGTCGCCTGGCCGGCGAAGAAGATGGCGGCGAGGACCATGGTGGCGACCACGGTCACCGCGTAGGTCTCGAACAGGTCGGCCGCCATGCCGGCACAGTCGCCGACATTGTCGCCCACGTTGTCGGCGATGGTGGCGGGATTGCGCGGGTCGTCTTCCGGAATGCCGGCCTCGACCTTGCCCACGAGATCGCCGCCCACGTCGGCACCCTTGGTGAAGATGCCGCCGCCAAGGCGGGCGAAGATCGAGATCAGCGAGGCACCGAAGCCGAGGGCCACGAGGCTGTCGATGACCACGCGGTCGGACGGAGCCAAGCCCGCAATGCGTGTGAGGTAGCCGTAATAGATTGCGACGCCGAGAAGGGCAAGGCCCGCCACCAGCATCCCGGTCACGGCACCGGACTTGAAGGCAACGTCGAGGCCGGCGCCCAGGGATTGGGTTGCAGCTTGGGCCGTACGAACATTGGCCCGAACCGACACATTCATCCCGATGAAGCCTGCCGTACCGGAAAGGATGGCACCGATGGCGAAACCGATGGCAACGCGAATACCCAGAAAATAGGCAAGGATGACGAACAGGACGACGCCGACGATCGCGATCGTGAGATATTGCCTTCGGAGATAGGCTTTCGCGCCTTCGGCAATCGCACCAGCGATTTCCTGCATACGCTGGGAACCGGCGTCCCGCTTCATCACGTCGCTAATGGCCCAGAAGCCATAGGCAATCGAAAGAAGGCCGCCCAAGATAATTAGGGTAAGTGCCATCATGCCATCCTTGTTATGGGAAAGCAGAAAGCCACTCATCAAGGCCTGTCTCTTGGCCTTGATCGGCCCCTACCCCCAGCGAACGTTATAGTTGGTGGCAAAAAACTAGGCCGTTCGCAAGAATCCTGCCAGCACAACCCACAGGAACGCCTTAATACTTTAAGCGGGTGCGATAGCCTTCGTCCTCTGCAGCCAAGCTAGCAGAACTAGAGCGACGACGACGGGTGGGAAGACCAGCCAGTTGACGCTCTCCCAGCCGCCGGCACTCAGGAGCTTACCCGACGAGAAGGAGGCAACGGCCACCGAGCCGAAGATGAGGAAGTCGTTGGCCGCCTGGACCTTGGCGCGTTCCTCCGGACGGTAGCAGTCGGTCACCAGGGCGGTCGCGCCGATGAAGCCGAAGTTCCAGCCGATCCCGAGAAGGATGAGCGTTGCCCAGAAATGCGCGATGCCGATGCCGGACAGGCCGATGACGGCCGAAAGGGCGATCAGCAGGAGGCCTGCAGCCGTCACCCTGCCCTTGCCGAATCGGGCGATCAGCCGACCGGTGAAGAAGCTCGGCCCGAACATGGCCAGGATATGCCACTGAATACCCAGTGCGGCAGCACCGACCGAATGACCGCAGCCGATCATGGCGAGGGGGGCGGCAGTCATCATGAAGGTCATGAGGCTGTAAGATACGAGCCCGGTCACCGCGGCCACGATGAACCGGGGCTGACGTACGATCTCGATCAGCGGCCGTCCGGCCGCTTTCGTCGACGCAACGCTGACCGGAGCCGGCCGCAGGAACGACACGACGATCATCGACAGGAAGGCCAGCGTCGCCTGCCCCAGGAAGGCCCCGGCAAAGGGCGCCGCCTGGATGGCATCACGGGTCCAGATCACGGTCTGGGGGCCGACGACGCCGGCCACCAGTCCGCCGGTCATGACCCAGGAGATCGCCCTGGCCTTGAAGGCATCGGAAGCGGAATCCGTTGCGGCGAAACGATAACTCTGGTTGAAGGAGCCGTAGCTGCCGATGATCAGAGTGCCCAGGCAGAACAGAGTGAAACTGAACGAGGCGATGCCGTAGGCGGCGAGGCAACCGCCCGCGAGGCCGATCCCGGCTCCGATGATGTAGCCGATCCGCCGCCCTGCCTTGCGCATGAGCATGGCGGCCGGGATGGTGCCGAGCGCCAGGCCGAGATTGAGCAGGCTGACGGGGAGCGTCGCCAGTTCCTTGTCCCATGCAAGCGCCTGTCCCACGAGTCCGCCGAGCGACACCACGATGGCCGGACTCGAGCCGCCGAGCGCCATGGCGATGGCCAGAACGACGGCGTTGTGCTTGGCAATGGCGTCGCTGGAAGGGGCTTGGAAGGAGGTGTCAGAAATGCTGGTAGGAACCGACATCGTAGCGTCTTTCGAGACCATTGATCCGAAAGACCGGCAGGTCATGTCCTGAGACGACTCGGCCGATGACGGACAGGGTGATCCCGACCCTATCGGCCTCTTTCCGGAAACTGTCGAGATTCTTTTCAGGGACAGTGCAGAGGATCTCGTAGTCGTCCCCGCCGGTCAGGGCGAGGTCGACCAGGTCCGGCGAGGCCCAAACCGCCTTCGCGGCGGCACCGGAAAGGGGCACCTGGTCGGTTTCGACGACAGCGCCGACGCCGCTGGCCCGCATCATCTTGGCGAGATCCCCGGCGAGGCCGTCCGAAACGTCCATGGCGGCGCTGGCATGGCGGCGCAGAGCTGCCGCGAGGCGATGGCGCGGCCGCGGGTGGAGATAGCGGTCGGCGAGATGCCCTTGTTCCTCGCGCGACAGGCCGTCGGCCCAGGCGGGGGCGGTGCGCAGCTTCAGGCCCAGGGCCGCGTCGCCGATCGTGCCGGTGACGCAGACGACGTCGCCGGGTTTTGCGGTCGTGCGCAGAACCATCCGGCCCGCCGGAACCTGCCCGACTGCGGTGACGGACAGGGTCAACGGACCCCTCGCCTTCACCGTGTCGCCGCCGAGGAGCGGGCAGGAGAATTCGCGGGACGCCTCCCCCAGGCCGGCGGCGAACTCGGCGAGCCAGTTCTCGGTCCAGTCGTCGGGCAGGGCGAGGCTCAGGAGGAAGCCTGCAGGATCGGCGCCCTTGGCGGCGAGATCCGAGACATTCACGCCGAGCGCTTTGCGGGCAATGGACCCGGGCGCATCCTCGGGCAGAAAGTGGACGTGCTCCACCAGCGCATCGACGGTGAGGACGAGATCGTGGCCTGGCCTGGGGCTGAGACGGGCGGCGTCGTCCTTCAGGCCAAGGGCGCCCTCACCCGCGATGGGGGCGAAGAACCGGGCGATCAGGCTGTCCTCCGAAGGTCGTTGCACGCTCATGGACAGACGCGACTCCTTCCCTCCCCATAGTGAGGAGGACGTCAGGGTGGGGTGCGGACGAGGCATTCTCTCGCATCACGACCGGGCTTGTCCCGGCCAACCCGGTGCGGAAGAGTGCGGCGCCTCGCTTCATCGGGATCACCGGCGCAAGGCCGGTAATGACATGGGAAGGAAGGGCGCTCTCGTTTCCCATCGAGGGCAGCGCCCCGCTTTGCGCCCCATATCCCGGTGTCCGGCCGCGTTCAGCGCTTGCCTTGGCCGGCGGCCTTCTTCTCGAGCTCGCCGGGGCGCACGTCGCGGGTGACCTTGTCGAGCACCGCGTTCACGAGGCCCGGCTCGTCCTCGCCATAGAAGCCGTGGGTCACGTCCACGTATTCCGTGATGACCACGCGGGCCGGCACGTCCTTGCGGAATATCAGCTCATAACCGCCCGCACGCAGGATGGCGCGCAGCACCGCCTCCACGCGCTTCAGCGGCCAGTCGGAGGCAAGCGCATTGTCGATCTTCACGTCGATCTCGCGCTGGTTCTTGACCACCCCGGAAAGAATGTCGCGGAAGAACACGTTGTCCGAGGGCTGGAATTCGATGCCCTCGACCTCACGGCCGATCCAGAAGGCCTCGAACTCGGCGAGCGCGTCGAGCACGGTCTTGCCGGACACGTCCATCTGGTAAAGAGCCTGGACGGCAGCGAGGCGAGCGGCCGAGCGCTCTGCTGGCTTCGTCATGATCAGGCCTCCCCGAGTTGGCGCTTGATGCGCAGGACGGCGAGAGCCGCGTCCACCGCTCCACCACCCTTATTCAATTCATTCACGCTCGCGCGGGTCCAGGCCTGCTTGTCATTCTCGACGGTGAGAATGCCGTTGGCCAGCGGAATGCGGCGCTCCACGGAGAGATCCATCAGGGCACGGGCGCTTTCGCCGGCCACGATGTCGTAATGCCCGGTCTCGCCGCGGATGACGCAGCCCAGCGCCACGACGGCGTCGTAAGGCCGGCTGGCCTTCTCGGCGGCATCGAGCGCGATCGCGATGGTGGCGGGGATTTCGAGGGCGCCGTCGAGGGTCAGCACGTCCATGGTGGCCTGCGCCGCCTCGACCGCGTCTCTCGCGCCGCGCAAGAGCTCGTCGGCGATGTCGTCGTAGAACCGGGCCTCGACGACCAGGATCCTGGCGCCGGGAACCGGCGGACGGGGGCTTTTCGGCTTATCGGAAGGCGCGACCATAAGAAATCCGTTCAGAATTCTGACAGTCTCTCTGCCCTCATCCTGAGGAGCAGCGAAGCTGCGTCTCGAAGGAGGATCCAGGGAGCACTGGAGACGCCCTGATCCTTCGAGACGGCGCTGACGCGCCTCCTCAGGATGAGGGCTGTGTATTGGATACGGGAAACGTTAGGCGTTCACCTACTCCGCTCGGCGCGCATCCGCAAGCCGCGCGGCGTAGCGCGCCATAAGATCGACTTCGAGGTTGAGCTTGTCGCCCACCTGCCGGTCGCCCCAGGTGGTGACGCTCAGGGTGTGGGGGATGATCAGGACCGAAAACATGTCGTCGTTCACGGAGTTCACCGTGAGCGACGTGCCGTCGAGGCACACGGAGCCCTTTTCCGCGATGAACGCGGCCAGCGCATGCGGCGCCTTGATGCTGAAGCGCGCCGTCGGGCCCCAGGGATCGTCGCCGCCGGTGATGCCCTCCTTGGCCACGATGGTGGCGACCCCGTCCACGTGGCCGGTCACGATGTGGCCGCCGAGTTCGTCGCCGATCTTCAGGGAGCGCTCCAGATTGACCCGGGTGCCGGGCTTCCAGTCGCCCACGGTGGTGCGGTCCAGGGTTTCGGCGGCGGCATCCACGTCGAACCAGCAGCCGCCCTCGCGGGGGCCGACGGCCACGACCGTGAGGCATGGCCCGCCGCAGGCGATGGAGGCGCCGAGCGCGATCGTCGCGGGGTCATAGGACGAATGAATGCGCAAGCGCTTCAGGGTTCCTTGAGCCCCCTCGGCCGCTGCAATCTCACCGACATCGGTGACGATACCCGTAAACATCAGGGTCTCTCCCAAAACATGAAAAGATCGGGGCCGACCTGCTCCTCGGCCCGGCAATCGAGAAGGTCCATCCGGTCCTGGAGCGACGGGCCGAGGGCGGGCACATCGCCCTGCCCCCTGGCCGAGCGGCCGGTGATCAGAACCAGTTCGTCGACGAGGTCGGCTTCGGCCAGCGCGTCCGCCAGAGCGGGACCGCCTTCGCTGAACACACGCGTGAGGCCGCGCGTGCCGAGGAGCTGCAGGGCTTCCGGCAGCAGGACGCGGCCGGTTTCATCGGCCGAGACCCGCAGCACCTCGACACCTTGCGCCGTCAGCGCTTTCTCCGCCGCGACCGGAGCCGCGACGGTGGTGACGATCCAGGTCGGAATATCGCCCGCACCGGCGACCACGCGAGCGGTCGGAGGCGTCCTCAGATTCGAATCCACGACGATGCGGACCGGCGAGCGGGCCTCGAGACCCGGCAGGCGGACGTTCAGCAGCGGATCGTCGGCGAGAACGGTGCCGACCCCGACCATGATGGCATCCGCGTGGGCGCGCATGAGGTGGACTTTCGCGTTGGCGACCTCGCCCGTGAGCATCAGGCGCGGGCCCCGGCGCGAACCGGCGAAGCCTTCGGTGCTCCGCGCGAGCTTCATCGTGACCGCAGGCCGCCCCTTCGTGACGCGGGTGATATGCCCGATATGGGCGCGGCGCGCATTCCTCGCGAGGCAGCCGACCGTCACGTCGATCCCGGCCTCCCGCAGCCGCGCATGGCCGAGCCCGGTAACGCGCGGATCCGGATCCTCGAGAGCCGAGACCACCCGTGCCACGCCGGCCTCGACCACCGCGTCGGCGCAGGGCGAGGTCCTGCCGTGATGTGAGCAGGGTTCGAGGGAGACGTAGAGGGTCGCGCCCTTCGCGCGCGTCCCTGCGGCCGCCAGGGCCACGCGCTCCGCATGGGGCCGGCCGCCCGGCTGCGTCGCGCCCTGAGCGAGGATCACGGGGGCATCGCCGCTCTCGTCCACGACCACCGAGCCGACGGACGGATTGGGCCAGGTCAGGCCGAGATGGCGCTCGCCGAGAGCGATCGCCAAGCGCATGAAGCGCTGATCCCGCGCGCTTCTCTCAGATGACTGCCCCTTGGCGCCGGCGGCGTTCATTGCTCGGTCTGTACGCGCTTCTTCTTCGGTGGGGGCGGCAGGTCCTCGTCTCCCTCGCCTTCGGCCAGCTTGCCGAGAATCTCCTCGAAGTCCTTGGCCTCGCGGAAGTTCTTGTACACGGAGGCGAAGCGCACATAGGCCACGTCGTCCAGGCCCTTCAGCCCCTCCATGACGAGTTCGCCCACGGTCTCGCTCGGCACCTCGCCGTCGCTCATGCTCTCGAGCTGGCGCACGATGCCGTTGATCATCCGTTCCACCCGCTCGGGATCGACCGGACGCTTGCGGAGCGCAACCTCCACCGATTGCTGCAGCTTGTCCCGGTCGAACGGCACCCGCCGGCCGGAACGCTTCAGGACCGTCAGCTCACGCAGCTGCACGCGCTCGAAGGTCGTGAACCGGCCGCCGCAATCCGGGCAGATGCGGCGGCGGCGGATGGACGAGGAATCGTCCGTGGGGCGGGAATCCTTCACCTGGGTGTCCAGGCTCCCGCAATAGGGACAGCGCATCAGCCTTCTACCCGAAGATCCAGATCAACATTTTTCCAGGCCGCACATATCCGGAACGCGATGGCGGCCATCTGAGAACAACCACGAGCCGTCATGGCCGGGCCTGTCCCGGCCATCCCGATCGGAAGAGCGCCGAACCTCGGACAATCGTCATCACCGGCCCAAGGCCCTTGATGACGAAGGTGCTGAATATCCGGCCACACTCCAACCCCTCGATCAACCGTAGATCGGGAACCGGCGGGTCAGCTCGTGAACGCGCTGCTTGACCGATTCCTCGACCGAGGCATTGGCCTCCTCCCCGTGCTGGGCGAGGCCGTCCAGGGTCTCGACGATCAATTCGCCCACCTTCTTGAACTCGGCCACGCCGAAGCCGCGCGAGGTGGCGGCGGGCGTGCCGAGGCGGATGCCGGAGGTGATCATCGGCTTCTCGGGATCGAAGGGCACGCCGTTCTTGTTGCAGGTGATGTGGGCGCGGCCGAGCGCGGCCTCGGCCGCCTTGCCGGTGAGCTTCTTCGGGCGCAGGTCCACCAGCATCAGGTGGTTGTCCGTGCCGCCGGCCACGATGGCATAGCCGCCGGCCAGCATGGTGTCGGCCAGCACCTTGGCGTTGTCCACGACCGAGCGGGCGTAGAGCTTGAACTCGGGACGCAGGGCCTCGCTGAAAGCGACGGCCTTCGCGGCGATCACGTGCATGAGCGGTCCGCCCTGGAGTCCGGGGAAGATCGCGGAATTGACCTTCTTGGCGATGTCCTCGTCGTTGGTGAGGATCATGCCGCCGCGCGGGCCGCGCAGGGTCTTGTGGGTGGTGGTGGTGACCACGTGGGCGTGCGGAAACGGCGACGGATGGGCGCCGCCGGCCACGAGGCCCGCGAAATGCGCGATGTCGACCATGAAGAAGGCCCCGACCTCGTCGGCGATCTCGCGGAAGCGGGCGAAGTCCCAGAAGCGGGAATAGGCCGAGCCGCCGGCGACGATCACCTTGGGCTTGTGGGCGCGGGCGAGTTCTGCGACCTCGTCCATGTCGATGATCTGGTCGCTCTCGCGCACCTTGTAGCTCACCACGTTGAACCACTTGCCGGACATGTTGACCGGGGAGCCGTGGGTCAGGTGGCCGCCGCACGCGAGGTCCAGGCCCATGAAGGTGTCGCCCGGCTTCATCAGGGCCATGAACACGGCCTGGTTGGCCTGGGAGCCGGAATTGGCCTGCACGTTGGCGAATCGGCAGTCGAACAGGCGCTTGGCGCGCTCGATGGCCAGTTCCTCGGCCATGTCGACGAACTGGCAGCCGCCGTAGTAGCGGCGGCCCGGATAGCCCTCCGCGTACTTGTTGGTCATCACCGACCCCTGGGCTTCCAGGACGGCCCGGGAGACGATGTTCTCCGACGCGATCAGCTCGATCTCGTCGCGCTGGCGGCCGAGCTCGAGCCCGATGGCGCGGGCGATCTCGGGATCGCTGTCGGCGAGGCTCGCCGAGAAAAAGCTGTTGGACAGATGCTTTTGTGCCGCTTCACTCGCGCTCATGGGTCACCTCGTTGTCCTGGGAGCCCGGCTGGAACCGGCCGCTCGATCCGAATTGCCCAGGCCTTTATCATGGCTGGCTTGGCCGCGCCAACCCGCCCTGGAGACATGCCTACTCGGCGGCGGAAATGCAACGGGCCGCCGGGGGCGACGGGCTGCCGGGAGGCAACGCGCCACGTCATGGCCGGGCCTGTTCCGGCCATCCCGATCGGATGAGCGCGGCGCTCTTCTTAATCGGGATCACCGGCACAAGGCCGGTGATGACGTCGAGGAGGTGATGACGGGGTGGGGCATGCCACTGTCCTTGGTCACACTCTCCTCGTCATGGCCGGCCTTGTGCCGGCCATCCCGATACTGAGAGGTGCTGTACCTTTCCGATCGGGATCACCGGGACAAGCCCGGTGATGACGTGGAGGAGGTGACGACGTGGAGGGAGAAGTGAAAGGCTGCGGCTCGTCCGGCGTCGTCCATCATCCGCCCGCAGACGTCATCACACCCTCACACGTCATGGCCGGGCTTGACCCGGCCATCCCGATGCTGTGAGACGCAGCGCTCCACACAATCGAGATCACCGGCACAGGGCCGGTGATGACGGGGCGACCGGAGCGTCGGTCCGGCGCCTCAGATGACGAAGAAGTCCGTGTTCTTGAGGCCGAGCTTGGTCGACAGCGTGGCGATCTGGATCGCCTGGTAGCGGTGACCGCTGCCGTCCTGGTCGTAGAGCAGCGCGCCGGTGTTCTTGTTGTAGACGATCCGGTCGTCCACATCGTGCGCCGCCGACTTCGTGCTCGCATAGAAGGCGCCCTTCGACAGCACGCCCTTCTTGGTGATCCCCTTGAAGACGCTCTTCTTCAGGTGGATGGTGTCGTCCGTCACGCTGAAGTCGGTGATCCGGTCCAGGTTGTAGCGCTTGTTCGCCGTGTTGGTCTTCGCCAGCTTCGCGTCGAACACGAACACGTCCTGGCCGAGAGCACCGGTCAGCGTGTCGTTGCCCAGCCCGCCGTAGAACCTGTCGCTGCCGTTCTCGCCGGCGAGCGTATCCCTGCCGGTCGTGCCGAAGAGCGTCAGCGGGTTCTCCTCCACGACGTTCGCGATATCGATGGTGAAGGCCTGGCTCGTCCTGCCGCCATAGGCGTCCTTGGCCTCGACCGTGACGGCCACCTGACGGGCGCCGGCCTCGAAATCGAGCCCCTTCACCAGCACGAGGTTGCCACCGTCGAGCTTGAACGTGCCGCTCGGGTCGACCAGCGAATAGGTGAGCGCATCACCATCCGCGTCGCGGGCCGACAGGGAGAGCACCGGCGTGTTCACCTGGGCCGTCTCGGCCAGCACCCTCGTGGACAGGTTGAGGCTGTCGGGGGCGGCGTTGGACAGCACGACGGTCTGATCCGTGAACTTCGCGAAGCGGACGTTCTTCAGGGTGTCAGTCCCGCTCACGCCTACATTATCCTTGATCGTACTCACACCGTTGAGGGTGGTGATGGTAAAGTCGGCCCGGGCTCCGACATACAGCGCAACATCGCCGCCCCCGCCTCCGTCGATTGAGTCGTCCCCTATACCACCATCGAATGTCTCAGCAGAGGCGCCGCCGAAGGCCGTATCATTGCCGCCGCTTAGCAAAAGAGCTCCTCTGACCGACCCGAACCGCCCGTCGTAGAAATCGGACTCATTGAAGAACTCGATGCCAACGATCCCCCCCTCAAGGTGACCGTTATTCTGTATGACCATGGTACCGCTGGTGCTGCGGATCGCAGAACGATCTGTGCCGATGATCGTGCCTGTATTCACGATGGTGCAGACCTGTCCCGATACATGCAGGCCGGACTTGACACCCGTTATCGATCCGGAATTAACGATAAGGCCGTCTCCTACAGATAACACACCATGGTCGACGGTTCCGACTAAACTCCCTTCATTATATAGTTTGTTGCCGAAACTCCCGTTTCCACCCATTTCGACAGCAATGGACCCTTTGATATCGCCGCTGTTCTTGAGAGTATTTCCACTGGAGCCCTGGAATACAGCAGTCCTTTCACTTGATACCTTACCAGAAACGACGATGTTGCTAGATTGCGTTTCGATTGCGGCAAACGAACCCGTGTTCATCACGGTACCAACGATCGTAATCTTGGCACCCGACGATCCTGCCGAGTCGATCGCGCGCGCGCCTGCAACGTTGATGCTCCCTGTTGCTGCGACCAAAACGACATCGCTAGCACCAATTGGGAGGGTTGAGATCCTGTTGTTCGTAATAATGTGGTCAGTCACCGGAATCTCCAAAAAATCCAATGACTTCGTAGATATACGTTATTGCGTTTCTGTCAATAAACCAGATGCATGAAGGCGTTCCGACTAGACCAAACGAAAAGGCGGCCCGAGAGCCGCCCTGTCGTTCAAATCGCGAAGACTCGAGCCGTTCACCGGCTCGCATCCCGTTCTTTAGTTCTGCAGGAACATCTCTTCGTCCGGCTCGGTCGGGGTGCGGCTGGCGACCGGGATCGCGTTGCCGAGGCCGTCCTTGTTGTAGATGTCGTCGCGGAACTGGACGAGGCCGTCCGGGGTCGCCCAGGCGGTCATGTAGATCCAGTGGATCGGAACGGCCTGCGCCAGGCGGGCGTCGATGCGCTCGCCGGACTTGAAGGTGGCGTCGATCTGCTCGCGGGACCAGCCGGGGGTGTCCTTCAGGAGCCACTCGATGTAGTCGCGCACGTTCTGGATGCGGATGCAGCCCGAGGAGACGAAGCGGAAATCGTCGCCGAAGATGCCCTTGGAGGGCGTGTCGTGCATGTACACGCCGTGCTGGTTCGGGATGTTGATGCGCACGAACCCCATGGAGTTCAGGTCGCCGCCCGGATCCTGGCGGAAGCGGTAGCGGGTCGCCTCGTCCGAGAACCAGTTGATCTGGCTGGAGGGAACCTCCTGGCCGGCCGCATTGAAGATGCGGATCCGGTTCTCCGTCAGGTAGTTCGGCTCCTTCTGCATCTTCGGGATGAGGTCCTTCTTCACCACCGACGCGGGAGCCGTCCAGAACGGGTTGAAATTGACCTCGACCACCTTCGAGTTCAGCAGCGGCGACTGGCGGTCGATCTTGCCGACGCCGGCGGCGTGGCGGGTGTGGACGACGCCGCCCTCCACCGTCTCCACGAGAGCGGCGGGAATGTTGGCCACCGCGTACCGGTTGGGAAGCCCGCTGCCGATGAGGGTGCGCAGGCGGGCCACGTTGATCTCGAGCTGGCGGATGCGCATCTCGACCGGGACGTTCATGGCGGCCACGGTCGGAGCCGACACGGTGCCGGTGGAGCTGATTCCGTGGCGGGCCTGGAAGCGGCGCACGGCAGCCTCGACGTAGGAATCGTAGATCGGCGATTCGCCGGCCGCCTGGTCGAGATCGCCCGTGATGATGAGGCGCTGGCGAAGGGCCACGACGGCCGGGCTTTTCGAGCCGACGCGCAGGCCCTGGACGCCCTGGACCGGCTGCCAGCCGCCGCGGGCGGCGATGTTGCGGTAGTACTCGATCATCTGCTCGGTGGCGGCGAGCGCCTCCGCGGACAGCATCGGGGTCGAGGTCCGCTGCACGCGGGTGCGGGACACCGCCTCGTAGTTCTGCGACCACTCGGCCTGGCTCTGGGCCAGGGCTCCAGTAGCCGGCGTGAAGATCAGGGCGAGCGATCCGGTCAGGAGGGTACGGCGAGAGAACATGAGCGCAGGCTCTTCCCGGTTAGATGTTGTCGGTCATGGAAGCGGCGGACGGGTGTCCGCATCTGCCCCCTTCCCAGCGATAAGTGCCGGGATAGGATTAAGGAACGGTATCGAAAACGAGGAACATCGGGGCCGTTTTATGGCAACCCGGCCTGCCCGGTGCGCCACGCGCCTCGAAACCGCCTTTCCCGCCTATGTAACTTTGAACTGTGTTCTTGAGGATACACTTCTGCGTGAGGAGGCCGGCAGGCTGCACGCGATCAGTGGCCTTCCTGGGCGGCCAGCCACGAGACGCCGAGATAGACCGCCATCAGCGTCAGGAAGAACGCCAGCGTCATGACGCCGCCGGTGACGATCCCCGGGAAGAACGCGGCCAGAATCAGGTGGCTCATGACGGCGAGCAGCCACATGATTCCGCCCCAGGTGCTCGCCATCCAGAGACCGACCGCCGCGACCAGGTCGATCAGGGCGAAATAGATGATGGTGGCCTGATAGCCCGTCGAGCGCCCCTCGAACTGCCCGATCGGTGTCCAGACGCCGAGGATCACCGCCCAGGCGCTCAGGCCCTTCATGATCCACAGAATCGCCAGGACCCGCATGAACCAGGTGAGAACGAAGCTCCAGCGCATGACGGTGGTTGCGGCGGGGCGCTCCTCGATCCGGTCGGACAGATACTCCCGGGCCGCATGGGTCGATGGGTTCTGGCTGCCGTTGCGGGGCATCAGGCGATCTCCAGTTCCCGTTCGCCGAGGCTTGCGAAGTGATGGTCGATTACCGCCCGGTCCACTTCCTCCAGGGAGGCAGGCTGCCATCGCGGCTGGTTGTCCTTGTCGACCAGGACCGCCCGCACGCCCTCGTGGAAGTCGTGGCCGTCACTGATCCGGGACACGATGCGGAACTCGGTCTTCATCGCGTCCTCGAAATCCATCGCTGCACCGCGGCGGACCTGCTCGAAGGCCAGATTCATGCTGGTCGGCGACTTCGTCCGCATGCCGGCAGCGGTTTTCGCGGCGAACTCCGAGCCCTCCCCGGCAAACCGGTCGAGGCGGGCCAGGATGTCGATGACGCTGTCGGCGGAGAAGCAGGCGTCGATGAGGTCCCTCTCGGCCTCCAGAGGAGCCTGATCGGGATCGGTCGCGACCCGGGACAGGGCTACCTCGACGGGGTCTCCGGCGATCAACGCCTCCCGCAGACCGTCGATGTTCCCGCTCGCCACGGCGTGCGTCGCCAGACCGAGCATCATCGCGTCGGCGCGCCTCACGCGCTCGCCCGTCAGCGCGAGGTACATGCCCGTCTGTCCCGGCAGCCGCGGGAGCGCATAGGTCCCGCCCACATCCGGGAAGAACCCGATCCCGACCTCCGGCATGGCGAAGAGGTAGCGATCCCCCGCCACCCGCACCGTGCCGTGCAGGGACAGGCCGACGCCCCCGCCCATGCAGATCCCGTCGACGAGGGAGACATACGGCTTCGGATAGCGCTTGATGGCGACGTTGAGCTGGTACTCCTCGCGCCAGAAGGCGAGCGCCTCGTCGCGCTTGCCGGCCCGCAGGTCTTCCGTGAGCTGCCGGATGTCGCCGCCGGCGCAGAAGGCCTTCTCGCCCGCGCCCTGGACGACGATCCGGGTCACGGCGGGATCCTGGGCCCAAGCGTCGAGCGCCCGGCGCATCTCGCGCACCATCGCGAGGTTCAGCGCATTGAGCGCTTTCGGACGGTTGAGCGTGACGAGGCCTGCCTCGCCCTGCCTCCCGCAGAGCACTTCGACGCTCTCGTCCATGGAACACTCCTTCATCTCGATGCGGCTTAGAACAAGGCCGGGGCCGGCCGTCAATGGACACGGTGTCATTGCCGATCCGAGCATCAGCATGATGGATAGCTTCTGTCACGTCATGACCGGCCTTGTGCCGGTGATCCCGATTGGAGAAGCGCGGTGCTCTTCAAACCGGGATGGCCGGGACAAGCCCGGCCATGGCGTCGAGGATGTCATGATCGATATTTCCAGACCGGGACGGGCACGACCGACCAGCGCAGCCGTCAGTGCATGGCTGGGTTGAGGCCAATTTCACACGGAACGGGCCGAAACGCGACCTCGAGCCCTTTTTTAGAGCGATTTAAATGTGCTAACCCTCTCGAAACCGCCGGCGCATCGAAGCCGGGGCCGGATGAGGATCATGTCGAAACTGTCGCCGTTCCCCCGCCGCTCGTCGGAGGAAGCTCCCTCTTCTTCCCTGAACCTGTCCCACCGCCCGCGACGCAATCGCAAGGCGGAATGGTCGAGGCGGCTGGTGCGCGAGAACGTGCTGACGGCAAACGACCTGATCTGGCCGATCTTCGTGGTCGAGGGCGCCAGCGGACGCGAGGCCGTGACGTCCATGCCCGGCGTCGAGCGTCTCACCATCGGCGAGGCCGTGCGCGAGGCCGAGCGGGCGGCGTCCCTGAACATTCCCGCCATTGCGCTCTTTCCCTATACGGATCCCGCCTTGCGCGACCCGACCGGATCCGAATCCCTCAACAGCCGCAACCTGGTCTGCCGCGCCACGCGCGAGATCAAGAAGGCGGTGCCGGACATCGGCATCATCTGCGACGTGGCGCTCGATCCCTATACCAGCCACGGCCATGACGGCGTGATGGACGGCGAGCGCGTCCTCAACGACGAGACGGTCGCCCTCCTGGTGCGCCAGGCCGTGTTCCAGGCGGAGGCAGGAGCCGACATCATCGCCCCGTCCGACATGATGGACGGCCGCGTGGCCGCCATCCGCGCGGGCCTCGACGAGGCCGGATTCCAGGATGTGCAGATCATGGCCTATGCGGCCAAATACGCCTCCGCCTTCTACGGCCCGTTCCGGGACGCCATCGGCACCACCGCCTGCCTCGTCGGAGACAAGCGCACCTACCAGATGGACCCGGCGAATTCCGACGAGGCCATGCGCGAGGTCGCCCTCGATCTCGAGGAGGGCGCCGACATGATCATGGTCAAGCCCGGCATGCCCTATCTCGACATCGTGCGCCGGGTGAAGGACAGCTTCGCCGTTCCGACCTTCGCCTACCAAGTCTCCGGCGAGTATGCCATGATCCAGGCCGCGGCCAACAATGGCTGGATCGACGGAGAGCGGGCGATGATGGAAAGCCTCCTGGCCTTCAAGCGTGCTGGCGCGGACGGCATCCTCACCTATTTCGCCCCCAAGGTCGCGGAAAAGCTGAAAAACCAGGGCTGACCATTACTGGCTATGTTCCCTGCCTCGTCATCACCGGCCTTGTGCCGGTGATCCCGCTTGGAAAAGCGCGGCGCCTTACAGGATCGGGATGGCCGGGACGGGTCCGGCCATGACGCGGGAGGGGGCCACCCAACCGGATCACCCCTGCCCCTCCCTGCAAGGGCGAGGGAAAATGCCGGGCGAGGCTTTCAGGAGCCGGTCCCTGAAATTCGCCCGGTCCGTTTCTCTCCTGTTATGTCTCTGCCTGCTCACCGCCTGCGGATTGTCCATCGATGCGGAGCAGGCGCGGGTCTGCCGCTCCGCCCTGCCGGCCCTCAATCCCGGCGCGGCGATCACCGTCGAACGCGTCCGGACGGGTCCGGTGCCGCGGAGCCTGCGGGTGGATTACCTGGCGCAGCACCCCGACCGCCCGATCCTCGAGCGCTTCGCCATTTGCCAGTTCGTGGCGGAGGGGCTTTCCCCGAACAAGGCTGAACTGAGCGGCCTCGCGACCGAGGAGGGCCCGCTCTCCGGTGCCAGCCTCTACCTCCTGAAGCGCTACTACCTCGAGACGCCGGAGGGATCGGCAGGTGATCCCGGCAGCCGACCGACTGCCGATGTGGTCGAAATCCCGATGGATGCCGCCTACTGGGTGCAGCAGATTCTCGTGAGCCTGCCGCGAACGGCGATCTATGCCCTGCTGTCCGTCGCCTTCGCTCTCGTCTTCGGCCTCAGCGGCCGGATCAACCTGGCCTTCGGCGAGCTGGCGGCCGTCGGCTCGGCGGCGACGGTGGCCGGAGCCTCGGTCGTGCTCGGTTTCGGCGCGAGCTCGCCCGTTCTCGGCTTGGCGGCCGGTCTCGTGGCCGCTCTTTTCGCCGGCGCGATCCATAGCGCGGTCGGCGGGTACTTCACCATCGGCCGGATCGTCAGCGCGAGCCCGCAGCCGAGCCTGATCGCGACGGTCGGGTTCTCACTCTTCCTGATGGAATACCTGCGCATCGTCCAGAGCCCGGTGACGGTCTGGCTGCCGCCGATCTGGTCGGAAGCCTGGCCCCTCATGCGGGCGGGCGGCTTCATCGTCAGCCTGACGCCGATCACGGTCATCACGGCCGCCATCGGGCTGCTTGCGGCTCTCGGCCTCCTCTGGCTTGTCCAGGCTACGCGATTCGGACGGTCCTGGCGGGCCTATGCGGACGACGAACGTGCGGCAGCCCTCATGGGCGTCAACGGCCCGCGCCTCCTCATCCAGACGCTGGCGCTGGCAGGCGCCATGGCGGGGCTCTCGGGGATGCTGATCGTCGCGCAATACGGGGGCCTGGGATTCGCCGGGGGCTTCCAGTACGGCCTCAAGGCCCTGATCGCCGCCATCATCGGCGGCATCGGCTCGATCCCGGGCGCGATGCTGGGAGGTTTCGCCGTGGGATTGTTCGAAACCCTCTGGTCGGCGTATCTACCCATCGAGACACGTGACATGGCCCTCTATGCGGCCCTAGTCGTGTTTCTGATCTTTCGGCCCGGCGGCCTGCTGGGATTCAGGGATCCGACACCAAGACCCGTATAAACGGGTATAATAAAACTCCGGAGGACAACGTGGCCGAATACGCCATCACCATCGAGGATGTGAAGCGCGCGGCGGAGACGATCCAGGGCCAGGTCCTGCGAACGCCCCTGGTGCCCGCCCCTCGCCTGTCGCAGCTCACCGGCGCGACCGTCTTCGTGAAGCACGAGAACATGCAGCCGACCGGCTCCTTCAAGGAGCGCGGCGCCGCGACCAAGCTGGAGAGCTTAGAGCCGGCCGAGCGCCGGCGCGGCGTCATCGCCATGTCGGCCGGCAACCACGCCCAGGCCGTCGCCTACCACGCGCGCCGCCTCGATATCCCGGCGACCATCGTGATGCCGGAAGGCACGCCCCTGGTTAAGGCGGAGAACACCCGCTCCTACGGCGCAAAGGTGATCCTGGAGGGCGAGACGCTCTACGAATCGGCCGCCCGCGCCCGCGAGATCGCCGAGGCCGAAGGCCTCGTCCTCGTCCATCCCTATGACGACCCGAAGGTCATGGCGGGCCAGGGCACCATCGCGCTCGAAATGCTGGCCGACGCCCCCGATCTCGACCAGATCGTCGTGCCCATCGGCGGCGGCGGGCTGATCTCCGGCATCACGGTCGCCGCCAAGGCGATCAAGCCCTCCATCGAGATCGTCGGCGTGGAAGCGGCCCTCTACCCGTCCTTTCGCAATGCCATCCGGGGCGAGAACCGTCCCATCGGCGGCGCGACGCTGGCGGAGGGCATAGCGGTGAAGACGGTCGGGCAGCTCCCCTTGCCCATCGTGCGCGATCTCGTGTCCGACATCATCCCGGTCGAGGAGGCGCTCCTCGAGCGTGCGGTCAATGCCTATGCGACCCTGCAGAGGACCATGGCGGAAGGCGCCGGCGCGGCAGGCCTCGCCGCCATGCTGGCGGCGCCTGAGCGCTTCCAGGGCAAGCGGGTCGGCCTCGTGCTCTGCGGCGGCAATATCGACGCGCGGATCCTGGCCTCCGTGATGGTGCGCGAGCTGGAACGGGACGATCGGATCACCTCCTTCCGCATCACCTCCAACGACAGGCCGGGCTTGCTCGGGCGCGTGGCGAGCCTGCTCGGGAGTCTCGGGGCCAATATCCTCGAGGTCTCCCACGGTCGCCTGTTCCTGGACGTTCCCGCGAAAGGGGTTTCCATCGACATCACTATCGAAACGCGGGATCGAGCGCATACATTAGAGGTGTTCGAGGCCCTTGCGGCGGAGGGGCTCGCACCGCAGCGCATCGAATCCCGCAGCCTGCCCGAGACCGCCTTCTGAGGAGAGAACGATGGTCAACCAACCTTACCCGCCGACGCTGAACTATCCGTCCTACGAGCTCGACACCCGGTTGACGGAGGGCGTCATCTCCCGGCGGTTCTGGGCCTATCTGATCGATCTCGTGGTGATCGCGCTCTGGGTCGTGCTGATTTCCATCGCGATCTTCTTTCTCGGCATCATTACGCTCGGCCTCGGCTGGGGGCTGTTCTTCGCCCTGCCCCTCACGGCCCTGATCTTCATCGTCTACAACGCCGTCACCATCGGCGGTTCCTCGCAGGCGACGGTGGGGATGCGCTACATGGGCCTTCGCGTGATCAACCCGCAGACCGGCCGAGGGGCCTCGCCGCTGGCCGCGGCGGTGCATGCGCTCTTCTTCTATGTCGCGATCTCGACCTTCCTGCTCTGGGCCTGCGACGTGCTCGTCGGCTTCGTGCGCGACGACCGGCGCTTCCTGCGCGACCTGCTCACGGGCATGATGGTCGTTCGGGCATAAGCGACCATGCTTTGAAACTCATCCACGTCATCACCGGCCTTGTGCCGGTGATCTCGATTCGAGAGGCGCTGCGTCTTCCGATCGGGATGGCCGGCACAAGGCCGGCCGTGACGTGGTGGATGTCATGCCTGTCCGGGGAAGACTGTGAGCCGCAGAGCGCTTGCAATCAAACGCCTGTGACATTCGCCCTCTTTTCCTGGACGCCGCGGACACCAATGTTATCCTTGAGCGTTGACCATGCGCTCAAGGTTTCTCCACGAGGCTTTCCCGATTGACGAGCCAGCCCCGCGACGCCCCACAATTCTACCTCACCTCCCCGTCCGCGTGCCCCTATCTGCCGGGCAAGGAGGAGCGCAAGGTTTTCACGCATATCGTGGGACGCCGCGGCCGGGAGCTCAACGAGATCCTCACGCAGGGCGGCTTCCGCCGGTCACAGACCATCGCCTATCGCCCGGCCTGCGACACGTGCCGCGCCTGCGTGTCCGTTCGCGTGCTCGTGGACGAGTTCGAGCCCTCGGGCAATCTGAAGCGGGTTCTGAAGGACAACGCCGATCTGATCGGCCATGCGCTGCCCAACCGTCCCACGTCGGAGCAGTATTCGCTCTTCCGCCGCTACGTCGACACGCGACACGCCGATGGCGGCATGGCCGACATGACGGTGCTCGACTATTCCATGATGGTCGAGGACAGCCATGTGGACACGAAGCTGATCGAGTATCGCCGGCGCGGCATCGACAGCGGCATCACCGGCAAGGGATCGGGCGACCTGATCGCCGTCGGCCTCACGGACGAGATGAGCGACGGCCTCTCCATGGTTTATTCGTTCTACGCGCCGGAGATGCAGGATCGCAGCCTCGGCACCTTCATGATCCTCGACCATATCCGCCGCGCCAAGGCTATGGGCCTGCCCTATCTGTACCTCGGCTACTGGGTCGAGGGCTCGAAGAAGATGGGCTACAAGGCCCGCTTCAAGCCGCAGGAGCGGCTTCTCGCCCAGGGCTGGGAGCGGGTGGACTAGATCCGGTCCGGCGCATCGTGCGGACGCTGAGGGCCGCGTCGGCGAAAAGCCGACTCAGCCGTTGTCCTGGGATCTGTTGACGGGATTCTTCCTCCTGGCCGGCCTGTCTCTATAGGGCTGGGGGCCAGTCGACCGAGGTCGAGTCACGACCCCTTTCCGACGCTCCCCGCTGGGCTGCTGCGCCTGCATTCCGGGCGAGGGAGCAGGTTGCGAGGATCGAACCGCGTTCATGGCAGGACCGAGAGGTATGTACTGAGCCAGTGCCGGACAGGCGGCGATCAGGGAGGTGCCTGCGAAACCGGCAATCATCAGGGAACGGACGATCATGAAGGCTTCCTTTCGGGAAAGGCGTTTCGCCGTTTCGCCTTGGAATCGAGCGTGAGCCGATCCAGCGCTTCGCGGCCTGTCCCTGCCTTAAAGGAAGATCCCAGCGAGCGAGCCCTCCGAACGGAGAGGCTCGGGTGGATAAATCGGGCGTTGGCACTGCAGGAACCGACAGGTCGGTTCGCGGAAATCGGAACAACCCCGCCCGCACCTTGTTCGTTGCGTGACCCTTACGCGAACGAAGGTGCGCCATGGCCAAGATCCTGGTCCTCTACTACTCGTCCTACGGCCATATCGAGACGATGGCCCGGGCCATCGCGGAGGGCGCACGCTCCGTCGAGGGTGCTGAGGTCGTCGTCAAACGCGTGCCTGAGCTCGTGCCGGAAGAAATTGCCCGCAAGTCCGGCATGAAGATCGACCAGGAAGCGCCAATCGCGGATCCGAACGAACTCGGCGATTACGACGCGATCATCTTCGGAACGCCCACCCGCTACGGCAACATGGCCGCCCAGATGCGCAACTTCCTCGACCAGACCGGCGGCCTGTGGGTGAAGGGCGCGCTGGTCGGAAAGGTCGGCAGCGTCTTCGCCTCCACGGCGACCCAGCACGGCGGACAGGAGACCACCATCACGTCGTTTCACACCACGCTTCTCCACCACGGGATGGTCATCGTCGGCCTGCCCTATTCCTATCCGGGACAGACGAAGATGGACGAGATCACGGGCGGCACCCCCTACGGTGCGACGACACTTGCCGGCGGCGACGGCTCAAGGCAGCCGAGCGAGAACGAACTGGGTGGCGCTCGCTTCCAGGGCCGGCACGTGGCCGAGATCGCGGCGCGCCTCGAACGTGGAGCAGGCGAACGCGGACCGGTCCCGTCCGACATGAACAACCCGACGGAGACGACGGGCGGGACGGAGGGGCAGCCCTGAGCGGTGATCTCCCCGGTCCTGACACCCTCCCACGTCGTCACCGGCCTTGCGCCGGTGATCCCGAACGGAGAAGCGCGGCGCTTCAAACAATCGGGATGGCCGGGTCAAGCCCGGCCATGACGTCGAATGGGAGCGCTGCCCTACCCGTTGAATCTTACGCCCCGAACCTGTTCGACTTCGGGAAGCCCTTGGGCGGCAGGCGGCCGGCTTCGGCGCGGTCGCCCATCCAGTCGCGCAGGTCTTCCTTGGCGACCGTCCAGGTGCGGCCGGAGGTGTCCTTCCAGGTCAGGCCTTCCTTCAGCTTGAAGACCTTGGCGTCCGAGACACCGCCGTCCTTGTAGCGCTGCAGGCGCACGCCCTTGCCGCGGGTCATCTCCGGCACCTGCTTGGCCGGGAAGATGAGGAGCTTGCGGTTCTCGCCGATGATCGCGATGTGGTCGCCCTCGGCCTCGGCGCAGACCACCATCCTGGCGGGCGCGTCGAGATTGAGGATCTGCTTGCCCTTGCGGGTGTTCGCCGTGATCTCCTCGGTCGGCACCACGAAGCCGCGCCCGTCGGAGCCGACCACCAGCAGCTTCGAGCCGGCCCTGTACGGGAAGGCCGCGATGAAGTCTGCGCCCTCCTCCAGGTCGACCATGAGGCGGATCGGATCGCCGAACCCACGACCGCCGGGCAGCTTGGAGGCATCGAGCGTGAAGAAGCGCCCGTTGTTCGCCACCACGACGATCTTCGACGTGGTCTCGGCGAAGAAGGTGACTTTCAGCGCATCGTCGCCCTTGAACTGCACGCCGGACAGATCGGCCTGATGGCCCTTCATGGCCCGGATCCAGCCCTTCTCGGACACGATGACCGTGATCGGCTCACGCTCGATCATGGCCTCGGCGAAGTCGATGTCGGAGGTATCCGGAGCCTCGGCGAAGGAGGTGCGGCGCTTGCCCAGGGCGGTCTCGGGCCCGAAGGTCTTGCGGACCTCCTTGATCTCGCCCGCGATGGTCTTCCACTGCACCTTCTCGGAGCCCAAAAGCTCCTCGATCTTGGCCTTCTCGTCCTGGAGGTTCTTCTGCTCGCGCTTGAGCTCCATCTCCTCGAGCTTGCGAAGCGAGCGCAGGCGCGTGTCGAGGATGGCGTTGGCCTGGACCTCGGTGAGCTTGAAGACGCGCATCAGCTCCTGCTTCGGCTCGTCCTCCTCGCGGATGATCTTGATCACCCGGTCGAGGTCGAGATAGACGATGAGCAAGCCGCCGAGGATCTCCAGGCGCCTTTCGATGGCGGCCAGCCGGAAGCCGGAGCGGCGGATCAGCACCTCGCGGCGATGGTCGAGCCATTCGCGCAGGCACTCGCTAAGGCTCAGGACCTTCGGCACCTTGCCGCCGGCGAGCACGTTCACATTCATCGGAATGCGGCTCTCGAGCTCGGTGAGCTTGAAGAGCGATTCCATCAGGATGATCGGATCCACCGTCTTGGCGCGCGGCTCCAGAACCACGCGGATATCCTCCGCCGATTCGTCGCGCACGTCGGCGAGGAGCGGCAGCTTCTTCTCCTGCAGCAGCTCGGCGATCTTCTCGATGAGGCGGGACTTCGGCACGGAATACGGGATCTCGGTGACCACGATGTGCCAGTTGCCGCGGCCGAGATCCTCCTTCGCCCAGCGGGCGCGCACGCGGAACGAACCGCGGCCCGTGCGATAGGTTTCGGCCATGGAGGTCGGCGTGTCGACGATGATGCCGCCGGTCGGCAGATCCGGACCCGGGACGAACTGCATCAGCTGCTCGGACGTCGCATTCGGCTTCGAGATGAGATGCAGCGCCGCATCGCAGAGTTCGGCGGCGTTGTGCGGCGGGATCGACGTCGCCATGCCGACCGCGATGCCCTGCGAGCCGTTGGCGAGCAGGTTCGGGAAGGCCGCCGGGAGCACCACCGGCTCCTCGTTGGTCTGGTCGTAGGTCTCGCGGAAATCGACGGAATCCTCGTCGATGCCCTCGAGCAGCAGCCGCGCCACCTCCGTCAGCTTGGCCTCGGTGTAGCGCATGGCCGCAGCGTTATCGCCGTCGATATTGCCGAAATTGCCCTGCCCGTCCGCCAGCGGATAGCGCTGGGCGAAGTCCTGTGCCATGCGCACCAGGGCGTCGTAGATCGACTGGTCGCCGTGCGGATGGAACTGGCCCATCACGTCGCCGACGATGCGGGCGCATTTCTTCGGCGCCGATTTCGGATCGAGGCGCAGCAGGCGCATGGCGTGCAGGATGCGGCGGTGAACCGGCTTCAGGCCGTCGCGCGCGTCCGGCAGTGCCCGGTGCATGATGGTGGAGAGCGCATAGGCGAGGTAGCGCTCCTCCAGGGCATCCTTGAGATTGATGTTCTCGATCTTGCCCCCTGAAGGCGGATTGACCGGCTTACCCATGACTCGAAATCCCCAACTGCGAATCGCTTCTTATCATCTGAAATGAGAACATAACAGAAACAAACCTCATTCGTCCCCAGCGGTGGCCAGTGCGACGAAACGCGCCCGCTCTTCCGGCGCCCTCTGGCCCTGGGGGTCGAAGACGTTCTGATGCAGGAAGAAGTCCGTGAGCGCAAATCCGGCCCGGATCTCCTCCTCGCCGGGCCGGTTCGCCCTGGACTGGCCGATCAGGAAGCCCGGCAGCTTGAGCAATCTGTCCTTGTACGGCTCTCCGGCCGCGGCGGAGACGGCCCTCCCGCTCCGTGGGGAGACATAGGCGAGATCGCGCTCGCTCCCCGTGGCGGCGCAGGAGGACAGGTCGAGACCGAAGCCGAGCTCGGTCAGCATGGCGAGCTCGAACCTCACGAAGAGCGCCGGCGCGAGGTCGGCATCGTCCAGGTGATCGATCAGAACCGTCAGGGTTTCGTAGAGAGCGAAATGGGGATCGCGCTCAGGGAAGTAGCGCAGCAGATGGGCCAGGGTCGCGAGGCCATACAGGGCCATGGAGGAGCCCATGAGGCGCGCGGCGCGCAGGTTGAGGCCCTCGACGTGATAAGCCCCGAGGTGCTCGTCGAGCCGCGCGCGCCAGGTCACATGGACGGTGTTCCCCGGCTGGAGCACCGGTTGCAGGGTCTTCGAGCGGCCGCCATGGACCAGGCCCAGATGGCGCCCGTGCCCACGGGTCATCAGCTCGAGGATGACGCTCGTTTCCCCGTGTTTGCGGACGCCGAGAACGACGCCTTCATCAGTCCACTGCATCCGTCTCGGCTGCCTTCGGCGAGAGTGTTTCCTGAAAGTCCGGTCGGGTTTCACCCCTCGTCATCACCGGCCTCGTGCCGGTGATTCCGATTGAGAAAAGCGCATCGCTTCAGACAACCGGGATGGCCGGGACAGGCCTGGCCATGACGGAGAGTGTGTCATGTCCGGCCAGACCCTGAATTCCAGATGTAAGCATTCAGGCCGCATTCATCCATGTTTTCCAACCATATCGGCGAACTTCTAAAATTCTGTTTCAAAAGCGGAATCCCGCCCTTTAGCGGAACCAACCCGGCACGTTGTCATTGTCGATGACCTTAGTGCGCCAAATGATGAATTGAGGATCATGAAGCTTTCCCGTCTGTTTCTCGCGAGTACCGCCCTTCCCCTGATGCTCCTGCCGGCGCATGTCTCGGCCCTCCAGCCAACCCCGGCGACGCCCCTCGTTCTGGCTCAGGCTGGACCGGCGGCCGATGAGGAGCTGCCGCCCGGAGCGCGTCAACGCCGGCAGGGACCGGACGGAGAACGTGGCGGGCGTCCCGGTCCGGACCGCAGGCAAGGCGGCCAGGATCAGGGGGGGCCCGGTGCGTCCGAGGAACGCGGTCAGCGTCCCCCTCGCGGAGCGGGTCCCGGCGCACAGGGACCCGACGACGGCCCCGGAGCCCCGCGGCCCCGCCGCGAGCCGGGCCCGCCGGCCGAGCGGCCGGCACCGCCTCCCGCTGCCGCGCCGGCCACCCCGGCCCGTCCGGCACAACAGGCTCCCGCCGAGCGACTGCAGTCCCCGTCGGACGCCCCGGCTCGACCGCAGCGCCCAGCCACCCAGGAGCGCGAGCAAGCGCCGGCCGAGCGTCCGCGGCCTCAGGCCCCGGCCGGACAGACCCGTCCTGCCGCCCCTCCGCCCGCTGCCCAGCCGGCAGCGCCCCCGGCGCCGGTGCAGCAGCGGCAGGCTCCAGACGCCGCGCCTCCAGCGGAGCGCCAGCGCCCCGGCCGCTCCGACAACACCGAGAATCCCGATCGGACGCGCGGCCAGCGGCCGACGCAAGAACAGCCGAGCGCCCCTGCAACGCCTCCGGCGGGCGCGCAGCCCGCCCCGCGCGCACCGACGGCAGCCCCGGCGGCTCCTGCTCCCGCGGCTCCTGCGCCGGCCACCCGTGCCCAGCCGACACCTCCCGTTCCGGGAGCCCCGGTCCAGCAGGTGCCCGGACGGACCGCTCCCCAGCAAGCGGCTCCCGGCACGACGCAGCCTCTGGATCCATCGCGGGTCCGCATCGAGGATCTTCGCGGCCAGCGCCGTGAGCGGCGGGACGGCAACAGGGTCATCATCGAGGAGCCCGGCAACCGGACCATCATCCGCGAGGGCAATCAGGTCATCATCCGGCACGACGAGACCGAGCGGTTCCGCCGTACCTACCGCGATGCCGACATCCGCACGGAGCGGCGTGGGGCCGACGAGGAGGTCACCATCGTCCGCCGCCCTGACGGATCCGAGATCGTGACGGTGCGGGACCAGTACGGCAACCTGATCCGCCGTTCGCGGCGCGAGGCAGCAGGCCGCGAGGTTGTGCTGATCGAGAACAGGCGGGGCGACCGCCGTCCCACCGGGTACGGGTATATCGAGGAGGAGGTCGTGCGGCTGCCGCCGCCGGTCGTCCGCATTCCACGCGAGCAGTACATCGTGGATGTGGAGGACGCCTCGCAGGAGGATCTGGTAGAGGCTTTCACCGCTCCTCCCGTCGAGCGCATCGAGCGGTCCTACACGCTCGACGAGGTTCGTCGCAGCCAGCCGCTGCGCGAACGCATGCGTCGGGTTGACGTGGATACCGTCACCTTCGAGTTCGGCTCCTGGGAGCTGGCCGGAGACCAGGCGGGCGCCCTAACGGGCATTGCCGAGGCGATCCGCTCTGCCCTGTCTCGAAATCCCAACGAGATCTTCCTGATCGAAGGCCATACCGATGCGGTCGGTGCGGACGAGGACAATCTGACCCTCTCCGATCGGCGGGCGGAGACCGTTGCGACGATTCTCACGGAGCGCTTCCGGATCCCTGCCGAGAACCTGACGACCCAAGGTTACGGCGAACAGTACCTGAAAGTGGATACGCAGAGCCCCGAGCGGCAGAACCGCCGCGTGGCCATGCGCCGGATCACCCCGCTGCTTCAAGGTCAGAACCAGCAGTAAGACAAGACGCCGGGAGGATCCTCGTCCTCCCGGCTCTTCCATCTCTTTTCAGATCGTCATTCCGGAAGACCTGCGAGGCGCAGTCCTTCCGCGAAGCGGCTCATGGCCTCCTTGCTGAAGGCCAAGGCCTGGAGAATGTCCGAGACCGTAAGTCCGGGATAGTTCTTCACCAGCTCGCCGACACTGTCCCGCCCCTTGTCGAGATCACCCGCAAGGGCATAGGAGGGAGCGAGCGTTCGATGGATCCAGGCGGCGCTCGGTTTCGCCATCAGTCCATTTTCCTGCCATTGCACTGCCTGATCGTATCGCTTGGCGATGAAGTGGGCGCAGCCGATCCCGATGTCGCAGTTGAACGCCATCGGATCGTACGGGCTGAGACGCAGAGAACGCTCGAAATGCTGGATCGCGACCTCCGGATCGTGCTGATAGTTGCGCAGCCATCCGCTCCGGTTCCAGGCCCAGACCGAGTTCGGATCCAACGTGAGGGCTCGCTCCAGCATCGCTTCGGCGCGCTGGTACTCTCTCGTGATCGTCAGGGCGGCGCCGAGCACTGTCAGGATGAACGGGTCGTCGTGGGCAATCGCGGCGGCAGCCTGCGCCTGACGCAGGGTCTCGCGCTTGTCCTCCGGGACATTCTTCGACCAGTTGTAGACGATCCTCTGCCCACGGCACCAGGCGGCCAGGGAGAGCGCGAGCGGATAGCCGGGGTCGAGCAGAAGGGCCTTGTCGATGAGCCGGGTCGCTTCCTTGTTGGCTTCAAACTCCAAGGCCCAGACGTAAGGCAGGGACCTCATGACGAGATCGTAGGCGCCGAGGCTTTCGGGACGTTTCCGCCTCGCCCGTTCGATCTCGGCGTTGCGGATGGAGGGCTGAATCGAGCCGACGACGCTGGTCGTGATCCGATCCTGCAGATCGAACACATCGGCCGCCACACCGTCGTAGTGCTCGGCCCAGAGGTGCATGCCGGTCACCGCATCGACCAGTTGCGCAGTGATACGAGTTCTTTCTCCGGAACGCCTGACGCTGCCTTCGAGCACATAGCGCACGCCCAGGTCGCGCCCGATCTGCGGAACGCTCACATTCCGCCCCTTGTAGATGAATGTGGAGTTGCGAGCCACGACGAAGAAGGATCTGAACCGTGACAGGGCGGCGATGATGTCCTCGACGATGCCGTCTGCGAAATACTCCTGTTCGGGATCATTGGTGAGATTGACGAACGGCAGGACCGCGATGGACGGCCTGTCCCGCAGGGAAGCGGTGGACCGCGTTTCGGACGACATCGCCGACGGATCCAGTCCTGCCAGAAGACAATAGACCTTGATAAGCCTCCCGATGTTCTTGAAGCGATGCTCGCCGTGATCCTCGAATTGGTACGGCAGCTTGTCTCGCACCTCCTCGTGGACTTTTCCGGACAGGCAGATTCCGCCGGGCAGCGCCATCTTCTGCAGACGCGAGGCGATGTTCACCCCGTCGCCGAAGATGTCTCCGTCCTCTTCGATGATGATGTCGCCGAGATTGATCCCGATCCGCAGCTGGAGAGGCTTGATAGCCTCTCCGCCAGAGACCTGGGAAACCGCCTCCTGGAGATCGACGGCGCAGCGAACCGCTTCGACGGGGCTCGAGAACTCGCACAGGAAGCCGTCCCCGATGGTTTTCACCAGGCGACCATGATGGATGCGGATTCGCGGTTCGATGACCTGGCGCCGCAGATCTCTGAGACGGCCGAGCGTTCCTTCCTCGTCTTTGGACATGAGATCTGAATAGCCCACCACATCTGCGGCCAGGACAGCGGCGAGACGTCTTTGCGCCGTCTGATCAGAAGAGCTGCTCATGGCCTCTCCAGGACGTCGACGTCGGCACTGATGGGCTACTTCAGGAAGGTTTTGATGAAAGCAACACGCCTTCCTACAATCCTTTCATGATAAAGCCTTACGGCTGATCTGGTTGCGTTGGAAAGCTCCTCGAAATCCAGGCGAATCCCGTTTTTTCGAGTGTTCTCATACATTACTGCAGCAGTGCCGAATTGGGCCCCTAGGCGGGCGGAGCCGGCGGGATGATTCCGGTCACAACACTGCTTCGCTAAGACCTTAGGAGAACACCCTTCAAGTATTCTGCCTTCGTTAACCTTTTCGCCTGACGTTAGGTTAAGAATATAAAGACGAGGGGCCCGACGATGTTCGGTATTCTGCGGCGCGCTCAACACATCGATGCTTTGGACAATACTGTTCAGACGGCCCCGGAGGAGCCGACGCCGACCGTCGTGCGCGAGAGCCGTCTCGACACGGAAGTCATGGGTGCACTCGAGGCCGACGTCCTCAAGGCCATCCACGGGGTCACGCAGGCCATCGCGCTTGCCGTCGCAGATGTGGCGGCGGTGGAGAAGGACCTTGCCGAGATCCGGGCTCACGCGGGGGCGCTTGCCTCTTCGGGGAGAACGGCTTCGGAGGAGACCCTCTCGCTCGCCTCCTCCACGGAGGAGCTGGCTGTCACGTCGGCCGAGATCGGCCGCGCCATGGATCATGCGAACGAGCGGATCGACAACGCGGTTCAGGCGGCCCGCAAGGCGAGCGCCCTCATCACGCAGCTCTCGGCCGCCACGGCGGAAATCGTCGGCATCGTGGACACGATCTCCACGGTGGCGCGCCAGACCAACCTTCTAGCCCTCAATGCCACCATCGAAGCCGCCCGGGCCGGTGAAGCCGGAAAGGGCTTCGCGGTCGTGGCCTCGGAGGTGAAGGTCCTGTCCACCCAGACCGCCCGGGCCGCCGACGACATCCGCCTGCGGATCGACCATCTGCGCGGGACGGCGCAGGCGTCCACGAGCGCGGTGACGGAGGTGGTCGAGGTGGTTCAGGAGGTCGGCCCCGTCTTCGATACGGTGCGCAATGCGGTCGGCGAGCAGAACGCGGCCATCCGCGAAGCATCCCGCCTGGCCAGCGCGACATCCGGCAGCGTCGGCAAGGTCAGTGAGCGGGCGGGCGAAGTCGATGCCGTTTCCGTCGGCGCCGGTCGACGAGCCCATCAGGCCGATCGCGCGACGAAGACGGCGGACGGGCTGGCGAAGGCTCTGGGTCAGCGCTTCGTCACCGTCATGCGCCAGAGTGAACTCGGCGACCGGCGGCAATCCGACCGTCTTCCCGTCGATCGTCCGGCGACGCTTCGAATCGGCAGTCGGAGCGCCTCCACGCGGCTGATCGACATCGGTCGCGGCGGCATCCTGCTCGCTTCGGTCGCCGATCTCCGCATCGCAGCCGGCGTGCGGGCCGAGATCGAGGTGCAGACCATCGGCCGGGTCGGATTGCGTGTCGTGGCAACGAGCGGGATGGGCACCCATTGCGCGTTCGACGACTGCGATGCCGCGACCCGGACCCGCATCGACGGCTTCGTCGCTCAGGTCGAGGCGACCTATAAGCCTCGCATCCTGCTCGCACAGGAAACCGCCCGTCAGGTCGAGATGCTGATCGAGCAGGCGGTGACCCACGGCACGGTCTCGCGCGAGGCCGTCTTCGACACGGATTACAAGCTGCTGCCGGGTACCGATCCGGTCCAATACGGCACAGCCTATCTGACCGTCTTCGAGCGGCTTCTGCCCTCGATTCTAGAGAAGGGTCTGGCCTCCGACCCGGCTATGGCCTTCTGCCTCGCCATTGACCGCAACGGCTATATCCCGGTTCACAACAGGCTCTATTCGCAGCCCCAGCGCGCCGGAGATCCGGTGTGGAACGCGGCCAATGCCCGGAACAAGCGCATTTTCGACGACCGCGCCGGCATCACGGCCGCTCGCTCCACGCGTCCCTTCGTGGTGCAGGCCTATGCGCGCGACATGGGCGGCGGCAAGATCGTCATGATGCAGGAGGTCGATGCCCCGATCCGGATCCTTGGACGTCACTGGGGAGGGTTGAGGACAGCCTATAAGGCCTGAACATCGGACCGAAAGGCGGCGGCCTTACGCTGGCAAACCTTGACGTCATGGCCGGGCCCGTCCCGGCCATCCCGATCCTGTAAGGCGCCGCGCTTTTCCAAGCGGGATCACCGGCACAAGACCGGTGATGACGGCGGAGGTAAATGTCGGGACTGAGATGTTGGCGGCACGCCGCTGATCGGGAGTTGGTGGTCCACAAGCGGCGCTAACCCCGCGGGAACTCCAGACCCATCTCGCGATAGCGCTCGGGATCGTCGCTCCAGTTCTCGCGCACCTTCACGAAGAGGAAGAGGTGGACGGGAGCTTCGGCGATCTCCGCGATCTCCTTGCGGGCCGCCTGTCCGATGGCCTTGATGGTCTGCCCGCCCTTGCCGAGCACGATCTTGCGCTGGCTGTCGCGCTCCACGAACACGGTCTGCTCGATGCGCACCGAGCCGTCGGGGCGCTGCTGCCACTGGTCGGTCTCGACGGTGGACTCGTAGGGCAGTTCCTCGTGCAGACGCTCGTAGATCTTCTCGCGAGTGATTTCGGCCGCGAGCATGCGCAGGGGCGCATCGGAAATCTGATCCTCCGGATAGAGCCAGGGGCCCTCCGGCATCATCCCGGCGAGCTGCCGCTTCAATGTCTGGATGCCGTCGCCCTTCAGGGCCGAGATCATGTATGTGTGGACGAAGGGCACCTTCTCGTTGAGTTTCGAGGCCAGTTCCAGCAGCCGCGAGCGCTCGATCAGGTCGATCTTGTTGAGGATCAGCACCTTCGGACGCTTCAGATCGGGCAGCTTCTCGAGGATCGCCTCGGCCTCCTCGTCGATGCCTTTGCGCACGTCGAGCAGGAGAGCGATCACGTCCGCGTCGCCTGCCCCGCCCCAGGCCGACGTGACCATGGCACGGTCGAGGCGGCGTTTCGGCTTGAAGATGCCGGGCGTGTCCACGAAGACGATCTGCGCCTCGCCCTCGATGGCGATGCCGCGCACGAGGGCGCGGGTCGTCTGCACCTTGCGCGACACGATGGAGACCTTGGAACCGACCAGCGAGTTCAGGAGTGTCGACTTGCCCGCGTTCGGCGCCCCGATGAGAGCGACGAAACCGGCCTTGGTTTGGGTTTGCTCAGGCTGTTCCATGCTCTTCCTCCGTCCAGACGCCCTCTCTCAAGAGAAGGCTTCGCGCCGCCGCCTGTTCCGCGATGCGCTTCGAAGTCCCTTGGCCGAACGCGCTCTCGGTCCCCTTCACCTTGACCATGATCCGAAATTTCGGCGCGTGATCGGGGCCCGTCTGCTCGGCGATGGAATAGGTCGGCGGCGGGAGGCCCCTGCCTTGGGCCCATTCCTGGAGGGCGCTCTTCGGATCGCGCAGGGGACGGCGGGGAGCCTCCACCAATGCCTGGAACGAGCGCTCGACGAGGTCGCTGGCCGCCTCGTAGCCGCCATCGAGGAAGACGGCGCCGATGATCGCCTCGCAGACATCGGCCAGGATGGTCTGGTTGCGCCGCTCGCCCGAATGCGCCTCACCGGCGCCGAGCTTGAGATAAGGCCCGACATCCCACGCGATGGCGATCTCGGCGCAGCTTTCGCGCCGCACGAGTTCGGCCAGGCGTCGGGAGAGTTCCCCCTCGGGTGCAGTGGGAAAGGTCTTGTAGAGCAGCCCGGCGATGGCAAGACCGAGCACCCTGTCGCCCAGGAACTCCAGCCTCTGATAGCTCTGGCCCGATGCCTGCGGCGCGCTGACATGGGTCAGCGCCTCGTCCAGGAGTTCAGGCTTTTCAAAGCGGTAGCCGAGCTTCTTCAGAAGCTCGTCGAGGTTCGGCTTGCGGCGTGCCACGGGTTACTGGATCCGCTCGAAGAGACGATTCCAGCGGATCTTCTGCGGCCATTCCCACGGACGCCACAGGGAGGCGCTCTCGTCGATGGAGAAGAAGATGATCTCCGCGCGGCCGACCAGATTCTCGAAGGGCACCTGCCCGACGCTCGCCTCGTCGCGAGAGTCGGTGGAGTTGTCGCGGTTGTCGCCCATCATGAAGAAGTGGCCGGGCTGCACCGTGTACACGTTGGTATTGTCCCAGTAGCCCCGGTCGGCGTCACGCTCGATGACGAAATGGGACACGCCGCCGGGCAACGTCTCCTTGTACTGCGGCACGGAGATCGTGCGGCCGTAGAGATCGGTGGTCTTGTAATCCTCGACACGTTCGCGCTGTACCGGCTGGCCGTTGATGTGCAGAACGCCGCCGATCACCTGGATCTTGTCGCCCGGCAGACCGATGACGCGCTTGATGTAGTCGGTCGAATTGTCCTTGGGCAGCTTGAACACGGCGATCTCGCCCCGCTTCGGCTCGGCGCCGAAGATGCGGCCGGAGAAGATGGCCGGGCTGAAGGGGATGGAGTGCTTGGAATAGCCGTAGGAATACTTGGAAACGAACAGGTAATCGCCGATCAGCAGGGTCGGGATCAGGGATCCCGACGGGATGTTGAAGGGCTGGAAGAGCACGGTGCGCACGACGACCGCGATCAGAAGGGCCTGGACGATGACCTTGATGGTTTCCCAAAGGCCGCCTTCTTCGTTCTTCGCGCCGCTACCTACGTATTTGCTGCTTTTTTCGCTCACGTCTGTCGACCTATGCTCTTGGAACCTGACGGCGGAAGCCGTCTTCATCCGTGTGGCAAGTCGAGAGGGGTTTGCACTTAAGCCCCAAGGGCAAACCACTCTCGATACATTCACTCGTTACTGCAGTCACTTCCGGCGGCCGGAATCCATCCTGCCGCGGCCATGCTCTATCCTAAGGCGCGCCCTGCCGCAACGCAGGCCTCTCAGGCCGGAAGGGCCTCGATGATCACGAAGGCCTGAGCCATGGGAGGATCGTCGGTCAGGGAGACATGGACCACTGCCTTGTGCCCCGCAGGCGTCATGCCCTTGAGGCGTTCCAGGGCTCCACCGGTCAGCTGCATGGTCGGGCGGCCGCTGGGAAGATTGACGACCTCCATGTCGCGCCAGAAGACGCCATGACTCAGGCCCGTTCCCAAGGCTTTTGCGCAGGCCTCCTTGGCGGCGAAGCGGCGGGCATAGGACGGTGCGCGGGCGGCCCGGCGGTCGCTTCTGACCCGTTCGCCCTCGGTATAGATGCGGTGGGTGAAGCGCTCGCCGAAGCGTTCGAGCGACCTCTCAATGCGCCGGATGTCGCAGAGGTCGGATCCGATGCCGAGAATCACGCCGGCACCTGTGCCCGACCTTCGTCCATGGCGGCGCGCATGGCCCGCACGGCCTCGTCGAGTCCAAGGAAGATGGCCTCGCCGATCAGCGAATGGCCGATATTGAGTTCCACGATCTGCGGGATCGCCGCCACGGGACGGACCGAGTCCAGGGCAAGGCCGTGCCCCGCATGGATCTCGAGGCCGATCCTGGCCCCGTGCTCGGCCGCGCGCTTCAGACGCTCCAGCTCATGGGCGATCCGTGCCTGGTCGCCCTCGGCGACAGCCTCGCAATAGGTTCCCGTGTGGAGCTCGACCACGGGAGCCTGCAGGTCGCAGGCGGCATCCATGACCGCGATCTCCGGCTCGACGAAGAGAGACACCCGGATGCCCTCGCCCTTCAGTTCCTGAATCACCGGACGCAGATGGGCATGGGCACCGACGATGTCGAGCCCCCCTTCCGTGGTGCGCTCCTCGCGCTTCTCGGGCACGAGGCAGGCCGCATGGGGATGAAGCCGCGTCGCGAGCGCCAACATCTCGGAAGTCGCCGCCATTTCGAAATTGAGCGGCACGAAGAGCTGGCGCTTGAGCCGCTCCATGTCCTGGTCGCGGATATGCCGCCGGTCTTCGCGGAGGTGGGCGGTAATGCTGTCGGCGCCTGCCAGCACGGCCATATGGGCGGCCCGAATGGGATCGGGATGGACGCCGCCGCGGGCGTTGCGGACGGTTGCGACGTGATCGATATTGACGCCGAGGCGAAGAGGAGGAGCAGCACTCATAAGGGTGTTTTAGCCTACGGCCGTCCGTTGACCAGAGCCTCATGAGCCTCCGGACGGACTATCAACGGCAAATCGTCGCGCAGTATCATTCCCGGCCGGAGCGCAACGGAGGGGAAGGGAATCCATAACTCAGGGCTTGTGAGTGCCCCCCTCCCCCGCCGCGCTCGCCAGGCCTGACACCGGCGCGCCATTTCCCCGCTGCAGGGAAGAATCGAGAGCGGAGGTCGCAAAGTCAAAACAATACCCTGAGTAAGTCTGGCGAGGCTCTCCCCTCCACGTCATCACCGTCCCGGACTTAATCCGAGGATGGTCATCCCAATCCTAGGAGTAAGGCGCCTTTCCTGTCAGGATCACCGGCCTTGTGCCGGCACGACTGGACCTATCGAAGGCCGCCGCGCCCTTGCCTTCCGGCCGCAGATCGACTATAGCCCCCGCTTCGCGTTCGCTCCGGCCGGGGGCTGAACGGACGGCTTGGCTTGCCATGCAGGGTTTTCAGGACCCGTCGTCCCGTGTCTCCGCCTTCGACAATCGCTCGGGCCTTGCAGGCTCGAAGGGCTTGGCGCCGATCGGACGCGCGAAACGGCCAGGACACTCTTCATAACAGTGCCACGGCTTGAACCTCAAACCTGAGAAAGGCCCATTATGCCTCTCTATGAGCATATCTTCATGGCTCGCCAGGATGTCACCCCGCAGCAGGTCGAAGCTATGGTCGACCAGTACAAGGGCGTCATCGAGCAGAATGGCGGCAGCGTCGACAAGACCGAGATGTGGGGCGTGAAATCCCTCGCCTACCGCATCAAGAAGAACCGCAAGGCGCATTTCACGATGTTCAACCTCAACGCTCCCGCTCCTGCGGTGGCCGAGATGGAGCGTCAGATGCGCATCAACGAAGACATCCTTCGCTTCATGACCATCAAGGTCGAAGAGCTCGAGACCGAGCCGTCCGTGATGATGCAGAAGCGCGACCGTGACGAGCGCAAGGACCGGGAGCGCCGCGAGCGTGACGGCGGCGGCTTCGAAGGCGGCAACGAAGGCGAGGAGGCTTAATCATGGCATTTGGTGCTACTGGTGGGGCTGCCGGCGGCAGCCGTCGTCCGTTCTTCCGTCGCCGCAAGACCTGCCCCTTCTCGGGTCCCAACGCTCCGAAGATCGACTACAAGGACACGAAGCTCCTGTCCCGCTACATCTCCGAGCGCGGCAAGATCGTTCCTTCGCGCATCACGGCCGTGTCGGCCAAGAAGCAGCGTGAACTCGCCCAAGCGATCAAGCGCGCCCGCTTTCTGGGCCTTCTGCCTTACGTGATCCGCTAAGACCATCCGGCTGCCCGATCCGTCGGACAGCTATGCGAATAGCCATCCTCATCCTGAGGAGCCGCCATGGGCGGCGTCTCGAAGGACGAGGATGGCGGTTCCAGAGTTCTCTGGAGCCTCCTTCGAGACGCAGCTTCGCTGCTCCTCAGGATGAGGTCGAGGAGAATAGATTTTCATAGCCCAGCGGTGGAAACCCGCCGGGTCAGTTGGGGCCAGAGCCCCTAACCCTGCCATCGAGCAGCGGGACAGCGAGACGATGAATTTTGTTGCAACAGGCATAGGCGCGGGCCTCGTATCGGCCCTCCTGACCGCGGTGATCGTCAAGGCGACCCCGCTCGCGGCCGTGCTGTATCTTCTCGCCCCCATTCCCGTCCTGATCGTTTCCCTCGGCTGGGACCAGCGCTCCGGGCTGATTGCGGCTCTCGTCGGCGGACTCGCGATCGCGCTGATCCTGTCCCCGCTCAGCGGATTGGGCTTTGCCCTCATCACCGCCCTGCCCGCCTGGTGGCTGTCCTATCTCGCCCTCCTTGGGCGCCCCGGACCGGACGGGACCATGGAATGGTATCCGGTCGGGCGGCTCCTGGCCTGGATCGCGGCAACGGCCGCGCTCACCATCATCGCCGCCGGCGTGATCTCGACGGGCGGGGATTTCAGTGCCTTCGACCAGAATGCCCGCGCCGTGTCCGAGGCCTTCGTCAACACGCAGTTCACCACATCCGGACCGGACGCGCTCGACGCGGAAACCCGTGAGGAACTGGTCAGCATCTTCGCCCGCCTGACGCCTTTCCTTTCGGCGCAAGGCTTCGCGACCGTGCTGGCGCTCTATCTCTGGGCCGCCGCCCGGATCGTGCAGGCTTCCAAGCGCCTGCCGCGCCCTTGGCCATCGGTTCCGGAACTCGTGATGCCGCGGTCCGCCGGGCTGATCCTGGTCGGCGCCCTCGTCGTCGCCAGCTTCGAGGGCTTCATGGGCGCGCTGGGAATGGCCCTGTCGGGAGCCTTCCTCATGGCCTTCGCCCTGCAGGGCCTCGCCGCCATCCACGACCGTACGCGGGGCAAGTCCGGCCGCTCGTTCATCCTGTCGGCTCTGTACGTCCTCATCTTCATTACCCAGGGTATCCTCATGGTTGCCCTGGCCCTGTTCGGCATCGCCGACACCGTCTTCGGCCTGCGCCGCCGTTTCGGCACGCATCCGAATCCCCCGCCGACCCTTTCCACCTGATCACGAACCTAAAGGAGACAACCATGGAAGTGATCCTTCTCGAGCGCGTCGCAAAGCTCGGCCAGATGGGCGAGACCGTGAAGGTCCGCTCCGGCTATGCACGCAACTTCCTCCTGCCGCGCGGCAAGGCTCTGCGCGCCACCGAGGGCAACAAGAAGCATTTCGAGACCCAGCGCGCCCAGCTCGAGGCCCGGAATCTCGAGCGCCGCAAGGAAGCGGAAGTCGTCGGCGAGAAGCTGAACGGCCAGAGCTTCATCATCCTGCGCCAGTCCGGCGAGACCGGCGTGCTCTACGGCTCGGTCTCCACCCGCGACCTCGCCGAGATCATGACCCAGAACGGCTTCACGGTTGATCGCAACCAGGTCGTCCTGAACCAGCCGATCAAGACCATTGGTCTGCACAATGTGCCGGTCGCCCTCCACCCGGAGGTCGAGGTTCGCGTGACGATCAACGTCGCCCGCAGCCCCGAGGAAGCCGAGCGTCAGGCGCGCGGCGAGTCGGTCACGACCCGTGAAGAGACCAACCTGGACGATCTCGGCCTCGAGGTCGGCGCTGCCCTCGCTGAGGCCGGCGGCGACGAAGAGCTCTAAGATCTCTTCTTCATTCCCGGATGGGAATGAACCTTCACGACGTCATGGCCGGGCTTGTCCCGGCCATCCCGATCTTGTGAGACCCCGTGCTCTACGGATCGAGATCACCGGGACAAGGCCGGTGATGACGCGAGGAAGGACGGCAAGCTAGAGCAATTGCTCTAGTTCTTGATTTGTTCTAAAATCGCGCTCTCTGTCGATTCGACGGGGAGCGTTTTCTTTTGGGTTTCGGGCTTGTCGAAGAGTCAAGCTGCAACGCCTGCGAAAAGATGAACGGTGTGAGAATCGAGGACAGCGAGGACAGATCGGGAAGAGTCCCGGCTTCGTGTCCGCCCGGCAACCTTTAGGACACCAATTGCGGTCTAAGAGACTCTAACCCTTCTTTTGTTTTCGGAGCGCCGGATGGCCACCGCCAATGCCCTGATCGCCCGCCTCGAAGCTGCCGAGCCGCAGTTTCGGACGCCCCCCAGCAACATCGAAGCCGAACAGGCTCTGCTGGGTGCGATTCTGGTCAACAACGATGCCTATTACCGCGTCTCCGACTTCCTTGAGGCCGGCCATTTCATCGAGGACCTGCACCGGCGCATCTACGAGGTGGCGACGAGTCTCATCAAGGCGGGCAAGGTCGCGACTCCGATCACCATGAAGACATTCCTGGGCGACCAGGATCTCGGCGGCATCACGGTCTCCCAGTACCTCGCACGCCTGGCGGCCGAGGCGACGACCGTCATCAACGCCGAGGATTACGGCCGCACGATCTACGACCTCGCGGTGCGTCGGAACCTGATCAATATCGGCGAGGACATGGTGAACGTCGCCTTCGACGCGCCTGTCGACTCGGCTCCCCGCGACCAGATCGAGGAGGCGGAGCGGCGTCTCTACGCCCTCGCCGAAACCGGGCGCTACGACGGCGGCTTCCAGCGCTTCTCCGATGCGCTCACGGCCGCTATCGACATGGCGGCCGCCGCCTACAAGCGCGAAGGCGCCCTCTCGGGCATCTCGACGGGCCTCGTCGATCTCGACCGCTCGCTCGGCGGCCTGCAGCCGTCGGACCTGGTCATTCTCGCGGGACGCCCGGCGATGGGTAAGACCTCGCTGGTGACGAACATCGCGTTCAACATCGCCAAGGCCTACCAGGCCGAGAAGCAGCAGGACGGCACGCTGAAGACCGTCAACGGCGGTATCGTGGGCTTCTTCTCCCTCGAAATGTCGGCCGAGCAGCTCGCCACCCGTATCATCGCCGAGCAGTCCGGGGTGCCCTCCTACAAGATCCGCCGCGGCGACATGCGCGAGGACGACTTCTACAAGATCACCGAGGCCGCCCGCGAGATGCAGTCGATCCCGTTCTACATCGACCAGACCGGCGGCATCTCCATCGCGCAGCTTGCCGCCCGCGCCCGGCGTCTCAAGCGCCAGCGCGGCCTGGACATCCTCATCGTCGACTACCTCCAGCTCCTCTCCGGTTCCGCCAAGAAGGGCGAGAACCGCGTGCAGGAGCTCACCGAGATCACCACAGGCCTCAAGGCACTCGCCAAGGAGCTCTCGGTGCCGCTCGTCGCCCTGTCCCAGCTCTCCCGTCAGGTGGAATCCCGCGACGACAAACGGCCGCAGCTGTCGGACCTTCGTGAATCGGGCTCGATCGAGCAGGACGCCGACGTGGTCATGTTCGTTTACCGCGAGGAGTACTATCTGAAGAACAAGGAGCCGAAACCCGGCACCGAGGAATACTTCAAGTGGCAGACGGAGATGGATCAGGTCCACGGCAAGGCCGAAGTCATCATCGGAAAGCAGCGTCACGGACCGACAGGCACCGTGCAGCTGGCCTTCCAGGCCGACATCACCCGCTTCACCAACCTTGCGGATGAAGACAAACTCCCTGAACGGATTGGCGATTGACCAAGCTTACCTCGCAGACCAGTGCCGCTTGCAGCATCCCTGAGAACGCAGCCGGCGGCGTCCTCCATATCGATCTCGGTGCCCTCGCCTCTAACTGGCGCACCCTGCGTGACAACGCGGGCGGCGCAGAGACTGCTGCCGTGGTCAAGGCCAATGCCTATGGCATCGGCATCGAGAAGGCCGTCCCAGCGCTTGGCAAGGCCGGCTGCCGCACGTTCTTCGTGGCTCATCAGAGCGAGGCGATCCGCGTGCGCGCCGTTGCGCCCGATGCGACGATCTACGTGCTGAACGGACTGTTTGCCGGCACCTGCCCTACTTACGTGGGATTCGACCTGCGTCCCGTCCTCGGCTCCTTTGAGGAGATTGAGGAATGGGCCGGCTTCTGCCGTGCCCAAGGCCAGAGATGGAAGGCCGCGATTCATGTCGATACCGGCATGAACCGGCTCGGCCTCACCGTGCCGCAGGGATTGACGCTCAAGGACTCAGGCGCGCTGAAGGATTTCGAGACCGCCCTCCTCATGAGCCATTTCGTCAGCGCCGAAGAGAGCGAGAACCCGCTCAACCGGGAGCAGATCGAGGCGTTTCAGGCCGTGCGGGCGACTCTCCCCGGCATCCCGGCTTCTCTTGCCAATTCCTCCGGCATTTTCCTGAAGGAGAAGCCGCATTTCGATCTCGCCCGGCCGGGCTATGCGCTCTATGGCGGCAACCCGACCCCGGACCGGGACAACCCCATGAAGCCGGTCGTGGGGCTCCAGGCCCGGATCGTGCAGCTGCGCTGGGTCGAGGCGGATCACAGTGTCGGCTATAACGGCCGCTGGCTCGCTCTGGAAAAACGCCGCATCGCCACCCTTTCGGTCGGCTATGCGGACGGTTATCCGCGCGCCGCGAGCGCCCGTGGCAAGAGCGGCGACGAACTGCTTGCCGGCATGGCCCTGGTGGCAGGCACCCCCTGCCCCTTCGCCGGCAACATATCCATGGATCTGATCACGATCGACGTGACGGATGTGCCGGAGAACCAGGTTCAGCGCGGCGACACCGTCACTCTGATCGGCGGCGATCTGAGCCTCGACGAGGTCGGCCGCCGCGCCGGCACCATCGGCTACGAGATCCTGACCAATCTCGGATCGCGCTACGCCCGCACCTATCGCGGGGAGCAGGGCTGATGGCCAAGCGTCACCCCTCCTTCGTCTGCCAGGAATGCGGCGCGGTCTACAACCGCTGGAAAGGCAAATGCGAGGCCTGCGGCGGCTGGAACACCATCGCCGAGGAAGCTGGATCCGCAAGTCCGATGGCGGGACCGGTCGCCACACGGCCGTCCCGCGCCAAGGGCCGGATCTTTCCGCTCGAGGGTCTCTCCGGGGAGGCCAAGGAAGCGCCACGTACGCCCTCCGGCATTGCCGAACTCGACCGCGTCACCGGCGGGGGCTTCGTGCATGGCTCGATCATTCTGCTCGGCGGCGATCCCGGCATCGGCAAGTCGACCCTTCTGATGCAGGCCTCCGCGGCCCTCGCCAACCGGGGCGAGCGGGTCGCCTATATCTCGGGCGAAGAGGCGGTGGCGCAGGTGCGCCTGCGGGCGGAGCGTCTCGGCCTCGGCCAGGCGCCTGTCGAGCTCGCCTCGGAGACCAATGTCGAGGACATCATCGCGACCTTGAGCCAGGGTCGTCCGCCGGCGCTCGCCATCATCGACTCGATCCAGACCATGTGGACCGAGACGGTGGAATCCGCGCCCGGTACCGTGACCCAGGTCCGCGGCTCCGCCCAGGCGTTGATCCGCTTCGCGAAGACCACGGGCACGGCCGTCATTCTCGTCGGCCACGTGACCAAGGATGGGCAGATTGCCGGTCCCCGCGTCGTCGAGCACATGGTCGATGCGGTGGTCTCCTTCGAGGGTGATACGGGCCACCATTTCCGCATCATGCGCGCCGTGAAGAACCGCTTCGGCCCGACCGACGAGATCGGCGTGTTCGAGATGTCGGACCAGGGTCTGCGCGAGGTGCGCAACCCATCCGAGCTGTTCCTCGCGGGACGCGACATGGCAACTGCGGGAACGGCAGTCTTCGCCGGCATGGAGGGTACGCGACCGCTCCTGGTGGAAATCCAGGCCCTCGTCGCCCCGACCTCGCTTGGCACCCCGCGCCGCGCCGTCGTCGGCTGGGACCAGAGCCGCCTGTCCATGGTGCTCGCGGTGCTGGAAGCCCATGGCGGCCTGAAGCTCGGCATGCACGACGTCTATCTGAATGTCGCCGGCGGTCTGCGTATCACTGAGCCCGCCGCCGATCTGGCGGCGGCCGCGGCCCTGGTCTCGTCCTTGTCAGGCAATCCACTGCCGCCCGATACGGTCTATTTTGGAGAAATGGGTCTGTCCGGGGCGATCCGGCCGGTGGCCCAGGCGCAGGCGCGGCTGAAGGAGGCGGCGAAACTCGGCTTTTCCGGCGCCGTCGCACCGGCACTGCGCCTGGAGAAAGGCAAGCCGGAGAAACTGCCCCTCGCAACATCCTCCATCGGCCATATCACTGATCTTGTCGCAGGCATTGCGGCGCGCAGGCGCAGAGCCTCCTGACGGCTTGTTCCTTTGGCAGTCGCCCTAGGCCATTCGGTCTATTTGATCTGCAAATGATATTGTGTATCATTCACCCTCAGGTCTGCTGGATGACCTCATCGGCAGAAACAGCGACAGGCCTGGGATCCTGGGGGACGATATGGCAACGGTTATTCTTTCGAACTCGACAGTCATCGAGAATCCTCAAGTCGGCACGATTGTGGGCTACATCGGCGTCATTGGTGAGGGTGCCAGCGAGAACGCCAGCTTCAGATTGATCGATCCGGGCAGCGGCCGCTTCGAAATCAAGCCGATCTCCCAGGAAGGCATCTTGAATTGGGTGCTGGTCGTCAAAAACAGCGTGAACGGCGACGGCAGCAGCCTCTTCGATTTCGAGAACGATGCCCTCAATGACTTCACCTTCAAGATTTCCGCCACCGGAGACTTGGGTACCGTCGTCGCGACGACGACCTTCACGGTTTCTGTGACGGACAATACAGCTCCGACCGAGGTCATCCTGTCGAACAGCTCCGTGGACGAGCATGCGCAAACAGGTTCCGTGATCGGTTACCTCTGGACCTCCGATCCCGATGAAAACGACACCTTCACCTATACCCTGACCGACGATGCCGGCGGGCGCTTTGGCATTGTGGACGGTAATCTCGTGGTGAAGGACGGCTCTCTGCTGGATCACCAAGCTGCAAAGTCGCACCAGATCATGGTCGAGGTCAGAGATTTCGACGGTAACGTCCACACGGCCAACCTGACCATCAACGTGTCCGATGCCGTCGACATCCGGAACGGCACCGCAACGAACGACCGGCTCCTCGGCAGTGACGGAGCGGACGTGTTCAAAGGCATGTCCGGCCATGACACGCTCTATGGCCTCGCCGGCGACGATACCCTCTACGGCCTCACCGGCAACGACAAGCTTTATGGACTTGCCGGAAACGACACGCTCAACGGCGGTGCCGGCAAGGATTTCCTCTCCGGCGGCGGCGGTTCAGACACTTTCGTGTTCGATGCGCCGTTCAAAAAGGGCCATTTCGACCAAATCAGTGACTTCAGATCCGGTCAGGACAAGATCCAATTCGACCTCGATGGGTTGAAGGCATTCAAGGTCAAAGCTTCGAAGAGTGATCTTCTCGATCTCGCCAAGAAGGGGAAGCCGGACAAGAAATCTTCCGTCGGGCTCGACAAGGTCTTCAAGGAAGGTAACCTGGAGAAGAAATTCTTCACCGTTGGCACCACCGCCAAGGACGGCAACGACTACATTGTCTACAGCAAGAAAAGTGGGACAGTTTACCTCGATGCCGATGGCTCTGGCAGCGCGAAGCCGATCGAAATCCTGAAAATCAAGCCTGACGCCTCCCTATCCTTCAACGACTTTCTGTTCATCTGAGATTGGGTGTCGTCGCATGATCAAGCTCCGGCGGCATCCGCCGGAGCTTCTTCGTTTTTGGGCAAGCCGCTTCAAAGAGACCTCGGACGCTTAACGAACCGACTTGGCACCTGACCGTCGTCGGTGCATATCGCATTCACGACGGCCGATGACGTTGTGAACCGGTCACGCCCGAGGAGTTCTCAGTGACAGAACAGAACCTTCAAATCGTTCTCGCCTCGCGCCCTGTCGGGCGTCCGTCGCCCGACAACTTCCAATTCGTTCAGGCGCCGGTCCCGAGCCCAGGTGACGGCCAAGTTCTCCTCAAGATCCGGTATCTGTCGCTCGATCCCTACATGCGCGGCCGCATGAGCGCGGCTAAATCCTACGCGGCGGCCGTCGAGATTGGGCAGGTCATGGAGGGCGGCACGGTGGCCGAGGTGCTGGAGAGCCGTCACCCGGATTATGCTGTTGGCGATGTTGTTCTCTCCTATTCGGGCTGGCAGTCCTATGCCCTGTCCGATGGCACCGACCTGCGCAGGCTCGATTCGCAACAGGCACCTGTCACGACTGCGCTCGGTGTGCTCGGGATGCCGGGCTTCACGGCCTATGCCGGATTGCTCACCCTCGGACAGCCGAAGGCTGGAGAGACCGTGGTGGTGGCTGCGGCAAGCGGGCCCGTCGGCGCGACCGTCGGCCAGATCGCGCACATCAAAGGGGCGCGAGCGGTGGGAATCGCCGGCGGACCGGAGAAATGCGCACTGGTTCGCGACGTCTTCGGCTTCGATGTCGCTCTCGATCACCGCTCACCCAACTTTGCGGAGGATCTGCGGGAAGCCTGCCCGGATGGCATCGACGTCTATTTCGAGAATGTCGGGGGCAAGGTCTGGGACGCCGTGTTTCCGCTGCTGAACACCTTCGCCCGCGTCCCGGTCTGCGGACTTGTGGCGCAGTACAACAGCACCGGGCCGTTCGAGGGGCCCGATCGCCTGCCGAGCCTCATGCGCGACGTGCTCACCAAGAGCCTGACCATCCGCGGTTTCATCCAGCGCGAGTTCAGCGCACAGCGCCCGGACTTCTACCGGGAAATGGCGCAATGGATCGCCGAGGGACGGGTCAAGTACCAGGAAGACATCGTCGATGGACTGGAAAGCGCGCCAGAGGCCTTCATCGGGATGCTGGACGGCCGGAATTTCGGCAAGCTGATCGTGCAGGTTTCCTGAAGAGCCGCCCCTGTGCCGGTGATCCCGATCCGAACGACGCGGCATTTCACAGGATCGGGATGATCGGGACACGCCCGGCCATCAGGCTGATCAAGCCTTGCTGCCTATGACCGGCCGGACTTTCAGGACGAGCCAGAGGATTAGGAGCGAGCCTCTCGGGACAAGACCTCCGTTCCCCTTCGCACAACCTTCCGGCGTTCCAATGGTGACGAAAGCCTTTGTTAACGCTATAGAGCCAGGCTCTGAACCCGCAAAGGCGGCTCCATCCCTGTTATCTTGCGTAGGCCCGGCCCATGCCCTTTTCCGTTCTGGACCTCGTCGTCCTCGGTATCGTCCTGATCTCGGCGCTTCTTGCCGCCGTGCGCGGCTTCACCCGCGAAGTGCTCGCCATCGTGGCCTGGGTCGTCGCGGCCGCCGCGGCCTGGTATCTGCATCCGACGGCTCTTCCGATCGCGCAGCAATATATCAGCAGCAACACGGTGGCGCTGGTCGCCGCCATCGGCGGCATCTTCGTGATCACGCTGATCATCGTCTCGATCATCACGGTGCAAGTCTCCGACCTGATCCTCGATTCCCGCATCGGCGCCCTGGACCGGACGCTGGGACTGTTCTTCGGCGCAGCGCGCGGCTTCCTCATCTGCGTGATCGGCTGGGCCTTCCTGGGCTGGCTGCTCCAGGGCAAGGAGCCCGAATGGGCGGCGTCCTCCCGTACCCGGCCGGCGATGGAGAACACCCGCGACAACATCATCGCCATGCTGCCGGAGAATGCCGAGGCCCTGCTCCAGCGTCTGCGCAACAAGGAAGCGCCGACGGAAGCCGAGCCGGCGGAGCCCGATCCGCAGCGCCCGGCAGCGCCGGCCGCCCCCGCGGCCCCACCGGCGCCCCAGCGGCGCAGCTAAGTCTCAGGGATCACGTTTCCGACAGTGTTAGATTAGCCATTGGCGTTCGGCCCATGGCCGATTACATAAGGGCGGCGCCGGTGGGCGCGCGAATCCCAAGGATTTGATCGATGTCTGCTTTGTCCGAGACGTGGCAGGTCACCCCGAAGCAGGTGAACCTCGACCTCGACGGCGATACCCTGCGCGAAGAATGCGGCGTCTTCGGCATCTACGGACACCCGGATGCGGCCGCCATCACGGCGCTCGGCCTTCACGCGCTGCAGCACCGCGGCCAGGAGGCGGCGGGCATCGTGTCCTATAACGGATCGGTCTTCCACTCCGAGCGCAGACTGGGCCTCGTCGGCGACAATTTTTCCGACCGGGCGACCATCGAGCGCCTGGAGGGGCTCTCCGCCATCGGCCACACCCGCTACTCCACCACGGGCGAGACGGTCCTGCGGAACGTGCAGCCCCTCTTCGCCGAGCTCGACGGCGGTGGCTTTGCCGTAGCCCATAACGGCAACCTGACCAACGGCCTGACGCTTCGCCGCAACCTCATCCGGGATGGCGCAATCTGCCAGTCCACCACGGACACGGAGGTGATCGTCCACCTCGTGGCCCGCAGCCGCAAGGACCGGGTGATCGACCGCTTCGTCGAAGCCATCCAGAAGATCGAGGGCGCCTATGCCCTGGTGGCGCTCACCAACAAGAAGCTCATCGGAGCCCGGGACCCGCTGGGCATCCGCCCGCTGGTGCTGGGCGAACTCGACGGTCGCTACATTCTCGCGTCAGAGACCTGCGCGCTCGACATCATCGGCGCTCGCTTCGTCCGTGATATCGAGAACGGCGAATGCGTGGTGATCTCGGACGAGGGCATCGAATCCTTCCGCTTCGTGCCGAAGCAGACTCCCCGCCCCGACATTTTCGAATACATCTATTTCGCGCGTCCCGATTCCGTCGTGAACGGCCGCAGCGTCTACGATGTCCGCAAGGGCATGGGTCGCGAACTCGCGCTGGAATCGCCCGCCGATGCGGACGTGGTGATCCCGGTGCCGGATTCCGGCGTGCCGGCGGCCCTGGGTTACGCCCAGACATGCGGACTTCCCTATGAGCTTGGCATCATCCGCAACCATTACGTCGGCCGCACCTTCATCCAGCCGACCCAGTCGGTGCGCGAGCTCGGCGTGCGCATGAAGCACTCCGCCAACCGCGCGGCGATTGCCGGCAAGCGCATCGTGCTCGTAGACGACAGCCTCGTGCGCGGCACGACCTCGGTGAAGATCGTGCGCATGATGCGGGAGGCCGGCGCCAAGGAGGTCCACTTCCGCATCTCCAGCCCGCCGATTACCCACCCGGACTTCTATGGCATCGACACGCCGGAGAAGGAGAAGCTGCTCGCCGCCACCCACGACCTGGAGCAGATGCGCCAGTATATCGGGGCGGACTCGCTGGCGTTCCTGTCCATCGAGGGCGTCTACCGGGCCATGGGCGAGCAGGGCCGCAATCCGGCGCAGCCGCAATTCACCGACCACTGCTTCACGGGCGATTACCCGACGCCGCTGACGGATCTCACCGTCGCCACCCCGCGCCGTCTCGCCGTTCTCGCCGAAGCCGACTGAGCATCTCCATGGACAAGCCTCTCCTCAACCGGGTCGCGGTCGTCACCGGCGCTTCGCGCGGCATCGGCCGCGCGGCGGCGCTTGCCCTTGCCGAAGCCGGCGCGCACGTAATCGCCCTGGCCCGGACGCAGGGCGCGCTCGAATCCCTCGACGACGAGATCCGCGCCAAGGGCTCCTCGGCCACACTCGTGCCGGTGAACCTCAAGGATTTCGAAGCCCTCGACCGGCTCGGCGCCGCGATCCACGAGCGCTGGGGCAAGCTCGACATTCTCCTCGGCAATGCGGGCCAGCTCGGCGAGCTGGCCCCGATCACCCATGTCGACCAGCCGGTCTGGGACGAGGTGATGGCCGTCAACGTAACGGCCAATTACCGCCTGATTCGCTCCCTCGATCCGCTTCTCCGCGCCTCGGACGCGGGCCGCGCGATCTTCATCACGTCCGGCGCTGCCCACAGGCACAAGGCCTATTGGGGCGTCTATTCGGTGTCGAAGGCCGCTCTTGAAGCGCTGGTCCGCACCTACGCGGCCGAGACGGCGACGACCCCGGTCAGGGCCATGCTGCTCAATCCCGGCCCGCTTCGCACCGCCATGCGCCGTACGGCCATGCCGGGCGAGGATCCGCTGACCCTGAAGACGCCGGAAGATCTCGCCCCCCACATCGTGAAGCTCGCCCTTCCCTCATGGGCCGAGACCGGCAAGATCTACGACTTCACCCAGGACGGTAAGGTCGTCGAGCCGCAGATGCCGGCCTGACGGACCGATAGAATTTCTGCCTCCGCCCCAGCCTGAATGCTCCGTCTCCACCAAACGGTGGACGCGCCGCGCTGACCCTCGAGATAGCGTCGAGTCTCCTGCAAAAGGCGGTGTTCCGACCCGCACGCACCGGGACGAACGCTCGCCGCGACACGTCTCAGCGAGGCATGGTCATGACCGGCATGTCGGCATTCCTATCCGGGGCAACGGTTGGGTTCGTGATCACCGTGCCCATCGGTCCCATGAGTGTTCTCTGCATTCAGCGCGCGCTGATCTATGGCGCCATTGCGGGCTTCGCCACCGGCCTCGGGGCGGCGACCGTCCTGGTCATCTACACGACCTGCGCGGTACTCGGCGTCGGGCCCATCGTCACCCCGGTTCTCGGCAACAGCCAAGCCTTCATCTCGGCCGCCTCCGCCTGTCTCCTCCTCTGGTTCAGCGCCCGCGTTCTCAGGCGGACCGTATCGCTGACAGCGGCGGTCGCGCAGGAACGGGGAGCCGTCTCGTCCTATTGCAGCGCCGTTGCCTGCGCGTTGCTCAATCCCTTGACGCCGGCCCTGCTGGCGGCCGTCCTGCCGGCGGTCGCTTCCCCGGCTCCGACAGCCGCCTCCACGATGATCGCGGGCGTGTTCGCCGCATCGGTCACGTGGTGGCTGATCGTGAGCGGCAGCGTGGCCGCCCTGCGCTCGCGGCTGAACGTGACGGTCCTGAACCTCATCAACAAAGCCTCGGGCCTAATCCTCGGGGGGCTTGGCGTGCTGATGGCCGCGAACGCATGGGGTCTCAGTGTCTAGATCGGGTGGCCGAGATCTCCCTGCTGTTGCCGGGGCGGCCCCAGGTTGAGGGCTCCGGCATGGACGGGCTGGGTCATCTGCATCGTCAACCGGACCAGCTCCGTCTGGCGGGACACCCCGGTCTTGGCGAAGATATGGTCGAGATGAGTCTTCGCGGTCGACCGGGCAATGCTGAAATGCTGCGCGGTTTCGGCCAGGGTATGACCGGCCATGAGACTTTCCAGGATCCGGACCTCGGCGGCGGTGAGATTGAAGGCCCTGGCGAGCAGGCCGATCCCGGTCTGCTCGTCGGGCGCACCGACGAAGACGGCCGCGACCGCGTTGGGCTGCAGCCGCGTACGCAGGTCTCCCGTTGCCATCGGAAGCACGTGGGCGTAGGCCGGAGGCTGGTCGATGTCCGTCAGGCGGATCGCCGTGCTCGTCTCGCCGAGCTGCGTCTCGTTGCGGGCGGCCAGCATGATCGCCTTGCGGAGCTCACGGCTCGCCGACGACGCGCTCGCCGCCAGGACGCGCCGGATGCTCCGGATAGGGCCGCCGTTGCTCATCATGTGCTCGGCCGAGCGGTTCGCGTGCAGGATGCCGCCGCGCTCGTCGGTCAGCACGACCCCGCACCGGAGGGCATCCAGCGCTTCGGCCATGTGCGCACGCTCGATGGAGCGCACGTCCAGGATATCGCTGATCGTCACCGCCTTGCGCAGATGAGGCAGCAGCAGGCGGCCGAGTTCGACCTCGCGCGATGTGATGACGCCCTCCCGGGCGTGCCTCCCGAGGCCGATCTCCGCGAACTGCCGGTGCGTGTGCATGAGGAACATGTGCATGATGTCGACAATGCCCTGGGGCTTCAGGCATTCCTCCACATAAGGCGACGTCTGGACGTAGTCGGGGCTGAGGTGGACCGAGGTCACGAACATCTCGTCGATGGACGATTGCAGCGTCAGCCATTCCGTCAGCCGGGCATTGATCTCCCCGACGTGCCGTTCCGATTTGAGCCGCAGGAGGCTTGGCTCCCATCCGACGGCCTTGTTGATCAGGAAGCGGTTTTCTTGAATATCGTTCAGGGTGAGGGACACGACGGAGCAGCCGAATGTGTCCGCGACCTCCGACAGGGTCGGTTCCCAGCGGCCGGGATCGAGGGCGCAGTCGTAAATCGATCCGACCAATTCCGACAGCCTGCGATGCGACAGCACCTCACCCATCGGCCTTCCCTCCTGGGCTGGACCTTTTCCCATCCGGCCACATCCATCCCTTGGATGAGGTTATAGGGCGAAATTATTCCAACGAAACCCAAGCTGCGCAAGGGTTTCAGCGGCAATCGCCTTTCCGCGCGTACGCCGTGTCCGGATAAGGCAATTCGCCACAGGCGATGCTTCCAAATGTCATATCATTGCATTTACCGTTATTTGCTCTTATCCGGCACTCCTTCGGACGAAGGGCAGAATCAAACTGAGGACCACAAAATGAGCAGCAAGAAGACTACGCAATCCGCCTGGACCTTCGCGAGTGCCGGCGTGGACGCGCTTTGGGGCCAGAAGGCGGCCATCGCTCTTCCCCCGATCGGCACCCCCAGGGCAGACGTGCTGAAGGGGACCGACAACCTCGACGGCATCTATGGCATGGGCGGCAACGACACCATTTACGGCTACGGCGGCGGTGACGTTCTTGCCGGCGCAGCCGGGAACGACCGGCTCTATGGCGGCGCCGGGGCCGACACCTTCTTCTTCGATGCCAAGCTGAACGCGAAGACCAATGTCGACCGCATCATGGATTTTGACCCGAATGAGGACATGATCAGCCTGTCCCGCCAGGATTTCAGCAAGCTCAAAGCGGCCCGCACATTGAAGGCGGATGCGTTCCATGTCGGCAAGAAGGCTCACGATGCATCGGACCGCATCATCTACGACAAGGGTACCGGCACGCTCTACTTTGATCCCGACGGCACGGGCGCTGCGGCGCAGATCAAGTTTGCCGTTCTGGCCAACAGGGCCTTGTTGACCCACAAGGACCTCTCGGTGATCTGAGGCCATTGTCGAAAGTCGAGACCAGCCCCTCCGGATCGGAGGGGCTTTTTCGGTTCAAGGCTGCGCGCGCACGCGAACGGCTTCGTCGCCCGAATCCTTCGGCCGCCTCCGCCAGCGCCCTCCGAGCAAGGTCTCGAGGCTGGCGCGCTCCCTGATCCGGATCCCCGATGCTCCTGCGACCCCTCGAACCCGCATCGGCGAAGCGCCCGCGGCCCTCCGACGTCATCATCGACCCTGTGCCGGTGATCACGGTTGATTGAAGCCCGGCGCCTCACAGCATCGGGATGGCCGGGATGAGCCCGGCCATGACGGCAGAGGGTGTGACGAAGGCAGGTGCGGGACGAAAAAGTGTGTGGCTAAGGATAGGTCGTTCCAGGATGGACGCGCAGCGATGGGGACCGATTCCACTCACACGCGCCGCCCGATGGATCCCGGTCCCGACCTGCGGCTGCAACCCGGCAAAGGCCTGCACGTCCGGCGTTAACCCTGCTGCCCGATAAGCGCCTCCATGCGCCCGGCCTTTGTTGACTTGGCGAGGCGATACCTCATCTTACCAATCGGGATAGCTTCCCGAAAACCATGGCGGATTGGGGCTCACGTCGGCGAGCCGGTCCAAAGGCATGATGCCGCCCCGCCATTCCGGCGAAAGACCGGATGCTACTTTCCAGAATCTCCGTTTCAAACAGGCTTCCCGCGTGCGCGACATCGCTGCAGCGGTCCGCCTGCAAAGGTTCGTTATGCTGACAGTCTATGATTGTATCGTTTCCGAGCACGATCTCAGTCTCGTGGCTTTGGCAGCTCTGGTCTGTGCGCTGGCGTCGCTGACGGCGGTCAACCTCATGCATCATGTGCGCCGCTCCGACCGCAGCCGCATAGCCTGGCTCGGCATCGCCGCGGCCTCGACCGGGTTCGGAATCTGGGCCACGCATTTCATCGCCATGCTGGCGTTCTCCCCGTCCCTTCCGACCGCCTACAACGTCATCCTGACGGTCGTCTCGCTGGTCGCCGCCGTCGCGCTCACCGGCATCGGCTTCGGCGCCGCGCTCCTGGCCAAACACGCGGCCGCGCCCTGGCTCGGCGGCGCCCTGGTGGGAGGCGGCATCGCCGTCATGCATTATACCGGCATGGCCGCCTTCGAGGTCGCGGGCACCGTCGCGTGGGACCGCGCATTGGTGGCCGCCTCGATTCTGCTCGGCGCCCTGATCGGTGCGGCTTCCCTGTTCGTCGCGCTGCGGACATCCTCCCTTCACGCCAAGCTCATGGGAGCGCTGCTGCTCACGCTCGCGATCTGCAGCCACCATTTCACCGCCATGGGCGCGGTTGCCATCACGCCGGATCCGAGCATCGTGCTCTCCGCTTCGTCCATTCGTACCGAATGGCTCGCCATCGGCGTGGCGTTCGTCAGCCTCGCCATTCTCCTGCTCGCTGTCGTCGCCCTGAGCCTCGACATCCGCGAGCGCCGTCGCGCGTCGCTCGAGATGGAGCGCATGCGCGATCTCACCGATGCGGCGGTCGAGGGCCTCGTTCTCTGCGACGGCAATACGATCGTGACGGTCAATCAGAGCTTCGCGCAGTTGACCGGGCTCACGTCCGAGCAGATCGTGGGTCAGTCGCTCGCCGCATGGATTACGGATGGCTCGAAGCGCGACAAACTGTTCGCGTCCCTCGGTCAGGCCGTCGAAACCGAGCTGCGAAACGGCGACGGCACGCTACTCCCCGTGGAACTGATCGCCCGGCAGATCAACTACAACGGCGCTCTTCACAACGTGGTTGCGTTCCGGGATCTGCGCGACCGCAGGAATGCGGAGGCAAAGATCCGCTATCTGGCGCATCACGATCCTCTTACCGGCCTCGACAACCGCACGAGCTTCGATCATCGCCTGGATCGCGAAATCCGCCTGAATCGCCGAGCCAAGCGCCAGATGGCGCTGCTCTGCCTGGATCTCGACGGCTTCAAGGAGGTCAACGACATCTACGGCCATGCGACCGGCGACCGGGTCCTTCAGGACATTGCCAAGCATCTCTCGTCGGTCCTCGTCGACGGGCAGATGCTCGCACGCCTCGGCGGCGACGAGTTTGCCATCATCGCTCCTCATGTGACCGATCCCGCCCAGGTGGGACACCTTGCCGACACGCTGCTGAGAAGCCTCAAGTGGGATCAGGACGGCGTTCCGGCCGGGCTCGTATCGGTCAGCATCGGAATCGCGCTCTACCCGTCCGACGGCAAGGACCGCACGGAGCTTCTCTCCAGCGCCGATGCTGCCCTGTACCGCGCCAAGACCGAGGGCAAGGGCACCTACCGCTTCTTCGAGGCGGCCATGGGAGCGCAGATCCGGGAACGCCGCAGCATCGAGCACGATCTGCGCAGCGCCGTCGCCAACAACGAACTGAGCCTCGCGTATCAGCCGCAGGCGCAGGTCGACACGGGCGAGGTCAACGGTTTCGAAGTTCTGCTCCGCTGGACCCATCCGACGCGCGGCAACGTCCCGCCTTCCGTCTTCATTCCGATTGCGGAGGAAAGCGGACTGATCCTGAAGATCGGTGAATGGGTGATGCGGCAGGCCTGCCGCGAGGCCGCCACCTGGATGCGCCCGCTGACCATCGCGGTGAACGTCTCGGCACTGCAATTGACGAGCGACGGCTTCGTCGAATTCGTCCAGAGCACCTTGGACGGGACCAAGCTTCCGCCGGAGCGGCTGGAGATCGAGATCACCGAGACGGCGCTGATCCGCGATCCCAACCGCGCGCTCCAGACCCTACAGAGGCTGAAGGCGCTCGGCGTCAACATCGCCATGGACGATTTCGGGACGGGCTATTCCTCGCTCTCGAACCTGCGCGCCTTCCCGTTCGACAAGATCAAGATCGATCGCTCCTTCATCCAGTCGGTTCACACGAACCCGCAGGCCGCCGCCATCGTGCGCGCCGTGCTCGGGCTCGGGCGGGGCTTGGGCCTTCCTGTGATCGCGGAAGGCGTCGAGACCTCCGAAGAGCTGCGCTTTCTCGGGCTCGAGGGCTGCACCGAGGCGCAGGGCTACCTGTTCGGCCGTCCTGCTCCGATCCAGGAATTCGTGCCGCTGATTTCACACAACGTCGTCGTTCTGCCGCAGGCGCTCCGGAGAGCGGCCGCCGACTGAATCTGCCTTGCGTCCCGCTCCGGCGGGGGAAGCGTCATTCCCCCGCGGAGCGAAGGGGAAGGGAATTCATCGATCTGTATCGCGTTATGGATTCCCTTCCCGACCCTTGCGGGCCGCCGGGGATGACGCGGCGACTGAAGACGCCCTACTTCCGTTCCTTGTCGAACGGGTTCTGCCCCATGCGCAGGGACACGCGGATCGGGGTGCCGGGGAGATCGAAGGCCTCGCGCAGGCCGTTGACCAGGTAACGGGTATAGCTCTTCGGCAAGGCATCGAGTTGATTGCCGAACACGGCGAAATGCGGCGGGCGTGACTTCACCTGGGTCATGTAGCGAATCTTGATGCGGCGGCCCGAGACCGCGGGCGGCGGGTTCGCTTCCAGCGCCTCACCGAGCCACTGGTTGAGCCGCGCGGTAGAAATGCGCGTGTTCCACTTCTCATAGACCTGGAGCACGGCCTTCATCAGCGGATCGATGCCGCTGCCGGCCAATCCCGAGAGCGGCACCACCGGCGCGCCGCGAACCTGCGGCAGCAGACGGGTGGCTTTCTCCTTCAAGTCCTTCAGGAGCCCCTGCTGGTCGGCCACGAGGTCCCACTTGTTGAGTCCGATCACGAGGGCGCGGCCCTCCTGCTCCACCAGGTCGACGATGGAGAGATCCTGCTTCTCGAACGGGATCGTGGCATCGAGCAGAACCACCACCACCTCGGCGAAGCGTACGGCGCGCAGGGCATCGGCGACGGAAAGCTTTTCGAGCTTGTCCTCGACGCGGGCGCGCTTGCGCAGGCCCGCCGTGTCGAAGAGCTTGATCGCGCGTCCGCGCCAGTCCCAATCGAGCGAGATGGAATCACGGGTGATGCCGGCCTCCGGCCCCGTGAGCAGGCGATCCTCGCCGACCATGCGGTTGATGAGGGTGGACTTGCCCGCATTCGGGCGCCCGACGATGGCGACCTGCAGCGGCTTGTTCGGATCGTCCTCTTCCTCCTCCCCGTCGTTCGGATCGGGGAAGTAGGGCATCAGGGCCTCGAAGAGGTCGGCCAGGCCCTCGCCATGCTCGGCGGAGAGCGGCACCGGATCGCCCAGGCCAAGAGAGAATGCATCATAGGCACCGGCCATGCCGGCGCCGCCTTCCGCCTTGTTGGCGATGAGGATGACGGGCTTGCCGGAGCGCCGGACCATCTCGGCGAAGGGCCGGTCGGCCGGCAGAATGCCGACCCGGGCATCGATCACGAAGAGGATCACGTCCGCATCGCCGATGGCGGCTTCGGTCTGGGCGCGCATGCGGCCGAGAAGCGACTCTTCGGTCGCCTCCTCGAGGCCCGCCGTGTCGATGATGCGGAATTCGAGATCGCCGAGGCGTGCCTCGCCCTCGCGCCGGTCGCGGGTCACCCCCGGCCGGTCATCCACGAGCGCCAGCTTCTTGCCGACGAGTCGATTGAAGAGAGTCGATTTGCCGACATTCGGCCGCCCGACAATGGCGACGGTCGCCGTCATGTCTTTTCCTATCCTACTGGGTCGCCTGCACCGGACCGCCCGCCACGAGAGCGGTATAGATGGCAAGGCGCTGCCTTAAGGAGGAAGGCGTCTCGCGATCGGCGGCGATCTGGTCGAACCAACGACCGGCATAATCCATATCACCGGCCTTAAGGCCGGACAGTCCCAAGAGTTCCCGGGCCGAATGGCGCCAGGCACCTGACGGCGCCGCCAGCGGCTCCACGGCCTGACGCAACCCTGCGGGTTCGCCCGTGTCGATGCGCAACCAGGCGGCGCGCAGACGGGCCAGATCCTTCCAGAGCGGCGGAACGGAGGCGTCGCTGGTGAGAGCATCATAGGCCGAAGCGCCGTTTTCCGCGTTCTGCTGGCCGAGTTCGGCCGCAAGGCGGAAGCGGGCGAGCATGGCATAGCCGGTGGCGCCGTCCTCCTTGACCACAGTCTCGAAGGCAGTCTGCGCTTCCTGTCCCTTGTCCTCGGAGGACAGGCGCAGGGCCTCCTCGTAGCGCACGGCAGCCTCCTGCGCGCGGGTCTCCTGGGTATGCTGCCAGAAGCGCCAGCCGCCGACGCCCGCCACGATCAAAACCACGACGGCAATGATGATACCGTTGTAGCGCTTCCAGATCTGAGCCATCTGGTCGCGGCGGTACTCCTCATCGACTTCGCGAATGAACTCATCCTTCGGGGCCATCGTCTCACTCATGCGGCCTGCGCGGCCGCCTCCTGCAATCGAAGGAGGTCGCCTAACACACACGCCCGCACAAGGCGAGAGGCTTCATGCCCGCATAGGCAGGACCGGAACCCCGATCAGCCAGGGATGCAGCCAAATCACGAACGCGACGTAGACCGCCGTCCCGATGACCACTGCCAGCACATCGTTCCGCCAGCCGGCAGGTGCCGCGGTGCCCCCATGCTGAGCCGCCACGTCCTGGCGCTTGACGCTGATGCGGGCGAGCACTGCCCAGACCAGGACCGAGCCGAAGAGCAGGATCGAGCCGAGATCGCCGTTAGCAAGCAGATGCGCCAGGGCCCAGATCTTCACGCCGGCGAGCATAGGGTGCTTGAGCCGCGCCTTGATGCGACCGGGGAGATAGGCCGCAGCGAGGCAGATGAAGGCGAGCCAGACCAGAAGAAGCGCCAGGTGGCGGGTCCAGACCGGCGGATCCCAGACCGGGATGTAGCCGCTTGCGCGATACTGGCCGTAGCCGATGGCGATCAGGACAATGCCGAGAAGGGAGACAAGAGAGTATAGGCCCTTGTACGGCCCCTCGCCGATCCTGGCGATCATGGCCGCTCGACTGCCCCGCGCCATGCTGAAGGCATGCATGCCGAGAAAAATCACCAGGCCGAGTATCAGCAGTGTCACGGGCATCCTCCGGAGGGTAGGAACTTATAACCATTCCACTCCGGAAAACCAGTCAAGACCAACGGCTGGAAGCTCTGTTGGAATGAATCCCCAGCAACACGAGGGCGCAAGTTTCGGACTCTCGTCAAAGTCCTGTACTGCCTAAACTTTTAACGACGGGGTCTCTTGCAGCATGAAAATTTCTCCGCTACGGACCGCCCCAAACCTTGCTTTAGACTAAATCGGCACTAGCGACGCCGCACCAAGTCCGATAGCTAGGCCCCAAGATTTTCAACCGACAAAATTTAAGGGGGAGACAGGTGACGGCACTTCTTGGGCTATCCCGTGTCATCGACTCGATCAACGAGCGCCTCGGCAAGGTCGCCGCCTGGGCGATCGTGGTGGCGATCCTGGTCTCGGCGATCAATGCCATCATCCGGCGCATCTTCGGCGTCTCGTCCAACGCCTGGCTCGAGCTGCAATGGTACCTGTTCGGCGCCGTGTTCATGCTCTGCGCCGCATGGACGCTGAAGGCGAACGAGCACATCCGCATCGACATCGTCTCGAGCAGGCTCTCGAAGCGCGGCCGGGACGGCATCGACGTGTTCGGTCACCTGTTCTTCCTGTTCCCGTTCGTGGCCCTGCTGCTCTGGCTGAGCATCCCGTACTTCATCAACTCCTACCGGTCCGGCGAAGTCTCCTCGAATGCCGGCGGCCTTCTGATCTGGCCAGCCAAGGGCCTCATCCTCCTGGGCTTCATCTCGATGTTCTTCCAGTGGCTGAGCGAGCTGATCAAGCGCGTGGCCATCATGCAGGGCAAGCTTGCCGATGAAGAGACGAGCGGCCACAGCGTCGAAGCGGAAGCGGAGCGCCTCATACAAGAAATCGGCACCGTCAATACGCCCGGCGCCGGCGGCACGCCGCCAGGCGACGGCGTGAGCTGATCGTCAGGCGCCCGTTTCAAGTTTTCCGGAGTTTCCATCAATGGCTGCATTGATTGCCCAGAACCTCGCGCCGATCATGTTCGCCGCGCTCGTGGTCTTCCTTCTCCTCGGCTATCCCGTCGCCTTCGCCCTTGCGGCGAACGGATTGCTGTTCTTCTTCATCGCGGTGGAGCTTGCTCCCTACGCACCTGACACCATTACCCTCTCCTGGCCGCTCCTCCAGGCCCTGCCCGACCGCATCTTCGGCACCATGTCGAACGAGGTGCTGCTGGCGGTTCCGTTCTTCACCTTCATGGGACTGGTGCTGGAACGGTCCGGCATGGCGGAAGACCTGCTCGACACCATCGGCCAGCTCTTCGGCCCCGTGCGCGGCGGCCTTGCCTTTGCGGTGATCTTCGTGGGCGCCTTGCTCGCCGCCACCACGGGCGTCGTGGCGGCCTCGGTGATCTCGATGGGCCTGATCTCCCTGCCGATCATGCTGCGCTACGGCTACGACCGCCGCCTGGCCTCCGGCGTGATCGCGGCCTCGGGCACGCTGGCCCAGATCATTCCGCCGTCGCTGGTTCTCATCGTCATGGCAGACCAGCTCGGCCGCTCGGTGGGCGACATGTACGAGGGCGCGTTCCTGCCCGGCCTGATCCTGACCGGCCTTTACGCCGCCTACATCATGCTGATGTCGATTCTCTATCCGAAGTCGGCTCCCGGCCTTCCTCCGGAGGCTATCGGCTACCGCGAGCCGGACGGCGCGCGGGGCGTGTGGCAGCTCGGCACCCTGGTCGTCTTCTCCGGCCTGGTCGGCTACTACGTTCTCTCGCAGACCGACACCAAGGCCGGTGCCGACTTCGTCATCCTGACGATCTGTGTTGCCACCGTTGTGGCGCTGATCTGCGCCCTCATGAACAAGATGCTCGGCGCCAAGCGGATCGTGATTTCCGCCATCCTGGTGGCCGCCCTGGTGGGCGTGTACGTCTATCTGCACGGCCAGGGTCATGAAGGTCTCGCCCTGACCTTCGAAATGATCCTCGCCGGCGCGGTCTACGCGCTGTTCGTCGGCATCGTCGAGCGCTTTACCGGGCTGCGCCTCATGTCCAACATGGCGCAGCAGGTCACCTTCGTGATGGTGCCCCCGCTCCTGCTGATCTTCCTCGTGCTCGGCACCATCTTCATCGGTCTTGCGACGCCGACCGAAGGCGGCGCCATGGGCGCGCTGGGCTCTGTCATCCTGGCCGCGGTCAAGCGCAAGCTCGACAACAATCCGTCCCGGTTCAACTGGACCCTCGTGCGCCAGGCCACGGAGGCGACGGCGAAGCTCTCGGCCTTCGTGCTGTTCATCCTGATCGGCGCCCGGGTGTTCTCGCTCACCTTCTACGGCGTGAACGGGCACATCTGGGTCGAGCACCTGCTCACCTCGCTGCCGGGCGGACAGGTCGGGTTCCTCGTGGTCGTGAACGCGCTGGTGTTCTTCCTGGCCTTCTTCCTCGACTACTTCGAGCTCGCCTTCATCATCATCCCGCTGCTCGGCCCCGCCGCCGACAAGCTCGGGATCGACCTGATCTGGTTCGGCGTGATCCTGGCCGTGAACATGCAGACCTCGTTCATGCACCCGCCCTTCGGCTTCGCCCTCTTCTTCCTGCGCTCGGTGGCCCCCAAGGTGCCGTATATCGACCGCTTGACCGGCAAGAAGATGGAGCCCGTCACCACCGGCCAGATCTACTGGGGCGCCGTTCCCTTCGTGATCATCCAGCTCATGATGGTGGGTATCGTGATCGCCTTCCCGGGCATCGTCACGCACTACAAGGGAACGGGTCCCGTGGTCGATCCGGCGGCTGTGCAGAAGAAGCTCGACGATCTGCTGGTTCCGGGCCTCGGCGATCCCGGCGATCCCGGCGGCCTCCCCGGCCTGAACTTCGACGAGCCGCCGAAGATTCAGTAAGGGCGGTTCACGCGATAAATGAGAAAGGCGGGCTTTGAGGCCCGCCTTTCTTGTTTGGATCCCGGGCAAGTTATGGGCTGTCGCCAGTGAAGGCCGTCGTCTTCCTCCGCTCGTCATCACGGGCCTTGTGCCGGTGATCCCGATTGGTGACGCGCAGCGCTCTTCAGAAACGACATGGCCGGGACAAGTCCGGCCATGACGAGGATCGCGAATGAATCGAAGCGTTTGGTCCTACCGAACCACCTCGTCATAAAGCTCCGGTTTGAAGCCGACGAGAATACGCCCGCTGAGATCGAGAACGGCGCGTTCACCGGCGCCGATAGATCCCGGTGAAGGTGACGTTGTGGCCACCGCACATATTGTTGTCTTTCACGAGCAGATAGGAGCCCATGCGGCGCATCTGGACCCTGCAATCGTATTCGTCGGCCTTATCGTAGGGCAGCGTTCCGTTCTCGCCCATGCCGAAGGAGAGCCTGCCGCTCTCAGCTACGGCTTCTCCATCGAGCGACCCGATATTGACGGCCCCGCGCTTCATACGCTCCGGATCGGAAGCTCCCCAGCTGGCATCACCCTTGATCTTCAGCCTGCCGTGCCCGGCACCTGCTTCGATGACGATCGTCTGCTCAGGACCGCTCCGCCATTGCCCGGTCCAGCCCTCCGGCTGTCGGACGGGTGGCTCCTGCACGGGGGAGATTGAGGCCCGAGGCAGCCAGCCGTCCCTCACCACCCCTTTCGGGCTGACATAGCTGGCGCAGACGAAGTCTCCGCTGCCGCCCGAGATCACCACCTCATCGCCGGGCACGAGATAGGCCCTGTCCTTGCAGGCAACACTGTCGTTGGGGCAGCCCTTCTGAAAAACGTCGCGTTTCACGAAGTTCACACGCGGCGAGAGATTGTTGATCCTGCCGAAGGAGACCGCTCCATCCGCGTCCAGATTCTCGAGTTCATAGCCGAAGTGAAAACATCCGGCGCTGGCTGCCACGGAGGGACAGACCCAGGTGGCACCGAGAAGCACAATCCCTGCAAACTCTGTCCTGCGTACCCAGCCCATCGCATTTCTCCCGCTGGATCGGGCTCTATCGGACCGCTTCCTCGTAAATCTCCGGCTTGAAGCCGACGAGAAGGCGCCCGCCGAGATCGAGCACCGGACGCTTGATCATGGAGGGCTGGTCGAGCATGAGCGCGAGCGCTTTCCGCTCGTCGAGGTCGGCCCTGTCGGTATCCGGCAACTTGCGGAAGGTCGTTCCCGCACGGTTGAGGAGCGTCTCCCAGCCGACACTGCCGGCCCAGGCTTCGAGGCGAGGACGGTCGATGCCCTCGGCCTTGTAATCGTGAAAGGTGTAAGGCACACCCTCGGCATCCAGCCAGGCGCGCGCCTTCTTCATCGTGTCGCAGTTCTTGATGCCATAAAGCGTAACCGGCATCCCTCACTCCCACTCGATGGTGCCGGGCGGCTTCGAGGTGATGTCGTAAGTGACGCGGTTGATGCCCTTCACCTCGTTGATGATGCGGGTCGCGACGCGGCCGAGGAAGCCCATGTCGAAGGGGTAGAAATCCGCCGTCATGCCGTCGATGGAAGTGACGGCGCGCAGGGCGCAGACGTGATCGTAGGTACGCGCATCGCCCATGACGCCGACCGTCTTGACCGGCAGCAGCACGGCGAAGGCCTGCCAGATCTGATCGTAGAGGCCCGCGTTGCGGATCTCCTCGAGGTAGATCGCATCTGCCTTGCGCAGAATGTCGAGCTTTTCGCGGGTGATCTCGCCGGGAACGCGGATGGCGAGGCCCGGACCCGGGAACGGATGGCGCCCGACGAAGGCATCGGGCAGGCCGAGCTCGCGGCCGAGCACCCTCACCTCGTCCTTGAAGAGTTCGCGCAGCGGCTCGACGAGCTTCATCTTCATGCGCTCGGGCAGGCCGCCGACATTGTGGTGGCTCTTGATGGTGACGGACGGGCCGCCGGTGAAGGAGACGCTCTCGATCACGTCGGGATAGAGCGTGCCTTGCGCCAGGAAGTCGGCGCCGCCGATCTTTTTCGCCTCCTCGTCGAACACGTCGATGAAGAGCCGGCCGATGGTCTTGCGCTTGACCTCCGGGTCCGACACGCCCTCCAGCGCACCGATGAAGAGATCCTGCGCCTGCACGTGCACGAGCGGGATGTTGTAGTGATCGCGGAAGAGCGTCACCACCTGCTCGGCTTCCGCGGCGCGCAGCAGGCCGTGGTCGACGAAGACACAGGTGAGCTGGTCGCCGATGGCCTCGTGGATCAGCACCGCGGCCACGGCGGAGTCGACGCCACCGGACAGGCCGCAGATCACCCGACCGGTACCGACCTGGGCGCGGATGCGCTCGATGGCCTCCTCGCGGAAGGCCTTCATGGTCCAATCGCCCGTGCAGCCCGCGATGTCGCGGACGAAGTTGCGGATGAGCTGGGCGCCTTGCGGCGTGTGCACCACCTCCGGGTGGAACTGCACGCCGTAGAACTTGTGCTTCTCGTCGGCCACGACCGCGAAGGGCGCGTTCTCCGATGCGGCCAGAACCTCGAAACCCTCCGGCAACCTGGTGACCCGGTCGCCGTGGCTCATCCAGACGGGATACTTCTTGCCGACCTGCCATACGCCTTGGAACAGCGGGCTCTCGGTGAGCACCTCGACCTCGGCGCGGCCGAACTCGGAATGGTGGCCACCCTCGACCTCGCCGCCGAGCTGGGCCGCCATGGTCTGCTGCCCGTAGCAGATGCCGAAGACCGGAAGATCCGTGTCGAAGAGTTCCTGCGGTGCGCGGGGCGAGGCATCGGTCGTGACCGATTCAGGGCCGCCCGACAGGATCACGCCCTTTGGCTTCATGGTCCGGATTGCCTCAGCGGCCTTCTGGAACGGCACCACCTCCGAATAGACGCCATCCTCACGCACGCGCCGTGCGATGAGCTGGGTCACCTGGGAGCCGAAATCGACGATGAGGATCTTGTCGTGGGTCTGGGTCATGGCAGGTTCTTACGGCTTTCAGGGTCGGGACAACAGTCGGAATATGAGGCTTTTCATGGGTTTCGCACCAGGATCGCGGCATAAAAGCCGTCGGTGCCGGTCGTGTGCGGCGTCAGCTGCAGGCCATGCGCGGTCGGGCGCACAGAGGCTTTGAGCGAGCCGAGCCCCGCCTGCTCCAACACCGTGTCGAACGGAATGGGCGAGAAGCCCGCATGGCGCTCCATGAAGGCGGAGAGCGCGTCGTCGTTCTCCTCGGGCAGGATCGAGCAGGTGATGTAGACGATGCGGCCACCGGGCTTCACGAGAGCAGCAGCCCGGTCGAGAACCGTCGCCTGCTCGTTGCGCCGAACCTCCAGACTTCCGGGCCGCAGACGCCATTTCGCATCGGGGTTGCGCCGCCAGGTGCCGATTCCGGTGCAGGGCGCATCCACGAGAACGCAATCGATCTTTCCATCCAGATCGGTCACCGCATCGGCTCTCGCACGCGGCGTGCGGACCTGGACGTTGCGCACCCCTGCCCGGTTCAGCCGGTCATGGATCGGGGCGAGCCGGCGGGCATCGTTGTCGGTGGCGTAGATCTGACCGTGGTTCTCCATCTGAGCCGCGAGCGCCAGGGTCTTGCCGCCGCCGCCGGCGCAGAGATCGACCACCTGCTCGCCGGGTTTGGCGCCCGACAGTAGGGCGACGAGCTGCGAGCCCTCGTCCTGGATCTCGATCCAGCCCTTCAGGAATTCGGGCTCGGATTGGACCGCCGGGCCGCGTCCGTCCTCGCTCGGGGCGATCCGCAGGCCCAGCGGCGAGAGCGGCGTCTCGATGGCGTTGAGATGCGGAAGGGCATCGTGCGCCTCATCGCGGGAGGACACTTTCAGCCTGTTCACCCGCAGGTCCAGCGGAGCGCGGGTGGTGAGGGCCTGCATCTCGGGCACGAGATCGTCGCCGAAGAGCCGCCGGAGCGACGGCTCGATCCAGTTGGGGAAATCGCCGGCGACAGGGGCCGGGGCGGTGCTCAAGTCGGCCCTTTCCAGGCGCTCGCGCTCATCGGCCGTCAACGGCTCCGGGGCGAAACGCTCGCCCGAGCACAAGGCCCCGATGGCATCGGGGCTTAGCCCACGCTGAAGTTTCAGCATACCGAGCATGATTGCGCGCGGCGTGCCCTCTCCCATGATCCAGGCGGCGGAGGCCTTCCGGCGCAGGGCGTCGTAGACGAGGCTCGCGATAGCGGCCCGGTCCTTGGAGCCGGCGAAGCGGTGCGACAGGCCCCAATCCTTCAGGGCGTCGGTCGCCGGTCGGCGGCGGGCGTCGATATCGGCCAGGATCTCGACGGCGGCGGAGATGCGAGCGGCTGGTGTCATCGAAAAAGCACACTTAAGCTTGGCCGTATAAACGACACATTGTTTCCTATTTTCCGTCCCCATCGACAGTGGATGGTGAGGCTGCGTGCAATCCGCACGATTCCTCTTTGGAGCCACTCTCCATGTTGACCCGACTGACCCGCGGCCTGATTGCCGTCGGCCTGACCCTCGCCATCGCCGCCTGCGCCACGGCCCCGGCTGCCGATCTCACGCCGCCTCCGATCAAGCAGACCGACGCCAAGACGCAGCTCGAGAGTGGCCGACGCTACTAATGCGATGCGCGGGATGGGTGCAACGCCCATCCCGCCACTTCCTAAACGCCAGTCTCGGCCGCAAGCACCCGAATACCGAAGATGACCCACATGGCCGCCAGTATCAGCACCCCGACCACGAAGGCCTGAAAGCGCAAGGCTACCTTGTTCGAGGTTGTATGGATCGCCGCATGAACGAGGCGGCTCGTCACGAACATCCAGGACATGACCACGAAGAGCATGTCGGCCTTGCGGGTGATCAGCGCCAGCACCACGAGCACGTAGAACAGGACCGGGAGCTCGAACTGGTTATGGTACGCGTTCTGAACCTGCAGGATACGACCGGGCCAGTTGCGCTCGCCCAGGGCGATGTCCTTCACCTTCACCTCGCCGGCCCGCAGGCTGCTCAGCCGCGAACTGCCCATCCAAAGCAGCAGGATGAGGGTCAGGGCGACCTGAACGTAGACCGGGAGGAGAATGGCGGTGATGCTCATGGGTGGGAACTCGACTGAAGCTTAGCTGCGAGTCGGGTAATTAGGGCTCTCCCGCGTGATCGTCACGTCATGGACGTGGCTCTCGCGCAGGCCCGCGCTCGTGATGCGAATGAACTGGGCCTTGTCACGGAACTCGGCGAGGTTCGCACCGCCCACGTAACCCATCGAAGCGCGAAGGCCTCCGGTAAGCTGGTGCAGCACGGCCGAGACCGGACCTTTGTAAGCCACCTGCCCTTCGATGCCTTCCGGCACGAGCTTGAGGGTGTCGCGCACCTCCGCCTGGAAGTAGCGGTCCGCCGAGCCGCGGGCCATGGCGCCGACCGAGCCCATGCCGCGGTACGACTTGTAGGAGCGGCCCTGATAGAGGAAGACCTCGCCGGGGGTTTCGTCCGTGCCGGCGAGGAGCGAGCCCACCATGGCGCAGGAAGCGCCGGCGGCGAGCGCCTTGGCGAGATCGCCCGAGAACTTGATGCCACCATCCGCGATGACCGGGACATCCGCCTGGGAGGCTGCCTCGACGGCCTCCATGATGGCCGTGAGCTGGGGCACGCCGACGCCCGCGACGATCCGGGTGGTGCAGATGGAGCCGGGGCCGATGCCGACCTTGATCGCATCCGCGCCTGCATCGATGAGCGCCTGAGCGCCTTCCCGCGTCGCCACGTTGCCTGCAATGACCTGAACGGCGTTCGAGAGCTTCTTCACCCGGGTGACGCTCTCCAGAACCTTCACGGAATGGCCGTGAGCGGTGTCGACCACCACCACGTCGCAGCCCGCATCGATGAGACGCTCGGCGCGCTCGAAGCCCTGCTCGCCCGTGGTCGTGGCGGCGGCGACGAGAAGGCGACCCTGCTCGTCCTTCGCCGCGTTCGGATAGGCGACCTGCTTCTCGATGTCCTTCACCGTGATCAGGCCGATGCACCGGAAATGGTCGTCGACGACCAGGAGCTTTTCGATGCGGAACTGGTGCAGAAGATGGCGCGCCTCGTTCTGGCTGACGCCCTCACGGACCGTGATCAGGCGGTCCTTCGTCATCAGTTCGGAGACCTTCTGGCCAGGATTGCTGGCAAAGCGCACGTCACGGTTGGTCAGGATACCGACGAGCTTGCCCTTAGTGCCGCTGGGTCCGCGCTCGACCACCGGAATGCCGGAAATGCCGTGATGCTTCATCATCGCGAGCGCATCGGCCAAGGTCTCATCCGGATGGATGGTGATGGGGTTCATCACCATGCCCGACTCGTAGCGCTTCACGAGGCGGACCTGCTCGGCCTGGGCGTCCGGCTCGAGATTGCGGTGGATCACGCCGAGGCCGCCATTCTGGGCCATGGCGATGGCCATGCGGGCCTCCGTCACGGTATCCATGGCAGAGGCGATGATCGGCATGTTGAGACGTATGGTCCGGGTCAGCCGGGTCGCCACATCCACGTCGCTGGGCAGGACTTCAGAGCGGCCGGGCCGGAGGAGCACATCATCGAAGGTCAGTCCATCGATGATCTTATCGGCGAAAACAGAGGCCATGACCAACTCCTTATTAGGGTGCGCGGATGACAGAATAACGCTTTGGCGAGTTGGCACGGGTCCGTAGCACGGGCTTGTCGTTTCGCAAAGCGTCGAGAAGCGCTTCTCCAGAAGACCTGCCTTGCGCCGTTCTACCCTTTGCAAGGGGGTTGCAGGGCGCTAAGTCCTGCGAGTCATGCGCCAATCCCGCCTTCTCCCGCTGATCATCGCCACAGCCTTGTTCATGGAGAACACGGATTCGACGGTGATCTCCACCTCGCTGCCGATGATCGCGGAAAGCCTGGGGACGGATCCTATCGCCCTCAAGCTGGCGCTGACCTCCTATCTGGTGAGCCTCGCCATCTTCATCCCGATCTCCGGCTGGATGGCGGATAAGTACGGCGCCCGAACCATCTTCACCGCTGCCATCGGCGTGTTCATGGCAGGCTCGCTCGCCTGCGCAGCCTCAAACTCCCTCGAATGGTTCGTCATTGCCCGCTTCGTCCAGGGCGCCGGCGGGGCCATGATGGTGCCGGTCGGCCGCCTCGTGCTTCTGCGGAGCGTCCAGCGCAGCGAGGTGGTGCAGGCGCTCGCGACCCTGACGATCCCGGCGCTCGTCGGCCCGATCGTCGGACCGCCGCTCGGCGGCTTCATCACCGAGTACTTCAACTGGCGCTGGATCTTCTTCATCAACATCCCCATCGGCATCCTCGGCATCGTGTTGGCGACCCTCTACGTGCCGAACATCAGAGAGGATGATACGCCGCCGCTGGATTTCATCGGCTTCCTGCTCTCGGGCTTCGGCTTCGCGCTGCTCATGCTGGGCTTCGCCTCCGGCGGGCGCCACCTCATCCCGGCGGAGATCTCGACCGGCTGCGTGGTGATCGGCGCGATCTGCCTCGTCCTCTATGTCTTCCACGCGCGGCGCACGCCGTATCCGGTCCTGCAACTTCGCCTGCTGAAAATTCCGACCTTCCGCATCAGCGTGGTCGGCGGCTTCCTCTTCCGTATCGGCATCGGTGCCATCCCGTTCCTGCTGCCGCTGATGCTGCAGGTCGGCTTCGGGCTCAGTCCTTTGGCCTCGGGCTCGCTCACCTTCATCGCGGCCGTGGGCGCCCTGTTCATGAAGACCATGGCCAAGCGCATCCTCGAGCGGACGGGCTTCCGCAGGCTCTTGATCGTCAATGCGTTCATCGGCGCGGGCTTCGTCGCCGCCAACGGGTTCTTCACACCCGAGACGCCCCACTGGCTGATCATGATCATTCTCCTGGTCGGCGGTTGCTTCCGCTCACTCCAGTTCACCAGCCTCAACGCCATCGGCTATGCGGAAATCTCAAACCGCGAGATGAGCTACGCCACGAGCCTGTCGAGCGCCCTCCAGCAGGTCTCGCTCAGCATCGGCGTGGCCTTCGGGGCGTTCGTGCTGGAGGCCGCCGCAAGCCTCGATGGCGATGCCACGATCACGGCCGCTGATTTCGGCCCGGCCTTTTGGGCCGTTGCGACGGTGTCCGCCCTGGCCGGCTTCGTCTTCGTAGGACTTACGCCGACAGCCGGCGCCGAGATGTCGGGACACAAGATTGTGAAGGAAAAAGCTCCTTCGACGGGCCTCGGAGACGGTATGTCCGGCCGTTAGAGCGCGCTACTCTCCTGCCTCGGATCAGGAGGCCCCTATGGATCAGCGCATCATCGACCTCTACGACGACTTCACCCATGGCGGCATGAGCCGCCGCAGCTTCATCGACAAGCTCGCTGCATTGGCCGGAAGCACGGCGGCCGCGACGGCCCTGCTGCCGATCCTGCAGAACAATTATGCCCAGGCGCAGACGGTCCCCGAGAACGATCCGCGGATCACTGCCGAAACCGTGGATATCCCTGGCACTCCGGGGCTCAAGGGCTATCTGGTCAAGCCGAAAGATGCCGCGGGCAAGCTGCCGACCGTCATCGTCATCCACGAGAATCGGGGTCTCAACCCGCACATCAAGGATGTAACGAGGCGCATGGCCGCCGAGGGGTTTATAGCGCTCGGGGTCGATTATCTCTCGCCCATGGGCGGAACGCCTACCGACGAGGACAAGGGCCGCGAGATGATTGGTCAATTGAAGCAGCCGGACGTCATCACCTATGGCAAGGCGGCGGTGGCCTACCTGAAGGGACGCCCGGACAGCAACGGCAAGGTCGGTGCCATCGGGTTCTGCTGGGGCGGCGGCGCGGTGAACAACCTCGCAGTCAACGAGCCGAACCTGAATGCAGGCGTCGCCTATTACGGTGGCCAGCCCAAGCCGGAGGACGTGCCGAAGATCAACGCCGCGATGATGATGCACTATGGCGGGCTCGACGAGCGCATCAACGCGGGCATTCCCGCTTACGAGGCGGCGCTGAAGCAGGCGGGAAAGACCTACGAGATCTACGTCTACGAAGGCGCCAACCACGCCTTCAATAACGACACCAACGCGGCGCGCTACGACAAGGAGGCGTCGGATCTCGCCTGGAGGCGGACGGTCGAATTCCTGAAGAAGAACCTGGCGTAACGGAGTCTTGACAGCGCCGTCCCAAGGTTGCGCGCGCACTCCGACTTGTCATCACCGGCCTTGTGCCGGTGATCCCGATCGGTTGAGGCGCCGCGCTCTTCCATATCGAGATGGCCAGGACAAGCCCGGCCATGACGGCATTAGCTGTCAATCCTCGAAGGCCTCAACCTGCACCCGCTGGCCGATCATGAAGGCGTCGCCCACGAGCCGAAACGGGGCGACGTCGACTTCGGACTGGCGGGCGTTCAGCAGGGTATCGAAACGCTGGTAGATGCCCTGGTACTCCGCGGGCTCCTCCTGCACCATGAGCTTTCCGCCGATCTCGAGGCAGCTTCCGCCATGGGTGAGCTTGAGATTCAGGCCGGCCTCGGTCTCAACCTCGATGTCCCAGGTCTGCGGCCCCGTCTGGCGCCAGTCGAACACGGCCTGCAGGTCACCGTTGCCGTGACTTGCCGAGAAGGTGAGATGGGCGGCGATCGGCGCATCGCGGTTGGCCGGGAATTCCAGGCTGGAACTCTTGATGAAAACCGGCTCGGGCATAATGCGGGTGACGATCGAGAGCGCGTTGATCCCAGGATCGAACACGCCGAAACCGCCGGCCTGCCAGATCCATTGCTGGCCCGGATGCCAGTGGCGCACGTCTTCCTTCCAGGTCACCAGAAGCCGCTTGATGACCCATCCAGCGAGCGCCTTCTTCGCTTCCTCGACCGCCTTGTTGTACTGGGCGTGCCAGGTCGTGAAGACAACCTTGCCCATCTTCGCGGCGAGCTCCTTGAGATCTTCAAGTTCGCTCAATGTGGCGGCGGGCGGCTTTTCCAGCAGCACGCTCTTGCCCGCCAGAAGCGCATCGCGGGCGATCTGATGGCGGACCTGGGGCGGCGTGCAGATGGACACCGCCTCCACCTCGGGAATCTTCAGGAGCTCCCGGTAATCCTGGAAGCTGTACTTTGCTTCATCCGGCTGCAGCCCGCGCTGGCTCGCAACCGCCAGCAGCTCGAAGTCCGGATTGGCCTTGATGACGGGCAGGTGCTGATCCTGCGCGATCTTGCCGAGGCCGATGATGCCGATCTGGTGCGCTGCCATGGTCGTGGTCCTTACAATCGAAGGCTTCGGGCGGAATCATCAGACCCAAAAGTGGGGAGCGCTTTTGGGGTCTATCCGATGATCATTCTTGGCTGACGCATCGTTCGGGGTGGAGAACCGGATCCGCTTTTCCGCACCATGCATCAGGTCTGTCAAGCTGCGGGAGTCTCGTCCGCGCGTCCCCGAAAACCGGTCGCCAGCACATAGAGTTCCGCCGAGTCGGCGCGGCTCGCCGCGGGCTTCACGTGGCGCACCACGGCGAAATCGCGCTTGAGATCGGCCAAAAGCTGGTTTTCGGTGCCGCCCTGGAACACCTTGGCGACGAAAGCGCCGCCGGGCGCGAGGATCTCACGGGCGAAGTAGATCGCAGCCTCGGCAAGACCGATGATGCGCAGATGGTCGGTCTTCTTGTGGCCGGTGGTGTTGGCCGCCATGTCGGACATGACCACGTCGGCAGGACCGCCCAGCATTTCGATCAGCTTGCCGGGAGCGCTCTCATCCAGGAAGTCGAGCTGGATGAACTCGACGCCTGCCATCGGATCGATGGGCAGAAGGTCGATGCCGACGACCTTTCCCTTCGGGCCAACCACCTTGGCGGCGATCTGCGACCAGCCGCCGGGCGCGGCGCCGAGATCGACGATCTTCTGTCCGGGCTTGAGGATCTTATACTTCTCGTCGATTTCCAGAAGCTTGAAGGCCGCGCGGGAGCGATAACCCTCGCGTTTGGCGCGAGCCACGTAGGGATCGTTGAGCTGACGCTCAAGCCATTTCTGCGAGGAAAGGGACCGCTTGTTGGCGGTTTTCACGCGCTGCTTGAGATTGCGGACCCCGGAACCTGCCTTCGCACTCACCGCTGGCCCCCTCGCCACACGGAATCCTCTCGCATCATCTTCATCAAAATTCCTTCGCGCAGTCCGCGATCCGCGATGCGCAGGCGCTCCGAGGGAAAAGCCCGCCGGATCGCTTCCAAGATGGCGCAGCCCGCGAGAACCAGATCGGCGCGTTCCTTGCCGATGCAGGGGTTCTCCGCACGCTGCGCGAAATCCGAATGCAGCAGCCGCTGCATTACCGTCGAGATCTCGCCATTGCGCATCCACATCCCGTCGACCCGGCGCCTGTCATAGCGCGCAAGGCCCAGGTGAATGCCGCCGACGGTCGTGACGGTTCCCGAGGTGCCGAGCAGATGGAAGTTGTGGGCCCGCCCCGCCTGGGCCGCCACGAGGGCGAAATCGAGCAGAAGTTCGGACACCTCCTCGACCATGCCCTCGAAGGTCTCGGGGGTGACGTCGATGCCGCCATAGCGCTCGGCCAGCGTCACCACACCGACAGGCAGCGAATCCCATGCACGGATGCGCTTGCAGGGATCGGCGAAGGCGTGAGGCGCCCGGCCGTCGAGCCATGCGATTTCCGTCGAGCCGCCGCCGATATCGAACACGATGACCGAGTGCGCTTTGGGATCGACCAGGGACGCGCAGCCCGTGACTGCGAGATAAGCTTCAGTCTTGCGGTCGACGATCTCGAGCTCGAGGTCGAGGTCATCGCGTACCCTATCGATGAAGGACGGGCCATTCTCGGCCAATCGGCATGCTTCCGTCGCCACGAGGCGCGCCCGCGCAACATCCTTCGCGGCCATCTTCTCGCGGCAGACACGAAGAGCATCGATGGTCCGGCCGATCGCATCGTCGCTCAGGCGATTGCCGAGACCGAGACCTTCACCGAGCCGCACGATGCGCGAGAATGCGTCGACGACGCGGAAGCCAAAATGTGCAGGTTCTGCAATGAGAAGGCGGCAATTGTTCGTGCCCAGGTCGAGCGCCGCATAGCTTTTGGAAGAACGCCGCCGATGATCCATCCGCGCCGGTGAGGGGCGCTCCGCAACCAAGGCCCCGCCGTTTGCGGATCCATTCAACGGATCCGCATGTCGGTCTCCTGGTTCTGCGGTCGCGTCCACTTTGACGGTCAAAACGAATCCCCGAACATCCCGATCGGATGCCTTGATTGAAGGAGAGAGTAACCGTCCCTCTGCCATCCTGCCAAGGGCAGGCCCTGCAGATTGTCGCCTGCCCTCCCGGGGAGCGTCAGAGCCGAAGGTCCTTGAAGCGCTCGGTCAGCCCCTTCAGGACATCGGCTCCCACGTTGGCGATCGCGACGCGCAGGTGGCCCTCCTGGCCCGGGCCGAAATAGCTTCCCGGCAGGCACAGGACGCCCCGCTCGGTCGCGAGCTTCTCGGCCACCTGCTGCGCTCCGGCCCCTTGGAAAGGATGATGCAGAAAGGCGAAATAGGCTCCGACCGATTCGATCTTCCATTCCGGCAGAGGCGCGAGAGCGTCCTGAAAAACCTGTGCACGCCGGTTGATCTCGGCCCGGTTGTCCTCCCGCCAATCGCGCAAGGCGTCGATGGCCCATGGCAACGCGGCCTGGGCCGTGCGCGGGGCGCAGATCTGGATGCAGTCGAGAATCTTGGCAATTTGTTCGATCAGCAGCGCGTCGGCCGTGATGGCTCCCGTGCGGTGCCCCGGGATCGCGTAGGATTTCGAGAAGGAATAGAGCTGGATGACCGTTTCGCGCCATTTCTCGCCAATGAACAGACCATGGGCGCGGTTCATACCCTGCGGCAGGAAGTCCCGGTAAGTTTCATCGATCACGAGATAAATGCCGCGCTTGGCGCAGAGCTGCGCGAAGCTTTCGATCACGTGAGCGGGATAAACCGCCCCGGTCGGATTGTTGGGTGTGACGAGCACGATGGCGCGAACGTTCCCGTCGATCAGCGCTTCCGCATCCTCCACCCTCGGCACGAATCCGGTCTCGGGCCGGCAGGGCAGCGGACGCGGCTCGATCCCCAGCATGTCGAGGGTCATCTGATGATTGAAATACCAGGGCGTCGGCAGCAGCACCGCTTCGCCGCGATGGGCCAGCAGCATCATGGCGGCGAAGAAGGCCATGTTGCAGCCTGCCGTGATCGCCGTGTCCTCCGGCTCGATCCGGCCCTCGTAGAGGCGGGAGAGATCGGCCGCATAGGCTTGCCGGAGAGGCGCATCGCCATTGATGGGGCCGTATTGCGAACCGCCCGCGGAGCCGGCCGCAGCCGCCATCCGCTCCAGCAGTCCAGCATGGGGTGCATTGCCCGGAACCGCCTGCGAGAGGTTGATCAGCGGACCGAAGGACCCATCATAGCGCTCGGTCCAGCTCTGCGCCTCGGGGATCGGAGGGCTCCCGACATCCGTGACAAGTGGATTGATGGGATTCACAAGACCGGACGCCATGAAACGGTTCGACTCCAAAAATTCAAGGGCAGGACGTCCGGTGACCCTTCACCGAAACCGCCTGCCCTTCAAGGTCTGATCTGCATCGCTGGACGTCATCACCGGCACAAGGCCGGCGGTGACGAGAGATGGAGAAGAACCTCAGTCCTTCGCGCGCTCCACGTAGGAGCCGTCTTCCGTCATGATGACCACGCGGGTGCCGGCCTGGATGTGGGGCGGCACCAGGGTGCGCACGCCGTTCGACAGCATGGCGGGCTTGTAGGACGACGATGCCGTCTGGCCCTTCACGACCGGCTCGGTCTCGGTGATCTCGAGGGTCACGCGGGCCGGCAGCTCGATGGCGATCGCTACGCCGTTATGGGTCGAGAGCATCACGGCCATGCCTTCCTGGAGATAAGGCTTTTGGTCGCCGATGATGTCCTCCGGCACGACCACCTGATCGTAGGTCTCCGGGTTCATGAAGTGGAAGCCCTCGCCGTCCTGATAGAGGAAGGTGTGCTCGCGGTCCTCCACGAAGGCACGCTCGACCTGCTCGGTGGTGCGGTAGCGCTCGGAGACCTTCACGCCGTCCGAGATGCGGCGCATGTCGAGCTGGGTCACCGGGGTGCCCTTGCCGGGGTGGATGTTCTGGGCGGTGAGGACCACATAGAGCTTGCCGTCCATATCAACGACGTTGCCTTTGCGGAGCGTAGAGGCGATGACCTTCACGGGAGGCTTTCCTTGTGACAGATAGGGGCGCGTCGTGAGGGTCGGGTCGTCCTGCCCCCAGTGGCGTCGAAAACGGTTTTCGGAGCCGCAAGTAGCCTATCTTCGCGCAAATCGCCAGTCCGACCTTAACGAGCGCCTTTGGAATGGATCAACCCGTGCCTGCCCCCTCTCCCTGGTGGACGCCCCACGTCCATGCGGACCGGCGCCCGTTTCTTCTGGGCCGGAACCGCATCCAGGCGGCCCTGCGAGAGTTCTTCGCCGCGGGGGACTTCGTGGAGGTGGATACCGCCACGCTCCAGACCTCGCCGGGAAACGAGGCGCATCTCCATGCCTTCGCTACCGAAGCGATCGGCCTCGACGGGTCGCGGGCGTCTCTCTATCTCCACACCTCTCCCGAATTCGCCTGCAAGAAGCTGCTGGCGGCGGGCGAAACCCGCATCGCCTGCTTCGCCCATGTCTACCGGAACCGCGAGCGCGGCCCCCTGCACCACCCGGAATTCACCATGCTCGAATGGTACCGGACGGGCGAGAGCTACGAGGCGCTCATGAAGGATTGCGGCGCAATTCTGGGCCTCGCCGCCGAGACGGCCGGCACCCGCACCCTCACCTACCGTGACCGGGAGACCAATCCCTTCCGGGAGCCGGAGCGTCTGAGCGTGGCCGAGGCCTTCGAGCGCTTTGCCGGGATCGATCTTCTCGCTTCCATCGACGGGAGCGGCGGGACGGATCGGGAGCACCTAGCCGCCAGCCTGAAGAATGCGGGCCTGCGGGTGGCGGCGGACGATACCTGGGCGGATCTGTTCAGCCGAGTCATCGTGGAGCGGGTCGAGCCCAATCTCGGCTTCGGTCGGGCCACGATCCTGGACGAGTACCCGGTCGCGGAAGCGGCCCTCGCCCGTCCGACCGCCCGTGACCCGCGTGTGGCGGAACGGTTCGAGCTCTATGCCTGCGGCGTGGAACTCGCCAACGCCTTCGGCGAGTTGACGGACGCGGCCGAACAGCGTCGGCGCTTCAAGGCCGAGATGGCGGAAAAGATGCGGGTCTATGGAGAAACCTATCCCGTGGACGAGGATTTCCTGACGGCGCTGGCCCACATGCCCGAGGCGAGCGGCATCGCGCTCGGCTTCGACCGGCTCGTGATGCTCGCCACCGGCGCCTCGCGCATCGACCAGGTGATCTGGGCTCCCGTGCCGGAGACAGGCCGTTGAACGCGATCCTTCCCCTTCGCACGCCTGCGGAGCTGGTCGAGACGGGCCTCGTCGCACCGGAGCATCGGGCCGGGATCGAGCGCGTGGCCGAGCGCTATGCCGTCGCGATCAGCCCCGCCATGGCCGCACTGATCGACCGGGACGATCCGAACGATCCCATCGCCCGCCAGTTCGTGCCGGATGCGGCCGAACTGGATGTGACGCCCGAGGAGCGCGCCGATCCCATCGGCGACATCGCCCATTCGCCGGTCGAGGGCATCGTCCACCGCTATCCCGACCGTGTGCTGCTCAAGGCCGTTCATGTCTGCCCGGTCTATTGCCGCTTCTGCTTCCGCCGCGAGATGGTAGGCCCGCAGGGGCTCGGCACTCTCTCGCCCGGGGCCATGGACAAGGCGTTCGCCTATATCGCGGACCATCCGGGCATTTGGGAGGTGATCCTCACGGGTGGAGATCCACTGGTGCTCTCGCCCCGCCGTCTCGCCGAGATCATGCAGCGGTTGGCGGCCGTCGATCACGTGAAGATCGTGCGCTTCCACACCCGCGTTCCCGTGGTCGAGCCGGAGCGGATCGACGACGCCTTGGTCGCGGCCCTGAAGGCAAGCGGAAAAACAGCCTATGTGGCCCTTCATGCCAATCATCCGCGCGAGCTGACGCCCGCGGCACGGGCCGCCTGCGCACGGCTCGTCGATTCGGGCATCGTCATGATCAGCCAGTCCGTGCTGTTGAAGGGCGTAAACGACGACCCCGACACGCTCGCCTCCCTGATGCGGGCCTTCGTGGAGACGAGGGTGAAGCCGTATTACCTCCACCATCCGGATCTCGCCCCCGGCACGAGCCATTTTCGCCTGACCATCGAGGAAGGCCGGGCTCTGGTCGCGGGCCTGAGAGGACGGATTTCCGGGCTCTGCCAACCGACCTACATCCTCGACATTCCCGGCGGCCACGGCAAAGCCGTGATTGGACCGGATGCCGTCCATGACCATGGAGGCTGCCTTACGGTCTCGGACTTCAGGGGCGGCGAGCACACCTATCCGCCGGTGGAATAACATAAGTTAATTCAGAGAGTTAGCACATCCGGTTCGGGAACACTGCCTCTGAATAGGGTTTGACTGGTGCGCCCTCGCGCTCACAGGCAGCCAAGCCAAATGAGGATTGTACATGCGTTTCATTCCAACCCGTATCCACGGTGCCGTCGACTATCTGACCGGGCTCGCCCTGATCATGGCTCCTTTCGTGCTCGGCTTCGCCGATAACGGGCCGGCCCAATGGGTGCCCATGATCCTTGGGGCCGCCATCCTGGTCATGAGCCTCATGACCGATTACGACTTCTCGCTGGCGAGGCTGATCCCGATGCGGGCCCATCTCGGCGTCGATGCGGCGGGCGGTCTACTGTTGGCGGCCTCGCCGTGGCTTTTCGGCTTTGCGGATCAGGTGTTCTGGCCTCACCTGATCATCGGCGTATTCGAGATCGCCGTGGCCCTCACGACGAACACGGTATCCGACACCGCTGATGTCGGTGTCGATCGCAACTACGGCTGATGATTTTAGCGTCTTCGTTGAGACGACCCTGGCCGTAAAGTGCGGTAAGATCGCCTCCGGCCGGGTTCAACTCTGGACTCGCCCGGAGGCGGAGCCCGACGATGGCGAAGGATGCGGTTGAACCCGTCGAAAGCGACGAGCAGCAGCGGGTCGATTCCACCTTCCGCAACGGCTCCATCACGGCCATCGGAGTCGTTGTCGGCTTTTCCCTCGGGTTCTTGAGCCGCTGGTCGGCGCTTCCTGGGGAATGGATGCAAACGGATCTCGTCTCGGTGGCCTCGATCACGCTGGGCCTTGCCCTTCAGGTCAAGGCTCTCGCGGATCTGCTCCTCGTCTCCTCGCTCCAGCTCAAACGGTACAACCGCTCGATCCGGTTTTTTCTCGCCGGCCTGATCCTCGTCGGGCTCGGAGTCGTGTTCGCCGTCTTCGCCGATCTGTTAGGCTTCGGCGGCATCGTTCTTCAAGGGTGACGGCTCAATCGAACCCGGGCTTACCGCTGCGGCCCTTCTTGATCTCGGACCGCCGCCCCTTCGCTTCCAGCCTGCGCTTCTTCGACGCCAGGGTCGGCCGCGTCGGGCGGCGCGGCTTCGGGCGCTCCGTCGCCTGGCGGATCAGTTCGACCAGACGTTCGACCGCATCCTCCCGGTTGCGTTCCTGGGTGCGGAACCGCTGGGCCGTGATGATGAGAACGCCCTCGTTCGTCAGCCGTTTTCCGGCCAACCGCTCCAGCTTCTCCTTTACGTAGTCCGGCAATGACGGAGAGTTGCGCACGTCGAAGCGCAGCTGGACGGCAGTCTCGACCTTGTTGACGTTCTGGCCGCCCGGACCGGAGGCGCGGATGAAGCTTTCCTGGAGTTCCGCCTCATCGAGCGCGATGGAATTCGTCACCTGGATCATCAAGGGCCTCGGACCGGACGCGGAGAAAAGAAGTGGGGCGTGTGGTCCTAATTCCAATGCAAGCTTATCCGGCACTTGTCGATGTCTCCGAGACACCTTAAGCGCCTCATGCACCCGCTTTCCCGGATCCCTGGTCCGGCCTCTTTTCCGGCTGTCCATGTCTGCCATTCTCGCCAGCCTGATCCCCACCTTTCTGATCATCGCCACCGGCTGGCTCTGCCGGGCGACGAATTTCGTGAGCGAGCAGCACTGGGCCGGGCTCGAGCGCGTCACGTACGTGATCTTTTTTCCGGCTCTCATCATCGACACCCTGTCCCGTGCCGACCTATCGTCTGTTCCGGTCCTCGGGGTCGGCGGCGCGTTGACCGGCGCCATTCTGACGATGGCCGCCCTCGTGCTGACCTTGAGGCCTGTGCTGGAGCGCAGGTTCGGTATCGACGGTCCGAGCTTCACGTCCATTTTCCAGGGCGCCACGCGCTGGAACACCTTCGTCGGGCTCGCAGTCGCGGGAAGCCTGTTCGGACAGCGCGGGATCGCCCTGATCGCGGTCGTCATCGCGGCCATGGTGCCGCTCCTCAACCTGCTGGCTTTCTACGTCTTCATCCGGTTTGCTGGAAGGCCCAAGCAGAGCCCTTGGGACATCCTGCGCTCGTTCCTGACCAATCCTTTCATCTGGTCCTGCGCCGTGGGTCTCGTGCTCAATCTCCTGGCGCCGCCACTGCCGAAACCGATCGCCGGATATATCGAGCTGACGGGGCGGGCGGCGCTGGCGGCAGGGTTGCTGATCGTCGGCGCGGGCCTCGACATCCGAAGGCTCGCCAGTCCGGGGCTGCCTCATATCCTGGCTGCGGGCCTCAAACTCGTTCTCATGCCGATCATCGCAGTGACCTATGGGGGCTTCATCGGCGTGACTGGCGACGACATGACGGTGACGATCATCGCAGCATCCGTACCGTCGGCCAGCGCCGCCTATGTGCTTGCCCGCCAGATGGGCGGCAATGCCGGCCTCATGGCCGAGATCCTGACCCTGCAGACGCTGCTGGCCCTCGCCTCGATGCCACTGTTGATTTCTCTTCTGGGCTGAATATACAACCTAAGGTTAGGTAAAATCAGCTTGTTTTATTTTTGGTTGTGCTACTATCTAGCCGATTTGAAACAGAGAGACAGTGTCGGCCTCGATGTCGAAACCCCCGCGCCAATTCCTCCAGGTCCCGGCTCCGAACGAACTGCAAGCGACTGCCGGGGTGACTGGCCATGGCCGGCCGGGCATGTCGGCGACGGAGACGGCTCAATATATTTCCGAATTTGCCGCAGAGCTGTCGTTCCTCGCCCGTGAGGCAAAGTTCGATCTTTTGGCCTATCTCCTGGACATGGTGAGGCTGGAGGCCGTCAGAAATCTTCAGGTAGCTGAAAAGGACCGTTAAGCAGTTCAGCGCCCGACGATCAGCGAGACCGCATTGCCGCCGTGGCGTTCGAGCCGTCCGGCGATCTCGAGTTCCAGCAAGGCCATCTGAACGTTGCGGATCGACAGCCCGGACTGCCTGACCAGATCGTCGACGGCAACCGGCGAAGGTCCGAGGAAAGCGATCAGATCGGTCTCGTCCGCATTCGTTTCCTCATCGAGCCCGGTCTCGGGCATGACCGGCCTCACGGGAGCGCGGACGATGTCGGGAAGGTCCAGTTCGTCCCAGAGCTCCTCGGAGCCGAGCGTGGAATGCGGCTCCTCCACGCTCCGGTCGAGGCGGGGGCCGGAGGCGATCAGCGGCTCCAGGACGCTCGTCACATGCTCGACGCCGGCGCAGAGGGTCGCACCTTCGCGGATGAGATCGTTCGTGCCCTCGGCGCGAGGATCGAGCGGCGAGCCCGGAACGGCGAAGACCTCCCGCCCCTGCTCCAGGGCGAAGCGCGCGGTGATGAGCGAGCCGGATCGGCGCGCCGCCTCGACGACGACGACACCGTAGGAGAGACCCGACACAATTCTGTTCCGGCGCGGAAAATCCCGCCCCCGTGGCTCCCAGTCCATGGGCATCTCGGAAATCACCGCTCCGCCCTGTTCCACGATGGCCTGCAGCAGCGGTTCGTTCTGGGCCGGATAGACCCGATCCTGACCGCCTGCCAGCACGGCAACCGTTCCGGTCTCCAGCGTCGCCTTGTGGGCCTTCGTGTCGACGCCCCGCGCCAGTCCGGACACCACCACGTAACCGGCCTCGCCGAGCTGGCGCGACAGGCGCTCGGCGAAGGTCAGGCCGGAGGCCGAGGCGTTGCGCGATCCGACGATGGCCACCGAGGGTCTCGCCAGAAGGTCGGCCGAGCCACGAAGAGTGATCAAAGGCGGCGCGGTATCGATCGCCTGCAGGGTCTTCGGATAATCCGCCTCGCCCATCGCGATGAACCGGACGCCGAGGCGCGCGGCGGCGACCATCTCCTTCTCGGCCTCGGCCCGGCTGCAGACCTTCAGCATCAGGCGCCCGCCGCGGCGGGCGAGATCCGGCAAGGCCTCCAGGGCGGCGGCTGCGCCTCCATACTGGTTGACCAGGGCGCGAAAGGTGCGCGGTCCCACATTCTCCGAGCGGATGAGGCGAAGCCAGTCGAGACGCTGCTCATCCGTCAGGATCATGGATTATCCCTTCTGTCCGATCTTGCCTTCGGTCCCAGCGAGAAGGCGGCTGATATTCTGACTGTGCTTCCACCAGAGAAGCGCCACGAGGATGACCGCCGTTCCGGCCATTCCCGGCTCACCGAGGAGCCACAGGACGACCGGCGTCGCTGCGCTGGCGACCAGGGCGGAAAGGGAGGAATACCGGCTGGCGACGGCCACGCCGAGCCAGATCAGGGCGAAGATCAAGGCTGCCAGGGGCTTGAGGCCGATCAGCACGCCGATGAACGTGGCGACCCCCTTACCGCCCTTGAACCTGAGCCATACGGGGAAGAGGTGGCCCAGGAATGCGCCGAGCGCCGCGATCGTTGCGAATTGCGGCCCCCATTGCGCGGCGATCAGCACTGCGGCCGTGCCCTTGAGCGCATCACAGATCAAGGTGGCGGCGGCCAGCCCCTTGCGACCGGTGCGCAGCACGTTGGTGGCGCCGATGTTGCCGGAGCCGATCTTCCGCACGTCGCCCAGGCCCGCCATGCGGGTGAAGATCAGGCCGAACGGGATAGAGCCCAGAAGATAGCCGAAGACCAGAGCGGCCAGCAGGTGCAGGAGGTTGGCTTCGTCAGACATTCATTTCTCGTTACATCGTATCGTGCTGGAAAACTACCCTGCCCGCAACCATCGTTGTCGAAACCCGACCCTCTAGACGGGCTTCGTCGAAGGGTGTGTTCTTGGACAGCGATTTGAGCTGACGCTTGTCGAGAACGTAAGGCGCGTCCGGATCGAAGACGATGAGATCCGCCGGTGCGCCGACGGCAAGCCGCCCGCCTGGAAGACCAAGGATTTCCGCCGGTTTCGTCGACAGGGCGCGCAGGAGCTTCGGCAGCGAAATGCGGTCCGAATGAACGAGGCGCAAAGCCGCCGAGAGCAGGGTTTCGAGCCCGACAGCCCCATCGGCCGCCTCGGCGAAGGGCAGCCGCTTGTTCTCAACATCCTGTGGATTGTGGTCAGAGACGATCACGTCGATGGTGCCGTCGGCCAGCGCCTCGATCATCGCCTGCCGGTCGTCCTCATGCCGGAGCGGCGGCGAGAGCTTCAGGAAAGTCCGATAATCGCCGATGTCGTTCTCGTTGAGCGCCAGGTGATTGATGGAGACCCCGCAGGTGACCGGCAGCACATCCTGTTTCGCGCGCCGCATGATCTCCGCCGAATCGGCGCACGAAATCATGGCCGCGTGGTAGCGCCCGCCCGTGAGGCGCACGAGCCGGATGTCGCGCTCGAGCATCACCGTCTCGGCCTCGCGCGGGATACCGGGCAGCCCGAGGCGCGAAGCGAACTCGCCCTCGTTCATCACGCCCTGCCCGACGAGGTCGGGATCTTCCACGTGGTGGATGATCAGCGCATCGAAATCGCGGGCGTAGGTGAGCGCCCTGCGCATCACCTGGGCATTCGTGAGCGAGCGTGCGCCGTCCGTGAAGGCGATGGCGCCAGCCTCCTTGAGGCGGCCGATCTCCACCATCTCCTGCCCCTCCAGCCCTTTCGTCAGGGCAGCGGCCGGGCAGATGTTGACGATGGACGTATCGCGCGCGCGGCGGACGATGAAATCGATGACCGCCGGATCGTCGAGCGCCGGGCTCGTATCGGGCATGGATACGACGGTGGTGACACCACCGGCCGCAGCCGCCTCGCCGGCGCTCTTGAGGGTCTCGCGGTACGGACCGCCCGGCTCGCCGATGAAGGCGCGCATGTCGATGAGACCAGGGCTGAGCACCTGTCCGCCGCAATCGATCACCTGCGCGTCGGCCGCTTCCGCGACTTGCGGGCCGACGGCCTGGATGAATCCGTCGCGCACCAGCACCCCGCCCCGCTCCTCGCGGTCGCCGGCGGGGTCGATGAGGCGGGCATTCTTGAAAAGGATGGGTTGGCTGCTCATGACGCCTCTCACCGGTTCGGCAGATGGCTCGCCAGAGCCTCCAGCACCGCCATGCGCACGGCGACGCCCATTTCGACCTGTTCGCGGATCAGGGACTGCGGGCCGTCCGCGACGTCCGACGAAATTTCGACGCCCCGGTTCATCGGCCCAGGATGCATCACAAGCGCGTCGGGCTTGGCGAAGGCGAGCTTCTCCTGATCGAGCCCATAGAAGCGGAAATACTCTTTGACCGAGGGCACGAAAGAGCCGTTCATGCGCTCGCGCTGCAGGCGCAGCATCATGACGATATCCGCGTCCTTCAGCCCCTCCTTCATGCTGGTGAAGGTCTCGAAACCGAGCCGGGCGATGCCGGGCGGCAACAGGGTCGAGGGCGCGACGAGGCGCACCCGCGCGCCCATGGCGGCGAGCAGGATCATGTTGGAGCGCGCCACGCGGGAGTGCAGAATGTCGCCGCAGATCGCCACGGTCAGGCCTTCGATGCGGCCCTTGTTGCGGCGGATGGTGAGCGCATCGAGGAGCGCCTGGGTCGGATGCTCGTGTGCGCCGTCGCCCGCATTGACCACCGAACAGTCGACCTTCTGGGCGAGGAGATGCACCGCACCGGCCGCGTGATGGCGCACGACGATGATGTCGGGCCGCATGGCGTTGAGCGTCACGGCGGTGTCGATCAGCGTCTCGCCCTTCTTCACCGAGGACGATCCGACCTGCATGTTCATCACGTCGGCGCCGAGGCGCTTTCCGGCGATCTCGAAGGAGGATTGGGTGCGGGTGGAGGCTTCGAAGAAAAGATTGATCTGGGTCCGGCCACGAAGGCTCGACTTGCTCTTCTCGATCTGGCGACTCACCTCGACCTGCTGGTCGGCTAGGTCGAGTAGCGCCTGAATGTCCAATGGAGACAGCCCCTCGATGCCGAGGAGATGCCGGTGGGGAAAAACGGATCGGGGGGCGTCAGTCATCTTAAAGCGATGGCTATAGGCGGTCCGGGAAACGGCGGCAAGCCGAGTTTCTCGCCCGCCGCCCTACCATGTCATCATCGGCCTTGTGCCGGTGATCGCGCTTTGGTCAGGCGCCGTGCTTTTCTGATCGGGATGGCCGGGACATGCCCGGCCATGACGGGGAGAGTGTCATTCCCGGCCGGAACGCAGCGGAGGGCAAGGGGAGCCGCTTACACGCCCCGCGTGATGGATCCCCTTCCCGGCCCTCACGGGCCGCCGGGGATGACACTCGCGCGCTTCTCCCTCTCCGCGAGCCGGAGGGAATCCTGTTGCGGGTTCGGAAACGTACTACAATTGAGAGCTGTGTATCGCCGAGGATCACGCTATGCCGTCGAGCCATGACACGCACGAGGTCTTCAACCAGACGCCGCCCTTTGGGGACGTGAACCTGATCGCGAGCAACCGCCCCCTGCTCGATGCGCTGAAGGCGAACGGCGTCGACGCGGAGGCGGAAGGCCTCGTTGCCTTCGGCGAGGCCTGGGGGTCGGCTGAGCGGCTCGACATCGGCCGTCTCGCCAACGAGTACCCGCCGAAGCTCCGCACGCACGATGCGCGAGGCTACCGGATCGATGCGGTCGAGTTCCATCCCGCCTATCATGTCCTCATGCGGGCCAGTATGGAGGACGGCCTCCATGCCTCGACCTGGGATGAGCCCGGGTCCGGTCATTCCCACGTGGCGCGGGCGGCGCGGCTCTATACGGCGTCGGGTGTCGAGAGCGGTCATATCTGCCCCGTCACCATGACCCATGCCTCGGTGGCGGCGCTCGCCGCTTCCGCGACCCGACTCGCCGAGTGGCTGCCGAAGATCCGCTCTCGAGATTACGATTCCCGCTTCATCCCCTTCTGGGAGAAGACCGCCGTCACCCTCGGCATGGGCATGACCGAAAAGCAGGGCGGCACCGATGTCCGTGCCAACACTACCCGTGCCGCTGCCAGGGCCGGGGACGAATACGTCCTCACCGGCCACAAATGGTTCATGTCGGCTCCGATGTGCGATGCCTTTCTGGTGCTCGCCCAGGCTCCCGGCGGGCTGACCTGTTTCCTCGTACCCCGGTTCCGGCCCGACGGCTCGCTCAACGCCATTCGCCTGCAGCGGCTGAAGGACAAGCTCGGCAATCGCTCGAATGCCTCGTCCGAGGCCGAGTTCCAGGAGGCCTTTTCCTGGAGAATCGGCGAGGAAGGACGTGGGGTGCGCACCATCATCGGGATGGTGCAGCTGACCCGCCTCGACTGCGCAGTGGCCTCGGCCGGCCTCGTGTGGATGGGGCTGGCACTCGGCCTTCATCATGCCCGGCATCGCAGCGTCTTCCAGAAGAAGCTCATCGACCAGCCCGCCATGCGGATGGTCCTGGCGGACCTCGTCCTCGAGGGCGAGGCCATGACAGCTCTCGCCCTGCGGGCTGCGCACAGCTTCGATGTCGAACGCGCCGACGATCACGAGGCGGCTTATGCCCGGCTCATCACCCCGGCCGCCAAGTTCGGCATCTGCAAGGCCGCTCCGCGCCTCCTCTACGAGGCCATGGAGTGCCTTGGCGGCAACGGCTATGTGGAGGAGAGCGCCCTGCCCCGCCTTTATCGGGAGGCTCCGGTCAACGCGATCTGGGAGGGTTCGGGCAATGTGATCGCCCTGGACATCATCCGCGCCGAGAACCGGGAGCCCGAGGTGGCTGCCTCCGTGCTGGAGCGCCTGATGGCGGATGTCACCGGTCTTCCGGGAGCCTCGGATACCGCACGGGACATCGTTCTAGCCCTACAATCCTCCGATCCCGAAGCGAAGGCGAGGTTCGTGGCGGAGCGGCTTTTCATCCTGGCCGCCACAGCGGCCCTTGCCCGCTCCGCGCCACCTCAAATCACCGAGGCTTATGCCTTGACCCGCCTTGCTGCGCCGTCCCGGATGATCGGTGCCAACGACCTTGGGCCCGCGGTAATTCCCTTGCTGGAACGGGCCTTCGTGGCCATATAGGAAACATACGTACAAGTCCGATTTGACTTGTCGGCGATCATCAACCACTTATCCCGCCCTGCGACGGTCAGGGGCTGACCGCCGTATCCGCCTTGGCAACAGGGCCTCCGCCTGTTCCCGCTTTTAGGAATTCGTTCATGAAAGTCCTCGTCGTCGAGTCGCCTGCAAAGGCCAAGACGATCAATAAGTATCTCGGCAAGGATTACGAGGTCCTGGCCTCCTTCGGGCATATCCGCGATCTGCCCGCCAAGGATGGTTCAGTCGACCCGGATGCCGATTTCCGTATGATCTGGACGCTCGAGGACCGGGGCTCGAAGCGGGTCTCCGACATCGCCAAGGCTCTCAAGGGAGCCGAGAAGCTCATCCTCGCCACCGACCCGGACCGCGAAGGCGAGGCGATTTCCTGGCACGTCCTGGAGGCTCTGCGGGAAAAGCGCGTCCTCAAGGACATGCCGGTGGAGCGCGTGACCTTCAACGCCATCACTAAGGACGCGGTACAGGCGGCCCTGCGCCAGCCCCGCGAGATCGACCAGGCCCTCGTCGATGCCTATCTGGCCCGCCGCGCCCTCGACTATCTGGTGGGCTTCACCCTCTCGCCCGTGCTCTGGCGCAAGCTGCCCGGGGCCCGATCGGCCGGCCGCGTTCAGTCGGTGGCGTTGCGCCTCGTCTGCGACCGCGAGCTCGAGATCGAGACCTTCAAGCCGCGCGAATACTGGTCCCTAATCGCCACCCTGGCCACGAGGGACGGCGGCGTGTTCGATGCGCGCCTCGTCGGCGCCGACGGCAAGAAGATCCAGCGCCTCGACATCGGCAACGGCACGGATGCGGAGGCTTTCAAGAAGGATCTGGAGCTCGCGACGTTCTCCGTGGCTAACATCGAGGCCAAGCCCGCTAAGCGCCACCCCTATCCGCCTTTCACCACCTCGACTCTGCAGCAGGAGGCCTCGCGCAAGTTGGGCTTGGCCCCTGCCCAGACCATGCGCATCGCGCAGCGCCTCTATGAGGGCGTGGATATCGGCGGCGAGACGGTCGGTCTCATTACTTATATGCGTACGGACGGCGTCGACATGGCGCCCGAAGCCGTGCAGGCCGCCCGCCGCGTCATCGGCAAGGAATACGGCGACCGCTATGTGCCGGGTGCGCCGCGCAAGTACACCACCAAAGCCAAGAACGCGCAGGAGGCCCACGAGGCTATCCGTCCGACGGACATGAGCCGACTGCCGAAACAGGTGGCGAAGTACCTGGAGCCCGAGCAGGCCCGCCTCTACGACCTGATCTGGACCCGCACTATCGCCAGCCAGATGGAATCGGCCGAGCTCGAGCGCACCACGGCCGACATCGCGGCCCAAGTCGGCCCGCGCAGGCTCGATCTGCGCGCCACCGGCCAGGTGATCAAGTTCGACGGCTTCCTTACCCTCTACAACGAGAGCAAGGACGACGAGGGCGACGAGGATGAAGGCCGCCTGCCACCGATGAAAGCCAACGATCCGTTGGAACGCCGTCGCATCAATGCGAGCCAGCACTTCACCGAGCCGCCGCCGCGCTATTCGGAAGCCTCGCTCGTGAAGCGCATGGAGGAGCTCGGCATCGGCCGTCCCTCGACCTACGCCGCCGTGCTGCAGACCCTGCGCGATCGCGAATACGTGCGCATCGAGAAGAAGCGGCTCGTGCCCGAGGACAAGGGGCGCATCGTCACCGCATTCCTGGAGAGCTTCTTCCGCCGCTATGTGGAATACGATTTCACCGCGGATCTCGAGGAGCAGCTCGACCGGATCTCCAATTCTGAGATCGACTGGAAGCAGGTGCTGCGCGACTTCTGGCGCGACTTTTCCGCCGCCATCGGCGGGACGAAGGAGCTGCGCACCACCGAAGTGCTCGACGCCCTGAACGAGCTGCTCGGGCCGCACATCTTCCCGGACAAGGGCGACGGCTCCAATCCGCGCACCTGCCCGACCTGCGGCACGGGCCAGCTCTCTCTGAAACTGGGCAAGTTCGGCGCCTTCATCGGCTGCTCCAACTATCCCGAGTGCAAGTACACCCGTCAGCTTGCCGCCAACGGCGTCGAGGGCGAAGGCGACGGCTCCTCCGAGAACGGCGGTGCGCCGGGCGTGAAGGTGCTGGGCACGGATCCTGAAACCGGCCTTGAAGTGACGCTGCGCGACGGCCGCTTCGGCCCCTTCGTCCAGCTGGGGGAAGGCGAGAAGCCCAAGCGCTCGTCCCTGCCCAAGGGCATGTCTCCGGCCATGGTCGACCTGGAGAAAGCCTTGAAGCTCCTGGCGCTGCCGCGTCAGGTGGCAACCCATCCGGAATCCGGCGAGCCGATCCTGGTGAGCATCGGCCGCTATGGGCCTTACGTTCAGCACGGCAAGGTCTACGCCAATCTCGGCCCCGGCGACGATGTTCTCGAGATCGGCGCCAACCGGGCCATCGATCTGATCGTCACCAAGGAAAGCGGCGGGGGCGGCGCCCGTCGCGGCGCGGCCGATCCCGGCCGCCCCCTAGGCGAGGATCCGGAATCCGGCAAGCCCATCGTGGTGAAGGCCGGGCGCTTCGGGCCCTATGTGACCGATGGTGAGACCAACGCCACCCTGCCCCGGACTGTCGTGGCCGAAGCGGTGACGCTGGTTGAGGCTGTCGAGCTTCTCAAGGCCCGCCGCGCGGCCGGTCCGTCGAAGAAATCGGCCCGTGGACGCAAGGCTCCAGCCAAGAAGGCTGCGGCCAAGACACCTTCTGCGAAGAAGACCGCCACGAAGACGGCGGCGAAGAAGGGTCTGGCCAAGAAGCCAGCTGCAAAGAAGGCCCCCTCCAAGACGGCAGCTGCCAAAAAGACGGCCAAGGCAGGCTGATCCCGATGAGGGAGTGGCTGTCCTGGTTATCGGTGGAATATGCCGATCAGCTCGAGATGACGTTGCGCCTTTGCAGCGCAACGTTCGCCGGTATGCTCATCGGGATCAACCGAGACATTCACAACAAGCCGATCGGGATGCGGACGCTGGGCCTCGTCGCCCTTGGTTCCGCCATCGTGATCCTCTCAGGCTCGGTCTATGAGGGATTGCACTTCGGGCAGGATGCAGTCAGTCGCGTCGTGCAAGGTATTCTGACGGGATTGGGCTTCCTCGGCGCGGGATCGATCCTGCGCGCCAAGGATGGAACGGAGGTTCAGGGGCTGACGACGGCCTCGACCGTCTGGATCGCAGCCGCTCTCGGCGTCACGGCAGGCCTGGGCGCTTGGTTCATCACCATCGCCGGCACCCTCGTCACGCTCTTTCTGCTGACCTACGGCACGCGCCTCGAGCGGAAGCTCATTCGCATATTCGGCAACAAACCCGATGAAGGAGATTTAGATGATTAGCCCGAGCCCCAGCAGGGCGACGGCAGCCATGCCGAGCCAGATCAGGCTGGTTCCGTAGGAACGGTGGACGGCGGGCGTCGCATCCGGCTCGTCGAAGGCGAAAGCCTCACCGGCGTTGCGCGCGGCGCGGTCCAAGTGAAGCTTCTGTGCCGGTCCCATCGTCGTCCGCGTCACGTCCAAATCTCCCGCCAAGCTCATGCTTAACCATTCCAACGTGAATGGAATTTAAACAGTTCCTTGTGACAGCCGAAAGACATCCTTTCGGGGGAATTCGCTGGTAACCTTTACAAGCTAGCCTGTTTTCACTTTTGTCCTCCGGGACAACGAACTGCCCTTTCCGTTTCCGTTTTGTTCACGTATAAAAACGGCATGGGATATAGTGTAAAGAAACGCGAATCATCATCTCGGACCAAGGTCCCAATGACAGACAATGACGATCTCTTCGGGGGCGCGGCGGCCAAACGCGCTGCACCTGCCTCGGCCCGCAATGCCGCCGTCAAGGTTTCCCGACCGGCACCCCCACAGGGCACGCCGGGGGAAGCCGGCTATGACGCGTCCGCCATCGAGGTGCTGGAGGGGCTCGAGCCCGTCCGCCGCCGGCCGGGCATGTATATCGGCGGCACGGACGAGAAGGCCCTGCACCACCTCTTCGCCGAGGTGATCGACAACTCCATGGACGAGGCCGTCGCGGGCCACGCGACCTTCATCGAGGTGGAGCTGGAGGAAGGTGGCTGGCTGTCCGTTACCGACAACGGCCGCGGCATCCCGGTCGATCCTCACCCGAAATTCCCGAAGAAGTCGGCTCTCGAAGTCATCATGACCACGCTTCATGCGGGCGGCAAGTTCGACTCGAAGGTCTACGAGACCTCGGGCGGTCTGCACGGCGTCGGCGTCTCCGTGGTGAACGCCCTCTCCGAAATTCTCGAGGTCGAGGTGGCGCGCGGCCAGACCCTCTACCGGCAGATCTTTTCTCGCGGCATCCCGCAGGGCAAGATCGAGACCGTGGGCCGTGTGCTCAACCGGCGCGGCACCAAGGTGCGCTTCAAGCCCGATCACCAGATCTTCGGCAAGGACGCCCATTTCCAGCCCCGCCGCCTGTTCAAGATGGCCCGCTCCAAGGCGTATCTCTTCGGTGGCGTCGAGATTCGCTGGAAATGTGCGCCATCCCTGATACAGGGCATCGAGAACGTTCCGGCGGAAGCGACCTTCAAGTTCCCGAACGGCCTCAAGGACTACCTGCTCCACGACATCGAGGGGAAGGAGCTGGTGACGGACCAGCTCTTCTCCGGCAAGATCACCAAGCCTGGCAGCCATGGCTCGCTGGAATGGGCCGTCGCCTGGATGACCAACGAGGATGGTTTCTCCATCTCGTACTGCAACACGGTGCCGACGCCTGAAGGTGGCACCCACGAGAACGGCCTGCGAATCGCGCTCCTGCGCGCTCTGCGCGAGCACGCCGAGCGCGTGGGACAATCGAAGCGCATGGCGGCCGTGACCACGGACGACGTGATGGCCACCTGCGCGTCCATGCTGTCGGTCTTCATCCGCGAGCCGGAGTTCCAGGGGCAGACCAAGGACAAGCTGGCGACGGTCGAAGCCGGCCGCATCGTCGAGAACGCGATCCGCGATACCTTCGACCACTGGCTCGCGGCGGCTCCGCAGCAGGCCAACAAGCTCCTCGACTGGGTCATCGACCGGGCGGAGGAGCGCCTGCGCCGCCGCCAGGAGAAGGAGGTCGCCCGCAAGACTGCAACCCGCAAGCTGCGCCTGCCCGGCAAGCTGGCGGACTGCTCCAACGCAGGCGCCAAGGGCTCCGAGCTCTTCATCGTCGAGGGCGACTCGGCCGGCGGCTCCGCCAAGCAGGCGCGCGACCGCGCCACCCAGGCGGTGCTTCCGCTTCGTGGAAAGATCCTGAACGTGGCATCGGCCGGCAGGGAGAAGCTGCACCAGAACCAGCAGCTCTCCGACCTCGTCCAGGCGCTGGGCTGCGGCACGGGCTCCCACTACAAGGATTCCGATCTGCGCTACGAGAAGGTCATCATCATGACCGACGCGGACGTGGACGGCGCCCACATCGCCTCGCTGCTGATCACGTTCTTCTACCGGCAGATGCCGCGCCTCATCGACGGCGGGCACCTGTACCTTGCGGTCCCACCCCTCTACCGGCTGACCCAGGGCTCGAAATCGGCCTATGCCCGTGACGATGCCGATCGGGAAAAGCTGATGAAGACGGTATTCAAGGGCAACGGGAAGGTCGAGATCGGCCGGTTCAAGGGCCTCGGCGAGATGCTCCCGGCTCAGTTGAAGGAAACCACGATGGACCCGAAGAAGCGCCTGCTCCTGAAGGTGGTCGTGGAAGCCGACGACAAGCCGGAAGCCAGCGATACGGTCGAGCGCCTGATGGGCAACAAGCCCGAAGCACGCTTCGCATTCATCCAGGAACGCGCGGCCTTCGCCAACGAGGCGGATCTGGACATCTAAACCAGGGCACGGAGAAGCAATCTGTCTCACTCCCGTTATTACCAGCGCTCTATGCCGGTGACCCCGAGAGGAGAGGCGAAGTGCCTTACCAACCAAGATGGCCGAGCCTGTCCTGACCATCCGGAGAACATGCTCAAAGTCGCCACCTGAAAAATTTTCAAAAATTTGCGGAACCCTTGGAACCAACCTCGAGCCGGCACGTTTTATGAACTCACCGGCTCATTCTGCCCCCACGGGCCGGTACCTCAAAGGCTCCGTTATCGGGGCCTTATTTTTTGGCCAAATGCCCCTTGCCTGCCGGATCTCTTGTCCTGTCCGAGCGTCATTATGGATGCCGGACGGCTCGGACTAGCCGCAGCCACGCTTGCATGCGAGAAGATCCTGTAAACCCAACGAGCTTTTCCCTTGCCCAAACGTTCGAACACCGATCAGTCCAACGCCCTTCCCAGCCGGGAGGAGGTCGTCTCCTTCATTGCCGATGCCCAGGGCAAGGTCGGCAAGCGGGAGATCGCGCAGCGCTTCGGGATCAAGGGCAGTGATCGCATCTGGCTGAAGCAGATCCTCAAGGACCTGGAGATTGACGGCATCGTCGACCGGAGGGGGAAGACGGTTCATAAGGCGGGCCAGTTGCCCCCGGTGGTGCTGGCCGACATTACCAAGCGGGACCGGGACGGCGAACTGATCGCTGTTCCAACCGAGTGGGACGAGGAGGAGCACGGCTCCATCCCGACGATAATCGTCGTTTCGCCGCGCAAGCCGCGACCCGGCATGCCCGTGGCGGGCGTGGGCGACCGGGCACTGCTGCGGGTCGAGCCGCTCAAGCCCGGCGACATCCATCGCTATTCCGGCCGAGTGACCAAGATCATCGCCAAGAAGCAGGCGCAGGTGCTCGGCCTCTTCCGGGCCCTGCCCGAGGGCGGCGGAAGGCTCGTGCCAGTGGACAAGAAGGCACGCGATCAGGAACTGCAGATCAGGTCTGGCGACGAGAGCGAAGCCCGGGACGGCGACCTTGTCTCCGTGTCGGTCGTGAAGCACGGCCGCTTCGGCCTGCCCACGGCCAAGGTGAAGGAGCGGCTGGGGACGATCAAATCGGAAAAAGCCGTGAGCCTGATCGCGATCTACGCCCACAACATCCCCAATGAATTTCCCAAAGCCGTCCTCGAGGAGGCCGAGAAGGCACGCCCCGTATCGCTCGACGGCCGTGAGGATTGGCGCGATCTGCCCCTCGTCACCATCGACCCGCCGGATGCCAAGGATCACGACGACGCCGTCCATGCGGTTCCGGACGACGACCCGAACAATGCGGGTGGCACCATCCTCACTGTGGCGATTGCCGATGTCGCGGCCTATGTCCGGCCTGGTTCGGCCATGGACCTCGAGGCGCAGGAGCGAGGCAATTCCGTCTATTTCCCTGATCGAGTGGTCCCCATGCTGCCGGAGCGGATCTCCAACGATCTGTGCTCGTTGAGGCCGCGCGAAGACCGCCCTGCGCTTGCCGTGCGCATGGTGATCGGCCCGGACGGGAGGAAAATCCGCCACAGCTTCCACCGGATCATGATGCGCTCGGCGGAGAAGCTCTCCTATGGTCAGGCCCAGGCCGCCATCGATGGCAGGCCGGATGACGTAACGGGGCCGATCCTCGACACGATCCTGAAGCCCCTATGGGCCGCTTACGAATTGGTGAAAAAGGCGCGCGACGTCCGTGAGCCGCTGTTCCTCGATCTGCCGGAGCGCAAGATCGTGCTCAATCCCGACGGCACCGTGGACAGGATCTTCGTGCCCGAACGGCTCGAGGCGCACAAGCTCATCGAGGAGTTCATGATCCTCGCCAATGTGGCGGCCGCCGAGAGCCTGGAAAAGGCCGAGTCCGACCTGATCTACCGGGTCCACGACGAGCCGTCGCTCGAGAAGATGCGGGCTTTGAGCGAGGTGCTGGCGTCCATCGGCCTCAAGCTTCCTACCCAGGGAGCGCTGAAGCCGGAACTGTTCAACCGCATCCTGCGCAGCGTCGAGGATACGGAGCATCAGCTCTTCATCAACGAGGTGGTGCTGCGTTCGCAGTCGCAGGCCGAGTACTCGGCGGAGAATTACGGCCATTTCGGTCTGAACCTCCGCCGCTACGCCCACTTCACCTCACCGATCCGCCGCTACGCGGACCTCATCGTCCATCGCGCTCTGACAACCGCCCTCAAGCTCGGCAAGGACGGCCTGCCGCCGGACACCACCCGCGCGCAGCTGATCGAGATCAGCGCCAAGATCTCGGGCGCCGAGCGCCGCGCCATGGCGGCCGAGCGTGAGACAATCGACCGCCTGATCGCGCACTTCCTTGCGGACCGGATCGGGGCCACATTCAACGGACAGATCTCGGGCGTCTCGAAGGCGGGGCTCTTCATCAAGCTGAACGAGACCGGCGCGGACGGCTTCGTTCCGGCGGCCACCATCGGCGACGATTACTACCGCTACGACGAGAGAACCCACTCGATGCGCGGCGACGATACGGGTGAAACGTATCGCCTCGGCGACAAGGTAGAGGTGAAGCTTGTCGAGGCTGCGCCCGTCGCCGGTGCACTGCGCTTCGAGATTCTCACCAAGGGCCGCTTCACCGGCAGGACGGGAGGCGCCAAGAAGGGCGGGCGGCGTCCGCCGCAGGGCTTCAAAGCAGGCAAGGCGCCCACGCCGAAGGGCCGCTCTCCGACCCGCGTGAAGGTCAAGCGGCGTGGGCGTGCCTGACATTTTAAGGATTGACGGATGTCTTTGACGATCGAGACCGCATCGCCGGCAACGGGAGACGTAAATGCCATACCGGCCATGAGACGCGGCTTCCTGGGCCATTGCCCGGCTTGCGACAAAGGCCGCCTCTTCGGTCGCTTTCTCAAGGTTGCGGACCATTGCGAGGTCTGCGGGACGGAATTTCACCATCACCGGGCCGACGACCTGCCCCCCTATATCGTGATTTTCATCGTCGGCCACCTGATCGGCTACGGGATCCTCATGACCGAGACCAGGCTCGAGATGCCCATGTGGATCCATCTCGCGACGTGGCCGGCCCTGACGCTGATCCTGTGCCTGACCCTCCTTCAGCCGGTGAAAGGCGCTGTCGTGGGACTGCAATACGCGCTAGGAATGCACGGCTTCGGGGCGGCCCGAACCAAGAAGAACGCCGACGAGGACAACGCCCGTGACGGACACCGAGACCCTGGCGAAGATGGACCGCCTCGTTTCCACTGAGACCAACCTCAAGCTCCCCACTCTCCGCCCCGTCGACGCCGCGACCCTCATCCTCATCGACCGCAAGGGCAAGAGCCCGAAGGTTCTCATGGGCAAGCGCCATGCGGGCCTAAAATTCATGCCGGGCAAATTCGTCTTTCCCGGCGGGCGGATCGAGGCAGGCGACCGGTCCATGACGGTCACGGGTGCCCTTCACCCTCGCGCCGAGCAGGCATTGATGGCGCGCGTCACCCGTCCTTCGACCCAGCGCAGCCGGGCGCTGGCACTTGCCGCCATCCGTGAGACCTTCGAGGAAACCGGGCTGCTGCTCGGGAGCAAAGATTATGGCGGGCCGGAGAGCGTGCCCGCGGGCACCGTATGGACGGCTTTTCAGGAACGGGGGATCTTTCCCGATCTGGAGGCGCTGCATTTCATCGGCCGGGCTATCACGCCGCCCAAGCGCGTCAGGCGCTTCGACACTCGATTCTTTGCCGCTGACCGCACGGCCATCGCCGATGAGATCTTGGGAGTCATCGGGCCGGAGGCGGAACTCGTGGAGCTGGCGTGGGTCACCATCGCCCAGGCCAAGGCGCTGGACCTGCCTCCGATTACGACCGTTGTCCTGGACGAGCTGGAGGCCAGGATCGCAGCGGGATTCGGTCACCAGCTGCCGGTTCCATTTTTCCATCAGCAGCGCGGCCGTTTCGTGCGGGAGCTGCTGTAGCCGACCTATCGTCATCTTGGACGGCGTCAGCCGATCGGGAATCGCGGGATAAGCAGAGCACTGTCCTATCAGCGAAGGTCAGGATCCGGAACCACGATCTTAGCCATTCGGCACAGTCAGTTGTTTCATGGCTCTCCACCTGAGCGCGGATGACAGCGGAGTTTCAAGCGCCACTTTCTGTCCGTTGTACCGGGTTCTGCTCGGTGGCCCTGGAATGCCGAGCCAGCAGGATTTCCTCCAATCCCGCCCTTCGCCCTTGACTGATCTGCGATAATCGGGCATGGGAATGCCACGATTTTCCGGCCGGGTTCGCCCGGCCTTTGCGTTTCGGCCATGCCGTGGGGCGAACCGAACCGCCGAACCGAACAAGAGGTCCCGACCATGGCCAAAGCCGCAACGATCAAAGTGAAGCTCGTCTCCACCGCCGACACGGGCTTTTTCTACGTGACGAAGAAGAACTCGCGCACGATGACCGAGAAGCTCGCGCTGAAGAAGTACGATCCGGTCGTGAAGAAGCACGTCGAGTTCAAGGAAGCCAAGATTAAGTAATCCACTTACATCTAAGCTTTTGGACTTATTACGAAAACCGCCTCATTATCGAGGCGGTTTTTTCGTTTGGGCCAACGCGTAAACGCCGCTTTTCTGGAGAAACTGGCCCCCTCTGGAGCCAATTCCGGCAGCAAGGGCAGTCTCCCATCTAGTCCCTAGCTCCTCGGAGCTGCGGGTCAGGTAAACGAGATCCCGAGCCAGAGCGTGATGAACGCGAAGGAACTGGCAACGATGGCCCACTCTGCCGCCGTCAGCCTGCTCGACTTGGTCGATGATTTGCCTTGGGTCACGATAAGCCCCCTTTTTATACGTCGAGGGGTAGACGAAGCTAATCAATGCCCCCGATCAGAGTTTGCCAGGGTACGGCGAAGTTCACACTGCGGATGTGCTGGGCAACACATTCGGATCAAAGCTCGCTCCGATCGCATGCAACGCACCGGCCGTGGCAGCTGGGGCCTGGCCTGACCAAGTTTGTTCATAATTAGAGAGGGCGAGGAACGTCGCCTCACACGACCTCGCCTCTGCAACAACCAGGTGTAAAACCTTACTTGTGCCGGAACCTCACAGATCAAGCTCCAGAAGCACAGGCTGGTGGTCTGACGCCTGTGTCGCTTGGTTGTAATCGATCCTGCCGACCTTAGACGCCAGATCCTCAGTCACGAACATGAAGTCACAGCAATGCGGAGGTCCATTCGACTGCTCGAAGAGGCAGAACGAGGTCGGGTGCGGACTGCCTCCGTGGGCGACCTGCCAAGCGTCAAGAAGAGCAGGCACCTGACGGCTGAAAGGCTCCGAGATCCGCCGCTTCACCGGATCATCCGGGCGCATGTTGAAGTCGCCGGTCAGGATCGCCGATGGGGAGGTGGGGAACAGGGCATAGGTGCCGGGACCGTCCTCGCGAGGCGTGACGACGCGCTCACAGGCGGTGCGATGGGCTTCGCGGATTCCTTCGACCTGCGCCTTCCTCAGCCTGCCGGCCGAGTACTCCAAATGCGTGGTCATGACCCGAACAGGCCCCGAAGGTGTTTCGACGACCGCCTCGAGCATAAGACGCGGCATGTTGCGGGTGGAAGCGGCCTCCCAAGGCAGGGTGTATCGCAGCACCTGCGCCACCGGCAGGCGAGACAGGATCATGTTGCCGAAGCGGCGGCGCCCCCCTGCCCCGTCCGGAACATCGAGCGCGACACCTTCGACTGCGGTGTAACCCGGCAGGAGCCGCGCCAGCTCAGCGAACTGGTTCAGTCCCCGGCTGCCCTTGAGATCGGTGAAATTGTCCGAAACCTCCTGAAGGCAGAGCACATCGAACTCCGCGAAGGCGTGCGCCTCGTCCACGATTCGCCGGAGATCGACGGTCCCGTCGATGCCCAAGCCCCATTGAATGTTCCAGGTTATGATTCTGAGCATGTGGTTCCGAAAGCCTTACTGGCCGACCTTACTCAGCACATCGGCTTTGAGGAAGCGTTCGATGACGAACATGAACACGACAGACGGAACGAGCAGGATGAGAGCCGTGATGGAGGCGATCTGGTAATTGCCGCCCATGCTTGCATTGTAGAGCAGGAGCGGGAGCGTCGTAATCTGGGGCACGCCGACGAAGAAGGTGCCGGTGAACTCGTCGAGCGATTCCAGAAAAACGAAAATGGCGCTCGCCATGACGCCCGGTGCGGCGAGCGGCAATGTCACGGTGAAGAAGGTCCGCAGCGGCGAGGCTCCGATATTGCGCGCGGCGAGTTCGAGATCCCTGTCGACGGCCGCGAAGGCGGCGGCGGCGATCCAGACCGAATAGACGAGGCCGTGGGCCGCGTGAACGAGCACGACGCCGGTGATCGTTCCGGTGAGCCCGATGCTATAGAAGACGCGGGCCACGTTGATGTAGATCGCGACAGACGGGAAAGCCTGCGGCAGCAGGAACAGAATCATCAGAGCCGTGCGCCAAGGCAGCTTGAGACGAGCCAAGGCATAGCCTGCCGGAACCGAAACGGCGAGCGCTACCATCACCGTCAGGCAGGCGATTCCCACGCTCGTCATAAGTGACGACATGGCGTCGCCCGTGGGACGGAAGACGACTTCCCAGTAGCGCATGCCGTAGGACACAGGGAGCTTGAACGGAGTGTACCACCGCTCCGCGACCGACCACAGGGCGAGATTGGCCAGAGGCCCGAACAGCAGGAAGGCGAAGACTGCAAGGCCCAGGATCTTGAGGACCGTGGAGCCCAGGACCCAGACCCTTGCGCCGGCCGCCGATGATGCCGGCTCGTGCGACGTGGCTCGAGGGTCGCGGGAAACGGCAAGCGGTTCCGCATTCGCAGGTGAGACGTGGAGCCGCCCGCTCATGCCTGCACCTCACGCTTGACGCTGTGGCGAAGATAGATCCACGCGACGGCTCCTGCGATGGCATACGAGATGACGCCGAGCGCGTTAGCGGTGGCGTAATCGCCATAGGAGTTGATGCGGAATGCCATGTCCACGGTGAGCATGGTGGGTTGCGAGCCCGCAACCATCATCGGCACCGACAGCACGGACAGCATGGTGACGAAGGAAAGGACGAGGCCGACGAGGAGCGTCTGCACCACCTGCGGCAGGACGAGCTCGATCAGAACCCGGATCCGCGAAGCACCAAGATTGCGCCCCGCCTCGATGGTTGCGCGGTCGATGGAGGCCATCGCTCCAGCAAGCATGAGCGTTACGAAAGGCACCTGCTTCCACACGAACGTGATGATGATGCCGCGCCAGTCGAGGAAACTCGTGGCCTGGAGCGGTTCCATCACACCGAGCGCCACGAGAGAGTTGTTCATCAGGCCGTTCTTGGCCAGGAAGGTCCTCATGCACTGAGCCGCGACGATGAAGGGGATGAAAAGCGGCCAGCGATAGAGCGCCCGCAGCGCTGCAACCAGCCAGGGCGTCTCGCCGAGCGTGAGAATCCCCGCTATCGCGATCGAGAACAGGCCCGTCAGAAGCGTCGAAACGACGACGATGAAGAGCGTGAAGAGAATGTCGGTGGAGTAGAGATCGAAGGCCTTCCGGAAGTGCATGAGCGACAGGCCCCCTCCCGGCTCCGTGAATGCTGCGGCCAGCGAGAAGCCGAGGGGATAGAGAAACAGCGCGCAGATCATCGCGAGCGCCGGTGCGATGAGCAGAAGGCCAAAGAAGGAAGGTCTCGCCATGGTCTGGAACTGTCCCGTTCCCGAAGGAAGCGCATCGGGTTCATGAGGCGCGGGCGGCCTCTGTTGCAGGCCGCCCGCATTCTGACGGATGACCTAGTTGGCCACCTTCCTCTCGTAAGTCTCGAGAATGTCGTTGAAGTAAGGGCCGATCGGGAACGGCTTGCCGTTCGCCGCGAGCGTATCCGGCGGGATGTCTGCGAAGAGCTGGTTCCAGGCGGCCTGATCGAGCTTGCCTTCCAGGTTCTTGGCATCGATGCCCGGATACCAGTTGAAGCGTTTCACGATGCCTTCCGCCTGCACGTCCGGGCTCGTCGCAAGGGCGATAAACTCGGCGGCGAGCTTATCCTGCGCCGTCCTTGATGGAATGGCGTAGTACATCGGCTGGCCGGGCATGCCGGGCGAAACGAGCTTCAGGCGCATATTCGGCGGAAGCTTTCCGTCGGCCTTCCAGGTATAGAACATGTCCACCCAGACCGGGCCCATGGCGATCTCGCCGCGGTTGAGCATGTCAAGCGTGCCCGCATTGCCGGGGGTGATGACCACGTTCTGGTTGAATTCCTTCAGATCGGCCATCGCCTTGTCCCAGGTCGCCTTCGTGGCGGCATCGTAAGGACCCTTTTCGAGCTTTGCCGCATCGCCGCCGAAGGCGGAAATCCACCCGGTAACGAAAGCGACGCCGGACATACCGCCCTTGATGCCGTTATAGCCGAATTGCTTCGGGTTCTTCTTCACCCAGTCGCGCAGCTCGGCGTAATTGTTGGGCGGATTCTTGATCAGATCCGGATTGTAGGCGATCGCCGTCTGCGAATGGAACATGGGCATGACGTAGCCGGAGACATCCGTGCCGAGCGAGTTCGTGGCCGTGTCTCGGGTCACCAGCTTTCCGGTCGGAAGTGAGTCGCGATACTTCTTGAGCAGCTCGTCCTTCACCATCGTGCCTGCGGCCTTCTGGTGAATGACCACCACGTCGAAATCCGCGTTGGCGCCGGCCTTCTTCTGCGCATCGAGCTTCTCGAAGATCTTCTGCGATCCGCCGTCTCCCGGCCCGGTGCCGACGGCCACGACCTTCACACCCGGATGGCTCTTCTCGAAGAGTGGCCCGAGATAATCCTTGATGTAATCGACCATGTTCTGGTCGCCGGCAGTCGCGACGTTGAGCGTCTGCGCACTCGCCGCACTGCTCATCAGAAGGGCTGCGAGTCCCGCAGCCAGTAAGCTTTTATGCATGGTGTCCTCCCGTTGTCTGGGTTTTGGGAAACAGGTGCAACGACGCCAGCGGCAGGCGCAGGCCAACCGGGCGGTCGAGCTCGTGATAGCGATCGTCCGTCACAGTGAAGTGACGGTCGCCGATGGCGGCCACGTACCTGTAGTGTCCTCCGGGATACGTTCTCTGCGTGATTTTTCCCGGTAGGACGATCGAGCCGTCGATCCGTGCATGCGGATCGACGAGCGAAGCGATATCGTCGCGAAAGTAGGCGGTTACGTGCCCGACGGGCACGTCTGCGCCGAGGGCCGTCGCCGTGCTGTCGTCAACCCTGACCTCGACACCGGCCCCCGAGGGGCGGACATCCAGGTCGAGGGTGTTCTCCGCCCCCATGAAGCTGGCCACGAAGGGCGAGTTCGGGCGGTCGTAAACCTCCTTCGGAGACCCGACCTGCGCAATCCGTCCGGCATCCATCACGACGATCCGGTCGGCCATGGTCATGGCCTCCTCCCGATCATGCGTGACATGGATCGCCGTGAAGCCGAGACGGTTCTGAAGAGACTTGATTTCCGATCGAAGCTGGATGCGCACCTTGGCGTCCAGATTGGACAGGGGCTCGTCGAGAAGCAGGATTCCGGGCTCGATGGCCAAGGCCCGCCCCAGGGCCACGCGCTGGCGCTGGCCTCCCGACAGATCCGTCACCTTCCGGTCTTCGAGGCCGGACAGGTTCAGCATCTTCAGCACGCTGGCGACGCGGGCCCGGATCTCCTCTTTGGGGAGCCCGCGCAAGCGGAGGCCATAGCCCACGTTGCCGAGGACGGTCATGTGCGGCCAGAGAGCATAGGACTGGAACATCATGGCCATGCCGCGCTTCTCTGGCGGCATGTTCACCACATCCCGGCCGGACAGGCGGATCGCTCCGCCGGCAGCCTTCTGAAATCCGGCAATGGTCCGCAATAATGTGGTCTTCCCGCAGCCGGAGGAGCCCAGAATGGCTATGAACTCGCCAGGCGCAACTGAAAGGCTGACCCCATGGAGCACCCGCTGACTGCCATAACTGACCTGAAGGTGATCGACATCGATCGCGGCCAAGACAGAACTGTCCACGTCTAAGTATCCTCCCGAACGCGCTTTTCCGCGTCTCTTATCGAAGGAGAAGATCACATTTGGATGTCAGTGGGAAGTGTACCCTACGGTCACTCGCCTCCCTCCGAATCTCCCGCCCACAACCAAGCCTGGTCAGGAGGGAGCGCATCGGGGCAATGCAGGTCCATCAAATGAAAACCGCCCTCTTTGGGCGGTTTTCCGTCTGTTCCAGGGTAGAGCCGCCCAGCCGGGGCCGCCTTCGATGTTTCAGCGGTACACGCCTTCGATCCGACGGATATGCCTGACGTTTCGTCGACCGACCGAGCCGGTTGTCACCACGTCGCGACGAACGGCTCGCACCACGCGACCACGGTCCCGATAAACGACACGCGTTACGGTACGAGGCTGGCGATAGACAACCCGTGTCCTATAGACCGGCTCGCGATAGACCACACGGGTCCGATAAACAGGGGCAGGCCGGTAGACGACCCGGGTGACGGGAGCCGAGTAGTAGCCGTAGGACGGGTAGCCGTATCCATCGGCCGGGTAATTATAGGCTGCCGGATAGCCGTAGCCGTACCGGTACCCGTAGGCTGGATAGCCGCCATATGGGTAACCGTAGCCATAGGCAGGAGTAGCTGCGGCGGTGATCAGACCACCCAGAACGGCGCCACCGATCAGGCCGGCGGCAAGCGCACCGCCCCCGCCCCAGCCGCCACGGCGGTAGTAGGTGGGATAGTAGCCGCCACGCCAACCACCGCCACGCCAACCACCGCCACGCCAACCACCGCCGTGCCAACCACCACCGTGCCAACCGCCGCCGCGCCATCGCTGGGCTTCAGCAGAGCCGATGCTCGCAACGGTGATCGCAGCCACACCTGCCAGTAACGCTAGCTTTTTCATGACCAACCTCATGAGAAGTGGCAAATACCCTTCAATAACAAAATAATTCGGAAGCCTGAGCTTTGGTTCGCAGCTTGGCCGATGAACGCGCTTCTTTCTTTAGAGAATTCAAGGGTTTCTGAACAGATTGTCAGAATTTCTTGCGGTTTCTGGACGGGAAGGTTCGCATAGCCAACCACTAGGTTGAAGTCTGGGAGCAAGTGATCCGGCTGGTTGCCTCGCGCCACACCGCCTTGCGCCGCTTGGCCAGGGCAAGATCCTGTCCGTGCTCGAAGGCAACAGGATCGAGGAAGACGACGAGATCTTCGATCCGCCGGTCCTGAGTATCGGGTTTTTCCATCTTTTGCCCTCAGCGTAGACATCGTTCTCCGACGCGGACGGAAAGAACAGGCAGGCCGGCGCGGAGTTCCGGGCGTCGGCGTCCGGCGGGTGCTCGGGCTTTCCCGTGGCGCGCCGGCTACTCAACGAGCATAGACCTGAGAGCGCGGAAAGATCGTGTTTCCGGCCACGACCTGTGCAATCACGCCAGCGATCTTGTCGCCTCCCTTGGCGGAGGGCTCGATAGGATTTGCGTAGTCGTCGGGCTCGTCGCAGATCAGGCGAAGGTCGATGAGGTGGAGCCTGCGGGTGAAAGCCTCGCGGGTAATGACATCGTTGAAAATCGACAGGGCCGTCACGACGAGACGCTGCTCCTGTGGCTCAGGGAAGCGCGCGTCGTAGATCGTGCAGAGCGCCGTCGGGAGCCGCCGCTCCAGGATCGCATCCAGCATGGCGCGATAGTTGCGGGCGAATTCGTCCCGCACGTCCGCGAATCTCGTCATCACCTCCGCCACCGAACGAGCCTGTTCGCGCAGGATTCCGCTGTTGCGCAGGGCATCGTTGCCGCCGACGCTCACGACAAGATGGCTGGCGTCGGCGGGCGTTCGCGGCACCTGATGTGCGACTCCCGTCGTGACGGCTCCATCGACCGCGCAGAGAGTCGCCTTCGAGCCTGAGGGGAGCTTGGCACGGACCTGCGCCACCACGTCAGGCTCGCCACGACGCACATAGGCGCCATTGTCGAAGATGCTGTCGCCCAGGAGAACCACGTGGGTCATGAGTCTCTCCCGAGCAGCCGGTTCAAAGTCGAAACGAGATGAGTCGTCAGGTAGGGCTTGGCGATGAACTCACCGCCTTCCGGTACAGGGCCCGATGTCGCATCCGAATGACCCGACATCAGCACCACCGCCACGTCCGGCCAGTGAATGCGCGCCCTCTCCGCCAGTTCGACCCCGTCCATCTTTCCGGGAACATGAGCATCGACCACGAGGCCCTGCACGGCCGAGCTTTTTTCGAGGAATGCCACGGCCTCGTCCGAGTCTGCGGCCTCCACAACCTCGAAGGAAGCCCCCCGCAGGTGGTCGGCAACGGCTTGGCGGATGGTCGGCTCCTCGTCCACGAGCACGATCAGAGGGGATTGCTGTTGTATCGAAGGCACTCGTGCTCCTCCATCAGGGATGGAAACCGTGCCGGCACAACTTGGCGCAAGCGGCCTTGTTCCGGATGATCCGTGTGAGGAACGTCGCGTCCCTGGCAGACGTTGATTCACTAGCCCGAAAGCGGGCCGAGGAGAGATCAGATGCTGGAGACATTCAGAGTATCCGCACTGACGATGGTGCTGATGGCGTGGAGTGCCATCGCCGTAGCCCAAACAACCCCAGGGGGCACACCTGGAGGCGCGACAGCCCCGCCAGCAGGAACCACGACCGACGCCGCAGACGGTGGAATGAACTGGCTCTGGATCATTGCCTTGATCGCGGTGGTGGCCGTCCTGCTCTTCTACTTCCTGGGTCGCGGCCGGAGCACCCGGATCTGAAGGCCAAGTCCCCTCAGCGGTCACGCCGACGGTGGGTCCCCGTCTGCTCGAATGAAGGAGCTGAAGTTTTCGAGCCAAGATACCAGCCACAGCTCCAGGGCTGTTTTGGCTGCCTGTTCCGTCGGCCCATAACCCCAGGCATCCTCCTGCAGGGGCGTCGACCAGATCCAGAATCTGTTGCTACCGTCGTAAGCCACGCTTCCCACCTCGATGGGGCCGACGAAACCGACATGGCGGTTGAGCGGCACACCGGCCACCTGGTCCTGCTGCCACCGAATCCTGCTCATCCGCCGCTCTGCCTTTCGCTCCTTGCGAACTAGAGCACGCCCGTCTCCGCACAAGCTGCCTCGAACAGGGCAAGGAACAGCCCGTATCAGAACAACGTTGGTGCGAACGCGATGGAGCAAGGGGATGTCGGCATGCGTTTCATACCCACCAGTGTACATGGTGTGATCGACTATCTCTGGGGTCTGGCGCTCCTCGCGGCCCCGTGGCTCTTCGGCTTTGCCGATGTGCCGGCAGCGAAATGGACAGCCGTGACCTTCGGTTTAGGTGCGATCCTGTACTCCGCACTCACCGCCTATGAGTTCGGCGTTCTCAAAATTCTGCCGGTGTCCCTCCACCTCATTCTCGATGGGATCGGCGGGGGCGCGCTCGCTGCCTCCGCGTTCCTGTTCGGCTTCTCCGATCAGGTCTTTTGGCCGCATGTTCTCTTCGGCCTCTTCTCCGTCACGGCCAGCCTCGTCACCCGCATGGAAACGATGCTGCCGACCGGCCACCGGGAGCCTGTCTAGAGATTGGGACTGCTCGGTTGACCAAGGCGTGCGAGAGGCGCAGCATCGGGGCTCTCGAGGGAGGCGCCCATGTTCGAACAAGCTGTCCAAGTGAGCGAGGCGTTCCGCGAAAGTGCACGGCAGATGCACGGGTCGCTTCATATGGCGCTGAAAGGCTGCCCCGAATGCCGGACAACACAGATGATCGCATCCCCCGTTCTGGGTATCTGCGAGGATTGCGGTTCGGGTCTGGTCGTGCTGCCGCGCGAATAGGGCACGACGAAGCAGGTCGTCTTTCCCGTAGCGGGGCCCGTGAACCGCCCTCTATGCTCTGCGGCCGGAGAATCGCATGGCATCGTCTGGGTGGATCGAACGGATACGCAACCGCATCGGAGCGCGTCCCGCGGAATTGAAGCTGGCGCTGCGGGTCACCATCGCGGGCATCTGCGCCTATGCCGTCACGAAGATTTTCGATCTGCCGCAGGGCTACTGGGCCGTGATTACGGCCGTCGTCGTCACGCAGGCAAGCGTCGGCGGGTCGCTCAAGGCTGCTGTCGAACGGTTCAGCGGCACCCTCGCCGGGGCGATTTATGGCGGCCTGATCGCTGCCCTCGTGCCCCATACTACCCCTCTGAGCTTGGGAATGGCCATCGCCCTGGCGTTGTTTCCATTAGCGCTTCTGGCAGCGGTGAACCCTGCGTTTCGGGTCGCACCTATCACCTCGCTCATCATGCTTCTGCCGCCCACCGGGCAGGCCATAGGCCCCCTTGCCTCCGCGCTCGATCGGGTGCTGGAGATCACACTCGGCAATATTGTCGGTGTGGCGGTCTCCCTCCTTATCCTGCCGGCACGAGCGCATACCCTGATGACCGACGCTGCGGCCAAGGTCGTGTCCCTGAACGCCGAGCTGTTCTCCGTTTTCATCGAGGAGCTGGCGGCCACCCCACAAGGACGCGCGCCCCTTCAGAAGCTCCACCCCCAGATCCGTTCCGCCTTGAAGAAGGCGGAGGCGGCCGCCGAAGAGGCCGCGCGGGAAAGACAAAGCCACCTGACGGAAGCCCCCGATCCGGAGCCGCTCATCCGTACGCTCTATCGGGTGCGTCATGATCTGGTGATGATCGGCCGCGCGGCCTCCACGCCCCTGCCGGTTCCGATTCGGGAGAGGCTCGGCCCTTCTCTCATCGCCCTGCATGAGGCGACTCGCGCTCTGCTCCTCGATCTCGCGCAGGCACTTCAGCATCGCAAGGCCCCGCCCGAGCCCCATGCCTTTCAGGAAGCCCTGAATGCCTTCAGCAGCGAGGCGGAAGCGCTTAGGTCAGAGGCTCTCACGCGTGATCTGCCAGGGAAAACCTTCGGACAGGTCTTCGCTCTGGGCTTCGCGTTCGAGCAGTTCCAGAAGGACTTGAGCGATCTTCTGCTCCGCGCAGACGATCTCACCCTGGAGCCCGCCCACAAGGCTGCGGAGACTTGAACCGCTCGTGGCTCGAAAATCCTGGTCGGCACCAATGTGGCTCTTCTACCTGATCCTCGGGATCGCGCTTCTTTACGCAGGCTTGGTGCTGATTGCGGCGCTGCTTCAAACGAAGATGCTTTTTCCTGTGCAGATGGCGGCTGCAAACCGACCATTGCTGCCGCCATCAGCCGAACGGCTCGAGACGACGACACCCGACGGCCACCGCTTGATCGGAGTTCGGCTGGGAGCTCCATCAGATCGGAGGCCCTCCCTGCTCGGCTTCGGCGGCAACGCCTGGAATGCGGATTCCATGGCGCTTTATCTTCATGGCCTCTTTCCCGACCATGAGGTAATCGCCTTCCATTACCGGGGCTATCCACCGAGTAGCGGCGAGCCGAGCGCGAAGGCTCTGTTCGACGATGCTTTGACGATCTTCGGCCATCTCCAACAGGAGCGGCCGCGCCCCGTTATTGCAATAGGCTTCAGCATCGGCAGCGGCGTTGCATCCTTTCTGGCGCACCACCGTCCTGTGACCGGACTGATCCTCGTCACCCCGTTCGATTCCTTGAGAGCATTGGCGAAAGAACATTTCTCCTGGGCGCCGACAGGACTGGTTCTGCGCCATCAGATGCCTGTCATCGATCTGGTGAAGGAAAAGCAGACGCCCACCGCAATCATTGTCGCCGGCCGTGACACCATCGTCCCGGCGCGCCGCAGCGATCCCCTGCGGCGCGCCATCCCCAATCTTATTCTCGATCGAACGATTACGGATGCAGGCCACAACAATCTTTACGATCATCCGGCCTTCGCGTCCGCGATGCGCGAAGCGGTGGCCCTGTTCGAGGTTACCGCTCCGCGCTGAACGCTCACTCCTCGTAGAGCGGCACCAGCTCCATCTCCGGCACGAGCACCAAGCCCTTGTCGGTGATGCGGATCTCGGGAATGACGGAAAGCGGGATGAGATTGAAGCCCATATAGGGAATCCTGCAGCCTGCCTTTTCCCACGCAGCCTTCAGGGCGCGGGTTTCCTCGGCGACTTCCGTCACTCGCTTGTCGGAGAGAAGCCCCGCGATCGGAAGCGGCACCATGGCGATGACCTTGCCCTGATCCACCAGGCAGACACCGCCTTGCGCCTTGATGATGGCATCGAGGGCCACCTGCATATCGTCCTCATTCGTCCCAGCCACGATCAGATTGTGGGAATCGTGCCCGACGCTGCTTGCAACAGCACCGCTCTTCAGACCGAAATCCTTGAGAAGACCATGGGCGATGCCGCCCCCGTTCGTGCGGCCGTGGCGTTCGATGACGGACACGAAGGTGAGCTCGTTCTTGGCGAGCAGCGTATCCCAATCCGTCTCGGGCTCGAGCTGCACCTTGTCATGGAAGAGCACGATGCCCGGCAACGCGACGCGGATCACATTAGCCTCAACGGCCGACGTGGGCAGTTCCGGGATCAGCTTCGGCCGCTCGGAGACATGGACCGTGCGGTACGCCTGGGCGGGATAGCGGTAGCGGTTGGAGAGTGCCTGATCGAGCACCGGCGTGATCTTTCTGTTTTCGACCACGAGTTCGCCACCATACCAGGTGTTCTGCACTTCGAGCGCGTCGTTGAGCAGCACGACGTCCGCGCGGCGTCCGCCGCCCAGGCCGCCGATCTCTCCCTCCATGCCGAAGCGCGTGGCCGGGTGGAGCGAACCCATGCTCCAGGCCTGCTCTCGGCTCATGCCTGCGCGGTGGGCTTCGCGCGTCACCCAATCCATGCCGAACATCATCAGGTCGTCCGCATCGCGGTCGTCGGTGCATACGCAGATGCGCTTATGCGAGGAACCCAGTTCCGTGATGGTCTTGATGGCCTCGGGCAATGAATGCCATGGCGTCGTAGGTGGGCCGCCACGCAGGAAGATCCATACGCCCGCATCGAGCAGATCGTCGGCGATGTCGCGGTCGATCGCTTCATGCGTATCGGTGACGCCGCTTGCCGCGTAAGCGGCCACGAACTCACGTCCATAGATGTGGCCCGAGACTGGCTTGCCACGCTCCAAGGCGGCCGCGAGGATCGCGTGGCTGCGCTCGTCCCCCATGGTCACGGGTACGAAATCCATCTTCTCGCCGAGGGCCGCCGCCTCCGGCCAGCGGTCGAAAAGAGCTGCGATCTTGTCCGGCGTGAGGTCACCGCCCGCCGTTTCCAGGTCCGGCGTGGTGGCGGGCACCGTGCTCGGCACCGTGAGGAAGATAGACAATGGCGCTTGGCGCGCGTCCTCCAGCATCATCTCGATACCGGCGGCATCCATCACGTTGCCGATCTCGTGACTGTCGCAGAAAATCGTCGTGGTGCCGTTGAGGAGCGCCGCCTCCGCATAGGCGCAGGCCGTGATCATGCTGCTCTCGATGTGGATGTGCGGGTCGACGAGACCCGGGGCGACGATGCCGCCCATCGCATCATACACCCGGCCCGGTGCTCCATCGACCTCGCGATACGCACCGGCAGGCTGCACGGCCGCGATGCGCCCTCCGGCGACCCAGAGTTCCCGCTCCGGCGCAATACGTTCGCTATAGGTCGAAAGCACACGGGCGCCCGTAATCACGAGATCGGCGGGAGCCCGACCGGAAGCGACATCCGCGAGGCGTCGGGTCATCACCGACAGGGGAGCGACGGAAAAGCGGGTCAGCGCCGTCTTGGGCGGCAGCGAAGGTGTACGATGGTCCATGATCCCTCATCCCGTTTGGACAATATTGTCCCAGGGTAGCAGGGCGGAACGGCAACTGCATCCCGGAACGGCCATGGGGCGCGCCTTCCCTAGCGGCGCCCCCTTATCGTTAAGCTTGTATGGAACAGGGAGGCATAGCGATTCGATAGTATGTCGGGACGCCTGGCTGAAACCTATGGATGGCGGCACGCAAAACAAAAGGCGCCTTTCGGCGCCTTAAGGCAGAAAACTGAAAAGAAGTGGTGGCCAGCTGGGGACAGCGTTGAGGAGGCAACGATCTGCCCCCAGGCTGGCCGAGCCCCCGAACTCCCAGGAGATGCGGCGGACCTGAGCATCCGTAGGGCATTACGTCCGCTTTAAGGCGGAGACTTGGGCTGAACGTATAGGAAACATGGAACGATGCAAGCGCCGATGTGGCCAAAAAGCGGCATTTTCCAAAAAAACTTAAAGGCAAGTCATGTCAAAGGGATGACTCGCTCTTTTGAAGCTTCTGCTCGGGTCATGCCATGGATTCGACCCAGTTATGACGGCTTCCCATCGGCTTCCAGATAAGTTTTCACGGTCGCGATGAACTTGGAAACCGAGATCGGCTTTGACATATAGGCCTCGCAGCCCCCTTCCCTGATCCGTTCCTCGTCCCCTTTCATGGCGAAAGCCGTAATGGCGATCACGGGAATCGACTTCAGCTCGTCATCGGCCTTGAGCCAACGGGTCACTTCGAGGCCTGAAACCTCAGGCAACTGAATGTCCATGAGGATCAGGTCCGGCTTGTGAGCCCGGGCCAGTTCCATGGCTTCGATGCCATGGCTGGTCTTCAAGGTCGCATAGCCATGGGCCTCGAGGAGATCGTTGAAGAGCTTCATGTTGAGTTCGTTATCCTCAACGATGAGCACAGTCTTCTTCATGGGCGCTATCCCCGGGGCCCCAGATGTACTTCATCGGCCCAATGGTTCATTTGATGGTATAGTTAAGTCCAAACCTATTGATGAAATGCAAACTGACAGAATGAACACTCCCTTAAAAAGAGTTACCCGCGAGGAGGCCGAAAATGTCGCACTCGGCGCTTTTTCGTTCCTTACGGGCGACGAGGAGCGGCTGAGCCGATTCCTGGCGGTCTCGGGCCTGCGCCCCGAAACCATCCGTTCGGCCGCATCGTCCCCTGGATTCTTCGCCGGGATCCTCGATTATGTCGTGTCCGACGAGCCGCTGCTGATCTCGCTCGCCAAAGAGCTGAACACCAAGCCAGAGCACATCATGGAGGCCCATTGGACCCTCTCTCCGTCCGAGTTCGAATAGCCCCGACGACCCATGAGCGACGCCCCTCTCTGCCGTGACTGCCTGACGCTTTCAGCCAGCCCCCTGGCGGAGCGGTGCTCGGCCTGCGGGTCCCCTCGCCTTCTGCGGCACAAGGAGCGCGACAGCCTCTCCATCGCCCATGTGGATTGCGACGCTTTCTTCGCGGCGGTGGAAAAGCGGGACGATCCAAGCCTCGCCGACAGGCCGGTGATCATCGGCGGTGGCAAGCGCGGCGTGGTCTCGACCGCCTGCTATGTCGCGCGTACCTACGGCGTACGCTCGGCGATGCCCATGTTCCAGGCGCTCAAGCTCTGCCCCCATGCCACGGTGATCAAGCCCAACGGCGATAAGTACAGCAAGGCCGGACGCGAGGTGCGCCAGCTCATGCGAGAGCTGACACCGCTGGTGGAGCCCGTCTCCATCGACGAGGCCTTTCTCGACCTGACCGGGACGGAGCGGCTTCATCACGGCAGCCCAGCCCTGACCCTCGCCCGCTTCGCCCGCAAGGTGGAAAAGGAGATAGGAATCAGTATCTCCGTCGGACTCTCCTACAACAAGTTCCTGGCCAAGATCGCCTCCGACCTTGAGAAACCCCGCGGTTTTTCCATCGTCGGACGAGAGGAAGCCGCCGACTTCCTTGCGGACAAATCGGTCGGGATCATTCCCGGCATCGGCGCATCGGCTCAAAACAGGCTCGCCAAGGCCGGGGTGACACGGATCGCGCATCTCCGCGACGTGCCGCTGAAGACCCTGTTCGAGGCCCTCGGGCGCGACTCTCAGCGCCTGTCCCGGTTGGCCTGGGGTGAGGATCGCCGGTCGGTCAACCCGGAACGCGAGACGAAGAGCATCTCGGCGGAGACCACTTTCGAGACGGATTTGCGCTCCTTCGAGGATCTGGAGCCGATCCTGTGGCGGCTCTCGGAAAAGGTCTCCCGTCGCCTGAAGGCGGCTGGCCTAGCCGGGCAGAGCGTGACCCTGAAGCTGAAAGACAGGGATTTTCGGCTCCTCACGAGAACCCGGTCGGGCCTCGCCCCGACCCAGCTCGCCGCCCGGCTCTTCGATCCGGCGCGGCAGCTCCTGAGGGCCGCCTGCGACGGCACTGCCTTCCGCCTCATCGGCATCGGCGCCGCCGATCTCTGTGATGCAGCCGACGCCGACAAGGGCGATCTCGCGGATCAGAGCGTGGTGCGGCAGGCCCATATGGAGGCCGCCATCGACAAGCTTCGCAACAAATTCGGCGCAAACGCCGTGCAGAAGGGGATCGTGCTGCGCAAGCCCTAGACTCCACGATCTACTGCTGACAGGAGCTCGGCGCCTGCACGTCCAGGCTCTTCAGGTCGCCCTTCAGGGCGAAGTCCCCGTAATCGAGCTTCAAGGCGCGGCTGATCCCGTTCTCGTAGAGCTCGAAGGAGATCGTATAGACGGGCGTCCGGTCGGCCTTGCCTTCCTCGAAGTAGCTGATCGTCACGGGCCAGCGCGCGACCGAGGCGAGCTTCCCGCCCTGAACGACATCCTCCAGAGAGGCCGTCGCCGCGCCCGCCTCGATCTTGCGGCCGATCAGACCCAGGGTGTCGTAAACCTTGTCGCCCTTGTTGGAACCGTCGTAGACCTTCACGGAAAGAGTGCTGTCCCCCCGTCGCCCCGCCTCGATCAGGCGCTTGAGGTGCTCGGTCGGGAACACGGTCTCGCCTGTGGCTTCGAACGCCTTTCTCTTCGGCTGCTTCAGATCGACGTTGAGGCTCCCCTGGGGCGTGATCTTGGCGTCACCGTCGACCTCGCCATCCTTGATCATGCCCTGCCGGAGCGATGTGGACTTGAAATGCATGGAGCGGCCATCGCCCGTCTCGTAGGTCGCGGTCTGTATGTCGAGGGTGTTGGACCCCGACTCGCTGCTGTTGAGGATCGTGACCTGCCGGTATTTCAGGGTGTAGCCGTCGCAGGCGTCACCGCCGAATTCCATGGCAATGCGACCCCTTGCATTCTCGACTCCATTGGAACCGCCGACCCTCAGAAGCGAAAGGTCGTAGACCGCTCTGTGGGGCACAAGTTGAACAGAAGGCTTTGGCGTCTCCGCGAAAGCCGGCGCCAGAAAAGCCATGGACAGGCCAGAGGCTACAACAAGGAACCGCATTTCTTCTCCCGATCCGACGCTAGGGCACCGGACCCAAAAGTGGAACCCACTTTTAGGATCGATCCGATGCTCAATCCCTTCAGCAGCGCATCTGTCGGTGCGGAAAACCGGGTCTCCATTTTCCGCATGATGCGCGAGCCAAGATAGGATCCTCCTGCGGACAGGGCAATGTTCCCGCTTGCGTCCTTACGGCTCATCCGCCACTACTCCGTCCGGATGATGTCACGGAACGAGGCTTCCATGAGCGCAGTCGACAAAAAACTTCAGGAACTGGATATCACTCTTCCGACGCCGGCTGCACCGGTTGCGAATTATGTCCCATTCGTTCGGACCGGAAACCTGATCGTCGTCTCGGGGCAACTCTGCCTCGGCCTCGACGGCAAGCTATCCGACGCCCACAAGGGCAAACTCGGCGCGGAAATCTCACCCGAGGTCGGCCAGGACGCCGCACGCCTGTGCGCCATCAACCTGCTCGCCCAGCTCAAGGCCGCCGTGGGCGATCTCGACAACGTCACCCGCTGTGTCCGCCTGGGCGGCTTCATCAATGCGGTGCCGACCTTCGCGGCCCTGGCTCCCGTCATGAACGGCGCTTCGGACCTGATGGTGGAGGTCCTGGGTGATGCCGGCCGCCATGCCCGCTCCACCGTCGGGGTCGCGGAATTGCCCCTCGATGCCTGTGTCGAAGTCGAAGGAATGTTTGAAGTCAAATGAGCACACCGAGCTGGCTCGTCGCGAAGCCCATCGCCCATCGCGGCCTCCATAACAAAGCCGAAGGCATCATCGAGAACACGATCTCGGCCGCGGAAGCCGCCATCGCGCGCGGCTTTCCCATCGAGCTCGACGTTCAACTGACCGCCGACAACGAGGCCGTCGTCTTCCACGATTTCGAGCTCGACCGCCTCACGGGCGAGACCGGGCTGCTGGTCGAGCGCAGGATATCCGCTCTGACTGGGATCGGCATCTCAGGTGCCGCGAAGGGAGACAAGATTCCGTCGTTCAAAGACTATCTCGGCACGATTGCCGGACGCACGCCCCTGGTCATCGAGATCAAGAGCAAGTTCAACGGCGATATGCGGCTGACGAAGCGGGTCATTGAGATTCTGGCCGAGTACAACGGCCCCTTCGTCGTGAAGTCGTTCGATCCGGATATCGTGGCGTATCTCCGCGAAAACGCGCCGCACATCACACGCGGGTTCATCGGAGAGCTGGAATATGCGTCCAAGTCGGACAGCTACCTGACGCCCGAGGCCAAGCACCGGATGGCGAACCTGCTGCATTTCTCCGAGACGCAGCCGCACTTCCTGTCCTGGCGCGTCAAGGATATCCCCTGTGCTTCGACTCATCTCAGCCGGATCCTGGGCAGCCTGCCCGTGATGACTTGGACGGTGCGCAATCCTGAGGACCGCGCCAAGGCCGAAAAGCACGCGGACCAGATGGTGTTCGAGGACTTTCTGCCATAGAGCATTGCTTCGCGCGGAGTGCCGAAGCGGCTTTTCCGCACGATGCCCGATGGTTGCAAGGATCTCGCTGAGTGATTAGCTCTTAACGCCTAACGGCGGGATCCTTCCACCCAGTGACACTCCAAGTCAAAATTGCCCAAGGTCTCAAGGCGGTTCCGTCCTCCGACTGGGATGCCTGCGCGATCGGCACCGGCACGGGCGATGACGATCCGTTCAACCCGTTCGTGTCTCATGCCTTTCTGTCCGCACTGGAGGATTCCGGCTGCGTCGGGGGCAAGACCGGCTGGGGGCCTGTTCATATTCTCGTCGAGGATGAAGCTGAGAATCTGCTGGGTGCGGCCCCCTGCTATCTGAAGTCCCATTCCATGGGCGAGTACGTGTTCGACCATTCATGGGCGGATGCCTATACCCGTGCGGGCGGCCGCTATTATCCCAAGCTCCAGGTCGCGGTTCCGTTCACGCCGGTCACGGGCCCCCGCCTCATCGTCCCGCATGGATCCCGATCAGCGGAGGTCCGCTCCTATCTGATCGCTGGTCTTAGAGCCTTGAGAGACAAGACCGGGGCTTCCTCCATTCACGCCACCTTCGTGCAGGAAGCGGATCTCGGTGCCCTGACCGCAGAGAAGTTCCTGCAGAGGGACGACCAGCAGTTCCACTGGTTCAATGACGGCTATGGCAGTTTCGAGGACTTTCTGGCTGCCCTTGCGTCACGCAAGCGCAAGGCCATCCGGCGCGAGCGGCGCGATGCCCTGGCAAACGGCATCTCTATCGACTGGGTGACCGGGAGCGACATCGAGGAGGCCCATTGGGACGCATTCTTCTCGTTCTACATGGACACGGGTTCGCGCAAGTGGGGGCGGCCCTACCTCAATCGCAGCTTCTTCTCCCTTCTCGGCGAGCGCATGGCCGACAGGGTTCTGCTCGTCATGGCCAAGCGCAACGGACGGCATATCGCGGGCGCCATCAACTTCATCGGCGACAAGCGGCTCTACGGACGCAACTGGGGATGCATCGAGGATCATCCCTTCCTGCATTTTGAGGTCTGCTATTACCAGGCGATCGAATTCGCCATCACCCGCAGGCTCGACCGGGTCGAAGCCGGAGCCCAGGGGGAGCACAAGCTCGCGCGCGGCTACAGGCCGGTGATCACGTCCTCGGCCCATGACATCGCCGATCCTTCGTTGCGCCGGGCGGTGCAGGACTATCTCGACCAGGAGCGTCTCTACGTGTCAGAGGCTGCGGAAGAACTGGCGGAGGCTACCCCGTTCCGGCACACGGATCAGGATTAGCGTAAGGACGCGGATGCGTTCTGCCGCGCAGCCCGAACGTAGGCGGTGTAGCCTTCGAGATACTTGCGGAGCTGGTCCTCGATTTTCTGATCGGCGAAGGTGCCGTCCTGGTTGAAAACCGTCTGCGCACGCGACACCATCAGGCGCCCGCCGGCCCAGAAGTCTGCTTTCAGCGTTCGCAGGACCGGAAGCCACGCATTCTGGGACAGGATGGTGCCGAAACCGCCCGGCGACGCGCCGATGACAGCCACTGGCTTGCCGCCGAAAACGCGCTTGATGTCCGAGTCCGGCCGGGAGAGCCAGTCGATGGCGTTCTTGAACACGCCCGGGATGGAATTGTTGTATTCCGGTGTGACGAGGAGCAGGCCGTCCGAAGCGGCGATGGCATCTTTCAACTCGGTGACCCGCATAGGAATCCCGTCGTTGACCTCGACATCGCCATCGTAGAGCGGGATTCCCTTGATCGTTTCGACCACCAGTTCTGTGTTCTCGGGCATCAGGCCCGCAGCGTTTCGCAGCAAGGCGGAGTTATAGGAGGCTTGGCGCAGGCTTCCCGAAATGCCGATCAGTTTCGTCACCGCGTCCTCATTGTCCGTCAGAAGGCCACACCGTGGGCCTGGGGTTAGGCTGAGCGTCGCTTATCCACGTTTTAATCCGATGCTCCAGGCTCCGGAAATGGTCCATTCAAACCAATGGAAGCCTGTTTCTTGGTCCAAAGCGACTGATGCTCCCTTAACGTAGTCTATCAAATAGAAAGCCGCATCGGCATGTGGTCCGATGCGGCCAGATAGCAGAGTCGGGTCCGGGCTGGGCCAGCCTCAAAGGCTGGAGATGATCGCGTCGATCCCTTCCATGATCGCGGCCGGCGATGTGCCGACGGCGTTCAGGCCGATGTTCAGAAGCCAGTAGCAGCCAAAGATGATCACCGGCACGAGGATCCAACCCAGGATTTCCTCGAACCACACGCGCCGGCGACGACGCAGGTAGCGCTTTTCGCGCCATGACAGCCTCGCCGGAGCGTCCAGGGTCCGGGACGCCTCAAGCGGTCCCTCGTGAATCTCACTCGTCATGCTCTAACCAACGGAACTTTCGGGACGGTGCGAACACCTCCGCCCCCATTACCATCGGATCCCTTCGGTTTCACGGCCTTTTTCGTCTTCGAAGAAGCGGACTTGGCCTTGGGCTTCTTCTTAGCGGCATTCGTCACGTCCTTCTCGGGCTTCGGCTTCACCGGCCCTTCGACGTATTCGAAACCGAGGCTCTGCAGACCGATATCGTCCGTCTTGACCACGACGCGGACGGCTCCGCCGTCCTTCAGGCGGCCGAAGAGAACCTCGTCCGCGAGCGGTGTCTTGATGGTCGACTGGATCAGGCGACCCATCGGGCGGGCGCCCATGGCTTCGTCATAGCCGTGCTCGACCAGCCAGTCGCGGGCCTCGTCGGTGAGCTCGATCGAGACGTTGCGGTCGGCAAGCTGGGCGTCGAGCTGCATGACGAACTTGTCGACCACCTTCTGCACCACTTCCTTCGGCAGATGAGCGAAGGAGATGATCGCGTCGAGACGGTTACGGAACTCGGGCGTGAACAGCTTGTTGACCGCCTCCGTATCGTCCCCCTCGCGCTTTGTGCGGGTGAAGCCGTAGGCCGGGCGGGCCATGTCGGCGGCCCCCGCATTGGTGGTCATGATAATGATCACGTTACGGAAATCGACCTGCTTGCCGTTGTGATCCGTCAGCTTCCCGTGGTCCATGACCTGGAGCAGGATGTTGAACAGATCCGGATGGGCCTTCTCGATCTCGTCAAGCAGAAGCACGCAATGTGGATGCTGGTCGATCCCGTCGGTCAGGAGACCGCCCTGGTCGAAGCCCACATAGCCGGGAGGAGCGCCGATCAGGCGGCTGACCGTGTGCCGCTCCATATACTCCGACATGTCGAAGCGCAGGAGCTCGACGCCGAGGGACGTGGCAAGCTGCTTGGCCACCTCGGTCTTGCCGACGCCCGTGGGACCGGCGAACAGGTAGGAGCCGATGGGCTTTTCCGCATCGCGCAGGCCGGCGCGAGCCAGCTTGATCGCCGAGGATAGCGCCTCGATGGCCTTGTCCTGGCCGTAAACAACGCGCTTCAGGGTATCCTGCAGATGCGCAAGCACCTCCGCATCGTCCTTCGACACCGTCTTGGGCGGGATGCGGGCCATGGTGGCGATGGTCGCCTCGATCTCCTTGATGCCGATGGTCTTCTTGCGACGGCCCTCGGGAAGCAGCATCTGCGACGCGCCGGTCTCGTCGATCACGTCGATCGCCTTGTCCGGCAGCTTCCGGTCATTGATGTAGCGGGCCGACAGCTCCACCGCCGCCTTGACGGCTTCGTTGGTGTACTTGAGCTTGTGGAAGTCCTCGAAATAGGGCTTCAGGCCCTTCACGATCTCGATGGCGTCCGGCACCGAAGGCTCGTTAACGTCGATCTTCTGGAAGCGACGCACGAGGGCCCGATCCTTCTCGAAATACTGGCGGTATTCCTTGTAGGTGGTCGAGCCGATGCAGCGGAGGCTGCCCTGGGCGAGCGCAGGCTTCAGAAGGTTCGAGGCATCCATCGCACCACCGGAGGTGGCGCCGGCGCCGATCACCGTATGGATCTCGTCGATGAACATGATGGCGTTCGGATGCGCTTCGATCTCCTTCATGACCTGCTTCAGGCGCTCTTCAAAGTCGCCACGATAGCGGGTACCGGCAAGGAGCGTTCCCATGTCGAGGGAGAACACGGTGGCACCTTTCAGGACCTCCGGCACCTCGCCCTGGACGATCTTGCGGGCCAAGCCCTCCGCGATGGCAGTCTTGCCGACGCCCGGCTCGCCGACGAGGAGCGGGTTGTTCTTCTGGCGGCGGCACAGGACCTGGATGGTGCGCTGGACCTCGGATTCACGGCCGATTAGCGGATCGATCCGACCTTCCTTCGCCTTCTTGTTGAGGTTGACGCAGTAAGCCTCGAGCGCGTCGCCCTTTTTCTTCTGGCGCGCGTCGCCCTCGTCCTGCGTCGGACGCTCGGTGGAGGGCTCCTCCTCGGATCCGCGCGGGGAGCGGCTTTCCGTGAGGCCTGGGCGCTTGGCGATGCCGTGGCTGATGTAGTTGACCGCGTCGTAACGGGTCATGTCCTGCTCCTGCAGGAAGTAGGCCGCGTGGCTCTCGCGCTCGGCGAAAATGGCCACGAGCACGTTCGCGCCGGTCACCTCGTCGCGGCCGGACGACTGGACATGGATCACCGCCCGCTGGATCACGCGCTGGAAGCCGGCCGTCGGCTTGGAATCCTGGCGTCCATCGGCCACGAGATTGGCCAGCTCGCTGTCGACATAATCGACCAGGTTGCGGCGAAGAATTTCGATATCGACATTGCAGGCCCGCATGACGGCCGCAGCATCCTGGTCGTCGATCAGGGCCAGGAGAAGGTGTTCGAGGGTTGCATATTCATGGCGGCGCTCGCCCGCGAGAGCGAGAGCTCGGTGAAGGGCTTGTTCAAGACTGCGAGAAAAGCTCGGCAACGGCTTGTCCTTTTATGAGACGGGGCTCGGCTAATTCTTTTCCATGACACATTGCAGAGGGTGCTGGTGCTTCCTGGCGAAATCCATCACCTGGGTCACCTTGGTCTCGGCAATTTCGTAGGTAAAAACTCCACATTCTCCCACGCCATTCTGGTGTACGTGCAACATGATCCGGGTCGCATCCTCACGGTTCTTGTTGAAGAACCGCTCCAGCACGTGCACCACGAACTCCATCGGGGTGTAATCGTCGTTCAAGAGGAGAACGCGGTAAAGGTTCGGCCGTTTCGTGCGCGGCTTGGTTTTCGTGATGATAGCCGTGTTCGAACGACCGCCATCGTCGCCTCCAGGGGGCTGTGACCCGCCGGCAGCGGATACCGGAAAAGATTCCGACAGGGTCAAAGTACCTTGAGCTAACCGCAACATAGTCGGACGACCGCCCCTTCTTGTGTTCTTGGCCTCGACCTCCGGTCCGTCCTGTTTCGGGCCATCGGCAACAATCCAAATGTATAGTCGCTCCATTCGGTTTGCCAGATCAACCAGATGGGTGGTCGCAGTCTTCAAGAAAAGAGCGACATCTTGGTCACTCCTGCGCGAGCGGAAGGCCCAGCCCTAGATGCATGGCAGCCCCAACGCAAAACGCCCGGGACAGGCCCGGGCGCGTCATGAGACAAGACTGATCCCGCCTTAGGCGGTCGTGGCCTTGGAGAGGAGCCCCTCGTAGGGCTTCATCGTCTCCGTCGCGAGAGCTGAGTAGAGCGAGCCCATCTTGGCCGTCTGGCTGACGAGACTGTCATAGGCGCCTTTTACGAAGGCGGTCTGGATTTCAACGGCCTTGTCGAGGGTCTGCACGCCGAGGAGCTTCTCCACAGTTGCCGAGGTCTGCTCGAACGATTTACGGGCGAAATCCGCCGTCTCGGTGGCAATCGTCTGGCTGTTACTGGAGAAGGCACCCAAGGCCTTGACGGTAGCATCCAGGTTGTCCTGGCCGAACTTCTGGATCTGGGTAAACGGCTGAAGCATTGTGAACCTCGGCAATAACGAGTTAGATGACGGATGGCGCCGCTGGATAGCTGACGAACCCATTATGTGCAGTGCACAAAAATTTGTCAAGTTTCATTGTGCAATGCACAATAAGCCGACCACTCCATTCGCCCCCGTTAACCGCCCCGTAACCGCAACCTCTTACCATCGGAGGGTGTGTTGTGCCGGTAACGGTTCCTTCGAGAGAGCCGGGCGCAAGGGCCTAAGAACCAAACGAAACAGGGATTTTGAAGCATGAATTCGGTTTGGATGGGACGCCGAAAGACATGGGCTCTGATTGGTATTGTCGTGTCAGTTGCCGTTGCGATCGCATCCCCTGCGGACGCGGCACGTCGCAAGGCCAAGTCGTCCGGTGGTGGCTACAGCCCGCTTTCCGCCTCCATCGTCGTCGATGCAAAGACCGGTAAGATTCTGCAGGGCGAAAATATTGACGAGCCGCGGATCCCGGCGTCGCTCACCAAGGTGATGAGCCTCTACCTGCTCTTCGAGCAGCTCGAGCGGGGCCGTATGCGCCTGGATACTCCCCTCACCGTTTCCGCCTATGCCGCCAGCCAGCCGCCGACCAAGCTGGGGGTCCGTCCGGGATCAACCATCAAGGTCGACGATGCCATCAAGGCCATGGTGACCCTCTCCGCCAACGACGTTTCCGTCGTGGTCGCCGAGAACATCGCCGGCTCCGAAGATGCTTTCGCCCAGATGATGACCCGCAAGGCCAGGGAGCTCGGCATGAGCTCGACGGCGTTCTACAACCCCCATGGCCTGCCGCACTCCCCGCCGAACATCACGACCGCCCGCGACCTGTCCGTCCTCGGCCGCGCGATCCAGGACCGCTTCCCGAAATACTTCGCCTATTTCCAGACCCGCTCGTTCCAGTACGGCAGCCGCACCATCCGTGGCCATAACCGGCTGCTCGGCAAAATCGAGGGCGTGGACGGAATCAAGACCGGTTATACTCGCCTCTCCGGCTTCAACCTGCTGACCTCGGTGAATACCGACACCCGCAGCATTGTCAGCGTGGTGCTCGGCGGCCGCTCTGGCGCTTCCCGCGACCAGAAGATGGCCTCGCTCATCGCCTCTCATCTGCCTCGCGCCTATGCGGGCACCCGGACTGCTCCTGCCGTGTTCGAGAACCAGCCTGCCCTGGTGGCTGAGGCCCCGGCCCCGCGGCCCGTCGAGACCTCGCCCGTCGCGGCTCCTGTGAAAGTGGCGTCTGCTACCCCGCAGGCCCCCATTGCTCAGGCCTCGACGCCCCAGGCTGCACCCGCGCGTAAGCCGCTCGACCTGAACACCTTGCGGCCGGTCGTCGCCTCGGCCTCGGGCGCCAGTTCGACCACCACTCCCTCCTCCGTGCGGTGGCAGAAGGGCCAGGAACCGCTGCCGCTGAACGCCCAGGCCTATGCCGCTCTGCCGGCTCCAGCCCAGATCCCCGCCTCCCAGAAGGCTGCTCTCCAGGCCAGGATAGAGGCAAGGGCCGTCGAGCCCGCGCAGGGCTCTACCGTCTCTGCGGAGACCAAGACAGCCTCCCTCAAGACTGAAGCTCCCAAGTCGGAGGCGGCCGAGCCCAAAAAGGTGGTGAACGGCTGGGTGATCCAGCTCGGTGCCACGGATGACGAGGACAAGGCGAAGGCGATGCTCGACTCCGCCCGCGGTCGCTTCGGCAAGGTTCTCGGAAAGGCCTCACCCTTCACCGAAAAGGTGACTGTCGAAGGCAGCACGCTCTTCCGCGCCCGCTTCTCCGGCTTCTCCGAGTCCGATGATGCGGCGAATGCGTGCAAACAGCTTAAAAAGGCTGGTGTGAACTGCTTCGCCTCGCGCGGCTGAGCTGACATAGAGAACCCTGCGACGGTGCGTGTGTTTGCGCCGTCGCAGCTTGAAGACAAACCGGATCGCGCGTGGAGTATCAGCGATGTCGGCCCAACAGGACTTCTCTCGCCTCGTTGACGCGAGCCGCGAGGTACGCCGTCCCTCCTTGGTCGGGATGGAGTTTCTTCATCAGCGTCCGGTGCGCTTTTCGGACCTCGTCGAGGCTCGCACCAGGCTGAAGCCCCAGGATCTGATAGGCTTCCTCTTTCGTCATTACGCCCGAATGCGCATGGGTGCGCGTCCGCGTGTCACGATCTCCATGAGCGTTTTCACGCCAGCCGGTAAACCGGCGATCAAGATAAGCCTCTAGGAGTGGTATGCCCTGTGGATCATGGGCACAGCATTCGTCATAGACACGGCTCAAGCTCTGCGGGTCCAGGCTCGAGAGGCGGCGCCCCGCGAACGCCCCTACCAGGATGGTGCCTTCGACAGCGCCGGTCGTGTGGTCGATCTCCATCTCGATCATGGCCGATCGGATGCGGGAAAAGCGGCCGGTCGCCTGCTGGAATTTCCGCCAAGGCCCCGGGAGGTTCAGGGCATTCCAGCCCAACGCCCAGGCTCCAAAGCCGCCAAGGAGAAGGGCCATATCGAAGCGTCCTTTGACCCCTAGAAGCACGGCCGCACCCAACGCCGCGATACCTGCCACGACCTTGAGGCTTTTCGCCAGGGTCTGGGCATCGGAGCGCGTATAAGACTTGGCGAGCCACCACAGAAGCGCGACCGCCACAATTCCAAGAAGCAGCATCATCGTTTTCTTCCCCACCCCAACATGTGGGCCGAGATGGGGCCGATGTAAATCGGCAGCTTGAAGAATGAAGCCTGCGCTGAAGGCCTAATCAGGCCGTTTCGGACTATCGAGGCCGCGCTGGACCGCGGGACGAGCCAGTCCGCGCTCCAGCCAGGCCGGGACACGTTTCAGGCTGTCGAACTCCACGAGTTCTCCCGCGCCGTAGAAGCCGATCAGGTTGCGGACCCATCCGAGCAGGGAGATGTCGGCGATGGTGTAGTCCTCGCCCATGATCCAATCGCGCCCCTCGAGCCTCGTCTCCAGCACGCCGAGCAGGCGCTTGGATTCGTTCCGGTAGCGTTCAAGCGGGCGCTTGTCCTCGATCTCACGGCCGGCGAACTTGTGGAAAAATCCGAGCTGACCGAACATCGGCCCGACGGCCGCCATCTGGAAGAAGACCCATTGGATGGTCTCGTAGCGCCGCGCAGGATCGGATGGCAGGAACTTGCCGGTCTTCTCGGCAAGGTACAGGAGAATGGCGCCGGATTCGAACAGAGGCAGCGGTTTACCGCCAGGTCCGTCGGGATCGATGATGGACGGGATCTTGCCGTTCGGGTTCAGGGACAGGAACTCAGGGGTCCAAGTTTCATTCTGGCCGATATTGATGAAATGCGGCTCGTAGGGAAGTCCGGTCTCTTCCAGCATGATAGAGACCTTTACCCCATTGGGCGTGGGCGTGGAATAGAGCTGGATCCGGTCGGGATGCTGGGCCGGCCAGCGGGTCGCAATCGGGAAGGCTGAGAGATCGGCCATGGGAACTCCATCGTCGGGGTGAGTCGTGATGGAGCAATGCTAGAGGGACAGTCTCCGCTTGCAAACGCGAAGCCCAGGACTGCCCCGATCAAGGTTCAATGCAGCAATCCGGCTCGGCTGCGCTGACTTTCCCGTTCCCAGGCCTGGACGACGACACCGTTGATGCCGGAATCGTGGAGCCTGTCGCTCAGATCGATGAAATGACGCTCGGTGGCTTCGACGTCGAATTCGATCTGCTCGTCTTCGGCATGTTCGAGTTCCGAAGCGGCGTATCGCTCGTATGCGGCCGACATCTCGGCATAGGCAAAGGCGACGGGAAGCGTGCGGAAAATGGTGGAGAATTCCTCGTCCAGCTCGCCCGTAGTCAGATCGCGCATTTGGACAAGATAGCCGTCGTCATGCTCGCAGACCTCGTAACGCCAGTGCCGGCCTTCGGATGCACACATCAGCATCGGAACCTCCACTCAACTGAACTGCTGAGCCAATGCTATTCGACGCGGCGCGGTTCCAAGAGGATCCCCAGCTAAAAAGTCTAACGGCGTCCAGTGACTTCCGCGCGGATACGTCCCCCGATCCGGACCTGAGTACCATTCCCCAGATCGATGAAGCCCTGGCTGCCCCTAACGGAATCCTGTCTCTCGACTTCCGATCGACGGTCCTGGAAACGATCCCTGCATTCACGCAGCTGAAGGACCCGCCCATCAGGCATGCGGCACTCTTTCGCAAGTGCAAGACCGCTCCCAGAAAAGAGAAGAGCTGCAGTCACACAGAGAAGCCTCATCGAACCATCTCCCAAGATTCACATAGGTTACAGGAGGCCCAGCTCGGCCAGTTCCCGGCGCATGTGTTCCGGCATCCTGGCAAGATCACCGGTTTTCAGGTCGATGTCACGCGGGGTCTCTTTCGCAACCAGATAGCGCCAGCCCTGGAACGGCCGGCAGGGACGCGACTCGACTGCAACCACCTTCGGCTCCAGCACCAGATGGCAGCGACCGATGCCATCGGAATCGGTGAAGGGGCGGACGGCCAGCAGCCTCTGGCGAGCCGCAACCTGCCCCTTGATCACCCAGAACAAGGAGCCGCCATCGAGCAGTTCGTCCGTCCGCTTGGGAACCATGCGAGTGGTATGCGTCTGCTCGTACTCACGCCCGAGGCGCCGATGCAGCGCGCGGTTCTCCTCGATCCACTCTTCGAGATCCGTAATCGAGTCGCAGCCGACGCAGAGTTTGATCAGGTGAAGTGCCATATCCGTTTTCAACCACGCGCGTGCCAGATCAGTCATCTGGCGATGCGCCGCAGGTTACTCCTCCGTCTTGAGCACGATCAGGCGTGCGCCCTCCGCCACTTGCGCCCCCGGCTCGGCGGCGATCTCGGCCACCTCCGCATCGGAGGGCGCCACCAGCACATGCTCCATCTTCATCGCTTCCACAATCGCGAGCCGCTGACCCTTCTCGACCCGGTCGCCGGGCTGTACGAAGACCGCGATGAGCTTGCCGTGCATCGGCGCCTTGACCGTCCCGCCCTCGTCCATGTGCTCGAGATCGACATCGAACGGATCGTAGGTCTGCACGAATGTCTGGCGTCCATTGCGGATGATGTAGACGCCGTGCGGTGCTTCCACCTCGCGGTCGGTTTCCTCATTGGCCCACGGATCGCTGTTGCCGAAGGCAACGGTGCTCGCGCCAGGATGCTCGCGGCTGAATACCTCGCGGGCCTCGACACGTTCGCCGTCAACGCGCAGCGGAACGCCGACGCTGCGTAACCCAAGAAGCTGAAAACCGTCCGGCATCGACCAGGGCGACGACGGCTCATCGCTTTTTTGCAGCTCGGCCATACGCAGCCGCTCGATCTCCCGTGAGATGAGCGCGGACGCGCCGAAGGACACGGCGACCTCGTCGATCGGCTGAGGTCCGACCCCGAGATCCGCAGTGTTGCGGTCGATGAAGCCGGTATCGAACGCCCCTGCCCTGAAGCCTTCGGCCTCACACAGCTTCTTCAGGAAGGCCGCGTTGGACTTCGGGCCTGCAACGATCGTTTGCCCAAGCGCTTCGGCCAGCTTGTCCAGGGCCTCCTCGCGGGTCGCGCCGTGGGCGATGACCTTCGCGATCATGGGATCGTAATAGGGCGTGACCTCGGCACCCGCTTCGACGCCCGTATCGATGCGGATACCCTCGCTTTCCGGAAATTCGAGAGCCCAGAGCTTGCCCGTCGAAGGCAGGAATTCCTTTTCCGGATCCTCCGCATAGAGGCGTGCCTCGACCGCGTGGCCGTCGATGGCGAGATCCTCCTGCGCGAATGGCAACGCCTCGCCCGAGGCGACACGGAACTGCAACTCCACGAGATCGAGCCCCGTGATCGCTTCGGTCACCGGATGCTCCACCTGGAGGCGGGTGTTCATCTCCATGAAGTAGAACCGGTCGGGACGGAGCCCCTCGCGACCGTCTGCAATGAACTCGACGGTGCCGGCTCCGACATACCCGACCGCACGGGCCGCCTCGACGGCTGCCTGCCCCATCACCTGGCGCATCTCCGGGGGCATCCCGGGAGCCGGGGCCTCCTCGATCACCTTCTGATGGCGGCGCTGGAGCGAGCAGTCGCGCTCGAAGAGATGCACCACGTTGCCGTGGCCATCGGCGAAGACCTGGATCTCGATATGGCGTGGCGAAAGGATGTATTTCTCCACCAGCACCCGCGGATCGCCGAATGAACTCTGAGCCTCACGCTGGGCGCTCTCCAGCGCCGCGTCGAAATCGGCCGCCTTCTCGACCCGTCGCATGCCTTTGCCGCCGCCGCCGGCAACCGCCTTGATGAGGACCGGATAGCCGATCTCATAGGCCTTCTGACGCAGGAAGTCAGGATCCTGCTTCGAGCCGTGATAGCCGGGCACGACCGGCACGCCCGCCTGCTGTACCAGCGACTTGGCCGCATCCTTCAGGCCCATGGCCTTGATGGCGGAGGCCGGAGGCCCGACGAAGACGATACCGTTTGCTGCACAGGCCTCGGCGAATTCGGCCCGCTCGGAGAGGAAGCCGTAACCGGGATGGATGGAGGCCGCGTTGGTCCGCCTGGCGACCTCGATGATCCTGTCGATCCGGAGATAGCTCTCTCGCGCAGGAGGAGGACCGATGAGGTGGGCCTCGTCCGCCATCTGCACGAAGAGCGCTTCCGCATCGGCCTCCGAATAGACCGCGATGGTACGCATTCCCAGGCGCTGGGCGGTTCGGATGATACGGCACGCGATCTCGCCGCGATTGGCAATCAGAACACTCTCGAGCATTTCCATCCCTGTTCCGGCGATCCTGTCTGGTTTTGGTAAACCTAGAGCAAACCTCAAGCGCCTTGTCACGTCTTAACAGCCGGCTTGCGCACCCATCCAGCAATCTCATGCCCCTCCGAGGCGAGGTGATTTTCAAACGCAACCTTGTGCAACTCTCCTCTTGCCGAGACGTTTGATCCAGGCTAGCTTCTTATTGCAAATAGTTTGCAACTGCAGAAAGAATCCATGGACCAGTCCGCCCCCATTTCCCTTGTGCAAAAGGCCGCCTGGCGGAATTCGCGAGACCTGCCCTCCCTGCCGGAGGTCAATCGCTCGATTGCGGTGCGCCCCGGATCCGTGTGGCGGCGGGCTGCAGCCTTTATGGGCCCCGGCTATCTGGTGGCCGTGGGCTACATGGACCCGGGCAACTGGGCGACCTCCATCGCCGGCGGCTCGAAGTACGGCTACGCCCTCCTCTCTGTCGCGCTGATCTCCAACATCATGGCGATCGTCCTGCAGTCTCTTTGCGCCCGCCTGGCAGTTGCCACCGGTCGCGACCTCGCCCAGGCCTGCCGGGACGCCTATCCGAAACCGGTCGCCTGGGGGCTATGGCTCCTCGCGGAGCTTGCCATCTGTGCCACAGACCTCGCGGAGGTGATCGGCACGGCCATCGGCCTCAACCTTCTCTTCGGCATCCCGCTCGAGATCGGCGTGATCATCACGGCGCTCGACGTGTTCCTGATCCTGTATCTTCAGAATCTAGGCTTCCGCTGGGTCGAGGCCTTCATCATCACTCTGCTCGGCGTGATCGCGGTTTGCTTCGGCATCCAGATCGCCATGGCCGATCCGAATTGGGCCGGCGTGATTGCGGGCTTTGCCCCGACGACCGAGATCGTCACCAATCCCGACATGCTCTATCTCGCTCTGGGCATCCTGGGCGCGACGGTCATGCCGCATAACCTCTATCTGCATTCGGGCATCGTGCAGACCCGTGCCTATGGCGAAACCCTGAACGAGCGGCGCGAGGCCCTGCGCTTCGCAACTCTCGACTCGACCATCGCCCTGATGTTCGCGCTGACGATCAATGCGTCCCTTCTCATCCTTGCGGCCGCTGCCTTCCACCACACGGGCCGGTCGGAGATCGCAGAGCTCGGCGAAGCCCATACCCTTCTCCAGCCGATCCTCGGCAGCGCCATTGCGCCGATGCTCTTCGGCCTGTCACTCCTATGCTGCGGCCTGAACTCGACGGTGACCGCGACCATGGCAGGCCAGATCGTCATGGAGGGCTTCATCAACTTCAGGATGGCACCCTGGTTGCGCCGCCTTGTCACGCGCGGCATCGCGATCATTCCGGCAGCAGGCGTAACCATTGCCTATGGCGAGGGTGGCACGGCAAAACTCCTGATCCTGAGCCAAGTGATCCTGAGCCTTCAGCTTCCCTTCGCGGTCATTCCGCTCGTGACCATGACCGCCTCGAAGAACAAGATGGGTGCCCTCGTCACGCCCCGCTGGCTGACGGCTTTCGCAGGCATCATCGCCGCGGTAATCGTGGCGCTGAACGTGAAGCTTCTGGTGGACTTCGTGATCGGGTGAGCGGCCCGAACCTCACACTCGCGTCATGGCCGGGCCTGCCCCGGCCATCTTGATCGGAAGAGCGCCACGCTTTTCAAATCAGGATCACCGGCACAAGGCCGGTTGATGACGCGTGTATCAAAGGGACTGCCTCACGCATCCCTGAGACGCCCGAGCGCCTCTTCCATTTTCGCCTTGCGGGTCAGCGCCTCTTCGCGACGCTCGCGCTGCTCCTCGACGACTTCCTCGGGTGCGCGCTTGATGAAATCCGCATTTCCAAGCTTCGCGTCGATCTTGCCGACCTCCACGTCGAGCTTCTGGATCTCCTTGGCGAGGCGGGCTCGCTCGGCGTCGAGATCGATCACGCCCTCCAGTGGCAAGGCCGCAACCTCACCACGGATGAGGAGCTGAATCGAACTCTTCGGAGCTCCGGCGGCGTAGGAGATGTCCGAGAGACGTGCGAGGCGCTTCACGATATCGCCCCAGCGTCCGGCGCGACCCTGAACGTCGGCAGAGGAGGCGACGAGCACCAGTGGGATCTGCGCGCCGGCCGGCACGTTCGTTTCGGAGCGAGCGGAACGGATCTCGTTCACGAGATCAACTACCCAGCCGATTTCGGCCTCGGCCTGCTCATCGATGAGATGATCGAGGTTTGACCAGGCGGTCAGAGCCAGGATCGTCTCGCGCTTCGGCCCCTCCTGACCCTTGATGGCCCAAAGTTCTTCCGTCAGGAACGGCATGAAGGGATGCAGGAGCTTGCAGATCTCGTCGAAGATGAAGGCGATCGTCGCGCGGGTCTCGTCCTTCGCAGGCGAGTCCGCTCCCTGCAGCACGGGCTTGGCCAGTTCGAGAGTCCAGTCGCAGAACACGTTCCACACGAAACGATAGGCCGAAAGCGCCGCTTCGTTGAACTTGTAGTTCTGGATGCCCGCGGACACCTCGCGGATCGCCTTGGCGCATTCGCTGAGCGCCCACTTGTTGAGCGTCTCCTGCACCGATGCCGGATCGAAGCTGGCATCGCGCTTGCACTCGTTCATCTCGGCAAAGCGCGCGGCGTTCCAAATCTTGGTCGCGAAGTTGCGGTAGCTTTCCACGCGCTGAACGGAGAGCTTGATGTCACGCCCCTGCGCCGCCATGGCGGCAAGCGTCATGCGCAACGCATCGGCGCCGTACTGGTCCACCACATTGAGCGGATCGATGACGTTGCCTTTCGACTTCGACATCTTTGCGCCCTTCTCGTCACGGACGAGGGCATGGATATAGACCGTATCGAAGGGCACCTCTTCCATGAAGTGCAGGCCCATCATCATCATGCGGGCGACCCAGAAGAAGATGATGTCGAAGCCGGTGACGAGAGTGTTGGTCGGATAATACCGTTTCAGTTCCGGAGCGTCGTCCGGCCAACCGAGAGTCGAGAACGGCCACAGCGCTGAAGAGAACCAGGTGTCGAGCACGTCGTCGTCGCGCTTGAGCGGTACCTCTCGCCCATTCTTCGCGCGTGCTTCTGCCTTGGCGTCCTCCTCGCTCATGGCGACGTAAACATTGCCCTGATCGTCATACCAGGCCGGGATCTGGTGGCCCCACCAGAGCTGGCGGGAGACGCACCAGGGCTCGATGTTCTCGAGCCACTGGAAGTAGGTCTTCTCCCAGTTCTCGGGCACGAACTTGGTCTCGCCCTTGCGCACGGCCCCGAGGGCACGCTCCGCGAGCGGCTTCACGTTCACGTACCATTGATCCGTGAGATAGGGCTCGATCACCACGTTCGAGCGATCACCGTGCGGCACGGTGTGAGCGTGCGGCTCGATCTGGACGAGGATCTCGCGCTCCTCCAGCATCAGGACGATGCGCTGGCGCGCCTCGAAACGGCCGACGCCGTCGAGGGCCAGGACTGCCTTGAGATCGTCAGTCTGCTCAAGGCCCTCCAGGAACGCTTCGTTGCCGGCAAGAGCAAGTTGAGCCTCGGTGCCGAAGATGTTGATGAGCGGCAGCTTGTGGCGCTTGCCGACTTCGAAATCGTTGAAGTCGTGCGCGGGCGTGATCTTGACCGCGCCCGTGCCCTTCTCGGGGTCGGAATACTCGTCTGCCACGATAGGAATGCGCCGGCCGACCAGCGGCAGGATGGCAAACTTGCCGACCAGATCCTTGTAGCGCTCATCGTCCGGATGGACGGCCACGGCCACGTCGCCGAGCATCGTCTCGGGACGCGTGGTTGCCACCGTGATGGAGCGGTCGGGCATGCCCTCGACGGCATAGCGGATGTGCCAGAGATTGCCCTTCACCTCGATCTGCTGGACCTCGAGATCCGAGATTGCGGTCTGGAACTTAGGGTCCCAGTTCACGAGGCGCTTGTCCTTGTAGATCAATCCCTGCTTGTAGAGGTCGACGAAGACCTTCAGGACGGCGCGGGACAGGCCCTCGTCCATGGTGAAGCGCTCTCGCGACCAGTCGCAGGAGGCGCCAAGGCGCTTGAGCTGCCGCACGATGGTGCCGCCGGACTCCTCCTTCCACTCCCAGACGCGGTTGATGAACTCCTCACGGCCAAGGTCGCGGCGCTGGATCTGGCGCTCTGCGAGCTGGCGCTCGACGACCATCTGCGTGGCAATGCCCGCATGGTCCATGCCCGGCTGCCAGAGCACGTCCTTGCCCCGCATGCGCTCGAAGCGGCACAGAATGTCCTGGATCGTGTTGTTGAGAGCATGCCCCATATGGAGCGAGCCGGTCACGTTCGGCGGGGGAATGACGATCGTATAGGGTACCGCGTCCCTGCGATCCGCGCGACCGGCCTTGAAGGCCTCAGCCTCTTCCCAGCGGGCGGAAATGCGTGCTTCGACAGCGGAAGGATCGAACGTCTTGTCCATCATGATGAATACCGGTCTTTTGGCGCGAAAACGCGCAAGCAAGACGGCTACAAACCGGACGGATCGGTCGAAGTCAACAGAGGGGCGACAATCTGAGCGCAGCGCGCTTCAAAAGTGGCCAAGCCTTCCGCAGGATTGGCCCGACCGACGGCTCAGCCCCGGCTGCGAGTCACGCGCTCGATTTCATCCCGCACTAGCCGCTCGACTAGGGAAGGAAGATTATCATCGAGCCATGCCTTCAGCATGGGACGCAGCATCTCCTTCATGAGATCCTCGACGGTCTGAGGCTGGCTCGGCTTCAAGGAAGCGCTGAGAAGGTCGAAGGCGCCCGAAACCGAAGCCCCGGTTTCGCGAGAGATAAGGGCATCGGCCACTTCAGGCTCGACCGCCGGGGTTATGGCCAGCGCTTCGCGGACGGCAGCCGGTACCATCCTCGGTGCAGCCTGCTCGTCGGGAACGTGGCGATCCTCCAAGATGTCGTCTTCGGAATGCGCATCAGCGCCCAGTGCCTCACCCCGGCTCCAAGGACCGAGCACCGACTCATTCGGGCTTGAGGCGATCAGCGGAGACACGTGAAGCTCGGCAATGTCGAGGACGTTGCTGAGAGGAGAGGTGCCCGGCTCATCACGCTCGGAGGGTCGCAGCGTCTCATCATCAGAGATGATACGCCTGATGGAAGCCAAAATTTCTTCCATCGATGGCTCATTAACCTTCAGGCTCGCAGAACCCATAGCCGCATCCAAATCAAAATACGCAAGAATCACATTCGAATGAATGTAAATGAAGTATTTTACGTAACCTTAAAGAAAACAAGCGGGGCCAGAACTTTTTGGTTCTGGCCCCAAAACTTATCAACGACCGTCGGGTGTGCTCGTCCCGACCCAAAGATCTTTCACCTGATCATAATGGATCTTCGCGCTGTAATGGTTAACCTTGAGGCCAAGCGCCCGTGAGTTGAGGCGGCCCATCGCATTGACGAGGCTGTAGGAAGCCACGACCCGGTCGCGCTGAGCCGTGATGAGGTTCACGCGGGCATTCAGCAATTCCTGCTGAGCGTTCAACACGTCGAGAGTGGTACGCTGGCCGACGCGGGCTTCTTCACGCACACCGCTGAGTGCGGTCTCGGCGGCATCGATCTGCGCCTGAGCGGCGACGATCTGAGCGCGAGCCGCTTCCAACCGTCCCCAGGAGGAACTCACGGCGGCACGAACCTGATCGCGAACGGAATCGGCTTCGAGACGGCGCTGCCCGGCCGTTTCCTTGGCCTGACGAGTCGCGGCGTAAGCCTGGCCGCCTTCGTAGATCGGTACGGTCAGCCGGGCGACCACCGAGGCTGAAAGCGCCGCATCACCTGACTGTTGCCGGTCATAGCGCTGGTCGACGGCGCCGGCCACGCCAAGCTGCGGAGCAAGGGCGCCCTGCTCGATCTTCACCTGCAGCTCGGCCACATCGACAGCGTGCTGACGGGCCTTGATGGCCGGATGCTCATTGAGGGCGACTTTCAGCGCCGAATCGACATTGCGTGGGGTCAGGCGGTCCAGAGGACGTCCGGGTGCCAGCTGAGCAGGCTCGACGCCGACAACCTGGCGATAAATTGCAATGCTGTTGCGCAGAGTTGCCTCGGCGAGGCTGGCCTCGGATCGTGACGCTGCCAGACGGGCCTCCGCCTGGGCGACGTCAGTCCGGGTCACCTCGCCGACGTTGAACCGGTCCTGGGTCTGACGCAGCTGCTCGTCGATGACCTCGACGTTATTGCGCTGCAGGTCGAGGATGGCCGTATCCCGCAGGACGTCCATATAGGCCGTCGCCGCATCGAGCAGGATGCTCTGCTCGGTGCTGTTCAGGGTCTCCCGCGATCCGAGGACGGAGGATTCCGCCGCTCGGACCCGGTTCTGGGTTCGAAACCCGTCGAAGATCGTCTGATTGAGCTCAAGGCCGACCCCGCGAGGGTTCAGTGCACTTCTGGTAGTCGTGTTCGCCGAGAAACGCGACGCTGGACTCTCCGCCGAGGTCCAAGTCCTGCCGGCATCGGCCGTTGCATTAATCGTCGGGCGATAGCCGGACTTGGCTTGGGCCACCGTCTCGTCCGTCGCGCGGACATTCGCCCGCTGGGCATTCAAATCCGGATTGTTGCCATAAGCACGTGCCAGAGCACTTTCCAGGGTCTCGGCCGACACTCCGCCAAGGCCGGCCAGCACGAACACCGAGGTCATAGCCCCAAAGAGCAAGCGATACGTCTTCCTGGAATGCTTTTTCTTCACGCGCACCTGCCTAGCGACCAATACGGAACAACCGCAACAGCCGCCGTTTTCAGAAACCACTACGACTCAAAGCGCAACAATACCCAAGGGAACAGAGTCGGCAACAGCGCGTTAGAGCCAACTCGATTTTAGCTTGGGAGTGGCGCAAAAAAGCGACACTCCCGGCCGAGGAAATTAAGGATCTGAAAGGAATTAGAACGAGAAGCCCGGAGCTTGGACAAAGGGTGCCAGGAGCGGTGCCGCAGCTTCGAACAGGCTGCGTTCGCCGATGGCATCGCCAGAGCGGACATAGAGCATGGCCCGGGCGGCACGTCCCCGCCCCTTGACACACACGAGACGGCCGCCCTCAGCCAGCTGCTGGAGGAGGCCCTCAGGACGAACCTCGACGGAGCCGTTCAAGAGAATGGCGTCATAGGGGGCGTGGGCGGCATGGCCCTGTTCGAGAGGCCCCGTCACGACAGTGACATCGCCAGCGCCGGCGGCGTTCAGGCACTGCCTGGCAGCAGCCGCAAGAGCTTCATCCGCTTCGAGAGCCGTCACCTGGGCACCGAGCGAATGGAACACCGCCGAGGCGTAGCCCCGGCCGCAGGCGACATCGAGGATCTTGTCCCCTGCATCGATCTCGAGCGCCTGGATCAGGCGGCCGAGGATCATTGGGGAAAGCATATAGCGGGTCTCGCCGCCATCACTGACGAGGATATCCTGATCGATATAGGCAAGTGCCTCACGGCCTGGAAGCACGAAGAGCTCCCTCGGGACGCTGTCCATGGCATCCAGGAGAGACATGTCGTTCACATCGAAAGTGCGCAGCTGGCCATCAACCATCATGCGGCGCGCCTGGGTGAAATCGACCATGGATAGAGCCTTCAGAAATTTGTTGGAGGCCTCGCCCGGAATCGAACCGGGGTGCAAGGATTTGCAGTCCTCTGCGTAACCACTCCGCCACGAGGCCATCCGGGGCGTGTCGCGACCGCGACGGCTGCTCCATAGCAACCATCCCCCCAAAGAGCAACAGGCCCTTTTCGGTCCCGTGCGCCAACAATGCACTTGCAACCGTCGAAACCCGTGCTATATGCCTCCCACCTCGCCGAAGGAGACGTCCTCAGAGACTTCCGCGGCGCTCATGAAGCCGATATAAGGCTTTTTTGAAAGGTGTGGCTTATTCCGGCGTGGCGCAGCGGTAGCGCAGCGGACTGTTAATCCGTTGGTCGTAGGTTCGAATCCTACCGCCGGAGCCAACCTTTCCAGTGCTCATCCCCGGCAGACCCAATCGGCCCCCCTCGGCCATGCGTTGTATCGCAGGTTCGAAGCGTGACTATGATCCGGTGCCATGAGCACCGGTTCACGATCTCCTATCCCGGTCTGACGATCATCGTCTCGCCGATTCCCTGCCCTCGCCGCAGCCGCGGCAAGCCGATCGCAGGTTCTGTGCTTTGCTGTTGTCGAAAACGGCTCGGACGCAGTGCATTCGCTGGACAATGCTGCCCGCTTTCCGCACCCTCGTGCCTAAGCTGGCATGACAGCCTTTGGCCTTCATCCACAAACCTTGAGGCGCCCGTCCCATCTTCTCGATTGAGCGGAAATCAGGCTGAGCCAGACCTGTCCCGGTACCGTCGCCCCCTGGTCTCGCGCGTTTGAAGCCTCCGCAGCCTTCACGGCGTGGCTGAGGCACTTTCCTGACATTCGACCAACGAAGCGACTTGACCCGCAAAGCTCATTGCCGTCAGCATCGCCCCTCATTTTCCGCATGGGCTGCTCAGCCTGTTCATAACTCGAGACGATCATGACCGCGACCACGCTTCTTTTCCGCGATGATGCCTATGCCGCTTCCTGTGAAGCCCGCGTTCTCGGGACCACTCCGGAGGGTGGCGTCGTTCTGGATCAGACCGTGTTCTATGCTCAAGGAGGCGGGCAGCCGGGAGACGTGGGTGCTGTCCTGAGGGCGAACGGCGACCGGTTCGACATCACGAATGCGGTTTACGGCGCCGACCGCTCACAGGTCGTTCATCTCGTCGGGCCCGAGGCGGCATCGCGCTTCGAAGCAGGTGAAACGGTAGAACTGCAGCTCGATTGGCCCCGTCGCCTGAGGCGCATGCGCGTCCACACCGCGCTTCACCTGCTCAGCGTCGTCCTGCCCTACCCGGTGACCGGTGGCGCCATCGGCGAGGGCGACGGGCGGCTCGATTTCGACATTCCCGACGCCGGCCTCGACAAGGCGGAGATTACGGAGAAGCTCAATGCGCTGATCCAGCGCGATGCGCCGGTCACGGAGCGCTGGATCACGGACGAGGAACTCGATGCCAATCCGGGGCTCGTGAAGACCATGTCCGTGAAGCCGCCACGCGGATCGGGCCGCGTCCGATTGGTGGAAATCGAAGGAATCGACCTCCAGCCGTGCGGCGGCACCCATGTCCGCCGCACCGGCGAGATCGGCACGGTCGCAATCACCGACATCGAGAAGAAGGGCAAGCAGAATCGCCGCGTTCGCATCTCCCTGGTCGACTGAACTCATCTCTCAAGGAACTGCCAATGTCCCAGCCATTCGTCTCGACCTCCTGGCTGCAGGAGCACCTGAACGATCCGAACCTCGTGGTCGTGGACGGCTCCTGGTATCTCCCGACCCAGAACCGCGACCCGCAGGCCGAATACCTCGCAGGCCACATTCCCGGCGCTGTGCGCTTCGACATCGATACGGTGAAGGACACGTCGTCCTCCCTGCCCCACATGCTTCCCTCGCCGAAGGATTTCGCGAAGGCCGCGGGCGCCATGGGAATCAGCGAGGACACGACCGTTGTCGTTTATGACGGCATCGGCCTCTTCTCGGCGCCGCGCGTTCGCTGGATGTTTCAGGTGTTCGGGGCTCGCGACGTTTCGATTCTGGAAGGGGGCTTTCCGGCCTGGAAAGCCGAGGGGCACCCGATCGAGACGGGTCCCGAGAAACCTCGTGAGGCCAAGACCTTCACGCCGTCCTTCGACGCCTCGGTCGTTGCCGATATCGCCGAGGTTCGGGATGCAATTGGATCAGGCGCGGCCCAGGTGGTCGATGCCCGCGCGGCCGACCGCTTCAGAGGAGAGGCGCCCGAGCCCCGCCCCGGCCTCAAGGCCGGTCATATTCCCGGGAGCAGAAATCTCCCCTGGAGCGAAATCGTCGACAATGGCCGCTTGAAGGACAAGGCGAGCATCGAGCAAGCGATCCGCCAGGCCGGGCTCGACCTCGAACGTCCGATCATCGCCAGCTGCGGGTCCGGCGTCTCCGCCGCCATCCTGTCTGTCGCCTTCGAGACCTTGGGGCGTCCCGCCGACGCCATCTATGACGGCTCATGGTCCGAATGGGGCGCGCGGGAGGATCTGCCCGTGGAGACGGGACCGGCGAAGAAAGCCTGAACACACAGACCAACAAAAAGGCCCCGAGACATCTCGGGGCCTTTTCGTTTCGCAGGATTCGTCTCAGTGAAGGATCTGGCTCAGGAACAGCCGGGTGCGCTCGTGCTGTGGGTTCTTGAAGAACTCGTCCGGGGTGTTCATCTCAACGATCTGCCCGTAATCCATGAAGATCACCCGGTCGGCCACCTGGCGTGCAAAGCCCATTTCATGGGTGACGCAGAGCATGGTCATGCCCTCGTCGGCGAGGCCCACCATGGTATCGAGCACTTCCTTCACCATTTCGGGATCGAGCGCCGAGGTCGGCTCGTCGAACAGCATGATCTTGGGGCTCATGCAGAGCGAGCGGGCGATCGCCACGCGCTGCTGTTGTCCGCCGGAGAGCTGGCCCGGGTACTTGTTCGCCTGCTCGGGGATCTTGACCCGCTTTAGGTAGTGCATGGCGATCTCCTCCGCCTCCTTCTTGGGCATCTTCTTCACCCAGATCGGCGCGAGCGTGCAATTCTCGAGAATCGTGAGATGCGGGAAGAGATTGAAGTGCTGGAACACCATGCCGACTTCGCGACGAACCTCGTCGATGCGCTTGAGATCGTTGAGGAGCTCCGTGCCGTCGACGATGATGCGGCCCTTCTGGTGCTCCTCCAGGCGGTTGATGCAGCGGATCATCGTGGACTTGCCGGAGCCCGAGGGACCGCAGATGACGATGCGCTCGCCGCGCCTGACATTGAGGTTGATGTCCCGCAGCACGTGGAACTCGCCGTACCACTTGTGCACGTCGATCATCTGAACGGCGGCTTCGGCTTTAGGGTCGATGTCGACGGTGCGGAGAGTTTGGGATGACATTGTGGTCGCCATGAGTGTTTACCGATTCTGACCTGACGCAAGGCGCCGCTCGACGCCGAGCGAGTACCGTGACATTCCGAAGCAAAAGACGAAATAGAACAGGGCCGCGAAGGCATAGCCCGTAATACCGATGGTCGGAGCCGCCCAGTTCGGGTCGATGCGGGAGGCTTCGATGGTCTTCACCAGATCGAAGATGCCGACGATGGCGACGAGCGAGGTATCCTTGAACAGGCCGATAAAGGTATTCACGATGCCGGGAATCACGATGCGCAGGGCCTGCGGCAGGACGATGAGGGTCATCATCTGCGGATAGTTGAGGCCCAGGGACATCGCGCCTTCATACTGGCCCTTCGGCATGGCCTGGAGACCGCCGCGCACCACCTCGGCCATGTAGGCGGAGGCGAAGAGCGCCGTGCCGATGAGAGGACGCAGCAGGCGGTCGACCGTCATGTCGCCGGGAAGGAACAGCGGCAGCATGGTATTGGCCATGATCAGCACGGTGATCAGCGGCACGCCGCGCACGAACTCGATAAAGATCACCGAGGCCATCCGCACGATGGGGAGCTTCGAGCGCCGCCCCAGCGCCAGCACGATGCCGAAAGGCAGCGAAACCACGATACCGACTGTCGCGACGAGCAGCGTCACCAGAATGCCGCCCCACAGGGACGTGGGCACATGGGCCAAGCCGAAATCGATATCGATGAGGGCCAGGGTCACGCCGATCACCGCGACGATGCCGCCGCCCATGATCAGCGCCGGACGCATGGCGGTCTTGAGCAGCGCCGCGAAGAAGGCGAACAGGGCAACCACAAGGGCGCCGAAGATCGCGAAGCCGATCCAGAAACGGACGCCGAAATCGGCGTTTCCGCCGGTCAGAAGGACATAGGAGACGATCGGGAAGATCCAGAAAAAGTAGACTGCTCCCAGGTCCCGGCGCGGCGCCCGAAGCCACAGCAGCCAGACGACGCCGATCGCCAGAAGAGCGAAGAACATGTCCACCCGCCAGCGCTCGGAGATCGTATAGGAACCGTAGATGAAGTAGTTGATCTTGTCCCAGATGAAGGCCCAGCAGGCGCCGGTCTCGCTGCCGCCCGTATCGGCGCGGCAGGCGGCCCGGTCGGTGCCGGTCCAGACCGCATCGATGAGCAAGAATCGGACCAGCGGCGGAACGATGACATACAGGAGGTAGAACACCACCAGCGTCAGGATCGTGTTGAAGGGGCCGGAAAACAGATTCTCCCGGATCCAGGCGACAGGGCCGCGCGCCAGATTGGGCGGAGGCAGCGCCTCCACCTGCTTGGCGCGGACGAAACGGGGGATATCGACGGCGGTGCTCATGCGATCTCCTACCGTTCGACGATCGCCACACGGCGATTGTAGATATTCATGATGAATGAGGTCACGAGACTGATCGTCAGATAGACGCCCATGGTGATGACGACGACTTCGATGGCCTGGCCGGTTTGATTGAGCACGGTTCCCATGAAGACCTGCACGAGGTCGGGATAGCCGATGGCCACGGCCAGTGACGAGTTCTTCGTCAGGTTCAGGTACTGACTGGTCAGGGGCGGGATAATCACGCGCATCGCCTGTGGGATCACCACAAGGCGAAGGGTTTGCCCCGGCGTGAGGCCAAGGGAGCCCGCAGCTTCCGTCTGCCCCTTCGACACGGCGAGAATGCCGGCGCGCACGACCTCGGCAATGAAGGCGGCCGTATAGGTGACGAGGCCAAGAAGCAGCGCCACGAATTCCGGCAGGATCTGCATGCCGCCCGTCAGGTTGAAGGTGCCCTTGCGCGGCAGCTCGAAGGTGATGGGATTGGTACCCACCAGGGCAAGGACGATCCAGGTCAAGACCGGCAGGACGAGAACCAACGCCAGCGTAACCTTGCCGACGGGATATTGCCGCCCGGTCTGCTCCTGCTGCTTCCTGGCCCAGCGGCGGTACAAGAATGTTCCGATAAGACCGATCAGGAGGACCGCAACGAGAATCGAAATATTGGGCCCATAAATGGGCTTGGCCATGAAGAGGCCACGGGCGTTGAGATAGAACCCCGCACCCATCTCGAGTGAATTGCGCGGCTGCGGCAGGGCGCCGAGAACGGCGATGTACCAGAACAACAGCTGCACCAGCAGCGGAATGTTGCGCAGCACCTCCACATAGACCATGGCGACCTTAGCGACCATCCAGTTCTTGGACAGGCGGGCGATGCCGATGACGAATCCGAGGATTGTCGTGAAGAAGATGCCGATGGCGGAAACGAGCAGGGTGTTCAGAAGGCCGACGATGAAGGCGTCGCCATAGGTTCCACCCGCGGCGCTGAACTGGATCAGCGTCTGGCTGATGTCGAAGCCTGCGGTATTGTTGAGAAAGCCGAAGCCTGAGGCGATCTTGGCGCGCTGCAGGTTCTCGATGGCATTCGTCGCAGCCATATAGAACAGGTAGACGATCCCGACGATGAGAACGACCTGATAGAAAATTCCACGAACCTTGGGATCGTATAGGAACGATTTCTGGGGGGGCGATGTCTGACTGACAGCGGTCTGCACTGAGTTCATCCTCTGACGGCTTTTTTATTTTATACCGGGCCGTCCTCCCCTGTTCATGCGCGGGCTGACCCCATGAACGGGCGGCTTTTATCGTTTTTGAAAGGGCGCCCGGAATGTCCGGGCGCCCTGTTCTTGGATCGGCTTAGCGAACCGGGATGCCGTATTGCAGACCACCCTTGGTCCACTGGGCGTTCTGGCCACGCTTGATCTTCAGGCGCGAGCCCTCGCCGACGTTCTTCTCGAACACCTCGCCGTAGTTGCCCACGTGCTTGATGATGCGGACGGCCCAGTCGTTCGTCAGGCCGGTGGCCTCGCCGAACTTGCCTTCCGTACCGAGAAGACGCTTGATCTCCGGGTTCTCGGAATTCTTCATCTGCTCGACATTCGCCTTGGTGACGCCGAGCTCCTCAGCGTTCAGCATGGCATTGTGGGTCCAGCGGACGATATCGCCCCACTGGTTGTCGCCGTGGCGGACTGCCGGGCCAAGCGGCTCCTTGGAGATGATCTCGGGCAGGACGATATGATCATCCGGAGCCGAGGCGCGCAGGCGCTCGGCGTAAAGGCCGGAGGCGTCCGTGGTGAACGCGTCGCAGCGGCCGGCGTCGTAGGCCTTGAACGTTTCGTCCGAGGTCGCGAAGGCCACCACTTCGTACTTCATGTTGTTGGCACGGAAGTAGTCGGCGAGGTTGAGCTCGGTCGTGGTGCCCTGCTGGGTGCAGATCGAAGCGCCGTTCAGCTCCTTAGCGGAGGCGACGCCGAGCTTCTTGCGGACCATGAAGCCCTGGCCGTCGAAATAGTTGATGGCCGGGAAGTCGAGGCCGAGCTGCGTCTCGCGCGACATGGTCGCGGTGGAGTTGCGGGACAGCACGTCCACTTCGCCCGACTGGAGCGCCGTGAAGCGGTCCTTGGCGGCGAGCGGAATGAAGCGAACCTTGGTCGGATCGTCGAAGATCGCGGCCGCGATGGCGCGGCAGAAATCGACGTCGAGACCCGTCCAGTTGCCCTGAGCGTCCGGCTGGCCAAAACCGGCGAGACCCGTGTTCGAGCCGCAGGTCAGGAAGCCCTTCTGCTTCACGCTGTTGAGCGTCGCCTGGGCCGATGCGCCCGTTGCGAACAGGCTGGCTGTCAGGCCGAAGGCAATCGATACGAGAGCCTTTTTCATGTTTGTATCTTCTCCCAATAGTACACATGGCTCGGCCGCTTATGGTTATCACCCCCCAGCCGAGCCCCGATAGACCGTTCCGCGCCGTCTCGGTTGAGGCGGCATCGAGATCCATCACATTCCATGATTAATCACTGGTCAAGTCTTGATGGAAGGCATTTCTTGCCTGACTTGACGGCAGCGGCTGCCCGGTTTCAGATCGAAATCTCCTCAGCAAGCCCCTGAAGCAATGTCAAAACTCCCTCCAAAGCCCCAAAACCTATCCGAACGAACCCGCCTGGTTCATGCCGGCCGAGAGCCGTTCGAGCAGCACGGCTTCATTAATACGCCGATCTATCGCGGTTCCACCGTCCTGTATCCGACGACCGATGATCTCCTTCACAGGCGCGGGCGCTATTCCTATGGAACGAAAGGGACTCCGACCACGAACTCCCTTGAGACTGCCTGGACGGACCTGACGGGAGCGGCCGGCACGGTGCTCGCCCCCTCCGGGCTCGCAGCCGTCACGGTTGCCCTAATGTCATGCCTGAAAGCCGGCGACCATCTTCTGATCACGGATTCGGTCTACCTGCCGACCCGGCAGTTCTGTAACTGGGTCCTCACGAAATTTGGTGTGGAAACCACCTATTACGACCCGCAGATCGGCGCCGGAATCGAAGCTTTGATCCGTCCGAACACGACCGCGGTGTTTACGGAGGCTCCGGGTTCCCAATCCCTCGAGATGCAGGACATCCCCGCGATTGCCGAGGTGGCGCACCGGCATGGGGCCGTGGTCCTCATGGACAACACCTGGGCGACTCCCCTGCTCTTCCCACCCCACGAGCGCGGAGTGGACATCGCCATCGAAGCGGGCACCAAGTATCTCAGCGGAGGATCGGACCTGCTGCTCGGTATGGTCTCGGCCAACGAGCGCTGCTTCAAGCAGCTCCGCGAAACGTACGATTCCTTCGCCATGTGTCCGGGCCCAGAGGATGTCTTCCTGGGCTTGCGGGGCCTGCGCACCATGGCGCTGCGCCTGAGGGAGCATGGGACCCAAGCTCTGGAGATGGCCCATTGGCTCGGAAGCCGTCCCGAGGTGGCCCGAGTGCTGCATCCGGCGATGGAAAGCTATCCGGGGCACGAAATCTGGAAGCGCGACTTCAAGGGCTCCTCAGGCCTGTTCTCGATCATCCTGAAGCCCTGCTCCGATAGGGCACTCGCCGCGATGCTTGATGGGCTGTCCCTTTTCGGCATGGGCTATTCCTGGGGCGGGTTCGAGAGCCTCGTAATCCCCTTCAATTGCGCGACCTACCGCACGGCCACCACGTGGGAGCCCGGCGGCCATGCCCTACGGTTCCATATCGGGTTGGAGGACCTGGACGACCTGAAGCGGGATCTCGACGCCGGATTCGCCCGGCTTCGAGAGACGGACGCCCAGGCGGCCTGAGCAGTTTCAGGCTTCGGCGGCCGTCACCCTGCCGAAGCTTCCGCTTCGGAACCGGAGACGATCTGGCCTCCGGTCTTCTTCTTCTCCTTAGCAATCAGCATCAGATTACGGACGTAGATGAAAATCGAGAACGCTTGGCCCAGGATGATGACGATGTCGCTGCGGGCGAAGCCATAGACCAGGGTCATCAGGCCGCCGGAGATCGACAGGATCCAGAATCCGACGGGAATCACGCTCTTCTCGGCCTTTTCGCTCGCGATCCACTGCACGAGGAAGCGCGCCCCGAAGACGAACTGGGCCAGCACGCCGAAGGCTGCCCACAGGTCGAACCGGGCGACGACCAGGTCGTAGAAGTAAAGTCCCAGATCATGGGAAAGACGCATCAACATCAGACGATTTCCTGAGAAGCGGGGACACGGCGGCGGCGTCGGATCAACCACCAGACTCCGGCTAAATCAAGGATGCCGACCCACAGACGGTCGAACATACCATAGTTGGACCGACCCGCATGGCGGGGCCTGTCGATCACGTCGACATGGGCGATCCGGAAGCCTTCGCGCTTGACCAGGGCCGGCATGAACCGGTGCAGAGCGTCGAAATAGGGCAGCCGCAGATAGACATCACGACGGAAGGCCTTGAGCCCGCAGCCCGTATCCCGCGTCCCGTCCTTCAGGATCTTTCCCCGCACGCCATTGGCGATGCGCGATTGCCATTTCTTGTACGTGCCATCCTTGCGCCCTACCCGCTGCCCGGCAACGAGGGCCGTCTGCGGATCGTCGAGCGCCGCCACGAGCTGGGGAATGAACGCGGGATCGTTCTGCCCATCCCCGTCCAAGGTAACGACGATAGGACCGCGGGCAGCGTGAACGCCGGTGCGAACGGCCGCGCTCTGCCCGCAACTCGTCTCGTGCCGAACGAGCCGCAGCCAAGGCCGGGTCGTGCGCGCGTCCATAACCTGGTCCACGGTCGCATCCGTCGAGCCGTCGTCCACATAGATCACCTCGAAGGGCGAGAGCGGTGCGCAGGCGCGCTCGATCTCCTCCACCAGGGGGAGAATGTTGAGCGCCTCGTTCTTGACAGGCACCACGACGCTGATGCGTGGCCCTGAGGAAAGGTCAGTCATCCGTTACGGGCCATTGCTGGCCGCCTCTTCAAAACGCAATTGGGTTCTAGAAGCCCGTCGTGTAGGCCGCGAGATCGACCCGCCGCCCACTGTTGATATTGAATCCCTGGATACGGGTCGAGAGCGTGGGCTGCTGCTTCAGACGCTCGTTCTCTGTCCGGAACTCTCCCTCGTAGCGTTTTTCCACAAAGACGACACGACACCCGCCCTGGCGCAGGAAGGCGGAGGCCTGCGCCCCTGTCTCAACCATTTCGAGGTTCGTCCCCGTCAGGAAGACGAGGCTGGGTTCACGATAGCCAAGGGTCGCGACCTGCGGATTTTCGCATGGAACGTTGCGGGCTGCCTCGGCCAGTCGATCCGACAGCTTGAGAGAGCGCAGGTCGAGCTGGGCGAAGCCGAAAACCCCGATGGCCAGGAAGGCGGCCGAGATGAAGCTTGCCCAAAGAGTCGGGGCCATCTGGTTCTTCAGAAAGAGCCACCAGGCCCAGAGGGCGAGGAGTGAGGAGATGACAAGGAACGGAAGCGCCCGGAAGGGCGGCATGCCGTCGAACGTCCATCCCACGGTCGACAGGCCGATGGTCAGACCCACGGGAATGAACGGAATCAGGACAGTCGCAACCTTGGCCGCGGGCCGGTGGGGGCCGACGAAATGGCGCGAGATCGCCATGACCGTGATAATCGCCACTGCCGGCAGAAGCGGCAATGTGTAGTGCGGCAGCTTGGTCGGCACCGCTTCGAAGATGAGCCAGGACGGTACGATCCAGGCAAGAGCAAAGGCCACCGGCTCCTCGCGGCGGTGGATCCACGCGAACGGCACCGCGATGGCTGCCAGAACGGCACCGGGCCAGAAGGTGGCGAAGAACGAGATCAGGTAGAAGCCGGGCGGCGCCCAGTGATATCGCTGCGCCGTGCCTACCTTGCCCAGCATGTCGTGACCGACGGCTTCGGAATAGAAGGCCCCGCCGGTCTTGAGCGTGATTGCAATGAACCATGGCAGCACGACCGCTAGGGTGAAGACGGCGCCGAGCCATGGCCGTAGGATGAGGAGCCAGCGCGCCGAGCGCTCCTTGTAGGCGAGAACTGCCGCCGTCAGGCCCGCAAACATGATTATGAGGGGACCTTTGATCAGAATGCCCAGGGCGAAGCCGGTCCAGAAGATCAGCAAAGCCCGCCGGGGCAGAACCCCGGCCCCACGGCTCAAATAAGCCCGGGCAAGTCCTCCCATGACCGCGACGGAGCAGGCGGTGAGCATGGCGTCCGTCTTGGCAAGACGCGCCTCGACCATGAGAATCACACAGGTCGCCATCAAGGCAGCTGTCAGGAAAGCCCCTCGCCTCCCGAAAAACGCAAGGGCGGCCCAGTAGGTCAGCAGAACCGTCGCAATAGCGCCGAACAGGGACGGGATTCGATAAAGTGCGATGGTGGTCCGCGCCTCTGGAACTCCGAGTGCTTGGCCGATGGCGACGCTGGTGCTCTGCAGCCAATAGATCCCGACCGGCTTCTTGTGCCGCGCCTCATCCTGGAAGCGGATGTCCACGAAGTCGCCGGTCTCCAGCATCTGCTTGGACGCCTGGGCATAGCGGGGCTCGTCCCGGTCCATGGGCTGGAGCGAGGTGAAGCCCGGCAGGAAGCACACGAGCGAGAGCAACACGAGAACGGCGCAGAGCCGCGCATGGCTCCGCTCGACGACGCTCGTCAGCTGAGCCACGGACAGGTAGCGCAAAGACATCCGCTGTTGGGGGACAGAACCGTCCATCAATCACTCCGGAGGCGGGCAATCCTTCATGCCATCGGGATTTCCCATTGGCACAGGTCCATCAAACCGCGTGATGTCGTCTAAACCCGGCGGGAAGTCAAATTGACGGAAGGTAGCGGCTAAAGCGTCGGACCTGAACGCGGCCGCACCTTTCCGCACCCTTTCCGCACGATGCGCAAGGAACCTGGCCGCCACACCGGTTTTGCCCTCGAAGGTGGGGTTCGAGCCTGGAGGTCTTGCCATGAACAACTCTTTCCGATGGTGCAGCATTGCGTTCCTGGTCCTGGCGGCCCATCCGGCTTCCGCTCTCGAGCAGCCCGTGATTTGGCGGGACGAGGATACGGGCTGCGCCTACCTGCTCACCCCACAGGGCGGCATCTCGCCCCGGCATCGGCGGGACGGCACCCTCGACTGCCCGGACGTAGCCGCGAGCACAGGCGTCGTCGAGAACATGGGACGAGACATTGCGCGCGGGCTCGACGCCCTGCAGCGCGAGGTCGAGCGCCTGCGCGAGCGGTACAATCGCCCTTGATCCTAGGAGACTATTCTTGACGACGAACACCCGTATCTATGGCGAGCATGATGAGAAAACCATCCGTCAGCTGGACCGATGCATGCAGGTCGGGAGCGCCGCGAAGGGTGTGCTCTGCGCGGACGGGCATCTCGGCTATGCCCACCCGATCGGGGGCGTGATTGCCTACGAGGAGCACGTATCCATCAGCGGCGTCGGGTTCGACATTGCCTGCGGGAATATGGCCGTTCGGCTCGATACCCTCTACGAGGATATCGCCGGCCAGTCAGGACGCATCCTGTCCGATATCGGACGCACCATCAGCTTCGGGATCGGGCAGAAGAACGCCGTGGCAGTCGATCACGAGTTGTTCGATTCGCCCCTCTGGGACGAAGCCGGGGTTAGGGACCTCAAGAAACTGGCTTCGGGACAGCTCGGGACGGTCGGCTCCGGCAACCATTATGTGGATTTATTCGAAGACGAGGAAGGATTCGTCTGGATCGGGGTCCATTTCGGCTCCCGCGGCCTCGGTCATAAGATCACCACCAAGCACCTTGCCCTGGTCGGAGCCAAGGACGGCATGGAAGTCGATCCAGCCCTCGTCCATCAGGACAGCGAGGTCGGACAGAGCTACATCGCTGGAGTGAAGCTCGGCGGGCTCTACGCCTATGCGGGGCGTGAGTGGGTGGTCGAACGCGTGCGCCAGATCATTGGCGGACACGTGACGGACATGGTCCACAACCACCACAACTTCGTGTGGCGGGAGAAGCACGGCAGCAAGGAATACTGGGTCGTCCGCAAGGGGGCGACGCCTGCCTTTCCCGGGCAGCGCGGTTTCGTCGGTGGCTCCATGGGCGACAATGCGGTCATCCTGCATGGGGTCGAGGGTCCGGAGAGCGCCGACAGCCTCTACTCGACCGTGCACGGCGCGGGCCGCCTCTTCGGTCGAATGGATGCAAAGGGCAAGAAGAATAAGGCTGGCGAATGGGTCCGCCCTCCCCGCTTTACCCGCGACCAGATGGATGCTTGGCTGCGAGAGAAAGGCATTCTCCTGCGCGGGGGCGACGTTGACGAGAGCCCCATGGTCTACCGGCGCCTCGAGGACGTGCTGGCCTATCACAAGGATACCATCGGGATCGAGCACACGCTCAGACCCTTTGCTGTCGCGATGGCAGGCCCTGGAGAGTTCGATCCCTACAAGGATTGATCCTAGACCAGGGCCGCTTGAGCTTTATCGAAACCAGCCGAAATAAAGGGCCCAAAGGCTGGGGGACCGGATGCCCCGCACCCGGCGGGCGGCTTCGTCCGCACGCATCGCTTCACCGCCATGGCACGAGCATAGAACGATGTGGGCATCGTGCTCGGAAATCTCGAAGAAATCGACGGCATCCCCGAACCTGTCGCTGAGCAGTCCGGCAGTCCGGAGCACCGGATCGGAATAAGCCACCGTCAGGGCGGATCCGTCGGCTCGCAGCACCCGGCGTTGCGCCTTGGGTTTCCATTCGATCTCGTCCAGGGTCTTGAGGATGCGGTCGGGCGCTCGCTCCAGGAGTTCGACCCAACGGTCCAGGCGTTCCCGCTTCGACAGGACCGGCGCTTTGACGTCCTCAGGGATCTTCAGGTCGGCGACGCTACTGAGTTCGGACAGAGGCCTGTGTTCCATGCTCCCCTCCTTGGCAGAAGAGCGGTTTCGAGCACCCACCAGCTACAAGCTCAACCTTGGAACCGGTGCAAAAGTTCGAAACGGGAGGTGTTGCGGCCGCTGATATTTTAGGCAGGCCAGGATGCTGCAAGCAGGCGAATGACGGCCGGAGCGCCCAGTGACACCCCGGATAGGAACAGCAGGATGAACACGATGCGGCGCATGATGGCGGGCGAAAGCGGCGGAGGCCATCGGCGTGCGGCATGGGTCGCACCCATGACGACCGGGATTGCCAGCAGGCCACTCAAGGTGGACCATGAAGGGAGATCGCCTGAAAAGGTCACCAATCCGGTCCGGAAGACGGCATTCACCGCGAAGACGGTCACCAGGGTCTCGCGAACGGTCACAAGCGACAGCGGCTGCCGATAGAGGTGATAGACCAGCGGCGGTCCGGCGGTCGAGAACAGTCCGCCCATGAGACCGGCAATGCTGCCGAAGAATAGAAACGAACCATCGCCGGACTTCCGCGCGAGCGGCTCCGGCTTACGGGCGAGTTGCAGACTCGAGACGATGATCACGAGACCGAGAATGAGGCGCAGAAGATCTGCGCGCGTTCCGGCGAGCCATTCAAGAAGCCAGTAGCCGACGAAGAGCATGGGGATGCTGGTCAGCATCACGAGACGGAACTCCCGCCAGGCGACGTCCCGCCACCCCTTCAGGAGCATCTGAGTGGCATTCACGAAGGTGAGCACGCTCACGATCAAGGCTGCGTCGGGAAGCGAAAGCAGGCCCGTGAGACCGACACCACCCATGGTGATTAGACCGAAGGCAAAGCCCGTCAGGGTCTGCGTATAGGCGGCGATTCCCGTAAGAGCGAGAAACCCGATCAGGGCGACAAGCGACATGCCTCACAACGTCCTTCGGGCAGTCAGTTGTCCTGCGAAGTTCGGACGGCGTTTCAGACGCTGACCGTCGGCAACTGCTGCCGGAGAGCAGCAGCAAGGCCCCGGAACGAGAAAATGCTATGCGTCTGCCCATGGTGGCCGGCGGACGCATAGCACGCGGTGAATGGATTTGTCAGGCGGTTGCCGAGTGGTCGTGTTCGACGCGGCTCGTGCCCATCAGTTCGGCGAGGCGGTTACGGGCCCGGTTGACGCGGCTCTTGATCGTCCCGACCTTCACACCCAGCGCCTCCGCTGCATCCTCATAGGACATGCCTTCGGCACCGATGAGGATGATCGCCTCGCGCTGCTCCTGGGGCAGCTTTTCGAGTGCCGTCGAGAGATCCTGGAGCGCGAGCTTGTCCTCCTGGTCGGGGATGGCGATCATGCTGGCTGCATGGGTCCCGTCGCCGTCCTCGACCTCGCGGCTGGTCTTGCGGTGGGTCGAGTAGAATCCGTTGCGCAGGATCGTGAAGAGCCAGGCCTGCAGGTTCGTGCCGGACTCGAACGTATCCTGCTTGGTGAGCGCCTTGAGGACGGTGTCCTGGACCAGGTCTTCGGCCTGATCGACCTTGCCGGTCAGGGACAGCGCGAAGGCGCGCAGGTTCGGCAGCGCATCCATGACGCCGTTGACGAACTCCTGATCGACGGGCTCGGTATGGGCGCGGATGACCTGGGCCACGCGATCGGCGAGCCGTGCGAGATCGCGCGGAAGCTTGTCCTCCGTGGGATCGCCATAGAGGGCGCGCAGTTGCTTTCCCAGATGGAGCCGCACGGCAGCGCTCAGCGCAGCCGCCGAGGAAGGCGCATCGGGACGGGTGAACTCAGACTGGTTTTCGGAATTCTCTGGCATACTGGACTATCTGGTGCGTCCCGTTCCCATTTAAATATCCGAGCGACATTTCGACCATGAGATTTTTTCATGGCCACGCCTCTGGATTTTATCACCTGTATGCCTACGCGGCAGGGCTGAGCTATATGCTCGTCTGAACATAAGGCCAAAGCAAGGCCATCAACCCTCAAGGAGCATGCGGCGTGCCTCACTATCTCGGTATCGATGTCGGCACTTCGGCGGTGAAAGCCATTCTCGTCGACGAGCGGCAGACTGCGGTTGCAGAAGCGGATGTTCCGTTGCAGGTCTCCCGCCCGCACGACCTATGGTCGGAGCAGGATCCGGAGATCTGGTGGGAGGCGGTGCAGTCGGCACTCGATAGTCTGAGCACCCAAGCCCCTTCCGCGCTTGCGGATATCGGCGGCATCGGTCTTTCCGGACAGATGCACGGTGCCGTGCTGCTCGACGAGAACGATCGTCCCCTTCGGCCTGCGATTCTCTGGAATGACGGCCGCTCCTTCCGGGAGGCGCAGGAGCTCGGGACCAGGCATCCCGAACTTTCGCATGCCATGGGCGTCATCCCGATGCCGGGCTTCACCGCCCCGAAGCTCGTCTGGCTCGCCCGGCATGAACCGGAAGTCTTTCGCGCCGTGCGCAAGGTGATGCTGCCGAAGGATTACATCCGCCTCAAGCTGACCGGCGAGATCGTGACGGAGATGTCCGACGCGGCCGGCACCTGGTGGCTGGATGAAGCCAAACGCGATTGGTCGGACGATGCGCTGGCAGCGACGGGCCTCAGCCGCGATCAGATGCCGAGCCTTGTCGAGGGCTCGCAACCCTCCGGCACCCTGCGCGCCGACATCGCTCAACGATGGGGACTGCGGAGTGATGTCGTCGTGGCAGGCGGTGGGGGCGATGCGGCGGCCGGTGCCGTCGGTCTCGGCGCCATTGAGGACGGATCGGCTTTCATCTCGCTCGGCACCTCCGGACAGCTGTTCGTCACCACGCAGGATTTCAGCCCGGCACCTGAAGCCCTGGTGCATTCCTTCTGCCATGCGGTTCCCAGCCGCTGGTTCCAGATGGCGGCGATGCTGAACGCGGCAAGCTGCCTGGCCTGGGGCGCCCAACTTCTGAAACGCGATATCGGCGAACTCCTGAGCGAGACTGAAGCCGCTTACCGAAAGCCGTCCTCCGTTCTCTTCCTCCCTTATCTCGCGGGAGAGCGGACGCCGCATAACGATCCCTATGCGCGCGGCGTGTTCTTCGGGCTCTCGCCCCAGACACAACAGACGGATCTGGTGCAAGCCATTCTGGAAGGTGTGGCCTTCAGTTTCGCCGACGCAATGCAATGCCTCCAGCAGGCGGGCACGTCTCTCACCCATGCAGGCATGATCGGAGGCGGCTCGCGAAGCGCGTTCTGGGCCAGAATCTTCGCCAGCGTCCTGAACGTTCCCATGGTGCGTTATCAGGGCAGCGACAAGGGACCGGCCTTCGGTGCGGCGCGACTGGCACGCATCGCCGCGACCGGCGAAACCCCGCAAGCCGTGTGCACCGCACCCAGCATTCTCGAGACCATCGAGCCACAGCCACAGCTCGTGGAGCTATACGGCCCGCGGATCGAGGCCTTCCGCAGCCTGTATCGCGCCCTGAAGCCAGAATTCATGCGATCCTGAATGGAAATGGTTGAGGCTGCACCCTGTTTAACTGTAACTATGTATCGCACCAGTAACAACCATGTTGCCGTGTATGAAAGCCGATGCACATGAAAAGTTGTGGGCAGTCGTCCACGAATAGATTGGAGGGATTGAAACGCAATTGAATTGAAGCATTTAGGGCAGTCACAATCTGTTCTGATCCGGTCTGACTTTTGGCATGATAGAGTCTTCAGAATTCAAGGCTGAAAACTGCCGTTCCAATAAGGTGCCTTTAGGGAAACGCTCATGACAGGATCCACCTCGATCCTCGAAATGAAGGACATCTCCAAGACGTTTCCTGGCGTCAAGGCGCTCACGAACGTGTCCCTCACCGTCTACCCTGGCGAAATCCATGCCTTGATGGGCGAGAACGGCGCCGGCAAGTCGACGCTGATGAAGATCCTGTCCGGTGCCTACCAGGCCGATCCGGGTGGAGAGATCCGTATCAACGGCCAACCGGTCACGATCGACGGACCGCTGACGGCACGTCATCACGGCATTTCGATCATCTATCAGGAGCTCTCCCTCGCGCCGAACCTGACAGTGGCGGAGAACATGCTTCTCGGGCGTGAGCACAAGTCGGGTCCGATGGTCGACCGGCGCTCCATGGAGACGGCCTGCCAGAGCGTTCTCGAACGGCTCGGGGTTCATTTCAAGGCCACGACCAAGGTCAGCGAATTGTCGATGGCCGAGCGGCAGCTCGTGGAAATCGCCCGAGCACTCATCGCAAATTCCCGCATTCTGGTCATGGACGAGCCCACGACCTCCCTCTCCTCCCGCGAGACAGAGGCGATGTTCGCGCTCGTCCGGCAGCTTCGGGCCGAAGGACTGGCCATCATCTATATCAGCCACCGCATGGCGGAGATCTACGAGCTGGCCGAGCGGGTCTCTGTGCTCCGGGACGGCTCCTATGTCGGCACCCTTGTCGGCGACGAAATCTCTGCGGAACGCCTCGTGCAGATGATGGTCGGCCGCGACCTGTCGTCCTTCTACAAGAAGGAGCACGACGCTCATCAGAGCCGTGGGCCGGTAATGTTCGCCGTCCGCAACATGGGAGACGGCGTGCGCGTGCACGATTGCTCCTTCGAGCTGCATGAGGGCGAAGTCCTTGGTATTGCCGGCCTCGTTGGAGCGGGTCGCACCGAACTCGCCCGCCTCATCTACGGCGCCGATCCCCGTACTAGCGGCGAGGTCCTCCTCGACGGCAAGCGTCTTTCGATCCACCGGCCTGAGGATGCGATCAATTCCGGCGTGGTTTATCTGACCGAGGATCGCAAGCATCTCGGCCTCTTTCTCGATCTGACCGTGCGCGAGAACGTGAACATCAGCGTTCTGGAACGGGATTCACGGTTGGGCGGCGTCCTCAACCTGAAAGCCGCAAAGCAGAGGGCGGCGGCGGCAATCCGGGCGCTCGGCATCCGCGTGGCGGGGGACTCCGTGCTGGTCGGCAGCCTGTCCGGCGGAAACCAGCAGAAGGTTCTCCTCTCGCGCCTGCTCGAGACGAAGCCCAAGGTCCTCATCCTCGACGAGCCGACCCGAGGCGTCGACATCGGGGCGAAGTCGGAGATCTACCGATTGATCGACAGCCTCGCCCGCAACGGGGTCGGCGTGATCGTCATCTCGAGCGAGCTGCCGGAGGTCGTCGGTATCTGCGACCGCGTGCTCGTGATGCGCGAGGGCAGGCTTGCCGGCGAGGTCGGCGGAGCCGGTCACCCGCCCGTGACCCAGGAAAACATCATCACCATTGCGACAGGCGTAAGGGAAGCGGCCGAATGACACCCCCGAATGAGACCAGCGCACCTGTGCAAGCAACCGGAACCAAGGGCGCTGATGCGGCGTCTCAAAGCCTGCAGCGCCGCCTTGCCTGGCGTTCAACCCTGCAGGCGATCGGCATGCTGCCGGTGCTCATCATCCTCGGCGTCGTGTTCGAGCTCATGTCGGGCCGGTTCATGAGCTTCCAGAACCTCTCGATCGTGATGCAGCAGGCCTCGATCAACACCGTGCTCGCGGCCGGGATGACCTTCGTCATCCTCACCGGCGGCATCGACCTGTCCGTAGGCTCGATCCTGGCCGCTGCCGCCATGGTGGCGATCTTGGGATCCCTGATCCCTGAATGGGGCATGCTGGGCATTCCGGCCGCCCTGTTGGCGGGCCTTGGCCTCGGCCTCGTGAACGGCGCGCTCATCGCCTTTGCGAAGCTGCCACCCTTCATCGTCACTCTAGGATCGTTGACGGCCGTGCGCGGCCTCGCGCGCCTGCTCGGTGGCGACACGACCCAGTTCAATCCGCAGCTTCCCTTCGCCTTCATCGGCAATGGCACCCTGTTCGGCCTGCCCTGGCTGGTGTGGATTGCCTTCGCGGTGGTGATCATCTCCTGGTTCATCCTGCGAAGGACAGTGCTGGGCGTCCATATCTATGCGGTCGGCGGCAATCCGGATGCCGCGCGCCTCACCGGCATCAAGGTCTGGGCCGTTCTGCTGTTCGTGTATGCCTTCTCGGGACTCGCGGCAGGCCTCGGCGGCGTCATGTCGGCGGCGCGCCTCTTCGCCGCGAACGGCCTGCAACTCGGTCAGTCCTACGAACTCGATGCCATCGCGGCCGTCATTCTGGGCGGCACGAGCTTCGTCGGCGGCATCGGGTCGATCTGGGGCACGCTGATCGGCGCTCTGATCATCGCCATTCTGACGAACGGCCTCATTCTGGTGGGCGTCTCCGACATCTGGCAGTTCATCATCAAAGGGCTCGTGATCATCGGGGCCGTGGCGCTCGACCGCTACCGCCTCAAGGGATCGGCGCGCACCTGACACGAAATACCGGCGCCCGGCTCGGGCGCTCGTATCTGCGATTGCCCGGTGGCAAGCACAAGCTCTGGGCATCGTGAGGCAACAAGACACCTGCAATGAAGATCCTGGAGGAACCTCTATGACACTGTCTCGTCTCTCTCTCGGCCTAGCCCTCGCTGCGGTTTTGGCAGCCCCGGCCTACGCCAAGGACGTCAAGAACGTCGGCATCTCTGTCGGCCTGCTCGGCAACCCGTTCTTCGTCGCCACCATCAAGGGCATCGAGGCCAAAGCGAAGGAGATCACTCCCGGGGCCAAGATCACGTCCGTGTCGGCGGATTACGATCTGAACAAGCAGTTCACGCAGATGGACAATTTCACGGCGGCCGGAACGGAAATCGTGATGATCAACGCGGTCGATCCCAAGGCCATCGAGCCGTCGGTCAAGCGCGCCCAGGCTGGCGGAATGGTCGTGGCCGCTTTCGACGTGGCGGCCGCAGGAGCGGACGTGACGGTCATGACGGACAACGTCAAGGCAGGCGAGCTCGCCTGCCAGTACATCGCCGACCACCTGAAGGGTAAGGGCGACGTCCTCATCGTGAACGGTCCGCAGGTCTCGTCGATTACGGACCGCGTGAAGGGCTGCAAGAACGTCTTCTCCAAGTTCCCGGACATCAAGGTTCTTTCGGACAACCAGGACGCCAAGGGCTCCCGTGAAGGCGGCTTCGCCGTCGGCCAGAGCCTGCTGACCCGCTTCCCGAAGGTGGACGCCGTCTTCGCGATCAACGATCCGACTGCCATCGGCATCAACCTGGCTGCCAAGCAGCTCAACCGGAACGAGTTCATCATCACGGCGGTCGACGGCGCTCCGGACATCGAGACCGAGCTGAAGTCCGGCAACTCCCTGATCAAGGCCTCGGCCTCCCAGGATCCGTACGTCATGGCCGCTCAGTCCTATGAGCTCGCCGTCGGGATCGTGAACGGCAAGAAGCCAGAGAAGAACGTGATCCTGCTCGAGCCGAAGCTGATCACGGCCGACAACATCAAGGACTACAAGGGCTGGCAGGCCGTCCGCTGATTTCGTTTGACTTCCGGCGGCCATGGCGCGAGCTGTGGCCGCCTTTTTTCCATGCATGTGCCACCAGGAGGCGCCTCGATGTTGAAGCTGCTGCGCGAGCAGGTTCTGGAAGCCAATCTGGAAGTGGTGCGCCGCGGGCTCGTGCTTTACACCTTCGGCAACGTGAGCGGCATCAGCCGCGAGGACAATCTCGTCGTCATCAAGCCGAGCGGCGTGCCTTATGAACGCATGAAGGCCGACGACCTCGTGATCACGGATCTCGACGGCAAGATCGTCTGGGGCGAACTGCGCCCCTCCTCCGATCTCGACACCCATATCCACCTGTACAAGTCCTTCCCGGAGATCGGCGGCGTGGTGCACACGCACTCCGAACACGCCACCGCCTGGGCCCAGGCCTGTCGTTCGATCCCAGCCTTGGGCACCACCCATGCCGACTATTTCTACGGCCCGGTCCCGATCACCCGCGAGCTGACCGCCGACGAGATCAAGAACGATTACGTTCGCGCGACAGGCGTCGCCATCACGGACGCCTTCGGCAACCGCGATCCGATGGAGGTGCCGGCGGCCCTGGTCGCCGGGCACGGCCCCTTCGCCTGGGGCAGGACGCCGGACGACGCCGTTCACAATGCCGTTGTGCTCGAAGCGGTGGCCCGCATGGCGATGTACACGTTTTCGCTGCAGCCGAACGCGCAGGGCGTGTCTCAGGCGCTTCTCGACCGGCACTATTTCCGCAAGCATGGCGCGACCGCGACCTATGGCCAGGCCGAGAAATAAGGCCCTGGCCCTCTTTCAACCGCATATGCCCCTTTTTGGGAGACACAGATGGCCGTTGTAGCAGGTGTCGATTTTGGCACTCTGAGCGTGCGGGTCACCCTCGTCGATGATCGCAAGGGCCCGCTCGGCCTCGCCACGGCGGAGTACCCGCTTCACCGCAGGCGTGACAATCCCGACCATGCCACCCAGGCTCATGCCGATCACATGGACGCCTTGGCGCGGGCCATGCGCGGTGCCCTGGATTCGGCAGGCGTGGAGGGCGAGGACATCGCGGCGCTCGCCATCGACACAACCGGGTCCAGCGTGGTCATGGTGGGCGAAGGCCTTGAGCCTCTCGACGAATATTACCTCTGGTGCGATCATCGGGCGAAATCCGAGGCCGAGGAGATCACCCGGCTCGCCCACCAGGAAGGTCTCGAAGCGATCCGATGGTGCGGCGGCATCTATTCGCATGAATGGGGCTTCTCCAAGCTGCTGCATTGGCTGCGCAACAACCCTGACAAGCGCGATCGGCTCGTGACGGCTCTCGAGCATTGCGACATGGTGGCCGCGACCCTCACCGGCGTCACCGATCCGCACCGTTTGAAACGCAGCATCTGCGCCATGGGGCATAAATGGATGTGGAACCCGCGCTGGGGCGGTCTGCCCCCGCAGGAATTCCTCTCCAAGGTCGATCCGCTCTTCGACGGCATCCGTGAGAAGCTCGCAGGCGAGTACGTCACCTCCGATGTCGTCGCCGGACATCTCACCCCCTACTGGGCGGATCGCCTCGGCCTCAAGGCCGGCATTCCGATCCCGGTCGGAGCCTTCGACGCACACTGGGATGCCATCGGCGCCGGGTGCCGGGTCGGCGACGTGGTAAACGTGGTCGGCACATCGACCTGCATCATCGCGATGGCCGAGGACACCAGTCTGATCCAGGGCGTGTGCGGTGTCGTGCCCGGCAGCGTCGATCCCAAGCTCGTGGGCATCGAGGCCGGGCTGTCGGCCACGGGCGACATCTTCGAGGCGATCGCGCGCCGCTCCAACACCAACGTGAAAGAACTCTCCAAAGGCTTGGAGCATTATCGCGCCGGCCAGACGGGCCTCCTGCGCCTGACCTGGGACAACGGCGACCGCACCGTTCTGGTCAAGGCGGATCTCGGCGGCATCACGCTCGGCTGGAACCTGTTGCACACGGCACAGGACGAGCTGTTCGCCGCCATCGAAGGCACCGCATTACACACGCGGATCATTCTGGAGCGCATGGCCGAAGGGGGCGTGCCGGTCGAGCGGGTCATCAATGCGGGCGGGATCCCGCAGCACAACACGGTGCTGAATCAGGTTTACGCCAATGTGCTCGGCCGTCCGGTGCTGGTCCCCAGCGGCATCCCCACGGGCCTCGGCTCCAGCATCTTCGCGAGCCTCGCCGCCGGGTCTCATCCGGATCTAGACAGCGCGCAAGGAGCGATCTGTCTGCCCTTCCGCACCTTCGAGCCGGATCCTGCGGCGCACGCGGTTTATGAGCAGCTCTTCGCCCATTACAGGACGCTCTATTTCGGCTTCGGGGGCGTCTCTGGACCCGTCTCCCTGGATCATATATTGCGCGACCTCAAACGGATCTCGGCTCTTCCCTCGGAGCCCGTTCCGCCCGATGCTATGCCCGAATGATTTTGAGAGGCTTTTGATGATCCTGGTCTGTGGTGAAGCCCTGATCGACCTCTTTATCGGAGAATCGAACCCGGCAGGCTTTCCGGCCGAAGCCGTGGCCGGCGGCTCACCCTTCAATGTCGCCATCGGAATCGGCCGTCTCGGGCGCTCCTCGGCCTTCCTGTCCACCCTATCGGACGACGTTTTCGGCACCTTCCTGGCGCAAAAGCTCGCCGAATCCGGCGTGAGCCCTGCCTATCTCAAGCGCTGCCCGAACTACACCACATTGAGCGTGGTCGCGACGAGCGCTTCGGGGCAGCCGCAGTACTCCTTCTATGCGCCAAACAGTGCCGACCGTGCCCTTACGCCGGAGGCGCTCCCGGCCCAATTGCCGGCTGATGTGACGGCCATTGCCGCCGGATCCTACGCGCTTGGAGTGGAGCCCATCGCGAGCGCTATCGAAACCCTGCTCCGCCGCGAGGCGGGATCCCGCGTGATCTCGCTCGATCCCAACGTCCGACCGCGCGTTGTCGGCGATCTGAAGGCCTATCGCGCGCGCTTCGAGGGCCTCCTTGCCTATGCCGACGTCGTAAAGGCGAGCGACGAGGACATCGAGCTGCTCTACGCTACCCACGATCTCGCATCGGCCGCCCGCGGCTGGCTCCGAGGGGGCCCGAAGCTCGTCATCGTCACCCGCGGCGAGAAGGGTCCGCTGGCGGCCTTTGGCGATCGGATCCTGGAGCGCCCAGCGCCCCGGATCGAGGTGGTGGATACGGTCGGCGCGGGCGACACGTTCCATGCCGGTCTTCTCTCCTGGCTCGATGCCAACAACCTGCTCTCGCCCGAAGGGATCACCGAATTGACCGAGAAGCACGTCACGGCAGCTCTCGATTTCGCGGCAGCCGCTGCTGCCATCGTCTGCACCCGCCGCGGCGCCAATCCACCCTCATGGAATGAGGTTGAGCAGTTTATGGCGGCGCGCGCCTGACCGAAGCGGAAATGATCATGACAACGTCCCTTCCCGTTCTTCCTCCTCTCGGCCCGAGCTGGCGCGCAAATCGCTTTCATCGGCAATGGCTGCTGGAGCAGGCGAACAGCCTCTTCGAATTCTTCCAGAACGGCATCATCAATCCGGCCGGCGGCTTCTTCGACCTCGATGATGCCGGACAACCCATCGAACTCACGAATGCGGTCCGGCAGATCCACAATACCACCCGCATGGTGCATTGCTTCGCCATCGGGACCCTACTCGGCCGGCCCGGATGCGATGCTATCGTCGATCATGGCATGACCTATCTCTGGAATGCCCATCGGGACGCTCAGAACGGCGGCTATGTCTGGTCGCTGGACAACAATGGACCGAAGGACGACACCAAGCAGGCCTATGGGCATGCCTTCGTGCTGCTCGCCGCCTCCAGCGCGAAGGTGGTGGGGCATCCTCTCGCGGACCGCCTGATCCAGGACATAACGCAGGTTCTGGAGGAGCGCTTCTGGGAGGAGCAGCACGGGGCCGTGACGGAGGAGTTCTCGCGCGACTGGCAGCCGTTGAGCCAGTATCGCGGCCAGAACTCCAACATGCACCTGACGGAATCGCTCATGGCAGCCTTCGAGGCCACGGACGACAGGGCCTATCTCGACAAGGCGGAGCGGATCGCCAGCCTGATCATCGGACGTCACGCCGCCGCTCTCGGCTACCGCGTGGCCGAGCACTTCCATGCCGATTGGAGCCTGGACAAGGAGTATCGCGGCTACGACGTCTTTCGTCCTTACGGGACTACGCCGGGCCACTGGCTCGAATGGGCGCGCCTCGTGCTTCAGCTCTGGGCCCTCGGCGGCAAGCGCCATGCCTGGATGCCGGAAGCCGCCAAAGAACTCTTCCGCCAATCCATCGAGCTTGGATGGGACAAGGATAAGGGCGGCTTCTTCTACGCTCTCGATTGGGACGACAAGCCGAGGCTGCCCCACAAACTGTGGTGGCCCTGTGCCGAAGCCATCGGCGCTGCGGCGTTCCTGGGCGATCACACCCCGAGCGATTACCACGAGCAATGGTACCGGACCCTCTGGGGCTTTGCGGATAGGTATCTGATCGACCATCGGAATGGCGGATGGCGGCCGGAGTTGACCGAAGACCTCAAGCCGGGCACGACCCTGTTCACCGGCAAGCCCGATCTTTACCATGCCCTGCAGGCCTGCCTGATCCCGCTCTTTCCCGCAGTCGGCAGCTTGACCAAGGTCATCCCGGAGAGCAGCGCTCAGGCCTGAGAGAGGTGCTGGTCCAGGACCTGCCTCTTGGGCATACCGGCTTGGGCGCCCGCCGTGAGGCAGGACAGGGATGCCGCAGCACAGGCCCGCTCCATGGCCCGCCCGACCTCCAGCCCCTCGGCGATCCCGTTGGCAAGGACGCCGACGAAAGTGTCGCCTGCGCCTGTGGTGTCGACCGGCACGATCGGACGCGCCGTCGCGTGGGCCTGAGTGCCATCCGGCGCGATGGCATAGGCGCCACGCGATCCTGCCGTCACTATGCAGATGGAACCGAACGAGCTGGAAATCGCCGAACCCGCCTTGAGATAGTCCTCGCCGGCAGGCGTACCTGCGATATCGGCAACGGCGAGTGCCTCATGCTCATTGACGACAAGAACATCGGTCACGGCCAGGAGTTCGGCCATGGCGGAACGCTCCTTTATGGGCGGCACCGGCGCGAAATTCCACACGACCTTGACGCCGGCCCGGCGTGCCCGCGCGGCGACCTCCAGGTTCTCCGCAATCGGGACCTCCATCTGAAGCACCAGAACGGCGGCCTTTGACAGGAGGCTATCGGGGAGATCGGCCGAGCGCAGCGCCATATTCGCTCCGCTGGCGACCGTGATGGCATTCTCGCCTGCCTCGTCGACGGTGATGAAGGCGCAGCCGGTGGGCTCGTCGGTTACCCGGATTGCGCTGACATCGATCCCGTTCTCTTCAAGGTTCTTGAGGCAGGCCATTCCGAAGGGGTCGTTGCCGACAGCCCCGGCCATGGCGACCCGCATGCGTCCGCCGTGGCTGACCCGAGCGGCTGCGACGGCTTGGTTGGATCCCTTGCCGCCAAAGAAGCTGTCGGCCCGACGCGACAGGACGGTCTCGCCCGGACGGGCGATTCGCTGCACCCTCGCAACGAGGTCCATGTTGATGGAACCGAAGATGACGATCATGCCGGGCTGCCCTTTTTTGAGGCGCCCTCCTTACCATTCGCCGACCACGATTGGCGAGGGCCTGCAGTGCGATCCCGCTCTCGGCGACACGCCATTAGAGCCATCCACAGCTATTTCTCCCCTCTCCACTACAGAGGGATTATGCCCTGGAACCAAGCAGGCTGCCTCAACATTTGACTCGCAGGTAGGCGTAGCAGCGGTAAACTGTCATCAGAATCAAAGATAGTTTGCCACTGGCAGATAGAAGAATAGGCTTTGATGGGCAGGCAGGCTGATCCTCACCTTCTGGATCGCGGAAATCCACCGCCCGCAACGACTCGCTCTCGCATCCCCCCGTTTCTTGCAAGTTCCCCCAGACGCCTCTGCGCGGCGCCTGGATAGGTCTCTGTGCGCAGTTTCAAAAACCGGAGTTGGTCATTGAGCAAGCATCATGAGAAGCAGAGACGCAAGACCCGCCGCTCCCTTGAAACAGCGGAGGTTTTCGACCTCACCGGATCCAAGTTCCAGGCCGAGCGCAGCCTCCCTCCCATCAAGCCGCTCAATGCAACGCAGGATGATTATCTCGACGCTTTGAAGAACAGTGCCCAGGTCGTGGTCCTGGGCCCCGCCGGCACGGGCAAGACCTGGATCGCAGCGACCTACGCGGCGGATCTGTTCCGCCAGCGCCGCATCCGCAAGATCATTCTCACCCGGCCCAACGTTCCGAGCGGCCGTTCCCTCGGCTTCTTCCCAGGCAGTCTCGAGGAGAAGTTCGGCCCCTGGGCCGCACCGGTCATTGAGGCCGTCAAGGAACGGATCGGTACGGCGGCTTACGAAATCGCGGTCAAGAACGGCGATATCGAGATGGTGCCCTTCGAGGTGATGCGCGGGCGATCCTGGCGCGACGCCTTCATCCTCCTGGACGAAGCGCAGAATGCCACCCCGGCCGAAATGAAAACCTTCCTCACCCGTATCGGCGAGGATTGCACGGTGGTGATCAACGGGGACGTGAGCCAGTGTGACCTGCGCGAAACTTCGGGGCTGCGAACGGTCATCCACCTGATCAAGTCGCAGATGCTCCCCGTTCCGATCATCGAGTTCACCCTCAATGAGATTGTGCGGTCCGGTGTCTGCGAAATGTGGGTGCGGGCCTTCGAAGAGGTCCATTGCTGAAAATCGTCGGCCCCGAGGTGTCGTTTACCTTGGGGTCGATTTCCTGTCTCTCGATAGGCGTCGCCTGACGCGAAAAAACCGGGTCCGCCCATTCGCACTCCGTGCGGCAGGGAACCCGGCTTGATTCATGGTAAAGACTGATGTCTCAGGCGAGCTCGATGGCGCCGACTTCCGGACCCTTGCGACCCTCGACGATGGCCACCCGGACCGCCTGGCCCTGCTCGAGCTGACCAAGGCCTGCGCGCTCCACGACGGAGATGTGCAGGAACAGATCCTTGCTCTCACCCTCGACGGACACGAAGCCGTAGCCTTTCACGGAGTCGAACCACTTGACGGTGGCTGGCACCTCCGGTGGGCCGCTGACCGGACGAGGGCTCGGGCCGCCGCTCGGACGACCAAACCCGCCACCGGACTGCCCGGGACCGCCAGAACGCATCGGCCGCGGAGCACGAGCGCCACGCGGCGGCTCGGGTTCGGCCGTGCTGGTGTCGACGCTGACGATTTCCTGGACCTGCGGGCCCTTCTGGCCTGCGCCGACCTTGATGACCAGGGTCGTACCGGATTCGAGCGCGGAATGGCCCGCCGCCTCGACCTGCCGGACGTGCAGGAAGGCCTCGCCGGATCCGTCGGTCATTTCGACGAAGCCGAAGCCCTTCTCAGGATTGAACCATTTCACCCGTGCTTCAGTATCGGGTCCAGAGGCGGGAGAGCCATAGGATGTCTGCTGCCGCATGGGCCGTTGTTCGTAAGATGCTGGCGGAGCGAAATCGCCCCAGTGATCTTCGGGTTGACCGCCAAATTGACGTCGGCGATCACGGTGATCATTTCCCCGGCCCATCAGGACTGCCTTCTAAAGTCTCAAGTTTCGTAAACGCTATAGGCGTAACGCCCTCAACCGCTGAGGGCAAGAAGATTACTACTCATACCTGATCAATTCACGCAAGGTCCCAAAAGGGCAAGTCATGCGGATTGTGGGGCGCCGATGCGAGAATTCAGTCCCCCAATCACGGCTTTCAGGACGTGATGACCCTCAGCCTCCCCCTGCCGGCGCCCGCTCCAGGCATGGATGCGCTCATGAATGAAGGCCAGTTTGGCGATCACGGCGGGGGCAAGCACGAAAGGATAAAGATCCGGCTGCCCCATGCTGCGGTTCAGGGAATTGACGGCGAAGGTCAGGGGAAGCCAGCCTGTGATCAGGCGATTCAGATCAGCCTCCTGGTGCGGATCGAAATCGATTTCCGCCGCCAGCTCCGGTCCCCTGCTGATCCTGGGACGCACCTTCATGCCGAAGGCGCTGGCCGTCTCCAGGGTGTCGACGATGTGGAGATAATGGGCCCAGGTTTCAGCGAAGTCTTCCCAAGGGTGCGAGGCGGCATAGGCGCTGACGAATTCCTCCTGCCAGTTCTCCTTCGGCCCGCTGGCATAATGAGCCTGCAGGGCATCCCCGTAATCCTGCCGTTCGTCCCCGAATATCTGGCGGAAGCGCTCCAGGCTCGGATCGTCGCGGACCAAGACGTTCCAGAAATAGTGACCGATCTCGTGGCGGAAGTGACCGAGGAGTGTCCGGTACGGCTCCCCCATACTGTGCCGCCGCCGCTCCCGCTCGGCATCGTCCGCCTCGGCGATGTTGATGGTGATCATGCCGTTGTCGTGTCCGGTCAGAATGGAGGGGCCGCCGGGAGAATTCTCCGCAGGATCGGCCAGAAAGTCGAAGGCTAACCCCTGCGGTTCCTCCGCACGTGTCGCCAGCGGAAGCTCGAGCTTCAGCAAGGTATAGAATAGGCGCCGCTTGGCAGTCTCGAGGCTGCGCCACCGGTTGAGATTCTGCGCGATCGAGAGGTCCGGCACCGTCCGATTGTGGCGGCAGGCCCGGCAATAGGGATTGTCTTCCTCGGCAGGTATGAGCCAGTTGCACGCATCGTGCTCGGCATTGGCGCAGAAACGGAAGCGTCCCTCCGGAAGGGCCAACGCCTTCCAGCGTCCATCCTCCGCTGGGTCCAGCGCGCTGACCTCTTGCAGCGACGGCACGCAGCCGAGCCGCCGACCGCAGCTTTCGCAGTGGCTGTTCTCGAAGTAGAGCGGCTGGCCGCAGGCCTGGCATTCGAAAAGCTTCATGGATCGCCCCTGCTGTTCGCCCGCTCGGTTGGCCCGTGCCAGCCCGGCTTGGCTGCACCATCACGGCAACGGTCCATGAACCGGTTGGTTCGCGGGTCCGCGCCCCGTCGTCCCTAGGCCGCTGCTCAAAATTTAGTCTTTCTGCAAAGCGCCTCCCATTTCATCATGAGCGCACGATGGGCCCGTGGCCCCGGCTCCGCATCAGGTGGATAACTCATGGTACATGTTGCCAAACAGGCGACGCAGGACGGCACATTCACCGTGTATCTCAGCGACAGGCCCGTGGCCTGGGGGCTGACCAGCGGCGCGGCTGATGCCCTCATGCAAAAGCTGCTCCGGCCTTGATTCCGCGGCTTCCCGGCCCTCGATGCATTCCCGCACGGCGGCTGATATAGCGGTTCCCGTTCGCGGCAATCGAGTGGAAGATCAATGGAACTTGGTGTCTATACATTTGGTGAGCTGACGGAAGACGCTGCCACCGGGCGGCGGCTCTCCCCGGCGCAGCGCCTGCGCGACCTCATCGAGGAGGTCGAGCTGGCGGATCAGGTCGGCCTGGACGTGTTCGGCCTCGGCGAACATCACCGGCCCGACTATGTCGTCTCGGCCCCGGCCGTGGTGCTGGCCGCCGCGGCCGAGCGCACGACGAGGATCCGGCTGTCGAGCGCCGTGACCGTGCTGAGCTCCGACGATCCGGTCCGGGTGTTCCAGAGCTTCGCGACCCTCGACCTTCTGTCGGGCGGGCGCGCCGAGATCATGGCGGGGCGCGGCTCGTTCATCGAGTCCTTCCCTCTGTTCGGCTACGATCTCGACGATTACGATACCCTCTTCGCCGAGAAGCTCGACCTGCTCCTGAAGATCAGGGACGGGGAACGGGTAACATGGGCCGGGCGGCATCGGGCACCTCTGAACGATCAGCCGGTCTATCCCCGTCCCGTCCAGGAGCCATTGCCGGTCTGGATCGCCGTCGGCGGAACGCCGCAATCGGCCATGCGTGCGGGCGCGCTCGGCCTCCCTCTGGCTCTCGGCATCATCGGCGGACAGCCCGAGCGCTTCGCCCCGCTCGTTTCACTTTATCGTGAGGCGGGGAGCCGGGCCGGGCACGATCCGGCGCGCCTCAAGGTCGGCATCAACACCCATGCCTATGTCGCGGACACCTCGCAGCAGGCCGCCGATGAATTCTTTCCCGCCTATGCCCGGGTGATGACCCAGCTTGGCCGTGAGCGCGGATGGCCTCCCACGACCCGCCCGCAGTTCGAGGCGATGCGGGCGCCGCGCGGAGCCCTTGCTGTGGGCGACCCGCAGGAAGTCATCGACAAGATCCTGTTTCAGTACGAGCTCTTCCGCCACGACCGGTATCTGGCGCAATTCAGCGTCGGCACCATGCCGCACGCGCAGATCATGCGCTCCATCGAGCTTCTGGGAACCAGGGTTGCGCCAGTCATACGCGCAGAAATTGCACGCCGGATGCCTGTATAATCAGGGTGCAGCCGAGATCTTTACTTTGGCTGGGTGCCGGTATTACCATGCAGTCTCAAGTCATAATAACCTAAGATAGTGATGGCGTACCGAACCATCGATTACAGTTGTTGCAACTGATTCGTTTAATGACGTCGCAAGGCGCTTTTCAGATGCAATCCGGCTTGGAGGGGCTATGCTCGAGAGTTGCCGAAAGCGGGTCCTGATCGTCGAGGACGAGGCGATGATCTCGATGCTGATCGAGGACATGGTTCTCGATTTCGGCTGCGAGATCGTGGGCCCCGCGGCGCGTCTGGACCATGCCCTGACTCTCGCGCTCCAGGCCGATATCGATATCGGGATTCTCGACATCAATGTGGACGGATCGGTGGTCTTTCCCGTCGCCGATGTCCTGCGTTTCCGCGGGATTCCGTTCATCTTCTCGACGGGTTACGATTTCCGTTCGCTTCCCGAGCGGTTTCGCGACTGCTCGACCTTGTCGAAGCCCTTCTCGTACGACGACTTCGCCGATACCCTGCGCCGCACTCTGGCGGGAACGTCCGACGCGACCGAGATGGCCTGAAGAGCCCCGCACCTGGATGAGGGCGATGCTCCCTCGTCACCCCCGAGCGACCCGTCCTCCAAATCTCCGCGCATCGTGCGGAACGGTGAACCCGGCCGTTCGCCGGCGCGGACATCCGGTCCGCGCCGAAGGATGCGTCGCCTGAGAGATCGAGCCTCGGACGAGCCACGGAAGCGCATCGCGATTGGCGCCCGGCGCTTCACGCACGCCGCTCGACCAGCATCTCCGCCTCTTTCTTCGGCCGCAGCGTCACCTTCATCATGGGTGCAGGCATGTCGCCCGACTGGCGAAGCCTGACGGCCTGCAGCAGCACCGCCATAATGGCGACCGCCTCCATGGTCGCGAAGGCGCCGCCGATGCAGATGCGGGGGCCTGCTCCGAATGGCATGTAGGCATAGCGATGGCGCCCCTTCGCCTGCTCGGGCGCGAAGCGCTCGGGATCGAAGCGCCCGGGATCGTCCCAGAGCGTCGCATGATGATGAACCGCATGGATCGGAACGATGAGGACCGCGCCTTGCGGCACCATGAACCCGCCGAGCGGAAAGGCGCGCGTGGCCGTCCGGGTGATGATGGGCGCGGGAGGATAGAGCCGCATCGCTTCGGAGAACGTCTGCCGCGTGTAGGCGAGCCGGGCGATGTGCTCGGGGCGAACGGGTTCGCCCGCCGTCACCTCGTCGATCTCGGCAAGAACCCTCGCCTCGTGCTCCGGATGGCGCGCCAGCAGGAGAAACGTCCAGGCGAGGCCGAGAGCCGTGGTCTCGTGTCCGGCCGTCACGAAGGTCAGGAGATTGTCGGCGATTTCCTCGTCGGTCATCGTTCGGCCGCTCTCGGGATCGGAAGCGGCCAGGAGCAGGGCCACGAGGTCCTCGCGCCCGTCCGGCTTTCGACGACGCTCCGCGATCATGCGGGTGATGGCGGAACGGAGATAGATCGCCGCGGCCCGCGCCCGGCTGCGGCCCGGATACGGCAGCCAATCGGGAGCATCCAGGATGCTGAGGGCGAAGACCCAACCGGTCGGCTTGAGATAATCCGTGATGCCTCTCTCCACCCGCGCCACGTCGATACCGCCCGGTCCCGACATCATGGTTTCGACGATGATGTCGAAGGTCGTGCGCATCATCTCGTGGCCGATGCCGATGGCGGAGCCGGATTCGAGCCAGCGATCCCTGGTCTTCTCTGCGGCGGCGATCATCGCCGGCAGCAATCCCATGAGCTTCTCATGCCGGAATGCCGGGGCCACGGATTGGCGCTGCCAGCGCCAATGGGCGCCGTCGGCCGTCAGCAGACCCTGGCCGAGCGCCGGACCCAGGGCTCTCCGGACGTCCTCCCCCTTGTTCAAGGCGTCGGCATTGCGCACCAAAGCCTCATAGATCAGGACCGGATCGGCGAGCAGAATGCGTCGGCGTCCGGCCACCTGAGAATACACGACGGGCTGATGATAGATCTCCGGCGGCAGGGCCTGCAGCGGATCGCGCACCAGGGCGGGAAGGACCGAGAACGGGGAGCGTCGGCTCACCGTCACGCCCGGGCATTGCTCCGAGATCATGGGAAGGGCGTCGATGCTCATGAAGGTCCCTCTCAAATGGACTATACTCGAACCCGGCGCCGCGGCGCCGGGTTATAAGGTACTCACCTTAGACGACTTGCCATTTAAGGTGTCCACCTTATATCTCCAAGTGCGACATAGAGGACCACCGTTGACCGAGCAGGGACGGATGCCCAAAGCCAAGCGCCGCCGGAAAGCGGTCAGCACGCGCGACCATCTGATCGCCGTGTCCCTGGGCCTCTTCAACGAGCGCGGCCCCGATCGGGTCACGACGGCGCAGATCGCTGAAGCCGCCGGGATCAACGAGGGCAATCTCTACTATTACTTCAAGACCAAGCAGGCCTTGATCCTGGCGATCTTCGACCGCTTCGAGGCGGCGATCGACGATCTGCTCAATCGCGACCAGGCCGCAGGCGCCGATCCGTCCGCCTATGTGGCCTTCCTGACCGAATGGTTCGAGATCGTCTGGGCCTACCGGTTCCTGTACCGGGACTTCATGGGGCTCATCGCCGCGGCGCCCGAGCTGCGCCGCCGCATCAGAACGATCAGCGACCGCATCAGAACTCCGGTCCGGCAGCTCATCGAGCATATGCGGGCGGCGGGGCTGATGGAGGTGTCGGACGAGGCCCTCGATCCCCTGCTGCACAACGTGTGGATCGTGTCGACCTACTGGGTCGTCTATCTCGATGTGCAGGAAGGCGTGCGCGCCCTCAAAAAGTCCCATCTCGAATGGGGCCTCAAGCAGGTCGCGAGCCTGTTCCAGCCACATCTGTCCGAACCCGCTCGGCACTGGCTCGACGGCTGATCGGAGACAGCCCGTTCACCCGTTTAGAAGTCCACGTCATCACCAGCCTTGTGCCGGTGATCCCCATCGGTGAGGCGCGGCGCTTTACAGAAGTGGGATGGCCGGGTCAAGCCCGGCCATGACGTGGGTGGATGCGGCGGCTTCCATCCTCGAAACGACACGTCGCCCAGGTGAAGCGAATCCATCCACTCGGCAACCATGCAAAAATTTTCAGCAGGATCTGGAGAAGAGCGGGCGACGATCCAATTTCATCGCTCCGCGTTTATGGCTATTGAGCATTCGATTCTCCTGGAGCTTCTGCCCACATGAAAACCAAAAGACCGGAAGGTCCCTTTCGTATCGGGCGGTCCCAAACCGGCCTCGGCCTGTTCGCCACCGATGTGATCGAAAAGGGCGCCTTCATCATCGAATATGTCGGGCCGAAGATCACGAGCGAGGAAGTCGAGCGCCGGCGCAACACGCGCTACCTGTTCGAGATCAGCAGCCGCTGGACCATCGACGGCTCGCCGCGATGGAACACCGCGCGCTACATCAACCACGGCTGCCGGCCGAATGCGCAAGCGACCGTGCACAAGGGCAAAATTCGGATCAAAGCGATCAAGCGCATCAAGCCTGGCGACGAGATCACCTACAATTACGGCAAGAACTACTTCGAGACCTTCATCAAGCCGATGGGCTGCAGATGCCAGTCCTGCGAGCGCAAGCGCGCGAAGCAGGCGGCGGTTTGAGGATTGGAAGAACGATCCCGAACACGCATCCTTGGATCGATGCTCACGTTCTAAACTGATGATTTCCCCTCCGCCGACGTTCCGGCCGGGAATGACACCGCACCTGTCCATACCCTCCACGTCATCACCGGCCTTGTGCCGGTGATCCCGGTTGATTGAAGCGCAGCGCCTCTCATCATCGGGATGGCCGGGTCAAGCCCGGCCATGACGTGAGAGGGTGGGACCAAGGAGGGTGCAGGGCGAAGGCGGGTGTCGGCACGCTAATCCGCCTCGAACTCCGCAACGGTCCGCTTGGCACCGCGCTCGTAAAGTCGCGCCAGGGCTGCCGTGACCGATCCCGTAAACCGCGGATCGCCAGGTAGGTCGTCGCCAAAAATTTCACGCACGGCGAACAACGCATTTGCAAGTGTCTCGGCCGAGGCCCCTGCCCCGTCGGCTATCTCCCGCAACCGTGCCGCCATGGGATCGCGCACGTCGATGGGCGCGCCCCTCTCGTCGATGCCCGTCACATAGCGCATCCAGGCCGCCACCCCGAGGGACAGGCGCGCGATGGATGCGCCGCTCTGCGGTCGGTCGCGGACCGTTCCCAACAGGCGCTGAGGCAGCTTCTGCGAGCCGTCCATGGCGATCTGCCAGGTCCGGTGCTTCAGGGCCGGGTTCCTGAAGCGCTCGACAAGCGCTCTCTTGTAGGACGCGAGATCCGCTCCGGGCGGCATGTGGAGGGTCGGGGTGACCTCATCATTCATGAGCCCTTCGATCAGCCGCACGAAGGCCGGATCGGCCATGGTGTCGGCAACGGTCTCATAGCCGGAGAGATAGCCGAGATAGGCCAGGGTCGAGTGGCTCCCGTTGAGCAGCCTGAGCTTCATGTGCTCATAGGGCTCGACGTCGGCGACGAACTCCGCGCCCGCATTCTCCCACGCCGGTCGGCCCTGCGGAAAGCGATCCTCGATCACCCACTGGGTGAAGGGCTCGGTGACGACGGGCCAGGCATCCGTGACGCCCAGGGCGTCGCCGATCCGCTCCCGATCCTGATCGCTTGTCGCCGGAACGATCCGGTCGACCATGGTCGACGGGCAGGACACCTCGTCGGCCACGAACCGGCCGAGTTCCGGATCGACCAGTTCGGCGAAGCGGGTGAGAACGCGCTTCACCGTGCGCCCGTTGGACGGAAGGTTGTCGCAGGTCAGCACCGTGAAGGGCGGAATGCCCGCCAGGCGCCGGCGGCGCAGCGCCTCGACGATGAAGCCCGGAGCGGATCGCGGCGTTCTCAGGTACGCGAGATCGTGCACGATGTCCGGATGAGCCTCGTTGAGGGCGCCGGTCGCCGGGTCGTGGCAATAGCCCTTCTCCGTCACCGTCAGCGTGACGATCCGCGTCCCCGGATCGGCCATGACCTCGAGCAGATCGTCCGTCGCGCGCGGGGCGACGATGACCCGGCCGATCGATCCGACGACCCGAAGCGTTTCACCGTCCTGCGAACGCACCGACAGGGTGTAGAGGCCGTCCTGCGGCTGGAGGGCGTCGAAGGTATCGGGGCTGCGCAGGCTTGCCGCCACGATGCCCCATCGGGGATCCTCTCCGAGCACGTCGTCGGTGTAGACGGCCTGATGGGCCCGGTGAAAGGCTCCGACGCCGAGATGCACGATTCCCGTCCTGACCGCCCTCCGGTCGTAGGCCGGGCGGCGAATGCCTTCCGGCAATTCGGCAAGGGAGTCTTCAGTCAAGCGATCTGGCATCATGTCCTCAAAGCCTGGCTCACAATTCGTCCTATAACTCATGCGCATTTCCCTCCCCCTTGTGGGGAGGGGCTAGGGGTGGGGGTGACGGCGCTGAACTGGACCAGCGTGGCGCCAACACCCCCACCTCCAACTCCTCCCCACAAGGGGGAGGAGGGCTAGTCCTGCTTTACGAGGCCGCCTCATCAATGCGCCGGCTGCTGCTTCGCCCGGGNTGAACTGGACCAGCGTGGCGCCAACACCCCCACCTCCAACTCCTCCCCACAAGGGGGAGGAGGGCTAGTCCTGCTTTACGAGGCCGCCTCATCAATGCGCCGGCTGCTGCTTCGCCCGGGTGACGATCTGCGTCGGGTTGACGAAGCGCAGCGCGATGATGAGCCAGACCAGGGTGGTCACCATGTAGATCACCGCCATGGCATCAATGGACTGCACGGCGCGCACGCCTGCGGCGAAGACCGCATAATAGAGTGCGACGACGAGTGTCGTGCTGGTCGGCCCCGCCACCAGGAAGGTCAGCTCGAACATGGCGATGGTGCGCACGAGCACCAGCAGCAAAGCCGCGAGCATGCCGGGCAGGAGCAGCGGCAGGAGCACATGGATGAAGAGCTTGAAGGTACTGGCGCCGAACACCCGCGCGGCCGCCTCGATCTTCGGGTCGATCTGCTCGATGAACGGGATCATGACGAGGATCACGAAGGGAACGGTCGGCACGAGATTGGCCGCCACCACGCCCCAGAACGTTCCCGCGAGGCCGGTCTGATAGAGCACCGTCGCGAGCGGAATGCCGAAGGTGATCGGCGGGATGAGCAGCGGCAGAAGGAAGAGCAGGACGAGAAGCCGCTTGCCCGGAAAATCGCGGCGCGCCAGCGCATAGGCCGCCGTGATGCCGAGCGTTCCTGAGATGATCACCACGGCCGCGATGACCTGGAACGTGACCATCAGGATATCCCAGAGCTGGAACTCGCTCCAGGCGGAGGAATACCAGCGCGTGGTGAAAGCCACCGGCAGCCATGTGCCGAGCCAGCGGGTGGCAAACGAGCTCGTCACCACGGTGGCGATCATGGCGAACAGGTTGATGACGAAGAAGCCGACCAGGAACCAGATGGCCGCCGCCCAGAGCTTGGAGCCGAGTGTCGTGTCGCGGATCATCGGCTTTACCCTTTCGCGCCGGAAGCAGGACCACGGTAGAACAGGCCGCGGGATGCGAGCACCGCCAGCACGATGCCGAGCTGGACGAAGCCCATGATCATCGCGATCGCCGAGGCCATGGAGTAGTCGTATTCCTCGAAGGCCGCCGTTGCCGCGGCGATCGAGATGACGCGGGTGACGCCTGCGGGTTCGCCCAGCAGCACCGCCGAGGGGAACACCGAGAAGGCCTGCACGAAGGACAGGCAGAAGGTGATGGCGAAACCCGGCATCAGCAGCGGCAGATAGACATGGCGGAAGCGCTGCCATGCGCTGGCACCCAGCGTCGCCGCCGCCTGCTCGAGCGCCGGATCGATGCCCGTCACGTAGGACAGGGTCAGCAGGAAGGTGAACGGGAAGCCCGTGATCACCAGCGAGGCGAAGACACCCCAGTAATTGTGAACGAGCTTCAGGGGCTGCGAGATCAGCCCGAAGGTGATGAGGGTGCGGTTGAACCAGCCCTGAGGGCCGAGATAGTTCAACAGGCCTTCGGCCACGAGGACCGTGCCGAGCGTGATCGGCAGGACGAGGATCGTGGTCAGAAGGCGCTGGCGCCGCATGAGGCGCACGCGGAACGCGATCGGCACCGCGAGCAGCAGGTTGAGGAGCGTGACGGGAATCGCGAGCCGGAGCGTGTTGGCGATCGTGTCGTAGAGAAACGGATCGGAGAAAAAGCGCCTGTAGTTGGCCAGCCAGTCGCCGCCGGCTTTCGGCTCGAAGGAGAGGACGAAGCCGAAGGCGAAGGGATAGACGAAGAGCAGCAGGCTGAAGATCGCCGCCGGGATGACGAGCAGGGTGACCGCATCGAAGCCCCGGGCGGCCAGACGCTGGCGCAGGCTGGGACCGTGCTCGACCGGGGCTGCGGGCGCGAGAGCGTCCATCACTGCCTCCCCTGGATCGGCTCCGCGAAGACGAGGACGCGCTGGTCGTCCGCCCGCAGGTGCACCGGGGATCCGGGCTCCACCGACTGATGGGACCGGAACACGAAATCGAGTCCGCCGCGCGAATGGGCGGTGCCGACGAATTCGCGGCCGCGATACTCGATGGTATCGACCGTCGCGGCAATGGCGTTCTGTCCCGCCTCGCCGACCATGAGGTCGTCCGGACGGACGGCCGCGTAGGCTGCGGCGCCGGTGGACAGGCTTTCGCGGGCGACGCCGCTGATCCGCGCGCCTTCCACGTCGAGAACGACACGGCTGCCGTCGCTTCCGACCACCTTCCCTTGCAGCTTGTTGCGGAAGCCCATGAAGTCGGCCACGTCGAGATGGGCCGGAGCTTCGTAAAGCTCCTTCGGCGTCCCGGCCTGCCGGACGACGCCGTCGCGCAGCACCACGATGCGGTCGGCGAGCGACAGGGCCTCGTCCTGGTCGTGGGTCACGTAGATGGTCGTGGCGCCGAGCTCGTTGTGGATGCGCCGGATCTCCGCACGCATCTCGAGACGCAGCTTGGCATCGAGGTTGGACAGGGGCTCGTCCATCAGCACGAGCGGCGGCTCGATGACGATGGCGCGGGCGATCGCCACGCGCTGCTGCTGGCCGCCGGAGAGCTGGCCCGGCAGCTTGTTCTCCTGCCCCCCGAGGCGGACGAGGTTCAGGGCCTCATCGACCTTGCGGTCGATCTCCGCCTTGGGCTTGCCCCGCATCTTGAGGCCGAAGCCGATGTTCTGGCGCACGTTGAGATGGGGAAAGAGCGCGTAGTTCTGGAACACCATCCCGAACCCGCGCTCCTCGGGACGCAGCGTGTCGACCCGGCTCTTGTCGAGCCAGATCGCTCCGCCGGTCACAGGCAGAAGACCCGCGATGCAGTTCAACGTCGTCGACTTCCCGCACCCCGACGGCCCGAGCAGCGCGATGAACTCGCGCCTCCGGATCGTGAGAGAGACGTCGCGCAGAGCGTTGAGCGCCCCGAAATCGCGGCTCACGCGATCGAGCCGGACTTCGTCGAACTGGGAAAGGGCTATGGTCATCGCGGGTCCTTGTTCTTAGGTCGTGTCTCGGTTCGTATTCACTGCCATTCGCAGGCCGTCATCCGCCCCGTCATGGCCGGGCCCGTCCCGGCCATCCCGATGCTGAAAAGCGCTGCGCTTTACGTATCGGGATCACCGGCACAAGGCCGGTGATGACGTCGAGAGGGTGTCAATCCCAGCCTCACAGCCGCCGGGGATGACAGGGAAATTCAAACCAAGACACGACCGGTTCTTGGTCTTAGCTGCGCGGGTCTTACTTGCGCTTGCCGCCGCCGATTTGCTCGTCCCACATGCGGAAGGCGACGACCATCTGCTCGGGCTGGAGCGGCAACTCGATCGGGTTCTCGGCGATCCACTTCTCGTATTCGGGACGGCCGAATTCCTTAATGGCGGCTTGGCTCTCCGGCGGTGCCATGTCGAGGGTCACGCCTTTCACGGCAGGCCCCGGATAGAAGTAGCCCTCGTCATAGGTGTAGGCCTGCTGCTCCTTGGTGAGCAGGAAGTTCATGAGGTCGAGGAGAACCGCCACCTTCTCGTTTGACAGGCCCCGAGGCACGCACATGTAGTGAGCGTCCGCCACCCAGTGGAAGCCCTTGAGCGCCGCCACCTTCGCCTCCTTCGGCACGACGCCGAGAACGCGCGGGTTGATGTCCCAGCCGGTGGTCGACACGGTCATGTCGCGGGAGCCTTCGCCGAGCTCCTTCATCACCGCGCCGGTGCCCGACGGGTAATATTCGACGTTCTGCCCCAGCTCCTTCAGGAAGGCCCAGGTCTTGTCCCAGCCCTTGGCCGGGTCCTGCGGATTGCTGTCGCCCAGGATGTAGGGCAGGCCCATGATGAAGGTGCGGCCGGGACCGGAATTGGCCGGACGCGCATAGAGGAAGCGTCCCGGATTGGCCTTGGTGTAGGCCAGGAGCTCCTCGGCCGTGGTCGGCACGTTCTTGACCTTGTCGGGCATGTATTCGAGCAGCGGACCCGACGGATAGTAGGTCACGACGACGCCCTGCCCTTTGGCCAGGCCCTGCATCTTGGCCGCGGCCGGAAGGTAGATGTCGTCGAGCTTCGGCAGCGCGTTCGCGTGGCCCGGGATCAGGTCGACCCAGAGCTTCTGCTCGATGCCGGCGGAGAGCGCATCGGTGCCGGTGAGCACGAGGTCGATGTCGACGCGGCCGGCATCCTGCTGCGCCTTGATCTTGCCCGCGAGTTCCGGCGCGGTCGCCTTGGTGAAGGTGATGCGCGATACGACGTTGGGCTTCGCCTTGCGGTAGTTCTCGATGGCCTTCTGCGTCAGCGCCAGGTTTCCGGCAACGTCGATGACGTTGAGGGTAACCGGGCTCGTGGGCAGGGTCGCCTGCGCAAAGCTAGGCCCGCCGAGGGCCGCAACGCCTGCGGCGCCGGCGACACCGCCGACGAAAGTCCGCCTGGTGATCAGGTTCGTCATGGTCTTCCTCCCGTTCTGTGCGACATGGCTCATTTTCGGCCCTGTCCCGTGTCACAGCTTGTAGGCCTCTTTCGCGAGGCGATAGGCGAGATCATAGGCTAACTCGTGCGCCTCATCCTCTTCGAGGCGATGGGTCGTCACGAGGTTGGCGAGATAGGCGCAGTCGACGCGGCGTGCCACGTCGTGCCGCGCCGGAATGGACAGATAGGCCCGCGTGTCGTCGTTGAAGCCGACCGTGTTGTAGAAGCCTGCCGTCTCGGTGGTGAGTTCCCGGAAGCGGCGCATGCCTTCGGGCGAATCGAAGAACCACCAGGCGGGACCAAGCTTCAACGCCGGATAATGGCCCGCCAGCGGCGCCAGTTCGCGCGAATAGCTCGTCTCGTCCAGGGTGAAGACGATGAGCGTGAAGTCGGGCTCGTTGCCGAACCGGTCGAGCAGCGGTTTCAACGCGCGGACATAATCCGTCTGGAGCGGGATGTCGGCGCCCATGTCCCGACCGAAGCGGCGATAGAGCGCATCGTTGTGATTGCGGAAGGAACCGGGATGGATCTGCATGACCATGCCGTCCTCCACGCTCATCGCCGCCATTTCCGTCAGCATCTGAGCCCGGAACAGCTCCGCATCCTCGGAATTCGCATCTCCCGTCGAGACGCGGCGGAACAGGGCCTCGGCATCGGTCGGCGAAAGATTGGCAGTCCGGGCCGTGGGGTGGCCGTGATCGGTGGAGGTCGCACCATAATCGCGGAAGAAGGCGCGCCGCTTCCGATGCGCGTCCAGATAGCCGCTCCAGGTCGCGGTATCGCAGCCGGTGATTTCGCCGAATCGCACGAGGTTCTGGCGGAATCCTTCGAATTCGGGATCGATGACCGGGTCCGGACGATAGGCCGTCACCACGCGCCCCTTCCAGCCCGATTGCCGGATGGTCTCGTGATGCTTCAGCGGGTCGAGCGGGCTTTCCGTCGTGGCGATGGCCTCGATCCGGAAGCGCTCGAAGAGCGCGCGCGGGCGGAACGCCGGCGTCCGCAACGCCTCGTCGATCCGGTCGTAATAGGCGTCCGCGTTCGCGGCCGACAGCCGCTCCGTGAAGCCGAACAGGGTCGCGAAGGTATGATCGAGCCAGGCACGCGTGGGCGTGCCGCGGAAGAGATGATAGTGCGACGCGAAACGACGCCAGATCGCCCGCGGGTCGCTCTCGACGGGGCTGCCGTCCTTCGTTGCAATCCCGAGCTCTTCGAGCCGCACGCCCTGGCTGTAGAGCATGCGAAACACATAGTGGTCGGGAATGACGAACAGCGTCGCCGGATCCGGAAAGGGTTCGTTCTCCGCATACCAGCGCGGATCCGTGTGGCCATGCGGCGACACGATGGGCAGGTCCCGGACTTGCCCATAGAGTCTGCGCGCCACCTCGCGAGTGGCGGGATCGACAGGAAACAGCCGGTCCGGGTGGATCAGCATCGCGTACTCCCTTGGCCCTTCGCTCGAGCCTTTACAGGCCGGTTCCGAGCATCTCGTTGAGCAAACCTTAAAACGATCCGAGGTCCGTTGCAATGGTCTACTAGTATGGTAGTGTGCCACTTATGACGAATGGACTTTCCCTTGCGAAGCTCGATCTCAGCCGAGAACCCATGGCGCGGCAGGTCACGCGCGCGCTTCGTCAGGCCATCGTCAGCATGAAGATTTCGCCCGGCGAAATGCTCTCCGAACAGGATCTTGCGCAGCGATTCGGGGTCAGCCGCTCTCCCGTGCGCGAGGCGCTGATCAAACTGAGCGAAGCCGGTCTCGTACGGGTCCTGCCGCAGCGGGGGACCCAGGTGGTCAAGATTTCCCGCGCCGCCGTCGAGGATGCCCGCTTCATCCGCGAGGCGGTCGAATGCGCCGTCGTGCGGGAGGCTGCCCTCAAGGCTTCTCCCGCGATGCTCACGGAACTGAACGCCAACCTGGCACGGCAGCGCCGTGCCCAGCGCTCGGTATCCTCAGACGATTTCATGGCCCTCGACGAGGACTTTCACCGCCTCCTGGCGGAAACGGCCGGTCGCCCCGCCGCCTGGCACATGATCGAGGATGTCAAACCGCAGATGGACCGGGTGCGATATCTCGATGTGAAGCAGGCGACCCCGCGCCACCTCATCGTGGCGCAGCACGCCATGATCGTCGACGCCATCAAGGCGTCCGATCCGGCGGCGGCCGAAAAGGCCATGCATCAGCATCTCAGCGAGATCCTGCGCTCCCTGCCCGAGCTTGCCGCCAAACATCCGGACCTCTTCGAGCCTGAGGCCCGTGCGCTGCCGGAGGTGCTCAGCGCGTGACCTCAGCCAAAGACGAATTCAGAACCTCCGCCGACGCCCGAGTTCGGCCTAACGTTTAAGAGGCAATCATGGAACAGACCTGGCGCTGGTTCGGCCCTGACGATGTCGTTCAGCTTTCCCATATCCGCCAAACCGGCGCGACGGGCATCGTCACCGCGCTGCATCAGATTCCCTATGGCGTGATCTGGAGCGTCGAGGAGATCGAGAAGCGTAAAGCGCTCATCGCCGCCGATCCCTCGCTCGGATTGCGCTGGAGCGTAGTCGAGAGCCTGCCGATCCACGAGCGCATCAAGATCGGCGAAGGCGACCTGACGTCCCTTTTCGACAATTACCGCCAGTCGATGCGCAACTTGGCGCAATGCGGCGTCACGACGATCTGCTACAATTTCATGCCCGTGGTCGATTGGACAAGGACAGAGCTGGCCTACCCGCTTCCCGGCGGCGCGACGGCGCTGCGCTTCAATGTCCATGAATTCGCGGCCTTCGATTGCTTCATGCTGGAGCGCCTCGGCGCAGAAGCGGACTATTCGTCCGACGTTCTGACACGCGCGAAGGATTGGCATCTCCGCTCATCGGAAGCCGACCGGCGCAAACTTTTGTCGAACATCATGGCAGGCCTGCCGGGCGCCTATGACAGGTACGACGTTCCGGGCCTGCGCGCGATGCTCGATCGCTACAGGGATATCGATGCCGCGGCCCTTCGCGAAAATCTCGCCCGCTTCCTGCGGGAGGTGATCCCGACAGCGGAAGAAGTCGGGATCCGGATGTGCATCCATCCCGACGATCCGCCGCGCCCGCTCATGGGCCTGCCGCGCATCGTGTCCAACGCGGAGGACATCGCCTTCATCCTCGGCGCCGTCGATTCGCCGAGCAACGGGCTCACGCTCTGCAGCGGTTCCCTTGGGGCCAATCCAGTCAACGACGTTCCGGCCATTGCGAAGCGGTTCGCAGAGCGGATCTGGTTCGCCCATTTGCGCAATGTTGCGAAGGACCCGGACGGCTCATTCATGGAAGCGGATCATCTCGGCGGCGATACGGGCATGGTGGCCCTGGTCACGGTGCTGCTCGAAGAGCAGAAGCGCCGGAAGGATGCGGGCGAACAGCACTGGCGAATTCCCATGCGCCCGGACCATGGGCACGAGCTCCTGGATGACGTGGGCAGGCCCACGCATCCCGGTTATCCCATCATCGGCCGCCTGAGAGGCCTCGCCGAACTGCGCGGCGTGATGCAAGCCGTCTCGGCACTGCGCGGCTTGCCGCTTTAGAGGGAGTAATCCCGGCATTCCGTGGCTCATCCCGGATAGCCCCTCCCCGTCGTCACCTCGTCCACGTCGTCACCGGCCTTGTGCCGGTGAGCCCGATAACGAGAAGCGCCGCGCCTCACGGGTCGGGATGGCCGGCACGACGCCGGATGAGCCGCAGCCTCTCACTCCCCTCCAACGTCATCACCGGCCTTGTGCCGGTGATCCCGATCCTGTGGAGCGCCGCGCCTCACCGCATCGGGATGGCCGGGTCAAGCCCGGCCATGACGTGAGAGGATATGACGAAGGCAGGTGCGGGACGAAGACGGGTGTGACCCAGGACAGTGTCCTGCCCCACCGCGTCATCACCGTTCCCGCCCAGTCTCACCGGCCCTCGTACCCTCCACGTCATCACCGGGCTCGTCCCGGTGATCCCGATCGGAAAAGCGCGGCGCCTCATCGGATCGGGATGGCCGGCACAAGGCCGGCCATGACGGGAGAGCGTGTCATTCCCAGGCGGAGCGCAACAAGGCTACCCGAGCAAATTCCGCAACGTCCGCATGAACACGCGGGCGCCGATGCCGATCAGGTCGTCCGGAAAATCGTAGTCCGGATTATGCAGGCTCGGATGGTTCTCTCCGGCTCCCAGGAAGAACATGGCGGCGGGGGCCCTTTGACCGAAGCGCCCGAAATCCTCGGACGCGCGCAGCGGCAATTCGCCTTCGCCATGAGGCACGCCCTCTTCATCGAGAGCGCGGCGGAGATGGGCGACGGCTTCCGGTGCGTTCTCGCAATGCCGGAAAATGTCGTCATGGGAGATCTCGACGCTCAGTCCCTTCTCCCGCGCGGCGCTGAGGACCAGATGCTCGGCGCTCACGCAGAGATCTTCCATCCCGGCATCGGTCAACGTACGCAGGGTCGCCCAGATTTCGGCGCGCGCCGGAGCCACCCCGAAGGCGGGCTCGCCGATCTTCACGTGGGTGACGGTCACCATGGCGAAGTCTTCGTCCATCGGGCCGCCCCTGCCGAGAGCCGTCAGCGCCGGCATCAGCTCGGCCACGACGTTCACGGGCGATACGCCCGTCTCCGGCATCGACGCGTGAGCGGTCTTGCCGTTGAGGACGATGCGCATGCCCCGGGACGCGCAATTGACCGGCCCCTCCGCCAGCGCCACATGGCCGAGCGGCAGACCTGGGAGGTTATGCAGGGCGAATGCGAAATCCGGCGAGATCTCGCGAAAGCGCGGATCGGCCACGACGGCCGCCGCCCCGGAGCCATCCTCCTCGGCCGGTTGGAACAGCAGGATGGCACGGCCGCGCTGCGGACGCTGGCGTCCGAGAACACGCGCCAGGCCGGCCAGAATCGCCATATGCCCGTCATGGCCGCACAGATGCGCCTTGCCCGGAACGCCGGAGCGATGCGGCAGGTCGGAAATTTCCTCGATCGGCAGCCCGTCGAGTTCCGCCCGGACCATGACCGTCGGCCCGGGCGCCCTGCCCTCGTAGATGGCCGCGATTCCGTGGCCGCCGAGACCGGTGATGATTCGGTCGGGGCGTGTAGGAGCCAGGAACGCGCGAACGTCCCGGGCCGTCTGAACCTCCTCCCTGGAGAGTTCAGGAGTGCGGTGGAGCTTGCGCCGAAAAGCCGCCAGCTCAACCATGTCTTCGTTGCTCAGAACCATGGATCGCCTCCGCACCGGAGCTTAATGGGAGCAGAACCGCTCAAGCGGCTGCAGCCTGGCCCGTTTCGGCTCGACGTTATGGACCGAAGGATAGGCCTTGATCAAGCGGCCCATACGGAAGCTCGGTTGCACGAAACAGAATTCCCGATGGCGTTCAGGATTGCCGATTGCTGGGCCCGGTCGGTAACGCTAGGGTCTTCCTGGATCCCCCGCATCTCCATATTCATTGGTCTCATGAACCTGTTCGTCTTCGGTCTCGGCTATTCGGTCCGCCAGTTCCTCAGCCTGTACCGCGAGCGTTTCAGCGCAATCGCCGGTACCGTGCGCTCGCCGGAGAAAGCTCGGGCGATGGAGGCGGAAGGCATCGAGGCCTACCGGTTCGACGGCGCGGATTACGATCCCGGCATTCCTGACCGGATCGCCCGTGCCGATGCGCTGCTCGTGTCCGTGCCTCCCGTGCGTGAGGCGGATCCGGTGCTGGAACATTTCTCCGACGCCATCGCGTCCGCTCCCGATCTGCGCTGGATCGGCTACCTGTCGACCGTGGGCGTCTATGGCCATGCGGACGGCGCCTGGGTGGACGAGACGACCCCGCCCAATCCCGCGACCGTCCGCTCCCACCATCGCATCGCCGCCGAGCGGCAATGGCTCGCGCTCGGAGAGAGCGCCCCATTCGCGGTGCAGATCTTCCGGCTGGCCGGCATCTACGGCCCGGGCCGCAATGCCCTGGTGAAGGTCGCCGCCGGCACTGCCAAGCGCATCGTCAAACCGGGCCAGGTGTTCAACCGGATCCACACGACCGATATCGCGCAGGTTCTGATGGCCTCGATCGAGCGTCCGAGCCGGAACGCGATCTACAACGTCGCGGACGACGAGCCGGGCCCGCCGCAGGATGTGATCGCCTATGCGGCTCACCTGCTCGGCCGCGAGCCTCCGCCGGAGGTGCCGTTCGAGGAGGCCGACCAGACACCCATGGCGCGCTCCTTCTATTCGGACAACAAGCGCGTCCGGAACACGCGCATCAGGACGGAACTCGGCGTGACGCTTCGCTACCCGACCTATCGCGAGGGTCTGCAGGCCCTTCTCGAGGCCTGCGAAGGGATCACGCGGGGCTGATGTGAGCCGCCGACAACTTCCTGCCGAAGGCCATCACCAGCGGCTTGAGGTGATAGCTGTCCTGCGGCATCGCGCCGACAGGCCAGCCTGCCTTTTCCACAGCCGCCGCCGTGACGGGTCCGACGGCGGCGATCAGGGTCCGCCGCATGGCCGCGTCGAGATGCGCTTCCTGGCCGAAGCGTCGCGCGACCTCCTGCAGCCGCCGCACCTGCGCGGTGCTGGTGAAGGCGATCAGGTCGACGGTTCCGGAGGCGAGTTCCTGAACGAACGCGACGACCTGCCCGTCTTCCTCATCCGAGGCATAGCGATAGCTCAGGACGGGATCGACCTGCGCCCCTGCCGCTTCGAGAAAGTTCGGCAAAGCCTCCTCGCCGCCCGGATAGAGCAGAACGCCGATGCGCTTTCCCTGGACGGGGAGTGTTGACAGGGTCTTCATCAATCCGGCCGTCGTCGGTTCCTCGGCCATCACATCGGGCACGAGGCCGACGCCGCGCAGGACCTTGGCCGGCTTGGGGCCGCGAGCGATCTTGAGAGTTTTGCTCAGTGCGGAGATCACCTCCGCCTCTATCCCCCTCCGGCGGGCGAAGCCCAGAAGGCGGGACAAGCCTTCTCCGGTGTAGAGAACCACGATGTCGTGCAGGCCTTCGACGAGCCGGTCGAGCCAGGCGTCGACCGGGGCGGAATCTTCCGCGTCGTGGATCGACACGAGCGGGCAGCGAATGGCGACGGCGCCATGCCGCTCGAGCATGCGTGTGAACAGATCGAGTTCCCGGCTCTCGGGCACGGCGATGCGGCGTCCATCCAGCATGATCAAGCCGTCGCGTTGAGCATGAGAGGATGGTCGAGCCCCGAAGCGTCTGCTTCGACAGCTCGCTTGAACACGCGGCCGACACCGATGATGACGGGCTTCGTCGGGTCGCGCCTTTCGCTGGCCCGGCCGAGATCCGCGATCGGGCCGGCCCAACGCTCGTTGCTCCGCGATACGTTGGACACCATCACGGCAGACAGGGTTGGCGAACATCCCGCCTCGATCAGGCGCTCGGCAATGGCGCCCGCCGTGCCGCCCGCCATGTAGAAGATCGTCGTGGTGCTCGGATCGGCCAGTCCCTGCCAGTCGAGACCGCTCGGAAGCCGCCCGGTCTTCGCGCATCCCGTCACGAAGCGGACCGATTGCGCCAAGTCGCGATGCGTGAGCGACACGCCGAGAATGGATGCCAGGGCGATGCCGGCGGTGATGCCCGGCACCACGTCGACGGGAACGCCGGCGCTCTCCAGATGCTCGATCTCCTCTCCGGCGCGGCCGAAGACCATCGGATCGCCCGACTTGAGCCGCACCACCTGCTTTCCCTGGAGAGCGAGACGGGTCATCAGATCGTTGATGTCGCCTTGGGCGCAGGAGGCACGCCCTCCCCGCTTGCCGACCATGAGGCGCTTCGCCTCGCGGCGGGCGAGCTCAAGCACGTCCTCGGACACGAGATCGTCGAAGAGAATGACATCCGCGGATTGGAGGGCGCGCATCGCTTTGAGCGTCAGCAGTTCCGCATCCCCGGGCCCGGCGCCGACGAGCGTCACACGACCGACCCTTTGTGTCGGCTCGGATGCGATACGATCCATCACCGTCTGTACGGTATCGCCGGAGCTTTCCGGCGCTCTGCCCTGGAAGGCGAGATCCGTGAAGCGCTCCCAGAAGGCACGCCGCGCCATGCCTGGAGACAGATTCCACATGACGCGCTCGCGCAAATGCTTAGCGACGGCCGCCCAGGAGGCGATGGACGGATGCAGCAGGGTCTCGATCCTGCGCCGGATCGCCTGGCCCAGGATCGGCGCCGCGCCATCCGTGGAAATGCCGATGACGACGGGCGAACGGTTGACCACCGATCCGAACTGGAAGTCACAGTAGCCGGGCTTGTCGACCACGTTGACCGGTATTCCCGCCTCATGGGCAGCTGCAGCAAACGCTCCCGCCTCGTCCTCATCGTCGAGATCGGCAACGGCGAGAACGGCATCGGTCAGAATATCGGCGGACCAATCGGCTCGATACAGGGTGAGCGAGCCTTCGGCAGCACCGCGCGACAGCAATGCGTCCATCTCGGCAGATGGGTCCAAGGCATAGATGTCCACATGAGCTCCGGCAGCGGCGAGCAGTTCCGCTTTCCAGGCCGAACCGGGCGATCCGCCGACGAGAACCGCGCGCCGATCCTTCAGGTCGAAGAAGACCGGCAGCTTAGCCAACCGGCCGAGCCGACCCGGCTCCGCCTCAGACGGCTTTCTTAAGGGCTGCAGCATCGATCAACCTCCTGATTTCAACGCGGCATGAGCCGCAATTCGTGCCGGCACGCAGGGATTGGCCGACCTCGTCCACGGTTTCAGCGCCATTCTCGACAGCCGCCGCGATCTGGTTCGCGCCGACCGAGAAGCAGGCACAGACGATAGGACCGGGATCGGCCTGATCGGCGCCTGGACGCCCGCTCAGCAGACGAAGGCGCTCGGTTCCGCGAATTTCAGCCGCGCACAGGTGCTCGACCGCCCATGTCCGCGACACGGCGACCGGTTGCGGCGCGACGAACAGCGCGCCCAGCAATGCGTCGCCCGAGAACGTCGCGAGCCGAAAGCTGGCCTGGTCCTGGTCGCTATACGACAGCGTCTCCAGGTCCTCGCCGCTGCCGATCAGGCCGGCGGCATAGTCTGCCCAATCTTCCACCAGCTCGGTGCCGGCGAGCTCGATGCGCCAGCCACCCTCGGCCTTGGCCAGCGCCCAATAATCCGCCGCGATGGCCTCGGGCCTGTTGCGCAGGACGGCAAAGCCGTACCAAGCGGCATCGAACGGCTCGATGCGCACACCGGACAACTTGAGACCGGGCTGACCGGAAATCGGATCGACCGATGGATGAACCGCCGCGCCGATGCGTCCCTGCGCTGTCTGCTGGTCCGTCCAGTGCATGGGGACGAAGACGCTGCCCTTCTGCTGCCGCTCCGTCACGAGGGCGCGGACGACGGCTGCGCCTCGTGGGCTCACGATGCGCACGAGGGCGGCGGGCGCAATTCCGGCGTCCTCGGCATCCTCCGGATGGATCTCGCAGAAGCTCTCCGCGTAATGGCTCATCAGGCGCGGCGTCTTCGCCGTGCGCGTCATGGTGTGCCACTGATCGCGGATGCGGCCCGTGTTGAGGATCAGCGGGAATTCCGGCGAAATCGCTTGCAGCGCGACCGGCGTCGGGACGAACCGCCCTCGCCTGTCAGGCGTGTAGAAGCTGCCCTCCGCGAAGAAGCGTGTCGTCGCGCTGTCGAGCATGTCACCCTGCCTGCGCGGCCATTGAAACGGCGCCAGAGCGTCGTAAGCGCTCTCGCTCAGCTCGGCACATGCCGATATGTCGAAGTCGCGCGTTCCGGCATTGGCAATGCCGGACAGGGCCGCATGCTCGCGGAAGATCTCCGCCGGCGACCGGTAATCGAACGCCTCGGCAAATCCCATGCGGGCGGCAACGTCGCAGATGATGCGCCAGTCGGGCCGTACTTCGCCCGGAGCTTTCAGGAAGGAGCGCTGGCGCGAGATGCGGCGTTCGGAATTCGTCACCGTGCCGCTCTTCTCCGCCCAGCCGGCTGCCGGAAAAAGAACATGGGCATGGCGTGTCGTATCGGTGCGGGTGACGTCGCTCACCACCACGAACGGGCACGCCCGGAGAGCCTCCTGGACCGCATCCGCATCCGGCAGAGAATCGGCCGGATTGGTGCCCATGATCCAGATCGCCTTGACCTGTCCCTCACCGATCGCGCGGAAGAGGTCGACCGCCTTCAGGCCGGGACGCTCCGCGATGCCGGGGCTGCCCCAGAACGATTGAACCAGTTCGCGATGACGCGGGCTGTTGATATCGAGATGCACGGCGAGCATGTTTGCCAGACCGCCGACCTCGCGCCCACCCATGGCATTGGGCTGTCCGGTGAGCGAGAACGGCCCCATGCCGGGACGTCCGATGCGGCCGGTGAACAGGTGACAGTTTATGATGGCGTTGACCTTGTCGGTGCCGACGACGGATTGGTTCACGCCCTGCGAATAGGCGGTCACGACGCGCTCCGAGCGGCTCCAGAGCGTATAGAACTCGCGCAACTGTTCGGCCGGGAGGCGGGTTGCGCCAAGCGCACCCGGAAAACCGCATTCCCGCGCCGCCCCTAGCGCCTCGCCGAGGCCCGCGGTGTGTCGGCCGACATAGGCGCTGTCGCACAAGCCTATCCGGTCGAGATGATCGAACAGGCCTAGAAAAAGCGCGACATCCGAATTGGGTGCGATCGCCAGATACAGATCGGCGGCTTCCGCCGTCACGGTGCGACGTGGGTCGACGACCACGATCCTGGTGCCTCGCCGCTCGCGAGCGGCGAGGAGGCGCTGGAACAGGACGGGATGGCACCACGTCATGTTGGAGCCGACGAGAACGACGAGATCGGCCTCCTCCAGATCCTCATAGGTGCCGGGCACGGTATCGGACCCGAAGGCGCGCATGTGGCCCGCCACTGACGAGGCCATGCAGAGACGGGAATTCGTGTCGATGTTCGCGGCGCCGATGAAGCCCTTCATCAGCTTGTTTGCGACGTAATAGTCCTCGGTGAGCAGCTGGCCCGAGCCGTAGATGGCCACCGATTCAGGTCCATGCTCGACAATCGTCTCGGAGAAGCGCCGCGCCACCAGATCGAGCGCTTCATCCCATGCCGCACGGCGGCCGTCGACTTCAGGATAGAGCAGCCTGTCGTCGAAACTCAGCGTCTCGCCCAGAGCCGAGCCCTTCGAGCAGAGGCGGCCGTAATTGGCCGGGTGCTGCTCATCCCCCTTGATCGCGACCGAGCCATCCTCCTGCGGCGTCGCCAGAACACCGCAGCCGACGCCGCAATAGGGGCACGTGGTCCGGGTCGGGGTGCCGCTCGCCATTCTTCCTCCTCAGGCAGCGCGGGCCATGAGAGCCGAGGCCGCGAGCAGGATGCGCGAGCCCTCGATCCGCAGCGGGATTTTATGGGTGCAGCCATGGTCCGCCCCCTGCGCCTCGCCGCTTTCTAAGCTGATTACCCAGTTGTGCAGCGGACAGGTCACGGAATGGCCGTGCACGATCCCCTGGGACAACGGCCCACCCTTGTGCGGGCAGCGATCACGCAGCGCGAAGAGCGTTCCGTCCGCCGCCTTGAACACCGCGATGTCGCCGCCCGGCGCCTGAACGACCCGCGATCCGAGAACCGGCACGTCATCGACCGCGCCCACGTCGATCCACTCGCTCATTCCGCTGCCTCCGCAAGGGTGAAGTTGGCCATGGGCCTGAACTCGTGCGCGTCGCGCCCGGCCACCCGCTCGGCCCAGGGGTCGATCTGCGCCGTGCGCTGGGAGATGACGAAGCGCTCGTAGAGGGCCTGGCGCCTCGTCAGATCGTCGACCACGGTCGCCCGAATGGATTCAACGCCGACCCGGTCGGCCCATTTGTACATGCGCTCGAGATAGTGCCCCTGCTCGCGATAGAGCTGCGTCAGGGCCGCGATGACCTCGATGCATTCATCCTCTTCGGGGACCTTGCAAAACAGTTGCGTGCCCTTGATGTGAAGACCAGCCGCACCGGCGAAGTGGATCTCGTAGCCGGAATCGACGCAGATCACGCCCACATCCTTGCAGGTCGATTCCGCACAGTTCCGCGGGCAGCCGGAGACTCCCATCTTCACCTTCGCCGGCGTCCAGGAGCCCCACATGAATCTCTCGATCTTGACGCCGAGGCCGGTGGAATCCTGGGTGCCGAAACGGCACCACTCCGTGCCGACGCAGGTCTTCACCGTGCGCAGGCCCTTGGCGTAAGCGTGGCCCGAGACCATGCCAGCATCGTTGAGGTCGGCCCAGACGGCCGTCAGATCCTCCTTGCGCACGCCGAGAAGATCGATGCGCTGGCCGCCCGTGACCTTTACGGTCGGGATGTTGTATTTCTCGGCCACGTCCGCGATGGCGCGCAGTTCACGCGGGTTGGTCAATCCGCCCCACATGCGCGGCACGACCGAATAGGTGCCGTCCTTCTGGATGTTGGCGTGGACGCGCTCGTTGATGAAGCGGGAGCGGCCATCATCCTCGTATTCCTCCGGCCAATCGCACAGCAGATAATAGTTCAGGGCCGGGCGGCACTTGGCGCAGCCGCAGGAGGTCTTCCATCCCAGTTCCTGCATCACGGCCGGGATCGACTTCAGCTCGGCCGCCCGGATGAGACGGCGCACGTCGTCATGGCCGAGATCGGTGCAGCCGCACATCGGTTCGACCGCCGACTTCGCGAACTTGTCCCCGAGCGTCAGGGCCATCACCTGCTCGACGAGGCCAGTGCAGGTGCCGCAGGACGCGGAGGCCTTCGTGTGCGCCCTCACCTCGGCGAGCGTGCTCAACCCCTTGCCGGTGATGGTTTGGACGATCTTGCCCTTGCAGACGCCGTTGCAGCCGCAGATTTCCGCATCATCCGGCAAGGCTGCAACGGCCGCCGTAGGGTCCAGGGGAGCGCCTCCGACGTAGGATTGACCGAAAATCAGGGTGTCGCGCAGTTCCGTGACATCCGTCTCCTTGCGCAGGAGATCGAAGAACCAGGAGCCATCGCCCGTCTCGCCGTAGAGCACCGCGCCGACGATGCGGTTCTCCTTGAGAACGAGCCGCTTGTAGACACCGCGCGCCGCATCCCGCAGGACAATATCCTGCCGATCCTTGGCCTCGCCGAAATCGCCGGCCGAGAACAGATCAATGCCGGTGACCTTCAGCTTGGTGGCCGTGACGGAGCCGGTATAGGCGGCCGCCTCCTCGCCGGCGAGCTGCGCGGCGACGACCTTCGCCATCTCATACAGCGGCGCCACGAGGCCGTAGCAGAGCCCGCGATGCTCGACACATTCGCCGACCGAGAAGATATCGGCATCGCTCGTGCGCATGTCGTCGCTGACGAGCACGCCCCGGTTGGTCTCGAGCCCCGCCTCTTTCGCCAGCCCCGCATTCGGCCGGATGCCGACGGCCATGACGACGATGTCCGCTGGCAGTTCCGTTCCGTCGTCGAGCCGAACGCCGGTGACATGGGTCTCGCCGAGGATCGCATGGGTATTGGCCTTGCAGCGCACGGCGATCCCGCGGTCCTCGAAGGCCTTCTGCAGCAGGTAGCCGGACGAGGGATCGAGCTGTCGCTCCATCAGGGTCGGCATGAGGTGCAGAACGGTCACCTCCATGCCTTGCGCCTTCAAGCCGGCCGCCGCTTCGAGTCCGAGCAGGCCACCGCCGATGACGACGGCGTGTCCACCCTTTTGCGCCGCCTCGAGCATCTTGTTGACGTCGTCGAGGTCGCGATAGGTGACCACGCCCGGCAGGGTGGCGCCGGGGATCGGCACCACGAAGGGCATCGACCCGGTGGCGACGAGGAGCTGGTCGTAATCGGCAGCCGTTCCATCCGCCGCGGTCACGCGCCTGGCGGCACGATCGATTTCGACGACCTGCTTGCCGCGATGGAGCGTGATGCCGTGGGTCTCGTACCAGGCATCGTCATGGATCAAGATGTCTTCATAGGCCTTCTCGCCCGAGAGAACGGGTGAGAGCATGATGCGGTTGTAGTTTACGCGCGGCTCGGCGCCGAAGATCGTGACCTCGTAGGCGCCGGGCGCCCGCTCGAACAGTTCCTCCAGGGCACGGCCGGCGGCCATGCCGTTGCCGATGACGACCAGCTTCTTGGGCATCGTCACTCTCCTCACGCTGCGAGTGTCGGAGCCCGGTGGCGCGCATAGAGGAACTCCAGCACGGCCGCACGGGCATCGTTGTAGGTGGTATTGCCGACGAGTTCGAGGCGCCGACGGGGGCGCTCCAGATCGACTCTCAGATCCTCGCCGATGGTGGCCGCCGGCCCGTTCGTCATCATGACGATCCGGTCGGAAAGCAGCACCGCCTCGTCCACGTCGTGGGTGATCATGATGATCGTGTTGCCGAGCCGGCCGTGGATCTCCATGACCTGATCCTGGAGATGCGCGCGGGTCAGCGCATCGAGAGCGCCGAACGGCTCGTCGAGCAGCAGGATCTTCGGCTCCATCGCGAGCGCCCGGGCAATGCCCACGCGCTGCTTCATGCCGCCGGAAATCTCGTGCGGCCGCTTGTTTTCGGCATGGGCCATATGCACCAGTTCGAGATTGTGGCGGGTCCAGTCCCGGCGCTCCGCCTTCGATCTCTTGCCGCGAAAGACCTTGTTGACCGCAAGCTCCACGTTCTCGCGCACGGTCAGCCAGGGCAGCAGCGAGTGGTTCTGGAACACGACGGCTCGGTCCGGCCCCGGTCCGCTCACGGCCCTGCCTTCCAGGAGCACCCCGCCTTGGCTCGGCTCCAGGAGGCCGGCTACGATGTTGAGCACCGTCGACTTGCCGCAGCCGGAATGGCCGATGATCGAGACGTATTCGCTTTTTTCGATGGAGAGGTTCACATCCCGCAGCACTTCGGTCGTGGCGCCGGCGCGCTGGAAGGCGATGCCGACGTGGTCGATCTTGAGATAAGCCATGGTGCCGTCTCCCTACTGCGCGGCGGTGCCGCGGGTGAGCAGATGGCCGATGGCCGCGATGGAGCGGTCGAGCACGAAGCCGACCACGCCCACATAGACCAGGGCCACGATGATGTCGGAGATGAGGGATGAGTTCCACGCGTCCCAGATGAAGAAGCCGATGCCGACGCCGCCGATCAGCATCTCGGCTGCCACGATGGCGAGCCAGGACAGGCCGATGCCGATCCGAAGACCGGTGAACATGTGCGGCACGGTGGCCGGCACCATGATGCGCGTGAAGAACTCGATGGGCGACAGGCGCAGGACCTTGGCGACATTGCGATAATCCTGCGGGATGTTGCGGATGCCCACTGAGGTATTGATCAGGATCGGCCACACGCTCGTGATGAAGATCACGAAAATTGCGGAAGGCTGCCCGTCGCGGAAGGCCGCGAGGGACAGCGGCAGCCAGGCCAGCGGCGGGATGGTGCGCAGAACCTGGAACACCGGATCGAGACCGCGCATGGCGAGCGTCGACTGGCCGAGCAGGACGCCGACTCCGATGCCCACGATGGCTGCAAGGGTATAGCCGTAGGCGACGCGGACCAGAGATGCGGTCACGTGCCAGAAGAGACCCTGGTCGATGCCGTTGCCGACCTTGAAGGGATCGACGATGATCTCCCAGCTCTCGCCGATCACCCTCATTGGGCTCGGCAGCGCCGAGGTAGGGCTCGAAGCGAGCATCTGCCAGAGGATCAGCAGGAACGCGATGGTCAGAACGGGCGGAGCCAATTGCGTGACGATGCCGGTGCCGATGCGCACCACGCGGGAGAGAACGCTGACCGGCTTCGGCGCCAGCGGATGGAGCACTGCCTGCTGGGCAGGCGGCGCGGTCTTCAAATTGGGAAGTGCCACGACGCGGGCGGAATGAACCATGAGCCTGTTCTCCGACGGTTACGCAATGCGCTTGATGGGCAGGCTTGCGAGATAGGCCTGGGGGTTTTCTGGATCGAACACCTTGCCGTCGAAGAAGGTCTCTTTGCCGCGGCTGTCGCTGGCAGGAATGTCGGTTGCGGCGACACCGAGCGTCGTGGCCGCCTCACGCCAGAGATCGGCGCGGTTGATCTTGTCGACGAGGGCCTTGGCGTCGGTGTTCGTGTCGAACTTGCCCCAGCGCATGTTCTCGGCGATGAACCAGAGATCGTGCGACTTGAACGGGAAGGAGGCGTGATCGCGCCAGAACTTCATGATCCCAGGCGAGTCCTTCACGACCTTGCCCTCGATGCCGTAATCGTACTCGCCCCTCTGGCGCGGCAGGATGTCGGCGACCGGAACGTTGAACCAGGCGCGGGTGCCGACGATCCTGCACATCTCCTCGCGGTTCTCGAGCTTGTCGCACCAAGCCTGCGCTTCCATCACGGCCATGAGCAGGGCTCGGGCCGCCTTCGGGTGCTTGTCCACCCAGGCGGCGCGCAGACCGAGAGCCTTTTCCGGATGCTTGTTCCAGATCTCGTAGGTGTTGGCCGCGGTATAACCGAGCTTCTGGTTGATGAGCTGCGCGTTCCACGGCTCGCCGACGCAGAAGGCATCCATGGTGCCGACCTTCATGTTGGCGACCATCTGGGGCGGCGGCACCACGATGGTGGACACGTCCTTGTCGGGGTCGATGCCGCCGGCTGCGAGCCAATAACGAAGCCAGAGATCGTGCGTACCACCTGGGAAGGTCATGGCGACTTTCGGATCGCCGCCCGCTGCACGTTTCTTTGCGAAGGCGTCCTTCAGCGGCGATGAGTCGAGCCCGAGTTTCAGACCGTTGTATTCAGCGGCAACAGAGATCGCCTGCGCATCGAGGTTCAGCCGGGCCAAGATGTACATCGGCGTCGGCACGCCGCCCTGCGTCACCTTTCCAGTCGAAATCAGGTAAGGCATCGGCGTGAGGATATGCGCACCGTCGATGCCGTTGGCTTCCGAGCCCAGGACGAGGTTGTCGCGGGTCGCGCCCCAGGAGGCCTGCTTCAGCACCTCCGCATCCGGCAAGCCGTGCCTGGCGAAGAAGCCCTTATCCTTGGCGATGATCAGAGCGGCTGCGTCGGTGAGCGCGATGTAGCCCAGTTTGACGGTCTTCGTCTCAGGCTCGGCACTCTGCGCGAAAGCGCCGCCGGGGAAAGCCGCTTTTGCCGCAGCCAGCGTCAAGGCTGCACTGACACTGCGAAGCGCGTCTCGGCGGGTGATCTTCGGTGTCTGCATCGTGCTTCCCCTGCTCCTGCCGCCAAGCGCCGTTGCGCCGAACGAGTGCTAATGAAACTTCGTCGAGATCGATCTGCCGGAAGCCACGAGGCTCAACCGCGGACACAGACCGCCCGTTGCCGGGTCATGCAGACCCGGCCGAAACGCAAAAAACGCCGCGAGATGAACTGAATTCCGCATCGATGCGGGTACAGCTGATCCAGCGACGTCGTTGTCGGGAAACGCCCCTTCTGAGAGGCATCAGCGGCCTGTCATCGTTGACCGGCCTATGGTCGAGAGGAGTTGGGACATCGTCCCCGGCCTCTCATCTAGAAAAGGTACAGACTGCCTATATCTTCCTCAAGGTCATAATTTGTGCAGTGCGCCTTTGTTGTGTGCGGTGCAATGCCTATTCGGCAACCGAAGCGCTGATCCCGTTCCGGATCTCAAAACCTGCGACGTAACCGGGAATGTCCTCGGGCGCGAAGCTCCGGCCGTCGATCAACCTCTCCGACCCCGAACCCTCGATCCTGCTGTCGATCGAGGGTACGGAGTGGCCCAGGCTCCCAAGAACTTCCCTGTACATGTCTGGGCGATAGGCAGCCTGAACCTGGGAAAGACCGGCCACGTCATAGGCGACCTGTCCCCAGCGCACCATCTGGCTGTAGATCCACAGCGCCTGACTGATCCAGGGGAAGTTCGCCGACCGATCGTGGAACGTCAGATAATTCTCCACCTGTCTCGTTCTGCCGTCGGGATCGACCGTCAATCGACCGGAGAGCAGGCGCCGGATCAGCTCGGATGGAACACCGACATAGGCCGGATCCGACATCATGCCCGCGAGGTCGTCGTGGTTCCGCTCGTCGTCGCACCAGCGGGCTGCGGCATCGAGCACTACGATAAGGCGTGACAGGGTCTCAGGATTCTCCTCTGCCCATTCAGGGCTGACACCCAGCACCTTCTCCGGCGCGGAGGGCCAGATATCGGCCTTGGTCGCCACCATGCGCCCGACACCCTTTTCCACCGCGATCATGTTCCAGGGAGCATTGACGCAAAAGCCATCGATGGCTCGCGCCGTCATGGCATCGACCGTGAGCGGAGGCGGGACGATCGTCATGGTCACGTCGGTGTCGGGATTGATCCCTGCCGCCGCGAGCCAGAAGCGGAACTCGTAATTGTGAGAGGAGAAGGGATAGGTCATGGCGAAGACGAGAGGCTTCCTGCCGGCCCGCCTTCTCTGCTCGACCACCTGTTTCAGGGCCAGGCCGTTCGTGAGCGCGTCCTCGGAACCATCGAGACCGGCGACAGCCTGCATCTGTCGATAGAGTTCGACCGAGAGCGTGATCGCGTTGCCGCCACGTCCGAGGGCGAAGGGCGTAAAGCAGGGATAGGGGTTGGATCCGAGATGGAGTTGCGATGCGATCGGCATCGGGCTCAGCATCTGTGCGACGTCGAACTGGCGGAACGCGAGCCGGTCCCGGATGTTGGACCACGAGACGTCCTTGATCAATTGCAGGCAAATGCCTTCTCGACGGGCAAAGCCCTGCTCAACGGCGGCCACAAGGACGGCCATATCGACGAGGGGAACGAACCCGACACGGACCAGGCGCTCGGGGGCGGGACGCCTCCGCACTTTGGAAGGAGTATCATCCACCGACCCGGCCTGATGCATGGGGCTGCTCCCCACCTCTTCGAAATCCCACACGCGCTTATTTCTCCAGAAGGGAAGCGGCTGTCACCACGCTCTGGGCGATGTCGACCAGCTTTCGTTTCTCGTTCATGGCGGTCTGGCGAAGAAGACCATAAGCCTCCTCCTCCGAGAGTTGCCTGGTTCTCATGAGAATGCCCTTGGCCCGCTCGATCACCTTGCGGGATGCCAGTTCGCTGCGAGCCTCCAGAAGCTCGCGCTGCAGACGGTCGAAGGCATTGAAGCGGCTCACCGCCATGTCCACGATGGGCTTCACCCGCTCCTTGCGCAATCCATCGACCACGTAGGCTGAAACGCCGGCCTCGACCGCAGCCTGGATCATGGATCCGTCGGAGCGATCCACGAACATCGCCACCGGCCGGGACACCAGCTTCGAGACCTGGAACATCTGCTCCAGGACGTCGCGGCTCGGGTTCTCGATGCCGATGATGATCACGTCCGGATCGACGGTGCTCAGGCGCCGGAGCATGTTGGTCATCGTGTCGATGACTTCCAGGTCGACGATTCCGGCTTCCTGCAGTCCATCGACGAGAATGGCCGCCCTGATGCTGTTTTCCTCGATGATCGCAACGCGGAGGGGCCGCTGACCGGGCTGTGTGTGTTTGGTCAAATTCCTGAAAGCTCTCGCTGCGAAGGGTGAACCAATATCGAAGACCTGAAGCAAGTTCCGGGCCAAACCGTCCGCTCTGGGCGTTTCCCGAAATGCGCGCCCTCGACGCGTAAACTTTAGGCAAACGGTGAAGGACTGGCAGAGTGTGATCGCGGCCCTTTTCACCCTTTTGATCAATGAACCAGCAAGGTTTGAACAGAGAACCATCACTGAACCAGTTGCAAATTGGTTCGGCTTTGGGCTAGCCTTGTTTCGTTCAGGGCCTGAGCGACGAAACAATGGATCGCAGCTTCGGATTTTTCAGCAAGATTGCTTCGTAGGGAGCCGGATTTCATGTCCAACCCCGATCCATTGCCGGACAGCTCGAACTTCGCCCTCGGGCGGCTTCGGGCTCTCCTGGAGGACAACCCCTTCGACAAGGAGCAGCGGTTGCCTTCGGAGCGCGTGCTGGCGGCGCAGATCGGCATCGGCCGGCGCGCGCTGCGGCGGGCCCTCGAGGTGCTGGAGGCCGAAGGACGGATCTGGCGCCACCAGGGCAAGGGCACCTTTCTCGGGCCACGCCCACCCGAAGCGCATGCCGATCTCGAAGAACTGTCCAAACGGACCAACCCGCTCGAGGTCATGGATGTGCGCCTGGAAATCGAGCCGGCGCTGGCCCGGCTCGCAGCCCTGCGTGCCTCGAACGGCGATATCGAGCGGCTTCTGCATCTCGCCAACAAGACCGCCTCGATGTCGGACGCGGATGGCCGAGAGCTTTGGGACAGCGCCCTGCACCGGGCCATTGCCGAGGTTGCCGGCAATTCGCTTCTTCTGGCGATCTTCGACATGGTCGACCGGATCCGCCAGGATGCCACGTGGCGACTCCTGCGCGAGCGCGCCCGCTCAGGCGCCCGTCAGCAGGCCTATGTGGATCAGCACCGGCGCGTGATCGCAGCCATCGCCCAGCGTGAAGCCCATGCGGCGGAACAGGCCATGCGCGAACACCTTGAGCTTGTGCGCGACGGGCTTTTGAAAGTCATGACGAGCCCCCTGCCCGACGGCAAGGATTCAGAAGCAGCAATATCCGCAAACACCGAGGATCAATGTCTCCATGGGACTTGAGGCAGCGCAGCAATCGATGACCGACACACACAGCCCAGGTAAAGTCGGGTTGGCAGCGGAGCCGCCTTTGCTGAATGTTCAGGGGCTTTCCGTTCGCTTCGACGGCGCGCCGAAGGGCGTGAACGTTGTCGACGACGTGTCCTTCTCGGTGAGCAAGGGCAAAACCCTCTGCGTCGTCGGCGAATCCGGCTGCGGCAAGAGCGTAACCTCGCTTGCGCTCATGGGGCTTCTGCCGACGCCTCCGGCACGGATCGTGGCGGGCTCGGCCCTGTTCGATGGCCAGGATCTGCTGACGCTCACCGAGCGGGAGCGGGCGGATCTGCGTGGCGACCGGATAGCGATGATCTTCCAGGAGCCGATGACATCGCTCAACCCGGCCTTCACCATCGGCGACCAGATCGCGGAGGGCATCGTCCGCCACCGTAGGGTGTCCAAGGCCGAAGCCATGGAGCGGGCGCTCGACATGCTGAAGAAGGTGCGCATTCCCGCGCCCGAGAAGCGCCTGCGCGCCTATCCGCACGAGATGTCCGGCGGCATGCGCCAGCGCGTGATGATCGCAATGGCGCTGGCCAACGATCCGCAGCTCCTCGTCGCCGACGAGCCGACCACGGCCCTCGATGTCACGATTCAGGCGCAGATCCTCACCCTCATCCGCCGTCTGCAGGAGGAGACCGGCACGGCCATGATCCTCATCACCCACGATCTCGGCGTGGTGGCGGAAGTCGCCGACGAGGTTGCGGTGATGTACGCGGGGCGCGTGGTCGAAAGTGGTTCGGTGGACGCGATCTTCGAGGATCCGCAGCATCCCTATACCATCGGTCTCATGGGTTCAGTCCCATCGCTCGGCCGTCGTCAGGGACGGCTCGCCACGATCCGCGGCACCGTTCCGCCGGCGGAGCTGATGCCCAAGGGTTGCCGCTTCACACCGCGCTGCCCGTTCTCAGACAGCCACTGCGCCAACGATCCGCCGCCTCTCGCCGAGATCAAGCCCGGTCATCGGGCACGCTGCTGGTATGCCCCTCTCGAAGTTCACCGTGGAGCCGACCTATGAGCTTGATGGCCCCGGACGACATCATCCTCGAAGGCATCGATCTGAAGAAGCATTTCGGCGGCGGCGGATTGCTGTCCTCGCCGACGATCGTACGAGCCGTCGACGGCGTATCGCTGAGCATTCGGCGCGGTGAGACCTTCGCCGTCGTGGGCGAGTCCGGCTGTGGCAAGTCCACCTTGGGGCGCCTCCTGCTGCGCCTGATCGAGGCGACTGACGGCGACGTGCGCTATGAGGGCCGCTCGATTCTGAAGCTCGACAAGAGAGAGTTGCGGAAGCTGAGGCGCGAGCTGCAGATCATCTTCCAGGATCCCTACGCCTCGCTCAACCCGCGTATGAACGTAGGCGACATCATCGCCGAGCCCATCTGGCTGCACAATCTCGCCGCCGGGCGGGAGAAGCGCGAGCGCGTGGCCGATCTCATGCACACGGTCGGCCTGCTGCCGACCCATGCGGACCGCTATCCGCACGAATTCTCCGGCGGCCAGCGCCAGCGCATCGGCATCGCCCGGGCGCTCGCGGGCGATCCGAAGCTGATCGTGGGCGACGAGCCGGTCTCGGCTCTCGACGTGTCGATCCAGGCGCAGATCATCAACCTGCTCGAGGATCTGAAGGACCGTTTCGGCCTGACCCTCGTCATCGTGGCGCATGACCTTGCCGTCATCCGTCACATGAGCGACAGAGTCGCCGTGATGTATCTCGGAGAGATCGTGGAACTGTCGGACACGGATGCGCTCTTCGACAATCCACTGCATCCCTACACCCAGGCGCTGCTCGCCGCGATCCCGGTTCCGAGCCCGACGAACCGCCAGCCGAAGGCGCTGCTCCAGGGCGACGTGCCGAGTCCGGCCGCGCCGCCGTCCGGCTGCCGCTTCCATACCCGCTGCCCCCATGCCCGTGCGGTGTGCAAGGAGCAGCACCCTGCTCTTGAAGCCGCGCCCGATGGTCGGCAGGTGGCCTGCCATTTCTGGCGGGAAATCCAGGGATCGGGCGCCGGCTCCATCAGCGCACCACCCCCGAGCGCTGCGCTCGCCAAGCGCCTGGCGCTCTACCGAACTTGGCGCGAACGGCAGGATAAGCCCGTCGCGACGAGCCCCTGAACCAGAAGACGATATCCAGAGGACGATTGGAGGACGACAGAATGAAGAAGAGACTGCTCCTTGCCTTGGCCGCCGGGCTCATGATGACCACCGCGGCCTCTGCACAAACCCTGCGCATCGGCCTGAACGAAGATCCCGATGTGCTCGATCCGCACCGCGCGCGCACCTTCGTCGGGCGCATCGTGTTCACGTCGCTGTGCAACAAGCTCGTCGACATCACGCCCGACCTGAAGTTCACACCCGAACTCGCCACCGAATGGCAATGGGGCGACGACGGCAAGTCGCTGACCTTCAAGCTGCGTCCGGGGGTGAAATTCCATGACGGTGAGCCACTGAATGCGGCTGCCGTGAAGGCCAATATCGACCGCGCCCGCACCCTGCCGGACTCGTTGCGCAAGAGCGAGCTGACCTCCGTGGACAATGTCGAGGCGGTCGACGATCTGACCGTGAAGGTCAACCTCTCCCGCGCCGATGCGACCCTGCTCTCCCAGCTCTCCGATCGCGCCGGCATGATCATGTCACCGAAAGCGCTGACCTCAGCCGATTTCGGCCAGAAGCCGGTCTGCTCGGGCCCCTACAAATTCGTCGAGCGCGTACAGAACGACCGCATCGTGCTGGAGAAGTTCGCCGACCACTGGGACGCCAAGAACTTCAACTTCGAGCGCATCGTATTCCAGCCCATTCCGGACACGACCGTGCGTCTCGCCAACCTGCGCTCGGGCAATCTCGACCTTATCGAGCGCCTGGCGCCGAGCGACGTTCCCGCGGCCAAAAGCGACGCCAACCTGGTCTTCGCGCCGGTCTCGGGCATCGGCTATCAGGGCCTGACCATCAACACCAACAACGGCGAGCGCGCCAAGAGCCCCCTCGGCAAGGACAAGCGCGTCCGGCAAGCCTTCGAACTCTCCATCGACCGCAACGTCATCAACGAGGTGGTCGGAGCGGGAATCTATCCGCCGGCCGGGCAGCCCTTCCCGGAGGCCAGCCCCTACAACAATCCGAAATTCGGTCCGACCACCCGCGACGTCGCAAAGGCCAAGCAGCTTCTGAAGGAGGCCGGGGTCGACCGGGTGAAGTTCGAGCTGACCTTCGGCACGAGCACCACGACCCAGCAGATCGCCGAAATCATCCAGGCCATGGCGGCCGAGGCCGGCTTCGACATCTCGCTGCGTCCGACCGAGTTCGCCGCCATGCAGAAGGAGGCTCAGGCCGGCAATTTCGACGTGAACGTGATCGGCTGGTCCGGGCGCGTCGATCCGGACGGCAACATCCACGCCTTCGTCACCTGCAAGGGTGCGCTCAACGACGGCCGCTACTGCAACGAGCAGGTCGACAAGCTCTTGAACGATGCCCGCGTCACCAATGACGAGGCTAAGCGCAAGCAGCTCTACGATGCCGCACAGGAAATCCTGAAGCAGGACCTGCCGATCATCTACACCTACTACCAGCCCTGGCCCTTCGTTCACACGAAGAAGGTCCAGAACTTCAAGCCCTATCCGGACGGCATGATCCGCCTGCAGGGCGTGAAGTTCGCCTCCTGAACGACAATGTGTGCCCGGTTTCATGACCGGGCACACCCCTGCCCTTCTTTGATATGGGTTCCACGAGCTGATGCTGCGCTACATCGGACGACGAATACTGATTGCCATCCCGACGCTGATCATCGTGTCGCTCCTCGTCTTCGCCCTGCAGAAGCTTCTGCCCGGCGACCCGGTTCTCACCATGGCAGGCGAGGAGCGCGACCCGCAGGTGCTCGCCTATCTGCGTGAGAAGTACCGCCTGGATGATCCCATCCCGGTGCAGTACTTCGCGTGGATCGGCTCCGCACTGACCGGCAATCTCGGGATATCCCTACGCACCGACATCCCGGTGCTCGACCTGATCCTCAGCAAGCTGCCCGTGACCCTCGAGCTCGCCATCATGGCGATGATCGTGGCGCTTGCCATCGGCATTCCCACGGGCATCATCTCGGCCGTGAAGAAGGGAACGGCGGTCGACTACACGGCCAACGTGATCGCCCTGTCGGGATTGTCTATTCCCAATTTCTGGCTCGGCATCATGCTCATCATGCTGATCTCGGTGCGCTGGCAGCTCCTGCCCGCCTCCGGCTATGTGCCGCCAACCGAGGATCTATGGCTCAACATCAAGACCATGCTCATGCCGGCCTTCGTGCTCGGCACGGGTTTAGCCGCGAGCCTCATGCGCCACACCCGCAGCGCCATGCTCGGCGTCATGCGGTCCGACTACATCCGCACCGCCCGCGCCAAGGGACTTCTGTCCCGGAAGGTTATCCTGAAGCACGCCCTGCGCAACGCGCTCGTGCCCATCGTGACGCTCTCTACCCTGCTCTTCGGGGAGTTGCTGGCGGGTGCCGTCCTCACGGAGCAGATCTTCACCATCCCGGGCTTCGGCAAGCTCATCGTTGATGCGGTGTTCAATCGTGACTACGCGGTGGTGCAGGGCGTCGTCCTCTGTACGGCCGTCGGCTTCATCTTCATGAACCTTCTGGCCGATGTCCTTTACGTCCTCGTCAATCCCCGCCTGAGGCACGCCGCATGACCGCCACAGCCGCTATCGCCGACGAGGTCGCGCTGCCCAAGAAGCGCAGCCGCGTCCTCGCCAAGTTCCTGAAGAACAAGAGTGCCGTACTCGGCGGCGCCATCGTCCTGTTCTTCGTTCTCGCTGCCCTCATTGGGCCTTATCTCGCGCCCTACGACCCGATCAAGCCGAGCTTCACCAGCATCCGGAAGATGCCGTCGGCTCTGTTCTGGTTCGGCACGGACGAACTCGGGCGCGATGTGTTTTCGCGCATGCTCTGGGGCGCCCGTGCCTCGATCATGGCGGGTGTCGTTTCAGTCTTCATCGCCATCGTGCTTGGCGTGCCGTTCGGCCTCGTCGCCGGCTATTTCGGCGGCTTGATCGATGCCGCGATCTCCCGCGCCACCGACGCCATGCTGGCAATCCCCTTCCTCATCTTCGCCATCGCGCTCGCGGCATTTCTCGGGCCGAGCCTCACCAACGCCATGATCGCCATCGGTCTGTCCGCCATGCCGATCTTCATCCGCCTTACCCGCGGACAGGTGCTGACCGTGAAAGCGGAGGATTACGTGGAAGGCGCGCGCGCCATCGGTCTGCCCGATTTCTGGATCCTGGTGCGCTACGTTCTCCCGAACGTTCTGCCGCCGATCCTGGTCCAGGGTACGCTGACCATCGCGACCGCCATCATCGCTGAGGCGAGCCTGTCCTTCCTCGGCCTCGGCCAGCAGCCGCCCAATCCCTCCTGGGGCTCCATGCTCAACACGGCGAAGAACTTCATGGACCAGGCTCCCTGGATGTCGATCTTCCCCGGCTCGGCGATCTTCCTGATCGTGCTCGGATTCAATCTCCTCGGCGACGGCCTGCGCGATGCGCTCGATCCCCGCGAACAGTAACAATAACACCAACTTCGGATGAGACATATGTTTACGACCCGGCCAGAGATCCTCGGCACCTTCGGCATCGTCACCTCGACCCATTGGCTCGCCTCCGCGGCAGGCATGTCGATGCTCGAGAAAGGCGGCAATGCCTTTGACGCCTGCGTTGCCTCCGCGTTCGTGCTTCAGGTCGTCGAACCACATCTGGTGGGCCCATCCGGTGAGGTGCCTGCGGTGTTCTACTCGGCCAAGACCAAGAAGATCGAAGTGCTCTGCGGCCAGGGCACGGCCCCGAAAGGCGCCACCATCGCGCACTACAGGAACGAGGGCCTCAAGCTCATCCCGGGCAACGGCATGCTCGCCACCGTCGTGCCCGGCGCATTCGATGCCTGGATGCTGCTTCTGCGCGACCATGGCCTTCTCTCGCTGAGGGAGGTGCTGGAGCCTGCCATCTACTACGCCGAGCAGGGTCATCCCCTGCTGCCGCGCGTCTCCGACACCATCAAGGGCCTCAAGGAATTCTTCGAAACCGAATGGCCGACCTCCGCTGCCGTATTCCTGCCCGGCGGCGAGGTGCCGAAGCCCCGCCAGCTCTTCCGCAACCCGCAGCTTGCCGATACCTGGAAGCGCATCATCCGTGAGGGCGAGGCCAAGGGCAGTGACCGCGAGGCCCAGATCGAAGCGGCGCGCAACGCCTTCTACAAAGGCTTCGTGGCCGAGGCCATCGATGCCTTCGTGCGCAAGACCGAAGTCATGGACCAGAGCGGCTCACGCCACCGCGGCGTGCTGACCGGCGATGACATGGCAAAGTGGTCCGCAAGCTACGACGCTCCCCAGACCTACGACTACCACAATTACCGGGTGAACAAGATCAGGCCCTGGGGCCAGGGCCCGGTCTTCCTGCAGACACTGGCGCTCCTGAAGGGCTTCGATCTCGCCGCCATGGGGCCGACCAGCGCCGAGTTCATCCACATCATTACCGAGGCCAAGAAACTCGCCTTTGCCGACCGCGAAGCCTATTACGGTGATCCTGATTTCGTGGATGTTCCCATCGAGACCTTGCTGTCGGATGCCTATAACGACGAGCGTCGCAAGCTCATCGGCGACAAGGCCTCGTTCGAACTGCGCCCCGGCCGCATCGAAGGTTACGAGACCCAGGTCGACCGCACCCTTGAGGCCCTGCGCAACCTCTCGACGACGAACCGGGAGGTGACGGGCGGCGAGCCGACGCTTGCTTCCATGCGGTCGGCACGTCGCGGCGATACGGTGCATATCGACGTGGTAGACCGCTTCGGCAACATGATCGCCGCCATGCCCTCGGGCGGCTGGCTGCAATCTTCGCCGGTCATTCCCGAGCTCGGCTTCATGCTCAACTCGCGCGCCCAGATGTTCTGGCTCGAAGAGGGCCTGCCGGCCAGCCTCGCGCCGGGCAAGCGCCCGCGCACGACGCTCACCCCGACCCTCGCGGAGAAGGACGGCCAGCCCTACATGGTCTTCGGCTCACCCGGTGGCGACCAGCAGGAGCAGTGGCAGCTCCTTCTTTTCCTGCGCCATGCCCACCATGGCCTGAACCTGCAGGAAGCCATCGACCAGCCGATGTCGCACACGGCGCACTTCCCCTCCTCGTTCTATCCGCGCGAGCAGAAGCCCGGCCACCTCATGGCCGAGGAGACCTATGGCGCCGAGGTGCTCGACGAACTGCGCGCACGCGGCCATGAAGTCGAGGTCGCGCCTGCCTGGACGGTCGGTCGCCTCGTCGCGGCAAGCCGGGACAAGGATGGATTGCTGCACGGCGCCGCTACGCCGCGCCTCATGCAGGCCTACGCGGTCGGTCGTTGAGGAGCATGGGTCATGACTTGGTCGATCCTCGCCAAAGATCCTGAGACCGGCGCCTTCGGCGTTGCGGTAACCACCAAGTTCTTCGCCGTGGGAGCGCTCTGCCCCCACGGTGCGGCACGGATCGGTGCACTTGCCACGCAGGCGCTCGTGAATCCCCTTTACGGCCCCGATGGCATCCGGCTCTTGGCCGAGGGACGAGGCGCGGAGGACATTGTTGCGATCCTCACTGCTCAGGACCCTGGCCACGGCTCCCGCCAGCTCCATGTGATCGACCGTGATGGCCGCACGGCAGCCCATACGGGCCAGGACTGCATCGATTGGTGCGGGCATCTCACGGATGAGGGTGTCTCGGTCGCCGGCAACATGCTGGTGGGCCCATCTGTCATCGAAGCGACGCTCGAAACCTACAAGCGGCGCGTGGACCTGCCCTTCGCGGATCGTCTCATGAGTGCGCTCGATGCAGGGCAGGTCGAAGGCGGGGACAAGCGCGGCAAGCAATCTGCCGCCATCAAGATCTGGCGCGACGAGCCCTATCCCGTGCTCGACCTGCGCGTCGACGACCATCCCGAACCTCTGGCTGAGATGCGCCGGCTCTACGGCGTCGCTCATGAGCGTTTTCTCGCTTTCATGGATGCGATGGCCACTCGCGCCAATCCCGGCGGGATCACGGATCGGGCCTGGATTGACGAGAGAGCCCGCGGTTATCAGGCGCAGCAAGCGGGGCGCGACCCGCAGTAGGACAGCCTTGCAACAGTCTCACTTGCCGCGGGATTGAAAAGATCCTACGGCCATCATGCTATTCAGCGATGGACCTTCAGATGTTTGGTATCCCCCTGTTCGATCTGGCATGGCTTGTGGTGGCGCTCCTGGCGGCCGGCGCCATCACCGGCCTGCTTGCCGGCGTCTTCGGCGTCGGCGGCGGCGCGGTCGCCGTGCCGATCCTCTACGAGCTCTTCCGCATCCTGGAGGTGCCCGAGGAAGTCCGCATGCCGCTCTGCGTCGGAACCTCGCTCGCCATCATCATCCCGACCTCCATCCGCTCCTTCAATGCCCACAGAGCCAAAGGCGCGGTGGACATGACGATCCTGAGGGTCTGGGCCGTGCCCGTGGTGCTCGGCGTCGTCGTCGGCAGCGTCATCGCCCGCTACGCGCCGGCCGACCTGTTCAAGACCGTCTTCGTGGTGGTGGCCGGCCTCTCGGCGATCCGTCTGCTCTTCGGCAAGGACACCTGGCGCTTCGGCCTCGACATGCCGGCCAAGCCCATCATGGTGGCCTACGGCTGGCTCATCGGCATCCTCTCGGCGCTCATGGGGATCGGGGGCGGGCAGCTCTCCAACCTGTTCATGACCTTCTACAACCGCCCGATCCATCAGGCGGTGGCGACCTCGTCAGGCCTCGGCATCCTGATCTCGATTCCCGGTGCCCTCGGCTACATCTATGCCGGGTGGCCGCACATGGCCGATTACCCGGACGTGATCGCCTTCCAGCCGCCACTGGCTCTCGGCTACATCTCGCTCCTGGGTTTCGTGCTGTTCATCCCCACCAGCACCTGGATGGCGCCTGTCGGCGCGCGGCTGGCGCACCGTCTCTCCAAGCGTCGGCTCGAGGTGGCCTTCGGCATCTTCCTCCTCCTCGTCTGCGCACGCTTCGCCGCAAGCCTGCTGGTTTGAGTTCGCAAGAAGCCTTAAGCTGCGGCCCGAACGGAGGCACGGCGATGGATAATTCGACGGCAGGCCCTCTCCACGCTTATCTGGCCGGGACCGGACGGGATGGTCAGGGACGTCTTGCGGCCGATGTCCTCGGCTATCCCGACGAGCGATTGGAAGAGGTGCACGACTACATCCAGTGGCTGTTTCCGCTTCCGACCCGGAGCGGCGCCCAGCCTGAAGCCCCTGTTCTGACGCAGGTCGAGATTGAGGCGATCAGGGCCGACCGGAGCGCGCAGGACACTCTGAAACGAGCCGCCGAGCGGATGCTAAGGTTCTATCAGGATGCACATTGGTGGCTCACCTCGTACGATCATAACCATCTGCGCATCACCCGGATCATCCATAGCCTCCGAATTCTCACCGGTCCGGAGGAAGCTCAGCGCTTTCACAGGATCATATTGGATCTGAACGGCGGGGCAGGATCGCCCGTCAACGCACGCAGCCTTGAATACTGGTCAGACGCCGCAGGCGCGTGACCTCGTCAGGCCTTCGCCTCAGGCGAACTGCGCGTCGCTCAGCCGCTTGTAAATTCCATTGGCGGCGAGAAGCTCTTTGTGGTTGCCCTGTTCCGCGATGACGCCGTGATCGATCACGGCGATCCGGTCCGCGTTCACGATGGTGGCAAGGCGATGGGCGATGACGAGCGTCGTGCGCCCTTTCGACAACTCGGCGAGAGCCTGCTGGATCGCCCGCTCGGTCCCCGTGTCGAGGGCCGATGTTGCTTCGTCGAGGATCAGGATTGGCGGGTTCCTGAGGAAGATGCGAGCGATGGCGAGGCGCTGCTTCTGGCCGCCCGAGAGCTTGACTCCCCGCTCGCCGATGACTGTATCGAGGCCTGCCGGCAGAGAGGCGATCACCTCGTCGAGCCGTGCCCTGCGGGCGGCCTCATGAATTTCAGCCTCCGTGGCCTCAAGCCGTCCATAAGCGATGTTCTCGCGGATTGTGCCAGCGAACAGGAAGACATCCTGTTGCACGATGCCGATCTGGCTGCGCAGAGAGCGGAGGGTCATGTCGCGAATGTCGATCCCGTCGACGGTGATCGCGCCGCTGTCAACCTCGTAGAAGCGAGGCAGCAGCGAGCAGATAGTCGTCTTGCCCGCGCCCGATGGTCCAACGAAGGCAATGGTCTCGCCGGCGCGGATCGTCAGGTCGAGGCCCTCGAGGATGCTACGCTCCGCAGAATAGCCGAACACGACCTTCCTGTATTGAATGTCGCCTTTGAGCTTGCCGACATCCCTCGCGCCTGGGCGGTCTGCGATGTCCGGACGCGTATCCAGGAACGTCATGTAGCGTTTGAAGCCCGCGATGCCTTTCGGATAAGTCTCGATGACTGAATTGATCTTCTCGACCGGTCTGAAAAAGACCCCGACGAGGAGCAGGAAGCCGACGAAGCCGCCGGCGGTCAATTCACCCTTGAGCACCAGATAACTGCCCGCAACCATGACGACCATCTGGATCAGCCGCATGCTGAGATAGCTCAGCGAGGTCGACGCTGCCATGATCTTGTAGGCTTCGAGCTTGGTCTTGCGATAACCCTGGTTGTCGAGGGCGAACAGACGGCGCTCGTGATCCTCGTTGGCGAAGGCCTGGACCACGCGGATGCCGCCGACATTCTCCTCAATGCGCGCGTTGAAATCGCCGACCCGTCCGTAGAGGGCTTGCCAGTTGCGCGTCATGCGGCCGCCATAGCGTGTCGTCAGCCAGGCGGTGAGCGGAACCACCAGGGCCGTAATCAGGGCAAGTTTCGCATTGACCGTGAACATCAGAGTAAAGGCGCCCGCCAGCGTCATCACGGCAATGAAGAGATCTTCCGGCCCGTGATGGGCGACCTCGCCGATCTCTTCCAGATCCTTGGTGAGGCGGGCTACGAGGTGGCCGGTCTTCTGGTTGTCGAAGAAGCCGAAAGAAAGCTTCTGCAGATGGTCGAAGGCCTTGCGCCGCATCTCAGTTTCGATGTTGATGCCGAGCATATGGCCCCAATAGGTCACCGTCGCCATCAGACCTGCATTGAGGATATAGATGACAAGCAACAGGGCCGAGGCGAGCGCGATGAGCCCCCACTGACCGGTCGGAAGCAGGGTGTCGATGAACAACTTGACCGCAATCGGGAAGCCAAGCTCGAGCAGGCCCGAAGCCACCGCGCAGGAGAAGTCCAGCACGAATAGCCCGCGATGTGGCCGATAGTAGGCGAAAAAGCGATTGAGCAGAGAACGCATGGGGGACTAGGTACTGCCGGCGGCGGATCAGAGCAAGAGAGGGCTTGGTGCCGGCTCAGCGGACGAAGCTCACCGGCTGGCCGGTGATGGGATGCGGGATCACATCCATGGCAATGCCGTAGATAGCCTCCAACTGCTGCGGCGTCATGATCGCGTCGGGCGTGCCGCGGGCGATCAGCCGGCCTGTCTGCAGCGCCAGGATCTCATCGCAGAAGCGAGCGGCCATGTTCACGTCGTGCAGCACCACGACCACTCCGAGCCCGCGCTCGCGAGAGAGACGCTGCACGAGGGCGAGCACCTCCACCTGATGGGTGACGTCGAGCGCCGAAATCGGCTCGTCGAGCAGCAGGAACTGGGCATCCTGTGCCACCAGCATTGCCAGCCAGACTCGCTGGCGTTCACCGCCGGAGAGGGTGTCCACGAGACGATCTGCAAAAGGCTCCACGTCGGCGAGAGCCATGGCTTCCCTCACCTTCTCGCGGTCGGCTGGACCGAAGCGCCCTAAAGGTCCATGCCAGGGATACCGCCCCAGAGCCACGAGTTCCTTGACGAGCATGCCGGAGGCCGGCGGCGTCTGCTGCGGCAGATAGGCGACCCGTCTCGCAAAGGGCCGATCTCCCCAAGCCGACAATTCCCTCCCCTCGAAGGCAATGGCGCCACCGGATGCCGGCTGCTGGCGGGCCAACAGCTTGATGAGCGTCGACTTGCCCGAACCATTGTGGCCGATCAATCCGATCACACGCCGCCCCGGGAGGGACAGCGTGAGAGGATGAAGCAGGGTGCGCCCAGGAATCGCGAAGCTGACCTCCGTCAGTTCGAACAGAGAAGCCTCGGCGGCAGGGTTGGAGTTCGAAGCGGTGGACATGGGTTTAGGCACGGAGATGAGGGCGCCGCCTCGATACGGCGCCCTACACGTCACCACTTGTAGCTCGCCTTCAGCGTTGCGACCCGACCGGCACCGTAGTTGCAGGTGTACTGCGTGTCGCAGGATGATACATATTCGTTGTCGAGGAGGTTGTTGACGTTGAGCGCCACCGTGAAGTTGTCCCGCGTGTAGCGGATACCGGCATCGAACACGGTCGCGGCGGGCACCTTCAGGGTGTTCTCGTTGTCCACATAGGAGAAGCCGACATAGCGGACGCCGGCCCCGAGACCGAGACCTTTGAACGGGCCCTCCTGTACCGTATAGTCCAGCCAGCCCGACGCCAGGATCTCCGGAACCACGTTAGGGCGGTTGCCAATCAGCGCGACATTGGAATCCTCGGTGATCTCGATGTCATAGGCCGTAAAGGCGGCGATCGCCTTCAGGCCTTCCGTGATGTTGGCCTGCGCTTCGATCTCAAAGCCGCGCGAGCGCACCTCGCCCAACTGGGCCTCGAAGAAAGAATGCTCCGGGTCAGCCGTGGTAACGTTCTGACGCGTGAGATCGAACAGAGCCGCCGTGATCAGGCCATCGAAGAAGGTCGGCCGATATTTGAGGCCGACTTCATACTGCTGACCAGTTTCGGGCTCGAATGATTCACCGAAGAAATCGGAGCCAATGACGGGGTTGAAGGAGCGCGACACGGCAACATAGGGCGTCATCCCGTTGGCGAACTCATAGCCCAGTCCCAGGCGGCCGCTGAACTCGCCGGTGTTGTCGGTAAAGTTCGCTCTTCCGACTTTGTCGGTGCTCTCGGTGCTGACACGGTCGTAGCGCCCATTCAGGGTCGCAATCCAGCCGCCGAAGCGGATCTGATCCTGAGCATAGAACCCGAGCTGGTTCATGGTCAGGTCCTGGTCGAGGTAAGGAACCGTCGGCCCCTGAGGCGCACCATAGACCGGATTGACGGGGCTGATCGGCGTCCCACCGCCCGAAGCCTGGATGTGATCCAAGTTGTAGTACTTATAGTCCAGGCCGAGCAGCAGCGTGTGGCCGAGCGGCCCTGTGTTGAACTTCGCTTCTGCCTGATTGTCGAGGGAGAGCGTGTTCACCACCGTATGGTGGTTAAAGCCGATGCGGTAGAGCAGGAAGTCAGGCGCCACGGGCGTGGCAACCGGGAAACCGGTCGCCGGGTCGAGATAGCCGTACGGATAGGGACCACGCTCCTTTGAATCCGTATGGGCGTACCGGAAGTTCTGTCGGAGCGTCCAGACGTCATTGACGGCATGCTCGAACTCGTAGCCGATCATCGCCTGCTCGCGGCGGTAGAGATCGACCGCGGGCTCATTGTAGTAGAACCGGCGCGAGATACGTCCGAACGGCGCCGGAACGACTGTGCCGACATAGGGAAGGAAGCCTCCCGTGTGGGTGAGATCCATGTGCTGGTAGGACCCGAGCACGGTCAGCTCGGTACCCGCATTGGGCCTGAACGTGAGAGCTGGCGCGATTACGCCGCGGAAATCCTCGGCTTCCCTCGTCTCCCAGCCGCCTCCGGACACCTTGCCGGTCAGGCGGTAGGACCAGATCTTGTCCTTATCGAGCGCGCCGCCGAGATCGAAGGCCGCATAGCCGTTACCCCAGGAGTTGATCCCCGTCTCGACATAACGAAGCGGCTCGACTGTCGGGCGCTTGCTCACAAGATTGATCAAGCCTCCCGAAGCGCTGCCACCATAGAGAGCGGCAGCAGGTCCCTTGAGAACCTCGATGCGCTCCAGGATGAATGGATCGATAAAGAATCCGCCGAACCCGTATTGATAGAGCGGCAGATTGTTGAGGAAAACGCCCGTCTGGCCGGCATCGAAGCCACGGATGTAGAACCAGTCGGTGTCGGAATCCTCACCGAAGGGCTGCGCAAAGACGCCGGCCGTGTAGCGCAGAGCCTCGTCGACCTTCTGCGCCTGCCGGTCTTCTATCTCCTCGCGGCCGATCACCGAAACCGCCTGCGGAATTTCCTCGATGGGCGTGTCAGTCTTGGAGCCTGTTGCCGTGCGGTTGGGAACATAGCCATTCACCGGTCCGGTCGCGGTGCCGCCCTGCCCTTCGACAGTGACGGTTTCCAGCGCGATCTCGCCGGACGCAGGCTGCATCTGAGCCATGGATGGCCCGCTCGATGCCACCATCACGGCAAGCGAGACCAAGCTCACTCCCATACTCAACACATAACGACAATTCATAGCTGCCCCCAAGGCTTTCAGTCGCATCGAGGTCTGCTGAAACCTCACATGCGCGCGCAATCGGCGGATTGCTGGTCCGGGCGACTGACTATGGTTTCCGCTGGGTTCAGGCAAGAGCTATGTTTTAAAACTACTCTAAACTGCATTCTAAAATGATTATAAACTGTAGATAAGCTCTTTATATCTATTACAAACTGCGCCTGTTACTATATTGGGCCGGAAAGCAGACTTGTGGATCATGAGCCACGTCGCTCTCATCGACGGGCGGATCGGGGCTCGGAAGAGAAACCTTTGTGATGGAAATAGCCGCGCCTGTACTTTCAAGCATTGTTTGGAAATGTTCTAAGTTTTTACAATGATTGTGTTTTTGAGAGAAATCGATTGACGCGACAGCATCCACGGTTCATCAACCCGCTCCAGAGGATGAATGATGCTGGCGCCTACGTGATAAACAATGATCGAGAACGACATCCACTCGATCTTTGGGCCGAGACCACAGCAGCATAGTATTTGCGACCAAAATAGAAGTATAAATCATCCATCGTAGAAAGACCTGTAGGATCTTCTCCTGGTACGTCGAATGCCAACGCAGCCATATTCCGCACGAAATGCATTCGCGTTGACCCGACGCAGCTTCCTTGGCGCCGCAATCGGCTCTTCCATCATCGGCAAGGTCCAAGCGAAACCCCACCGGCGGATTGCCGTCGTCGATTGGGCCATGTTCGAGACCTTACTCGCCTTGGACGTCGAGCCTGTTGCAGCCACGGAACTCGTACAGTTTCGAAAGATCGCGGTCGAACCGCATGTGCCGGCGCAGGTTGCCGATCTCGGTCTTCGCGGCTCGCCAAACTTCGAAATGCTGCGCCTCTCCAATCCCGATCTGATCATCAGCTCGCGCTGGTTTACATGGGCGCAGGACAACCTCGAACAAATCGCTCCTGTCGTGTCCTATTCGGTCTACGAACCAGGTCGTCCCCCCTATGCCTCAGCCGCGCAGATCACCCTGGCCTTGGGAGAGCGTCTTGGACGCAAGCAGCGGGCGCAGGCGTATGTGGACATCTCATTTCTCGAGCTCGCGCAGGCTCGCCTGCGTGTCGCCGACAGGACGGCACGACCCGTTTTCCTGATCAATCTCGGCGACGCACGCCACTTCAGGGTCTTCGGCACCGACAGCATGTTCGGCGACGTTCTCCAGCGCCTCGGCTTCACGAATGCCTGGCCGAAAGCGACCAGCTACGCGGCGGCCGCTCCTATTCCCCTGGAAGCTCTCGCGGAAGTGCCCAAGGCATCGATCGTCATCATCTCTCCGGTTCCGCCGGATGCGCGCAGCACCCTCGCGAATAGCCCATTGTGGAATGCCTTTCCGGCCGTTCGAGAAGGACGTGTCGCGACGCTGCCACCCGTAAACCCCTTCGGCGCACTTCCCGCCGCAAGGCGTTTTGCGCGCGTGTTAACCGAAGCGCTCTTCGCCCTTGGAGAACCGAATGGTTAGGGCAATTTCGCAAAGGCCATCGGCTCTCGCGTGGCTCATGGCCGCTGCCGTCGCCATGGGTCTGTGCTGGTATCAGGTTGTGAACCTGCTTCCACTGTCAGACGGCCGGGGCTTCGAGCTGAATCGCATCCTTTTGTTCAACAGCGTTCTCCCTCGTGCTGCCGTCGCACTGCTCTCCGGTGCTGCCCTTGGACTGTCCGGCGCCCTGTTGCAGCAGGTTCTTCGCAACCCCATCGCGGATCCGTCGACGCTCGGCATCTCGGCAGGCGCGCAGTTCGCCATGACCACCGCCACCTTGTTTGCGCCGGCACTCATGGACAGCGCACGCGAGACCGTCGCGCTGCTCGGGGGCTTGGCGGTCGTCGCCTTTCTCATCACCGTTACCTGGAAGCGCGGGCTTGAGCCTATCACGGTCGTTCTCGCCGGCATGGTTGTTTCCCTGATTGCCATGGCATTGAGCGCGACGCTGATCCTCGCGAACGGCGAATACATGATGTCTCTTCTCATCTGGGGCAGCGGTTCACTCACCCAGCAGGGCTGGGACCACGCTCAGGCGATTGCGCTCGCGCTGTCAGTTTCCCTTCTCGCAGCCTTCCTCCTGATTCGCCCGCTGGAGATCCTGGGACTTGATGATGCGAGTGCGCGCAGCCTAGGGGTCAATCTCCTGTCCCTGCGGCTCCTCGCGCTTGCCGTCGCCGTGTGGCTTGCCACGACCGTCACGGCGGAAGTCGGCGTCATCGGTTTCATCGGCTTGGCAGCTCCCGCTTTCGCCCGATTGTGCGGCGCACGCAGTCAGAAAAACGTTTTCGTAGCAGCGCCGCTCATCGGAGCGGCCATCTTATGGCTGGCGGATGGTCTCGTGCAGCTTGCGGCGGCCGGGTCGGCAGAGATGGTACCGACAGGAGCCGCGACTGCGCTGCTCGGCGGACCGCTCCTCCTCTATCTGCTCCCGCGCCTGCGGCTTGCTCGTCACGCATCCGTGTCCATGTCGCCCTCACCTGTGCGACGGCTCGCTCGGCCACTCCTCCCGCTGCTTGTGATCCTGTTCCTCGTTCTGGGCATGATCGTGTCGGCTCTGCTTGTCGGACGCGGACCGGATGGCTGGAGCGTTGCGACCGGTCAGCTTCTCGACGACCTCCTCCCGTTCCGCGCACCGCGCATCGCTGCGGCAGCGGTCGCCGGGGCCATGCTGGCTGCGGCCGGAATGATCCTGCAGCGGATGACGGATAATCCTCTTGCGAGCCCGGAGGTACTGGGCGTCAGCGCTGGCGCTGGAGTAGGTTTGGCAGCCGTCCTCTTCACATTTCCTGCGCCGACCATGGGCACACGGCTGACCGGTGCCGTGATTGGCGTCCTGGTTGCCCTAATCGCGCTTCTCTCGGTCGCCGGGCAGCAGGAGAAGAATTCGGAGCGCCTCCTCCTTGGAGGCCTTGCGGTCGGAGCGCTTTGCAACGCTCTCGTCAACGCAGCGATGATCACGGGCGATGCCCGCGCCTTTCAGCTCCTGGCCTGGATCAGCGGCTCGACCAATCAAACCACGTGGACGGAGGCCTCTGCCGCACTCGCGGTGGCTCTGGCTCTGCTGGGACTGCTGCCCCTCATGACGCGCTGGCTCGAAATCCTGCCTCTGGGAGCCGACCATGCACGCGCTGTCGGATTGCCGCTTCAAATGACCCGCATGACCCTGACCCTGTTTGCCGCAGGCCTCACGGCCGCGGCTTCACTCATCGTCGGTCCTTTGAGCTTCGTCGGGCTCGTCGCTCCCCACATGGCGCGGCTGCTCGGCTTCGGTCGTGCCCATCATCAACTGCTGGCGGCTATCCTGATCGGAGCCGGGCTGATGACCGGAGCCGACTGGCTCTCCCGAATCGTCTCCTTTCCCTACCAACTCCCGTTGGGTCTTTTCGCTTCGCTCATCGGCGGACCGTATCTGATCTGGCTTTTGCGTCGAAACCGATAGATGGAGCACCATAGTCCATGGAACAAACGATGAGATCACCCGTCCTTCGGGCCGAGGCGAGGGTCACACTCGCAGGTCCCCTTCAGATGATGGACATGCTTTGCGATCATTTCATCGAACACGGCAGGGTGCATCGGTCCAATCGCTCCGCCCGAGTGGAGTTCGATTATGGCGTTGCATCGGTCGAAGCGGATGACGAAACTCTCCACCTTCGTGCGGAGGGCACTGATGCTACGGGCCTCGCTTACGTCAAGTGGAGCCTTGCGGAGCATATTTTGGGTTTCGTGGAGGGCGAGACACCTCGCATCGTCTGGTCCGGCGATGGTGTTGCCGGAGCACCGCTCCCCTACTTCCGCGAAATGCGCGTGGTCAGCGCGACCAACATCACGCCACGCATGCGGAGGGTGAGGCTCAAGGGCGCGGATCTCGCGCGCTTTGCGGTCGGCGGCATGCATGTACGGCTCCTGTTTCCTCCGAAGCCCGGTGTCGTTCCACAATGGCCGGTGATGGGTGAGGACGGGCGGCCCGTCTGGTCGAAGGGAGCGGATCGGCCCGTGATGCGGATCTATACGATCCGCGAACTCGATTTGGAGAACGGCGAGATCGATATCGATTTCGTCCTGCACGAAGGCGACGATACGCCCGGCTCGACCTGGGCTCAACAGGCATGCCCCGGGGATGTCGTCGGAGTGATGGGACCGGGCGGTGGCGACCTTCCGCCTGCCGACTGGTATCTATTTGCCGGCGACGAGACCGCGCTTCCGGCCATCAGCCGCGTCCTGGCGGAACTCCCGGCCGAGTGCAAAGCAACCGTCCTGCTCGAGGTCGCAGATGCGAGCGAGGAGCAGCCTCTTCGCTCCGCCGCCGCGCTTGACATACGCTGGATGCACCGGAACGGGGCGCCGGCGGGAACGACGTCCCTGATCGAGGATGCGGTCCGCGGGATCACCATGCCATCGGACAAGACGCGTCGCTTCATCTGGGCCGGCTGCGAGCAGAAAAGCTGCCGATGCCTGAAGAAGCTCCTGCGCAAGGAGTGGAAGGTGCCGACCTCAGAGCATCAGGTCGTTGCCTATTGGCGTGCCGGCCATACGGCCGATCAGGTCGAGCATTGAAAACGGGCCGCAGGGACGAGCGTCCCTGCGGCTCCTCCACAGGATTGCCCGGATTGGCTTATGGGGCTTTGATGCCGGAGAGGAAGCGGTCGACCTCCTGTCAAGGGCCGGTGGAATGGTGAGCAGGCGAGAGCACCTCGGCTGCCGCCGCACCCATGTCGCTGGCAGCCTGACGAACCTCACCGATGCTGGCCATTGCGACCTCGGAGCCGCAGGCCGCTTCCTGCCTGTTCTTACGCTGCATACTTGCTGCGCAGATAGGCGAGGTAAGGAGCCGGATCGAGACGGCGTCCCGTTATCCGCTCCAGCAACTCGTCGCGCATGAACCGGCGACCGTGCTGCCAGACCTTCGTGCGCAGTTCTTCCGCCAGGACGGAATACTCGCCCGCAGTGATGGAAGCGTCGAGAGACGGCTTCTGCCTGCGCAGGGTCTCCATCAGTTGGGCGCCCATGACATTTCCGATCGTGTAGGTCGGGAAGGAGCCGATATAACCGGTCGACCAATGTACATCCTGCAGGACGCCATACGCATCGTTCGGCACGGAGAGATCAAGATCACGTTTGATCGCCGCATTCCAGGCTTCCGGCAAATCGTTCACGGCCAATGACCCGTCCATGAGCGCACATTCGATATCGACGCGCAGCATAATGTGGAGATCATAGGTGAGCTCATCCGCTTCGACACGGATGAAGCCCGGCTCGACGCGGGTGACGGCGCGATAGAATTCCTCCGCGCTCACATCGCCGAGCTGATCCGGGAAATGCATCTGCAGCTCGGGGAAGTGAAGCTGCCAGAAGGTGCGGCTGCGGACGATGTGGTTCTCCCAGAGACGCGACTGGGATTCATGGGCGCCGAAGCTCGTACCGCCGACCGCGTAGAGACCGACCAGATCGGTGGCGAGCGTCGTGCGAGTGAAGGCCTGATCGACACCCTGCTCGTAGAGCCCATGCCCGGTCTCGTGCGCAGTGCCGAAGACGGATGCCGGAAGGTAATTGCGGTTGTAGCGAGTGGTGATGCGCACATCGTTGCGCGTGAACGACACCTCGAACGGATGAACCGTGGTGTCCAGGCGTCCGCGCCGGAAATCGTAACCAAGTCTCTCCGCAAGGCTCAGGCCGAAGGCGCGCTGCCCCTCTTCAGGGAAGTCGCGGAACAGGAAGTCCGAACGGGGCTGCGGCCGGGACCTCGCGTCATCGAGGATAGGCAGCAGGCCGGCCCGCAATTCCTTGAAAAGGTCTTTGAGGCTGGCCGCCGTTTCGCCCAGCTCGTAGATCGACACCATTGCGTCATAGGGATGCCCGTTCCAGCCGATGCAATCGGCATAGGCGCGAGACAATTCGACGGTCTTGGCAAGGAAGGACGAAAAGATCGAGAAATCGCTCTTCGAACGTGCCTCGATCCAGGCCGCCTGGGCGACGGTGCGAAGAGCCGCCCGCTCCTGGATCAGGGATGCCGGCACTCTCTTGTGATGTTCCACCGCATGCCGCGTCTGCTGCACCATGCGTCTCTCGGCAGAATCCTCCGCAAATTCCAGGACTGCCCGCTCGGCCTCCTCGAGCGCCCTCTCAGTCTCGGGCGCGAGAAGCAGATCGCGCGCGATGCGGGTCAGCGTCGCAATCTGGTGTCCGCGGGTTTCCGCTCCGCCGGCAGGCATCATGGTGCGGGAATCCCATGTCAGGACGGAAGTTGCATTGAGCACATCATTGACGGCGGCGACGCGCTCTTGGAGCGCGACGAGAGATGCCTGCTGGGTCATGTCTGTCAGTCTTCCCGATTAATCTGTGCCGCCGGTGTTGAGATGGCAGGCGGAGAAGCGGCCGGGACCGATGGCGGCCAGCGGAGGGGTCTCCCGCTTGCAGCGCGGGCCCGCGAAGGGGCAGCGAGGATGGAAGTGACATCCGCTCGGCGGATGAAGCGGCGATGGGATCTCGCCGGCAATGGGACGAAAGTCTTTCCGGCCCACGCCGACGCGCGGAACGCTCTCGAAGAGCGCGCGGGTATAGGGATGGTTCGGATTGGCATAGAGCTCGGATGTCGGTGCCAGCTCGACGATGCGTCCGAGATACATGATCGCGACCCGGTCGGAGACATGTCGAACCACACCGAGATCATGGCTGATGAAGATGCCGGTCAGATCGAGGTCGCGGCGCAGGTCCATGAACAGATTGAGCACCTGCGCCTGGATCGACACGTCGAGCGATGCCACAGGTTCGTCGAGCACCAGAAGATCCGGTTTCATGGCGAGCGCGCGGGCAATGGCGATGCGCTGGCGCTGGCCGCCGGAGAACTGATGCGGAAAGCGCCTGCGATAACTCGGGTCGAGCCCCACGCGCCCGAGCAGATCCGCCACATAGGAATCCGCCTCGCGGGACCTGACGATGCTGTGCGCCACCGGGCCTTCAGCCACCGTGTCGCCGATGCGGATGCGCGGATTGAGGCTCGCGAAAGGATCCTGGTGGATCATCTGAACGCGGGTCGTCAGCTTCTGTGTGCGCCGCCCCTGCGACCTAGCCACGGGCACCTTGTCGAACAGGATCTTGCCGTCGCTCGGCGTATAGATACCGGCGACCATGCGCCCAAGCGTCGACTTTCCGCAGCCGGATTCGCCGACCAGACCCACAACCTCACCCTTAGCAACCGTGAGACTGACGTCGGTCACCGCGCGCACAGTCTCGGCCTTCTGCCCAGCACCCAGTAGGGCAGCGATGCGCTCTCCGATGTTAGATTGCTTTACGAAGCGCTTCGATACGTGGTCGATGTCAAGGAGAGCGGCTGGCATGAAACGGGCTCGATCGGGTAGTGGCAAAGGGCGGTGCGTCCGTGCTCGAAGTGCTGGACGGGCGGCGTGGTGGTGCAGGCCGGTCCCGCCTTGGCGCAGCGGGGCGCGAAAGCGCAGCCCGGCGGGAGGTTGGCCAGGGAAGGCGCAGAACCGGGAACCTGCGGAAGCTTCGTTCCAGGCTCGTGCTCGGCGGGCACGGATGCGAGAAGACCAGCCGTATAAGGATGACGCGGAGATGCGATCACATCGGCGGCAGGACCACTTTCCACGACCCTACCCGCATACATGACGCAGATATCGTCCGCCAGGCTCGATACCACGGCGAGATCGTGCGTCACCCACACGAACGCCGTGCCGGTCTCGTCCGCAAGACGCCGCACCTCAGCCAAGATCTGACCCTGGATCGAGACGTCGAGCGCCGTCGTCGGCTCATCCGCGATGATGACGGCAGGGCTGTGGAGAAGAGCGATGGCGATAGCCACGCGCTGACGCATGCCGCCGGAGAGCTGATGCGGATACGCATCGAGCCGCTCCTCGGGACTCGGTATTCCCACCTTGGCCAGCGCGTCGCGCGCTCTTCCACGTGCCACCTTGCGGGAAACATTGTCGTGGGCCCGCACGGCCGCGATCATCTGCGTTCCGATCTTGAGAACCGGATTGAGCGTCATCATCGGGTCTTGGAAGACCATGGCAATCTGGGCACCGCGGACCTGCCGCATGGCCTCGCCTTTCAGGCGCGTGAGATCCTTGCCGTTCAGGATTACCTCGCCCCCGACGATCCTGCCGGGTGGCTCGATCAGGCCGAGAATGGAATAACCCGTCACGCTCTTGCCGGAACCGGACTCGCCGACGAGGCCCAGAATGCGGCCGCGGCCGACCTCGAAGCTCACGCCATCGACCGCCTTCAGAACGCCGGCCCGGGTCTGGAACTGGGTCTGAAGGTCTTTGACACGTAGAACCGCATCGCTCATCGGCTGCGCCTCGGGTTCAGAACGTTGCGAACCTGATCGCCGACGAGATTGATGGCGACGACCGTCAGCATCAGGGCGATGCCAGGATAGATCGAGATCCAGTAACGGCCCGACAGCAGGAACTGGAACCCGTTGGAGATCAGGCTCCCCAGCGAAGGCTGTGTGATGGGAAGTCCGAGCCCCAGGAAGGACAGCGTCGCTTCAAGGGCGATGGAGTTCGCCACCTGCACCGTCGCCACCACTATCAAGGGCGGCAGCGCATTGGGCAGAAGATGGCGAAACAGCACGTGGCGGGCCGGCAGTGGCGTGGAAAGTGCCGCCTCGATGTAGTCTTTGCGCCGTTCCGCACTAGCAGCACCATGGGTCGTGCGTGCGAAATAGGCATATTGCGCAGCCACGAGCGCGGCCACGAGCTGCATCAGCCCCTGCCCCAGCATGGCGACGAGAACCAGCGCAAGCAGGATCGCCGGCAGCGAGAGTTGCAGGTCTATGATGCGCATGATGAGTGCCTCGATGCGACCACCATAATAGGCCGCAATGAGTCCGACCGACGTGCCGAGCACGAGTGCCAGGGATCCTGCCATGACGCCGACGATCAGGCTCGTACGCAATCCGTAAAGAATAGCCGAAAAGATGTCCCGCCCGGCGGCATCGGTACCAAGCCAGTGGGCATAACCGCCGGACCCGATCTCTCCAGGTTCCAAACGAGCATCGAACAGATCAAGGGTCTCCTGATTGTAGGGATCCTGCGGCGCCACGAAGGGCGCGAGAATAGCCATCAGAACCACGACGACGACAACGATCAGAGCTGCGACGGCAACCGGGCTCTGGCGAAAATCCGTCCAGAAGTTCGAGAACCGAGTCCAGCTGGTCTCCGCCGGCAACGAGAGGGCGGGAGAATTGCTCATGACGCCGCCTTTACGCGAATGCGCGGGTCGAGCTGGCCATAGACCAAGTCGACAACAAGATTGATCATAACGAAGAGGAACACCACGAGGATCAGGTATGCCACCATCACCGGCCGGTCGAGAACGGTGATTGAGTCGATGATGAGCTTACCCATGCCGGGCCAATTAAAGACCGTTTCCGTCACGACCGCGAACGCGAGCGTCGAGCCAAGTTCCAAGCCGAAGACCGTCACGATCGGGATCGAGATGTTCTTGAGCACATGAAGGCCAACAACTTTGCTCTCGGACAACCCTTGTGCGCGGGCAAAGCGCACATAGTCGGAGCTCATCACCTCGACCGTGCCCGCACGCGTCAGGCGGATCAGCAAGCCGAGCTTGAACAGCGCGAGGTTGAACGCCGGAAGAATAATGTAGCTCCAGCCCTCGAGCGAGGTGATCGACAGGTTCATGCCGAGCACCTGGGTGGTCGGCCCTCGCCCGCCCGATGGCAGCCATCCGAGCTCGACCGCAAAAACCATGATGAGCAGAAGCCCGACCCAGAAGCTCGGCACGCTGAACCCAAGGACGGATAGGCCCATGATCGATTTGGCCGAAAGCGAATCGGGCTTGTAGCCAGCCCACAATCCCAGCGGGATGCCAAGGCAGGTGGCGATCAACATGGCTGTCAGCGCAAGTTCCAGGGTTGCCGGAAGACGCGACATGATCAGGTTGAGTACAGGCAGGCGATAGATGAACGATTGCCCGAGATCGCCATGCAGCATGTTGTTCATGAACACGAAATACTGCTCGATCAAGGGGCGATCGAAGCCGTAGCGCTGGATCAGCGCTTCGCGCAGGGCTTGGTCGGATCCCGGATCGATCATCACATCGATAGGATTGCCGATGGCATAGACGCCTAGGAACACGATGATCGACATCGCGATCACGACCATGATCGCTTGCAGGACACGCTGAATAAGAAAACCGATCATACTGTCTCGTACTGGATGGGACAGCGAAGGATCAGGCAGACCTGCCTGATCCTTCGCAAACAGCAGCAATCAAAAGGCCGGAGGGAAAGCCACTTCTCTCCACGAAGACCCAGCCGGGATCCCGGCTGGGTCATATCAAGATCAGCTCTTCGGCTTGATCTCATAGGCCAGGGTTTCTTGGTCGACGCGCGGCGGAATGGTGACCATGCCCTTCTTGGCAGCCCAAACCGTCTGGATCTGTACAGTCGGGATCAGTGCACGGTCGTTCATGGAGACTTCCGTAACCTTTTCGAAGAGAGCGCGGCGCTTCGTATCGTCCATGGTGCGTGCGCCTTCCTGGAGCAGCTTGTCCACCTCCGGGTTCGAATAGCCCTGCTTGTTGAAGGCGCCGAGACCGATCTGCGGATTCGCCGTGTGCACGAGGGAGCCGTAGGTGTAGCTCGCCTCGCCGGTCAGCGTGCCCCAGCCGCTCATCCAGAGTGAGAATTCACCCTTCTGCTGTGCCGGGAAGAACACGGTGCCGTTGAGCGCATTGGCATTCACCTTCAGGCCGGCACGGGCCCACATCTGCGAGAGCGCCTCGCACACTGCCCCGTCGCCCGGCAGGCGATTGTTGGTGCAGTGGAAGTCTATTTCGAAGCCCTTCGGGTAGCCGGCATCGGTCAGCAACTGCTTCGCCTTGGCGAGATCGTAGGGCCGCTCTGGCAGGTTCTTGTTTCCGCCGAAGAAGCTGGCGGGCATAAGCTGGTTGGCCGGGCGGCCAAGGCCTTCGAGAACCACGCGCACGAGCGTCTTACGGTCGATGGCGAGGTCCATGGCCTCGCGGACCTTTGGATCGCGCAGCGGGTTCGCCTCGATCTCCTTGCCGTCGATCTTCACCTTCTTCGGGAGGGTTTCCTTCACGTTGGGCGTGATGTTCAGGAAGTAGACTGAGTCGGCCACGAAAGTGTCGACGGACTTGTCCTTCTGCATCGCAGCATAGTCCGTGGCCGGCACATAGTTGGCAAGATCGACCTGGCCGGACTTCAGCGCCGCCATGCGAGCCGGGTCGCTCGGAATCTCCTTGCGGATCACCTTCTGCCAAGGCTGCTTCTCGCCCCAATATCCATCGAAGCGCTCAAGGACGAGATCACCCTTCGGCTCCCATGAGACGAACTTGTACGGGCCAGTGCCGATGGCGGCTTTGCCCGAGTTGAACTGCTCGTTGCGGGCTTCCATGCCGACGGATTTCGACACCACGAAGAGGCGGATGAAATCATTCGGCAGGGTCGGTGCGGGCGACTTCGTCTTCACGTGCAAGGTGTACTTGTCGGCGACCTTTGTCTCCGCAACCTGCTTCGTATAGATGGTCATGCTCATGGGGCCGGTAACCACCGGGATGCGGTCGATTGAGAACTTCGCGTCCTCGGCCGTCAACTCCGACCCGTCGTGAAATTTCACGCCTTCCCGGATCTTGAACTCCCAGGTCGTATCGTCGATCGGCTTCCATGAGGTTGCAAGACCGGGCTTGAGTCCCAGGTTGTCATCCGACATCACGAGCGTATCGTAGATATGGCGCAGGGCCTCCGCCTGACTGCCGAGCGTCGACCAATGCGGATCGATCGAGTCTGGACCGGCCCGAAGACCCATGGTCAGGGTCTGTGCGGAAACTGATCCGCCGAATACTGTTCCGAGGACGAGAGCTGCGACGAGCGATCCACCAAGCTTGAAGTTTTGTTTCACTTCACTTCCCCTCTTGCTAAGACCCTGGCTTTTCGTCCAAGGTGTTCTTATCGATTAGAACGGTAGGTCACTCGGTTAAGAAAAGTCAACAGAGCCTTGCCCAAACCTCAATCAAGCCCTGATGCATATGAAGGCATCCGTTATAGCGACACGGAACAGACGCCGGATGAGCGCATCCTCGCCAACCTCGCGGGAGCGCTTGACCGTTCTCTTCCGGTGCCGCTTGGCATCCAGCTTCGCGGTTTGATCGAATTCGGCATCGCTCTCGGCGAGTTGCCGACTGGTCAGCGTCTGCCCTCGGTCCGGGAACTGGCGGAACGGGCCGGGATTGCGCACATGACTGTTGCAACAGTTTACCGGGATTTACGTGAGGCCGGGCTCATCGAGGCGAAACCGGGTGCCGGCACTTATGTCGGCGATGGGCACAACAGCGACGGGCTGCGCTCGTCCGCGATCCGTAAGATCCAGCGCAGAATCGAGATGCTCTTCACTGAGGCCCGGCAACTCGGCCTCCCACCCTCCGTCGTGTCGTCACTGGTGAACGCGCGAGCCGCCCGCGGTCCGACGCCGACTCGGCCCCTGCGCCTCGTCATGGTGGGCAATTTCGTCGAGACAACCCAGCAATACGCCAACAGGATCCAGGATTATCTTGGCACCGGCGACACCATCGCGGTGACGACGGTAGACGCCCTGCATGCCGGCGAGATCTTCCCTCTGCCCTGCGATATCTGCGTCACCCTCGCTCACCGGCGCGGCGAAGTCGAACATCTGATCCCTAACGGCATTCCGGTCGTTGGCCTGAGCTTCATTCCGGCGGAGGAGACGCGGGCGCAGCTTGCCATGATCGATCCCATGGCGCGCATCGGCATCGTGTCGATCTTTCCGGAATTCACTGCCCTGATGAAGCCCGGCGTACTGCGCTTCGCGCCTCACGTTTCCGATGTGGATGTGCGCCTCATCACGGCACCCGACCTGGAGGCTTTTCTGTCCCAGATCGATGTGGCGATCTATGCCAGCGGCGCGGAAGCAACGGTCCGACGGATGTTGCCAGAGAATCGCCAAGCCATGGAGTTCCGCTATATGCCGGATCCCCATGCCATTCGCGCCACGCTGCTCCCCGTGATCGAGCGGCTGCGCTCATCCCTTGTTTCACAAGAGGAAGTCTCTTCATGAGAATCAGTGAGATGAACTGGCTTCAGGTCGAAGAATACCTGAAGACGGATGACCGTGCGGTTGTTCCGCTCGGCTGCACCGAGCAGCACGCTTACCTCAGCCTGTCCGTCGACAGCATCCTGGCGGAACGCGTGGCTTCCGAAGCAGCCGAACCGACAGGAGTCCTGGTCTTCCCCGTCCAGGCCTACGGCATCACGCCCTACTTCATGGCTTATCCGGGAACCATTTCGCTGAAAGCGGACACCTATCTGCGCATCATCACCGACATCCTCGATTCCTTGAGGCGCACGGGCTTTCGCCGGATCCTCTTCGTCAATGGTCACGGCGGGAACACACCCGGCCAGACCGCCGCCATCGAATGGATGGGGGAGAATCCGGACTGCCGGGCGAAATTCCACAACTGGTGGAATGCCCCGCGCACGTTCGAGAAGGTGAAGCAGATCGACCCGATCGCCTCCCATGCCTCGTGGATGGAAAACTTCCCCTGGACGCGTCTCCCGGGTATCGAGCAACCGTCTCACCAGAAGCCGATGGTCGATCTGGAGCGCATGCGCACGTTCGGTCCGCAAGGCGTTCGCGAGATCCTGCAGGACGGTAATTTCGGCGGCTATTTCCAGCGCTCCGATGACGACATGAATGCCATCTGGACCGTTGCGATCGAAGAAACCCGCGCGCTAATCGAGAACTGGCAATGAACGAGAACACCATTCTGATCTGGGGGGCGGGCGCCATCGGCGGAACCCTCGGCGCCTATCTTGCCCGTGCGGGTGAAGAGGTGCTGTTCGTCGACGTCGTCGAGCCGCACGTGGAGGCCATGAAGCGGGACGGTATTTTTATTGAGGGGCCGGTCGAGACGTTTCAGCAATCGGTCAAGGCTGCGCTGCCAAGTGAGGTCAAGGGCCAGTTCAAGCGCATCATCCTGGCCGTCAAAGCTCACCATACCCGCGATGCGGTATGCGCCCTGAAGCCGCATCTGACCGGGAACGGCACCATTCTCTCCGCACAGAACGGATTGAACGAAATCGTCATTGCCGAGGAAGTCGGTGCCGAGCGCACCGTCGGCTGCTTCGTCAATTTCGGTGCAGACTGGCTGGAGCCTGGCCGCATTCTTTTCGGCAACCGGGCAGCCGTCGCGGTCGGCGGACTCGACGGGCAAGCTACGGATGCGGTGCACGATTACCATCGCCTGCTGTCGATCTTCGAGCCGAAGGCCGTGCTGACCGATAACATCTGGGGCTATCTCTGGGGCAAGCTCGGTTACGGCTCGCTGCTTTTCGCAACGGCGCTGACCAATGCCTCCATGTCCGAGAACCTTGCCTCCGAGCGTCACTTTCCGGTCTATCACCGTCTTGGCCAGGAAGTGATGGCGGTAGCGAAAGCCCGTGGCGTGAAGCCCTTGGGTTTCAACGGATTCGATCCGGATGCCTTCTTGCCGGGTGCCGATGAGACCTCCGCGCGGCGCTCCGTCGCCGACATGGCCGAGTTCAACCGGCACACGGCCAAGACCCATTCCGGCATCTGGCGCGATCTTGCCGTGCGCAAGCGCAAGACGGAAGTCGATGCACAGATCGCCATTATCGCAAACCTCGGCAGTGAGGCCGGAATCCCGACACCTGCTATCAGCAGGTTGGTCCAGCTGATCCACGACATCGAGGATGGACGGCGCGAACAATCCTGGTCCACCCTCGACGAGATGCTGAAGCTATGAATCTGGATTTTACCAACCGCCGTGTTGCCGTGACCGGGGCGGCGCAGGGAATCGGCCGGACTATTGTTCAATCCCTAATGGAAGAAGGTGCCCATGTTTGGGCCCTCGATATGGACGAGGCCGGTCTGCGTGTCGCGACAGAGGCAGGAGCCAGAGCGACCCGCACTCTCGATCTTGCGGATCGTGCCGCAGTCGGCCGCGTCTTCGACGAGATGGCGGCTAGCCTCGGCGGCATCGACATCCTCGTCAATTGCGCCGGCGGCGTTCGTGGACAAGTGGCGAAGCCGATCGAGGAGGTGAGCGAAAAGGACTGGCTTGTTCTCTTCGAGGCCAACGTGCATGGCGCATTCTGGTGCTCGCAGGCCGTGGCCCCGCATATGAAGCGCCAGAAGTTTGGCCGGATCGTGAATATTTCGTCCGGAGCAGGCCTGCGTCCGAGCCTGACGGGCATTCAGGCCTATACGGCCTCGAAGCATGCCCTCGTCGGGCTGACGAAGCAGCTCAGTTTCGAACTCGGCCCCTATGGCATTACCGTCAACAGCGTCGCTCCCGGCTTCGTGCTGTCGAACCCCGCGACGCAGCGCCAATGGGAGAGCTACGGCCCCGAAGGCCAAGCGCGTCTGGTTGAGAGCATTCATACACGGCGCCTGGGCTATCCGCAGGACATAGCCAATGCCGTCATGTTCCTGACCTCCGATGCAGCGGGCTGGATCTCCGGGCAGATCATCTCTGCGGATGGCGGGCGCTCCTGAAGTCAGGATCGGGCAGGCAGATTTTCAAGCAAAGAGCTGGAGGAATCATGGACGACATCAGCAGCCAACCCTGGCATTGGGACGAACAGACTTGGCGCGGCAAGGTGGATCACGTGCGCGCCGGCCGCTCCCTGAAGCCCGCCAGATGGAAGAATGGTGCCCGCTGCGCCGTCGCCCTCTCCTTTGATTCCGACCATGAGACGAACGAGTTGCGCGATGGCGGCAAATCCATCGGCCGCATGTCTCAGGGGCAATACGGCAACCGCCAGGGCGTACCGCGGATTCTCAACGCGCTTGCTAAATATGACGCCAAGGCGACGTTCTTCGTCCCCGCCGTCGCCGCCCTCCTCTACGAGGACGAGCAGCGCCGGGTTGTTGCGGAAGGCCACGAGATCGGCATTCACGGCTGGATCCACGAGCTCAACAGCCAGCTGCCCTACGAGATTGAACGCGATCTGATGTTCCGCTCGGCGGATACACTGGAGCGAATCACGGGTGTGCGGCCTGTCGGTCTGCGAACCCCGTCCTGGGATTTCAGCCCCAGTACGCTGCGCATCGAGCGCGAACTCGGCCTCCTCTACGATTCATCGCTCATGGCAGACGATGACCCTTACGAATTGCTGGAACAGGGCGAGCCCACCGGCATCGTTGAGCTTCCAGTGGAATGGATCCGCGACGATGCGGTTTATTTCAACATGCACCGCTTCAACGGTCTGCGCCCCCACACTCCGCCGACGGCCGTTTTTGACATCTTCTTCCGCGAATTCGAGCGAGCTTGCGAGGAAGGCGGCCTCTTCCTGCTCACGATGCATCCACACGTGACCGGCTACCGCTCGCGCATCTGGATCCTCGAGAAGCTTCTGGAGGAGATCACCCGGCGCTCGGATGTCTGGATCGCGACCCATGCGGAGATCGCCGCCTTCGTGAAGGCGGAATGCCCCTGATGAGCCGCCCTCCCCGCGCCCGGGATGCCGGCTTCGCCTGCGGCAGCCTGCCGACAGGTGTGCTCAACAGCATCGCCGATGTGCCTGGCGTGCGCGTTGGGCACCGCACGCTCATTGATGGCGACATCCGAACCGGGGTGACCGCCATTGTACCGCACGGCGGCAATCTCTATCGTGAAAAGCCGATTGCCGCCCTTCATGTTCTGAACGGTTTCGGCAAAAGTGCGGGACTGGTGCAGGTAGAGGAGTTGGGAACCCTCGAGACGCCTATCCTCCTCACCAACACACTCTCGGTTGGAACCTGCTGCACCGCGCTAGTGCATCACGCCATCGAGGGCAATCCGGATATCGGCCGCGAAACGGCGACCGTGAACCCGGTCGTGTTGGAGTGCAACGATGGATACCTGAACGACATTCAGGCTCTGGCCGTCACGGAAGCGGACGGACGCGCCGCTTTGGCGCGCGCTTCATCGCAGTTCGAATCTGGTTCCGTAGGTGCCGGCTGTGGGATGAGCACCTTCGGCTTCAAGGGCGGGATCGGCACGTCCTCCCGTCGGCTCGTTCTCGACGGGCAGTGCTTTCACTTGGGAGTGCTCGTCTTGTCGAATTTCGGTCGCTCGGGCGACCTGCGCCTTCCCAATGGCAGAATCGTTGCGCCTTCGAAAGCCGCCATGGACGAGGAAGCACTTGAGAAAGGCTCCATCATCATTATCGCGGCCACGGACATTCCCCTGAGCGATCGGCAGCTCAAACGAGTCATTCGGCGCTCCGGTGTCGGATTGGCACGATTGGGCGCCCTATGGGGCCATGGCAGCGGCGACATCGCACTCGGCTTTACCACTGCCAACATCCTGTTTCATGACGAGAAGGCAGATCTCGTCGATCTTCGAATCATCAACGAGAACCGCATCGATCTCCTCTTCGAGGCCATGGCCGATGCTACGCAGGAGGCCGTTCTCGATGCACTTGCCGCTGCAGGCTCGATGACAGGTCGTGATGGTCATCACCGTCCGAGCGTCTTTGAAGCTCTGAAATCTCTCTCACCCGAAACGTGAATCCCATGACCGGCAACAAGACCTCTGACAACAGTTTCGCCCTCGCGATCCATGGCGGGGCAGGCACCATCCTGCGCAGCAAAATGACGCCCGAACGGGAGGCCGCCTATCATGCTGGCCTGCGCCGTGCCCTTGATGCTGGGCGCGTCGTCCTGGCCGATGGCGCAAGCGCGCTCGATGCAGTGTCGGCAGCGGTCATGGCACTCGAGGACGAGCCGCTCTTCAACGCCGGGCGTGGCGCAGTCTATACCTCGGCCGGCAAGCAGGAGATGGATGCTGCCGTCATGGACGGACGTGACCGCTCGGCCGGAGCCGTCGCCGGCATCTGCGGCCCGCGCAATCCGGTCCTTGCCGCCCGCGCCGTGATGGAGCATTCGGGCCACGTGATCCTCATCGGCGAAAGCGCTCTAGAATTCTGCCGCAGGCATGGCCTCGCTTTCGAGGATCCGTCCTACTTCTATACCGAGCAGCGCTGGAACGCTTTGCAGGAAACGCTCGCCATGCGCAAAAGCGGCGCGGACGATCATGACGAGTCGCGCAAGCATGGCACGGTCGGCGCGGTAGCCCGCGACAGACATGGCAATCTTGCCGCCGCTACGTCCACAGGTGGCATGACTGCGAAATCGCCTGGACGCGTCGGCGACAGTCCCGTGATAGGTGCGGGGACATGGGCCGACAACGAGACCTGCGCCATCTCGGCAACGGGTCACGGCGAGATCTTCATCCGCTATGCGGCGGCTCATGAGATCGCCTCCCGCATGCGCTATGCAGGCCAGTCTTTGGAAGAAGCGTCACGTGCCGTCGTGATCGACATGCTGGCTCCTGCCGGAGGCTCCGGTGGTGTCATCGCAGTCGATCATGCGGGCAACGTGTCCCTGCCCTTCAACTGCTCGGGCATGTATCGCGGCGTGGTCAGAGGTGACGGCAGGCTGCTGACTGCGATCTATGACGAGCCGCTCGTCGACTTTCGGAACACATAGGAGAAAGATTGCTTCTGGAGAAATGAGGCATTGAACAGGGGCGGGCATGGATGAATGATTGTGCGTTCTAGACAAGGGAGAGCGTATCGTGACCTCGAACTATGCCTCAGCAGCAGCTTTTCTCGCCAGCACTCTCGTCTCATCGTACGCCTGCGCGCAGCAGCCGCTCCAACAGCAGACCGGGCTCTGGTCTGTTTACGAACAAAGTATCAAGGGTGCCAAACATATCGACCTCACTCACGCCTTTGCACCGGTTCAGCCGGTCTGGCCGGGCTTCGGGCACGCGGAGTTCAAGGCCACGACGGCGGGGGCCGATATCCCGAATTATGTCGCGAAGGGTGACGAGTACACGTATGCCAAGCACGGTTTCGTCGCCACGAGTTACCTGCTCACCACGGACCAGTATGGTACGCAACTCGATCCACCGGCCCATTGGGACGAGTACGGCGCAACGATCAGCGACCTTCCCGCGACATACGCAGTCCGTCCACTTGCGGTGATTCCGATCCATGAAAAGGTGGCCGCGGATCCGGGCTATCACCTGAGTGTCCAGGACATCCGGGATTGGGAGACCCAAAACGGGCAAATTCCTGAAGGCGCGGTCGTCATGGTCCGCTCGGATTGGTACAAGGGCTGGAACGACCCGGTCCGCTTCGCGAGCAAGCCGCATCCGGGCGTCGGCCTCGATGCTCTCAAATTCCTGCATCTCGAGCGCAAGATCCTCCTTCACGGGCACGAGCCTCTCGACACGGATACGACACCGACTCTCGAAGGCGAGTCCTGGCTTCTGCACAATCACTTCACTCAGGCGGAGGGTGTCGCCAATCTCGACAAGGTCCCCGAGACCGGAGCCCTGATCTCCATCGGCTTCGCCAAGCCTCTTGGCGGCACAGGTGGCTACGCCCGCTATGTGGCTATCGCTCCGGCCGAGTGGCCGCATGGCGTGACGGTTGCCGAGGCACCTGGCGCACCGTTGCCGAAGCAATCGGCTCCCCTGCGCCGCGACGACAAAGGGGTGATGCGCCCAGAAGCCGGTGCAAAGTAACTTCTGCTCGAGAGGGCCGTTCGCCGGTCCTCTCGGCTCCGCTGCCCTGCACCTATTCACTCCCTTGAAGAACCGCCTATATCCCACCCGTCTCGAACCAGCCTGGAAGAGGATTTTCCCATGTCACTCAACGATACTCCCGTTTGGTTCATCACGGGCTGCTCGACCGGATTCGGACGTGAACTCGCGCAACTGGTGCTGCGACGGGGCTGGCGCGCCGTGGTGACAGCGCGCGATGCCAATCGCGTAGAAGACCTGACTCGCGGCCATGAGGAGAATGCGCTGGCCCTGTCGCTCGATGTCACCAAGCATGATGACATCGTCGCGGCCGTCAAAGAGTCCGAGACCCGTTTCGGTGCCATCGACGTGCTCGTGAACAATGCCGGGTACGGATACCAAGCGTCCATCGAGGAAGGCGACGACGCGGAGATCCGCGCCCAATTCGAGACGAATGTCTTCGGTCTTGCGGCCATGACCCGCGCAGTCCTTCCCGGCATGCGGTCCCGTCGTCGCGGGCATATCGTCAACATCTCGTCGCAGGCCGGCTTCATCGGCTATCCAGGTTCAGGTTATTATGCTGCGACCAAGCATGCGGTGGAGGGCCTGTCGGACGCACTCTCCAAGGAGGTCGCGCCGCTCGGCATCAAGGTGACCTGCGTCGAGCCCGGTCCGTTCCGCACCGATTGGGCAGGGCGTTCCCTCCAGCAGCGTCGCCCGGCAATTGCTGACTACCAGGATACCGTCGGCGCCCGCCTCGAAACGACAGCCAACTACAGCGGCAGGCAGCCGGGGGATCCTGTTCGGGCAGCGGAGGCGATCATAAAGGCTGTCGAAGCGAACGATCCGCCCAAGCATCTGGTTCTGGGTGCCATTGCGCTCGACGGAGTTCGTGAGAAGCTCAAGGAAACGCTTGCAGAGGTCGAAGCTTGGGCGGAGACAAGCCGAGGAGCGGACTATCCGGAAGGCGCGCAGTAGAGACACGTTTGCATGACGGACAACACAGCGGCTATCCTGATGACATCGTAGAGGCAACCACTTGTGGTATGCCCCGCCTCTTCCAACTCTCCTCTAAGGAGCTCCTCGGTCATGAGCCTTGAGTCCGTTCGCGCCTTTCTGGCCGAAAATGCACCGGATATCGAGATCATCGAAATGCAGACGAGCACCGCCACCGTGAACCAGGCGGCGGAAGCTCATGGCGTCAGGCCCGAGAAAATCGCCAAGACGCTGTCACTGCGCGTGGGAGAGAGAAGCTTTCTCGTCGTCACGAGCGGCACGGCTCGACTCGACAACCGCAAGGTCAAGGCAGCCTTCGGCGGCAAAGCCTCCATGCTCGATGCGGAGCAGGTTCAGTCTCTTACTGGACACCCTGTCGGCGGGGTCTGTCCCTTCGGACTGGCAACGCCGCTTCCGGTCTACTGCGACATCTCTCTGAAAGCCTTCGACGAAGTCGTCCCGGCGGCTGGCTCGATCCATACTGCTGTACGCATCCACCCTGAGCGGATGGCCAATCTCGTCGGCGCCGATTGGGTGGATGTGTGTCAGTAGAGCACGCATTTGACCGAATAAGACCTGATTGAGGCTATCAACCTGCCATGCCGGAGGCTTTCGCTAGATGATGTAGAAATCCTTCTCGGTCAGAGCGAGACCCGACTTCAGCTTGGCAAAGAGGACGGGTTTGTATTTAGAGCCGGCGCCATCCGCATCGTAAGACAGGTAGCCGTTCTTCTTATTATAGATGAGATAGTCGTTCCCATCCTGCGCCTTGCTGCCGACGGTGAAGAAGTCAGGATTCAGCTTTCCTGCCTTGCCAAGCTTTTTGAAGATGCTGTTCTCGAGGCGGATCGTATCGTCCTTCACATTGAAGTCTGTGATCGTATCGACGTTCGTCTTGGCATTCAGCTTATTCTTGAAGATGAACGTATCACGCCCCCACCCGCCAGACAGGGTGTCCTTGCCCGCTCCGCCATCGAGGGCATCATTACCGACGTCGCCATAAAGCCTGTCGTTGCCATCGCCTCCCTGCAGGGAGTCTGCGTGCATTCCTCCATAGAGCGTATCGTTGCCGCTCTGTCCGAGCAGCTTGTTGCTCCCGTTGCCGCCATATAGGCGATCATGACCGGCGCCGCCATCAAGAGTATCTTTTCCGTCGCCTCCATAGAGGAGGTCGTCGCCACTCTCCCCGGAGAGAGAGTTGTTACCGAGCCCCCCATAGAGAATATCCTGACCGCTGCCACCGTAGATGATGTCGTTTCCACCATCGCCGTAGAGCCGGTCATCCCCATCGAGACCATAGATCACATTGGCACCCGCATTACCGACGATCTCGTTCGACTGGGCGTTGCCTGCGAGGTCGATGGAGGCATAGCCGCCAGCCGCTTTCAAGGTCTCGATATTGGCGCCAAGTGTATAGGAGGCACTCGCTATGACGGTATCATGCCCCTGTCCGATGTCCTCCTGGATGACATCGAATGGACTATCGACCATGTAAAGATCGTCACCAGATCCGCCGATCATGGTGTCGACCCCTCCCTTGCCATCGATCTCGTCGTTGCCGGAGGTGCCTACGATGAAGTTCGAGGTATCACTCCCGAAGAGAGACAAGGACCTCGCCCCGGCGGCAGCCCGAAGCTCCTCGATCTCGGCATCGGCCGCCAAGGCAAAACTGACGCCTGTATAGACGACGTCGTAGCCGCCGCCGGCAGCCTCGAAGACGCGATCATCCCGACTATCAACGATGTATGTGTCGTTGCCCGATCCGCCGTCCAGGGTATCCGCGCCTGCGCCTCCGTCGAGAAGATCATTCCCGGCATAACCCTCCAGATGATCGCTTTGGAATGACCCTATGAGCTGGTCATTGCCTTGCATGATCGCAGCGGCTGCGCCGGCACCCTGGGCTTGAAAGGCCGAGAGTGCATCAGCGTAGGCAAACAGAATAGGACCGCCCAGACTGCCGTACGTGAGCCACGGAACGCCATCACGCTGGAATTCCAGATAGGACATTTGCCCACCTTCTTCCGAGATTGTGGGCCCGGAATAAACGACATCAAGGATCGTCTTGTCGACCTCGATCTTGAAGGTTGCCGTCCCCTGCTCGCCGTCTGACTTGTAGGTCACAGTGCCGGCAGCCGCCGTGAAGAAATCGCGCAACCGCAATCCTGGCCGCATATCGCTCCTGAAGGTGACAACTGCCATGGACGGGTACCAGAGAACTTTCAGGCGCAAGGCCGATTAACGAGCGGGTTTGCAGCGCCTATGCACGCGACAAAGATTGATCTTCGTCCTTGACAGGACGAATGGGCGGCGACGGCGGATCAAAAGGCGATCCCGAGAGCACGTGGGACATTTAGTCCTAACCTTGGGTCGATGCAATATGACCGCAACCAGTAGCAGCCAACAGCATTGACGATGCGCGGAATTACCGCACGTCTGAAGGTTGCAAGCTGGATGCCGACGTTCAGCCAGATGTCACGATTGCGCCAGCGGTTGCTGCGATTGCGAGCCAGATGCACCCCTTGCCGGAAACTTAGGTCTGCGGCTCAGCAGCGCCACGGGCGCAGTCGCGAGAATGACAAGAAACGCAGCGAGCCCAAAACAGGCGCTGTAACCGAAATTCTGCGCGATCCAGCCTGCGCCGATGCCACCGATCATGCTGACGAACGCATCCATGCATTGCAGCAGCGTAAAGTCGATCCCTGCCTGGCGTGGATCTGAGAGTGCCATGAACTGCGCATAAAGCGCCACGAACCCGAGCGCCATGATCGCGGACGAACTGGCAAGCGCCAAGCCCAGCAGAAGCAATTGAGATGCCTCCTCAACCCATGCCGCCGCCGCAAGTCCAGACAGGGTGGCAGCCTGCAGGATAAGTGCGAGGACCATGATCGCTCGTGCTCCCCACAACCGGACCAAGGCTCCCCCCAGAAGCGCACAGCCGAAGCCGAGGATCATCCCTCCGGCTCCATTGACGATTCCCAGTGAATCCAGATCGAGACCGGAATCGACGAGGAACGGCCCGAGCATCGCCAAGCCCCATTTCTGCGAAACTGCATAGAGGGCAGCCAGCGCTAGACCCTTGCGCATCTCGCTTCGGCTCAACGCGTCGCGCAGGGACGGTCGGTGGGACCTCGCATCGACTGCTGTGATGGCGGGCGACAGAACAAAAGGCAATCCGAGCAGCACGAGCAGGACTGCCATGACGATCATGGCCTGCCCCCAGTCGACCCGGGCCACGAGCACCAGAAAAAGACCTGAGCCAATTGCGAAACCGAGATAGGCTCCGCCCACCTGAGCGGCATTGCCCCAGCCATGATACCGCTCGGACAGGCTTTCAACGGCATGACCGTCGCATGCGATGTCGACCGTCGAGGCTGCAAAAGCGACCACGATGAAGATAGCCATGAGGGGCACGAAGGTGGTCGGACCGATCATGGCAGCCAGGGCGAAGCAGAAGGCCGAGATCAGCCCGCCGATCAGGACGATGGACCGCGACCGGCTGGGACCGGTCGATGGCAGACGATACCGTTCGATCGCCGGGGCCCAGAGAAACTTCAGCACCCAGGGCAGAACCGCGAGATAGGTCAGCCCGATCCGATCAAGAGGCAACCCACGGTCGCGAAGCACACTTGGAAGAGCGCTGAAAGTCACTCCTCCAATGATGCTCTGCCCCACATATAGTCCTCCGATTGCAACGACGATAGCGAACGGCGAGCCGAGACCGCGCGCGGGCGACGTCCCTGGGACCGTCATTGTCACCACCGATACCGCAGACTTGCGATGACCTTGCGGCCCTCATCGAAGTAACAATAGTTGGACGTGCAGACTTGGCCGTCCTCGTCGAGCAGGTTCGTGGCATTCACCTGGAAGCGCAGCCCCTTGAGGCTCGGATTGATGTTCTCGAGATCATAGCGTATCGCAGCATCGAGATAGGTGCGAGGCTCGTTCTCGATCACAAGGCGGTTGAGGTTGTCCCCGAAGCTGGAGCCGACATAGCGCACGCCGCCCGCGATGCCGAGGCCCTTGGCGGGTCCTTCCTGAACCGTGTAATCGAGCCAGAGTGATGCAAGATGGTAAGGTACGCTCGTCAGCCGGTTACCAACGGTTTCGGGGGTCAGCTTCTCGATGCGTGCATCGGTATAGGAATAGGAAGCCTGGATATATAGGCCATCAGTCAGCGAGGCAACGCCTTCGAGCTCGAATCCCTGAGAGCGCAGATCGAGCTGAACCTGCTGGTTCAAGCCATCGACGACCTGGTAAACTACCGCATTGTCCTGGTGAATATCGAAAATGGCGGCTCGAAGTGATGCATTGACGCCCGGCAGGTCATATTTTACCCCGACCTCCACCTGTTCTCCGGTCGTCGGTTCAGCGACGCTCCCACCCAGGACCGTGCCAGGATTCGGCGTGAACGACGTGCCCCAACTCACATAGGGTGCGAGCCCGAAATCGGTCACATAGCCCAGAGCGGCGCGCCCAGTGAACTTGGTGTCGTCGCGATCGAACTCGAACCCTGCGCTGTCGAACTCGCTCGACAGCCAGTCATGACGACCGCCAAGGGTCAGGCGCCAGTTCTGCCATTTGATCTGGTCCTGGATATAAATGCCGGTGAGGGTCTGCGTCTGATCTTCCCGATAGGAGAGCGCCGGGTCGGTCCCGATGGGGACGATGCCAAAACCCTGCTTGGAGACATAGCTCAGGCGGCTGACATCCAACCCGGTCAGGATCGTGTGATCGACCACACCCGTTCTCAAGCGGCTTTCAAGATAGGTATCGCTGACGATACCCCAATTATTCTCACGCGTGAGACCTGACCCACCGAAGTAGTATTCCTGGTTGGTGCCAAGAGCAGAGAATCGCGTCCGCTGGTGCAGCGTGAACATATCATTGAAGCGATGCTCGAACTCGTAGCCGATCCGGCCCTGCTTCTGACGAAAATCGTTGTAGCGCTTGTCGCCAGCGAAGACCCGGGTCGCGCCGATCGACAGACTGGTGGGATTGCCTGCAGCATCCGTCGCGTAGTTGTTGATATAGGCTGCGGTACCACCCGTGGTCGAATCCATGTATTCGCCGAGGATCGTCAGCGTGGTTGCATCGTTCGGCTTCCATGTAAAAGCCGGCGCGATGAAGATCCGGTCGTCGTCGACGGCATCGATCTCGGTTCCCGCATCGCGTACAAGACCTGTCAGGCGATAGAAGAGCGTGTTGTCTGAATTGACGGGACCTGAAAGATCGAAGTTGCCCTGCAGACGTCCATAGGAGCCGGTTTGGACTTCGACTTCGCGGAAGGGGAGAAAGGTCGGACGCTTCGAAATCAGATCGACGATGCCACCCGTGCTGCTCGCTCCGTAAATGGAAGCTGCGGGCCCCCTTAGAATCGTAATTCCCTCCAAGCCGTATGGCTCAAGGCGGAACAACCCGTTCGGACTGTTGACCTGACGCAGACCGTCGCGGAATACGCCGGTATAAGTGACATCGATGCCGCGAATGGAAAATGCGTCGTAACGGGGATCGAAGCCGTAGCTTCCAACCCTGGCACCGGGCGTATAAGATACAGCGTCGAGCAATGTCTGAGGCTTACGGTCCTCCAATTGCTTCTGCGTCACGGTCGACATCGACCGCGGCGTTTCAAGAACTGGCGTGTCCGTCTTGGTCGCACTGCGGGTCGAAGTGGCGACATAGCCGTTGGCCGTGATGTCAGCCCCCTGCCCGTTCTGACTCCCTTCGACCGTCACCTCATCAAGCTGAATGGCGCGCGTCTCTGACGTCTGAGCGCAAACTTCACTTGAAACGAAAACAAAAGCCGACGATGCCAGCAGCGTTAGGGGCAACTTCACAACAGAAACCTTCATATCACGACGATGGTTTCCGCCTATCAGAGCAGTTCTCACAGAGTCAAATACTATAGTTTTTAATTATTATAATCAAATTGTCGGCAAGTTTGAATGATTCTAATCTTACATTTACATACGGCGCACAGTATGCGCACTTACTTGGCAGACGGCGTCCGTCGGGCTGATGCATATACCTTTTTTGTCGGCTTTTCTCGGCTGAAATTCGCACCCGCAACCGTAGGAATTTGGATTCACAACACCTAACAATTTCAACTTACAAGGACGGAAGGCGGTCATGATGCCACCAACCCTGCATACCCTGGCGTTTTAATACGCTTATACCTCTTATTAACCATCCGGATAAACTTGACACTGCTTTCCGGGACTGGTGCCATAGATTCCTTATATCGGGGAACTGGAGGAACTCATGGGACGCATCATGAAAGAGGATGACATCTTCATCTCAGGATTGTTCGATCTCATGAACCTGCGCTTCGGACCTTCCCAAGGAGTGAAGGAAGCATTTGGCGGCATTGAGGAAATGGCTGAGCTCCAAAGGGAGTTCCAGATCTTCCAACGTGGACGCTCACTGCGGGACTGCGTTGCAGTCCTCAATCTTGGAGGTTTCTGGAACGCGCGGGCACGGAACAGATGGCTTGAGCTAATTGGAGACTTGGTCAACTACGAGTCAGATGTGCCCGGAGTGAACGGCAACGATCGCGTTATGAATATGATGGTCGAGAATCTGGCGTCGCGCTACCCCCTTCCCGTTCTCTTCCAGGCTCATCATTCCTACGGCGAAGAGGGGCGCAAGGTTGTCGTGAGGAATGCTCCGACCGGTCGCTTCTATATGGAACAGGAACACATCATCGTTTCAATCCCCATGCTCCCGAGAACAGCCCCTCGGACTGTTCGGCAACCCGCTAAAGCCGCACGGAAGGCTCCGGCCAAGACATCAAAAGCGGCGCCCAAGAGCACGCGAAAAGCACCACGGCGAAGATAGGCTTTCACTCTGAATGACGAACCCTGCGCCGGTTGACCTTGATGATGTAATCTCCCAGGTAGAGCAGTATTATACGCAGAAACTTCGTCGATTTGGCCCGACGCCTTTGGGAGTCGACTGGAGCTGCATGCCGACACAAGCGCTGCGGTTTCGAAAACTTCTCACGCTTTGCAACTTCGATGTCGCATTCTCCCTCAATGACATCGGTTGCGGATACGGCGCTCTTCTCGATTACATCGCACTCTATCATCCTCAGAGTTCAATCGACTATCTCGGAATTGACGTGTCGCCTGCAATGGTTCGCAGCGCAAGAAAGCGTCGTTCCGGAGAGTTGATCCAGTTTCATCGTGGCAGAGAGAGCCCTCGCCCGGCGGATTACAGCATTGCAAGCGGAATATTCAATGTGATGCTCGATCAGCCGATCGCGGTTTGGGAGCGTCTCATCGAGACGACCCTACTCCATCTCAGCGCAACCAGCCGCAAAGGCTTTGCCGTGAACTTCGTATACCAGCCTGCACCTGGTGAAAGTGCGAGATCCGGTCTCTATTGTGCAAATCCGCTGCGATGGATCGAGTTCTGCGAGAAGCGTCTCGGCTCTGAAGTATCCATCATCGACGGCTACGGGATGAGTGAATTCACACTTCTCGTCAGACCCTCAAGGGATCGGCACGACTGATGATCTGGGCTTCACTCCCGTAATTTTTGTTGACCGATCAGTGGATATCGCTCGAGATTGGATCCCTGCACTCAGGAGCTCTTGATCAACAGCTTGTCCCAGCTGGTCCTCAACCACGGCTCGAGAACAGTTGCGCCGGTCATCTGAATCAACGCCTCGGCCCTCTCGTAGCAGTGTGCTGCGTCCTGACGACGGGCATTGCCGAACTGTTCGATCAAGGCGTCCCCGGCAACGATCCAGGCGCGGCACTCCGGGAGGCGGGTCGCGCGATCCTGCGATAGGCTGATCGTGCGCTCTGCCGTCAGACAGGCCTCTCCGTATTGTCCCGCATGAGCCTGGCATTCGGCCAGACTGGCCATCATGTCCGGCTCGTAATCCAAGGCTGCTCTTGCTGCGTGCATGAAGTTCAGCCCCTCTTCTAAGTCCTGAATTGCCCCTTTCGCATCTCCCGCAAGCCCCTTAGCCATCGCCGTGCATGCATATGCAAACACCTTCAAGTAAGGTGTGCCGTGGCGCCCTGCGAGTTGGCTCACGCGGGTCGCGTGGAATTGGGCCAGATCGGCATTTCCTGTCAGCCACGCGAGATCGACATAACCAAGGTGGCTGATGAATTGGACTGTCGGATCGATCAGTCCATCCTCGATTGCAAGCATATGGTCGAGCCATGCTCTTCCTTCATCGCTGCGATTGAGATGGATCAGAATCCTCGCTCTCAAGCTGAGTGTCCAATGCTCGACGCTGTAACCCAGGAAGCGGTTCTCGAAGTCCTGTACGTATTGCAGCAGGGACAAGGCGCGATCATTGGCCTCGAGAGCCTCATTGAAGAGGCCTGCCCAGCCATAGGCTTGGCTCAATGAGGCATAGAGCGTCGCTGCCCGGCTTTGATCGGCCGCGCCATCCACTATTGCCAGTGCGTCCTTGACACGCGCAACGTAATGGTCCGCCGCCCCGCCACTTGCGCCACTGATCCTGGCCTCTACAAAAAGAAGCAGAGGAACCATCGTATCATCCGTCTTCTTCGCGACGGTTAGAGCTTCCTGGATGTAGGGAGCGGCGTCCTTGGCCCCCATTCCCTCGCGCCACCCGAGCCATGCGATCTGAGCGCTCGAGAGGACAAGCAAAGCATTATTCTTCGCGGACGGGCTCTGAGCATGGACCAGACGGTGTACGACTTGCCACTGCCGAATCGCCTGAGCCGGGTGCATCGACCCGATCCACTCCGCCGCTTTGCTGGCGTATTCGGCGGCCTTCGAAAGTATGCCCGCAGCTTCGTAGTGGAAGCTGATGAGGCCCGCCACCTCATCCTGCCGCTCGGCGAAATAGCTTGCCAAGGCAGGAGCGACGAAGGCATGCAGTCTTCTTCTGCGGGCTTTCAGCTGGCTCGAATAGGCCACCTCCTGAATGAGCGGGTGACGAAAGGAATAGTAGCGACCGTCCGGCCTGTTCTGGTCCTGCAGGAGTTCGACGGTGCATAGCCGGAGGAGCGCCGGCATGATATCAGTATCCTGCTCCTGTGCGCTCACTGCCTCCAAAACTGCATACGGCACCTCTTTCCCGATAACCGACGCCATCTGCAGAAGTGTTCGATCGAAGGACGGAAGCCTGTCAATTCGTTCGCCGATGACGGCCTGAAGCGTCACCGGGAGCGGATTGTCGTTGATCTCGCCACCAAGACGATAATCTCCAGGCTTGCCGATCAGAACTTGGCTTTCAATCAAAGAATGAATGATCTCTTCGGCAAAGAACGGATTGCCGCCGGACCGCTCCACGATTCGATCCCGTACGTCCGCGAGATCTGTATGAGATCCAATGACGGACGTAACGAATCCATCCATTTGACCGCTATCAAGATCTTTCAGCTCCAGAAGATGGAAACCGTCTCGATCGGTCCAGGGCGCCCGATAGGTGGGCCGGTAATTGACGATCATCAGGGCATGGGAGCCGATAATCGAATCCCAGAACGTTTCCAGGAAGGTCTCGCTTGCGTCGTCCAGCCAATGGAGATCCTCCAATATGATGACATAAGGGTTGGAGGCGCGCCCCCGGATCAGCCAGGAGATAGTATCAAGAAGCGCCGCATGACGAATTTTCGGAGTCATCGCCGGCACCGAACTGCTCTCGGCCACACCAAGAAAATCGCAGAGGATCTGCAATGCGTTCTCCGGAGGAGAACCCAGCTTCTCCAGGCCGACCGCGACTTGGCTTCGCGCCGAGACGGGATCATTTCCTGACGAGATCCCGAGCAATAACCGCACGACTTCGAGAATAGGTTGGATCGGAGCGGCTTTTCCATAAGGCTGAGCTCTGACTTCGACTACCGGGATGTGATCTCTCCGACATCGTTCGGCAAACTCGTAGCAAAGTCTCGATTTTCCACTTCCGGCTGAACCGCAAATCCCGACGACATGACTTCCCCCCCGAAGAGCTGCCTGCAAGGATGATTCCAGGTCTATCATTTCCTGCTCACGGGCCTGGAACAGCGTGAGGTTCGAATTCTTGAAACGCTCTTCGGATGTGGACAGCTGTAAGCCAATGAGCTCATAAATGGTTATGTCATGTGACAGACCCCGGAGGCTGCGGCGCCCGATCATTCGGACGGAGCAATATCGCTCGATAAGGTGATAGCAATCTTCACTGAGATAAATCGCCCCTGGCTCGGCCAGGGACTGCACCCGGTTGGCGATATGGATGGCGACCCCATAGGCCTCTCGTTCGTTGATCGGTCCCGAAAATTTCGTCTCGGAAACGATCAATCCGGAATGCAGACCGATTCTGACGGCCGCCGCCCCAAACGCCTCTTTGATCCCCGATTGAATCGCCAGAGCAGCCTGGCATGCCAACAATGCATGTCCCTCCTGGACATGCGGCGCGCCAAAGAGGGCCATTATACCGTCACCTAATGTATGGATGACAGTGCCGCTGAAACGTTCCACGGCTTGGCGCATGAGCGAAACAGCTGGCGCCAGACGCCTCATAGCTTGCTCAGGATCGAGATTTGAAACTAGTTCGGTCGAAGCGACGATATCTGCAAAGAGGATGGTGACCGGCTTGAACTCCTCCGTGCTCTCAAGCTCCGTCGCAGAGACCTCCGATGCCAGAGCATCCAGGACAAGGGGCGCTCCACACTGGCTGCAAAACCGTGCATTGTCCGGACTAGGTTGTGCACAGCGTGGACAGTTCATTGCCAGTCTCAGTTCAGCACCGTCCTGTTGTGGCACCAGTCCATTATTTAACGGGATGTTGCGGGCATAATGCAAGCTGCGCGTCGATGCACACGGGAACCCTGAGACACCGTTCTAAACAGATTATCGACTTAACTGATATAACATCAAAATGAGTGAGCTGTTGATCGCCCCGCTGACAACACGGAGAAAACAGGCTCTCGGAAGAACCTTTTTCATGTTTGGGCTGCGTATCATTCCCAACTGGTTGAGCCCCTGTTGTTTCGTCGGGATGGGAGCGATTCCCGAGGGCCGTCATAATGGAGTGTCCTCGTTCGATTATTTTGCTTAGCCTTGCATCCGCCCGATTCACCGCCCACATTGACATGGCCTAGGAGTCCGGGCCCCTCTGGCGAGCGGGTCGCCGCTCGCGATGTCGGACGCCTCTCTTGCCCTTGCGCCGACGAGCGCTCCCGCAACTGGTGGATCCATCGTGGACTACATGGTTTTCCGAACACGAACAACAAGCACCCGTTCTGGCGGTTTTCTGTCTGTTCTGGTGAGGATGTTGGCCGTCCTTGCCGCAGGTATTGCCCTGCTGGCGATGATGTTAATCGGGCTCTTCGTCGTGCTCCCTCTCCTGCTCGCAGGCGGCACGGCATTGTATATCTACCTTCGCCGCCGCGTACGTCGCGCCCAAAGCCGGCCGCAGGATGATGTCATCGACGCGGAATACACAGTCATTGAGCGTCAATAGACTCACGCCTATCAAGGCTTTCCATCCTGCCTGACCAGATTCGTCGTTTCCACGCATCGATAAACTGATGTTAACGGCGTCGGATGAAACTTCCTGGGCAGATCCGCTCGATGCCGGGCCTACCCAGACGGGCCTTCTCCGACATGATGCCGCCACCCGATACCAAAGACCGTCACGTCTCTAATCGACAGGGGGCGCTCTTTGCCTTGGCTGACATGGTGCTCGTCGTCACATCGATGGGAGTGATCAAGCAGACTGGCGCGACATTTCCTGCGATCCAGCTAGTGTTCTTCCGCGCCGTCGTCGGGCTCCTGCTCATTGCCCCGCTCATATGGCGCTATCGCTCCGACGTGTTCAACAGCCGGCAGGTGACGGGGCATCTTGGAAGGGTGCTTTGCAGCACGTTGGCCCTGAGCTGCAATTATGCCGCCACCGCCGCCCTGCCTTTGACGCTCGTCACCGTGATCGGGTTCACCCGACCTTTCGCCATTCTGGCGCTTGCCGCATTAATATTGGGAGAGCGCATTCTACGCCGGCACTGGATATCGACTGTCATCTGCTTCGTCAGCGTGCTGTTCATTGTGAAGCCCGGCTCGATGAGCTGGGACTGGGGTCTGCTTGCTGCTCTAGGGATGGTCCTATTCGGCTCCCTGAGCGTCATTCAGACCCGCCGACTTACAGGAGAACACGCGGTCGTCCTGATGGTCTTCTACACCATCGGCCTCGCCATCCTGACGGCCATCCCGGCGGCTATAGTCTGGGTGCCCCCTGGACTGAACGACCTGCCGGCTTTCCTCATCATCGGCGTGCTCGCCCAAGTGGGCCAATTCTGCTTCCTGCGCTCTCACCAACTGGCAGAGGCGAGCGTCCTGGCTCCCCTCAGCTATGTCGTGATCGTCTTCTCCTCCATCGCCGACTATCTCTACTTCGGCATCGTCCCGACGCCTTCCCTCGTCGTGGGCAGCATGGTGATTGGCTCGGCTGCCTTTCTTGGAACCCAAGCCAGCGGATTGCGACGCTAGGCCATTCTATCGCCGGGATACATCCACCCGGCGATGCCTTAGCGTCTTGCAGTCCTCATGCAAAAATTTGCATTTGCATGACGATTGCAACTCACTCCCCTATGCGCAACAAATTCATGCAACGACTAGAAAGTGGGGAGGACATGACGAGAGTAAGCCTCAGCCGTCGTCCACGCCAGACGGACATCGCCCGCTTTGCCGGCGTCTCCGTGAGCACCGTATCGCGTGTTCTCGCAAATGAGCCTGGCATCAGCACGAATGTACGGGATCAGGTGATCCGGATAGCCTCCGAACTCGGTTATAACATCCGCCCGGTGCCGAGTGCCCAGCCTCAGAATCAGCGATCCGTTGCGCTCATCCCGGTCGATCAGGCAACAGGCGGCCTTGGAGTCTTCTATGAGGGAATTCTGAGCGGCTTGCGGGGGGCCGCAACCCGTTCGGGCGGCACTCTCGTGCCACGCCTGGTCCGGTCATCTTCCCTGAAAGCGCCCGAACTGAAGCAAACCCTGTCGGAGACCGACGCCACGGGCATCTTCCTGGTTGGCATCGATCCACCGGAGGATCTGTGCGGCTGGCTCATTGAATCACAAATTCCGACCGTCTGGGTCAACGGCAACGACCCTGACCTTCAGTTCGATTGCGTATCGCCCGCCAACTTCTACGGGGCCCGCCTTGCGACCCGGCATCTCATTGATGCGGGCCACCAGCGGATCCTCCATTTCACGATGTCCCATCGCCACACGATCCGGGAGCGCGTACGCGGTTTCGAGGCGGCGGCTGCGAAGGGTGGCGTGACGGCGCGCATTGTCCACCTGCCGTCCGCATCTCGGACCAGCACGGAGGCCTGCGAAGCGATGGAGGCGGTTCTCCTCGAGAACCAGGGCTTCACGGCGGCCTTCTGCATGAACGACATGATGGCAGTCGGCGTCATGGAAGCTGTCACCAATCACCATCTCTCGATTCCTCACGACTTCGCCGTTATGGGGTTCGACGACCTGCCCTGCGCATCCATGACCATGCCGCGCCTGACCACCATGCACGTGGACCGGGAAGCCATCGGCCAGGAGGCCTATCACCTCATGCAGCGTCGCATCACCGATCCCGGCGCAGAGCCGCGCAAGGTCGAACTGGCCGTCAGACTGGTCGAAGGCGCGACGGTGTGGGCTCATTCCAGGCAGGTCCAAGATGGAGAGCCCTCGGCATGACCTATGCCCCCGTTCATGCCAGTCCCCTCGCCGGCAACCCGCTCAAGACAAGGGGAGATGTCGAAAAGGCGCTTCTGGATCTCTTCGACCCTCTCCTGCCGGCCTTCTCGGAAGGAGGCGCCCGGGTAAGCCTCAGCGCCACAGCCGCCCATTTCGATCAGGCCGCCGCCGATCTGGAAGGCATTGCACGGCCGCTCTGGGGCTTGGCGCCCTATGCCGCCGGCGGTGGAGCCTTCCCGCATTGGCCTCTCTACGCGAAAGGGCTCGCCAACGGGACGGATCCCGAGCATCCCGAGTACTGGGGCAAGGTCACTGACCGGGACCAGAGGATGGTCGAACTGGCGGCGCTCGGCTTTGCGCTCCGCCTGATCCCCCAGCACCTCTGGGATCCCCTGGACAAACGGGCACGGAGGAACGTGGCAACCTATCTGCTGGAAGCACGCCTCCACCAGTTCGCCGACAACAACTGGAAGTTCTTCCGGGTAATGATCGATCTCGGTCTCGAGCGGATCGGGATAGACTTCGACCGAACGCTTACTGAGCAATATCTTCAGGAACTCGAGGCCTTCTACCTGGGAGATGGATGGTACCGGGACGGCAATGTCCCTCGTGTCGATCATTACATCCCCTTCGCCATGCATTTCTATGGGCTGATCTACGCCGCCCTGGCGACGACCGACGAGGAGCGGAAGCTTCGGTTCCGGGAATGGGCGCGCCTGTTCGCTCCCAACATTCGGCATTGGTTCGCGGATGACGGCGGTGCGCTCGTCTTCGGCCGGAGCATGACCTACCGCTTCGCCTGCGCCGGCTTCTGGGCCGCGCTGGCCTTTGCCGACGAGGAGGCGCTGCCCTGGGGTGAAGTGAAGGGCTACTACCTCCGCCACCTGCGGTGGTGGGCCCGGCATCCCGTCGCCGACCGAAACGGCGTCCTCACGGTCGGGTTCGGGTACGCCAATCTGCTCATGTCCGAGAATTACAATTCGGCGGGCTCTCCCTATTGGGCCTTCAAGGCCTTCCTGCCCCTTGCGCTGCCCCCGTCGCACCCGTTCTGGACGGCGGAGGAAACGCCCGCTCCCGTCTTCTCGGAGCCGTCACCCCAGCCCCAGCCGGGCATGGTGATGATGCACATGCCCGGGAACGTCGTCGCGTTGTCGTCGGGTCAGGAAAACCTCCAGATGCGGTTCGGCAGCGAGAAATACGCCAAGTTCGTCTATTCCTCGCGCTATGCCTTCAGCGTCGAGAGCGATGAACGCATCTTCGAGGGAGCGGCCCTGGACGGGGTGCTCGCCTTCAGCGACGACGGCCGGCATTTCCGTGTCCGGGAGACCAATGAAGAGGCTCGCATGGCCGGGAATGTCCTGTATGCCCGCTGGCGTCCCTGGTCCGATGTCGAGGTGGAGACATGGCTCCTCCCGGCCAATCCCTGGCATGTCCGTGTCCACCGGATCAGAACACCGCGTCCGCTGAGCACGGCCGAGGGCGGCTTTGCGATTCCCCGGGCGGACGCCTACCGGAAGCTGGAGCGGGTCGAGGAACGAAACGGCACCGCCCTGGTGATCGGTGCGGCCGATTTCAGCGGCATCGCGGATCTGGGATCCACCGTCGGGCGCCGTGGTATCGCGCTGAAAGCCCCTCCCAACACCAACCTCCTGTATCCCAAGACCTTCGTGCCTCAACTCCGTGGCGAAATCCCAAGCGGAGAAACGGTTCTGATGACGGCGGCGGTCGCGTTGACCGATCGGTTCGATGTGGCGGCGATTTGGAAGGACATTCCACCGGCACCGGCAATCGACGAGCTGGAGGCTCTCATGTCACGGGACAGCCGCCGCGTCGGCGCCATCGCCTGGAGAATGGCGCCATGACCCGTCCGTACAGCGTCGCCTTCGCCATGGATCCTGCCCGTACGGAAGGTGTCCTTACGTCAGAGTTGCTCGACCGGCTGGCACGATCCTGCACCATCCTCGCGCCAGGTCCCCTCCGGTCCTTTACTCAAGGGCATGCTCCCGAGATTCTTCGGCGCACGGACATCCTGATCACCTGCTGGGGCTGTCCCGCCATCGGGCGGGACATTCTGGAAGCGGCACCGCAACTGAAGCTGATCGCCCACGCGGCGGGAACCGTGAAAGGGTTCCTGTCTCCGGATGTTCTCGAGGCCGGGATCGTGGTCACTCACGCGGCGGAGGCGAATGCCATCCCGGTGGCCGAGTTCACGCTCGCGGCGATCATCTTCGCCAACAAGCAGGTCTTCCGCTTCCGCGACATCTACCGCGCCGACCGAAACCGCACCCGCGTGTTCCCCCTGACATCCCGGCCGGTCGGAAACTTCCACCGGACGATCGGCATCGTCGGAGCCTCGCGCATCGGGCGCCGGGTCATCGAGCTGCTGGATCCCTTCGCTTTCAAGGTCCTTCTCCACGATCCGTATGTCAGCCCGCGCGACGCCGCCGCTCTCGGCGTGGAGAGCGTTTCGCTGGAAGAGTTGATGCGGCGCTCGGATGTCGTTTCCATTCATGCCCCCGCCCTTCCCTCGACGCAGGGAATGATCGATCGCGGGCAACTGGCGCTCATGCGCGACGGGGCCACGCTCATCAACACGGCGCGCGGCATCATCGTCGACCAGCAAGACCTCATCGATGAGCTGCGCACGGGCCGCATCGATGCGATCATCGACGTCACCCATCCGGAAGTCCCGGAGGAATCCTCCGCCCTCTACGACTTGCCCAACGTCTTCCTCACACCCCATATCGCCGGCGCCATCGGCAATGAACGGGAGCTGCTCGGCGAATACGTCGTGGAAGAAATCGAGCGGTTCGTCCAAGGACATCCGTTGCGCTCCACCATCACTCCCGCGGCGCTGGAGACGATGGCATGACGTCGTTCCGGCCCGGCCTCTGCTCCGTCACGTTCCGCAAGCTTGCGCCCAGGACCATCGTCAGGCTTGCGGCGGAATGCGGCATCGAAGGGATCGAATGGGCGGGCGATGTGCATGTTCCTCCCGGTCAACTCGACTTTGCACGCCATGTTCGGCGCCTGACCGAAGACGCGGGCCTCTCGGTGATCTCCTACGGATCCTACATCGCACCGCCGAGCGACGACGAGACTGCCTTCGCCACCGCCCTCGAAACCGCGCAGGCCCTCGGCGCTCCGAACATCCGCATCTGGCCCGGCTCGCGCAACCGCGATTCCGCCACCTATTCTCAGCAGGAGCGCGAGCACGCCGCGTCGCTGATCCGGCGCATGGCGAGGCTGGCGGATTCCGCATCCGTGACCATCGGCCTCGAATACCACCCGAATTCCCTCACCGATGATCTCGCCTCGGCCCGACGTCTCATGGAACAGATCGGCGATCCCAATGTGTTTCTGTACTGGCAGCCGCGACCCGGCCTGCCTCTCGACGAAGCCCTCGACGAGCTCCGCACGATCGGACCCGAGACATCGCACGTCCATGTCTTCGCGTGGGACCGGGAGAAGAGCCGCTATCCGCTGTCGGACCAGCGAACCTACTGGACGAGGCTCCTGATGGACGCTCCGGCGACACGCTGGCCGGGAGACCGTTTCGCCATGCTGGAATTCGTCCGCGACGACAGCCCCGAACAGTTCCGGCTCGATGCAGCCGTGTTTTGCCAAATGTTGGAAGAAGCGCGGGACCGCCCGGCCGGTGCGGCCCGACTTCTATAACAACACTCGCGGCGGGGCGCGCTTCTCGCCCCCTCGCGAAGAACAAATCGAGAAGCGAATGGGAGGAAGCCATGAAGACTGATCTCAATCGTCGTACCCTGCTGAAATCCGCTCTCGCACTCGGCGGCGCCGCTGCCGTCAACGCCCCGGGCATGAGCTGGGCACAAGGAGAAGCCGCGCGGCTGCGCTGCACCTGGTGGGGATCCCCCGACCGGGCGCGACGCACCACCGACGTGGGCAAGCTGTTCACGGAGCGCACCGGCATCGAGATCGCCGGCGAGCCGGTTGGCGCCGATTACTGGGCGAAAATCGGCACGCAGATGGCGGGACGCAACATCGCCGACGTGTTCCAGCTCGAGCCGAGCAGCCTCGCCGATTATGCCGGGCGCGGCGCCGCGAAGCCCATGGACGAATTCGTCGGCAAGCAGCTCGACATCTCCAGCTTCGGCGAAAAGATGGTCGATCTGTGCCGGGCCAACGGCAAGATCTACGGGGTTGCGCTGGGCCTCAATTCGTTCTCCCTCTTCTACGACCAGACGGTCTTCGAGAAGGCCGGCATCAAGCCGCCGACGCACGAGACCACCTGGAAGGAGTTTGCCGACACGGCGGTCGATCTCACCAAGGCGGTGGGACGTCCCGACTATTGGGGCGCTCCCTACGGCGCCCGCTATCACTACGTGTTCGACGTCTGGCTCCGTCAGCGGGGCAAGCGCCTTTATACGGAGAATGCAAAGCTCGGCTTCACCGTGGACGATGCAAAGGAGTGGTTCAGCTACTGGGAGGATCTGCGCAAGCGCAACGGCTGCGTACCCGCGGACGTGCAGACGCTCGACCAGGCTCAGATCGAGCGCAACGCCCTGGCTCTAGGCAAGTCGGCCATGGGTCTCACCTACTCGAACCAGCTCATCGGCTACCAGCTTCTCACCAAGAACAAGCTCGGGATCACCATGGTGCCGCAGGCGGGCGCCGGGGCGAAATCCGGCCATTATTACCGTCCGGCGCTGATCTGGAGCATCGGCTCCACGACCAAGAATGCGGACAAGGCGGCGGCCTTCATCAGCTTCTTCGTCAACGACATGGAAGCGGGCAAGATCCTCGGCGTCGAACGCGGCGTGCCGATGTCGCCCAAGGTGCGCGAGGCCATCCTGCCCAGCCTGAACGAGGTCGAGCGCGCGACGGTGGATTACGTGAACCTCCTGGCCGACAAGGTCAGCGATTATCCTCCGCCGGTGCCGATCGGAGCCGTCGAGTTCGACAACAACGTCATGCGCAAGGTGGCCGATCAGGTGGCCTTCGGTCAGATCTCGATCGCCGACGCGGCCCACCGCCTGCTGGAGGACGGCAACGCAGTTCTGCGGAGGGTGAACTAGCGCATCGTTCCGCACCACGCGTCAGCGACCCTCGTCCCGCGATCCCGGATGCACCACGGCGCATCCGGGACATCACCTCCCCGGGATACTACCCGCCCGGCAATGAAACCCGCTCGGGTGACCACGCACCACGTCATGGCCGGGCTTGACCCGGCCATCCCGACCCGTGAGGCGCGGCGCTTTTCGAGCCGGGATCACCGGCACAAGGCCGGTGATGACGTAGAGGGAGGGTTAAAGCGCTTTTGATCTGGACTTGAATCCATTCGGGTGGGCTGTGCGTTGACAGGCATATGGCCCGGGAGGCAAGCCATGCCCCAGCCCTATTCCGCTGATCTGCGTGCGCGTGTTCTGGTCGCCGGTGCGCGCGGCGACCTTCCTCAAGTTGAGA
>NZ_JAHAMK010000029.1 GCF_018383585.1 Microvirga sp. 3-52
GGTGATGCCGGGCGACAACATCACCATGGAAGTGACGCTGATTGCGCCGATCGCCATGGAAGAGAAGCTGCGCTTCGCCATCCGCGAAGGCGGCCGCACCGTCGGCGCCGGCGTCGTCGCCGCCGTGATGGACTAAATTTTAGAGGATCAAAGGACAGCGGCCGGGTTTCGGCTCGGTCGCTTCCCTTGTTGAATGGATAAGCCATGAACGGTCAAAACATTCGTATTCGCCTTAAGGCGTTCGACCACAGGATCCTCGACGCTTCGACACGCGAAATCGTGTCGACTGCGAAGCGGACCGGCGCACAGGTTCGCGGGCCCATCCCGCTGCCGACGCGCATCGAGCGCTTTACGGTGCTTCGCTCGCCGCACATCGACAAGAAGTCGCGCGAGCAGTTCGAGATGCGCACTCACAAGCGTGTTCTCGATATCGTGGACCCCACCCCGCAGACGGTTGACGCTCTGATGAAGCTCGATCTCGCTGCTGGTGTGGACGTGGAAATCAAGCTCTAAGCCCGCCGGGCTCGGAGCTTTCGGTAGACACGCCGAGAGGATACGCACATGCGCTCAGGCGTCATTGCACAGAAAGTCGGGATGACCCGCATCTTCACGGATGCCGGCGAACATATCCCGGTCACGGTTCTGAAGGTCGACAGCTGCCAGGTCGTCGCCCACCGGACCATGGAGAAGAACGGCTACACCGCGCTGCAGGTCGGCGTCGGCAAGGCCAAGGTGAAGAACGTTTCGAAGGCCGAGCGTGGGCGGTTCGCCGTTGCGCAGGTCGAGCCGAAGCGCAAGCTCGCGGAATTCCGCGTCTCCGAGGATGCTGTCATCCCGGTCGGCGCCGAGATCACCGCTGATCACTTCATTGCCGGTCAGTTCGTGGATGTCACGGGCATCACGACCGGTAAGGGCTTCGCCGGCGGCATGAAGCGCTGGAACTTCGGCGGACTGCGCGCCACGCACGGCGTGTCGGTCTCCCACCGGTCGATCGGTTCGACCGGTGGCCGCCAGGATCCGGGCAAGACGTTCAAGAACAAGAAGATGCCGGGTCACCTGGGTGTCGAGCGCGTCACCACGCAGAACCTGCGTGTCGTGTCCACCGACGTCGAGCGCGGTCTGATCCTCGTCGAAGGCGCCGTTCCCGGCGTGGCCGGCGGCTGGATCTTCGTCCGCGACGCGGTGAAGCGCAAGCTGCCTGCAGAAGTGCCGATGCCCGGCTCCTTCCGCACGGCCAACGATTCTGCTCCGGCCGCCCAGGCTGAGCAGGCCCAAGAGGAGAATGCGTGATGAAACTTGATGTCACCACGCTCGAGGGCAACACCGCTGGTTCGGTCGACCTGAACGAGGCCATCTTCGGTCTCGAGCCGCGCGCCGACCTGCTTGCCCGTTGCGTCCGCTGGCAGCTCGCGAAGCGCCAGGCCGGCACGCACGCCGTCAAGAATCGTTCGGACATCGACCGGACGACGAAGAAGGTCTACAAGCAGAAGGGCACCGGCAGCGCCCGTCACGGCGCCGCGAGCGCTCCCCAGTTCCGGGGCGGCGGTCGAGCCTTCGGACCGCAGGTCCGCAGCCACGCTCACGACCTGCCCAAGAAGGTTCGCGCTCTTGCCCTGAGGCACGCGCTCTCGTCCAAGGCCAAGGATGCCTCGCTCGTCGTAATCGACGACGCGAAGCTCTCCGAGCCCAAGACGAAGGCTCTCGTCGAGCGCTTCGGCAAGCTCGGCCTCGGCAACGCCCTGATCATCGGCGGCGCCGAGATCGAGACGAACTTCCAGCGGGCTGCTCGCAACATCCCGAACATCGACGTCCTGCCGGTGCAGGGCATCAACGTCTATGACATCCTGCGTCGCGAGAAGCTCGTTCTCACGAAGTCGGCTGTCGATGCGCTGGAGGCGCGCTTCAAATGAGCCTGGACCCGCGCCATTACGATGTGATCGTAAGCCCGGTCATCACCGAGAAGGCCACGACCCTGTCCGAACAGAACAAGGTCGTCTTCAAGGTGCGGCTGGATGCGACGAAGCCGCAGATCAAAGAAGCGGTTGAGAAGCTGTTCGATGTCAAGGTGAAGAGCGTCAACACGCTCGTCACCAAGGGCAAAGTGAAGATGTTCCGCGGCACCCGCGGCCAGCGGTCGGACGTGAAGAAGGCGGTTGTAACCCTCGCTGAGGGCCAGACCATCGACGTCACGACGGGCCTCTGATCGGTTGAGAGAGTGATCCGATGGCTTTGAAAACATTCAAACCAATCACCCCCGGCCTGCGCCAGCTGGTGATCGTCGACCGCAGCGAGCTCTACAAGGGCAAGCCGGTCAAGAAGCTGACGGAGGGCAAGAGCTCCTCCGGCGGCCGTAACAATCTGGGTCGCGTGACCGTCCGCTTCCGTGGCGGTGGTCACAAGCGCACCCTGCGCCTGGTCGACTTCAAGCGTCGCGGCCGTATGGGCGATGTGGCGACCGTGGAGCGGATCGAGTACGATCCGAACCGCACCGCCTTCATCGCTCTGATCCGCTACGCCGACGGCGAGCAGTCCTACATCCTGGCCCCGCAGCGCATGGCTGTCGGCGACCAGGTGGCGGCTGGCGAGCAAGTCGACATCAAGCCGGGCAACGCGATGCCGGTCGGCAACATGCCGGTGGGAACGATCATCCACAACGTCGAGCTGAAGATCGGCAAGGGCGGCGCTCTCGCCCGCTCCGCCGGTACCTACGCTCAGATCGTTGGTCGTGACCAGGGCTACGTGACGATCCGCCTGAACTCCGGCGAGCAGCGCTTGGTCCATGGCCTGTGCTTCGCCAGCGTCGGTGCGGTGTCGAACCCGGACCACATGAACACCTCGATCGGTAAGGCTGGTCGTAACCGCTGGCTCGGCAAGCGTCCGCATAACCGCGGCGTTGCCATGAACCCAATCGACCACCCGCACGGTGGTGGTGAGGGCCGTACCTCCGGTGGTCGCCATCCGGTGTCCCCGTGGGGCGTACCGACCAAGGGCAAGAAAACCCGTTCGAACAAGCGGACCGACAAGTTCATCGTGTCGAGCCGTCACGCTCGGAAGAAGTAAGGATAGAGGCACGTCATGGCACGTTCGCTTTGGAAGGGTCCGTTCGTCGACGGCTACCTCCTCAAGAAGGCCGAGGCTGCCCGTTCCTCGGGCCGCAACGAGGTTATCAAGATCTGGAGCCGCCGCTCCACGATCCTCCCGCAGTTCGTGGGCCTCACTTTCGGGGTCTACAACGGTCAGAAGCACATTCCCGTCAACGTGAGCGAGGAAATGGTGGGTCACAAGTTCGGCGAGTTCTCGCCGACCCGCACTTTCCACGGCCACGCGGCGGACAAGAAGGCGAAGAGGAAGTAAGATGGGTAAGGCCGCGACTCCTCGCGCACTGAGCGACACAGAGGCTCAAGCCGTCGCTCGCATGCTGCGCGTCAGCCCCCAGAAGCTCAATCTTGTTGCGGCCCTTATCCGCGGCAAGAAGGTTTCTGCGGCTCTCGCCGATCTCGAGTTCTCCCGCAAGCGCATCGCTCGCGACGTGAAGAAATGCCTCGAGAGCGCCATTGCCAACGCCGAGAACAACCACAATCTCGATGTGGACGATCTCGTCGTCAGCCAGGCTTTCGTCGGCAAGGCGCTCGTCATGAAGCGCTTCCACGCCCGGGCCCGTGGCCGGGGTGCTCGTATCATGAAGCCGTTCTCGAACCTCACCATTGTGGTTCGGGAAGTTGCCGAACAGGCATAAAGGAGAACCAGATGGGTCAGAAAGTTAACCCGATCGGTCTTCGGCTCGGCATCAACCGGACCTGGGACTCGCGCTGGTTCGCCGGCAAGGGCGAGTACGCCAAGCTGATGCACGAGGACATGGCGATCCGCGAAGCTCTCATGAAGCAGCTGAAGCAGGCCGCCGTCTCGAAGATCGTCATCGAGCGTCCGCACAAGAAGTGCCGCGTCACCATTCACTCGGGTCGTCCGGGCGTGGTGATCGGCAAGAAGGGTGCCGACATCGAGAAGCTGCGCAAGCTCGTCGCCAAGATGACGGACGCGGACGTGGCGATCAACATCGTCGAAGTCCGCAAGCCGGAAGTCGACGCGACGCTGGTGGCCGATTCGATCGCTCAGCAGCTCGAGCGCCGTGTCGCTTTCCGCCGCGCCATGAAGCGCGCCGTTCAGTCGGCGATGCGTCTGGGCGCCGAGGGCATCCGCATCAACTGCTCGGGCCGTCTGGGTGGCGCCGAAATCGCCCGCCTCGAATGGTACCGCGAAGGTCGCGTTCCGCTGCACACCCTGCGTGCGGATGTGGATTACGGCACGTCCACGGCCTTCACGACCTATGGCACCTGCGGCATCAAGGTCTGGATCTTCAAGGGCGAAATCCTTGAGCACGATCCGATGGCCCAGGACAAGCGGATGAACGACGAAGGAGGCCGCTCCGGTGGCCGCCGCGAGCAGGCGGCGTAACCGAGAGGTCAGGAGAGGTTTGCCATGTTGCAACCGAAGAAAACCAAGTTCCGTAAGCAATTCAAGGGCCGCATCTCCGGCACCGCGAAGGGCGGCACGGACCTCAACTTCGGCCAGTTTGGCCTGAAGGCGATGGAACCCGAGCGCGTCAACGCTCGTCAGATCGAAGCGGCTCGCCGCGCCATCACCCGCGCCATGAAGCGCGCGGGCCGGGTGTGGATCCGCATCTTCCCGGACGTGCCGGTGTCGTCGAAGCCGACCGAAGTGCGTATGGGTAAGGGTAAGGGCGCTCCCGAATTCTGGGCGGCCAAGGTGAAGCCTGGCCGTATCATGTTCGAGATCGACGGCGTGCCGGAGGACATCGCTCGCGAGGCTCTGCGCCTCGGCGCTGCGAAGCTCCCGATCAAGACGCGCTTCATCCAGCGCATTGCCGAGTAAGGAGGGGATCATGAAGTCTAAGCAGAGAGCCTCTGACCTCAACGCGATGTCGAAGGACCAGCTGTCGGATGAGCTGCTGAACCTGAAGAAGGAGCAGTTCAACCTCCGCTTCCAGCGCGCGACCGGCCAACTCGAGAACACCGGACGCGTCCGTGAGGTCCGCAGGGACATCGCCCGCGTCAAGACGCTGCAGCGCCAGAAGTCGGCCGCGGCGAAGGCTTAAAGGGGATCAAGATGCCGAAGCGCGTTTTGCAGGGCGTCGTTGTCAGCGACAAGCAGGACAAGACGGTCGTTGTGAAGGTGGAACGCCGTTTCACGCACCCGGTCATGAAGAAGACCGTGCGTAAGACGAAGAACTACCATGCTCATGACGAAAACAACACAGCCAAGGTGGGCGACACGGTCTTCATCGAAGAGACCAGGCCGCTCTCCAAACTCAAGACCTGGGTGCTCGTCGACCAAGCGAAAGCTTAAAAGCTTTCCCTAGGGGTTGTCTAACGGGGGCGGTTCGTGTATACGGCCGCCTCTCTCGACATTTGAAGGGCAGGGGACATTAGATCCCCGTCAGGCGTAGTCCGGGGGGCAATCCTGCCTTGGCCCGGAAACCTGTCTGAAACAAAGGAAAGGATCAAAGCCATGATCCAGATGCAGACGAATCTTGACGTCGCCGATAATTCCGGCGCCCGTCGCGTGATGTGCATCAAGGTTCTCGGCGGTTCGAAGCGTAAGTACGCTTCCGTGGGCGATATCATCGTCGTATCCGTGAAAGAGGCTATTCCGCGCGGTCGCGTGAAGAAGGGCGATGTCATGAAGGCAGTCGTCGTTCGCACCGCGAAGGACATCCGCCGCGCTGACGGCTCGGTCATCCGTTTCGACCGCAATGCCGCCGTTCTGATCAACAATCAGAAAGAGCCGGTCGGCACCCGTATCTTCGGCCCCGTTCCGCGTGAACTGCGTGCCAAGAACCACATGAAGATCATTTCGCTTGCGCCGGAGGTGCTCTAATGGCCGCTAAGATCAAGAAGGGCGACAAGGTCGTCGTTCTGACCGGTCGCGACAAGGGCAAGACTGGTGAAGTCGTGCAGGTGCTCCCGAAGGAAGAGCGCGCGGTCGTCCGTGGCGTGAACCTCGTGAAGCGCCACCAGCGCCAGACGGCGAACTCAGAGGGCGGCATCATCTCGAAAGAGGCGGCCATCCATCTGTCGAACCTGGCCTACGCAGACCCGAAGGACGGCAAGCCGACCCGGGTTGGTTTCAAAATTCTCGAAGACGGCCGCAAGGTCCGTTTCGCCAAGCGCTCGGGGGACCTGATCGATGGCTAAGGCTCAGGTGGACGGCTACACGCCGCGGCTGAAGAAGCACTACGAGGAAGTGGTGCGTCCGAAGCTCATTGAAGAATTCGGCTACAAGAACCCCATGGAAGTGCCGACGATCGACAAGATCGTCCTGAACATGGGCGTTGGCGAATCAACCGCCGACTCGAAGAAGGCTACGGTCGCGGCTGCCGATCTCGCACTAATCGCCGGCCAGAAGCCGGTGATCACGAAGGCCCGCAAGGCTATCTCGCAGTTCAAGGTCCGCGAGAACATGCCGATCGGCGCCAAGGTTACGCTGCGCAAGGTTCGTATGTACGAATTCCTTGACCGTCTCGTGACCATCGCTCTCCCGCGCGTCCGCGACTTCCGGGGCCTGAACCCCAAGTCGTTCGACGGCCGCGGCAACTACGCAATGGGTATCAAGGAGCACCTGGTGTTCCCTGAGATCAATTACGACAGGGTCGAGCAGGTTTGGGGTATGGACGTCATCATCGCCACCACGGCGAAGACCGACGAAGAAGCCCGGGCCCTGCTGCGTCACTTCAACTTCCCGTTCCGGCAGTGAGGATAGCTGTCCTCAAACGCGGACACTGGAGATAAAAGCATGGCTAAGAAAAGCGCTATTGAGAAGAACAAGCATCGTCGTGAGCTGGTGAAGAAGTTCGCCGGCCGCCGCGAGCGCCTCCTGGCGGTCGCCAACGACGAGTCGAAGTCCATGGAGGAGCGCTTCGAGGCGCGCCTCAAGCTGGCTGAGCTGCCGCGCAACGCGAGCAAGACCCGCATCCGCAACCGCTGCGAGATCACGGGCCGCCCGCGTGCTTACTACCGCAAGCTCGGCATGTCGCGCATCGCTCTGCGCGAGCTCGGCAACAAAGGCCTGATCCCGGGCCTCGTGAAGTCCAGCTGGTAAGGGGGAGGGCATCATATGATCAACGATCCGTTGGGCGATATGCTCACCCGTATCCGTAACGCGCAGATGCGCCGTCGCGGGTCCGTTTCCACCCCTGGCTCGAAGCTCCGCGCTCGCGTCCTCGAGGTTCTCAAGTCCGAGGGCTACATCCGCGACTACTCGCAGACCGAATTCGGCAACGGCCGGACCGAGTTCTCGATCGAGCTGAAGTATTATGACGGTCAGCCGGTGATCCGCTCCATCGAGCGTGTCTCCAAGCCCGGCCGCCGCGTGTATGCTTCCGTCGACACCATGCCCCGCGTGGCTGACGGCCTCGGCATCACCATTCTCTCGACGCCCCAGGGCGTGATGGCCGATCATGAGGCCCGTGAGAAGAACGTGGGCGGCGAAGTGCTCTGCAAGGTCTTCTAAGGCCAGGCACCCGCACAGAACCACGGAGATTCGAAAATGTCCCGAGTAGGCAAGAAACCCGTTCCGGTTCCGTCAGGTGTGACGGCTACCGTTGACGGTCAGATGGTTAAGGTTAAGGGCACGAAGGGCGAGCTCTCGTTCCTCGTTCCCGAAGAAGTGTCGGTTGCTCTTGAAGACGGCGCCGTGTCGGTGAACCCGCGCGACGAGTCCAAGATGGCCCGTGCGAAGTGGGGCATGTCCCGCGCCCAGGTGGCGAACCTGGTCGAGGGCGTGTCCAAGGGCTTCGAGAAGCGCCTCGAAATCAACGGCGTCGGCTACAAGGCCGCCGTTGCCGGCAAGGTGCTGAAGCTGTCGCTGGGCTACAGCCACGACATCGACTACGCGATCCCGGCCGGCGTGACGATCACGACGCCGAGGCCGACCGAAGTCGTCGTTGTCGGCATCGACAAGCAGGTCGTTGGTCAGACCGCCGCCGAGATCCGCGAATATCGCGGTCCGGAGCCCTACAAGGGCAAGGGCGTGAAGTACTCCGACGAGTTCATCTTCCGCAAGGAAGGCAAGAAGAAGTAAGGACGACGTAACATGGCTGAGAAGAAAGGCGCCGAAGATCGCCGCAAGGCTCGTGTGCGCCGTGCGATCAAGAAGGCAGCGAATGGCCGTCCGCGTTTGTCGGTCTTCCGTTCGTCCAAGCAGATCTACGCCCAGGTCATCGATGACGTGCGCGGCCACACGGTCGCGTCGGCTTCGACCCTCGAGGCTGACCTCAAGGGCAAGCTCAAGACCGGCGCCACTGTCGATGCGGCGAAGGAAGTGGGCAAGCTCGTAGCCGAGCGCGCGGTTCAGGCCGGCGTGAAGCAGGTCATCTTCGACCGCTCGGGCTACCTCTATCACGGCCGCGTCAAGGCTCTGGCCGACGCTGCCCGTGAAGGCGGTCTGGATTTCTAACGGCGGGTGTAATCCAACAACCCTTAGCGAGCGGGCCCGCCGCCCGCGCAAGTGAGAGGTCTCATGGCTAGAGAACCAAGAGAACGTGCTGATCGCGAAGAGCGCGACAGCGAATTCGTGGACCGCCTGGTCCACATCAACCGCGTCGCGAAAGTCGTGAAGGGTGGCCGTCGCTTCGGCTTCGCCGCTCTCGTGGTCGTCGGCGACCAGAAGGGCCGCGTCGGCTTCGGCCACGGCAAGGCCCGTGAGGTGCCCGAGGCGATCCGCAAGGCAACGGACGCGGCCAAGCGCTCCATGATCCGCGTCGCTCTCCGCGAGGGCCGCACGCTTCACCACGATGTGAACGGCCGCCACGGCGCCGGCAAGGTCGTGCTGCGTGCCGCTCCCCAGGGTACCGGCATCATCGCCGGCGGCCCCATGCGCGCCGTCTTCGAAGTGGTGGGCATGCAGGACGTGGTCGCCAAGTCGCTCGGCTCGTCGAACCCGTACAACCTCGTCCGCGCGACTTTCGACGCGCTCAAGAATGAGGACAGCCCGCGTTCGGTCGCCGCTCGCCGCGGCCTGAAGGTCTCGACCCTACAGGCTCGCCGCCGCGACGCAGACACCAGCGAAGCCGCTGGCGCTGAAGCGTAAGGGAGGCTTTGACAATGGCAAAGAATCCAGCCGCTTCCGGCAGCACCATCACCGTTGAGCAGATCGGGTCGCCGATCCGCCGCGAGGCCAAGCAGCGCCAGACGCTGATCGGCCTCAAGCTCAACAAGCTTCACCGCACCTCGACCTTGGAAGACACGCCGGCAATTCGCGGCATGATCGAAAAGGTCAAGCACCTCGTGCGCGTTGTCGACGGGCAGTGAGGAGAGCGTCATGAAACTCAACGAAATTCGTGACAACGAAGGTTCCACCAAGAACCGCATGCGCGTGGGCCGTGGTATCGGCTCCGGCAAGGGCAAGACCGGTGGTCGCGGCGTCAAGGGTCAGAAGTCCCGTACCGGCGTGTCGATCAAGGGCTTCGAAGGCGGTCAGATGCCTCTGCATCGTCGTCTGCCCAAGCGCGGCTTCAACAAGCCGAACGCGATCGAGCTGAACGAGGTCAATGTCGGCCGCATTCAGCAGGCCATCGAGGCCGGCAAGCTCGACACGGGCGCTGCCGTCACGATCGAGACGCTGGTCGCTGCCGGTGTGGTCTCCAAGCCGCGCGACGGCGTGAAGATCCTCGGCGTCGGCGAGCTCAAGACGAAGCTTTCCTTCCAGGTCCATGGCGCGTCGAAGTCGGCCGTCGAAGCGATCGAGAAGGCTGGTGGCTCGGTCACCCTCCTGGGTGCCGTTGCGCAGGCGTGAGCCCGCGCCCACATTGACTAAGATCCAAGCGGCGGCCCGCGTCTGATCGCGTGGCCGCCGTTTGCGTGATGATCGTCACGTATCAGGTATTTCGGGGACACCACTATGGCCTCAGCAGCCGAGCAACTTGCGGCAAACATCAATTTCGGCGCCATCGCCAAGGCCGATGAGCTGAAAAAGCGCATCTGGTTCACCTTGGGCGCTCTCATCGTCTACCGCCTCGGCACCTACATTCCGTTGCCCGGCATCGATCCGGAGGCCCTCCGGCAGAGCTTCCAGGGCGCCAGCGGCGGTGTGCTCGGCCTCTTCAACATGTTCTCGGGCGGCGCCGTGGAGCGCATGGCGATCTTCGCCCTGAACATCATGCCGTACATCTCGGCCTCGATCATCGTCCAGCTCCTCACCTCCGTTCTGCCCTCCCTCGAGGCGCTCAAGAAGGAAGGCGAGGCGGGCCGCAAGATCCTGAACCAGTATACCCGCTACCTCACGGTGTTCCTGGCCGTGTTCCAGTCCTGGGGCATCGCGGTCGGTCTGCAGAGCTCCGGTACCATCGTCCAGGCGCCAGGACCGTTCTTCCTCATCTCGACGGTCATCACGCTCACGGGCGGAACCATGTTCCTCATGTGGCTCGGCGAGCAGATCACGTCGCGCGGGATCGGCAACGGCACTTCGCTGATCATCTTCGCCGGCATCGTGGCCAATCTCCCGTCGGCCATCGCCGGAACCCTCGAGCTCGGCCGTCAGGGCGCGATCTCCACGGGCCTGATCATCGGCGTGATCGTCATGGCGATTGCCATCATCTACTTCGTGGTGTTCATGGAGCGCGCGCAGCGCCGTCTTTTGATCAATTATCCAAAGCGCCAGGTCGGCAACCGGATGTATGAGGGCCAGACCTCGTTCCTGCCGCTCAAGCTGAACACTTCCGGGGTGATTCCTCCGATCTTCGCATCCTCGCTGCTGCTGCTGCCGGCCACCATCGCCAGCTTCCAGACCACGACGGACGGCACCGGCATCATCTCCATGCTTACGACCTATCTGGGCCACGGGCGTCCGGCCTACATGTTCATGTACGCGGCGCTGATCGTGTTCTTCGCCTTCTTCTACACGGCCATCGTGTTCAATCCGACGGAGACGGCGGACAACCTGAAGAAGCAGGGCGGTTTCATCCCGGGTATCCGTCCCGGTGAGCGCACGGCCGACTTCATCGATCAGGTTCTGACCCGCATCACCGTTCTGGGCGCGGTTTACCTGGTGATCATCTGCCTGATCCCCGAACTGCTGGTCTCTTATGCGGCTTTGCCATTCTACTTTGGCGGCACTTCGCTTCTGATCGTGGTGTCTGTTACCATGGACACGGTCGCGCAGGTGCATGGCCATCTCTTGGCTCACCAGTATGAGGGCCTCGTCAAAAAGGCGAAGCTCAAGGGAGCACGCAGACGCTGAAGTATTTTTCCGCGCAACAGGTCCGGTTCGCGGCAGACTTCGCGGGGCAAAACGGAAAAAGAGAACTGGCTCCCGCGAGGGGGCAGCTCTAAAGATTGAATCATCTCGCCAGAAGGCGGGTAAACTCGACGAAGTCAGGGGGACGTCGATGAGGATCATCCTGCTGGGGCCGCCGGGGGCCGGAAAAGGCACTCAGGCTGTGCGTCTGGTCGAAAGGCTGGGGATTCCGCAGCTTTCGACCGGCGACATGCTCCGCGCAGCCGTGGCTGCCGGCACGCCGATCGGTCTCAAGGCCAAGGCTGTCATGGACCGGGGCGACCTGGTATCCGATGACATCGTCGTCGGGATCATCGCCGACCGAATCGAGGAGCAGGACGCCAAGAGCGGCTTTATCCTCGACGGCTTCCCGCGGACCGTGGCCCAGGCCGAGGCCTTCGATGCCATGCTGGCGGCCAAGGGCATCAAGCTGGATGCGGTCATCGAGTTCAAGGTGAACGAGGCCGAGCTGGTTGACCGTATCGTTAAGCGGGCTCAGGAAACCGAAGCCCGCGGTGAGCCGGTCCGCAAGGACGACAATCCCGACGTGTTCAAGACCCGGCTCGAGGCCTATCGAAAACAAACGGCCCCGCTTTCGGCCTATTACGAGAGCAAGGGCATGTTGAAGACGGTCGATGGCATGAAGCCCATCGATGATGTGACTGAGGCGGTCAGGGGAATCCTGGGTCGCTGAAGGGCAGGGGACTTGACGGACGGGTTAATTTCCGTTAGGGGCAAGCTCTTGCACAAGAACCTGCATATCCAGAGGGCTTCATGAGAGGCCGCTCTGGATTGTTGTGTTTCGCATAAGCCCGCGCAGGGGCCGGCCTCCACCGGACGCGCGATAACCAAAACCCGAAGCATTTGCTTCCTACATGGAGATGGACGATGGCCCGTATTGCAGGCGTCAATATCCCGACCGCCAAGCGCGTAGTGATTGCGCTTCAGTATATCCACGGCATTGGCCCCAAGAAGGCCCAGGAGATCGTCGAGAAGGTCAACATCCCGGCCGAGCGCCGCGTGAACCAGCTGACCGACGCCGAGGTTCTGGCCATCCGCGAGACGATCGACCGCGACTACATCGTGGAAGGCGATCTGCGCCGCGAAGTGTCCATGAACATCAAGCGCCTGATGGATCTCGCCGCTTACCGTGGCCTGCGCCATCGCCGCAGCCTGCCCGTCCGCGGCCAGCGCACCCACACGAACGCTCGCACCCGCAAGGGCAAGTCCAAGCCGATCGCCGGCAAGAAGAAGTGATCGTAGGGCGGTCTGCCGCCCAAGATCATCCCCGGGCCTGACCCGGGAAGCTTGTGCCGAGTCCGGCGCCAGAATTCGAACACCATGGCCGGGGCAAGTCCGGCCATGACAAAGTTGAAACTCCCGAGCGCCTGGAACGACGGGCGCGCTTGAAGGATCTTTGGAATGGCTAAAGAAGCTACCCGCGTCCGCCGCCGCGAACGCAAGAACATCGTTTCCGGCGTGGCGCATGTGAACGCCTCGTTCAACAACACCATGATCACCATCACCGATGCCCAGGGCAACACGATCTCCTGGTCCTCGGCTGGCGCCATGGGTTTCAAGGGTTCGCGTAAGTCGACCCCGTATGCGGCGCAGATCGCCGCTGAAGATGCGGCCCGCAAGGCTTCGGAGCACGGAATGCGCACCCTCGAGGTCGAGGTGTCGGGTCCCGGCTCCGGCCGTGAGTCTGCTCTGCGTGCCCTTCAGTCGGCCGGCTTCACTGTCACTTCGATCCGTGACGTGACGCCGATCCCGCACAATGGCTGCCGCCCGCGCAAGCGTCGCCGCGTCTAAGGTTATCCGGCGCGTGGGTCTCCACCCACGCGCGTTCCGGTTTAAAGGGCTGGTCCAAAACCTCCCTTCAAGCCGTACCTCATGAGGTGTGGTTGTGATCCAAAAGAATTGGCAAGAGCTGATTAAGCCGAACAAGCTTGAAGTTGCCCCCGGCGATGATCCGAAGCGTATTGCGACGGTCGTTGCGGAGCCGCTCGAGCGTGGCTTCGGCACGACGCTCGGCAACTCGCTGCGCCGGGTCCTCCTGTCGTCGCTCCAGGGCGCGGCAGTGACGGCGGTCCATATCGACGGCGTGCTGCACGAGTTCTCGTCCATCCCGGGCGTCCGCGAGGACGTGACCGACATCGTCCTCAACGTGAAGACGATCGCCATCAAGATGCAGAGCGAGGGCGCGAAGCGCATGACGCTCCGCAAGACCGGCCCGGGCGCCGTCACCGCTGGCGACATCAACACGGTCGGCGACGTGCAGATCCTGAACCCCGAGCTCGTGCTCTGCACCCTCGACGAGGGCGCCGAGATCCGCATGGAGTTCACGGTCGATACCGGCAAGGGTTACGTTCCCGCCGAGCGCAACCGCACCGAGGACGCCCCGATCGGCCTGATCCCGGTCGATTCGCTCTACAGCCCGGTGAAGAAGGTCTCCTATCGCATCGAGAACACCCGCGAGGGTCAGATTCTCGACTACGACAAGCTGATCATGACGGTCGAGACCAACGGTGCCGTGACGCCTGAGGATGCCGTGGCCTATGCCGCCCGCATCCTGCAGGACCAGCTCCAGGTCTTCGTCAACTTCGAAGAGCCGCGTAAGGAAGAGGCTGCCGCTGCCGCGCCGCAGCTGCCGTTCAACCCGGCGCTCCTCAAGAAGGTGGACGAGCTCGAGCTGTCGGTCCGTTCGGCCAACTGCCTGAAGAACGACAACATCGTCTATATCGGTGACCTCATCCAGAAGTCCGAGGCGGAAATGCTCCGCACCCCGAACTTCGGCCGCAAGTCGCTCAACGAGATCAAGGAAGTTCTCGCCGGCATGGGCCTGCACCTCGGCATGGACGTGCCGGGCTGGCCGCCGGAGAACATCGAAGACCTCGCGAAGCGCTTCGAAGAGCACTACTGAGTTTGTTGAAGCCGCCTTTCATTCGGAAGTCGGCTTCAAACCTGCCCCCCCCCGCCAACAGGGGATCATAAGAGAGACGGCCGTACCTTGGCACGGCGGCCGTAAAATCAAGGAGAAAGCCAATGCGTCACGGATTCAGTGGTCGTCGCTTCAACCGCACGACAGAACACCGCAAGGCCATGTTCGCCAATATGGCGGCTGCGCTGATCAAGCACGAGCAGATCGTCACGACCCTGCCGAAGGCGAAGGACCTGCGTCCGGTCGTCGAGAAGCTGATCACCCTCGGCAAGCGCGGTGACCTGCATGCCCGCCGCCAGGCCATGTCCAAACTGCGCGACGAGACGATGGTCAAGAAGCTCTTCGACGTGCTGGGCAAGCGCTACCAGGACCGCAACGGCGGCTATACCCGCGTCCTCAAGGCCGGCTTCCGTTATGGCGACAACGCCCCGCTGGCCGTGATCGAGTTCGTCGACCGTGATGTCGATGCGCGCGGCCGGGATTCGGGCCCGACCATGAAGGACGAGCTCGTCGAGGCAGCCGAGTAAGCTCTCGGCTCCGAGGCTCTCGGCTCTAAGGGTTTCATCCAGGGCGGTCTTCGGGCCGCCCTTTTTGTTTGAAACGGTCGGCGGACCTAACGCTGCGGAACTTGGTATTTCGGGTTCTGCGTTTTATCGAAAGACGTCGCTGAACAAAGGATTCGCCGATTATGCGCTTTTCGCCGTTTCGCCTGTCATTGGCCGCTGCCCTGTTGGCTCTCGGAGCGGCGGGAGCACAGGCTCAGACCCAGCGCGTCGTCCCGGACAGCAAGGCGCAGGTCCAGCTCTCCTTCGCGCCTGTCGTGCGCCAGACAGCGGGATCCGTCGTCAACGTCTATGCCACTCGCTCGGAGCGCCGGCAGAACGCCGCCATGGAAGAGTATTTCCGGCGCTTCTTCGGCGACAATGCCCCGGGGGTGCCCCGCGGGCGGTCCCAGAGCTCCCTCGGCTCCGGCGTCATCGTCGATCCCTCCGGCCTCGTGATCACGAACAACCACGTGATCGAGAACATGAACGAGGTGAAGGTTGCCCTCGCCGACCGACGCGAATTCGCCGCTGACATCCTGCTGCGCGACCCACGCACAGACATCGCGGTGCTGAAGCTGAAGGACGCTTCCAACCTCCAGGCGGTCGAACTCGGCGATTCCGAGTCCCTGCAGGTCGGCGACCTCGTGCTTGCCATCGGCAATCCCTTCGGCGTCGGCCAGACGGTCACGCAGGGCATCGTTTCGGCCCTGGCCCGCACCCAGGTCGGAATCTCCGACTACCAGTTCTTCATCCAGACCGATGCGGCCATCAATCCGGGCAATTCGGGCGGTGCCCTCATCGACATGAACGGCCGCGTGGTCGGCATCAACACGGCGATCTACTCCCGGTCCGGAGGCAGCATCGGCATCGGCTTCGCCGTTCCCTCGAGCATGGTCAGGGTGGTGCTGAACTCGGCCCGGGGCGGTGCGAAGAATGTGGTCCGGCCTTGGCTGGGCGCGCGCCTTCAGCCGGTAGACGGCGACATCGCCAGCGGCCTTGGCCTGGAGCGCCCGACGGGCGTTCTGGTGACGGCGGTCTACGACAAGGGACCGGCGGCGGAGGCCGGCCTCAAGCGGGGCGATGCGATCCTGTCGGTCGACGGGCAGCCGGTCGATAACCCGGATTCCTTCGGCTATCGCTTTACACTGAAGGGGACGCAGGGACAGGCTCCTCTCACCGTGCTTCGGGGCGGCAAGCAGACGACCATTCAGGTCAAGCTGATGCCCCCGCCGGAGAACCCGCCGCGGGATCCGGTCCGCGGCCGGACCCGGACGCCGTTCGCCGGTGCGACGCTGGTGAACATGTCGCCCGCGGTCGCCGACGAGCTGCAGATCGATATCGCGGATGACGGGGTGGTCGTCGCGGACCTGGACGAGCGCAGCGTCGCCGCCAGCGTGGGCTTCGAGAAAGGCGATCAGATTGTCGCCATCAACGGCGAGCGTCTGGCGTCCACGAAAGACGCGGAGCGCGTCATCGACCGGAACCGCGGCTATTGGGAGATCACCGTCAGCCGGGGTGGAAGGGTCTTCACCACGGTGCTCGGTCGGTGAGCGCCTGGAGCATTTCGAACGAGCTGTCGCCGAGGGATATCGAGACCGCCCATCGCTGGATTTCAGCAGAGAGCTACTGGGCAAAGGGCCTCCCACGGGACATCTTCGAGCGCTCCGTCCGGCACTCTCTGTGTTTCTGCCTGCACGATGCCGCCGGGGATCTGCGCGGCTTCGCCCGGGTCGTCACCGACCGGGCCACCTTTGCTTACCTGTGCGATGTCTTCGTCTGCCCGTCCGTGAGGGGGCAAGGGGCCGGAAAAGGCCTGGTCCAGGCGGCCATGGAGCATCCGGACCTTCAGCTCCTCCGGCGCTGGATGCTGGTGACGCGGGATGCCCACAGGCTTTATGAACCGTTCGGCTTCAAAGCCCCTGAAAATCCTGAGAGACTGATGGTTCGGCTGGACCCTGATGTCTATGCGCGCTTGAGTTCCAGAGATCCATGAGCGACCTGTTTTCATCTGCCGGCCTCGACCAGAACGCGCCCCGCCCACTGGCTGACAGGATGCGGCCCACTCAACTGTCCGAAGTTGTCGGCCAGGACCACCTCGTCGGGACGGACGGCATCCTGACCCGGCTCATCGCGTCCAAGACCTTAGGGTCTCTGATCTTCTGGGGTCCGCCCGGCACCGGCAAGACCACCGTCGCGCGTCTGCTCGCGCACGAGACGGATCTTCACTTCGAGCAGATCTCGGCAATCTTCTCAGGCGTGGCGGATCTCAAGAAGGTCTTCGAGGCGGCTCGCCATCGCCGCTCGATCGGCAAGGGCACGCTGCTCTTCGTCGACGAGATCCATCGCTTCAATCGCGCCCAGCTCGACGCCTTCCTGCCGGTCATGGAAGACGGCACCATCACTCTGGTAGGCGCTACCACGGAAAATCCGTCCTTCGAATTGAATGCCGCGCTTCTCTCACGTGCCCGCGTGCTGCTCTTCAAGTCACTTGACGAGTCGGCCATTGGGCAGATCCTGGCTCGCGCCGAGGAGATCACTGGGAAAAGCCTGCCGCTCGAAGAGGAGGCGAGGGCGTCCCTCGTGCGCATGGCGGATGGCGACGGACGAGCGGTCCTGACGCTCGCCGAAGAGGTCTGGCGCTCGGCCAAGCCCGACGAGGTTTTCGATGCGGAGCAGTTGCAGGAGATCATCCAGCGGCGCGCGCCCATCTATGACAAGGGGCAGGAGGGCCATTACAACCTCATCTCCGCCCTGCATAAAACCATCCGCGGGTCCGATCCGGATGCGGCGCTCTATTACCTGACCCGCATGTTGGACGCGGGCGAAGACCGGCTCTTCATCGCCCGCCGGCTGGTGCGGGCGGCAGTGGAGGATATCGGCATGGCCGATCCGCAGGCGCTCGTCATCGCCAATGCGGCCAAGGACGCCTTCGACTTCCTCGGCTCGCCGGAGGGGGAACTCGCCCTTGCTCAGGCCGCCGTCTATCTCGCCACCGCGCCCAAATCGAATGCGCTCTACACCGCCTACAAGGCCGCCACGCGAGTGGCGAAGGAGCACGGCTCCCTGATGCCGCCGAAGACGATCCTGAACGCACCGACCAAGCTCATGAAGCAGATCGGCTACGGCGAGAGCTATGCTTACGACCATGACGAGCCCGATGCCTTCTCGGGCCAGGATTACTGGCCCGAGAAGCTGGGTCGGCAGGAGTTCTACGAGCCGGTGGACCGCGGGTTCGAGCGAGAGATCAGGAAGCGGCTGGATTGGTGGGAGAGGCTGCGGCGTGATCGGCGTGGCGAGGACGAGCAGGGATAATCCATGAAGTCCTATCTCCTGGTCTTCCTCGGCGCCGGGATCGGCGGTGCTCTCCGCCATGGGGTGAATGTCGGCTGCGCCCGCATGTGCGGAACGGCCTTTCCGTGGGGAACGCCCACGGTGAATGTGGTGGGCTCGTTGATCATGGGAGCCATTGCCGGATGGCTTGCCTCCAAGGCGGGCGAGGCGTGGAGCCAGTCCCTGCGGCTCTTCCTCACCACCGGGATCCTCGGCGGGTTCACGACCTTCTCGGCCTTTTCCCTCGATGCGGTGCTGATCTGGGAGCGGGGGCAGGGCGGGCTTGCCGCAACCTATGTGGCTGCTTCGGTCCTTCTCTCCATTGCCGGATTGGTCGCCGGGCTCTGCCTTGCCCGGGCGATCACGGCTTAAACCTCGATTGCCGCCTGCGCGGCGCTCTGGTACCCACTGTCTCATGAGAAAAAGCGGTTCAGGACAGAATGGTGCCCGTGGCGGGCGCTCGGGTGCCCGGCAGGGTTTTCGCACGCGCGAGGACAAGCCGGCACGCAAGGCTCCTTCGGCCAAGGCTCCTTCGGCCAAGCAGGGCGACTTGAAATCGGCTGCGGGCAAGACGCGCGCGGCATCGGCTTTGCGCGAGACGCCGGCGGCGCGGCCGAAGCAGGCAAAGCCTGCGGCTGCGGAGGCTCCGCGCCAGCCGACGCGGGCGCAGGCCAAGGCGGCAGCCCAGGAGGTCCTGGCAACGGGAGTGCAGACCCTTGTGGTCGAGCCCGACGAAGCCGACATGCGCGTCGACCGTTTCCTCGTCGCTCGTTTCCCGCAGCTCGCCTTCACGCACATTCAGCGTATCGTCCGTAAAGGCGAGCTGCGCATCGACGGCAAGCGGGCGCAGCCGAACGACCGGCTGGTTGCGGGCCAGAAGGTCCGCATTCCGCCCTTGAAGCTCGATCAGCCGAGGCCCGTTTCCCGCAGTTCTGCCAAGGACCAGGACGATCGCGACTTCCTGAAATCAATCACCCTTTATGAGGACAAGGACGTTCTCATCATCAACAAGCCCATGGGCCTCGCCGTTCAGGGCGGATCGGGCACCAAGCGGCATGTGGACGGACTGCTCGAGGCGCTCAAGGACGACGAGGGGCAGAAGCCGCGCCTCGTGCACCGCCTCGACAAGGACACGGCCGGCTGCCTCGTCATCGCCAAGACGCGGTTTGCCGCGTCCACCATGGCAAAATCCTTCCGCGCGCGCACCACGCGCAAGATCTATTGGGCGCTCGTCGCCGGCGTGCCGCGTGTCCGGCAGGGCCGTGTCTCGACCTATCTCGCCAAGGAAGGCGACGAAGGCGATTCCCGCATGCGCGTGGCCCAGCACGGCGACGAGGGCGCCAGCCATGCGCTGACCTATTACGCGGTGGTCGATACGGCCGCACAGAAGCTTGCCTGGCTGTCGCTGAAGCCCGTCACCGGACGCACGCACCAGCTGCGCGCCCACACGGCTCATATCGGCCACCCCATCGTCGGCGATCCGAAATATTTCGACATCGAAAACTGGGAACTGCCCGGCGGCATTCAGAACAAGCTGCATCTCCTGGCGCGCCGCATCGTCATCGCCCATCCGAGGACGGGAAAGCCCGTCGACGTGACCGCGCCACTGCCGCCTCACATGCAGCAGAGCTTCAACCTCCTCGGGCTCGATACGAGCCGCTACGATCCCATTGTCGAAGCGCCTGAAGAGTAGCGTTTCTACCTCCTTCGATCCTTCGCCCTGTCGCACTTTCGCCGCGCATGGCGAGCAGCATCGGATGGATCTCAGAAGTGATGTCCACTTCTGGGTCCGATGCTCCAGGCAAGGAGGAGATCGATGGAACACAAGCCTCTTGATCAGCTCCGTAGCGTAGCCGACGTTCAGCCGAGACCCCTGTCTCGCGAGGAACGACTTCATCGTTGGATCGACCTGCTCGAGCGGGATCCCAAGCGCCGCCTGAACTCCCTTGGTGAAATCGAGTACAAGCCGCCGGCGGAGCGCGCCCTGGTCCGCGAGGACAACTCGCCGCTGACGGTCGCCTATGACGATCCGGTCCTGCGCGCGGACGGGTTGGCGAGCGACCGGCTCGGCGATGCCATGCGGTACTTCGCCCTGTCGGACGGTCAGGCCCATTATGCCCTTTGCTCATGCCTGAGCGGACGCACGATGGAGGCCATGACCTGCGCTCAAAGGTTGCGGAACGCGACAGGCAACGTCGCCTGGCAATCGGCCGTCGGCGCCTGGGTTCTGGCGGCACTGGCCGTGAGCCTGCCAGGCATCGTCTACCTGCTGAGCTGAGCGTCATTGCACGAACATGACCACGTCAGGAGGCCTATCCGCCTCCTGATGGTGCCTTGGCCATTGCAGGCTGTTCCTGAATCGGGGACAAAGCGGCAGACCGCAAAAGGCACACCCTCCATGCTGCACGTCGAGCCCGTCACCCTCGCCACCGACCGTTTGACCCTGCGTCCGCTGAGCCTTGCCGATGTGCCGGCTCTCGGCGTCGCCGCTAGCGACGGCGAATTGTGGGAGAAGAAGACCACGACGGTGCCCCGGCCCGAGGAGTTCGAGGCTTACGTGCAGAAGGCCCTGGAGCTTCAGGCTGCAGGTCTTGCTCTCCCTTTCGCAACGGTGGTCAACGACGGTAACCGGGTCGTCGGCTCGACGCGCTACATGAACATCGATGCCGCCAATCACCGGGTCGAGATCGGCACCACCTGGATCGCCAAGTCCTGGCAGCGGACCTTCGTCAACACGCACGCGAAGTTCCTCATGCTGCGGCACGCCTTCGAGGTCCTGGGCTGCCTTGCAGTCGAAATCCGCACGCACGCCCGCAACGACCAGTCCCGCGCCGCCATCGAACGCCTGGGCGCCAAGCTTGACGGGATCCTGCGTCAGCACATGATCATGCCTGACGGGCATATCCGCGACACGGCAGTCTACAGCATCGTCCGGGAGGAATGGCCTGCGGCGAAGGCCAGGCTGGAGTCGCGACTGGCGTCGGCTTGAGGATGTGAGGCTCAGATAAAGCCGTGTTCCCGCAGCCGCTTGATCGAGGTGGCTGCATCTCGATGATGGATGAAGACGCCACCTGCGCCTTCCCAGAGATGGCGATACTTCTCCCGGTCATCCACCAAGGCGTCTCCGGGATGGCAATGTTCGCGCTTCAGGGCGGCCGATGTGGTGATCACCTTGATGCCGGGAAAGTGCCGCTCGGCCCAGCGCCGCTTCTGCGGCTCAGCCCAGTTCCCGCGTGGCAATCCGGTCAGGATGACAGGATTGACGTGGCGAACGGCTTCGAACAGGTCCATGGCATCGGGGAGAGGCTCGAGGGTGTTGAAGAAGTCTGGGGCGGCGGCAATCTCCGACCAGAAGCGTTTCAGGCCGAACCGGCGTTCGTATTCGGCCGGAGGCATGCCGAAGATGTGGGCCGCACCTCTGTCGAAGTCGGCCAGGACACCGTCGCAATCCAGGAACACAGTCGGCATGCCACAGGCCTCTCAATGGTTCCGTTCCGAAACCAGTCTTGGTTGGCATTGTTCCTCGATCATTCTGAGCGTGGCGGTTTGCGGAACGCCGCTGGCCGGATCACGTTGGTCTCGGACAGGTTCTGTAACGTGAGTTGAAGCATGAGCAGCACTGTTCGCGACAACGTCGACCGACATCGATTCGAACTGGAGCGAGACGGGCAGATTGCCTTCGCCAATTATGAACGGCGCGGTTCCGATCTCGTGATCCGGCATGTGGAGGCTGCCGTTCCTCTGCGCGGCACCGGCGCCGCGGGCGAGCTGATGCGCGGTGTCGCCGAGATCGCGCGCTCGGAAGGGCGGTCGATCACACCCCTTTGCGGCTATGCCAGGACCTGGATCCGCCGTCACAAGGAATACAGCGATCTTCTGACCTGAAGCGAATTCCCTCCGTTCGGTGGGTGTGCCCATTCGCCGTACTGCGGTCTGCGTCAAAATAGACTAAACAGCGGCTCCTCCAAAAAACTTCATACTGCGCTATGGGGGCGCCGCCTGTGACCAACGTTCTCGAAAAAGCTAGAAGGGTTCTGGCCAAGAAAAGCGTGGCTGTTTTGGCCGCAATCCTTGCTCTTGTCATTGCCGCCGCCGTGTTCGTCGGTCCCCGGCTGGTGGCCGAGCCTGCTCTCGAGATCAGCTATTCCGAGTTCACCCGAGACTTGGCCGACAGGAAGGTCCAGAAAGTCCTGATCGAGAATGGCGGCCTCTCCGTCTCGACGGCGGGCAGGAACGTTTTCGTGCGCATGCCCAATGGCCTCGTGAGCGCCGACTATATCGAGCGGATCACCGCGTCCGGCGCAGAGGTGGATTTCAAGAAGCCGGGCTTCGATGCGGCCCATCTGGCCAGCATCTTGGTGCCGCTCGTACTGGTCGCGGCCGTGCTCGTCATGCTGGCGATCCAGACCGATTTCAAGCCGACGTCGCGCTGGCCTCGTGTGATCCGGAGCATCCCCAACCGCTTCGACGATGTGGCCGGCCAGGAAGAGGCCAAGGTCGAGCTGCAGGAGGTCATCTCGTTCCTGCGCGACTCCGAGGCCTTCACGAAGGTGGGCGCCCGCATCCCCCGCGGCCTCCTGATGGTCGGGCCGCCTGGAACGGGCAAGACCCTGATCGCCAAGGCGCTGGCCGGCGAGGCAGGTGTCTCCTTCATGGCGGTGTCGGGCAGCGACTTCTCGGCACCCCTGATCGGCATAGCCAAGGGCCGGGTGTCCAAGCTCTTCGAGCAGGCCCGCAAGAAGGCGCCGTGCCTGATCTTCATCGATGAGATCGACGCCATCGGTCGTATGCGCGGCGGCGGCGGATCGGCGGCCGACCGAGAATTCGAGTCGACTTTGAACCAGCTCCTGGTCGAGATGGACGGGTTCAACACCACGGCGGGCGTGATCGTCATCGGCGCGACGAACCGCGTCGACGTGCTCGATCCGGCCCTCCTGCGCCCCGGCCGCTTCGACCGTCAGGTCCATATCGGGCTGCCCGATATCGGGGGCCGCGAGGCGATCCTCAATGTTCATGCCCGCAACGTGAAGCTTGCCGCCGGGGTGAGCCTCGCCTCGATCGCCAAGGGCACGCCCGGCTTCTCGGGTGCCGACCTCGGCAATCTCCTGAACGAGGCCGCGATCTTCGCGGCTCGCGCAGGCCTCGAAGAGGTTGCGCATGATCATCTGGAAGCTGCCCGCAACAAGATCATCATGGGTCTCGAGCGGCGCTCCCTCGTGATTTCGGACGAGGAGCGCAGGCTTGTTGCCGTCCACGAGGCGGGCCATGCGCTCTGCGCCTGCCTGCTGCCGGCCTCCGACAAGGTGCACAGCGCCACCATCATTCCCCACGGCCAAGCGCTGGGACTCGTGATGCGGCTGCCCGATCATGACCGGTTCTGCATTCCGGTGGAGAAGCTGGAGGCGGACCTGATCGTCGCCATGGGCGGCCGGGCTGCCGAGGAGGTCGTGTTCGGTCCGAAGAAGGTCACGACGGGTGCCGCCAGCGACATCGCCCACGCCACCAACATCGTGACCAAGATGGTGACCGAATGGGGCATGAGCCCGGCCATCGGCATGGTCCGCGTGGCACGCTCCGGCGATAGCCTTCCGCGCGAGGTCGAGCAGGAAATCCGCCGCATCATCGACGAGATGTATGCGGCCGCCAAGGCCTGTATCGAAGACAACCGCAATGCGCTCGATGCCTTGACCAAGGCCCTTCTGGAGCACGAAACGATCGAGGGTGACGAAGTTCGCCAGATCGTCGCGAAGCAGGAGACGAGACTGGCCGCCTGAACGGGCCGTCGGATATCAGGATTCGGTTCTGCCTTCAGGCGCTGGAGGCTTCCCGCTTCACGTCGCCGTCGTCGTCTAGCGGCGCACGGATCGTGCAGACGACGCCGGCCGGCTCGAAGGTGATGGCGACATCTCCGTGGAGTTCCTGAGCCAGGCTGCGCTCGATCAGCCGCGTGCCGAAGCCTCTGCGGCTCGGTTCGACGACGGGAGGGCCGCCTGTCTCCTTCCAGATCAGCTCCAGCCTCGTTCCACCGCCTTGCTCCGCGATCGACCAGCCGATCGCGATCCGCCCCGTCGAGTTGGACAGGGCACCATATTTGACCGCGTTGGTGCCGAGTTCCTGGAGCGCCATGGCGATGGCAAGGGCAATGCGGGGCGGCAGGCGCAGATCCTGGCCGCGACAATCGAAGCGACTGTGTCCATGGCCTTGGAAGGGCGCGATGGCTTCCTGAACGACCTCGCGGAGATAGGCCCCATCCCAGTTCTCGCGGGTCAGCACGTCATGGGCGCGGGACAGGGCGAACAGACGCCCCTCGACCGCGACGAGCGCTTCGCCGGTCGTCTCTGCATTGCGCAGGCTCTGGGAGGCGATGGATTGCACGGTCGCCAGGGTGTTCTTCACGCGATGATTGAGCTCGTTGATGAGAAGCTGCTGGTGTTCCTCGGCCTTCTTCATCTCCGTGATGTCGAGCGCCACACCCAGGGTTCGCGCCGGTATGCCGTCCTTGACGTCCTGCATCTCCGCCCGGAGCAGGAGCCAGTGGATGGAGCCATCCGGCCAGACGACCCGCAGCTCGGTTTCCACGTGCCGATCCCCTCGAGCAAGGGCCTCGGCAACGGTTGTTCGGAGGCGTTCACGATCACCCGGGACGTAGCGGGCCCTGATGTCCTCGGTGGACAGGGTTGCCTCCGGCGAAAGACCGAGAAGGCGCTTCAACTCCGGTGAGACGGTCAACGTGTCCGTGGCCGTCTCGACTTCCCAGACGGCCATGTGTCCGGCGTCGATCGCGAGGCGCAGACGGGCCTCGCTTTCGGCCAGGGCCGCCTGTGACCGCTTGGTCTCGGTGAGATCGGCGGCGAGTACGTAAAACCCTATGACGCGGCCGTCTTCATCAAGATCGGGGATGTAGTCCGATTTGACGTAGCGTATGCCCGTGCCAAAGGGCGCCCACCATTCATGACCAGTCCGCTCACCGGCCAAGGCGGCTTCGATGTAGGGTCTCACCCGTTCATAGGCAGGCGCGCCGACGGCATCCCGCAGATGAACGCCGTAAAGGCTTTCCGGAGTCTGTCCGATCCAGCTCTCATAGGCTTGATTGTTGAACCGGTAGCGCTGATCGGCGTCCACATAGGCAATAAGGGCCGGCAGATGATCGGCGATCTGTTTGAGCTGCAACTCGCTGGCATGGTCGGGCATATTGGCGGCAACGTAGCCGGGGCTCTGCCCACGAAGACGAGCCCGCAGCTCTCGATTTTCGCGTTCCAATTCCGCAAGTCTCTGCAGCAGAACGGCCCAGTCCATGGGCGCAGGCGTCATCATTTACTCTTCTTGACCCATTTCCCGGACAATCCCTATCCCGCCGTTGGTCTAGGCGCGAATATAGAACGCTGTCAGGAAAAAACCGGGCACAGGCAATTGTTTCCTGGAAACGTCTTCTGGCAGAGCCATGGATTATTGAATAAGGTGCCCGCCCAAAAGGGGGCTCCCACATGAAGCGCATCATCCGCGTCACCGCCGTCATCGGTCTCGGCCTGCTCGCAACGGCCTGCGACAAGTGCGGCAACTGGAATATGAATACGCCGCAGCTGTGCCACGCCGACAAGCCCTCGAGCTAGGCCGCTGGCATCTTCATCTGATCGGGAAAGACCCTTGAAGCTTGTTCTCTTCGATGTCGACGGCACGCTGATCGACAGCCAGAACGTCATCGTCGCCGCCCAGCGGATGGCCTTTGCGGCCTGTGGGCTGGAGGCGCCGAGCCGGGAGCGTTCGCTCTCCATCGTCGGTCTGTCCCTGGTGGAGGCCTTCACGGTTCTTGTGGGGCCGAAAGGCCCTATCGAACGCTTGGTCGAGGCTTACAAGGACGCCTTCCACACCCTGCGCCAGGACCCGGCGAATGCGGAGCCGCTTTTTCCCGGTGTGGAGCGCTGCCTCGACTGGCTCGACAGCCGTGAGGATGTGCTGCTCGGGATTGCGACCGGCAAATCCCGGCGCGGCGTTGCCCACCTGCTCGATCGGCACAGCTGGCATGACACCTTTTCCGTGATCCAGACCGCCGACGATGCGCCCTCCAAGCCTCATCCGGGCATGATCCTGCAGGCGATGAAGGAGACCGGGGCTGGTCCCCACGATACGGTCATGGTGGGTGATTCGAGCTTCGACATGGGCATGGCCCGCGCTGCCGGGGTGCTGCCGGTGGGCGTCTCCTGGGGCTTCCAGCCCGTAGCCGCTCTGGCAGAGGCGGGAGCAGGCCCCATCGTCCATTCCTATGCCGAGCTTGAGGCCGTCCTGCGCGAATTCCTGGATTCGCCCTCGAAGATTTCCGCCTGAGCTCCTATTTCACGCCCATGACAGATTCACGCGACTGGTTCCCGTCGGAAGAGGAACCGAACCCGATGCGCGCGGCCCAGGCCGGCATGAAGCCAACGCTGCCGAAGCGCTTCTACAAGGAAGCCGGCATCGAGGAACGGGGCGGCCAGTTCCTTCTGACCCTGGACGGGCGCACCGCCAAGACCCCGGGCAAGCAGATCCTGGCCGTGCCGACACGAGGTCTCGCCGAGGCGATGGCGGAGGAGTGGCGGGGGCAGGGGGGCGAGATCGATCCCTCGACCATGCCGATCACCCGGATCGTCAATTCCGCCATCGACGGCGTTGCGCCCCGGCGGGCGGAGGTTGTGGACGACCTCGTCCGCTATGCAGGATCCGATCTGGTCTATTACCGCGCCGGCGAGCCCGAACGGCTGGCCAAATCCCAGGACGATGCCTGGAGCCCGGTTCTCGACTGGGCGAAGGGCGCCCACGGTGCCCGTTTCGTCCTGGGCGAGGGCGTCATGCACGTGACCCAGCCCGACGAGGCCGTTGCTGCCATCCGCGGTGCGATCGAGCAGATCCGGTCTCCCTTTGCGCTCGCCGCCCTGCATGTGATGACCACGCTCTCCGGCTCTGTGCTCATCGCGCTCGCCCACGCGGCACAGCGGATGGACGCTGACCAGGCCTGGGCCGCCGCCCATGTGGACGAGCTCTATCAGGAGAGCGTCTGGGGCGAGGACTACGAGGCCATGGAGCGTCGCCGCCGGCGCGAGGCCGATTTCAAGGCGGCCTCGACCGTTTATCGTCTGGCCGGTCTATAAGCCGGCGTGCGGCCTGGCTCCGCTTATTTCGGCCAAGGGCCGTGAAATGACGCTAGGCCCACGCCGATAGTGGGATTTTGAGCCTCGCACGGCTGTGCTAAGCGGGGAGAAACATTCCCCCGCATCCAGGGATTCCCGATGAAAGACATGCTTGAACGGCTTGAAGAGCGGCGCGCCCAGGCTCGCCTCGGCGGCGGCGAGAAGCGCATCGAGGCGCAGCACGGCCGGGGCAAGCTCACCGCCCGCGAGCGCATCGAGCTCCTGCTCGACAGGGGCTCCTTCGAAGAGTTCGACATGTTCGTCGAGCACCGCTCCACCGATTTCGGCATGGAGAAGGTCAAGATCCCGGGCGACGGCGTCGTCACCGGCTGGGGCACCGTCAATGGCCGCACCGTCTTCGTCTTCGCCAAGGACTTCACCGTCTTCGGCGGCTCGCTGTCCGAGGCGCACGCCCAGAAGATCATCAAGATCCAGGACATGGCGCTCAAGATGCGTGCGCCCATCGTGGGCCTGTTCGATGCCGGCGGCGCCCGCATCCAGGAGGGCGTGGCGGCGCTCGGCGGCTACGGCGAGGTGTTCAAGCGCAACGTGATCGCCTCAGGCGTCATTCCGCAGATCTCGGTGATCATGGGGCCCTGCGCCGGCGGCGACGTCTATTCGCCCGCCATGACCGATTTCATCTTCATGGTGCGCGACCGCTCCTACATGTTCGTCACCGGCCCGGACGTGGTCAAGACCGTCACCAACGAGACCGTGACCTCGGAAGAACTCGGCGGCGCCAAGGTCCACACCACCAAATCGTCGGTGGCCGATGGCGCCTACGACAACGACGTGGAGGCGCTCCTGCAGGTGCGTCGCCTCATCGACTTCCTGCCCGCCAACAACATGGACGGCGTGCCGGAGATCCCGAGCTTCGACGACCCGAACCGCACCGACGACAGCCTCGACACCCTGATCCCGGACAACCCGAACAAGCCCTACGACATGAAGGAGCTGATCCTGAAGGTCGTGGACGAGGGTGACTTCTTCGAGATCCAGGAATCTTACGCGAAAAACATCATCACCGGCTTCGGGCGCGTGGAGGGTCGCACAGTCGGGTTCGTCGCCAACCAGCCGATGGTGCTGGCGGGCGTGCTCGACTCGGACGGGTCCCGCAAGGCCGCGCGCTTCGTGCGCTTCTGCGATGCCTTCAACATCCCGATCGTCACCTTCGAGGACGTGCCGGGCTTCCTGCCGGGTACGGCACAGGAATATGGCGGCCTCATCAAGCACGGCGCCAAGCTGCTGTTTGCCTATTCGGAAGCGACCGTGCCGCTGGTCACCGTGATCACGCGGAAAGCCTTCGGCGGCGCCTATGACGTGATGGCGTCGAAACATATCGGCGGCGACGTCAACTACGCCTGGCCGACCGCGCAGATCGCCGTGATGGGTGCCAAGGGCGCGGTGGAAATCATCTTCCGGCAGGATATCGGCGACGCGGACAAGATCGCAGCGCGCACCAAGGAATACGAAGACCGCTTCATGTCGCCCTTCGTGGCGGCCGAGCGCGGCTACATCGACGAGGTGATCATGCCGCATTCGACGCGGCGGCGGATCGCCCGTGCGCTGGCGATGCTGCGCCACAAGGAGAGCGAGCGGCCCTGGAAGAAGCACGACAACATTCCGCTGTGACGGCGGACGAAGCGCCCCTGCGCCCGCAACGGATCGAGCGTTCCTGAAATCTCAACGCTCCCCGCGTAGGGCTGAAATGCCCTGCGCGGTAGTCTGTCACGCTTGCCTCGCCAAGCTTGATTTGGAATACCGGTCCAAAGGCCGAATCCGTCTCAAAGAGTTGATGACGGTGATCGGATCCCGCCGCCGTTTTCCGGCGTTCTGCCGCTATTCAAAAACCGCGAGGGTTGGGAATGCACGCCTCGGGAGGCCGCAATACTTTGATCGATTTCTGGCGCGGGCTCGTCCTCGTCATCATCTTTGTCAATCATGTTCCGGGCAACATTCTCGAGCACCTGACCCCGCGCAATTACGGTTTCTCTGATGCGGCAGAGGCTTTCGTCTTCATCTCCGGCCTGTCGGTTGCTCTCGTCTATTATCCGAAACTCCCCCAAAGCGGCATTATCGGTGTCGTGAGACGATGCTTCCGGCGATCGCTTGAACTTTATCGCATGCACCTGATCATGACGGGTGTGGCCGTAGCGCTGTTCTCCGTCGGCTATGTGATCAGTGACGATATCGGCATGCTCGAGGCTCATGGTCGGAGTGCGGTTTTCGACGATACGGCCCGCGGCATCACGGGTGTTCTTCTGCTCGGGCATCAGCTCGGCTACTTCAACATCCTTCCCCTCTACATCGCCCTCATGCTCTGGGCTCCCGTAGCCATGATCCTGATGCGGATTCATGTGGTGCTGGCGGCTGCCGTCTCCGTCGGAATTTACGCGCTCGCTCGTGCCGATGTGCTCGCCTTGCCGAGCTGGCCCGAGCCGGGCAGGTGGTTCTTCAATCCCTTCGCCTGGCAGCTTCTGTTCACGATGGGCATCTTCGCAGGGGCGCTGCTCTCGCGATTGAAGAGTGTCCCCTACTGGCGTCCCGGTTTCATCGGCTCGGTCGTCCTCCTGGTCGTTTCCTTCGTCATCATGATGAACGGATTCGGTTTGGCGCCGAACCTGCTCTGGGGCGCCTTCAACACTGTCGACATCATCAAGAGCGATCTGGGTCTCGGCCGACTGGCCCACTTCCTGGCTCTGGCCTATGTTGTAACGCAGCTTCGGCTAGGCAAAGTGCTTCAGACAACCGCCTTTGGCGCCGAAATGATGCGCCTTGGCCGCTACTCCCTGCCGGTTTTTGCGTTCGGGTCCATCCTGAGTGCCCTCGGAGAGATCACGATGACGCTGGCCTCCGTGAAGTCGTCCGCTAGTCCGCATATCGTCGGTATGGTATTCACCGTGTTCGGCATTCTCGGACTCCTCCTACTGGCACGATATCTCGAATGGAAAAAGAAGGGCTCGACTGCTCCCAGGCAGGAGCAGATCGGAAAAGCTGGTCTCGTGTCGGTCCCGTCTGGGCAGCTTCCGCATTAGCGTCGATTCTTCTTGTCGGCGTCACTGGTCCTGCCCGCGCGCAGGACACGGCCTGTCTGGCTTCGAAGCCGGTTTTTTCGTCCCCGGTAAGGCTGGAGGGAATTGGGTCAAAGCTCAGGCGGCAGGAGCCTGTGCGGATTCTTGCCATCGGATCATCCTCGACCGAGGGAATCGGGGCCTCTTCCCCCGCTTACTCTTACCCGGCTCAGCTCCAGGCCGATCTCATGCAGTCGTGGAAGGGGAATATCGCCGTTGATAACGCCGGAAAGGGCGGCGAGACGATTTCGGAAACCGTCGGGCGTCTCGAGGCCGCCCTCAGGGAGAGGAGGCCGGATCTCGTCATCTGGCAGGTTGGCACCAACGATGCCGTCAAGGGGGGTGACGAGGCCCGGTTTTCATCACTCCTGAGGCAGGGAATCGATGCCGCGCAGGCGCTCGGCGTCGAGGTCGTTCTCGTCGATCAGCAGTATTATCCGGCCATCAAGGATCTCGATCATTACGAGCGGTTCGTGGGCCTCGTCGGCGCGACCGGTGCCGCCGAGCATGTGCCGGTCTTCTCGCGCTACAAGCTGATGAAGGCCTGGGGCGAGCGCTCGCCGGATGTCCTGAGCACCATGCTGTCGAGCGATGGATTTCACATGGGCGATCGGGGCTACGACTGCCTGGCGCAGCTCATCGCCGACGGCCTCCATTATCCAACGGCCGTGTCCGAGGTGATGCCGAACGTGACTGTTACCGCTGCGCAGCGTTAACCCCGGGTCCTTGACGACGGATTGCCACGACGTTCGGACGCGCCTTGCGTTGCGCGGCTGCCCTCGATATGGCGTGCATCGGAACGCTTCCTGCCCGCGATCCTCAGGTCCGGGCACTTTCGCCGATGCTGGATCGAGACCTTCCTATGACCTCCCCATGTCCACGCTCCTGGGTCTCCACGGCCATCCAGGTCATCGAGGCGGACTTCAACCGCTCATCGGATACGCATCTCCTGCGCGTGCCGCTGCCGGCAGCGCCGGGCGTGGCGCTCTATCTCAAGGATGAATCGACCCATCCTTCGGGAAGCCTGAAGCACCGTCTGGCGCGATCGCTGTTTCTGTATGGCTTGTGCAACGGTTGGATCGGGCCTGAGACGACGATCATCGAGGCTTCGAGCGGGTCAACGGCCGTGTCCGAAGCCTATTTCGCCCGGATGCTGGGTCTGCGCTTCATCGCCGTGATGCCGCGTTCCACGTCGGCCGAAAAGATCGCGCAGATCGCCTTCTATGGCGGCGAGAGCCATTTCGTGGACAGCCCTGCCGAGATGTATGCGGAGAGCGCGCGTCTCGCCGAGGAGCTCGGCGGCCATTACATGGACCAGTTCACCTATGCCGAGCGGGCGACGGACTGGCGCGGCAACAACAACATCGCGGAATCCATCTTCAGCCAAATGGGCCACGAGGAGCATCCGATCCCGACGTGGATCGTGGTGGGGGCAGGGACGGGCGGCACCTCGGCGACGCTCGGGCGCTATATTCGGTACCGTCGCCTGCCGACGCGGTTGTGCCTCGCCGATCCGGAGGCGTCCGTGTTTCACCGGCACCTCGCGGACCGGGCCGTGTGCACCGTCTCAGGGCCGCCCTCGGTCATCGAGGGGATCGGCCGCCCGCGCTGCGAGCCGTCCTTCGTGCCGGAACTGATCGACCGCGCTTTCGCCGTGCCGGATGTGGCGAGCATTGCGGCCGCCCGGGTGCTGTCGCGCCGCATCGGCCGCTCCTGCGGCGGTTCCACCGGGACGAACCTGTGGGCGGTCGCTCAGATCGCCGGCGAAATGATGAAGAACGTAGAGCAGGGCTCCGTCGTGACGCTTCTTTGCGATTCAGGTGAGCGCTACCGCAGCACGCATTTCGACGATGCCTGGCTTGAAGAGCGCGGCATCGACATCAGGCCGGCCGAGGAGGCGATGGAGCGGTTCTTCGAGACGGGGGCGCTTCAATCCGATTGATGATAGTCGCTGACCGCGTCGCAAGAGGCTGGCTCGGCAAGGGCATCCCTCGCCGTCATGGCCGGGCTTGTCCCGGCCATCCCGATCCTGTGGAACACTGCGCTCGTCGAATCGGGATCACCGGGATGAGCCCGGTGATGACTGCAGGAAGGCTGCCGTCCTTTATGCGCGAGAACCTGAGGAACCCGCGTAGCAGCCGTCTTCGCAGAACGACGCCAGGGCTCGTCAAATCCGCTTACTTGCCGGATAGCCCGAACCACTTCACCAGCAGGCTCAAATCCGTCTGTGACAGGTTATGGCCCGCTGGCAGCATCTGGTGCTGAACGTCCGCGCCGGATGCCGACAGGGATGCGGCGAGCCGTTTCGCATTATCGGCCGGAATGATCGGGTCCATGGCGCCCGAAATCATCAGCACGCGCTTGCCGGCAAGGTCCGCCTGCGGAGCATCGGACAACGGCACCATGGCCCTCAGCAGTGCGGCCCCCGCAAGCGCCTCGGGCCGTAGCAGCAGCATGGCGGCGGCTATGTTGGCGCCGTTGGAGAAGCCGACCGCAACGGGTGCCTCGAGCCCATAGGCGCTGCGTGCCTCGCCGACGAAATCCGCCAGCTCGTTCGCGCGGAATCTCACATCCTCCTCGTCGAACACGCCCTCCGCGAGGCGGCGGAAGAACCGGGGCATGCCGTTCTCCAGGATCCTGCCGCGCGGAGAGAGCAGGGCGGAGCCTGCGGAGATCGTGCGGCCGAGGCCCAGAAGATCGTTCTCGTTGCCACCCGTGCCGTGGAGCAGCAGGAGCGGTGGACGCTTCGGGTCCGTGCCGGGTTCATAGCGGTGGATGAAGGACAGTTCGGTCATGGTTTGTCTTTCTGTCAGAGCGACACGTGCGCCCTTGTTCCCTTCACCTTGCGGGGAAAGTGAAGGCGCTTTTCCGCATCGGGATCACCGGCACAAGGCCGGTGATGACGTGGGAGGAAGTGGCCTGGGGCCTGTCGATCATGCATGAGCTGCGGCTTTCCGACTCGCACCCTCAATCCCTCCCCGCAAGGGGGAGGGAAAAAGGTGGGCGTCAGTTCAAGCCAGCTCGGGCAGGTGAGACTCGATTTCGCTGCGCCGAGGCTCCAGGAACGCCGGCAGCTTCAGCTCGGCGCCCAGGCTGTCCTGCGGCTCGTCCACTGCGAAACCAGGCTCGTCGGTGGCGATCTCGAACAGAATGCCGCCCGGCTCGCGGAAATAGACGGACCGGAAGTAGTTGCGGTCCTTCTGCTCCGTCGTCTGCAGGCCGTGGGTCTCGGCGAGCTTTCGTACCATCTCGGCCTCCTCGGCATCGTCCTTGGCGCGGAACGCCACGTGGTGGACGGAGCCGCCGCCCATCCGGCCCGGCAGGAAGCCGCCGGCGCTGCGGATATCGACCGTGCTGCCCATCAAGGCGTCGGTCTTGTAACGGACGAGGGAGCCGTCGCGGGCGGTCTCGCGAAAGCCGAACACGTCGGTGAGGATCGCGCCCGTCCGCTCGCCGTTCTCGACGAGGAGCTTGACACCCTCGAGGCCGCGAATGGCATGCTCCGCCGGGATGCCTTCAACCGTCCAAGCGGGCTCGCTCTCCGCATCGGGAGCGCCGACGAGCGCGAGGCTGGTGCCGTGCGGATCCTTGAAGGTCAGCACGCTCTGTCCGAAGCGCTTCTCCACGGTGCCGTGCTCGACGCCTTGCTCGATGAAGCGATGCGCCCAGTAGCCAAGAGACGCCTCAGGCACCCGGAACGACGTCTCCTGGGTCGAGCCGATCCCGTTGCGACCCGGGGCGACGTGTTCCCAGGGGAAGAACGTCAGGATGGAGCCCGGCTGCCCAAGGCCGTCACCGAAATAGAGATGATAGGTGCCGGGATCGTCGAAGTTGACGGTCTTCTTGACGAGGCGCAGGCCGAGCACGCGGGTGTAGAAGTCGAGGTTGCGACGGGCGGGGCCGGCAATGGCGGTGACGTGATGGATACCGTGGTGCCGCATGGGACTCTTCCTTAACGAGCGAGCGCGAATTGCGCTGCGTTGTCGAGAACATAGGTACCATCGAAGAGCGCTGAAGTGCGGAAAGGGCAGCCTTGCGGGATTGCAAGCTATTGCTTCCTTGGCAGGCAAAGGCGCGTAATTCCTGATGAATTCGGTTTGGCAAGATTCCAGCAACCAAAGTCTCTCAACAACGCTTAACCTCAACGCCGATTCAGTATGTCGTGTTAACGGTTTAAGCCTGCCATCCGTGTGAGAGTCATCGTCGGACAAGCGATCAACCGGTAGTCAGCCAAAGAAAAGCCGGCGGGAGTCAAACGGATGATGAAGGATCAACTTCGCGATTTCATCGACAGGATCAATGAGACCCATCAGGTTTCGGATGATGACGTGAAGATGCTTCAGGGCGAGATCCTCGAGGGCGGCATCACGAGCCGTCTCGAGGTCGAATCCCTGCTGGCGCTCGACCGCGCCGTCGATGCGGCGGAGAGCTGGGGACCGGTCCTCACCAAGCTCGTGGTCGAATTCGTCGTCTGGAACCGAGCCCCCCACGGCGTGGTCAGCAACGACGACGCCTTCTGGCTCGCAACCCTGCTCGAGATCAGCGGTCCATCTCCGAATGCCATGAGCATCGCCTATGCCATCCTCGACGAGGCGGGCTATGTGGATGTGGCGCTTCTCGATTTCATCATGCGCGGACGCCAGCAGGCGAGGCTCTCCCGGATGGCCGCCTGAGGGCTGGTCGGCAACATGATCAGGGGCTCATCAGCCTTTCGTGACGACCCTCTCACGTGATGGCCGGCCTCGTGCCGGCCATCCCGGCCCGTGAAGAGCTGTACTTTTCCGATCGGCATCACCGGCACCAGGCCGGTGATGCCGGAGGAGGTGGAATTCCAACCGACTCTCGGGCAGCGCTCCGTCTAACGCTAAATGCTGACGAAGCCCAGCTTCCCCAAGGCACGGATGTGCAGTAACGGAGGTGGGCTTAATTGTTTGGGTGGAGCGTTCGAGGGTTCATGTTCGACAAGATCCTGATTGCCAACCGGGGCGAGATTGCGTGCCGGGTCATCAAGACCGCCCGGCGCATGGGCATCAAGACGGTGGCCGTCTATTCCGATGCCGACCGGGATGCCCTCCATGTGGAGATGGCCGACGAGGCGGTCCATATCGGCCCGGCCGCCGCGGCTCAGTCCTATCTGGTGATCGAGAAGATCATCGAGGCCTGTAAAGCCACCGGCGCCCAGGCGGTCCATCCCGGCTACGGTTTTCTCTCCGAGCGCGAGGCCTTCCCCAAGGCCCTGGCCGAGGCCGGCATCGTGTTCATCGGCCCGAATCCCGCAGCCATCGCGGCCATGGGCGACAAGATCGAGTCGAAGAAGGCCGCCGCCGCCGCCAAGGTCTCGACCGTTCCGGGTTATCTCGGGGTGATCGAGGGGCCGGAGCAGGCGGTGACCATCGCCGACGAGATCGGCTACCCGGTCATGATCAAGGCTTCCGCCGGCGGCGGCGGCAAGGGCATGCGCATCGCCTATTCGGCCGGCGAGGTCGCCGAGGGCTTCGCCCGCGCCACCTCGGAGGCGGCCTCGTCCTTCGGCGACGACCGCGTCTTCGTGGAAAAGTTCATCACCGATCCGCGCCACATCGAGATCCAGGTGCTCGGCGACAAGCACGGCAACGTGATCTATCTCGGCGAGCGCGAATGCTCGATCCAGCGCCGCAACCAGAAGGTTATCGAGGAGGCGCCGTCGCCGCTCCTCGACGAGGCGACCCGCCGCCTCATGGGCGAGCAGGCGGTGGCTCTCGCCAAGGCCGTGGGCTACGATTCCGCCGGCACGGTGGAGTTCGTGGCCGGGCAGGACAGGTCGTTCTACTTCCTCGAGATGAACACCCGCCTGCAGGTGGAGCATCCGGTGACCGAGATGATCACCGGCATCGACCTCGTGGAGGAAATGATCCGGGTGGCTGCCGGCGAGACGCTGCGCCTCTCCCAGGCCGATGTGAAGCTCAACGGTTGTTCGGTCGAAAGCCGCATCTATGCGGAAGACCCGGTGCGCAACTTCCTGCCCTCGACCGGTCGCCTCGTCACGTACCGCCCGCCGCAGGAGGGCGAGACGAACGGCGTGACGGTGCGCAACGACACGGGCGTCTACGAGGGCGGCGAGATCTCGATCTACTACGATCCGATGATCGCCAAGCTCGTCACCCATGCGCCGACCCGCCTCCAGGCCATCGAGGCCCAGGCGACGGCGCTGGATGCCTTCGCCATCGAAGGCATCCGCCATAACATCCCGTTCCTCTCGGCCCTGATGCAGCATCCGCGCTGGCAATCGGGCAAGCTCTCCACCGGCTTCATCGCCGAGGAGTTCCCGCAAGGGTTCAAGGCGCCGGCGCCGGTGGGCGAGGTGGCGTTGCGCATGGCGGCCGTGGGTGCGGCCATCGATCACCTGCTCAACGAGCGCAAGCGTCACATCTCGGGCCAGATGCGCCAGGCTTCGAGCGTGCAGTTCGACCGCGAGCGCGTGGTGCTGCTGGGCAGTGAGCGGCACGAGGTGGTGATCGAGGACATCGAGGGGGGCTTTGCGGTCGTGATCGACGGGGAGGCCTGGCCGATCGTCTCGAACTGGGTGCCCGGCCAGCCGGTCTGGAACGGCACTGTCGGGGGCGAGCAGGTTGCCGTGCAGGTGCGGCCGATCCTCAACGGGGTGGTGCTGTCCCATGCGGGCGCCTCGACCGAGGTGCGGGTCTACACCCGGCGCGAGGCGGATCTGGCGGCCCTGATGCCGGAGCGGCTCGAGGCCGACACGGGCAAGCAATTGCTCTGCCCGATGCCGGGCTTGGTGAAGGCGATCAGTGTGAGCGTGGGCCAGGAGATCAAGGCCGGCGAGCCGCTCTGCATCGTCGAGGCGATGAAGATGGAGAACGTGCTGCGCGCCGAGCGCGACGGCACCATCTCCAGGATCCACGCCAAGGAGGGCGACAGCCTCGCGGTCGATGCCGTCATCATGGAATTTGCATAAGCGGGTCACATTCGGTCGTTCTGTTGAAGACTGGTTCATAACCGCAATCCTCATGCTGAGGGACTGGCCGGACATTCGCCGCCTCGTCATCACCGGCCTTGTTCCGGTGATCTCGATCCGAGAAGCGCCGCGCTCATCCGCGTCGGGATGGCCGGGACGAGCCCGGCCATGACGTCCAGGCTGTGTCGATAGAAGGCCGACCAGCCTCTCAGCATGAGACGCATCAGCACCCAAGGAAGCGCAGGCCATGCCCCTCTATTTCGCCTATGGGTCCAACATGGACCAGGCCGCCATGCTCCAGCGCTGCCCGGCTTCGAAGCCGGTCGGCATCGGGCGGCTCATGCGGCACCGCTTCATCATTTTCGACGAAGGCTATGCCTCCGTGGTGCGGGATCCGCAACGCGCGGTCTGGGGAATGGTTTGGGATCTGGCCCTAGCCGACGTGCTCGCCCTCGACCGTTACGAGAGCCTCTCGACGGGTCTCTACACCAAGGTGGTCCAGCCTGTCGTGACCGAGAAGGGACCGCGCCGGGCCGTCGTCTATATCGGACGCAGCACCAGGCCGGGCACGCCGCTGCCGGGGTACATGGAGGGAGTGGTGGAAGCGGCCCGGCATGCGGGCCTGCCGGAGGACTACATCCGAAGATTGGGCGTGTGGCTGCCCAAGACGCAGGCCTCAGTCCCGGTTCAGCAGAGCCCCGCGGTTCGTCCGCTCTGGAAGGCCCCTTCGGGAACCGTCCGCCGGAGCCGCTGACCCGAGGGAAGGGTCCTTGCATGGAAGTGAGGATCGATGAGATTTTCGGGGAAGCTGGACCCTGAGAAGGGAGAGCGCATTATCCGGATGCTGGATAAGGATTATGCCGGGCTCCGCACCGATGCCCGCCATGCACAGTGGTAAGTCAGGATGGACGAGAACCGAACTTCACACGTTGTCATCCATGGACTCGTCCAGGGCGTGAGCTTTCGCGCCTGGACGCAGCATCAGGCTGAATTGCACGGCCTCAGGGGCTGGGTGCGCAATCGGCGCGACGGGACGGTCGAGGCGGTGTTCTCAGGTCCCGGAAACCTGGTCGACGTGATGTTGAAGGCCTGCCGTGAGGGACCCGCCGGCTCGCGGGTGGAGAAGATGGAAATCCTGGCTCGCGGCGAGCCCGACTTCAATGCTTCGGGCCGCTTTGAGATTCGGGGAACGGCTTAGCTCTTCGGCCGCTCTACGATCTCGACGGGACCGCCGGCATTCTTCCAGGCGGTAAATCCGCCCTCCACATGGGCGACGGGCTTCAACCCCATGTCCTGTGCCGTCGCAGTCGAAAGGGCAGAGCGCCATCCGGCGCCGCAGAAGAACACGAAGGTCTTGTCCTGGGCGAAGACCGACTTGTGATAGGGGCTTTCCGGATCGATCCAGAACTCCAGCATGCCCCGCGGGCAATGCACGGCCCCTGGCACGCGCCCCTCCCGTTCGAGCTCCCGCGGGTCGCGCAGGTCCACGAACACCACATCCTCGCGGCCATGCAGGGCCAAGGCTTCGGCGATGGGCAGCGTCCGGATCTTAGCATTTGCCTCGTCGAGCAATGTCTTGTAGCCGCGTCCGATGGTTTGAGGCATGACGGGTTATTCTTCCCCTATGAGGTCTTCCACAAACTGGGCAAGATAGCGACAGAGTCAACCGGAGGCGACGGGTGCCGGGTTTCACCAATCTCGATTATGCGGCGCTGGCTTTCTTCCTCGTCGCCTGGTTCGGCTATCACGCCGCGGTCGAACTCACGCCTGCCGGGCAGAAAAGCCTGAACAAGGTGATGAATCAGTACCGCTATCGCTGGATGGAGCAGATGGTGGTGCGCGAGAACCGGATCGTCGACACCACGATCATGGCCTCCCTCATGAACGGCACCGCGTTCTTCGCCTCGACCTCGCTCATCGCCATCGGCGGCGTGTTGGCCCTTCTGCAATCCACCGACTCGGTGCTTCCGGTCTTCGCCGATCTGCCCTTCGGCGAGCCCCCGACCCGGCTGGCCTGGGATGTGAAGGTGGTAGGGCTCGCGGTGATCTTCGTCTATGCCTTCTTCAAGTTCGCTTGGTCCTACCGGCTGTTCAACTACATGGCGATCATCGTCGGGGCAGTGCCCGTGCTGAAGGAGAGCAGCCGCGAGGAGGCGCTGGCCGTCGCCCGTCAGGCAGCGGCGATGAATGCGGTGGCCGGCAAGCATTTCAACCGGGGACAGCGGGCATTCTTCTTCTCGCTTGCCTATCTCGGCTGGTTCGTGAGCGCCTATCTCTTTATCGGGGCGACAGCCGGGGTTCTGCTCGTCATGTGGCGGCGCCAGTTCCTGTCGGATGCCCACGATGCAGCCCTGAGGCAAACCGATGTCTAAGAGCGCGACGCCCGAGGAACTGGAGGCCGCCATGCTGTCTCTTCTCGAAGAACGTGGCCCAGGCAAGACCATCGGTCCGGCCGACGTGGCTCAGGCCATCGGCGGCAACCAGCCGGACGGATGGGGGCCCTTGATGCAGCCGGTCCGGAAAGTGGCCGTGCGCCTCATGAAGGAAGGACGCATCGTCGTCCTGCGCAAGGGCCGTCCGGTCGATCCCGACGATTTCCGGGGGACCTATCGGTTGGCACTGCCGCCCGAAGCGGAGGACTGAGGACCGGGGAAGAGCCGCGACGTGCGGCCCGTCGCGTAATAGCCGATCAGGCCCGCCCATTCCTTCGCGCCCAGATCGAGCCGCCGCAAGCCGTCCGAGATGAAGGCGAAGGGGCGGTGATTGTTGCCCCCGCCGCCGGTGCGGAAATCCACCGGATAGGGCGTCACCGGAAAATCGGCGTTCTCGAACACGCCGACGGCCCGCGGCATGTGCCAGGCGGATGTCACGAGAAGCCAGCGCTCGCCTTCCTGCGGTTGCGCGAGTTCCCGAGAGAAAACCGCATTCTCGGATGTGGTGCGCGAGCGGTCCTCCACCAGGATGCGGGTTTGATCGATGCCGACGCTCTTGAAGTAGGCCGCGATGATGGGAGCCTCGGCGGCGCCGTCACCGAAGACCGTGCCGCCTCCGCCGGAAATCAGGATGCGGGCTTTCGGGTAGCGGTGGGCGAGCTCAATCGTGTCGAGCACGCGCTCCGCCGATTCATTGGAGACGATCATGCCGCGGGAGGCCGAATCCGCGGCCTCCACGGACCCGCCGAGAAGGATGATTCCGTCCGCCGGCTTACCATCGTCGCGGAAGGGCGGAAACCGCTCTTCCAGCGGAAGCAGGATGTAGCTGGCGATCGGAAGAAGGCCGAGTGCGATCGTCGCCAGCGTGAAGACGAGGCTCACCCCGATGCCGAAGGATCTCAGCCGCTTGAAGAGAGCAAGGATCAGCCCCAGCAGAATGAGGCTCATCAGGAGATTGGATGGCGTGGCGAAGAACCACGCGACTTTCGAGAGGTAGTAGAACACATGCCTGTCCTTGCTTTGGATGCCTCAAACCTACCCCGAGAGGCTGGCTGGACATTCATCTTCCGCGTCATCACCTGCCTTGTGCCGGTGATCCCGATGCGAGAGGCGCGGCGCTTCACAGAATCGGGATGGCCGGCACAAGGCCGGCCATGACGTCCAAGGTTCGTAAGGGTTCTTCGCGAAGCGCGGCAGGCTTATGATCTGTTCAACTCGGCCTCGTAGCGGGCCTTGGTCTCCGCATTGGGCGGATACAGGCCGGGGAGGGGAACGCCCTTTTCGACCTCGCGCATGACCCAGAGCTCGTAATGCTCCTGCGCGACGGCTGCCTTGGCGACCTCTTCCACCATGGCGGCGGGAATCACCACGACGCCGTCGCGATCGGCCACGATCACGTCATCCGGGAAGATGGCGACGCCGCCGCAGCCGATGGGCTCCTGCCATCCGACGAAGGTCAGGCCCGCCACCGAGGGCGGAGCGGCGACGCCCGCGCACCAGACCGGCAGGTTCGTGCCCTCGACGCCGACCGCATCGCGCACCGCGCCGTCCGTGATCAGCGCGGCCACGCCACGCTTCTTCATGCGGGCGGTGAGAATGTCGCCGAAGATGCCGGCATCGGTTACGCCCATGGAATCGACCACCGCGATGCAGCCCTCCGGCATGTCCTCGATGGCCGCGCGGGTCGAGGTGGGGGAGGCCCAGGATTCCGGCGTCGCCAGATCCTCGCGGGCGGGCACGAAGCGCAGGGTGAAGGCACGGCCGACCATCTTCTCCGTGGCATTGAAGGCCGGCATCGGTCCCTTCATCCAGCAGCGGCGGACGCCCTTCTTCAAAAGCACGGTGGTGATCGTAGCGGTGGAAGCGGCGCGCAGGGCATCGGCGATGGTCTTGTCGAGGGTCATGGCTGTTTCCTGATAATGCGATGGGCTTTCATAGCGGGCCGCGTCTGGGAGCGCTACCGCAGCGGGAACCTTTCGACCGCGATCCTGTCTGCCTGTCAGTCGCGATCAGGCGCGCCGAGCGGAAAGAACGGGCGGTAGGGGCGGGCCTCGTCGACCGCACGGGCAAAGGCCGGACGGGCGAGGAGCCTGCGGCGATAATCCCGGACGCGCTGGAATGCCTCGTCGATGGGATGAGCCCAGTCCGCATAGAACAGCGATGGAGCAGCCGCGCAATCGGCGAGGCTGAACGTCCCGCCGGTGGCCCATTCGCGCCCCGCGAGCGTCCGGTCGAGCCAGCCATAGGCCCGGTCGAGCATCGCCCGCGCCTCGGCGACGCCGTAAGAATCGCGATCCCCCTCCGAGCGGATACGATCGGCGACGATCTTCTGCATCGGCGTCATGACGTAATTGTCGAAGAAGCGATCCATCAGCCGGACATCGAGAGCTTCCCTTAGGTCTTCGGAGATCAGCCGTACGGGGCCGGGATGGTGGAGGCCGAGATGCTCAATGATGATCGTGGCCTCCATGACGGTGCGGCCATCGTCCACGAGCACGGGGAAACGCTTGATGGGCCATAGCGCCTCGAGCTCGGCACCGCTCTGCTCATCGCCGAGGACCCGGTACTCGAACGGCGTGTCGTTCTCGTAAAGCGCGGTCAGGACTTTCTGGCAGTAGGACGAGAAGGGATGGGCATAGAGCTTGAGTGTCATCGGGGCCCCCGCGGCTTTCAACGAATTCCTCACTGTAGCCGGATCTGCCCGAATGAAAATCGCGACCGTTGAGGCACGGAGGGGCGGCCGGGAGCAATCCCCGGCCGCTTCCTATCGGACTTCACGCCGTCTTGGCGAACAGCTCGCGGCCGATCAGCATGCGGCGGATCTCGCTCGTTCCCGCGCCGATCTCGTAGAGCTTGGCATCGCGCAGCAGGCGGCCCGTCGGGTAGTCGTTGATGTAGCCGTTGCCGCCGAGCAGCTGGATCGCGTCGAGGGCCATCCTGGTGGCGTTCTCGGCGGCATAGAGGATGGCGCCGGCGGCGTCCTCGCGGGTCGTCTCGCCGCGGTCGCACGCCTTGGCGACCGCGTAGACATAGGCCTTTGCCGCATTCATGGTCACGTACATGTCGGCGACCTTGCCCTGCACGAGCTGGAACTCGCCGATGGCCTGTCCGAACTGCTTGCGCTCGTGGATGTAAGGCAGCACCACGTCCATGCAGGCCTGCATGATGCCCGTGGAGCCGGCCGCCAGCACGGCGCGCTCGTAGTCGAGGCCGGACATGAGGACGTTCACGCCGCGGCCGACCTGACCGAGCACGTTCTCCTCCGGCACCTCGCAATCCTCGAACACCAGTTCGCAGGTGTCCGAGCCGCGCATGCCGAGCTTGTCGAGCTTCTGGTGGGTGGAGAAGCCCTTGAAGTCTTTCTCGATCAGGAAGGCCGTCATGCCGCGCGGTCCCGCCTCCGGGTCGGTCTTGGCGTAGACGACCAGGGTGTCGGCGGTGGGCCCGTTGGTGATCCACATCTTGTTTCCGTTGAGCACGTAGCGGTCGCCGCGCTTCTCGGCGCGGGTGCGCATGGAGACCACATCGGAGCCGGAGCCCGGCTCGGACATGGCGAGCGCCCCGAGATGCTCGCCGGAGATCAGCTTCGGCAGGTAGCGGCGCTTCTGATCCTCGCTGCCGTTGCGGCGGATCTGGTTGACGCAGAGGTTCGAATGGGCCCCGTAGGAGAGGCCGACCGAGGCCGAGGCCCGGGAGATCTCCTCCATGGCGATCACATGCTCGAGATAGCCGAGGCCCGCTCCGCCATACTCCTCCTCGACCGTGATGCCATGCAGGCCGAGCTCACCCATCTGGGGCCACAGGTCGCGCGGGAAAAGGTTGGAGCGGTCGATCTCCTCCGCCCGCGGGGCGATCTTCTCCTGTGAGAAGTCGCGCACGGTTTCACGGATCGCGTCGGCGGTCTCGCCGAGATCGAAATTGAAGCCCTTGGCGGCGTTCGGCAGCATCTGTTCCTCCCAATTCCATTCATCGACCCGGAAAGAGTACGCGATGGATGACTTTTTCTCGCCGATCATTTTGGTCAGCATTGCTGCCCTTATCAAGGGTCGATCGCTTGAAAAGGGGAGGTGGGGCTGTCTCCGGGGCCGGCAATTGGTCGTAGATGGGAATGAAGAAATGGCTCCCTCACCGGGAGTGAGGAAGCCTGAATTCGTCGTTCTGCCAGATAGATTATTCCGCGATGCTCGCCGTCTGCACCGCGTCCATGTTGCGGCAGACGCCCTGCTGGCTCAGGCGGCTGTGGTCGCGGGGGTCGCAGGCGCTCTGGACGAACATGCGCCACTGGTTTTCCGTGCCGTAGAAGGTGTTGCGGTCCACGTCGCCCTTCACGCCGGGCACGCGGCCCGTGGTCGTGAACTGCCAGAAGGTCCAGCGGCGGTCGTTGTAGCGCACGTGAGGCTCGGCGGCCGTGCTGCGGATCCAGTAGGGGTAATCGTTGTACTCGCCTTCCAGGATTTCCTTATGGAAGGTGATGTCGGTGTAGATGATCGGCCGCTTGCCCGTATGGGCTTCCATCTCGCGCAGCATCACGTCGATCATGGCGAGAGCCTGCTCGCGCGGAACCTTTTTCGGGCAGTTCACCGACTGTCCGTTCCATTCCACGTCGAGAACCGGCGGGAGAGCGTCCGGGTCCTGCGGCACGTTCCGCTTGAACCAAGCCGCCTGCTCGTGCGCCGGACGGCACCAGTACACGAAGTGATAGGCGCCGCGCGGGACGCCGGCCTTCTTGGCCTCCCACCAGTTCTCGTGAAACTTGCTGTCGATGTGGTCGCCGCCCTCGGTCGCCTTGATGAAGGCGAACTTCGTGCCGGCCTGGCGCAGGGAAGCCCAGTCGACGTCGCCCTGCCACTTGGAGATGTCGACGCCATGGATCGGCAGCCGGTGGGCCGTCGCGACGCCCTCGTGCGGCCGGGCATCGCCCTTGGTCGGGTAGCGGCTCGACGAGGGGGCGATGGCGCAGGAGCCAAGTCCGAGCGCGATTGCAGCGAGCGCGCTGAACCGAGCGGCCCGAACGAACGTCGTCAGACCGGAAAGCTTGGAGCGGCTGGAGGAGCGGCGGCGAGTCTTCATCGGTTCAACTGTATTGTACGCAGAACTGGATCGCATCAGAGATGCCCGAAGAGCGTTAACAGGCCCTTACGAGCACGGCGCGAAACAAGCTTACAGATTAAACCACGCGGTTGCGATACCCAAAAAGGCGAAGAAGCCGACGATATCCGTGATGCTGGTGACGAACGGGCCGGACGATACGGCAGGGTCGACGCCGAACCGGTTGAGCGTCAGGGGTACGAAGATCCCCCCGAGCGCTGCAAAGACCAGGACCGTGACGAGGGCAAGGCCGATCACGAAGCCGAGCTGCGGGGACTGGAACCACAGACCGGCCACCGTTCCCAGGATGACAGCGAAGACCAGTCCGTTGAGCAGGCCGACCGCCGCCTCGCGGCGGATGATGCGCCAGGCATTGGCGCGGCCGAGCTCGCGGGTGGCAAGCGCTCGGACGGCCACCGTCATGGTCTGGGTGCCGGCGTTGCCGCCCATGGAGGCGACGATGGGCATCAGGATGGCGAGCGCCACCATCCGTTCCAGGGAATCCGAGAAAAGCCGGATGACGCTCGCGGCCAGAAAGGCGGTGCACATGTTGGCGAAGAGCCAGGGGAAGCGGCTTCTCTGGATGTAGAGGATCGTATCCGAGAGCTCTTCGTCCGATTTCACGCCGCCGAGCTGCTTGATGTCCGCGTCTGCCTCTTCTTCGAGCACGTCCACGATGTCGTCGACGAGGATCACGCCGACGAGGCGGCCTGCGTCGTCCACCACGGCGGAGGAGACGAGGTTGTAGCGCTCAAACAGGCGCGCCACCTCCTCCTGATGCTCGGTCGCCTCCACCCGGTCGGGCTCGTCGTCCATGATCTCTTGGATCGTGACCGGACGTTTCGAGCGCAGGAGCCGGTCCAGGGCGACAGCTCCGAGCAGATGGCCTGCCGGATCGATCACGAAGATTTCGTAGAAGGTTTCCGGCAGATCCGCCGTCTCGCGCATGAAGTCGATGGTCTGCCCCACCGTCCAGAACGGAGGCACGGCGATGAACTCGGACTGCATGCGCCGTCCGGCGCTGTCCTCGGGGTAGTCGAGGGAGCGCTGGAGCGCGACGCGCTCGATCGCCGGAAGCTGATCGAGAACCTCCGCCTGCTCTTCCTCGCGCATGCTCTCGAGGATGGTGACGGCGTCGTCGGAATCGAGCTCGCGCACGCCTTCGGCGACGGTCGCGGTCTCGAGCTCCTCGAGGATCTCCTCGCGAACCGCTTCGTCCACCTCGGTCAGCGCGGCGAAGTCGAAGGATGCGCCGAGGAGTTCGATGAGGCGAGGGCGCTGATCCGGCTCGAGGGCTTCGAGAAGATCGCCCAGTTCAGATTCGTGGAAGTCTTCGACGAGCTTCTGCAGGCGCTCGACTTCCGAGGCCTCGATGGCATCGGCGGCAGCGGCGAGGAATTCCGGATTGAGCTCGCCTTCCTCATCCCTGAAGGCCAGGGATTCGGGTTCAGGCCCATCGGGCTTCGGAAGCGGCGTCTTGTCTTCGACTTCCAGCATCAGCCGTCCTCTGAAGGTGGGTTGCCGCCTTTTAGGAGGGTGCGCCGGCTCGCGCAATGCGCCCAAAAGACTTTCTGGGAGAATCGGTTGGTGGCTGTTTCTGCCACATCGATGAAGGAGCCCGGGAAAGCGATTCAGGTCGCCTGCGCCGGGCAGATCTGGCCAACAAAAAAGGCCCCGGAAAGGGGCCTTTTCGTCTTCGGCACGGGAGTGCCGAAAGTTGGTGCGGTCAAGAGGACTCGAACCTCCACGGGTCTCCCCGCTACCACCTCAAGGTAGTGCGTCTACCAATTCCGCCATGACCGCGAACTCGGTTTCAGGACTGGTTTTCCTGAAGAGGTCGCCGCTCTAGCAGATCGATTGGGCCGCCGCAACCCCCTCCGTGGAGCTTGCGGCGATTGAGCTGAGAGAATGCCTCGCTTACCGGTGGCGGTATAGGCGATAAGCGCCTGCAGCGACTATATAAGCGGGAGATTTCAAGAAGAGTGGGCGACTGGCCCGTCCTCTCCAAGGGGGCGGAGCCCAGTCGCTCTGCTTCCGGCTACATCTTAAGGTGAATCGGTGTCGAACCTGCGAGACAGCTTGACCGTTCAGTTCCAGCCCGAGAGCGGTTCCGCTCCGGTGGAATGGGCCATCACGGATGGTCTTGTGGGCTATGAGGAGGCCGTTGCCTTCATGGAGGCGCGCGCCGAGGCGATCGCAGCGGGCGAGGCGCGGGAACTGGTGTGGCTGGTGGAGCATCCGCCGCTCTATACGGCGGGGACATCGGCCAAGGCGGCAGATCTGGTGGAGCCGGATCGCTTCCCGGTTCACCAGACGGGGCGGGGAGGGCAATACACCTATCACGGCCCGGGCCAGCGGGTGGCCTACGTGATGCTCGATCTCAAGCGGCGGGCTCCCGATCTGCGCCGCTACGTGACGGCCCTGGAGGCCTGGCTCATCGCGACGCTGGATGCTTTCAACATCCGCGGCGAGCGTCGGGAGGACCGGGTCGGCGTGTGGGTGCGGCGGCCGGACAAGGGCGTGACCGTGGAGGATAAGATCGCAGCCATCGGCATCCGGGTCCGCCGCTGGGCCACCTTCCACGGCATCAGCCTCAACGTGGAGCCGGATCTTTCACACTTCTCCGGCATCGTTCCCTGCGGCGTCAGCCAGCACGGGGTCACGAGTCTCGTCGATCTCGGCATTCCCGTCACGATGCCGGAGGTCGATGCGGCGATGCGGAACGCCTTCGAGGAGATATTCGGGCCGACCGTGCGCGTGGAGATACCGTTGCTCTTGAGCCACGGCGTCTAGGTTTTTCACAACGGATACGGCAAGGCTTCTCCCCAAGGCCGCTTCATGCTCTAAGCTGGAGCAAACGGCTGATCATTGGCGGAACTTCCATGCAACGTGTCCTTCTCGCTTCCCTCGTCGCTCTGGCCGCCTCGGCCTGTGCTTACCGGCCCGAGCCTACGGAACTCGTCAAGATCGTCGATTCGCCGGCGGATGTGCGGGTCTGCACGCGCCTCGGCGAGGTGAGCCCGGTGACGCCTACGACGCCGGGAACCCACAGGCCCGTGAACGTGGGCTTCGGCGTGACCCTCGGCCGTTCCACCTTCGGCCACGCCACGGAGGAGATGCTCCAGGCCACCGTCGCGCTCGGCGGCACGCATCTCTACCTGCAGCAGGTCTCCCAGGACTGGTCCCTCGTGCGCGGCATCGCCTATCGCTGCGGATCGGGCGTCGTGCGCCAGGAAACGGTCATTCGTGCGAAAGGCTGATGTGACAGTCTGCTGAACCCGGTTGCGCGGACTCCCTGGTTCCAGAGCATCGGCCCCAAAAGTGGACGGCACTTTTGGGATCAATCCGATGCTCCTTTTCTTGATTGGCGCATCGTAGAAAGCGGAAAACCGGACCCACTTTTCCGCACGATGCGCTAGTACTGACGTTTCGGGCCCACGGCTTGCCGCCGCTGAAGGGCCGAAAACCAAGAACAAGGGAGACCGCGCCGTGCCCGTCATCGCCACTTCTGCCGATCTGACATCGGAAGCCGCGCGGGCCAACCGTGCCGCCTGGGCCGACCTTGCCCAGGATCTCCAGGCCAAGCGGCAGGCTGTGGCGGAAGGCGGACCCGCCAAGGCACGGGAGCGCCATCTGGCCCGCGGCAAGCTCCTGCCCCGCGAGCGGGTGATGCGCCTCCTCGATCCGGGTGCCCCGTTCCTGGAGCTCGGCTCGCTGGCCGCTCACGGCATGTACGAGGACGCGATCCACGGTGCCGGCATCATCACCGGCATCGGGCGTGTCGAAGGCCGCGAGGTCATGATCGTCTGCAACGACTCGACGATCAAAGGCGGCACCTATTACCCGATGACGGTGAAGAAGCATCTGCGCGCCCAGGAAGTGGCGCGCGAGAACCGTCTGCCGTGCATCTATCTCGTCGATTCCGGCGGCGCGAACCTTCCGCATCAGACGGAGGTGTTCCCTGACCGGGAGCATTTCGGGCGCATCTTCTACAACCAGGCGACCCTGTCCTCATTGCGGATTCCACAGATCGCCTGCGTCATGGGCTCGTGCACGGCTGGCGGCGCCTATGTGCCGGCCATGTCGGACGAAACGATCATCGTGCGCCGCCAGGGCACGATCTTCCTCGGCGGACCGCCCCTGGTGAAGGCGGCGACCGGAGAGGTGGTTTCAGCCGAGGATCTCGGCGGCGCGGACGTGCATGCCCGCCTCTCCGGCGTGGCGGATCATTACGCCACCGACGACGTGCATGCGCTCGCCATCGCGCGCCGCATCGTCGGCACCCTGAACACGCGCAAGAGCATCGATATCGACATCGCCGATCCGGCGGAGCCAAAATATGCGATTCAAGATCTCGACGCGATCGTGCCCACCGACCTCAAGAAGCAGTACGACATCCGCGAGGTGATCGCACGCCTGGTCGACGGGTCCGAGTTCGACGAGTTCAAGCGCCTTTACGGCACGACCCTCGTCACGGGCTTCGCCCGGATCTGGGGCATGCCGGTCGGCATCATCGCCAACAACGGCATCCTGTTCTCGGAGAGCGCGCAGAAGGGTGCGCATTTCATCGAGCTGTGCTGCCAGCGGCGGATCCCGCTGCTCTTCCTTCAGAACATCTCCGGCTTCATGGTCGGACGTCAGTACGAGGCGGGTGGGATCGCCAAGGATGGCGCGAAGCTCGTGACGGCGGTGGCCTGCGCCCAGGTGCCGAAGATCACGCTCCTGGTCGGCGGCTCGTTCGGGGCCGGCAATTACGGCATGTGCGGCCGCGCCTATTCTCCGCGTTTCCTCTTCACCTGGCCGAACTCCCGCATCTCGGTGATGGGCGGCGAGCAGGCGGCGAGCGTGCTCGCCACCGTGCGGCGCGACAACATCGAAGCCGAGGGCAAAGCGTGGAGCACCGAGGAGGAAGAATCCTTCAAGGCGCCGATCCGCGACAGGTACGAGCAGGAGGGCTCACCCTACTACGCCACCGCGCGCCTCTGGGACGACGGCATCATCCTGCCCTCGGAGACACGCCGCGTGCTGGCACTCGCCTTCTCCGCCGCCCTGAACGCGCCCGTTCCGGAGACGAAGTTCGGCGTTTTCAGGATGTAGTAAGACTGGCTCTTGGAGCCGTGGAACCAGAGTGCCCCGAAGACGATTTCAGGGCATGTCCCAGGAAGGGTCTGACCGCTATCGTCGCGCCTATGCCGGGCAGATCGCCCGGCTGGCGGATATTCGCGACGGACGCATCGAGCAAGCCTTTGCGGCCGTCCCGCGCGAAGCCTTTCTTCCGCCGCCGCCCTGGACCATCATCAGCATGGGCGTCGCCATGCGGACCCCTGAGCTTGCCGAGATCTACAACAACGTCCTCGTCGCCATCGATCCCGAGCGCGGCATCAACAACGGCGAGCCTGCACTCCATGCCGCCTGGATCGATGCCGTCCGCCCGCAGCCCGGAGAGACCGTGATTCATGTGGGGGCGGGCACGGGGTACTACACAGCCATCCTGGCAATGCTGGTTCAGCCGAACGGGCGTGTCGGGGCCTTCGAGTACGAGACGGATCTGGCCGCTCAGGCGGCGCAGAACCTAACCGCCTATCCTAATGTGACCGTTCATGCTGCTTCCGCTTTCGGTCGGGTCCTGCCGAATGCCGACATCGTTTACGTCAATGCGGGCGTCGTTGCACCTGACGTGCAATGGCTGCGGGCGCTCAATCCAGGAGGGCGGCTGATATTCCCGTGGCAGCCGCACAAAGGCTGGGGACCGGCACTTCTGGTGGCACGGCGGGCAGGAGGGTTCGGCGCGCAGTCGCTGATGACCGTCGGGTTCATCTCCTGCAGCGGCACAAAGGAGCGAATCTCTGTCGGCCGCCTGCCGACGGAAGCCGATCTTTCCGCCGTTCGTTCCATCTGGATCAGGGACGACCGCTCTCCTGATTCCACTGCCGTCGCGGTCTACGACGACGTCTGGTTCTCGTCCGAAGAAATCGCCGCCTGAAAGAGCGTGATCGGACGCAGGCATCCCTTCGACTAGGGCCGGAGGCCTCAAGATCAAGCGGAATCCTGTCCCAAAAATGTTGCGGTGAAGCAACACCCTCAAACCTTCAACATCTTGCCCCTCTTGGCCCAAGCTCCGCCGCGATGCCGCCATAAACGAAGCGCTACTCGTGATGCAGGTTAAAGTGCTTCAAAACCAAAGCTTTACGGCACGGAACCCGGGGCAGAACCTGGATTAAGGCTGTTGGGTGATCCTTCGTAAGGATCGTTGCGTCGGTGGCGTGGCACATGGCAGATCACGGGAGTTCCAAAGGGCTTGGATCTCCTTGTGGAAACCGGGTGGAAAAGAGTTCGGACCATGGATGCGCGGTTGATCGACAAGTCGAAGCTGCCGAGCCGTCACGTGACGGAGGGGCCCGCTCGCGCGCCGCATCGCTCCTATCTTTATGCCATGGGATTGACCAAGGAGCAGATCGCCCAACCGCTCGTCGGTGTCGCCACCTGCTGGAACGAGGCCGCTCCCTGCAACATCTCCCTCATGCGCCAGGCCCAGGCCGTGAAGAAGGGCGTGGCCGCCGCAAGCGGAACCCCGCGCGAGTTCTGCACCATCACGGTGACCGACGGCATCGCCATGGGCCACCAGGGCATGAAAGCATCGCTCCCGTCCCGTGAGGTGATCGCAGATTCGGTCGAGCTGACCATACGCGGCCATTCCTACGATGCGCTCGTCGGCATGGCCGGCTGTGACAAGTCCCTCCCGGGCATGATGATGGCGATGGTGCGCCTCAACGTGCCGTCGATCTTCATCTATGGCGGTTCAATTCTTCCAGGCTCCTTCCGCGGTCGCCAGGTGACCGTGCAGGATCTCTTCGAGGCAGTCGGCAAGTACTCGGTCGGCGAGATGTCGGACGAGGATCTGACCGAACTCGAGCAGGTCGCCTGTCCATCCGCCGGCGCATGCGGGGCGCAGTTCACCGCCAACACCATGGCGACCGTCTCGGAGGCGATCGGCCTCGCCCTGCCGTATTCGGCGGGTGCTCCGGCGCCTTACGAGATCCGCGACAGGTTCTGTGCCGCTGCCGGTGAGCAGATCATGGACCTGATCGCCAAAAACATCCGTCCGCGCGATATCGTGACCCGCAGATCCTTGGAGAACGCCGCCACCGTGGTAGCGGCTTCCGGCGGCTCGACCAATGCGGCTTTGCACCTTCCGGCCATCGCGCACGAGGCGGGAATCAAGTTCGACCTGTTCGATGTTGCCGAGATCTTCAAGCGCACGCCGTACATCGCGGACCTGAAGCCCGGCGGGCGTTATGTCGCCAAGGACCTGTTCGAGGTCGGCGGCATTCCACTGCTCATGAAGACGCTCCTCGATCACGGCTACATGCACGGCGACTGCATGACCGTGACCGGCCGCACCATGGCCGAGAACCTCGCTTCCGTGAAATGGAACGATGACCAGGACGTGGTCTACCCGGCCGACAGGCCGATCACGCCCACCGGCGGGGTCGTCGGGCTGAAGGGCAATCTCGCTCCGGAAGGAGCCATCGTGAAGGTGGCCGGCATGGCGAGCGACAAGCAGGTGTTCCGGGGCCCGGCCCGCTGCTTCGACGGCGAGGAGGCCTGCTTCGAGGCCGTCTCCACGCGCCAGTACAAGGAAGGCGAGGTCCTGGTGATCCGCTACGAGGGGCCGCGCGGCGGTCCCGGCATGCGCGAGATGCTCTCCACGACGGCGGCGCTCTACGGGCAGGGCATGGGCGACAAGGTCGCTCTCATCACCGACGGGCGCTTCTCGGGCGCGACCCGCGGCTTCTGCATCGGCCATGTGGGGCCGGAAGCGGCGGTGGGCGGCCCCATCGGCCTGATCGAGGACGGGGACATCATCGCGATCGATGCCGTCAACGGCACCATCGACGTGGAGCTCTCGGGCGAAGAACTGGCAAGGCGCCGCGCCGAGTGGGAGCCGCGGGAGACGAGCGCCACCTCGGGCTATCTCTGGAAATACGCACAAACCGTGGGTCCTGCGCGGGATGGGGCTGTCACCCATCCGGGCGGAGCCGCAGAAAAAGAAACCTATGCGGACGTTTAAACTCATTGCAGCCACGTTGTGGGTGGCCACCTTCGGCGCCGGTGCGGCCTATGCACTCGATGCCGCACCGCGTCCGCAACCGCTGACGCCTGCTCTTGCTCCAGCTCTTGCACCGCCCATCAAGTACGGTTCAGCGCGCGATGCCCTGCGCAGCGGCATGCGCGACTACTATGCGGGCGATAAGATCGGGGCGGTGCACGCGCTCGAATATGCGGCGGGCCAAGGGCATTCGCTCGCGCTTTGGAAGCTTGGGCGCATGTATGCGGACGGCGACGGCGTCGAGCACGACGACCTGAAGGCCTTCGAGTATTTCTCCCGGCTCGCCGACCAGCATGCGGACGAAAGCCCCGATTCCCCGAACTCGGCGGTCGTCTCCAGCGCCTTCGTGGCGCTCGGCACCTATTTCCTGGATGGCATCAAGGACACCTATGTGGCCGCCAATCCGGGGCGCGCCGTCGAGATGTTCAGCTACGCGGCTTCCTACTTCAGCGACTCCAACGCGCAGTACAACCTCGCCCGTCTCTATCTCGAGGGAACCGGTGTCCATAAGGACGCCCGGCACGCGGCGCGCTGGTTCAACCTGGCGGCCGAGAAGGGACACACCGCCTCGCAGGCGCTCCTGGGGCATCTCTTAATGACGGGGCAGGGCGTTCCGCGACAGCGGTCCAAGGGGCTCATGTGGCTGACCCTCGCGCGCGAGGCCTCGACCGACGCGGCCAAGGATCAATGGATCGTATCGCTCTACGATCAGGCTTTCGCAGCGGCAGACGAGAGCGACCGCAAGCTCGCGCTCGCCCTCCTGGAGCAGTACATCCAGTCGCGCCGGTAAAGCGCCGGCTGCCTGGCACTCCCCACGTCGTCACCGGCCTTGTGCCGGTGATCCCGGTTGGAAAAGCACTGCGCTTCAGGGTGCCGGGGACAGCCCTGACGTCCAGTGTTTGTCTACGGTGCTCCCAAAGGCCAAGGGCAATCAGTCAATATCGAGATCCACCATCACCGGCACATGATCGGACGGCTTGTCCCAGCCGCGCACTTCCTTGCGGATCGACGCGGTCCTGAGCTTGTCCTGGGCCTGGGACGAGAGGAGCAGGTGATCAATGCGGATGCCGTTGTTCCGCTGGAAGGCGCCCGCCTGATAATCCCAGAACGAGTAGAGCCCCGGCTGATCGCTGCAGGCGCGCACCGCGTCGAGGAAGCCGAGATTGAGAAGTTCCCGGAACCTGGCCCGGCTCTCCGGCTGAAACAGGGCGTCATTGGTCCAGGCCGCCGGGTCGAGGGCATCCTTGGGCTCGGGGATGACATTGTAGTCGCCGCACAGGACCAGAGGCTCCTCGAGCACGAGAAGGCTCTTGGCATGGGCCCGAAGGCGGTCCATCCAGGCGAGCTTGTAGTCGAATTTGGGTGTTCCGATAGGGTTGCCGTTCGGCAGATAGATGGAAGCCACCCGCACGGCGCCGGTGGAGGTTGATATCACGCCCTCCAGATAGCGCGCCTGCTCATCGCTCTCGTCCCCCGGAAGCCCGCGGCGCACGTCCTCGAGCGGACGCTTGGACAGGATCGCGACGCCGTTATAAGCCTTCTGGCCATGGGTGACGACGTTGTAGCCGAGCGCCTCGACCTCCGCACGGGGGAAGGCCTCGTCCACGCATTTCAGCTCCTGGAGGCAGATCACATCCGGATCGGCGCTCTTCGCGAACGTGGCGAGGTGGTCCAGCCTCTGCTTGATGGAGTTTACATTCCACGTCGCAATTCGCATCCCGGCACTCTCGTTTTTCCGTCCTCTATGCTTCATCGGATGTTCGTCCTCGGCTGGCAAGCTGGAAGTCGTCACCATCCCCACGGTTGCGCCCCATGCCCGAATCCTGGTTCACACCTGTCGACAGCTACTGCGAACGCCTGGGACCTGGTTTCTGGGCGGAGCCGCTGAATGCCGCGACCAACGCCGCGTTCATCGCGGCGGCCCTCTTTGCCCTTGTGCTCTGGCGGCGGGCGGGAGCCAGGGACTGGCCGGCTCTCTGGCTGATCGCCGTCACCTTCCTCGTCGGAACGGGCAGCTTCCTGTTTCACACCTTCGCCAACCGATGGTCGTTCCTGGCGGACGTGCTGCCTATCGCGGTCTTCATCTACAGCTATTTCCTGCTCGCCATGCGCCGGTATCTCGGCCTCGGGCCGGGGCCCGCCATTTCCGTGACGGTGCTGTTTGCCGCCTTCAACATGTCCTTCAGCCCTCTCTGGCTCGGCATTCTTCCCGGCGTGACCCTGAATGGATCGGTCGGGTATATCCCGGCGGCCTTGGCGCTGTTTGTGGTCGGGATCCTCTGTTGGGTTTCAGGCGTGAGGGAGGCGGGCAGGGCGCTTCTGACGGCGGCATGCGTGTTTGCCCTGTCGCTGCTTTTCCGCTCAATGGACGACACGGTCTGCGCGAGAATGCCTGCAGGAACTCATTTTCTGTGGCATCTGCTCAATGCGCTGGTGCTCGGCCTTCTCATGAAGGCCGCCATCCTCCATTCATCCCGGAAGAACCCCATCCATGTCCAAGGTTGAAATTCACGGTTACGCCATCGTCTCCGACAACGACTGCATTGCCGATGCCTCAGGCAGGACCCCCGAAGTGCTCCGCAACGATGCCGATTGGGCCTACTTTCACGCCGAACTCAACAAGTCGGCCGTGACGGTGCTCGGCCGCGCGGGACACGAGGCCAATCCGAATCCCAAGGGCCGCCTGCGGATGATCCTGTCCTCGTCTTCGACCGGTCTGGAGCGGCGCACGGATGGCTGGTGGTGGAATCCTGAAGATCTGCCCTGGGCCGAAGCGATCCGGGTTGTGCTGCCGGCGGGCGGGCGCGTGGCCGTGCCCGGCGGCCGCCGCGTTTTCGATCTCTTTCTCGCCGTTGGCTATGAGGCGTTTCACCTGACCCGTGCGGAGGGAACGTTCGTCTCGAATGGCGTTCCCGTCTTCTCGGACTGCAATGACGATACGAGAGCTGAAGCGGTTCTTTCGGCCCATGGGTTGAGGCCGGGGTCCCGCCGGATCCTCGATCCGAAAGGTCCGGTGAGCCTGACAATTTGGCGGAACGGTCACCAAGACTCGTGAGTTTGCTTGGAGTTGACGTGCAACGCGACCCGAAGGGAGGAGCCGATGCGTCACCTCACAATGTCGACCGCGCTGGTCGCAGGATGCCTGATCGCTGGAGCGGCCTGGGCGCAGGGATCCTCGGGCGGCTCCAGCGGAGGGAGCTCAGGCGGTACGGGCGGCGGCTCGTCTTCGTCGGCATCACCCTCCGGAGGTTCAACCGCCTCGCCAAGCAGTGCGACGCAGCCCAGGGGATCGACCATGCGGCCGCCTGCACAGGGTGCTCAGGGCAGTGCCGATCCTGGAAACAGGGGTAGCCGCGTCGGCGGTACCACAGGAAATACAGGGACGGGCAGTCGGGAAACCACCACGGGCCAGATTCCGCCTCCTGGCACGGAAGGCAGTACCGGAGGGACCTCTGCCGGAGCAGGCGGCTCCCAGACAACTCCCGCCACTACGGGAACGGTATCCGGAGATGGCCGCCTGCAACCGGGCGAGCGCTCCACCGTCAGCCCCAGCTCGCGGGAGGAGAAACTCCTCGAGGAGGCCGACAAGAGGGTCAAGCGCGGGATCTGCCAGGGTTGCTGAGGCTCAGGCTGCCTCGTCGAGACCTGGGTATTCCGTGTAGCCCTCGGTGCCGCCGCCATAGAAGGTGGCCCGATCGGGCTCGTTGAGCGGCGCATTGAGGCGGAAACGCTCGACGAGGTCCGGATTGGCGATGAACAGGCGTCCGAATGCCACCAGATCGGCGTTCCCGCTGGCAACGGCCTCGGCGGCCATGTCACGGCTATAGCCGTTATTGGCGATGTAGGCTCCGCGGAAGGAGCGGCGCAGGCCCTCGTAGTCGACATCGACGGCGTTCCGGTCACCCTGGGTGGCGCCTTCGATCATGTGGATGTAGGCGAGCCCCAATCCGTCGAGCTTTTCCACCACGTGGCTGAACAAGGCCTGAGGGTTCGAATCCTCGGTGTCGTTGACCTTGGCCGGCGACAGGCGGATGCCGACGCGCCCCTTGTCCCAGACCTTGAGCACGGCCTCGGCCGCTTCGATGGTCAGGCGGGCCCGGTTCTCGATGGATCCGCCATAGGAATCGGTGCGATGGTTGGAGCCGTCCTTCATGAACTGGTCGAGCAGATAGCCGTTGGCCGCATGGATCTCGACGCCGTCGAAACCCGCCTCCTTGGCGTTGCGGGCGGCATTCTCGTAGTCCCGCAGGATGCCCGGAATCTCCGAGAGATCTAGCGCACGGGGTTCGGACACCTCGGCGAAGCCCTCCTCAAGGAAGGTCTTCGTCTGGGCGCGAAGAGGCGAGGGGCCAACGGGCGCGCCGCCCCCTGGTTGAAGGGAGGTGTGGGACACGCGGCCCACATGCCAGAGCTGGATGAGGATCCGCCCGCCGGCCCTGTGAACCGCATCGGTCACCTTGCGCCAATGCGCGACCTGAGCGGGCGAATAGATGCCTGGCGTCCGCAGATAGCCCTGGCCCTGATGCGAGATCTGAGATCCTTCCGAAATCAGCAGGCCGGCGCTGGCGCGCTGGGCGTAATAGGTCGCCGTGATGTCGCGGGCCACATCTCCTTCCGCAGCCCGATTCCGGGTGAGGGGAGCCATGACTAAGCGGTTGGGCAGGGTCAGGTCACCCAGGGTGAACGGCTGGAACAACGCATCGGCATCAACACTCATCGTAAAACCTCGCATGAGCCTGTGGAATTAGTGAAAGCACAGGTCGATACGAGATAAGCGGCTCGCCACGCGATGCAACGGAGAGCTGCCATGCAAAAATTCGATGCCTCGGGTGGAAAGGGCCTGATCAGGACGGATCGCTGGCTTGGTCCAGTTCCTGAATGTCGTCGTTGTCGAGGCGCACCTCCGTCGCCTGCACGAGGTCGCGGATCTGGTCCACGCTCGTCGCGCTGGCGATCGGTGCCGTGATGCCTGGGCGCGCCATGAGCCACGCCAGCGCAATCGGGGCCGGTGTCGCATTCTTCCGAGCAGCCACTGCGTCCAGCGCCGCCAGAATGCGCCTGCCACGATCATCGAGATAGGCGGCCATGCGCCCACCGCGCACGCTCTTGCCGAAATCCGCATCCGACCGATACTTGCCCGTCAGGAACCCGCTGGCGAGCCCGTAGTAGGGAATGACGCCGATCTCTTCCCGGCGGCAGAGCGGCTCGAGGTCGGCCTCGTATTCGGGCCGGTCGGAAAGATTGTATTTCGGCTGCAGGCTCTCGTAGCGTGGCAGGCCGAGTTCGGCGCTGATCTCCAAGGCCTGCCGCAAACGTTCCGCCGTGAAGTTCGATGCGCCGATGGCCCGCACCTTTCCATCCCGGATGAGCTCTTCATAAGCGCCGAGCGTTTCCTGCTGCGGTGTGTCGAGATCGTCCCGATGGGACTGATAGAGATCGATGTAGTCGGTCTGGAGGCGCCGAAGAGAGGCCTCGACGGCCGAGCGGATATAGCTCTTCGACAATCCTTTCTGACCCGGCCCCATTTCCGAGCCGACCTTGGTGGCGATCACGAGCCTGTCGCGATTGCCGCGCGCCTTCATCCACTTGCCGATGATGGCTTCCGACTCGCCGCCCTGGTGGCCGGGTACCCAGGTGGAATACACATCCGCCGTGTCGATGAAGTTCAGGCCGGCATCGGTGTAGGCGTCGAGCACCTTGAACGACGTTGCCTCGTCGGCCGTCCAACCGAAGACATTGCCGCCGAGGCACAGGGAAGAAACCATCAAGTCCGAGCGGCCGAGCCGACGCTTTTCCATCTTCATCTCCTTGATCCGCTGCCGATCTGGGGCGGATGACGGCACTTGCAAGATGGCGGGTCAAGATCGCGGCGTCCGATCATGAGGGATCGGACGCCGTTTCGCCTCCCGGTCAGGCGGCGACGCTCAACGTGATGCCGCGGGCTTCGGCAAACGCGAAAAGCTCGGATTCGCTGCAGACGCGATGCCGCTGGTCGATGGTCCAGCCGCCTTCGTCGCGCACCACGATGTAGCCCCGCGCCTGAAGGCGGGACACAACCGCCTGAATGCCCCCCGATTCGTTCTTCGTCACGCCACGCTCTGCAATGAAACGCTCGATGGCCACCTGTGCGGCCTGTGCGAGATCGATCGCGTCGGCACGGTTTGCCGGCTTGGCCTTCGCCTTGGCCTGGGCGAGAACGCGTGCAGGATCCCGGCGAACGGATTTCCAGCCGCCACGACCGGAGGTCTGGGCGCCGGCTGTGTCCGGTTCCACGGCCCGGGTGACGGCGGGAGCCTCGCTGACGACGATTTTCGGTGTGGAAGGAGCAACAGCCAGCGGGGCAGGGCGGGGAGCCGCGACCTGTGAGGCGCCCTGCAATGCCGGGAGGATCGCTTTTTTCACGTTCGCCTTGGGTTTGGCCGCAGGCTTCGGAGCTGCAAGCCGAGCCTTGTCCCGAAGCGCCTGCGCCTGGCGTGCCGCATCCGCCGCCTTCCGCTTGGCCTCTATGTCGGCTTTCCCGGCCTCCACGGCCTGACGTTTTGCTTCCTCTTGGGCTTTCCTTGCCTCTGCGTCGCGACGGGCAGCAGCCTCGGCCGAGCGCTTCACCCGAACGACAAGACGCTGGTCGATGCGCGCCTTCTCGGCGATGGCCGCCCTGGCGGCCCGGATCATTCCCGCCTCTGTGTCGGCGACGAAAGTCTTCAGCCGCTCCACCATGGATGTTTCAAGGGTCTCAATCGCTTGGGCAAGCGCCGCCTCGATGTCGATCGTCGGCTGCGGGAATTGCTGTACCGGCACGGCAGTTTGGGGAGAAGCCTCGGCTCGCCTCGCCGATGCGCCGCGCTCCGGAACGGATCCTCGAGATGGCTTTTGTCCGGCGGGGCTTGCCGTTGCGGGCTTTGCCGATGGCGCCTGCACCGCTTTCGGACGAGCCGTTCCTGCGGCGGTGATCTTCGCCAGCTTGGAGAGGTCACGCACGCCGATCAGGCCGAGATCCTGCATCTTCCAGCGGATCTGGGTCACGGTTCGTCCAAGCTCGGCGGCAATGCGCTTGTCCGTCATCGGCGGGTCGGCCAAGACGAGCTCGCGCAGGCGCGCGACCGTGGCTTCATCCCAGGACTGATGGGGTTGAACAAGGGTTCCGATCAGCCGTGCCCTGGCATAGGTTGCCGGCACAGGCCTTCCCAATTTCGCGGCCGTGACGGGAACCGGGATCTTGGCTTCCCGGTCGCGGCGCAGAATCTCAAGCTCTTCTTCAGTCCAGACCCTGTTCATTGCAGGGCTTCTCCTTTTCTCAGCAAGGCTGGGATCCGGCGAACCTGCATCGCGAGAAGAAGAGCGAATGCGGAGGAAAGGAAATTCGCCGGATCGTGCCGGCGACGGATAACCGTTAGGCCGACACGCAGTGGAAGGGCACCTGACCCGCGGTGCCGGCTCTGGCGAGGCTCGCCACCGGGGACCATGGGGCAGGCCCCGGATCGGGGCTCGGCTCAAGATCGCGCATCACGCAGCAGCCTCTCATGAAGCGCATGCTTCGTGATGAGGACCATTGCGGTCGCTTGAAGTCGAGCTGCAGGTGCATGACGAAGTTTTCAGACCAAAAGTTGGAGCGCGTCGGATCCAAAAGTGGTCTCCACTTTTGGAATCGATCCGATGCTTGATCCGTTGGACAGCGCATCGTTCGAAGCGGGGACACGAGTCCGTTTCGAACGATGCGGTGCGAGATGTAGTCGGCTTCCGATCAAATCTCAATGCTCGAGACGTCCGTAACGGAAAGTTTCCTCGCACGGCCGGAGAGCCTTGCGGAATAACGCTTTCGGCAATCTTTCCGGCGGACATGTAAGAATTGGTTAACCATGAAAGCGCATTCTCGATCCTGTGAGTCCCTCGGGGATTTCACGCATGCCTGACAGGGGGAAGGCTCATGGCCGACAGCACCATTACGCAAACGATCAACGGGAGAATCGAAGCCGTAAAGAAGGTCGTGAATCTCATCGCTCAGGCGGGCAGGGAAGACGACCTGCATGATCTGCGGGTCCTTCTGATCAACACCATGAGTCTGCTCAAGCGCGATCCGGGCATCGAGGCTGCCGTGGACGATCTCTATGCATCCGCCGCATCTCTCGTGCGGGATGCATCATCCGGCACGCCTCCCAATGCCAGATCGCTTCGCCTCCTGCTCTCCGCCTCGGAGCGCTTCTGCACCCGCCTGACTGCTGCCGTGGACCGGATCGTGCCCGAACCCGAAGTTCG
>NZ_JAHAMK010000030.1:0-306 GCF_018383585.1 Microvirga sp. 3-52
GACGTAGATACCGTCTGAGCGGTCAAGGCCGATGGGCCACCGGAAACTGGTAAACGTTCCCGCTCCTAAGCACGCCAAAGCAGATATGAACCAGTTTGCGCATGGCGGCCCCTAAGGTCGACATCTTGGCCTTCCCCCGCTCAAGCAGCCGCTGTTGCTGGGCTTTGATGTCCGGGTTCAACTTTGTGGCAACGACAGCTGCCATGTAAAGCGCGGCGCGCAGCCGGGAGTTACCGGCTTTCGAGAGCCGCGGCCTCCCTCGAACGCTCCGCCCCGACTGTCGCTCAATCGGTACCAGCCCCAGGA
>NZ_JAHAMK010000030.1:380-53577 GCF_018383585.1 Microvirga sp. 3-52
GGCTGCGGCTTGACGAGCTGTATCAAATCGGTGGCTCCGCAGCAGCGCGAGCATCCGCAGTGCTGTCTTTGGACCCACAGCCGGGATGGTGCGTAGCCTCTTCAGATCGGCCTGGAGATCTGCATGGGCCGCAAGATGCTCGGCGATTGCCTCTTGCAGGAGCTTGCACTGAGCTTTGAGAGCCTTGATGCTCGTGGCAAAGGAACGCTTGATGACGCCGGAGCAGCCACGAACACAGGCCTGTTCATATCGGTTCTGCTCCCGGCGAAGATCACCCTCCAGGTCATCCAGCCGTGCAAGTAGGGCTTGCAGCTCGACCAGGGGCTCGGCAGGTGGGGTCCACGCTTTCGGCTGGGTCAGGCAGCCGTAGCGCGCTAGGAGCACTGCATCGATCTGGTCGGTCTTATTCAGGACAGCCATGCCCTTGGCGAAACTGCGGATTTGGGCAGGGTTGACGAGAGAGACCGTCATGCCTTTGGCCGCAAACAGTCGGGCAGCCAGTTCGTGATAGGCCGCTGTCGGCTCGAGAACCGCGTGGCCCCCCGGGAGCTCAGTCTTGGCAGTCCTCGTCACCCAGGCGGCTGCTCTCTCGATACCGTCTGGGGTATTGGGAAAGGATTTCTGCCCGATGGGGCGTTGCCGATCATGAATGATAGCTGCGCAATCCAGTCTCTCCTTTGCAACGTCAATGCCGAAGAACACCGTCATAGAGCTTCCTCTCACTGAGAATGCCCCTTGCGCTGATCAACCTTGTCAATGCAGGCTTACCCGTCGTGGGATGACCTTTGATACCGTCCAATCTCAGCTGGGGCGCGTGGTGAGGCCGGGTGCACTATCTACATCGCAGACTTCCGTCTTACGTCTCGTTCGAGCTATCCCGGCCTCATGCTGTGGGAATGACCCGCAACACCCATCAAATACAANGTGGGATGACCTTTGATACCGTCCAATCTCAGCTGGGGCGCGTGGTGAGGCCGGGTGCACTATCTACATCGCAGACTTCCGTCTTACGTCTCGTTCGAGCTATCCCGGCCTCATGCTGTGGGAATGACCCGCAACACCCATCAAATACAAGGTCTCGTCCACTCTCCAGGAACCTGAGCGAGGTCCCTGATAGGGTCGGATCCGCTTCTCGATCTCCGGAGCATAACGCTGAACCCATCGAAAGATCGTGGATGGGTCAACGGCGACACCGCGCTCGGACATCATCTCGGCGAGATCGCGATAGCTGATCCCATACTTGCAGTACCAGCGCACGCACAGCAGGATGATCGTGACCGGAAAGCGGCGGCGCTTGAAGATCGACAACAGGACGGCTCCTCAGGTAGTCGCCCTTTCCTAACCCGCCAAGGTTAATGCAACGGAGCCCTACAGCGCGAGCTCACCAGACGAACCGGCTACAGAGCTTGTGGAATCGTGTAAGATATCATTCCTTCCCTGGATCCTCAGCTCGTGAGAGCCGCCTAAGGATCGCATCCCTCAACTGCAGATGCCATCACCAATTCAAAAACTGCTCCATCCGGCGATTCACAAGCACACTGCCCACCCCACATGGAGGTTGGCAAGGAAGTTGCTTGCAAAGCCGGACTTCCGGGACCCGCTGCTGAAGTATTGTGTGACGATAACTCAGCCGCCGGGTGCCTCCTGGCCGAGCAACAAGGTCTTCGTGCAGAAGCTGCGTTACCTGACGTGCTACATCCTGATCGGCAACTATGCCCGGTGGCAGAGGGGGGAGGGGAACCCACCCACGCTCGCCGCCCTGCAGCGGGCCGCCGTGGCCAGTCCCCGGCAGATCGCCGGTTACATCAAGGATCTGAGACATGGAGGATATATTGTTGCCGAACAACAGGAGCGCGATCGCCGCCGCTATCATCTGCGCCCGACAGCGGCACTGATCCACGAGGTCGCGCGTTCGCCGCTGGCTTTCCTTGCCGCGTCTGAGCGGCTGGAACCGTCCTCGAGGCCTCTCGTCGAAACGATCTCGTCGTCGCCGGAACGAATGTGCGACTGGCTCGGCCGATCTATGGATTGCTACCAGGATGATGACAGCCTCTTCGCACCGTTCCGGACCATCGTGCAGGTCACGGAGCGCGAATGTGGCTATCCGTTGATGGCCGCTGTCCTCGGGGCGCATTACGCCGCACAACGTGGCTTGGATACCGGCCTGCCGACCCTTACCTACCGCGTCCTGGCCGAACGCTTCCAAGTCTCGCGCCAGCACATCGGCAACATGCTCGCCGAGGCCGAGAGACAAGGGTGGTTCAGCATCGTCCCAGGCGGTCACCTGAGGGAGATCTCCGCGGACTTCATCGCAGAGTTCGAGACCTGGGCGGCGGGCCAGATGGCTCATTATCGGCTGCTGGCGGAACTGGTGAGCAGCCGTGCCGGCACGGAACCGGAGACCATGGCCGTATGACGGATCGTGGTCCGTCAGGATCAGGCATTCCATGCAAGGTTTGGACTGTCAGACGCTTCGGCTCTAGTCGATAAACCAGCGTAGCGGTTAAGCTTGCTCATTGGGCCACCCGCTCCCCGCCAACGGCGCGCCGCAGTCTATCGCGGTACCGAGATCCGCAATGCACAACCCGATCCCGTCCGTTCCTCCTGCCCCTGAGCACCGCTCCTTTCGTGCCGTCCTGCTCGGGTCGGTTGCGCTCTGTGCACTGGTGGGCGCGTCAAGCGTCTTGGCCGATGGCGGCGATGGCGGCCTCTTCTCGCTCGGTGGACGATCCTCCTTTTCCGGAACCGGAGGGGGAGGCGGAGTTGTCGTCAGGGGCCTCAGTGGTGGAGGTGGAGGGGGCGCGGGCGATACTGGTGGAAATGGCGGCGAAGCAAATGGCTGCGACGATGCAGATTGCAGAATCTTATCAGGTGCCGCCGCGGGTGGGGGCGGCGGTCAACCCGGTGCGAGAGATGGACTCGGGGGCGACGGGAGCAACGGTCAGGACGCCACTTGGAGAGGCGGCGGCGGCGGCGGCGGTGGCGGCGCGCATGGCTTCAACGACGCTTCAGGACCAATCCCGAACCGAGAGTTGAGCGGCGGCCGGGGTGGCAAAGGTGGAAACGGCACCACCGGCGGTGGCGGTGGCGGTTCCGGAGGCTTCGGTCTCGTACTGCAGAACAACTCCGATTACACCACCACGCAGCGTGCCGTTGGTGGTGCCGGTGGGGATGGTGGTCATGGCGGCCAAGGCCAGGGAGGTGGTGGCGGCGATGGTGGGATAGGGCTTGCCGCCACCACCGCCGACTCATTGGCTGTGCGCGCCGTCATGACGGGCGGCAAAGGGGGGCGCGGTGGCGGCAATGACAGGCTCGATGGCCTCGGCATCGGAAAGGGTGGTCGCGGTGGCGCGGGCGTGTACTCGACCAGTCACTCCACGAGCATCGAGGCGATGGTTGTCGGCGGCGACGGTGGCGACAGCAACAATGGTCAAGGCGGAACCGGCGGCTCAGGCGTGGAAGCGTCCGGCGCCGTGACGGTCTCAGCGGAGATCCGCGGCGGCAATGGGGGAGTCGGCACTAACGGCGCATACACCGGACTCGGGGGTACCGGCCTCCTGCTCATGGGGTCCAACCACGCGGACGCATTCGCTCCCATCCACGGTGGCGTAGGTATCACTGGCGGAGCCGGCATTTTCCTGCGTACCGATTCAGACCTCACCGTCAATTCGGTCGTGCGGGGTGGTGATGGATTGGAAACCGGCGGCATCGCCATTGATGGCGACGGTACAGGGCACGAGATTAACCTGCAGGCGAACGCTGTCGTCAGCGGGGGCCTTGCCGGCGGCGTGCGCGGTGCCGCGATGAGGGTCACGGGGGATAGCACTCTCAATCTTTTCGCCGGCGCCGTTATCGAGGGAGACATTGTCATCGACTATGGCAACTGCCCGGTAGGCAGTTGCTACATGAGTGCCCTCACCGTCAATGTGCCGTCGGATTTCAGTTACAACGGGGCGTTCCGAGGCATCGGCAGTCTGGAGAAGCAGGGAAGCGGAACGCTCACCTTGTCAGGAGCCAACGCTTACGGGGGCGGGATTGTGATCGGTCAAGGCACCCTAGCGCTGACGGGCGTGAGCAGCATTGCGAGTGCGGCCAGCCTTCGCCTGAACGGCACACTCGACATCTCGGGCCTGTCGGCATCGAGCACGACAATCCCGAGCCTCGTGCCGACAGCGCTTGGGGAGCCGACGCCCGGCAACATTATCCTTGGCAATAAAACGCTCGTCATCAACCAGGGCGCCATCGCTGATTTCGCCGGCCGGATCACCGGTGCAGGGTCCGTCATCAAGGATGGCGGGGCGACCCTCAGGCTCCATGCCGAGCAGGGTTACAGCGGTGCCACCATCGTTCGTGGGGGCAGCCTGAACCTGACCGGATCGGCCAGCATCGCAAGCTCAAGCGCCGTCCAAGTCGACGCCATGCTGAACACCTCGGGCGCCGGAGATCTGGTCTTCCGAAACTTGTCCGGCTCTGGGGCAGGCAGGCTCTATCTGGGCAACCGCGGTTCGCTCACGATCGATCAGGAGGCAGATAGTACCTTTGCTGGCAGCTTGGAAAACAATGCGATCATAAGGAAAACCGGCGTCGGGACACTCACGCTGACTGGCGACAGCACCCGCTTCGACCATATCTACTCACCCTTCATCGGGACCATCGCAATCAACGAGGGGACGCTGGCATTGGCAGGCACCGCCAATATCAGCCGATCGCGCGGCATGAATGTCGGGGGCGTGCTGGATATTTCCGGCCTGACGACAGCAGGAACCTCACTCTCCAACCTTGCCGGAAGCGGCACGGTCGCACTCGGTGACAAATCGCTGACCGTCAATCAGACGACAGATGGTACTTTCTCAGGCGCTTTTAACGGAGCCGGCTCGTTCCAGAAGATGGGTACCGGCAGGCTCGCCCTTTTGGGCACCAGCACGAATGCCGGCGGCGCGACCGTTGGCCAGGGCGTGCTGGAACTGTCGGGCTCGCTCAGCGGACCTGTCACAATTGGACCAAGCGGTGCCCTCTATGCGGCCGGTGGCACCATCGAAGGCCCGGTGACGGTCGAAAATGGTGGCACGCTATTCGGCGGGCAGAGCGGCGGCACGCTTCGCATGGGCAGCCTCAGCCTTGCAGCAGGGTCGACGACCAACGTTAATCTCGACGCACCTTCGGGAGATGCGCTGTTCGACATCGTCGGTCCTCTTACCGTCAACGGCACACTCAATGTTACCGGTGGTGGATCCTATAGCACCGGCGTCTACCGGATTTTCTCCACGAACGACACCGTGACGGATGCGGGCTTGTCTCTCGGCTCGGCGCCTACCATCGAGAACGTTACGACGCGTCTTGAAATCGGCGACCGCGCCGTCGACGTGCTGGTCACAGGCGACGGGTCGGCGCTTCAATATTGGAGCGGCAACGGGGCGGACAGGGGAGGAAGCGGCACGTGGAGCGGCGTGACCCGGTGGCTCGAACCTGATGGTAAGCAGCGCTCCTGGCTGAACGGTACCGGCGTCTTCGACGGTCCCGCAGGCCGGATCACTGTCGAGGGAGCCGAACGGATCGGCACGCTCGAGTTTCTGACATCCGGCTACGAGCTCGTGGCGGGCAGTGGTGGCGAACTCCTTCTCGACGGGGGCGGCCGCCTTTGGGCCGAGGGCGCTCAAACGACCGCGACGGTCTCTGCTCCGTTCACCGGCACGGGAAGTCTCACCAAGATCGGCGCGGGCACAATCGTCCTGGCGGGACAGAACAGCTATTCCGGCGGGACCGTGCTGCAAGCTGGTACCCTCACGCTTGCTTCGAGTAGCGCCCTTGGTACAGGACGCCTCGATGCACGCGATAATACAAGGCTGTCGTTTGGAGCCGATGGGCTCAACGTCGCCAACGACATGGCGCTCACCGGCAACCTCAATATCGCAACAGGTCCGGGTCGGGCTGCCACCTTGTCAGGCGTGATCAGCGACGGCTTGATGACGGGCAGTGTCGTCAAGGCAGGCGCTGGCACGCTGACGCTGACCAGCGCCAACAACTATACGGGCAACACCGTCATCTCCGCCGGAACATTGCAGATCGGCGACGGCGGGACAAATGGGTCGATCCTCGGGGAGGTCACCAATAACGGCACGCTGGTTTTCAACCGGAGCGACGACGTTACGTTCGGCGGAGCCGTCATCGGGTCCGGTGCACTCGTCAAGCAAGGCGCAGGCCGGCTCACGCTAAGCGGTGCTAACCGCTATACCGGCGGCACGACCATCTCACAGGGAACACTGGTCGGGAGTTCGTCGAGCTTTGCTGGCAACATCGCCAACAACTCCTCCCTCGTCTTCGATCAGGCTCATAGCGGCACCTATTCCGGATCCATCTCGGGATCGGGATCTCTCACCAAGCAGGGGACCGGAACGCTCATCCTCACCGGCAACAACAGCCACACGGGTGGCACGGTCATTGAAGAGGGAACGCTGCAGATCGGTGACGGCGGCAGGACGGGAAGCATCTCCGGCTCAATCATCAACAACGGTGCACTGGTCTGGAACCGCTCCGGGAGCTACGACATTAACGCCTCCATCAGCGGAACAGGGACGCTTGCGATCATCGGCGGAACGGCGAACTTCACCGGGACGGGCTACGCGGGACCTGTGTCGGTGGAAACAGGGGCTTTCAACCTCACGCCCAATTCACACTGGGGCTCGATCGTTACGATTGGCCAGGGCGGCACGCTGGGCGGCTCGGGCACGATTGGTGGGCTGATCGTCAGTCGGGGCGGCACCGTTTCGCCCGGTTATTCTCCTGGGACGCTCAACGTTACCGGCGACGTAGCCTTCAATGCCGGCTCGACCTACACGGTCGATGTGACGGTGGATGGGGACCACGATCTCATTGCAGTGAAGGGTGCCGCCAAACTCTCAGGCGGCACTGTGAATGTCCGAGCCGCCCGAGGTCTCTATGCAGCCACGAACACTCACGCGGTCCTGAGCGCCCAAGGCGGTGTCACCGGCAAATTCGCCTCCACCTCCTCCGATCTTGCCTTCCTGACCCCTTCGCTCTCTTATGATTTGAACAACGTCTATCTCACGCTGACCAGAAATCAGGTCGATTTCAGCGCGCTTGCGGGAAGTCCCAATGCACGAGCGGCGGCCGCTGCCATCGATGCGCTGGGTTTTGGTAACAATCTCTATGAGGCCCTGGTGCTGCTCTCCGCAGACCAGGCAGGCACCACCTTTGACGCGCTGTCGGGCGAGGCGCATGCCTCGGCTGCGGGTGTAGCCTATGCGGATAGCCGCCTGGTGCGCGAGGCGATCCTCACCCGCCTGCGCGAGCCGCTGCGCGCCAGCGTGCCCACCCTCGTGCAAGGCGCCTACAGCGCCGCCTATGCGGCCGATCTGCCCGGCGCAGCCCCCGGGCCGGTTCCGGTCACCCCCGCCTTCGATCCGCGCCCCTTCGCCCTGTGGGGCGAGGGCTTCGGCTCCTGGGGCAAGGTGGATGGCAACGGCAACACAGCCTCCCTCGACACCTCCACCGGCGGGTTCACCCTCGGGGCCGATGCCCTGGTGAGCCCGGCCGCCCGCCTCGGCGTGGCGGGCGGGTTTACCCGCACTACCTTCGATGTGGACGGGCGTCTGTCATCGGGCAGCAACGACAGCGTGTTTGGCGCACTCTACGGCTCGTCCTCCTGGGGCGCGTTCAGCCTGCGGCTGGGAGCAGCCTACGCCTGGCACGACATAGACGTGAACCGCACGATCCATTTCCCGGGCTTTGCCGACACGATCAGCGCCTCCTATGACGGCTGGACGGCACAGGCCTTTGCCGAGCTGGGCTACCGCTTCAATCTGGGGCGTGTGTCCCTGGAGCCGTTCGCCGGGGCTTTGGCGCTGCGCCTGCACACTGACGGCTTTGCCGAGGAGGGCGGGGCGGCAGCTTTGACCGGCTATGCCCAGGATCAGGATCTGGCCACCACCACGCTGGGGCTCAGAGCCGAGACCCAACTGAGTGAGACAGTGCCGCTGATCGCACGCGGTCACGTAGGTTGGCGGCACGCCTTCGGGGATGTGGAGCCGCATGCGCTGCTGGCCTTTGCCGGCGGGGCGAGTGCCTTCACGGTGGCCGGAGCACCGATCGACCGCGATGCGTTGGTGGCGGAGGCGAGTCTCGACTGGCAGACCTCGGACACGATTACGTTGGGCGTTGCCTACTCCGGCCAGATCGGCGAGCGGGCCCAGGAGCATGCCCTCAAAGGCAATCTCACTTGGCACTTCAACTCCTATTGATCTGATCAGAGGATGGCGTTTCGGATGATACAAGCCTCGTGAATCTCACCGCCGTACAAGGGAGGTGCCGTCAAACAGCCGTTCGCTAAGATGCTCCGGCTTCGTGGCGAACGTCTGGTTGAGCCAACGCCCTCTTGGCACAACAGCTTTCAGATCGTATCTGTCCTTCGATAGGCTGCCTCGCCATAAGCCATGTACGAGCAACCCGGCCCTCCCTTCAAACGCCCCGTGCCGCGGCGCCTCAAAGGGGACTATCCATGTCTCATGAGCGGGTTCTCATCTAAGAGGCTGGTGAGCAATTATCTTTCCTTTCGCGTGAGGCGCCGCAGCAGGATGCGGCTCATGGCGAGATAGAGCAGCATCTCGCCGGTTTCGACCAAGCGTTCATAGTCCTTGGCCAGCCACCGGTTGGTGGTGAGCCAACCGATGGTCCGCTCCACCACCCATCTGCGTGCGAGGCCTTGAAAGCCGCTCGGGCGTGTCGGCGGCTCTGTGTCACTCCGCATCCAGGTTCCGCCGCTCTACCAATGCTGCGGGATGGATAATCGCCAGCCCAGGGCCTTCTGGAGCCAGTCCCGCAAACCCCGATAAGCCGTGTCCACCCACATGAGCTTGATGGCCGGAAACAGATGCTGCCGCCCCTCCAGCAGGAGTTCGGCTCCGGCGCGATAGTGGATGTCGGCTGGATGCACGCTGTTCTTCAGCAGATTGCCTTGCGTATCAACGAGAAGATGGCGCTTGCGGCCGTTGATCTTCTTGCCGCCGTCGTACCCACTTGGTCCGCCCATCTCAGAGGTCTTGACCGACTGGCTGTCGATGATCGCCGCTGTCGGCTGAGGATTGCGGCCGATCCGACAGCGGTAACTCTCGCGCAGAACCTGGGTCACGTGCTCCCAGGTGCCATCCTCGCGCCACTGGGCATAGTGGTAGAAGGCAGCACCACGCGGGGGATATTCGTGCGGCAGCAGCCGCCATTGGACTCCTGTCCGCAGCAGATAGAAAATCGCATCGACGATGCGGCGGAGCGAGTAGGTCTGCGGCCGTCCGGCCGGATGGCTGCGGGGAACGAGGGGCGCGAGCAGCGCCCATTCGGCATCAGTGAGATCGCCGGCGTAGGAACAGGCATCCATGGCGGGGCTCCCGGATCGTCACACAGCCCACATCCGCCGCAGCGGCCCAGCACCAAACCTATTCTGAATCAGGCACTTGGATCGAGCAATATAATTGCTCACCAGCCTCTCAGACCCTTATGGGACCGGTGCTCAACCCTTGGCATGACTTGGCGTCTGGCTGCTCCGTAGGAGGCCAACTTGTCAGTGACGATGCGCTTGGGCACCAAGCCTTGTTTCTTCATCAACCGGGTCAGCAAGCGCTTGGCCGCCTTGGTGTCGCGCCGGTGTTGAACGACTTCGTCGAGCACGTAGCCATCCTGATCCACGGCACGCCACAGCCAACGTTTCTTGCCAGCGATTGTGATGACAACCTCGTCCAGGTGCCAAACGTCAGTCGGGCGTGGCGGCTTGCGGCGAAGGCGCCGGACATAAGCCGGTCCGAACTTCTTACCCCAGCGCCGGATTGTCTCGTAGGAGACGACGATACCGCGCTCGAGCAGCATCTCCTCGACGATCCGGAGGCTCAGAGGAAACCGGAAGTACACCCACACGGCATGGGCGATGATCTCGGGTGGGAATCGATGGCGCTTGTAGCTGATGGGCTTGGTCATGCCACAGCTCTTAGGCCAGAAGCCTCTGACCAAAGGTTACCGTGACATCACCGCCCGACCTATCTCAAAGGCCAGAGCGATGACGTCTCTGGGGCAGGAGATACGCAAGGCCGTGCGATCTCGCTTTCAGATACCACTCAGCGGCCTGATGCCGTAATGACGCTTAGGATTGTCGACGAACTCCTGGCTGCGGGACACATTGAAGCCGCCAAGGTCGCCGTCAGGCGAGCTCTCAAGGCGATTGCTGTCGAATAGGCAACTCAACCTTGGTTGCCTCGGGCGATATGGGGGAGAGCAAGCTCCATAGCCTTACCTGCTGTTAACCAGTCAGCTACACTCTCGCGGGGTGGATCAGGAGCGAACCATGCAGTTCAGCGTTGGCGCTGTCGTGCATCTGATTGCCTACCCCTCTCATCGGATGACCGTTGTTGAGGTCGATGGCCGCGAGATAACCTGCAGATGGTTCGAAGGAGCTGCGGTCAAAGAAGGCATATTTCCGTCGCACATCATCGAGATGGAGTTTCAGCCTCAGATGTCTATCGTTCCTGCCTAGGGGCAACTCACAAAGCTAGTCGCAAGGGAGGCCAGGAGAGACCGAGCCTGGCCTTAGAGAGCGCTTACCCGCTGGCCTTCTTCTTGGAAGGCCTGCCGCGCTTTGGCTTTGCGGCCTCGGCGGGTGCCGTGACTGTATCGTCCGAAGTGACAGCTGCCTTTGCGGCCGCCTTCCTTCGCTGCTGGCCGAGGCCGCTGCTTCTGGCGAGTTCAGAGCGCTTGGCGGCATAGCTTGGTGCAACCATCGGGTAATCACCAGGGAGCCCCCACTTTGCACGATACTCCTCAGCCGTCAGTCCCAACTTCCCGAGGTGACGCTTGAGCGTCTTGTACTTCTTGCCGTCTTCAAGACTGATCAGGAAGTCAGGCGTGACGGACCTGCGGATCGAAACAGCCGGCTCTGGCTTCGCAGGTTCTTCCTGTTTGGGAGTGACCAGGCCTCGGAGTGCGGCGTGTACAGATGCGATCACAGTCGGCAAATCGGCCCGGTGGACTGCATTGTTCGCAACATACGATGAAACGATATCTGCGGTGATACTGGCGAAGTCTAGCTGCTGTTCAGTTTGATCCATAATTCATCCAATGCTTATGAGGCTGAGGCACGATCAGTTAGCTGATCGCCTAGATGGGTCAAGCCACTCGGGCAGGTGCGGGCGATTCTCAATCCTGACCGCTCCAGCCACACGTCGAAGGCCTCGCTTGCCACCCGCTTGGCTTCCTCGGCCGAGGCAGCGAAGCCAAGTAGGGGCACTCTCGCGTTGTGAGGCATACCGCTCAGGCTCCAGATCCACTGGCCATCACCATAGCCGCCGGTCTTCTGCTGATAGACGAGGCAGAAGGAATGGGAGCCGAGACCTCCCTCAAAGCTCCCGTCTCCGCGCCGCTCGCAAGGCCTCCATTTCAAGGGCATTCGCGCTTCCTTGGCGGCATCGGCAGATGTTTATAAGTCAGGCCTAGGGCTGCACTGCGCACAATGTCTCGGCCAACGCCGTACTTACGGGCAAGCTTGGTCCAATCTCTGTCTCCGACAGCATAGCTCAAGCGGGCATCAAGAACCTGCTCGACTGTCAGCTTACGCCTGGGGAAACGCTGCTCGACCATGCCCACCCGACTCAAATAGAACGAATGCAGAACATGTTCCATGGGCTGGTGCTGAGTCGAGCCCTATGAAGGGCAGGGGATTGGAGGCTGTGGAAACAGTGGATAGAGGGTGGCGGCCTGCTCAGCGGCCAGTGCTCGCATGGAGAAAGAGGTAAACTACGATCACTGCGCCGATGGTGATGAGAACGGCAACGGCAGTCAGAGTGGGCCAGCCAATTCGGGTTTCCCGAGCCAAGCGCTCTTTCACCTCATGCCGCTTCTGGTCTAAGGCCACATCCGTCTCTTGCTGCCCGTAAACCATTGCTGCCCCATCAGAGATGATGCATCTCCAGCAAGATCCGCCAGGTGCGCTCTTGTCTCCAGCTTAAGGCAGCCTTCGGCCTAAGGGCCAGGCCTTAAGAACGCAGGCACCGTTGCATTAACCTCGGCCGTATAGCGAGGAGCGGTTCATCAAGGATCTGCTCCCGTGTCTCTGTTCAAGCGCCGTCGCTTCCCGGTTGAGATCATCTTGCTGTGCGTGCGCTGGTACTGCAAGTACGGGATCAGCTATCGCGATCTGGCAGAAATGATGGCCGAGCGCGGTGTCAGCGTTAATCCAAGCACGATCTTTCGTTGGGTCCAACGCTATGCCCCGGAGATCGAGAAGCGGATCCGACCCTATCAGGGACCTCGCTCAGGTTCCTGGAGAGTGGACGGTATCTACGTCCGTGTAGGAGGCAAGTGGAAATACTTGTTTCGCGCCGTCGACAAGCACGGTCGGTTGATCGCCTCCATGCTGTCTGATCGCCGAAATACCAACGCCGCTTATCGGTTTCTGCGTAAAGCCATAAAGGCGATGAGCCACTATCCAGCATCCTTCATCACGACGGATAAACTGGCGTCGTATCCCATGGCTATCCTGCGCCTGCAGAACGAAGGGCTGCTGCCGAACGATGTGGTACACCGCACCTCGAAATATCTGAATAACATCCTTGAGGCGGATCATGGCGCGCTCAAGCGTGTGATCCGGCCGACGCGCGGCTTCCAGAGCATGAAAACCGCCGCCGCGACCCTGACGGGTTTTGAAAACATGCGCATGATCCGCCGCGGCCATTGCATCCAGCGGGAACGTCGAGCGACAGGCGAAATCCGGCTCGTCAATCAGCTCTTCGGTCTTGCTGCCTGAGTGTCCCGTTCGACGGGGTTCGTTGTGACCTTTTCAAGTTACTGCAACAGTGCCGGTCAGATTGCTACAGTCCTAAGCATGGAGGATGGCCAGATCAGCCGCCAGCCTTTCGCCAGTCCGGATGTCGACGCGATGCTCGACGATGAGCACTCCGAGATTCCGTTCCATTATTTCCTGGCCTCGGCCTTCCTGGTGCGCCTGGATCAGAATGAGAATTTCGCCGCCGACTTGGCCGATTGGTGCGATAAAAAGCTTTTTGGGAAAGCAGGCAGGGCAGCCGCGAGAAAAGGACGCCATGCCTATAGCTTCCCCGGCGCTCCTTTGTCTGGCCTGTCCAAAGAATAAGCCGCTCCGTCGGGAGCGGCTTGAAGAGCCAGCACTGAGCTGACGCTATGACAGGCTCCATCAAGCCTTTTGCAGGTTGGTTGCAGACTCCTTGCCCGAACGGCGGTCGGATTCCACCTCATAGGAGATCTTCTGGCCTTCCACGAGGCCGCGCATGCCAGCCCGCTCCAGGGCTGAGGCATGGACGAACACATCCTTGCCGCCATTGTCCGGCTGAATGAAGCCATAGCCCTTAGTCTCGTTATACCACTTCACAGTGCCAGTCGCCATTGAATGTTCCTCAAGTCCCGTCAGGTGCGCTTCCGCCAAGTCATCCTGCCGTGTCTGACCAAGAGGTCAAGCGCCTGGTTGAGTACTGGACTGTGACGCAGAACCTGCATCATGCGCCCAGAGTGAGCCGCCGCGGCTTCGCCTGCACGGGCACCGAGCGCCGAGTGGCGCACCCTTCAATGCCAACCAAATGATTTTTAGCCCCAGCATGACCTACAGCCTGATCCAGCTTGCTCCCGGCGCCTATGATCTTCTCCTGAACGGGCAAGTGATGGGCAGCGTGGTCAGAGCCGGCCACCGCAGCACCAACACGACCTGGACGGCCGAACTGCTCGAGGATTTGCCCCGAACCAAGAGACCGGCTCCGTTCGAAGAGATCGAGCACGACTTCGCGACCCGGGAGGAGGTGTGTGCCTGGCTCGGCAATCCACCCGTGCAGAGCACCTTTGGGCGCAGTTCGACGGCCCTCTGATTTTAGACAGAGCCGTGCAGGGCGGACTCATAATTCCCAACGAGGATGCATGGGATGGGAACTGCGCGCGTCATCCTGGATGGATCTACGCTGTCGTCAGACGGTCCGACTCGCGGCGCAACTTCGCAAGCCGTCGAGGTAAGAACGCCTCGGCGGAAGGCCGAGCCCCAGACCTCCCAGGGATCATTCCATCGGTTCTGATCTCGCTCGAGGAATATGATCATAGATCATGCTCACAGAAGTGGGCCTGAGCACATCACGATGGAACCATAGCAGACAGTCGTTGCGTCGCTTTCCTTAGGGCATGAAACCATTGGTTAACCATGCAAGCGCATGCTTTCACCTGTGAACGCATGGCTGGGCGGGCTTCCTCTTACCTGGAGACGGTTGCTCATGGCGAAGACAAGTTTCACCGATACGCTTGAGGAAAAGCTGGCTGTCATCTCCCCGACTGTGAAAGCCATCGAGTTCGGGGGAGATCAGCCCTATCTTCGAGAGCTGCAGACGCTGCTCAGACAACACCTGGCAAACCTTGTCCTCCTGTTTGAGCGAGATCCCGGGTTGGATGCCGCAACAGCCGATCTGTACGCGGCAGCGGCCGCCGCTGTGAACGACACCACAATGGCCTCTCAGCCCCTGGCCAAAAAGCGCCGTCTGCTCAGGGAAGCTCACACACGCTTCCACGAGCGCATTTCGACAGCACGCCCGAACGAAAGAAGAGCCTGTGCGGCTTGGAGACAGAACGAACTGTTCCTTGCCGCCTGACCCGAGCCTGGGTTTCGCATTATCCAACGCTGTGCGGCGAAACCCAAACGCCCACTCACCACAACAGCCGCTGATCTGGTTCACTACAGCGAATAATCGGTCATGGATTGCGTGCCCTCCCAAGATCCTGTGAACTCAGTCCGGCATGGATCTTGAGGAGGTGGCGTTCTGGCGATTTCAATCTTGGTCGGCAACCACTTTGCCGATCGAGTAACGGCTAGATTGACGGTTCATCAGGAGGGTCTCACCCGTGGCGAAAACTGCAACCAAGACAACAACTAAGAAAGCACCAGTCCGCAAAGCGGCCGCATCGAAGTCAATGTCGGCGAAAGCGGCAGGAGCTTCCGGCGCAGCAGCCAAGAGACCTACGAAGGCCACGGACTCAAAGTCAGCCGCCAAGGTCGCGAAGAAGTCCGGCAGCCCATCGGCCGGCACGATCCTCACCCTGCGCCATATCGCGGAGCAGTTGTCTGAAGCACACGAGCTGCCCAAGCGCCAGGCCAACGAGATGCTGACGCAGGTGATCGAGATGATCGCCAAGAGCCTGAAGAAGGGCGACAAGATCCGTCTGAGCGGCCTCGGCATCCTGCAGGTCCGCAAGCGCGCCGCCCGCACCGGACGTAATCCTCAGACCGGCGAGCCAATCAAGATCAAAGCGTCCAAGAAGATCGCCTTCCGACCTGCCAAGGAACTCCAAGGAAGCAGTCTAGCCGGGAACCGTACACCGGATGGCTGAAGCGACACCCGCCCCGCCGGAAAGCTGGCGAGGCGGGCCTGTTGTTGCGCCCGCTCAGGAGAGATGCTGAGCGAAGTGCTTGTTCATCTCGAACATGCTCACCTTGTCCTTGCCGCCGAAGACGGCCCGAAGCTTGTCATCCGCCAGGATTTCCCGCTTGTTCTCGGGGTTCTGCAGATTGTTGGACTTGATGTAGTCCCACACCTTGCTCACCACCTCAGTGCGAGGCAGAGGAGATGATCCCACAACAGCCGCCAGTTCTTTCGAAGGCTGCAGCGGCTTCATCAGCGCCGGGTTCGGCTTCTTGGCGGCTTTGGCCTCGGTCATTGTGAAACTCCTATGGTTTGCCTGGCTGCTATCTGCAGGGGCAAGGGGGCGGGACGATGGCGGGCAAATCCTAAGGGTGCCTTAAATCCGTTCCGGCCGCCCCATAGGCGGTGAAACCTCAGCGACCGCGACGCTTACCTTCTGGCTTTGCCATCATCTGCCGCATTGCCTCCTCTGCCCGAGCTCTGGCTTCAGCATCATCACTGAGGTTGCGAACCTCCGCAGGCTCCTCCTGCTCTTGCTTTGCCTGGGCAGCGGTGGCCGCCGCATTCGCCAGCCTCTCCAACCGATCCAGCTGGGGCGTGCTGGCCTTCCCATCAGCTTCAGGTTGTTCGTCTTCTTGCTCTGGGCGTGTAGCCATATGTTCGCTTCCGATAACCGTCTCGCGTTCCCTAGGATGTTACGTGCTTCCATTTCAGGAGGCATCGGTTAACTTCGCCTTAACCATAAAGGTCCGAGGTATGCCGATGCGGAAGATCCATCATGGCTTCGTAGCGATCGCCATCCTCGGAGGGCCAGCTTCTATGATTCTCGCGCACCAGACACTCACGGAGACTGTGACGCAAGGCGAATCCAATCCATCCGATGTCACCGCGATCGTGCAGCAGGCCTATTCCAGATGCTCGGAAGCCCCGCTGCCCGTCAGACCCTCACTATGCGATGAATACATTCGGTCGTTTGACCAATGCGCAGCCCGCGCGAACGCGTGCGACCCTCACTCTGTTTACGAGGTCTTGCTCAAGTGGGATTCCACACCTTCAGATCGCGGTCACGAAACGTCGCCAAAGCCACTCTGAGGACCAGTCGGCTGTGCGGCCTAGCGCATGAGCGGTCGCTCTTGTTGCGTGCTTCGAGTGAGCGCATTTCCCAGGCGTTCGCCACGTTCTTCCAATCAGTCCCCAAGTTTGACGGAGCCGCGATGAGCGCGGAACCATGTTTCCTCCAGACCATTGATGTCCGCCAGTTGAGTTGAGCCTCATCGCCGGATGCTCACGCATCTGTGTCATGCTTGGTGTCGCAACTGAGCGGCCCATTTCATGCTGCCGTCATCACTTTCTGGGAGAGCCAGGAGGATGACCCAAATCGTCCAAGCAAACGTCAGGCGCTCGCGCCCGATGCTCGCTTTTATTCAGCCACTGACGAGCCACATTGCCCGGTCCAAGGCAGATAAAGCACAAAGTTGGAGCTCAGATTCGCTATGTTCGCATGTCGTTCTGACGTCACCGCCCTCGCACACCAGAAACCCTCATCGGTTCACAGTTCTAGGAGGAACTTTCCGGCAAATCCCCCAACCGATCATTGGGGAGACATGTTCATGATCAACGACACCACGACCGCAGCAATCAATATCCTTGGAGCTATTGATGCTCTTGAGTCAGCCCTGGATCGTCGCAATGTCGCTTCCGATAGAATCATGACGACAGACCAGGAGCGGGAGCTGCTGACACTTGGGATCAGAGACACGCTGTTCATTCTCGAGATGAACCGCAAGCCACTGCCGAAAGCCCTGTCGTTGCTCTCGCTACAGATGGCAAACTCCCTCGGGTTCTCTGGCGCGAGGGCGAGCGCGGCCTTGCGCGAGTTTCGTTTGGTGGAAAAGCTGGCCGAAGGATCGGCTGCGCCCGACGCGCATGTCGCCTAAGAAACTCATCACGGCATTAGTCCGGCGCAAGCACATACCGGGCTTCCGTTAGGGCTATCCCTCATGGAGGTGCCTTGCGCGCGCGTCCTTCCTACCAAACACTCGTTCAGAAGTAATCCGGATGGCCATGAGCAACAAATGAAGCGGTGGGGCTAGTCTCGGCAGCAAAATTCTGGTATTGAAGCTGCCCCGCGGATCTTCCGCACGGTTCACAGCCACAGCCAGAGGAGGCGTTTCATGTCTATGCGACTTTGCACGTACCAACGCGCCGCTCTCCTCATCACGACTTTAGCTGCTGGTGGCTCCAATGAAACCAACCGTATTTCCTCTGCCCTTTGTAGGGTTCGCCTTCCGCTTTGAACTTGTTCGCGTTCCGCGCAGGCGTGCGAACGATCGCCAGCGGCCTGTGGTAACAAGCGAACTCGATCAACCCCTGCGTCGCGAGCTTGAACAAGCGCTGCGTCATGAACTCACCGCGTATATGCTTCGCGATGTGGGCGTTGACCGCAGCCGAACTGACTGACGTTTCGGCTGCAGTGCTGTCCAATGATCTCGTTCGGAACTGATGGCGTGCGTCACCACACATCGGCGCGCCGACGACTCATCTACATGGATCGTGCGATGCCGGAACACATCGCACGCGCCCTGGTGGCAGGTCTGGTGCTCAGCCTCCCGCCGGGGCGCTTCGTACTTGTGCACAGCGTCTGGTTGAACGTCCGGCGTTCCTGGGGCATTATGGTGACGTGGTGTTGCAACCGGCATCACAAAAGCGCCCTGACAGTGAGCTCCGCCCGGCTAACTCTGTCAGGGCGTTGTCATTTGTGAGCGCCGTGCTTTCATTGCTGGTGAGCCTGTACTCGGGGTATGTTCTGCTCAGACGATCAACGCGTCGCATTTTCCGCTCAGGCTGTCGCAGGTCGAGCATCTCTCACCCCCAAGTCACGCATGAGAGGTGGAGTTCGGCAAGCCTACGCTGATCCCTGGTTCCTTGAAATCGAGATGAGCTGGCCCCAGCGGAAGATCGGAGAAGGAGAAGTCTGGGCTTAAGGTCATCGTCTGAGCGGAAACCATATTGCGGGTTCAGGGTTGCCTCACTTTTTCTCTGCCATATACGAATAAAAGCTTTCTCGATCCCTTACATTTCTTGGGCTTCATGACTGTTCGCCGCCGCTTTCTCCTCACCCCGTCGTTTGCCCGCCTGATCCAGCGCGAGAGGGGTGGGCTGCGCCACGTCGAGGGCTTCTTTCCCGAGCAGCGGGATCGCTCCTCCTGGGTCCACCGCGAAGAGGAGAGGGGTCTGCTGATCCTTAAGACGATCGGCCCTGGTGGCGAGGTCGAGGACCAGACCGAGATCCCGGCGGGCCATGCCCAGGCGCTGCTCGAGGTCTGCGCCGGCGAGGTCGACTACACTCGGACAGTTCTGCCCATCGGCGAGGGTCATGCTCTGGTCGACGAGATCATCCGCCCCCGTGCCCTGCACCTCGTCACCGTGGAATTCGCCTCTGAAGTGGAGGCGAGGGGCTTTCGTCCGCTGGAGTGGTTCGGGCCTGAAGTGACGGCGGATCCTCGCTACACCAACCAAGCCATCGCCCTGAGAGGCCTCGACGAGGCTCCAGAGATCCCGCTGTCTGATGCGGCCCTCAACAGCCTGATCGATACTCTCGAAGGCCACTTCCCCGCCCAGGCGCGCATGGCCATCACCCAGCCCAAGGCCCAGCAGGTGCCTCTGACCAGGGCCAAGGCGCAGGCCAGCGGTGAACCCGTCAAGGTCAACTTCGACGAGATCGAGGCGGCCATGATGCGCGAGATGGAGAAGACGCCCCGGAAGGACAAACCGGAGTAAGAGCGCTCCCAGAATGCCGAACGCCCGCTCGCCCATCCGGCACCACCTGGTGCTCTATCGGCGTGACCCAGAGCAGGGCAGGGCACGGTTCTTCGGCCTGATGATCGAGCGTGACCTGTTCGGCACGATCCGGCTGGTGCGCAACTGAGGCTTCGTTGGCTCCAAAGGCCAGGAGAAGGTTGATATCTTCTCTGATGAGACGAAAGCTGCGCAGACGCTGGAAGGCTGGGCAGAAACCCAGCGATGGAAGGGCTATACAGACCTCTGACTGATCGGGGAAGGATCGCTGCGCTGTTCGAGGCAGCGTGTCAGCTCCTGTCAACGTGTTCCTCCTGAGGGGAGAGCCAAGCGGAACGGCAACCGAGAATGCGATCTCAATAAGGAGCGCTCGAATCTTGAATCTGTGAGCGCTGCCCTTGGATCGTCAGCACTCCTCCGGCCACAAAGTCCAGCCTGACACGTTCCGCACGCTCAAGCGCGACCGACAGTATCCCGAATTGGAAGCCTGGTTGCTTCCAAGTCATGAGACGCCCTGCAGACTTCGGAATGTTTTCGTTCGATGGTTTCGGCGCGATTGGCCGCTGGTCGATCTGTCGCTTGCACATGGAAGCCCCCTTTCCCTGTCACCCACTTAGCGCACCAACATTGTGCGAAAGTCGCTTTGCCAAAGGGGATGATGGCAGGCCGTGAGGAACTCCGCCGGCGAGTTCGGCAAAGGCCGGGCTCAAACCACCTTGTTCTGGGCTGCAGGCCTTGCCGGTGACGTAAAGACAACGTTAACCAAGGCATTCTATCATCTGTAGTTGCGCTTAGGCATCAGCATCGAGCAGCCGGTGATAAGACTACGCCACAGTGAACCCGGCGTAGCGAGCGTTTTGCATCGTTGAATGAGCCCTCTTGCATGGCGAAGGTGGGCATCCGATATGCGGAAACCGCACAAAAGATATCGAGTTCTGACCACCGACGCTCCACAAGCGAGCGTAGTGAATGCGATGTCTGCGACACCGATCGTCTCAGATGAAGCATGGTCTGTGGCTCAAGGAGACCTTTTCTGAATGACAACGAAGAACAATGCTCTGAGCTTCCAGGCTGGTGAAACGGTCGTGTATCCCAGCCATGGCCTTGGGGTGATCACAGGGATCGAGGAGCAAGAGGTGGCCGAGTTCAAACTTGACCGCCTTGTGCTTTCACTCGACTCGGGAAAGGTCACGGTCCGCATTCCCATTGCCAAAGCGAAGAGCAGCGGCTTGAGAAAGCTGTCTGAGCCGACCGTCGCCAACCAGGCACTCGAGATCCTAAGCCGAAAGGCTCGATCCAAGCGTGGTATGTGGAACCGCCGGGCGGCGGACTATCAGGAGCGCATGGGGAGCGGGCAGTTGACGGCCGTCGCAGAGATTCTGCGGGATCTGAACCGCGGGCCGCAGCAGGACGAGGCGTCCTACAGCGAACGCCAGATTTTCAAAGGCGCCCTGGATTTCATGACGAATGAAATCGCAGCAGTAAGACACATAACGGAGGCTGAGGCTCGTAAGCTTATCGAGCAGGGCTTGGCCGATGCTGCCCGTTCCAGCGAAGCGGCGGCATAGCTGGATTGGCACACAGTCTCCATTTGCGGTTCTCAGAGGAGAATAGGCTATCAGACCCAGAGCCGGGCAGCAGGTGAGAAGTATCAGGAGGGCAGCGCGAGCATCCATGCTGACTATCCAAGCCGCGCCACGAACTTCACACCCCCAGCCTGATTTTTTGCTGATACGTCCTTGCCTTGCGGCGAAAAGTCGGCTGCGAGCGCCTGCTGCAGGATCCTGTCACGGATCACCCGCTTCATGTTTCCCGCCTGACGCGCCATGGCATAGAGCCGATCCTGCAAGGCCATCACATCCGCCATGACCGGGAACGGCGGTTCGGGCGGGAGCGGCAGCGCGAGGCTGTTCTCAAGGTCTTGCAGCAGTGCCGCAATCGCCGAGTTGTCGTCGCGCAGCCGCTGCAGTTCAGCCTCGAGCATGTCTGATGTCTCCTGAGCCTATCCAGAGCTGCCGGCTTCTGGATTCTGGGTGCTCTGCTGCGAGTGGCTACTGGGGCATGACCACCGTCAGGTAAGGGGCTGTGGGCTTCTCGTTTATCCCAACCGGACCGGGCACCTGGTTCCTGACCGGCTTCAGGCTCTTGAGATAGCCGGCCAGAGCTTTGGCGTCGGCATCCGTGAGCTTGCCGTAGGAGTGGTACGGCATGATCGGCACGAGCTGCCGACCGTCCGGTCTGACGCCGGTCCGCACTGCCTTGATGATGTCGGCCTCGCCCCACTTACCGAGCCCCGTCTCGGGATCAGGGGTGAGGTTGGGCGGGTAGAAGATGCCAAGGCCGGGGATCTGGAAGCCGACCTCCGATCCGGCCAGAGGACGCTGCATGTCAGGCTTGCCGAGGAAAGTGCCGGGGGTATGACAGCCGGTGCAATCCATGATGGTCACCAGGTACTCCCCGCGTTGGGCTTGGCTCTGCGCGAAGGCTGACGGGACTGACAGGAGGCTGCAGGCTGCCAAAGCGGTCCAGATAATTGGTCTCATGGAGCTTCTCTGACTGAGGTTGAACCCAGCCAAAGTGCCAGATGCCACATGGGAGTGAAGTGCGCAGAAGGCGTAGACGGACCGCCTGTGGCTGAACCTTGCCACGCACAACCGGCCCCAAAGCACTCAGAGCCCGGTTTTGGATTACGCCCTTTCCGTCCGAGAGCTGGAAGAGGACACGCTTGGATGTGAACTGTCCTCCTGGACGAAATAGGTATTGATCAGCGCTTTAACTCTTCTGCCGAGCGCATGATCCTCTTCAAGGCTCCCTGTCTCGAGGATTTCGAGCCTGACTTCAAAACCCGGGTCGCAAATGAAAAGCCCCGGTTCCTGCTCGTTGCCGTCTCCCGGGCTGTCCAGGAACCAGCCCTCGTCCGGATTCGGGTCTTCTACATCGAGACCCGCATTCAGGCTCGCAACAAGGTACCGGGCGAGACGATCGTTGATCCGCGTGCCGTTATCATCGCCAAAGAGGAGCCGGGGCTCGCCTTGCGGATCCCGGACGACGTGCCGCCGGCTGTTACCAGGGCGGGCGAGGAACAGAGTCCAGTGTGACGACGGGTTCACGGCCTTCTCCTCTCGTCATCGGATGGCTGGGGAACTCCGGGATCATCTCCCAGCTGTGCCGGGACAGTGATGGCGCATGACTGCGCTCCTGCGCCCCCGGACCTGCTTAGGTCTCCAGTCACAGAGTCAAGAACGAGTTCTCGGCCTATGCGAGCAACGGCTGGTGACAATTCTCCTGCTTGTCCCCGTTCTCCACGGGATTCACAGGCCTTGGCATCTCTTCCGGGCTCCGATGATCCGAAAGAGCAGGCTTGCCCCACGGCGACCTCTGCTCTTTTCCAGAACGCGCGGGCTCCAGCAGCCTCTGGTCGATCCCAGACAGGTTAGCCAGCGCTAGTCCGGGCTGATCTCCGTCGTCTGGGGCGGCGTGATCTCAATGCCGATCGGACGTTCTCTATCGGAGATGATCCGCATGCGGTGTCCCAGAGGTAAGGTCACCTCTCGGGTTGTCACGGTCTGCGGAGTAGGCGCGCTGTAGAGAACGAACGCCTCTCGCTTGGCTTCCAGCTCCTGCTGCCAGAAGACATAGAACTCGCGGCCGACGAGGACCTTCTTGCTGGCCAACAACGGCCTCATCCGGGAGCTGAGCGGCGCATCGTCGACCCGGAAACCCATCGCTTTGAGCTGGATGAGCAGAAAGGCGGCATTGCGCATGGCAACAGCGCCGTGTGACCGCGTTGGCATCGATCGGGTGGAGTTGGCCCAGACCTGCACCTCCTCAAAGTCGAAGACCTGTGCCAACGAATCGATGGAGAAGCCGGAAAGCCGCGGATCCATGGCGGCAACCAGCTCCTGTAAGGAGGTCGAATAGATCCACCCCCGTGTCAGGCTTTCCTCAATCAGGTCCGTGAAGGTTTCGGTGAGGGTGAACTCCTGACGTGACAGTGGTTTTTGAGCTTGCTCGATCAGCCGCTTGAAAGGGTCCAGCTCTCTGTTCAGGGTTATAGGTATATCTTCATTTATCTTAAGCATATTTCCCAGCCGCTTTGATGATACGTCTTGCCCCACACAGCCTTCATTTGGCTGTCTTGTTAAGCTTCGGGCAGACATCCAGTATTGTTACTGCTGAATCGTGAAAGCTGTCTGAACCGCTGCTGATCGGCAGCCTCCGTTATGTTTCGGAAACAGCCGCCGATAAACGATCCATCAACACATTTGCGAAAGGCTGAGTAGAGCGCCGCCCTCAAGGGATCATGGCCTATGTTCAGCGTACGTCTTGTTGCCTGCGCGACAATGTTCCTCGTGCTGTTTCCAAGTTCAGGGTCAGCCGAGCCTGACTTCAACGCACTCGAAATCGATGTGGATTGGCAGCTTGCATCGCTTCCCCAGCCGCCTGATCTTGAGCCGCTCACAACATCCGCCATTCTGGACATTGCCTCTCCTTCCCGTGCTCTCAAAGAACGATCCACGTACCTGCCAGTCATTGCCGATGAGGCTGCAGCCAACGGGGTGCCGCCAGCCCTTGTCGATGCGGTAGTGCGGATCGAGAGCCGGTACGATCCAACCGCGGTTGGCAGCATCGGCGAGATCGGGCTTATGCAGGTGAGACCCAAGACCGCCGCGCTGCTGGGGTTCCAAGGAACGTCTGCCGAATTGGCGGAGCCGAGGACCAATCTTCGCTATGGCGTGGGATATCTGGCCAAAGCCTGGCGGCTGGCCGACGGTGACCTGTGTCGCGCGCTGATGAAGTACCGCGCCGGACACGGCTCGGACAAGATGAGCGCCCTCAGCATCGAGTACTGCAGAAGGGCTCGCCAGCATCTTGCTGCTGTCGGAACTGAGATTGGAGCCCTACCTGGGGCGCTTGCACAGCCGAGGATCCGCACGAGCGGCAAAGACATTCGGCGCGGGCACCCGATAAAGCGTACGATCAGCGCACCCAAAGCTTCTCGTCCCCAGGTCAGAGAGTGGGTCCGCCTCAGTCGGATCCACGAGGCCGCAAGCGCCAACAGAGCTTGGAGCAAGAAACATCGATTTAGCGAACTGGCGCGCCAGAAAGCTCGCCTCGCTCGGCTTGAACACCGGACATCATCTCGAACAATCCATTGGAAACTGGCAGTGCCGAAGCGTTGGGTTGCTTCGCGTTAGTCCTATCAGGGCAGAGCTGCGGAGACCTTGCGAGCAATTGCGCGCATGGATTTGGCCTGCAAGGCGTGCCCGGCCTCAACATGTCGTTGCGCTCGCCAGCCTCTGAGGACGCATCTTCCGGCGTCTGTGCCCTTTTCGGTACAGCCACAATCGTGTTCATCGGGCATTGTGATCCGGTCCATGATGGAGCGGCTGGGGGTCGGCCCTCCCTGGAACTCAAGCGCCTCTGCCATGCGCGGGGCGCTTCTCTTTGCCAGGAGCGGGTCAACAGTCGGCACACTCCTCGTCCAGAGGCCGCCTTCACTCGCATGGCACACGATGGATTGCGTCAGGTCCAGCTGCCTCGAAGCAGCGGTCGTGTGAATCCTTTTAGGGGTTAAGAGGATTGAGCATGCCTTACACACTCTCTCGGCTGGCTCCCGGCAGTTATGACGTCCTGCTCGATGGGGTGATCATCGCCAGTCTGGTGCGGAGCGGCACAACGAGCAATGCCACCTGGACAGCGGAGCTCCTGGTGGATGTGCATCCCAGGCGAAGGCCCGCGCCCTTCACCGAGACAGAACACACGTTCGGCAGCGTGGAGGACGCCCAGAACTGGCTTGGTGGAGCTGTGATCCAGGACACCAGTGGTGACAGCAGGACGTAAGGAGCCTTAGGACATGCCAAATCAGACCCATTCGGCCAGACACGAGCAAGGGGGCAGGGGTGAAGCCCTTGAGGCATACCTCCTTGAACACACTCCCGGCTTACGGGAACACGACGCGGCCCAGCACAGAGCCTTCCTCCAGATTGAGGAGGATGCGTATAGGCGCCATTCCGATCCGACGCCAGACGATATCGCTGCGGCGGAAGCCGCGGAGGCTGCCCTCCCGTCCAGGAAGAGGACGGAGGCTCAACTGCGTCGCAGCTTCGTGCCCCTGGCGATTCACCTTCCCAGCGAGGTCAAGCGCAGTCGCAAACGCTTCGTGCAGCGGCATCAGCGGGCATGGAACCGAGCCAACCCGACAGCGCTGACATGGGAGCTCGAGCGAACGCTCACGGCAGACTTCATGAAGGCTGATGGGCGCTGAGTGCCAACCAGGACGGCAATGAGGCGTCGCGGATCCGACGGATCCAAGTACTCCGCAAGGGTGATATCGGGACCCATCGGCTTGGTGTAAGGCGGGCCACAGACGCGGCGCACCAAAACTGACAAGAGCGCCAGCTTCCAGGGAATCCCCATGATGTCCGTTCCGCTGCTGGCGTCTGCCAGATCGTCTGCCCGTGATTGCACCTACAACCTGTTCCGCAACAGGCAGCGGCCCGAACTTCTCTGTGCCGTGCCGGAGGACCGTCCGGTTCCCGGGTTTGTTGATCCGGACGAGTGGAGGTTTGAGCGGGCGCTGCGGCCGTCGGATACGAGCCCTCCAGGCTTTGAGGAAAGGGCTGCCCAGGTCGGCGTGCGGTTTAACGGGTTCTACCTGTTCCAGATCACCGACTCGCGTGAGGAGATGGCGGCTTAGCCCAAGCACCTCCATCTGCGAGAGGAAAAGAGCTTGGGCGGCGAGGGAAGGCGGGCATGTGCAGATTGTTCGCCCAGAGAGCAGCATGGACCTGCGCAACCATCTCACAAGGGAGTTCTGACAGAGTCAACGGTACACTCTCCAATCCTGGCTGGCGGAACGTCTGCCCTGAGGTGGTCCACGGGTTGAGCCGCCGCTTCAAGACCGACCGATGGTAGTTTGCATCAGAAAGGCTTTGCATGGCCATGCCGCTATCCTCGGCGTTCTTCGCCCGGAATGCCGTCACTGTTGCGCAAGATCTTGTCGGAGCCACTTTGCTCGTCGACGGCATCGGCGGCGTGATTGTTGAAACGGAGGCCTACACCGGGGACGATCCAGCCTCCCACAGCTTTGGCGGCCCAACCCCCCGCAACGCGGCCATGTTCGGTCCTGCCGGGCAGGCCTACGTGTACCGATCCTACGGGATCCACTGGTGCCTGAACTTCGTATGCCGGCCAGGAAGCGCTGTCCTGATCAGAGCATTGGAGCCAACCGTCGGGATCGCGATCATGATGGCACGGAGGGGCCTCGACGATCCACGTCGTCTCTGCTCAGGGCCTGGCCGTCTGTGCCAAGCTCTGGGTGTGACAAGCACTCATAACGCGCTGCCGTTGGACCAAACACCCTTCCAGGTCTTCGATCGAGAGGGCCCGGTCGAGATTACGTCAGGGCTGCGCATCGGGATCACCCGGGCCGCTGACAGGCCCTGGCGCTTTGCGCTTGCGGGATCGCGCTTCCTCAGCAGGAAGATCTGAGAGCAATCTGAGAACAGATCGATGCTCACCATCCGCGCCTCGGGTCACCCTGCCGCGGGTCATCGGCAAAGTCGGGCGAACCCTCATAGGGCTCATCGCGACGCATGCGCTGCGGTTCGTCCGGCCAGCGCCGCTCACGTCTTCTCTGGCTCCGAAACGCCATTCAGAAGGGCAAGGCTGCCTTGCAGCATGGAACGAGTTGTATCGACAGCCGTTTCGGCGATGTCGCGGGCAGGCTTCGAGGCCGGCTGGAACTGGGTCCGTGACAGGCGCATCAGCGTTTCCAGCCGCACGTTCTCGCCGATCGCCAACACCCACGTGATCGCCGTGGCGGTCCGCGTTGATGATGCCGACGGGCGGATGAAGGGATTCCTCACGGTCAACCTGCCCGAAACCCGGCTTGCGGCGATCCTGCTGGAGAACCTCCTGCCGGATGGCTGGACGACGACCGTGTTCGACCGCAATCACGCTCCCGCGGCCAGCAGCGATCACCCACCCACCATTGCCCGTGTCATGCCTGCGGAGCTTCGCGAACGCTCTGGGGGTCTTGGTGGTACGGCCAGCGGCACGGGCTACGATGCCGCCTCGAAATCCTTCTTTGCCTATCATCGGTCCGCCCAAACGGACTTCGTGACCGGTGCGTTCGTCCCGGCTGCCCTCGTGGATGCCCCGCTCGCGGAGGCGTGGCACCGGATCGGCATGATCGGACTTGTGCTCCTTCTCGCGGGAGGGATCGCCGGCCTGCTTGTCGCGCGCCAGGTCGGACCCGTCGAGGCATCCGCGGCCCTGACGGCCCGGAAGCTGCACCTGTCCGAGGCCCGCCATGCCAGCCTGTGGAACGACACCCCCGAGAGCCTGTTCGTCGTCACCGTGGCCGCCGAAGGACGTTTCGTCTTCGAGGGGCTCAATCCCGCCCACGAGCGGGCGACGGGGCTGCGCCTCGGCATGATCGCGGGCAGGGAACCGCACGAATGCCTGCCACCCCAGGCAGCGAAGGCGGTGACGGGCCGGTACCGGGAATGCGTCGCGCGCGGCGAGCCGATGATCTACGACGAAACGCTCGCCTTTCCCGGCGGGATCCAGCACTGGCAGACGTGCCTGGCCCAGGTGCGCGATCCCGAGACGGGCCGCATCATCACCCTGGTCGGGACGGCCCGCGACGTGACGGCCGACCGCGAGGCCCGGGCGGAAGCCGAACGCAGCCGGGGCCTGCTCCAGGCCACCCTCGACGCCCTGTCGGCCCACGTGGCCATCCTTGCCGGGGACGGCACCATCATCGCGGTCAACCAGGCCTGGCGCTCGTTCGGCGACTCCAGCGGCCTTGCGGATCCGCATCACGGCGTCGGAACCAATTACCTTGAGGTGTGCCGGGCCGCCGGCGGAAGCGAGCCCCGCGCGGCCGCGGTGGCCCGGGGGCTCGCGGCGCTGCTGGACGGGGAGAGGCCGGCGTTCAGGTCGAGCTACCGCTGCGGTGAGCGCCACTTCCAGATGACGGCGGACTGCTTCCACCATGAGGGCGGCACCTATGCGGTCGTTGCCCATGAGGACGTGTCCGGATTGATGGCGGCCCGTCAGGATGTGCGGGACATCGCCCGGCGCCTGCTGTCGCTCCAGGAGGAGGAACGCCAGCGGATTGCGGCGGACCTGCACGACTCGACGGCCCAGCACCTGGCGGCCGTCGGCCTTGCCCTGATGGGGGTCAGCGCGGTGGGGGTGACCCGGAGCGCGTGGAGGAGGCGCTCGACCCGGTCTGGACCTCCCTCGACGAGGCCCAGCGGGAGATCCGCACGGTGTCGTTCCTGCTCTACCCGCCCGGCCTGCGGATGGACGGCCTCGCAGCCTTGCTGCGGCAGCTCGTCGGCGGCTTTGCCGACCGGACCGGGACGAGGGCGTGGCGAACGTCGCGGACGACGTGGACGGCGTCCCCTTCGAAGTGCAGCGGTCGATCCTGCGCGTGGCCCAGGAGGCCCTGATCAACGTGCATCGCCATGCGGCGGCGACGCGGGTCACGGTGGATCTCGGTCTCGACGGGGGCGAACTCCGTCTCGTGATCGTGGACAACGGCAAGGGCTACGTCGCGTCCGCGGCCAATAGGGATGCATCCCTGTCGCTCGGCGTCGGGATACCCGGCATGGAGGCCCGGATCCGGCAGTTCAACGGAACTCTCGAGATTGCGGGCGAGCCGGGGGCGACGACGATTCGCGCCACCGTACCGCTGGAGGTGGACACCTTCCAGTGACAGGTTTCCGGAGGCGTCTCACCCCCGAGTGGGAGGAATGGAGCGTACGAAACCTGCGCACCGGGAAAGTCTCGTTTTGACCCTGGTTGTTCTCTAATTCCGGGTTTGGGGTCAAGCTCTCTGTGGGCATCCTTGCCGGGTCCAGGGTTCTCTCCGCGGTAAGGACAGGCCTTCCGCATGATGGCGTCAGATGACGCTGGCGGATCAATGTGTGAAGCGCGCTCTGCCCTGATGGGCCTCGCAAAGCCTGGGGCGATCTCACCAACGCCAACGTCCCGGCAGGGACCTTGCTTCCCGCGGGTTGGCGGGATTCCAGTTAAACTTTCATGTTGCCTGTTGGACGGCCTCCTGTGATGACCAGTGGAAGTCCGTGCCATCCATCCACATCCGGTGCAGATCACGACGTGTTGGACAATGGTGCAAAGTTTGGCCTGTCTCAGGTGGACCTGAGACGCCGGGATCCACCCGGAAGATTACCCGAACAACATCATCGGCCACCTCGATGCGTTTGACGAGGGTACAGATAATGTCGCGCTTGGTCGCCCAATCTGCACCCGCGAGCCGCTCGCGCACCATTGCGGCAAACAGGTCCAGCTTACCAATGATAAGGTGCAGCGAGCGGATTTGCTCATCGGCCTCCTGGTGAGCCTTGGCTTCAGCTTCCAGCCGGGCTGTCCGGTGCCGCAACGCGGCCAGGCGCGGCTCGAATTCAGGCTTCTCAATCAAGCCCTCCGTGTAGCTGTCGATCAGCCGCTCGAGCGCGCGGTGGGCCTTGGCCAGTTGACGATCGAGGGCATCGAGTTCGAGCCGATGCGGCGTGGCCTGCATGGCGTCCAGGCGCCGCTGATACTCTGCGATCACCTGTGCCGGATCGTCGAGCAGCCGGCAGACTTCGGTCCACACCGCCTCGTCGAGCAACTCCGTGGCGACCAGCCGGGCATCGCACCGGAACGCACCGTGGAAGCGGCTCCGGTCCGTGCCGCAACAGCGATAGTAGCGCCACTGCCCGCGATGGTGATGGCCGGTGAACCCATAGCCGCACTTCTGGCAGACGAGCAGGCCCCGCAGCAGATACTGGACGCCCGCAAGCCGCTCGCGATTGCGCTTGCGGCGGGCCTCCAGCTGCTCGGCGACACTCGCGAAGAGGTCTTCGCCGACAATCGCTGGCACCGCGATGCCGATGTGCCGCTCAGCCGGGGCGAGCACTTGCCGCCAGGACCGTCGCGGCAGGCCATCATGGCCGCGCGGCGGATGCAGCGGCGGCCGCCACGGCACACTCTGGCGGCGACCATAAAGCGCCTGTCCCGCATAGGCAGGGTTGAGCAGCATGCTATGGATCATCGCCCGGCTCCAGTGTCGCCGCCCAGTCGGACTCGGAAGTCCGCTGTCGTGCAGGCGCCGGCAAACCCCGGCTAGCGTCGAGCGCTCGTGCCCGACCCAGATAAAGATCTGGCGCACGATCCGGGCGGCCTCCTCATCGATCTCGTAGCGTGCGTCTCCCCCGCCAGCCTCACGCGTGATGTAGCGGTAGCCGAAGGGCGCACGGGACAGGACGCTGACGGCACCGGTTTGGGCGCGGTGGCGCTTGCCGCGCCGGCTGCGCTCCAGCACCTTGGCTCTCTCATACTCGGCGAACATGCCCTGCAGCTGCAGCAGCAGGCTGTCCTCGGGCGTGGTCCCAATCGGGTGATTAAGGAATATCACCTGCGTGCCGGCTTGGGTGAACTCCTCGATCAACAGAACCTGATGGGCATAGCTGCGGGCGAGGCGATCCGGGGCATGGATGTAGACGAGATCAATCGCCGACAGCGCCACGAGATCGCGCAACCGCTCCAGAGCGGGACGGATCAGGCTGGCACCGCTGTGGCCGTTGTCGATGAACTGCAGGTCATCCCGGATGCGATGGCCGTCCTGGGCCACTCGGGCGGTCAACTCGGCCAGTTGGCTGTCGATGGTGTGATGCTCAGCCTGCTGGTCGGAGGAGACCCGGGCGTAGAGAGCGACCTGCAGGGGTTGTGGGGCCGAAACGGTTCTCAGGTGCGGAGTTCTCATCGCATGCTCCCTCGGAAATGGCGGCCTGTGCTCGTGATGGCAGCGAACAGCTGCGTAGGGGCACGAGGCGTTCATAGGCGCGTCCCAAGACGTCCCGACTGCCCCGTCTGACCTCGAAGCCGACCTCAAGGCGCAGAGGGCAGCGCCGCTTGCAAAGCTTGGCCATGGCGGTCCTCGTCCGTCATCGGTCTGGTTCATCCAGTGCCGGCTGAAGGATTTAACGCAGGACCTGTCGTGTGACGCCGGAGAGCCTCGCGAGCGACCGTATAGACAAAGCTGATCGCAAACTTTGCACCATTGTCTAACACGCCACGGCAAGCTTGCGCGCCACCGCAACCTTGGCTTTGCGCAGCCCGCTGCGCTTGGCCAGCCTGAGGCCCCACGCCTTCAGCGCCGACCACTTGGCCACTCGGGTGAGCAGCACGTTGGCGGCCTCGTAGAGGTAGCTGCGCAGCATCGCGTCGCCGCATTTTGAGATCCGGCCGGTCCAATCGGTCTCGCCGAAGGCGTAGCCTCGTGCCGTTAGGCCCGCATAGGCTCCGACGCTCCTCGACCGCTTGAAGCGGGTGGGATCATCGATCGTTGTCAAGAAACACAGCGCCGTAATGGCACCGACTCCCGGGACTGTCATGAACCGCCGCACCTGAGGACTCCTGCGGGCCAGTCGCAGCACCTTGCGATCAAGGTCCATGATCTCCTGCTCGACAGCCTCACGCGCCTTGAGGAGTGGCAGGGCTGCGGCGGCGAGGTCCGGTTGGTTTTCAAGCAGTTCGGCCGCACGCCTGGCAAACACGTTCATCTTGGCCCGGCCGATCACCAGCCGGAGGTTCTTCAGAAGTCCGCGGATCTGGTTCTCCAGATCGCGCTTGAGCTTGACCAGCAGAGCACGGCTGGCGAGCAGGGCCTTCATGGCGTGACTGCCGCGGTCTTTGACGTGCACCTGCTTGTACCATCCACATTGCATGATGCGGGCGATGCCAGCCGCATCGTTGCGGTCGTTCTTGTTGATCTGCATCTTCAACGCCGCCTTGGCATGCCGAGCATCGATGCAGATGACCGGCAATCCCAGCGCGTTCAGCTCGCTCCAGAGCCACGTCGCTGTTGCTCCGGTCTCAAGCCCCACCCGGGCCACATGCAGCGCATGGGATTGAACGAAGCCCGCGATCGCCTCCGGGTCGGAGGGGACCATGCCTTGGCGCACGATCTTTCCGGTGTGATCGACGATGCAGATCGCCGTCACCTTCAGCGAGACGTCCAGTCCGACATAGTGCTGCATGGCTACCCTCCTCACGGTCAGGGCCCTGGCGTGGGCCTCGTCGATCCTTGGAGAGCTGATTCCCAGAGCCAGTTATGGCGCGGCCCCGGAATTACCCCATGTGTAAAAACGCGAACCGGGCGCATCCCGGGGAACAATCTTTACAAGTTCAAGCCCATTTTCCGAGGAATCGACGGCGTAGGCGGGCTCGCAAGACCTAAAGTTGCTCAAACGTGCGACACGTGAGCGTTTTTACACAGCCAAGACCCGATGCAGACATTCCATGGCCGAGCGCTGACCCTCGATCTGGCATGGTCGGGTCGATAGCTCCGAATTGGCACGTTCCGTCCCCGCGCATTGACCGGCGCTAGGGTCATTGTTACATTGAGGCCATGATCACGCTCGCTCAGATGCTGCGACTTCGCCTCCCGGTCGTCACGACGGCCGGGACTTTCGTCGTTTTCGCGAAGTAACCAGGGCGACGCTCCTCTCACGTTCGCCCGAACGCAGAGAGTTGAGCCATGAAAGCCGACTTCTACTGTGCCGTGATGTTTCCGTACCCGTCAGCAGCGGGACTGCATCTGGGGCACTACTACAACTATGCCGTCATCGATTCCTACTGCCGTTGGCTGCGACACCGAGGTATGACAGTTTTCCAGCCCTTCGGCTACGACGCCTTCGGCCTGCCGGCTGAAAATTACGCCCGCAAGGTCAGGCGTGACCCGGCCGACGTGACCTACGAGAACATCCGGCAGTTCAGGGTCCAGATGGCCCGCATGAACACCTGCTACGAGGAGCGCCTAGTCACATGCGATCCCTCTTACATGAAGTGGACGCAGTGGATCTTCACCCGCCTGCATGAGCGTGGACTGGCCTACAAGGCTTGGGGTGAGGTGAACTGGTGCCCGTCCTGCGAGACAGTGCTGGCCAACGAGCAAGTAATCAATGGCCATTGTGAAAGGTGCGGCAGCGCAATCGAGCGCCAGGACATGAGCCAATGGTACTTCCGGATCACGGACTACCGGGATCGCTTGATCGCGGGTCTGGACAGGATCAACATGCCCGAGTCCACGAAGCGGATGCAGCGGACTTGGCTGGCGGACCAGAGGGACTGGTGCATCTCGCGGCAGCGGGCGTGGGGCTGCCCGATCCCGGTTGAAGGCGAGACGGATACGCTGGATACGTTCGTGGACTCGTCGTTCTACTACCTGCGGTACCTGACCGACAGCGAGACCGAGTTCCTGCCTGAGGGGTGCTACCAACCCGTCGACCTGTACGTCGGCGGGGCCGAGCACGCGTGCATGCACCTGATCTACACCCGGTTCATCCATATGGTGCTGTTCGATATGGGCATCGTCCCGCAGGAGGAGCCTTTCAGGAAGGTGATCCACCAGGGCGTCATCCGGAAGGACGGCGCCAAGATGTCCAAGTCCAAGGGGAACGCGGTCAGTCCGGACGATTACGATCCCGACGAGTTGCGGCTATACCTGATGTTCATCGGCCCCTACGTCGAGGGCGGGGAGTGGTCGGACGAGCACATGGTCGGCCAGAGAAGGTTCCTGTCGCGGATAAAGCGGTGGCTGTCCGAAAATGGTTCCGACCGGATCAACCTGTCAGCCTTTGAAGATCAGGTGGACCGGGACGTTCGAGCCTTCAAGTTCAACAAGGTCGTGAGTGGGTTTATGGAGTTCTACAATCGTCACAAGCACCTGAGGCCGGACGAAGAAACAGCCCGACGGGTCGAAGAAGTGCTGAGTGTCTTTGCTCCAGGATTTCGGGCCGGGCATCCAGGAGATGAAGGCAGCGGATTCATATCTTGTCGGACCAATGGTGCCTGATCTTAGTCCAGTATACGGATGGGATGGCACATAGCTGGGTCAGACGCAGCATCTGCGCAGTAAGCAATGATTGCGAGCGAAGCCAGGAGGGTCGCGGTCTCCGCCTGGGACCTCATCCTGCGCTTTGGCAAAGCTCTCGCAGGGCAGATACGACAGGATAGTATCATGCCCTAAGTTCGGCTTCTGGCACGCCTGCGACCTAAGCTCGAAGGCAGCAATCCTCATCGAAACGGACGTTCCGAAAACGCACGGAACCGCGGTTCCTGACCCGCAGCCGACGCCCTACCTCTCGAGCGGACGGACGCTTCACGATGATCCGCCCATGCGAGGCGGGTTCTCGCGCTTCGACCACGCGACGGATCGCGCTAGGATGACCCAGGCAGCGCCGGAGGGCCCGCCTTTTTGGATTTGACAGGAAATCGGGTAGATGCTCTTCATGCGAGCATCTGCTCAAGATTGTTGCTGTCCCATGCCCGTCCAAAGATCGCCCTTCGACCTCGTCATCTTCGATTGCGACGGCGTGCTCGTCGACAGCGAAGTCATCAGCTGCCGAACCCTGGTCGATATTCTCTCGCCTCTCGATCCGAGCTATGACCTGCAGACGATCATGCGCCGCTATCTCGGGCGCCCATCCAGCGCGGTCGTCAAGGATTACGAGAGAATGACAGGCCGCCCGGCCTCGACCGACTTCACGGAGGACTGGCGGGCCCGCCTGTTTGCTGCATTCGCTCGCGAGCTCCAGCGGGTCGAAGGTGTTCGCAGCGTGGTCGAAGCCCTCGCAAGCGACTACTGCGTGGCGTCGTCCAGCGACGAGGAGCGCATCGAGATCTGCCTCCGGAAAGTCGAGCTGTGGGATCTGTTCGAGGGGCGGATCTTCAGCACGACGCGCGTGCGATGCGGCAAGCCGGCGCCCGACCTGTTCTTGCTGGCCGCCAGGGAGCGCGGCGTGGCGCCGGAGCGCTGCCTCGTGATCGAGGATAGCGTCAGCGGCGTCACTGCTGCGAAGGCAGCTCGAATGACGGCCTACGGCTTGGCCGCCGGCAGCCATTTCGCAGTCCTGGATCAGAGACAGGCACTTCTTGACGCCGGAGCCGACAAGGTGCTCGAATCCTGGCGGGAGCTGGCACCGATGCCCGCAGACGGCTGATTCTCCGATGGCCGATAACGACAGCGCCCGTCTCGAAGACGCCGCCCGGGCCGGCTGGCTCTACTACATCGCCGGCCGCACACAGGACGACATCGCGCAGATCCTGAACATCTCGCGCCCGGCGGCGCAGCGCCTCGTCTCGCTCTGCCGCAGCGAGGGGCTGATCAGCTTCCGCATGAACCACCCGATCAGCACCTGCATGGAGCTCGCAGCGCGGCTGCGCGATCGCTTCGAGCTGCTGCATTGTGACATTGCCCCTTCCGACGGCTCGGCGGAGACGGGTGCAGCCGGCCTTGCCGCACTCGGCGGCGTGCTGATCGAGCGTTGGTTGCGCTCTCGCAAATCGCTGGTCATGGCATTGGGCACCGGCCGTTCGATGCGGGCCAGCATCGAGCGCGTTCCGCCGATGTCCTGCCCGCTGCACCGGCTCGTCTCGCTGGTCGGGACCATCTCGCCCGATGGCTCGGCCAGCCCCTTCGATACGCTGGTCAAGCTGGCCGAAATCACCCGGGCGCAGTATTTTCCGATGCCGCTGCCGCTCTATGTGTCGAGCCCCGAAGAGCGCGCTCAGCTCATCGAGATCGAGTCGATCAGGCGCATCCGCACCATCGCCGGCGAGGCCGACCTCTGGGTGATGGGCATTAGCCAGATCGGCGAGGATGCCATACTCTATCGCGATGGCTTCATGATGCGCGGCGAGCTGCTCGACATGGTCCGTCACGGCGCCGTCGGCGAGGTGACCGGCTGGGTCTTCGATGCCGAAGGCCGATTCCTCGACCGCGGCACCAACCTGCGGGTGACCAGCGTGCCACCGGAGCCTGGCAGCGCGCGGCTGCGCATCTGCATCGGCCAAGGCCCGGCCAAGGTCGCGCCACTGCGCGCCGCGCTGCGTGGGAGGATCGTCAACGGCCTCGTCACCGACGAGGATACGGCCCGCGCCCTCCTCGCGGACTGACCCCGCTTACCAACCTTGCTCCATCACCCTCTGCGCACAAGCCGGCGCGCGGCTGTCATCCATCGGTCATCAACGGTTGACATAACAAGCCAGTGTGCGAGCATATGCTTCAACAAAGAGCATATGCTCGCATAAATTCATGAGGGAGGCTTTACATGCGACCTTTCTACGGTGCGTTGGCGTGTGCGGGCGCAATGCTGCTGACGGGGCTATCCCCCGTGCAGGCGGCGACGGAAATCGAGTTCTGGCACGCGATGAGCGGCGCGCTCGGCGAGCGCGTCGAGGAACTCGTCAAGAAGTTCAACGACTCCCAGAAGGAATACGTCGTCAAAGCGATCGGCAAGGGCACCTATGACGAGGTGTTGAACGGCACGATCGCGGCCTATCGCGCCAAGCGCCAGCCCGAGATCGTGCAGTCGAACGAGCGCTCCTTCCTGACGATGGTCAATTCCGGCGCCATCGTCTCGACCACCGAGCTGATGGCGGAGCAGGGCCACCCGATCGACGCCTCGAAGTTCATCGCCCCGGTCGTCAGCTACTACGCGATCGACGGCAAGCTCCAGGCGATGCCGTTCAACTCCTCGACACCAATTCTGTTCTACAACCGCGACCACTTCAAGGCCGCCGGCTTCGACAAGCCCGGCACGACCTGGCAGGAGCTCGAGCCGCAGCTCGACGCGATCAAGGCCAAGGGCGTCTCGAAATGCGCGATGGTGCTGCCCGGCGACTACGAGTGGAGCTTCCTCGAAAACTACAGCGCGGTGAACGACATCCCGTATGCGACCAAGCGCAACGGCATGGATGGCCTCGACACAAGCTTCGTCTTCAACAAGGGCAAGCTCGTCGGCCAGGTCGAGCGCATGAAGCGGCTGGTATCTTCCGGTGTGATGCAGCTCGCCGGCCAGGGCATCATTCCGATCCAGCTCTTCACCTCCGGCGAATGCTCGACGATCATCGCCTCCACCGCCTCGCACGCCGCGGTCGTCGCCGCCGCGAAGTTCGACTGGAGCGCGGCCGAGCTGCCCTATGAGCAGGGTGTCACCCCGAAGAACAGCGTCATCGGCGGCGCCGCGCTCTGGACCCTGAAGGGGCATACGCCGGAGAAGTACAAGGCGGTCGCCGCCTTCTACGATTTCCTCGCGAAGACCGATACGCAGGTCTGGTGGCATCAGGCGACGGGCTATGTGCCGGTCACGACCGCGGCCTATGAAGCGGCCAAGGCGCAAGGCTACTACCAGAAGAACCCGACGCGCGAGATCGCCGTGGTGCAGTTGATGCGCGGCACGCCCAGCGACAACTCGCTCGGCTTCCGCATCGGCAACAGTAACCAGATCAACGTCGCGATCATGGAAGAGGTCTCGGGCGCCTTCCTCGGCAAGAAGCCGGTGCAGCAGGCGCTTGACGATGCTGTGGCTCGCGGCAACGAGGCGCTGCGCCGCTACGAGCAGCTCAATGCCGGCAAGAAATAGCACGGCTGCCCTTCCCGTGGCGGCTGGCGGTGGCGGTTTGCGCCTCCGCTGGCCGCTCAGGCGCCTCTTCGTCAAGGGCACCGGCGATGCACAGTCCGAAAGCGGGCTGAAGCGTGCGCATTTCCGGGAATGGCGCCTGCCGTTCTGGCTGCTGGCGCCGCAGCTCTTCATCCTGCTGCTGTTCTTCTTCATCCCCTCGATCAGGGCTCTGATCCAGGCCTTCCAGCTCACCGACCCGTTCGGTGCAACCATCCAGTGGGTTGGCTTCCAGAATTTCGAGCGGCTGTTCCGCAGCAGCGTCTATTGGTCTTCGGCGCAGGTGACGCTGATCTTCACCATCGCGCAGAACGTGCTGACGCTGTCGCTCGCGCTGCTGCTCGCCTTCGCCTCGAACCACATCCTGCGCGGGCGCGGCGCCTACCGGACCGTGCTGCTGCTGCCCTACGCCATCGCCCCGGCGATCGCCGGCATCATGCTTGCCTTCCTGTTCAATCCCCGCGTCGGCCCCGTCGCCCACATATTGCAGGGGCTCGGCTTCGACTGGGACCCCAACCGCAATTCCTGGCATGCGCTCGTCCTGATCGTCATGGCGGCCTCATGGAAGCACATCTGCTACAACTACATCTTCCTGGTGGCGGCACTGATGTCCGTGCCTCAATCGATTCTCGAATCCGCCTATCTCGACGGCGCGGGGCCGATCCAGCGCTTCCTGCGCATCTCGCTGCCGATGATCACGCCGACGCTGTTTTTTCTGATCGTGATCAACTTCGTCTACGGGCTGTTCGAGACCTTCGCCATCGTCGACGCCACAACCCGGGGCGGCCCGGCCGGCGCGACCTCCATCCTGGTTTACAAAGTCTATCTGGACGGCTTCGTCACGCTCGACCTCGGCTCCTCCGCCGCGCAATCCGTCGTGCTGATGGTGCTCGCGCTGCTTCTGACCTTCGCGCAGTTCCGCTTCGTGGAGCGCCGCGTGAATTACAGCGTTTAGGCCGGCGATGAACGAACATACGCCGATCCTCGACGCCGTCTGCCATCTTATCCTGCTGGTGGGCGCGGTGCTCGTCTGCCTGCCGATCTATTTCGTCTTCGTCACCGGCTCGCTATCGCAGCCGGAGATCATGCGCGTGCCGATGTCCTGGCTGCCCGGCAACCAGTTCCTCGCCAATATGCAGACCGTGCTGAGCAGCGCGAATTTCGGCCGGCTGCTGCTCAATTCCTTCATCATCGCCACAGGCATCACCGTCGGCAAGCTGGCCGTTTCGGTGATTGCGGCCTTCGCCGTCACCTATTTCCGCTTCCCTTTCCGGATGACGGTCTTCTGGCTGATCTTCATGTCGCTGATGCTGCCGATTGAAGTGCGCATCGTGCCGACATACGAGTCGGCGGCGAACGTCGCCTTGCCGCTCAACATCCTCGGCTCCTGGCTCGGCATCCAGGTGCTGGTCGCTCTCGACTGGAATCTGGTCAACACCTATTCAGGCTTGATCCTGCCGCTGATCGCCTCCGCTACGGCGACCTTCCTCTTCCGCCAGTTCTTCCTCACCATTCCGGACGAGCTCTGCGAGGCGGCGCGCATCGACGGCGCCAGCCCGTGGCAGTTCTTCCGGCTGATCCTGCTACCCCTGTCGCGCTCGAACATCGTGGCGCTGGCGATCATCCTCTTCCTGACGGGCTGGAACCAGTATCTCTGGCCACTGCTGCTCACCACCGATCCTGCGATGGCCAATGCGGTGATCGGCCTGAAGAAGCTGATGCCACAGAGCGACTCGCTCCCGACCTGGCATCTCTTGATGAATGCGGCCTTCCTGACGATGCTGCCGCCGACCCTCGTCATCCTCATCCTCCAGCGCTGGTTCGTGAAGGGGCTGGTGGACAGCGGCAAGTAAACGACCAACAGGTAAACAAGGCTCATCGACATGAGGATCATCGGTCATCGCGGCGCGCGCAACATCTGGGCAGAGAACAGCCTGGGCGGCTTCCGCAACGTCTGCGGCCTCGGCGTCGATGCCGTCGAGCTCGACGTGCACCTGTCGAGCGACGGCGAGATCATGGTCATCCATGACCCGCTGCTCGACCGCACCACCGACCACAAGGGCCCGGTCGGCCGGATGTCGCGCGAGGCGCTCGGCAAGGTCAGGCTCGACGACACGCTGGGTGAGACGATCCCGACGCTGCCAGAGGTTCTCGACGTTTTCGGTCCGACCGGGATCGAGCTCGAGATCGAGCTGAAGATGGATGCCTTCGGCAATCCTTATCCGGGCCTGCTCGACAAGGTCATCGCGCTCGTAGAAGCCCGCAACATGGCGTCTCGCGTGGTCCTGACCTGCTTCGTCCCGGAGGTCATCGAGGAAATCCGGGCCAAGGCGCCGGGCATGCGCCGGCTCGCCTCGGTCGACCGCCGCTCCTGCGAAGCCTTCGGCGGCGTCGACTGGACCTTGCGGCGCTTCGTCGATCTCGGCTGTATCGTCGCCGTCGAGCAATCGCTGCTGCGGCTGACGGTCGACCGCGCCATCGAGATCGTTGGGCGCGACAAGCTCGGCGCCTGGGTCCCGAATACGGTGCGCGAGCTCGACTACTGGCTCAGCCAACCGATCTCGCAGATCACCAGCGATCGTCCCGATCTTGCCTTGCAGCTGCGCACCGCGCGGCACGGTTGAGCCACGGCTCTACGCCTATCCTGCGCGACGCACGGGCCGCTCGGGTCATTCCTGTTCGGCCCTTGGCGCGTCACTGTGCGATTGCGTCGTGTTCAAGACGTTTTCGGAGGAGCGGGGGCCTCCCCTTTGAGAGCTTCCCCTATCAAGCGATGCTGATTTTCAAAGACTACCCTATCTGATAGTCCGTGCAGTCTGTTGAAGCATTTCGAAAGCTTTGAAGCGCTTCTCGTGCCATTCCGCCGTCATAGGGTTGGGATGGTAGGTTCGTCCAATCGCCGACATCGACGACATAGCCTGTGCAACGTCGAGATGCTGGCCCGCCGCAACAGCTCCAAGGATCGCAGATCCAAGGAGCACAGGCTCCTCCGATGTAGGGGCCGCAATGACCTTTCCCGTCGTGTCAGCGAGAAGCTGACGCACGAGGGGACTCTGACCTGCGCCGCCGCTCACTACGATTGTGTCGATTAAAACAGCGTTCTCGGCCTGTACCTGCACGATCTGCCGAGCGCCATAGCCAAGACCGCATATTCCTGCGAGATAAAGAGCGACGAGGCCATCGAGATCAGTGTCCATGCTCAGCCCGGCGATCAAGCCGCGCGCATCGGGATCGGAGAAAGGAGCACGGTTACCGAGGAACTCGGGAACCACGTGCACGTCGCCGACGAGGCGCGCTGCCGCCGGCGCGCCACCGCGCCGCTCAGCCTCCTGCGACAGCCAATGGCTGAGACCGATCCCGCTTTCACGGGCCATCTTCGCGGCCTTCTCCGAAGCCGGATGCATTTGAACCAAGTGATCGATCGCGGCACCCGCCGCCGATTGGCCGCCCTCATTGAGCCACAGCCCGGGGACCATGGCAGAGAGGTATGGTCCCCAGACGCCCGGCACGAAAGCCGGCTGCCGGGTCGATGACATGGTGCAGGCGGACGTGCCGAACACATAGGCCATGCGGGTCAGCACATTGCCCACGTTTCCGCGTGCGCCTACAGTTCCAACCCCGCCGGCATGGGCGTCGATGAGGCCCGCCGCGACGGGGGTTCCAGGCTCCAGACCAAGATCAGCCGCCGCTTGCGCGGTCAGACCATTGCCGAGGGCGGTGCCGCCCGGCACGATCTCGGTGCCGATTCGCCGGAAGGATTCGTCGGCTAATTGCCCGAGCCCAACCCTTCGGAAATAGCCTTCATCCCACCGGTTCTCATGGGCCAGATAGGTCCATTTGCACGTCACGGTGCAAACGGATCGCGCAAGGCTCGCGGTGGCCTTCCAGGTGAGAAAATCTGCCAAGTCCATGAACTGCCATGCGCCCGTGAAGGTTTGGGGCATGTTCTCCGCGAGCCACAAGAGCTTCGGGGTTTCCATTTCCGGAGAGATGGAGCCCCCGACGTAATGCAATACAGTCTCGCCCGTGCCATTGATCCTGCGCGCCTGCTCAGTGGCGCGGTGATCCATCCAGACGATGATGTTGCGCTCAGGGTCGCCAGACGGCCCGACGGCCAAGGGTTGGCCATTCTGTCCCAAGACGACGAGGGAGCAGGTCGCGTCGAAGCCGATGCCCGCGACGCTCTCGGTCGGAACGCCCGCCTTGCTCACAGTGTCGCGCACGCTGGTGCAAACGGCCCGCCAGATATCGTTGCTCGACTGCTCCACGATGCCCCCGGATTCATGCCAGATCGCGATATCCGCTTTGGCAGAGGCGAGCAGGTTGCCATGCTCGTCGAAGAGACCGGCGCGTGCGCTGCCGGTGCCGACATCGATACCGAGGAAATGATTTGCCATGACCGTTCAATCATCCAGAGAAGGTTCTGAGGAGCGATGCCCTGCGCCGACGCGCATCACAGGTCGTTGCTCTGCGGCAGGATGACGAGGTCGCGAATGGTGACGTTCCGAGGTCTCGTCAGCATGAACAGGACCGCTTCGGCCACTTCAACAGGCTGCATCAGGCCGCCCGCCGCCAGCTCCGCATTGAGCTTCTCCTTCGGCCAGTCCTTGATCAGGGCCGTGACCACGGGTCCGGGTGCGACGGCGCCGACGCGTAGGCCGTGCGGGGCAACCTGCCGTCGGACCGTGTGCACGAAGGCTTGTACAGCATGCTTGGAGGCGGTGTAGATCGGCTCCCACGCTACAGGAACAAGGCCGGCGATGGAGCTTGTCACGATGATGTCGCCGGTCTTGCGCTCCACCATGTGCGGAAGCACGGCGTGGATGGAGCGGAAAGCGGCATTGATGTTGAGGTTCAGCATCCGGTCCCAGGCATCCGGATCTCCCTTCAGAATCTCGCCGCCGATATAGGAGCCGGCATTGGCGTGAAAGATGTCGAGCTGACCTGTCCGTTCGAGGATCTGGGGCATCATGCGCGATACACTCGCCGGATCGGTGATGTCGATCAGCATGGGAATGGCTTGTGGACCGAGTTCGGCGCAGGCGGCGTTCAGCGCTTCCTCGTCGCGATCGACCAGCACGACGCGCGCGCCTTCGGATAAAAGGATCCGGGAGCATTCGAGGCCGATGCCAGAGGCCGCTCCGGTGATGGCGGCGACCTTGCCGGATAGTTTCTCACCCATGGTTTTTTCCTTCTTGTTGGGTTCAAGCCCGGCCATGGGATGCGCGCGAGCGGCGTGCCAAGGAGTCGACGATGACCGCAATGGCCAGCACGGCGCCGGTAATCATGTACCGAAGCGATGAGGAGAGATCGAGCAGCGTCAATCCGCTGGCGATCGACTGGATGACGATGATGCCGAGCAGGGCGGAATAGGCGCTGCCGCGGCCGCCGAACAGGCTGGTTCCACCAATAACGGCGGCGGCGATGGCGTTCAGGTTGACGTCGCCGGTGCCTGCCTGCTGACTTGCGGAGGCCAGACGCGCGGCGGAGAGAATGCCTCCGGCTGCGGCGAAACCTGAGCAGAGCACGAATGCGGTCATGTAGATGAAGCGGACATTGATGCCCGCGCGGCGCGCAGCCTCGCGGTTGCCGCCCACCGCCAGCATCTGGCGGCCCCATTTTGTGCGCGTGAGGGCATAATTCATCACCGCGACCAGGCCCACGAAGAGGCCGAACATCCACGGGATGCCGCGATCGAGGTTGAGGTAATAGACGATGAACTCCAGAACGACGGTGACTGCGACGGAGCGCAGGAGCAGGCTGGTCAGCGGCTGAGGCGACAATCCCGCCTCGCGCCGCCGGGCCGCGGTCCGGTAGCCCAGCACGAACATTACGAACCCAGGAAGAGCCGCAAGAGCGTAGGATACCGGGTCCGGCATCACGAGCAGCTGGCCGAAGTTCACCAGGGGCGCTTCATAGGGCAGGTTGATCGAGCCAGTGGAGCCGAGCAGGTAAAGCTGCAGGCCCAAGATGGATAGAAGGCCCGCCAGGGTCGCCACGAAGCTCGGCATGCCGAAACGGTTGAACAGGACCGCATAGAGCGCGCCGATTAGAGCGCCGAATAGGAGCGCAGCCAGAATGGCGATCGAGACGGGCCAGCCCTGGTTGACCCAGAGCACGCCGACGAGCGCGGACGCGAAGCCGCTGACGGATCCCACCGACAGATCGATTTCGCCGACGACCAGGATGCAAACGATGCCTAGCGCGATCACGCCGACGGTCGAGCAGTCGAACAGGAGATTGACGAGATTGTTCGGTGCCAGGAACACCGGGTTGAGGCTTTGAAAGACCGTCCAGATGATTGCCAGGCCGACCACGACCGGAACCGAGCCGAGATCGCCCGAGCGGACCCTGTCCCAAAAGGCGCGGACCGAGCCGCCGACCCCTTCCGCATGTTTCACGCGCTCGTCGCTGCGGTCGAGAAGCGCAGCTGCCTGTGCGTTTTGTTCCGCACCCTTTGTCATGGGCGTCCCTCCGGCGCCGGGGCTTGTCCGCTTTGCGCCTGGCGTCGGCTCGCGCGGCGCGAGACCGAATTGTTCGCAGCGCCCGTGATGGCGCTGACGAGTTCCTGGTTCGACGCGTCGGGCTCGAAGACGCCGTTGTTCCGGCCGAGCCTGAGCACGACGATGCGGTCCGCGACCGCGCGCACGTCCTCCATGTTGTGGCTAACCATGATGACCCCAAGTCCCCGGTCGCGTACGCGCTCGATCAGGTCGAGCACCTCGGCCGTCTGAGCGACGCCGAGGGCGGCCGTGGGTTCATCCAGGAGAATAAGCTTGGGTTCGAGCAGCAGAGAGCGAGCGATGGCGACGGTCTGGCGCTGGCCGCCTGAGAGAGAGGCCACGGGCTCGCGCACGCTGGGGATGCGCGCGGACAATTCGTTGAGCAGGGTCCAGGCCTTCAGCTCCATGGACACCTCGTCGAGCCGGTAGGGGCTGAGCTCCCGGCCGAGGAAGATGTTGGCGACCACATCGAGATTTTCGCACAGGGCGAGATCCTGAAACACGGTCGCGATCCCAAGGCCGAGCGCAGCGCTGGGATCTGCGAGCGTCACCGGCTTGCCGCGGAAAGTGATCGATCCGGAACTCGGCTGGTGCACGCCTGCCAGGATCTTGACCAGCGTCGACTTGCCCGCACCGTTGTCGCCGACGAGGGCCACGACCTCACCTGCGTGCACGTCCAGATCAATATCAGTCAAAGCCGAAACGGCGCCGAAATGCTTTGAGATTCCGCGCAGGCCGAGCACCAGTTCGCCCATGTCGCGCAGCTCTTGAGTTCTGTCCATTCTTCCCTAACCTCAAAGGCGTCCTTTTAGCCCCACGCATGATGTCCGGCCGCCGGACGGGCGGCCGGACGGAGTTTGCCGTTTACTGGGTGATGCCCAGCTTCTTGCAGCCCTCCGCATAACGGCCCGAGCAGAGCTGTTCGGCCGTATTGATCTTCTTGTCGATGATCTCCGCCTTCAGGTTCTCTGCCGTGATCACGGCAGGAACGAAAAGCTTGGACGGCGTATTGAAGAGCGTCGTATCAGCCTTCGGCGTTTCGCCGGCCAGGAGCTGGACGGCGACATTGGCGGCGGCCGCGGCCACGATCTCGCTCGGCTTTGAGATCGTGTTGTACTGATCGCCCGCGATGATCAGCTGAAGAGCTGCGATCGTCGCGTCGTTGCCGGTGACCGGCGGAACCGGATTCATGCCGGCGGCCTTGAACGCCGCGATGGCGCCGCCGGCCGTCCCGTCATTGGCAGCCACGACGCCGAGAATATTCTTGTTGAAGCGGGTGATTTGACCGCTGGCCCATTGCTGCGCCTTCGGAGGCGCCCATTCTGGGGTGTCGAATTCGGCCAGGATCGAATAGCCGCTGTTGTCGAGACCTTCGTGAATGCCCTTCTTGATCAGGCCCGCGGCCGCGTCCGTTGGCGAGCCGTTGATCTGCAGAACGCCCGTGCCGCTCCCGGCCGTCACGTTGGCTTTCTTCAAATGCTGCACCAGCGAATCCGCGATGGACTTGCCGATGGCCTGGTTGTCGAACGAGACATAGAAATCAGCCTTCACATCGGGGACGGGGCGGTCATAGGCGATCACCTTGATGCCCTGGCTCTGCGCCTGCCTGACCAGCGAGACGGCTGCGGCGGAATCGACCGGATCGAGCACGATCGCCTTCGCACCCTGAGAGATTGCGGAGTTGAATTGCTGCTGCTGGCGCGACACGTTCGCATCGGCGTTCTGATAGATGACCTTGCAAGTCGGGCAGAGCTTTTCCATTTCTGCCTTGAAGCCGGGGAAGTCGTGCTCTTCGTAGCGGGTGGACGCCTGGTCGGGCATCAGGAACGCAACCGTGGCGTTGGACACCTTCGCGTTCTGGGCCACGGCAACGCCGGTTCCGGCAAGTAGGGACAGGGTGAGCGTCGCAAGGCCGCCGAGTTTCCATGAAGACTTGATCATTCGTTTCTCTCCCAGTGGTACTTGTTATAGGCTAGGCGAACTGCTTGTCTTGTCGACAAGCCCGACAGGAACGTGCCGCTCCTTAGTGCGCCCTTAGCAGAGCGCTTCTTCTCGCGAGTCCCCTTGCGGAGCCCGTTGTTCTCTCGATGATTGAGGTGGTGTTTTCTGGCCCTCCCTGAGCAGCCTTGGCCGTGTTGCTGTTATCGAGCAGCAGACGCCGGAACCGGGAGGGCGTCATGCCCTTCTCGGCCAGGAACTGCCTGTTGAAATTGGACAGATTGTTGTAGCCGACCTCGTAGCAGATGCTGGTGATCGAGGCCTTCTCGTCACTCATCAGGATCTGGCATGCGAGATTGATACGCAGCCGCTTCACGTATTGCACCATAGACATGCCGGTGTGCTGGCGAAAGGCGCGCGACAATCCGCTCGTCGATTGGCCGGCAATCACCGCGAGATCCCCCTCGCCGAAGGGCCGTGTCAGGTTCTCGCGAATATAGGCGAGCGCCTTGTTGATTCCGGCGGACATGTAGCCGGACGGGTCGGGTAAATAGCTGGCGCTGGCCAGCATCCGCGATCCTCTCGCCCGGCTCAGCAATCCGGCGATCATCATGAATAATTCGATACGGCGCACGCCCTGGGCGTCCATCGCCTCGGCCATAAGAGGCGCGATCTCGCAGCTCGTCTCTTGGCTGAAGAGCAGGCCGCGTCGGGACGACTCAAGGACCGGCGCCAAGAGCGCGAGTTCAGGCAGCGCCGTCATGGCTCCGCTGATGAAGCCCTCGCTGAACTGGATAATGCGGCAGCGGAGCGGAACGATCGTGTCCTTCGGAACGTCACTCACCCAGTTGTGCGGAAGGTTCGGTCCGGTCAGCACCAGGTTGCCGGGCTCAAACTCGCCGATGAAGTCGCCAACGAAATAGCGGCCCTTGGTGGCAACCACCTGATGTAGTTCGTATTCGGGATGAAAGTGCCAACGCACGGTACGATAAGGGTAGCCGTGCGACCAGGCAGCGAAAGACTCGCCAGGCCTAATCTGGACGACTTCGAGATCCGGCTCCATGTCCGTTTCCTCCAGGTCGATACGTGTACCTGCATCGGCCCTCGCTCCCGGCCGGCCAACTTTATGTCGGCTCTCGCTGGCACTGACGGTAATCTCCGGCACCGACACCCGCCAGCACGTTTTTAAGCCTCTGCCGATACTTTTTTGACATTCGGCAAGAAGGATTCCCATCGATATGGATACTGCTCTGGCCGAGAGCGCCAGCCTGCAGCTTATCCGGCACTCCTGCGAACTGCTGAACAGAGTTCACCCTTTGGTTGTATAATCGAGATACAATGTAGCCCGTTGCGTGACTTTGTTGCCGCCGTCGGAGGTCGTGCGATATGGCCCTTATGGTCTGGAAATGGCACGTTCCGGAAGTAGGTCGCATTTCCGCGAAGCGGCGAACAGCAGACGTTTACACAGCCGGAGAATTCGCGGAACGGATCCGGAAGACTGGCATCTGCTGATGTACCCCCTTCAGCTGGGCCATCTCTTGCTCCATGACAAAGGGCGCCAGAATGTCTTTGACGCCCGGTGCGCTCAGAACTTCACCCGTCAGACAGATCTCCTTTGCGTCCGAAAGGCTCTGAACGCGGGCTGCGATGTTGACCGTTTGACCGAAGTAGTCGAGGCGCTCGTTTAGCGTGACCGCGATGGCCGCTCCCCTGTGAATGCCGACCTTGAGAATGACCTCCCGGCTCGGCAAGCGGTTATTGAAAGCTTCCATGTCCTGCAGCATCGCAAGTGCAGCCCGGACGGCATCCGCCGGCTCGACGAAAGCCGCCATGACGGCATCGCCGATGGTCTTGATGATGGCACCACCATGCCGGACCGTGACATCTCGCAATCGCTCGAAGTGCTGCTGGACCAGCGACAGGGCGTTGAGATCGCCGATTCGATCATAGAGGTCCGTCGAGCCTTTCAGGTCGGTGAAGAGCAACGTGATGTCCCGCACACCGATCCCCTCGACCGCCCGAATTGCTTCCGAGCGAAACAGGTCCCGAAAGGTCTGAGTCGCCAGCAGGCGGCTGCCTGACAGGTTGGACAGGAAGTCGAGTTCGGGGATCGCCAGGATCGGCAGGTCCTTGGCAGGGACAGCGGAGATGCCAAGAAATCCTTGCTGACCTGTGTCATTCTCGATCTCAAACACAATCTGGCCTGGCGCCACGGTGCCCACAGCTGGATCGCAGCGGTTGCCCAGGTAGCGGATGCGGGCGACTTGAGGTGACGTGGCCGGTTCGCCTTCAACTCGGAAGTCAAAACCGGCATCAGTGTCGGGTCCCCACGCATGCAGAAGCCCTTCCTTGGCGTCGACCTCGAGCTGGGTCATTCCTGGCGGCAGGTAGCTGACAGCGGCGGTCCAGGACCTGAGCATCTGGACAAAAGGTGTTCCGTCGGGTAGCAGTCCCTCGTCCGTCAGCTTGTAGGCGAAGGCAAAGTCTTGAGCCGAAAGGGTCTCGGGCCTGTGGAATGTGATCGGCCGGATCTGTGGCGAGACCGTGAAGGTGACCGCGATATAGTCGTCGAGCGCGGCCTCCAGATCGGCCCGGCACATGGCACAGTGGAACTGATTGCGCACCCCCTTGAGGCTGCCAAAGCTCTCGACCACGCAGGAACAGGCTGAGCAGAGCAGCAGCCAGTCCATCTCAAAGAGGCCCAGAAACGTTCCGTACAGGAACAGATCGATGGCTTCGGCCTCGGCGATGTTTTTCTCGACGGCGAACCGGATCGGATTGATGCGGAACAGGGCGGCGTCATCGGCCGCCCGGATGTGGCTCTCCAGCTTGGAGACCACGCGAGGGCTCCAAGCGCGAGCTGCCTCCAAGGCAGCGAGGCGCTCGTCCAGGATTTGTTCGTGAACCAGCGCTTCCATCGCGCACCTATCCTGGCCCGCTGCCGACGGCCGCGGCAAGCCATGGCATCAAAGCGGCGCCGCTACCAACAGCCACCCCGAGGATGAGCAGCGCAAGGCCGATGCCCGCCGATGCCCGCTGGCCCAGCGGCAGCAGCTTTTCGATGGCAACCACAAGCGTCAGCAAAAGCATCCAGGCCACGCTCATCACGCCAGCGGCGACCAACACGGCGAACAGGGCCCAACAACAGCCAAGACAATAAACGCCGTGCCGAAGGCCCATCCGGAGAGCACCGAAGCGACCATTGCGCCAGTGAAGGGCAACAAACGCCAAAGGTGAGCGGCAATGGGCAAGGCACGTACGCTTGAGCGGAGTGAACTGATACAGCCCGGCGCCGACCAGAACGGCCCCGAGGGCGAGAGGCGCCCAACGCTCCCGCTCGGCGCTGGACAGGTGGGGGACAACCGAGCTGCCGGCTTGGCCAAGGATGTAGACGAGCAGGCCGGTAGCCAGCCAGACCAGCAGGTATCCGGCAATGAAATTCCAGGTCGGGATGGCCATGGTCCGGGTTCGCCGCGCCTGGGCGGCTGCGAAGGTCAGCACCATTGGTGTCATGGCGGGAAGCATCATCGCCGCCATCATCACGGTCCACATTGCCACAAACACAACCGCTTCCTGCAGCGACCAGCCGACTCCTGGCATGCCCGTCACCACCATTCCGTTCATGCTGTCCATGCTCATGCCATCCATGGCCGAGCTGGTAGGTGCCGCGATGCCCGGCGGCTCGGCCATGACGAAGGCTTGGTACAGAGTCAGCACCCAAGCTCCTGCCGTCAGGACGCCCAGCGACAGCAGCAGGGACAACCGTGCCCGTGCCGGAGAAACCGTTAGGTGCGGCCTTGCAAAGCGGCCGGTTCTGTTGGAAGTCCGCACCAGCACACCTCTCAAGGCGAGACAGGATCCGGTCCAGCCCAGTCAAACGGAATGTGCTTGCTCGACCGGCTCTCGCCGGACCATTGGAAGCCAAATCCCTCTGTGCGCACATCGACTGATCGGCCCCAGGTGGCGACTTGCCCGGGTCCGACCTCGGATCCCGGCGGATTGAGCATCTGGACCCGCTGACCCGGCGGTGTTGTCGGCCCACTCAGGGCCTCCGCTCGCCCGACGACCCGGTTTGGGATCTCGGCTCGCCAGAAGGCAAGGTCGTCCGCGACTTCAAAGGTGATGGGGACGAATTCGATGCCCCGGAATTCTCCGACCAGAGCGGCAAACTGGGCGGGCCAGCCGCCGGCTTCGCCTGCAAAGATCTTCTGCAGGGCCTCGCGCTGCCGTTCGTCCGCTGTTTCATCGATAAAGAGGCCCATTGCAACAGTCGCATCTCCTGCCCATACGTTGCCCTCAAAGGCGGCGAGGGCGAGCAGATTCAGGTCATCTAATTGGACCTCGCCAAAATGACCCTGCCGCACATGCCACGCCAGCATGCCCTGGCAGGCGTTGTTCGTCGGGGCTTGGGCAAACTCACAGGGGCAGGGGATATCGCAGCTGCAGATATCGAACCAGTCGCCAGCGAGACGCCATTCAGGGACCGTTGCCATTGGATGTCCCTCCGTAAAGATGAAGTCTTACTCGGATCTGCGGCGGTGAGCGTACGGCTTGGCGCTAACGAAACTACAAACCATTACGCGATGGCACAGCCGGATCGGGTCACTTCAAAATACTACCATCCGGCAGACCCAACAATGGCGACCAAACCCGCAACCGCCTTTCTCAGGCGGGTTCACCTGACGGTTATCTGAAGGGCCAAGCTCCACTGTGGCTGCTCCCACTGATTGGACATCGGGAGAGCGAGACAAAAGTGAGCGGAAGGTGGGGACTTGAGCTCGAAAATCACTGAGCCGAAGGTTGTGCCACTGCAATCTGTGGCGCGAAACTCAGGCATTCGCCCTTTGCGGCTGTCCGGGCAATTCTTCCGCCCTACGTCGCTGGTCGACCCAAAGCGGCCGAAGAACCCAGAGGTCGAACGGCACGATGGACCATCGCCACAGAGAATGCCGTCCGACGTGGGCCGAGCGGCCTTCCCAAAGTTTCCGCCAAAGCGCCCTATCGATCGACTACAGCTCGGAACGTGATCTCAACGAGCTGTTGCGGGAAGGCGAGTCGTGACACGCCAATAAGGTTGCTCGCGAGCTGCGGTATCTCTGCTCCATAAACCTGCTTGCGAACCTTGGAAGCTGCACTAAACGCCGCGTCGACGTCCAACACGTACAGTGTCTCCTCTACGACGTCGTCGAATGAGAGAGCTGGCTCGGGAAATTTGGACAGAGGGATAAGTGGAGTTTCTGCCTGACCGTAGCCAGAATGGCTGCCGAACAGGAGAGACCATGAGCAAGCGACCCCGCCGGAACCACTCTCCGGCTNCCCCCAACGGCCTTGGTGTGCCACAGTGGAGGTGTTGAACACCACTTGAGGGAGGCGTCCATGCGAGAGGAGAGCTGGCTCGGGAAATTTGGACAGAGGGATAAGTGGAGTTTCTGCCTGACCGTAGCCAGAATGGCTGCCGAACAGGAGAGACCATGAGCAAGCGACCCCGCCGGAACCACTCTCCGGCTTTCAAAGCGAAGGTGGCCCTTGCTGCCGTGAAGGGTGAGAAGACCCTGACCGAGCTGGCCCAACAGTTCGATGTGCATCCCAACCAGATCACCCAGTGGAAGGCGCAGTTGCTCGACGGAGNTTTCAAAGCGAAGGTGGCCCTTGCTGCCGTGAAGGGTGAGAAGACCCTGACCGAGCTGGCCCAACAGTTCGATGTGCATCCCAACCAGATCACCCAGTGGAAGGCGCAGTTGCTCGACGGAGCCGCCGGCGTGTTCGGGCCCGAGCCCAAGGCCGAAACAGGCACGCCGCCGGTGGATGTGAAGACCCTGCACGCCAAGATCGGCGAGCTAACGCTGGTCAACGATTTTTTGGAAAGCGCGCTCGGCAAAGCCGGAGTGTGGCCGAGCGCAAAGCGATGATCGACCGCTGCCATGCCCTGCCACTCGCCCGGCAGGCTGAGGCGCTCGGGATCAGCCGGGGGAGCGTCTATGATGCGCCCCGGCCGGTCTCAGCATCTGATCTGGCCCTGATGCGGCGGATGGATGAACTGCATCTCGACTATCCGTTTGCGGGCAGCCGGATGCTGCGCGACCTGCTGCTGGCGGAGGGCTTCACGGTCGGACGCCTGCATGTTTCCACGCTGATGAAGCGGATGGGCATTGAGGCGCTCTATCGCAAACCTAACACCTCCAAGCCGGCGCAAGGGCATCAGGTCTATCCCTACCTGTTGCGCAAGCTGCCGGTGACGCGACCCAACCAGGTGTGGGCCATGGACATCACCTACATCCCGATGGCTCGCGGGTTTGTCTATCTCGCGGCAGTGGTGGACTGGTTCAGCCGGCGGGTTCTGGCCGGGCGGCTGTCCATCACCCTGGAGGCCGCGTTTCGCATCGAGGCTGTGGAGGAGGCGCTGGCCCGGTATGGGCGGCCTGAGATCTTCAACACCGATCAGGGGAGCCAGTTTACGTCGACGGCCTTCACGGATGTCCTGCTCAAGAACGAGATCGCGATCAGCATGGACGGCAAGGGCGCCTGGCGCGACAACGTCTTTGTCGAGCGGCTCTGGCGCAGCATCAAATACGAGGAGGTGTATCTNTTTCTGGAGGATCGGGTGCCTCGGGTTCGGATGGAATAGGCTTTGGCAACTGAAGGTGCCCCGCAGGCGTGTTTCGTCTGGCCGGAAATCTTGTACAGCCGACCCGTTACCAATCTGCCCCACAAAACCTTATGCTCTCCTTCACGGATGTCCTGCTCAAGAACGAGATCGCGATCAGCATGGACGGCAAGGGCGCCTGGCGCGACAACGTCTTTGTCGAGCGGCTCTGGCGCAGCATCAAATACGAGGAGGTGTATCTGAGAGCCTATGACAGCGTGTCCGAAGCCCGCAGCTCGATTGGCCGCTATCTGACCTTTTACAATGGCCAGAGGCCTCATTCATCCCTTGACCGCAAGACACCCGATCAGGCCGACTTCGACCCGCTGCCGCAACTCGCGGCGGCCTAACCCCGGCAGACACTCCACTTCGCCAGCCGAAAACGCTGTTCAACCAAACCGAGCCACCTCA
>NZ_JAHAMK010000030.1:53585-63098 GCF_018383585.1 Microvirga sp. 3-52
GAGGCCTCATTCATCCCTTGACCGCAAGACACCCGATCAGGCCGACTTCGACCCGCTGCCGCAACTCGCGGCGGCCTAACCCCGGCAGACACTCCACTTCGCCAGCCGAAAACGCTGTTCAACCAAACCGAGCCACCTCAGAGGCTCCAAACTGCGCTAGCAGGATACGCGCATTTTCGTAAGTCTGGCGGATTTGCGCTTCCATGTTGTCGAAAGATTGTGGCTTTCCGGCTTCATCAAGATCGGCGGGAGCCACAAGGTTGCCCGCAGAGTCGTGGCTCAATTGTCCAGAGACGTAGATTGTATCCTTGACCTTGATTGCCTGCGCATATCCAAAGGCTTTCTCCCAAGCGACCCCATGATTTGCCGCCTGAACCGGTGCCTTAGTTTTGCTATCACTCATCCTTTGTGCTCCCTAGCTTGCTGCCGGTAAACTGTACGATAGGCGCTGCATGCCATGACGCTTCGTTATCGGATATATGGCTCGCTCAGAAGCCTAAATTCCCAGATTGAAGGAGGGAATTTTTTGTCTATTGATCCACCCATGTTCACAGGTCGCGAATCCCGCTCCAGTGACCTCGATACTTTGTTCAGTATCTGGCACTCAGCAGTCCAGGCCACCCACTCCTTCCTGAGTGAGGCCGATATTGAATTTTATGCCAACCTCGTGCGCAACGATTACCTGCCCCATGCAGAGTCCTGGGTTGCAGTTGACGCCTCGGATGCTCCTGTAGCTTTTATGGGCATGACAGGAGCTATGATCGACGCTCTGTTTGTCGCCCCAGGGCAGCATGGGAAAGGAGTCGGTCGTCTGCTTGTTCAACATGCTCGCGAAAGAATAGGTGCTCTCACGGTCGATGTGAATGAGCAAAATGAGGGGGCGCGTGCTTTCTACAGAAGGCTCGGCTTTCAGGAGCTCGGTCGATCCGAACTGGATGGAAGCGGTCGCCCGTTCCCGCTGATCCATATGAAGATGTCCGGGTAACAGTTCAACAAACGGCATTATCGCGAATTCTGGCCGGAAGCCATTGATGGATGTAGCACGGACAGGGCCCTGGACTCGAAACGTCTTAACATGGCACTGGGCTGACCTTATCCCAAGTTCCGCGGTACAGCGCTGAACGGACCTTCATTTGATCCGCTCTACGTTATAGTTTGACCCGGAGCTGTCCTTCCACTCATGCTGTAATAGTGTCCCATTGGCGCCAAGCTGCCCAAGCCGGCACCCTAGGTATAGGCGTCCATGCTGACGCAACTGGAGAACTGCCTTCGAGGCGGGACTAGGTACCTGAGCCCTTGCTGCCCAGGCAGAATGCGAGTGCGCCATCACACGGTGGCTCCGAACACATCCAGGTACACTACCTTCCCAGGCTTCACGCTATATGATAGTATGTTTCGATTGACGAGGCTCCCGATGTGTATGCCAAAGCAAGGTCATGCCTAGTTTACTGGAATGGGTTCCGGCTACCTCGGTGTTGCGACATCTGGGAAGCTGACGCGCGGCACGGCATTCGAGAGGGTATACATCTGGACGCTTGGATTAAGCGGGTTATCACACCTCGTGCGGAAGATTACCACTGAAGAAGCGAGCTAACATTTATTGACGAGTTCAAACGTAAACTGAACGTTCGAGTTGCCTGATCCGAGCTCAACCGGAGGAGGCTCACAATGCAGAGCATTCAGACTCGCCGCCGCTTCCTAGCCAACCTCACGACCGCAGGCATTACCGCTTTGATCGGCACCCGAGGGGCCTCCGCCAGCGAGGCCCCGCTCGAAACAACCACGGTCCGCTTCTCAAGGGGGCCCGGGATCTGCATTGCGCCACAGTATGTAGCGGAAGACCTTATCCGGGCTGAGGGGCTGTCTGACTTTCGGTATGTCGACCAGCAAGCCGGCCTTGCCTCGATCGCGATGTTGGCGCGTGGCGACATAGATTTCGCCATGGATTTCGCCACGGCTCTTGCCATTCCAATTGATCAAGGGGCGCCAATCAAGGTGCTCGCTGGCGTACATGTCGGCTGCTATGAACTGTTCGCGCACGAGGGCATTAACAGTGTCCTCGATCTAAAAGGAAAGACCGTCGGCGTTGGACAAAACCTAGGATCAGATCCGCATGTCTTCGTAACCGCAATGGCGACGCATGTCGGGCTCGATCCTCTGAAGGATATCAAGTGGGTGACGAGTGACGTCAACGCGTTTGACTTGTTCGTGCAACGGAAGACCGATGCCTTCCTCGGTTTCCCACCCGAGCCACAGGAACTGCGCGCTCGCAAGATTGGCCATGTCGTTGTGAACAGCATCCAGGACCGCCCCTGGTCGCAGTATTTCTGCTGCATGCTGGCAACTAACGCGAATTATGCAGCGAAGTATCCAGCTGCCACCAAGCGAGTGGTGCGCGCTGTCCTCAAGGCTAACGATATCTGCGTCGCGGAGCCTGAGCGGGTAGCCCGTCTTTTGGTCAAGGACGGTTATACCAAGCAATACGAGCCCGCCCTTCAGGCGCTCACGGAGATCTCGTACGCAAAGTGGCGGGATCACGATCCGGAGGATACCATTCGGTTCTTCTCCTTGCGCCTCCGTGAAGCTGGTATGATCAAGGCGAGCCCTCAAAAAATCATTGCTAGTGGCACGGATTGGCGCTTCCTCAACGAGATCAAGCGCGAGTTGAAGACGTGAACAGGTGGCTGGCACACCTCCTTTTGCTGGGGCTGCTTTCCTGCCCGGCGCATGCCCATGATGCGCCACACGATCAGCGCCTGCCTACTATTCGAGCGGCACCGGACTTTACCCTGACGTCGCAGGACGGAGTTCACGTGTCGCTTCGTGACTTGCGCGGCAAGGCGGTCGCCATCACCTTCATCTTCGCGTCCTGTAGCGATACCTGCCCGATACTGACCAGCAACATGGTGCATGTGCAGGACGAACTGGGCCCAGCGTTCGGATCGAAGATCGCCTTTGTGGCGATCACTGTCGATCCGGAGCGTGACACGCCGGAAGTGTTAAAGCAGTACGCCGAGAACTTTGGCGCCAACCTCAACGGCTGGGCGTTTCTGACCGGCGATCCGGCGACAGTCCGCAGTGTGGGCCGACAGTACGGCGTGTTCGCGAGGAAGACGACGGCAGGAGACGTCGACCATATCTTCCTGACGTCGCTCATTGATCCGAACGGCATTTTGCGCGTCCAGTATGTTGGCGCTCGGTTCGACCTAGAGGAGTTCCAGCGTGACCTTCTCAGCCTTGTGGACGAGTCCAAGTAAGTTCAGAGACCGGCTGATTGGTTGGATTGCTCAGCTTCCAGCGCGTGTTCAGACCAAGCTGCTCGTTTCGTTTTTGTCGATCGTCGGGCTTCTGATCGCACTCGGCGCTGTCGGGTTGCAGGTGCTGAGCGGGGTCAATGATCAAACCAATGAGTTGATCAAACTGCAGCGTAAGATTGCCGCCTATCATCAGGTACAGCACGACACGACGAGCCAGCTGTACAGCATATCGACTGCACTTTTGCTTCAGAACGACAGGATGCTTGACGCCGCGCTCCGACAACTGCGACAGTTCGGCTACGACCTCGATCGTATGGAATTCGTCGCTAAGGACGAAGCAGAACTCCTCAGCCAGGTCCGGCAGGACTACGATCAACTAACGGACGAGGTGACAAAAATCGTCGACCTTATTCGTACTGGTCGGGCGGACGAGGCCCGCAAGATTCAACAGACGCAAATTATGTCTTTACTCGATCGCCTCGAGCGTCTGACGAACCAACTCGTCAACGTGGCTGAGGCTGACATGGTGAACGCCATCGAAACGACGGAGAGAGCCTACGAGAACTCCCGGCTGATCGTTGTATTGTTTGCCATCGGCAGCATCCTGCTGGCGCTGGGTCTAGGATACATTATCTCATGGTCGCTCGTTGAACCAGTCCAGAAGATCGAATCCCGGTTGCGCCAGATCGCAGCAGGCGATTTTTCCCAGCAGGTCACCGTCACTAACCGGGACGAACTGGGGACACTGGCGCAGAATGTCAATCAGACTTCCCAGCAGCTAGGCCACCTCTATCAAGAAATCGAGGCACGCACGCACGAACTCGCGGAGGCCTTGACCTACCAGACTGCAACCGGTGAGGTACTCAAAGCCATCAGCCGCTCGACGCTCCACCTGCAGCCGGTTCTTAAGACCCTCTTGGAGACGGCAACCCAACTCTGTCGTGCGGACAAGGGTCTCCTGTTCCAACTCGAAGACGAGTTTTACCGGGTTAAAGCCTCGTGCGGCTTCGATCAGGAGTTCAGGCGCTTCATTGAGAATAACCCGATCCGGCCTGACGCATCAGGAACCGTCGTTGGGCGTACGGCCATCGAACGACGCGTGCTGCACTACGATGATGTAACGACGGACGGCCGCTACAATTGGCAGGAGGCGCAGAGTTTGGGCAGCTTCCGCACGGTCCTCGGCGTGCCACTCTTACGCGACGGAGAACCAATTGGCGTGATTGCACTTGCTCGCGATCATGTCGAGCCGTTCACGGACAAACAGATCGAGCTCGTGACGGTGTTCGCCGACCAAGCGGTGATCGCGATCGAGAACGCTCGCCTCGTCTTGGAGTTGCAGGAACAATCTGCAGCATTGGCCACGTCCATTGACGAACTCAAAGCGCTGGCTGAGACAGGCCAAGCGGTCAGCGGAACCCTGGACCTGACCCGTGTTCTTGATCTTGTATCCACCCGAGCGATGGCGCTCGGCCAAGCCGATGCCTGTGTGCTGTTCCGCTACGACCGGACTAACCGCGCATTCATTTTGTGGCGGGCCAGCGGCCTCGAGGCGAACTTGTTAGAGCAGATCCGTAATCTGCGGATCCTTGAGGCGGAAACGGTGATGGGAGCCGCAATCCGGCAGCGTACTCCCGTCTCGGTCGGTGACCTCACCCAATTACCGAAGTGGCCGCTCCGAGACGTGTCCGTGAGTGCTGGAATCCGACGCGTCCTGATTGTCCCACTTGTCAGGGCGGAGCGCGTCTTTGGAACACTCGTGCTCATGCGGCGGGAGGAGGCGGAGTTCGCGAGACAGAGCATCGACCTGATGCAGACCTTCGCCAGCCAGTCGGTGCTCGCTATCCAGAACGCACGGCTTTTCCGCGAGATTGAGGACAAGAGCCGGCAACTCGAGATTGCCAGCAAGCACAAGTCGCAGTTCTTAGCCAACATGAGCCACGAGCTGCGCACCCCACTCAACGCCGTCCTCGGCTACACTGAGATGCTGCTCGATGGCGTCTACGGAGAAGTGACGGGCGAAGCTCATGAGATCATGGAGTACGTCCAGTCGAATGGTGCGCACCTCTTGGCGCTCATCAACGACGTCCTTGATCTGTCAAAAATTGAAGCGGGACAGCTCACGCTGACGCTTGATGATTATGCTGTTCAGAGCGTCATCGAGGCCGTGGTCTCTGTCACACAACCGCTGGCTCGGGCCAAAGGCCTCGATCTGCAAGTCAGGATCCCGGAAGATCTTCCACTGGGGCGGGGGGATGAGCGGCGGCTCACCCAGGTCCTCCTCAATCTCGTCGGCAATGCCATCAAGTTCACCGATGCGGGCTCAGTCAGGATCACCGCACGGACTGTTGGCGAGTTCCTCGAGCTGACGGTGACAGACACCGGCCCAGGGATTGCTTTGGCCGACCAGGAGCGGATCTTCGATGCCTTCCAGCAGGTCGATAACTCATCCACGCGGCAGAAGGGCGGTACGGGGTTAGGGCTCGCGATCTCCAAACGGATCATCAGGATGCATGGCGGGACAATCGCGGTGGAGTCCGCTCCAGAGCAGGGTTCTACCTTCAGGATTAGGGTGCCACTCCAAGTGGACGAAGTGATGGAGGCGGCGTGATGAAGCGGATCCTGGTCATTGAGGATACTTGGCATAACCGCCGGATGTTGCGTGACCTGCTGACACGCGCAGGCTTCGAGGTGCTAGAAGCAGTCGATGGTGAAGAGGGCGTCGCCCAAGCCCAACGGCACCGGCCTAACCTGATCCTGATGGACATCCAACTGCCTCTGGTAGACGGCTACGATGCTACGCGGCGCATCAAGGGCAACCCGGCTCTGCACCATATCCCGATCATCGCCGTCACCTCCTATGCGCTTGCCGGTGATGAGGCGAAGGCGCGAGAGGCCGGCTGCGACGGGTACGTCGCCAAGCCCTTCAGTCCACGCAAGCTGTTGGCCACGATCCAAGAATACCTGGCATAGATGGACATATGAGCATGCGTGACGTGCCTCTCATCCTTGCTGTCGATGACACGCCGCAGAACCTCGATTTATTGACGCGCAGGCTCCAGAGCCAAGGATACGAGGTTGCGACAGCGGCTGATGGCGTGGCGGCGCTCGCCCGAGTCGCAGACCTTGTGCCGGACTTAATTCTGCTCGACATCATGATGCCGAAGCTGGATGGGATTGAGACCGTCCGGCGTCTCAAGGCAGATGCGGCATACCGGCACATTCCTGTCATTCTCGTCACCGCCAAGTCAGACCCGCGAGACGTGGTCGAGGGTCTCGATGCTGGCGGCGATGACTACCTGACTAAACCGATCGATCATGCCGCACTGCTGGCGCGGGTCCGGTCCATGCTGCGCATTAAGACACTGCACGACATAGTCCTGGATCAAGCACGGGAACTCGCCGAATGGAACCAGATGCTGGAACAGCGGGTAGCCGAACAAGTCGAGCAGATCGGACGGATGGGGCGTCTGCGCCGGTTTCTGCCCCCCCAAGTGGCAGATCTCGTAGTTGCCGGGTGTGGAGGCCTAGATCCCCTGGAGAGCCACCGGCGCGATGTTACAGTCGTTTTCGGAGATCTGCGCGGGTTCACGAGCTTCGCTGAGACAGCAAAGCCTGAGGAGGTGATTACCGTCCTCCGAGAGTACCATGCCGCCGTGGGGGACCTCGTGATGCGATACGAGGGTACCCTCGAGCGTTTTGTTGGCGATGGAGTGCTGGTGCTCTTCAACGATCCACTCCTACAACGGGATCATACTGAGCGCGCAGTGATGATGTCGCTCAAGATGCGCGAGTGCATCCAGTTCCTGGCTGAGGGCTGGCGGAAACGAGGTCACGATCTTGGGTTCGGAGTTAGTGTGGCCCGAGGACATGCGACCCTTGGCAGCGTCGGCTTCGAGCACCGGCTCGAGTACTCGGTCATCGGCACGATTCCAAACCTCGCGTGCCGCCTGTGTAGCGAAGCAAGATCAGGTCAAATACTGCTAACTCGGAGGGTAGTTGCTTGTCTGCGCGACACGATTGAAGCCGTTTTGATTGGGAAACTCGATCTAAAGGGATTTCACAAACCAGTACCGGCATTCGAGCTTGTCTCATCGCGAAGTGCATCTGACGAAACAACGTGCACCGCGATTGATGGAAAAGCCGAGTAGCCGCGTTGACGCGTCGAGATGCAAACAACTCTGGCTCTCCCTAGAATTCAATAGGGTGCCGTTGTTGCCCGCAAGGGCCCTGTGGCGCAGTGCACCGGCAATCCTGATTCTTCGCGGGAAGGTCCGCTCGTGGCACGAGGTCGACCTCAGCTTAAAGTCTGGGTTTCGACCGTGAGCGGAAATTCAGGCTTGAGTCAGAATTCCGTGCAATTCGGGTCAAACTTCTGCACCTTTGAGTCAGACTTGTAGGTTTCGGAACATCCTGTTCAGCAAACTAAATATTTGACTCAGATTTAGCCCATTCTCCTGTGGGTGTGACGTTAAAAGTCTGACCCTACTTTCAGAGAAGATTGACTCTTGGGGATCCGTTTAACAGTTAAGTTCTATTCATACCAAGTCCCCGAAGGGTTGCCTCTTGTTGGGTGTGGCGCAGACTTGGCGCGTCTCTGCCCCTACTTGTCCCGCCGTCCCCAGGTGCTCACGACATCGCCCCGCAAGCTCCTGCGCGAGCTTGTTCGCGATCTCTGCGGGTGCCTACAAGGCATGCGGCGGCAGGATTGCGCAGCGGGTCATCGTGTTCACGCCATTTGTTGGCACGAGGTGAAGCGCGCCGCACCAGTGACTTCTGTGAGGCGTCGTGTCCCCCGGCAGGGCACGGTACTGAATGTACCAGCGCGGAACACTGATCCAGACACCCCGCACGAGCATCTCGACACCGTCCGGTGTGACCCGGAACGGGGCGGCTACGCAATCGCTTTCATCGCAGCACGGCACCCCCTGCCTGGTGTAGACGCCGACGTAAATATCGTGGCTCTCGACGGGGCTCGGGGCACTGAGTACCGCGCTGGCGAGAACGGCGGCGAGGGTAATGTCGGGTAACCGTAATCCTGAGCCTACCGGTGCATGGCATCCAGCCTCAGCGTACGACGCGTGCCTGTTAGCTGCCATTTGATCCTCCCATGCTATGAGGCTGGAGCAATATAGCATGGCCGCATCCGCAGGTATTCGACTTCGCCCTCCGCGACTAGGCACATGAGTGTCGATCAACGAGACTCGGTATAAGCGGTAGCCGCGCCCGAAGCGAAGCAGGCCCGAAGCCACCGCGCCTCGATCAAGCGCCGTAGGTGCGCTGAGGGCGTGGCTAGCCTAACTGGGCTTCCTCCTTGGGAGGATAGTCATAAGCTGGCTGCTGATGCCAATATGCCAACTCAAGGGAAGCTCACACTGCTATTGCGCGGAGAACTAGGGTGGATGTGGCTTATCGAACTCCGAAGGACCGCAGGGGCATTGTGCGGCGAATGATCCTTAGCTCTCTTGGAATGTTTGCTGGGCTACTGATCGCTGAGGGTAGTGTTGCTCAGCCTAGTCTGCCTCCTGATCAAATGAAGCAGATCGAACAGGCGACGTTCGCCTATTTTTCCTGTGTGCGCTCTAAGGTTACTCCGGCTCATCGGCGTTACCCAACGCCATATGCCGCCGCGCAGGCTGCGTTCGACAGCTGCCGCAAGGAAGAGGCGAGGCTACGAGCCCTCGGAGTTTCAGATGCAATACAGAACAAACTCAAGGAAATGATGACGAAGACTCACTTTGTTGACATCTGGAGAAAGTGAGCCTTCTCACCGCAGCAGATCATGATCTTAGTGCCGTTCCATAACGTCCCGTTCCGCGAAATTTGATTTGGACACCTAGAGACAAGCCTTAGTGCTGTGTCCGTTCAGCAAGAGATTTCATCCTCCAAAGGCTTAGGCCGAGTGCACTGGCTATGATCACGATGCTGCACCCGAGGTAGAGACTAGCCTCTGCGGCCGCAGGAATTAGGGTCGGCAGAAGAAAGATCAGTCCACCACATGCGCTTGTGATGAAGTAGTTGGAACTTATTGATCCGGCCTGAGTGATCTTGAAATTCGCAGCCAGTCGGCCCAGGTCGGCGGGATGAAACATGTGGACATGCGCAAGCTGCCCGCAGCAGCGCAAGAAGAGCGTCGGCGGCAGGTGATCGGACTGCGCGAGAGCGGCCTGACTTACGAGGCCATTGCCGTGCAGGTCGGCCTGACCCGGACCGGCGTGTTCAATATCTGCCGCCGCGTCGCCGAACAGGGCCGGGC
>NZ_JAHAMK010000031.1 GCF_018383585.1 Microvirga sp. 3-52
GAGCCGAACTTCGGGTTCGGGCACGATCCGGTCCACGGCAGCAGTCAGGCGGGTGCAGAAGCGCTCCGAGGCGGAGAGCAGGAGGCGAAGCGATCTGGCATTGGGAGGCGTGCCGGATGATGCATCCCGCACGAGAGATGCGTTAGCGGGGGAGCGGGCGATGACGCCTTCGAATTCACGCGCGGCTCATCCGGAATCACCAGCACGAGCGCAGACACGATCACCGATTGGAGCGCAGCCAGCGATTGAATCGGCATGAGAATCGCAGGAACATCCGCCAATTACCGCGAGGCCGGCACAAGCGTAACCTCCATTGCGGACGCGGCATCCCAGGCGGAGGCAGCCTTCACCAGCGCGCGCATCGCCCATGTGTTCCTGTACAACGCACAGACGGATACGGGCTACCTGCTCTCCGATCTCAACAACGACAATCGGTTCGAGACCGGGGTTATTCTGACGGGTGCCGGCAGTGCCGCGGACATGAACTACAGCTATATCATCAACATCTAGGCGAATGGCGCTCAGCATGGCGTGGCCAAGCCCGAGCGCTTGAGGATATGCGGGCGCCTCCTCCGCCACCGCGCCCGCCGAACCGCTGCGCCTGAGCATCGCCTGGAATGAGAAGAGCACTCACTGCCAGAGCGCGAGCAGCCAAGAGAATCCTGTTCATCGCCATCCTCCGTTTCGCCGGAATGTACAGCCCAGGCACGAGGCAAGAACCAGAAGGAAGCCTATTGTACTCTTTTCCGGCGAAGCTGCTCGATCATTTGCGACAAACGCTGGGAATTTTCGGCGGACAGGATTGGGCGAATGCGTTTCAGATACTGAACCGGCAGAAGGAGAGGCTGCTCTGCATAGGTCTCCGGGCAGGAGTTCATCATCCGCCCTTCACGGCACCCGCCGTGAGGCCGGCCACGATCTGTCGCTGCGCCACGATGGTGAGTATGAGGACCGGCAAGGTCACGATCAGCGCCGCGGCAGCCAATGGGCCCCAGCTCAACTGCTCGAAGGACAGCATGTTGTAGACCGCGACCGGCAGAGTTCGCGTTTCCCGGCCTGCCAGCACGACGCCGAAGACGAAGTTGTTCCAGGAAAATATGACCGCGAGGATGAACGCGACCGTGATGCCAGGCTTCGCGATCGGCAAGGCAATATAACGAAAAACATCCCAACGGTTGGCACCGTCGATGACAGCCGCCTCCTCGAGCTCGAGCGGGGTTGTCTCGAAATATCCGATCATGATCCAGATGACGATCGGCACGGTGATCACAAGGTGCGCAATGATCTGGGGTACAAGCGTGCCCATGAGTCCCAGCCACTGGAAGAGCAGGAATAGTGGAATCAGATAGGATAAACCGGGGGTCATGCGGGCAATGAGCACGACCACGGCAGCCTTGGTAGCCCGCATGCGGGCAATGCCATAGCCGGCAGGCACGCCGATCAGGAGGGCGAGTCCGGTTGCGGCGCCGGTCACGATCAGGCTGTTGAGAAAAAAGAGGCCAAAACGATTCGACTCGAACACGCCCGTATAGTTCTTCCAGGCGAATCGTTCGGGGATCAGGATGGGCGGGTACGCGGCATTATCGACCTCGAATTTCAGCGAGAGCGAAATCATCCATAGAAAGAACAGAACGGCCGGCGAGACCAGTACAAGGCCGACGAACAGCAGGCCGAGGGAATTGGCGACTTTTCTGAGGTTCATGCTCACCCCTGAACGTCAGTCCATTTCGTGCGCTGACGAAGATGGAGCATGAGAAGGGACAGGGCGATGACGATGGCGAAGAACACGACTGCGATCGCCGATCCGTAGCCGACATCGTAATAGGCGAAGGCGACACTGTAGAGATAAAGATTGATGGTTTCCGACGCCGTGCCAGGTCCGCCTTGCGTGATGGCGTAAATGATGTCGAAGCTCTTCAGGGCGTCGATCGTTCTGATGATCACAGCGACCATGAGGAACGGCGCAATCATCGGCAGCGTGATGTAGCGGAAGCGCTGCAGGACGTTTGCTCCATCGATTTCGGCGCTTTCATAGGGCTCCGCTGGAATGGCGGCTAGGCCACCCAGAACGATTAGCATGACGAGCGGTGTCCACTGCCAGGTCTCGACCAGAACCAGCGACGGGATCACCGTGGAGGGATTGAAGACCCATGCCTGTGGACCGATCCCGACCAGGGACAACAGGTAGTTCAACACGCCTAGCTGCGGATGAAACATCATCGTCCACACCAATGCGACAGCCACGGGCGTGGCCATCATCGGCATAACGAATACGCCACGAAGAACTCCCCGAAACGGCAGACGGGAGTTGAAGATGAGAGCCGCGAAGGTCCCGAAGATCAGTGGCAGAACGACCGCCAGGAACGTGTAGACGAGCGTATGGCCGACGGAGGTCAGGAAGCGCTCGTCCGACACGAGGCGCATGTAGTTTGACAGGCCGGTGAAGCGCCGGGCTCCACCGACCGTCCATTCCTGAAGGCTCATCCACACCGTGAAGACCCACGGGAACACGATCACCGATCCCACCACCGCCACGGCGGGCACGACAAAGGGCCAGTAGGAGCTCTTAGGGCGAGCGTCCGGAGTGGGCGCCGGCTCCGTCATCGAGGTGACTTGGCGTTCAGCGATGGTGGACATGGACATGCTCCACCATGCCGAACTTCTGCCATCGGGCTCGCATCAAGCCTTCTCGCTGCGCTCGAGGATGGGCTTGAACTGCTCCGTCGCCTTCTTCATCTCGGTGGCCGGGTCCCCTCCTCCCAGGAGGTTCGTCAGTCCGATGCCGATGACATCGCGGAACTCGGTCACCGGCTGGATGACGGGAAGGCCGAGCTTGCTGATCTTGCCCGATTCCACCACTGCGTCGATCCAGGCCGGCGGCATCTTCACGCCCTTGCGGGTTTCGGGGTCGTTGAGGATCGACTGGCGGAACGGAACGCCACCACCGGCCTGCAGCAGGCGCGCGCCCATCAGCTTCGAGACGGCCCATTGGCAATAAAGATAGGCTGCCTCCTTGTTCTTGCTGGCTGCGGTGACGCCGATGCCATCGCCGAACGTCGCCGAAGCCTGTGCCTTCGGCCCACGCGGCATGACACCGTAGCCCACCTTGCCGACGACTCGTGATTTCTCTGGATCCTCCAGCGGAGGTGCAAAGCCGACGCCATCGAGCCACATGCCGATCTTGCCCTGCAGGAAGGCCGATTGGCATTCTGACCAGTTGAAGCCGGCGACGCCCTGCGGGGCGGACTTCGTGAGTAGACGCTGATAGAGTTTTGCAGCCTCGATGGCTTCCGGTCTGTCCGTCATCAGGTTACCGCTGGCGTCGACAGGATCGATGCCGTGGCCGAGCAGGAAACTCGTCCAGACGGGAACATTGGCATTCTTCAGACCGCGGGCCACGAAGCCGTAGATCCCCTCCTTCGAGTCCGTCAGCGCCTCGGCAGCCTTCACCATCTCGTCGAAAGTTTGCGGATAGGCGATCCCCTTCTTCGCGAAGAGATCCTTGTTCCAGTACACCATCCAGTAATCGACCGAGAACGGCAGCGACAGCATCTGGCCCTGCGGGTTCTTCGCATAGAGCAGGCCGGCCTGGGAGAAGTCGCTTTCGGTGAGGCTCGGATCCGTCAGTTCCGGGTTCTTCATGAAGGCGCTGATGTCGGCCAGCCAATTGGCCTTTTCGAACTGGCGTTTCTGCACGTGATAGCTGATATGAACCACGTCGAAACTCGGGCTTCCCGAATTCAGCTCGATCACGGCTTTCTGCCGCTGCTGCTGCTCCGGCGTCTGCTCGGAGGAAACCTGAATTCCCGTCAGGTCGGTGAATTCCTTCTCGTGCTTCTGCAGAACCTCGCCGCGCGGGCTTTTGATGAGGTTCACGCCGATCTTCGTGCCGGCAAACTTCTTCCAGTTCACATCCGCAAAGGCAGGCGCGACCCCGCCCAAACCATATGCGGCAACCGCCGCCGTGCTTGCAAGAAATGTACGACGCGTAACCGACCCTGCCATTGCCCGTTTCCTCCGTGATTTGATGTAACGGTCCTTCCGGACTCTTTTCGGTGCTTGCAACCGATTAAGCACCATGTAACATGTTAGTGTCAACACAGCACTTGCTCGGCCCGGGGCCGAAGCTGTTACTGGAGGCTCTCTTGTCGCTCAGCTTTGGCATCAGTCCCGCACTTGTCACGCCGTTTCTGGATGGAAAGGTAGACGTTCACCGATTGGCCGCCCATGCGAAAGACTGCCTTGCTCGGGGCTGCCGGACGGCGACCTTGTTTGGCACGACCGGCGAAGGTCCTTCCATCGGCGCCATGGAGCGGGAGCGCATCGCAAACGAAGTCGTGGACTTCGGCATCCCGGCGGAAAAGTTGGTCGAAGGCGTCATCGCCTGTTCGCCGGAAGAAGCCGCCTACAGCACGAGCCAAGCCTTGCGCCGCGGTGCCCATGCGGTCCTGCTGGCGCCGCCCTTCTACTTCCGCCCTGCCCCGGACGACACCGTGGTCGGTTGGTATTCGGCCGTGTTCGATGCCGTCGGCAGCGATCTTCGCGATGTCATCCTCTATCATATTCCCGGGATGACAGGCGTACCCCTCTCTCGCTCGGTCATTTCGCGCCTGAAGGATCGCTATCCTGGTGCCATCAGGGGCGTCAAAGACAGCGCGTGCGATGCCGAGGCGACATTCGATCTGATCAAGGCTTTTCCCGACCTGGACATCCTCGTCGGCGATGAAACCTATCTCGGCCGCGCCTGTGCCGCAGGCGCCGCCGGGTCCATCTGCGGCGTTGCAAACATCCTGCCGGAAGCTGTTATTGCCCTGGCGGAGAATGGTCGGGATGACCCTCGCATCGTCCAGCTGGTTCAGGAGATCGGCCGCCACCCCATCGTTCCCATGGTGAAGGCGCTTACGGCTCACGTGCGCAGGGATCCGGCCTGGGCCGTTGCAAGGCCCCCGCTTCCCACGCTGGACGAACAGACCATAGCGCGGGCCGTTTCCTTGCTCGCGCCATTCGGAAAAGTGATCAAGGCCGTCGCATGAGCATGGCTCGCCAGGCGCCCCGCTCGGAACTCAAGCTGCGTGAGCGGGCCTATGACGTCTTTACCGACCAGTTGCTGCGAAGCGAGATCAAGCCCGGGCAATTCGTGACTCAGCGCGAGCTGGTTGCCCTCACAGGACAATCCCTCGGCGCAATCCGCGAACTGATTCCACGGTTGGAAGCGGAAGGGTTGATTGTGACCGTTCCGCAGCGCGGATTGCAGATTTTGCCCCTCGATATCGCGTTGATTCGCAATGCATTCCAGTTTCGGCTCATCCTCGAGCGCGAAGCGATCGCCTCCTTCAGCCACACGGCCAGCGATGCTGCCATAGGGCGAATCGAAGCTGCGCACCGATCGATTGTCGCTTCCGCACGAACCGGCTTGACGGAGAAAATCGTCGCCGAGGCTCAGCAGGTTGATCGGGAGTTCCACGAGACGATCATCGACGACCTCAACAACGATATCATCTCGAAGGCCTACCGGGTGAACTGGATCAAGGTCCGCCTTATTCGTCAGAACGAAACGAGTCTCGACGAAGATCTCGTGATCCCGGTCATGCGAGAGCACCTTTCCATCATCGAGGCCATGAAGCAGCGAAATACCTCGGCCGCTGTGGAGGCCGCGGTCGCCCACATCATGAATGCTCGGGCACGGGCACTCAGGCTTGAGTAAGTCATGAATCAGAAGCCGGTGATCTGCCTCGGATGCGCTTTCTGGGACACCATCTTCAAAGTCGACCACATCCCCGGGCATGGCGCCAAGGTGTTGCCCGACAGGGCCGTTCAGGCGGCCTCGGGGATGGCGACGGCCGCGGCGGCCACCATCGCCCGACTTGGCGGCAATGTCGAACTCTGGGCACGCATAGGTGACGATCCCACCGGCGACAGCTTCCTGCACGACCTGTCCCGTGAAACCGTGCGCATCGAACGGATCCGCAGGATCCCAGGCGCCTGTACCGCCTTCTCGACCATCCTCGTCGACAGTGCCGGTGAAAGACTGGTGGTGCCGTACACCGATCCGTCACTCGATTCCGATCCGAGTTGGCTCCCGCTCCACGAAGCGGCAGACGCCGCTGCAGTTCTGGTCGACATGCGTTGGCCTGAAGGTGCAAAGGCGTTGCTTGCCGAAGCGCGCCGTCATGGTGTGCCGACCATTCTCGACGCCGATGTCGCGCCGCCAGAGATGCTCCGCGAATTGATCGGGCTTGCCGACCATGTTCTGTTTTCGGAACCTGCCCTGCTTTCCCTTGCCGCGAGCGGATCGTCCAGAGAGGCACTGAGGGAAGTTGCTGCGGAACTCGAAGCACAGGTTGTCGGAGTGACGCTGGGCGCGGCAGGAGCATTGATATGGAAGCGGGAAGCCGCGGAAAGCACGGTGTATGAGGTCCCGTCGGTGCCAATTCGCGCGGTCGACACCCTGAACGCCGGAGATGTCTGGCACGGCACCTATGTCCATGGTCTCGTCAACAACTGGGGTCTGCTGCAGACCGTACAGTTGGCCAATATCGCGGCAGCCATGAAATGCGAGCATTTCGGAGGGCGCCTCGGCTCTCCACAGCTGTCAGAACTGCTGGAACGAACCCGCGCTGTCTATCAAGATCCGACTGAAAGCCGAGGAGAAGTCTGCCCAAGGTGAAGCATATGCCTCCGGGCGACTTCACCCACGACTGGCCGGAGATGAAGCTGAATTTCGGCGCTCCAGTTCGACGAGCAGCCCGCTGTGATCGAGATCCCCTGCATTGTCGATAAGGCCTCGGAAGAGATCCGCCGTCAGCGAGGTATAGGGCAGTGCATCCAGAGCGATGCGCTCTGCAGCGTCCAATGCGTTGTCGAGATCCTTGAGATGCGTGACCGAGCGGCCTTTTGTGGCGAAATCACGCTCGACCATGCGCTGACCATGAAGTTCGAGGATGCGGCTTTCGGCAAATCCTCCACGGAGAGCTTCTCGGACCTTGGCCGGATCGGCGCCTCCCCGCTGGGCGAGCAGCAGCGCCTCGGCAACGGCACCGATGGTGACGCCGACGATGATCTGGTTGGCAAGTTTCGCCAACTGCCCTGCCCCATGCGGACCCACGTGAACGGGCCTGCCCATGATCTTCAGGATCGACTCGACACGGTCGAAAACCTCGGATTCGCCGCCGGCCATGATCGCCAGGGTCCCCTGCTCCGCCCCAAGCGTTCCGCCGGAAACGGGTGCATCGAGATGATGGACGCCCCGCTCTGCGAGGTGCTTCGCGTGATCCTGTGCCTCGGCTGGCTTGATGGAGCTCATGTCGACCACGATGGCACCCGGCCGGAGGGCACTCACCACACCTTGCGTGAAGAGCACGTCCGTGACGGTCCTGCCGTTCTCCAGCATGAGGATGACGACGTCGGCGTTACTGACCGCCTCGGGGGCGGTGTCCACGACGCGAGCGCCAAAGCGTGAGAGCGCCTCGGCCTTCTCGCGCGATCGGTTCCAGACCGTCAGTGAATGGCCTGCGTCGAGCAGTCGCTTGGCCTGGCGCGAGCCCATTAGGCCGATGCCAAGGAACGCCACTGTGCCTGAAGTGGATGTCGCCATTGGAAACTCCTTCGAGGGACCTGCCCGATCCGCGGGCGATCCTCCTGACCATTAAACTCATGCCACAGCGGATGAGGCCTTCGGCTTCACCAAGCGGCTGAGCACGATGCTCAGAAGCGGGCCGAGGGCTAGCGCGATACCGATAAGCATGAGCGTTGCGACAAGGCCGTTCGACCAGAAGATCGAAAGAGAACCCCGCGACATGATCATGGACTGTCGGAAAGCGTCTTCCGCCTTGTCGCCGAGCACCATCGCCAGAACCAGCGGCGCGATCGGATAATCCAGCTTCTTGAACAGATATCCCACCACGCCGAAGGCCAGAGCCAGCCAGAGGTCGAAGGGACGCCCCGCAACCGTGTACGCACCGATGAAGCACACGACAACGATGACGGGTCCGATGATGGCAAAGGGGATGCGCAGGATCGAGGCGAAGAGTGGAATGGTGGCGAGCACCATGAGCACGGCGACGATGTTGCCGAGATACATGCTGGCGATCAGACCCCACACGAAGTCCGGCCGTTCAACGAACAGCATCGGACCTGGATTGAGACCCCAGATCATCAGGCCGCCCATCATGACGGCTGCTGTCGCGGAACCGGGAACACCGAGGGCAAGCATCGGCAGGATGGCGCTGCTTCCGGCAGCGTGATCCGCGGTCTCCGGTGCAACCACGCCCTCTGGCTCACCCTGTCCGAAACCGTCCTTGCGGCGGGAGAGGCGCTTGGCCAGGCCATAGCTCATGAAGGAGGCCGCCGTCGGTCCGCCGGGGGTGATGCCCATCCAGCATCCGATGGCGGCGCTGCGCAGGAGCGTCACCCAGTAGCGTGGCAGGGTCGCGATGGTCTTGAAGACATCGCGCACCTTGACCCGTGCGCGGATGCCGTCGAAGCGGAGGCCTTCCTCCATGGTGAGCATGAGTTCACCGATGCCGAACAGTCCGATCACCGCGATGAGGAAGCTGATGCCGGACAGGAGTTCGTTGAACCCGTAGGTAAGGCGCAGGCCTCCTGAGACGGTGTCCATGCCGACCGCTGCAAAAGCGAACCCGAGGCCCATGGAGACGACGGTCTTGAACGGGGATGCGGCGCCAAGTCCGATGAAGCTGGCAAAGGCCAGGAAATAGACGGCGAAATATTCCGGCGAACTGAACCGAAGGGCAAATTTGGCCACCCAGGTCGACAGCACGGTGATGAGGATGACGCCCACCAAGGCGCCGAAGCCGGCCGATAGGAACGCGAGCGTCAGTGCCTGCGTCGCGTGTCCCTGCCTGGCCATGGGATACCCGTCGAAGGTTGTCGCGACGGACGATGGCTCACCCGGGATGTTGAAGAGGATCGAGGTCGTCGATCCGCCGAAGAGCGCTCCCCAATACATGCTCGTGAGCAGAATGATCGCCGCGACCGGATCCATGGTGAAGGTCAGCGGGAGCAGCAGCGAAACGCCATTGGGTGCACCGAGGCCCGGCAGAACGCCGACGAGAATGCCCAGCAGAACACCGACCATCATCAACATGACGTGGTAGGTGGTCAGCGCGACGCCAAAGCCATGAAGGAGTGATGCGAAATTTTCCACGACCTGTCTCCGTCAGGATTGGAGGCTAGTAGAGGCCCAGGGCAGCTTCGAGCGGACCCTTCAGAAGGGGAACCTGGAAGGCGACTTCGAGCACGAAATAGAAGATCACGGCCGCGGCGATGCCGGAAGCGACAGCTATGACGAACCGGTACTTGCCCTGCACCCACATGACGAACGAGAGATAGAGCGCGGTCGCCACATAGAGACCGAGGAGACGTGCCACCACCACGAAGGCGAGCATCGGCAGGAAGAACGATGCCACCCGCTTGGCCTCTTCCCTGTGAAGGAAGACCGACTGCAGGCCGCGTCGGCCAACCGTCGCCTGGATCAAGGTGCCGACGCTGGCGGCGACGACCAAAAGGCCGATATAGAATGGAAAGGCTCCGGGCTCCGGTCCTGCATCTCCCCAGCCGATCCCGAACTCCAGAGCGCCGACCACGGCAGCGAGGCCCAAGCCCGCCGTCAAAGTCGCAGTTCCGACCTCAGCGGTATAACGAGAAATCATGGCATCCGTCCCGGTCCGATGAAAGCCGCAAAGAATAAGGGCTGGCGGAGTGGCCCCCGCCAGCCGCAAGCCCGTCGTGGTTAGCGAACGAGCCAGCCTTCCTGTTCAAAGACCTTGCGGTTCTTGGCATCGTCCGAAGCGATGAAGGTCTTCAGATCCTGTCCTGCCAGGAACCGATTGGTCTGAGACGTGCGATCAATGTATTCCTTCCACTCGGGCGTCTCGCTCACCTTCTTGAGGAGATCCGCGTAGAACGCGACCGACTCGGCAGGAACCCCGCCCGGCAGCCACACGGTGCGCGGCATCTGGAACTGATCGATCGGGATGCCCGCTTCCTTGCATGTCGGGATATCGGACCAGCCCATGGTGGCCGTCACCTTGACCCCGCCCTGCAGACGCGTCGGGCTGAACACGCAGAGCGGGGTGATCGCTCCGGCTTTCCACTGGCCAGCATTCTCATTCGGGTTGTTGGTGTTCGAGTCGATGTGGCCGCCCGCAAGCTGCACGCCGGCTGCGCCACCGCCCTGGAAGGGAACGTAGATGAACTTCGCCCCGGTGGCATCCTGGATCAGGCTGGTGAGGGTCTGGTCCGTGTCCTTGGACTGGCTGCCTCCCATCTTGAACGTATCGGGCTTCGCCTTGACGGCTTCGATATAGCTCTTGGCGTCCTTGTAGGGAGCGTCCGCCTTCACCCAGAGCAGGAACTCGTCGAGGGCCATCGCGGCGACAGGGGTGAGCTCGTCGGGCTTGTAGGCGAGCTTCGCCACATAAGGGAGGAGATAGGCATTGTTCGTGCCGAAGGTGAGCTTGTGGCTGTCGCCTGTCGCGATCTTCGTATAGATGAAGCCTTCAGCACCACTGCCGCCGCCCTTGTTGGTGACGACGATGGATTGGTCCATCAGCTTGTGCTTGGCGATGATCGACTGCACGACGCGGGCGAAGTTGTCCGTGCCGCCGCCGGGGGCCGATGTGACGACGAACTCGACCGGCTTCGCCGGCTTCCAATCCGCCTGAGCCACGCCGCCGAATGTCACCGCGACTGCGGTGGCGAGCAACCATGAAGTCTTTTTGAGCATCGTTCTTCCTCCCTGTGATAATTTCCGACTGATGGCGTCGGTTCGCGGAACTGGCTGTTTAGGAATTGACGGTCGACAATCTGGGCAGCTCGGCCTCGGATCGGCGGGCCCGCACCTCCGCGCCCATGCGAATGGCGAGCGAGAGCGCCTCGCGGCTGGCGCCGAGATTGGCAATGCCGCGACCGGCGATCTCATAAGCCGTGCCGTGAGCAGGAGTGCAGATCGGGAATTCGAAACCGCCGATCAGCGTGACCCCCCGGTCAAAGCCCATCAGCTTCATCGCGATCTGACCCTGATCATGATACATGGTGAGAACGGCATCAAAGTCGCCGTTCTTGGCCCGGAGAAAGACCGTATCGGACGGGAACGGCCCTTCGACGGTGAAGCCCTGGTCCTGCGCCTTACGGACCGCCGGTTCGATAATATCGATTTCCTCAGTGCCGAAGTTGCCGCCGTCGCCTGCATGTGGGTTGAGGCCGGCGACCGCAATGCGCGGCGGATTGAAGCCTGCGGCGCGCATGCACTGATCGGCCAGCGTGAGTGACCGCAGGATCCCCTTCTCGGAAATCGCCGAAGCTACCTGAGACAGCGGGATATGGGATGTGACACGGGCGTTCCAGGTCTTGCCCAGAACGTTGAACTCGCTCGCGGCGACCGATGTCTTGAGTACATCGCGCACGAAACGGATCTCGTCGTCATATCCTTCATAGGCCAGGCGCATGGCCTTCTTGTTGAAGGGCGTGAAAAATACCGCGTCGGCCCGGCCCGACTGGGCCAGCAGGAGGGCGCGCCGGAAATTCTCGGTCGCGAACACGCCACCTTCTAGCGTCGCCGTAGCGGGAACGACCTGACTGGGGTCAAGATTCTTCAGATCGACGAATACAGGGCGGGGCGAGCGAGACTGCATCGCCTGCTCTGACACCACAACATCAACATCGACCTCAACACCCGCAACCTTGGCGCCCTGCTCCAAGATCCGAAGGTCGCCGAAGATCACCAGATCCGCGCCAGAGCGGAATTCATTGGATGCGATGAGCTTGGCAGCAAGCTCCGGGCTGATGCCTGCCGGATCGCCCATGGCGAACGCAACGGTCGGCTTTGCTGACGGGGTCGATGACGTTTGAGCGCTCACAGCAACCTCTTCTCGGGATGACGTAAGGACATTAACAGCCATAAATTTCGTACACAAGTATGCTGCATGCAGAATTTTGTTTGCGAGGATTCAGGAAAAAGTTGTATAGAGAGGTCAAATACCGTCAGGGTTTTGTGAAAAGACGGCTAAGAATGGAACATGCCATGGCATCCGAGGCAGCTGCCCTGCTGATCGAAGAGTTCGATTCGCGCGGCCCCATCGCCCGCCCTACCCTTCACGATGCGATTGTGGCGCGCGTGCGCGACATGATCATCGAGGGCGAGCTGGTTCCGGGGACCCGGCTTCATGAAGGCAACCTCGGCAAGATGCTCGGCGTTTCCCGGACTCCCTTGCGGGAAGCCCTCAAGTTTCTGGTCAGCGAGGGATTACTGGAACTGTCACCCGGCCGCGGTGCCGTCGTCCGACAGTTCAGTGCAAAGGACGTTCACGACAGCCTCATCGTACTCGGGAACCTCGAGGGCCTTGCCGGACGCCTCGCGTGTGAGCACGCCACGGACGCCGAGATCCGGGAGGTCCGGCAACTGCATGACCGCATGATGGACATGTACGAGAAGCGCGACCGCCTGCCCTATTTCAAGCTGAACCAGAACATCCACTCGGCTATTCTCCGCCTCTCCAAGAACGACGCCCTGGTGTCGGTTCACAGCGTGCTGCAGGCCCGGCTGAAGCGCATTCGATACATCGGCAACGAAGGGCCGGAAAAATGGGCCGGGGCCGTTGCCGACCATGAAGAGATGATCAATGCCCTGGAGGCGCGGGATGCCGAGCGCCTGTCGAAAATCCTGACGGTTCATATGGAGAAAACCTGGGAGCGCGTCAGGAACGCGATCTGATAGCTGCTGCCACCCGGATTCCTACTCCAACACCGAAAGTTTCAAAGGCCTCGACATGAGCCATGAGAGCCAGCTTCGTGAGACGATCTGCCTTTTTGGGCGCTCTCTGTTCGAACGCGGTCTGACGGCAGGGTCATCCGGCAATATTTCGGTCCGATTGAGCGATGCGGGCTGGCTGACGACGCCGACGAACAGCTCCCTCGGCTTTCTCGACCCGGCTCGCCTGAGCAAGCTCGACGCGGACGGCCGCCTCCTCTCGGGCGATGCCCCGACGAAGGAGCTGCCTCTCCATACAGCTCTCTATGCGACCCGCCGGGATGCAGGCGCGATCGTCCATCTGCACTCCACCCATTCCGTTGCAGTCTCGATGCTGCCCGACGTCGACCCGGCCAATGCCCTGCCGCCCATGACGGCCTATTACATCATGCGTGTCGGCCGGACAGCCCTCGTGCCTTACTACCGGCCGGGAGACGCTGCCGTCGCGGACGCGATCCGTGGGCTCGCAGGAAAGTACAGCGCCGTTCTTCTGGCCAATCACGGCCCCGTGGTGGCTGGCAAGGACCTGGAAGCTGCTGTCTATGCCACCGAGGAACTGGAAGAGACCGCCAAGCTGCGCCTCCTCCTGCACGGCCTCAACCCGCGCCTGCTGACCCGTGCGCAGGTTCGGGATCTGGTGACACATTTCAAGCTGGACGAGGCGATTGCGGACGAGTCGCCTGATAGTCCGCAGGAATGCTGTTCCACTCCACATGACTCTTCACACAAGTGCGGATGAATCAATGCCCCGTTTCTCGGCCAATCTAGGCTTTCTCTTCACCGAGCACCCTGAAATCGACCGGATTGCTGCCGCAGCGGAAGCCGGCTTCAAAGCCGTCGAGATGCACTGGCCCTATCAGGTGCCTGCTGCAGAGATGCGGAGCGCCTTGAGCCGCAGCCAAGTCACCATGCTTGGATTGAACACCCCGGTCGGAAACGCCGCCGCAGGCGATTTCGGACTCGCAGCGCTGCCGTGCCGCGAGAGCGAGTTTGAGCAAGCCATCGATCAGGCGGTCTCCTACGGGCATACCATCGGTGCAACGGCCGTTCACTGCATGGCCGGGCTTGTCACTGCCGATGCCGCTTCAGCAGCGGAAAGTACATTCGTGGCGAACCTGAAACTTGCCGCCGACAAGGCTGCCCTGGCGGACATGACGGTCCTGATCGAACCGATCAACCATCGGGACAAGCCGGGATACTTCCTTCACACCATCGAGCAAGCCGCATCGATCCTCGATCAGGTCGGCCGCCGGAACGTGAAGATCATGTTCGACTGCTATCACACCCAGATCATGCAGGGTGACCTGATGCGGCGTCTCAGGGACCACCTTGATCTCATCGGCCATGTGCAGATCGCGGCGGTGCCGAGCCGTGCCGAACCGGATGAAGGCGAGATCGACTACCGCGAGATCTGCCGGTTTCTCGACACACTTGGCTACAGCGGCTGGATCGGAGCCGAATACAAACCTCGCGGACGAACGGAAGACGGCCTCGGCTGGCTTTCAGCCTGGACCCAGGATCAATCCTCAAGTGCCCGTGGAGCTGCGGCATGAAGCTCGGATGCATCGCCGATGATCTGACGGGGGCATCTGACCTTGCTCTCATGCTGGCCCGCGAAGGGCTCCGGACAGTCCAGACGATTGGCGTCCCGCGGGCGGGTGTCGACCTCTCGGGCGCGGATGCCGTCGTCGTTGCCTTGAAGTCGCGGACCATTCCGGCGCAGGAAGCCGTCGATCAATCCTTGGTGGCAGCGGAAGCTCTCAGAAGGGCCGGCGCGCAGCACCTGTTCTTCAAGTACTGCTCCACCTTCGATTCCACGGATGCGGGCAATATCGGGCCGGTTTCCGAAGCCCTTCTTGCCTTCGCCGGCACCGATTTCACCCTCGCCTGCCCCGCCTTCCCGGCTAATGGACGCACGGTCTACAAGGGCCATCTCTTCGTGAACGGGGTGCCGCTGCACGAAAGCAGCATGAAGGACCATCCGCTCACTCCCATGCGCGATTCCAATCTCGTGCGGGTTCTGCAGCGGCAGACCAAGCTGTCCGTCGGTCTCGTTTCCTATGAAGATGTGGAAGCAGGACCGGATTCCATTCGCACGGCCTTCGATCGAGAGAAGGCAGCCGGACATCAGATCGTCATCGTCGATGCGCTGAATGACACACATCTTCGGGCCATCGGTCTCGCAGCCGCCGACCTTCCTCTCATGACCGGCGGGTCAGGTGTCGCCATGGGCCTGCCTGCCGCCTACCGACAGAGCGAGGGCCCGACCACGCCGTCCTCCTCGAAAGGCTTCGATGCCCCTGCCGGCCGCAGCATCATCCTGGCCGGATCGTGCTCCAGCGCGACGAGAGAGCAGGTCAGGACCGCCCATGACGCTGGCATGCCCGCTCTCCGGCTCGATGCCATGGATCTCGCCTCGGGCGCCATGACGGCGCAGAACGCTCTGGACTGGCTGAAGACGCAGCCGACGAACGGCCCGGCCCTGATCTATTCCACGGCGACACCCGAGGAAGTTCAGGCGGTCCAGGGCAGGCTCGGGCGCATGAATGCCGGCGAGATCGTCGAGAGAACCCTTGCGGAAATTGCAAAGGCGCTTCCTTCCCTCGGCTTCACCCGCCTCATCGTTGCCGGTGGCGAAACATCCGGCGCTGTCGTGAATGCCCTTGATGTCGATGCGCTCGCGATCGGGCCTGAGATCGACCCCGGCGTGCCCTGGACGCGCTCGCTGGCAGGGATCGACCTCGCACTTGCGCTCAAGTCAGGCAATTTCGGAACTCCGGACTTCTTCCTGAAGGCTTGGAACATGCTTCGATAGGACGGGGCTCAAGAAGGCAACGCATTCAGCAACACAATAAACCGGTCGCGACCGCCTGCCGGAAGGGGAGATACGTGCGATGAACTATCATGATTACTACGCGAAGGCGGATCGCCCCGTGGAAACCTGCGTCGTCGGCACCGGCGGCTTCGGCCAGAGCTTCCTCGCCCAGGCCCCACGCGTCCCCCTGATGAATGCGCGCATCGCCGTCGATCTCACCGCCGAGAGCGCGGCATTGGGATTGAAGGCCGCTGGCATCGATCCGCGCAAGATCCAGATTTGCGAGTCGGCTCGCGATGCGAAGGTCGCGTGGGAGAGCGGAGACTCCATCGCAACCAACGATCTCGCGCTCGTGTGCGACCTTCCTTTCGACGTCGTCGTCGAGGCGACCGGACAGCCGCAGGCGGCCGCCCGCCACGCCCTCCTCGCGGTTCAGGCCGAAAAACACCTTGCGCTCGTCACGAAGGAGCTCGACAGCGTCGTTGGACCGGGCCTGAAGGCTCTTGCCGCCGAGCATGGCCGCATCGTCACGACTGTCGACGGCGACCAGCCGAGCCTACTCATCGGTCTCGCCACCTGGGCCGAGGTCATGGGCTTTCATGTCATCGCCGCCGGCAAGTCCAGCGAGTACGACTTCGTCTTCGATCCCACATCCCGCCGCCTCACCAGTAATGAACGCTCTGCGGAAAATGTCGATCTGGAAGGTCATTGGGCGCTCGGCGAACGAAATGTCAGCGAAATGCTGACCTCCAGAAGCAATGCCATTGCCGGCTTCCCGCAGCGGGCTGTGCCGGATCTGTGCGAACTCCTGGTCGTCGCGAATGCCACTGGCCTGCAGCCCGACCGATTCGATCTCCATGCGCCGCTCGCACGCATCAATGAGATTCCGACGATCTTCTCACAACAGGACAATGGCGGCATTCTTTCCGGCGACAGGCGGCTCGACGTGTTCCACTGCCTGCGCAAGCCCGACGAGATCAGCTTTGCCGGCGGTGTCTTCGTGGTCATTCGCTGCGATGATGCAAAGAGCTGGGACATGCTGGCGCAGAAAGGACATATCGTCAGTCGGACAGGCGCAACCGCCATGGTGTTCCTGCCGCGGCACCTGCTGGGACTCGAGGCCGCCACCAGCATTCTCGACGCCGCGATTCATCGGACGTCCGGCTACGGCTCAGACTACCGGCCGCGTTACGACCTGATCGCCGTGGCGACCGAGGACCTGCCGGCCGGCACGGTTCTCTCCATGGGAGGACACCACCACACGATTGCCGGCGTGACCGCCGAGTTCCGGCCTGCGGGACCGCTCACGGCGGCCGCGCCGGCGCCTTTCTATCTTGCGGCCGATTGCCGGCTGACTGCTCCGATCGCCAAGGGACAGGAAATCCGGATGAGCGACCTCGAACTGCAGGAGGCATCGGCACTTGCGCGGCTGCGTCGGGAGCAGGATCGGCGCTTCTTCGGGCCCCTGTCTTAAGACCTGCATCCGGAGCGCATGATCAATGTCCTTCCTCTCACTCCTGGTGCCGGACCGTTTCACCATCGCCCTTGTGGCAACAGCCATCATCGCGACGATTCTGCCTGCGACGGGCGCGGCGGCGCCCATCCTCAAGATGGTGATCATCGGGTCGATTGCTCTTCTGTTCTTTCTCCAGGGAGCCCGTCTTCCACGGCAGGCCATCATTCAGGGCGCCATTCATTGGCGCCTTCACCTGATGGTGTTCGCCGCGACCTTCATCCTGTTCCCGCTTCTCGGTCTACTCACGAAGACGTACCTGCAATCGTATCTCGCCCCGGGCATCGCCCTGGGGATCCTGTACCTTTGCCTTCTTCCCTCCACGATCCAATCGTCGATCACGTTCACCTCCATCGCGGGCGGAAATGTCGCCGCTGCCGTGTGCAGCGCGTCGGCCTCGAATGTGCTGGGTGTCTTTCTCACACCTCTTCTCATGGGATTCTTCATGCAGACCCAGGGAGGAGTCTCGTTCGGGGCCATCGGCGAAATCGTGGTGCAGATCCTCGTTCCCTTCCTCCTTGGACATCTCATGCGTCCCTGGATCGGACAATGGGTGGAGAAACGCCGAACGCTCACTGGAATCGTAGACCGCGGCGCGATCCTGCTCGTCGTCTATTATGCCTTCGGGGAGGCCGCCATCAACAATCTCTGGCGCCAGCTGGATCCGAGCGACATGATCCTCCTCGTCCTCGTCAGCTGCGCGTTGCTTGCCGCCGTTCTGGTGATCACGACGACAGCAAGCCGGCTGTTCGGATTCTCACGCCGAGATGAGGTCGCCATCGTTTTCTGCGGCTCCAAGAAAAGCCTTGGCAGCGGCGTTCCCATTGCCAGCATTCTCTTTCCAGCCAGCATGATCGGCGCGATCATCCTGCCCCTGATGCTGTTCCACCAGATCCAGCTGCTTGTCTGCGCGGTCCTGGCGAGAGCCTATGCAGAGAGGACGGACCAGGACTCGAAGATTGCGGAGCCTGCCGAGTAGATGCATCGATCCGACGCGAGCCTGGACGAAATCAGGTTGAGCTCGGCTCGATGACCAGTTCGAAGGTGACACAGACCGGATTGTCGCCACGCACGATCTCTCCTTCGAAGATCCTGCCCTGCATGTCGACAACATCGATATCGAGGCTTGCTCGCGGCAGATTGTCGACGTTCATCATCCTACCCTTACGGATCAGAACCTCCGTGGCATGGGACCCGACCCGGGTCCCATCTACGAAGCGGACCTCGTTCAAGCTGCCGATGCCGTATACGTTCGCCGCTTTGATCCCGTGCCGTAAGCAGATCGCCTCGATGGCGAAGGTGATATCCTCGTTGGGTTTGACTTTCACCAGCAGCACATGAGAGTGGGACGCCCCGACAATGCCCTCGGAAACCAGCACCGGTTCGAACAATGTAAAGTTCGTCTCAGGATCCGGCAGAGCCTTGAAGGCGGCGGTTCGGGATCCGATTCCGGTGACTGCGATCGGCTCCGCTACGATTGTCGCCGGTCCGAGCATATGGCCCATCTGCCGACCGTCGCGCGAGTTCCAGATCCCATGGCAATGGATGAAAAGCTTGCCGTCGCGCCAGCCGACGATGGCACAGGCGCGCTCGATCTCGACCCGACCCGTCGGCTCGAAGGTTTCGCTGTACCACGCCGCATGAAGAACGTCCGGAGAGGCGGCCGGCATGACGAACTGGAACGGCTCGCATATTCCGCCCTTGAACTCCACGAAGCCGCCAGTGCATCCGAAGCTCGCAAATCCCTTGGCAATCGCCGCATCGACGGCCTGACCTGGCTCAAGCGTGAATTGCAGCGGCACGGCCGACCCGGCAATGGCGGCCGTGCGCTCCGGAGATGCAGGGCCAGGGTGGCGAATTGTTCTCGATGTCATGTGTAGTACCTTGGCAACTCGCTTGGTCGTGAACAAGGCTCCATTCAGCCTCGCCTCCCCTGACCGCAACTACGAACTCGATCGTCAACGAAGCTCCGAGACGGCGCAGCTCTGGCCGCCATCCACCGGCAGGCAGACGCCTGTAATGAACTTGGCCTCCTCCGACGCCAGGAAGACGGCAGCATTCGCAATGTCCCAGGCCGTTCCCATTTTACCGAGCGGAACAGCCGCATTGCGTGCGGCCACCATCTCGTCGACGGAGGCATATTGCCCGGAGATCTGCTTGTAGATCAGCGGCGTATCGATGAGGCCGGGCATGATGCAGTTGGCGCGGATGCCTTGGCGGGCATATTGCATGGCGAGGGCGACAGTGGCCTGGTTCACGGCCGCCTTCGTCGCGGCATACGCGAAGTAGGGATAGCCGGTCCACCGAATTGCCGCGAGGGAGGATATGTTGACGATCACTCCTCCGCCTTGGCGCAGCATGTGCGGAATGACGGCCTTGGACGTCCGATAGATCGGACCGATGTTGAGGTCCAGGGCAGCAGCGAACTGTTCCTCGCTCAGTTCGACGGGGCCCCCCATATGGGTCACTCCGACGTTGTTATGCAGGATGTCGAGCCTGCCGAAGTCTGCAACTGCCTTCTCGACCGCATCGTTGATCGAGCCCAATTCCGTGACATCGGCCGAGATAGCCAAGGCGATGCCACCTTCACTGACTATGATCGCCGCCGTTTCCTCTGCGGCGGCCTGGACGAGATCGACACAGACTACGCTCGCTCCCTCTCGTGCATAGGCAACAGCGGCTGCCTTTCCGTTTCCCCACCCGAGCCCCGACGATCCCGCTCCGAATACGATGGCAATCCTGTCTTTCAAACGCTCGCCCATCTTGGTCTCACCCATGCCCGGTGCCGAGAGTATGCGAGGCGGGCTCGCTCTGTGCGGGATCAAGAATGCCGGCAATGGAAAAGCCGCCGTCGATACAGATTGTCTGTCCGGTGATGTAGCTGGACTTGCGCTGATCGAGGAGGAAGACCGCGGCTCCGGCAATCTCATCCGGTGAGCCGTAGCGGCGCTGCGGCACCGTGGTCATCCAGGCAGCGCGCACCTCGGGGGTGTGAACCTCCCGGACGAGAGGCGTCTCGATCGGCCCGGGCGCGATCGCATTCACACGGATCCCATTGGAGGCCAATTCGACGGCCATGACCTTCGTCATTGTGATGACACCGCCCTTCGAAGCCCCATAGGCCACCCGCCCCTTGTTGCCCATGACGCCGGACACGGATGCGATGTTGACGATGGATCCGCTTCCCCGCGCTCGCATCAGTTTCGCTGCCTCGCGCGACACGACAAAGCTCCCGATCAGATTGACCTCCAGCATTTTTCGGAAGAGATCGACGCTTGTATCGAGCGCAGGCACGTCCCGACCGATGCCGGCTGAGTTGACGACACCCGTGATCGGCCCGAACTCAGCCTCGCAAGCCACGATAGTGCGGACGACTTCGGCTTCGTCTGCAACATTCATCCGGTCGAACCGAACCCGGTTGTTGGATGGGGAGAGAAGATCCTTGCAGCGGTCGAGGTTCTTCTGTTCGAGATCCGCCACGATGGCGCGCCAACCTTCGGCAAGAATCGCTTCGACCACCGCAAGCCCGATGCCGGAAGCCCCTCCGGTCACGAGGACTGTCTGCTGCTGAGCCATGTTTCTCTCCCGAGGACGTACAACGCACTTCCGTGGCGGACCCCGCCGTTCACATCAGGTCGTGTCCCGTGATGGTTGAGCAAAGGGCAGGCAGCCACGCCTCTCCAGCTCTGCCCGGATGTCCTTCTTCGTGATCTTGCCGTAAGCGGATTTCGGCAAGGCCTCCCAGAAGAACACCCGCTTCGGGAGCTTGTAGCGGGCAACCTTGCCCTCCATCCAGGCCAGGAGTTCGCTCTCACTCACATCCGCCTGCGCCCGCGACACGCAGACCGCCACCCCCACCTCGCCCCAGGTTCTGTCAGGCACTCCCAGGACGGCGACCTCGGCAATGGCCGGATGCGTCAGGATCTTCTCTTCGATCTCACGCGGATAGACGTTCGAACCGCCCGAGATGTACATGTCGGAGGCGCGTCCGGTGATGTAGAGATAGCCTTCCTCATCCACATGCCCGAGATCACCTGTCCGAAACCATCCGTCTCGGAAGGATTTCGCATTGGCTTCGGGATTGTTGTAGTACCCTGCAAACACGGCCGGACCGCAGACGCAGATTTCCCCAGTCTCGCCGGGTGCCACCTCGCGCCCCTGCTCGTCCTGGATCGAGACCTGCATGCCCGTGCGTTCATAACCGCAGGTTCCGACCTTCACATTGGGACCATCGCCGGACTCGTGAAGCGCCGGCGGAAGCACGGTAATGTTGCCCGTGACCTCGCCAAGGCCGAAATACTGGACGAGCACCTTTCCGAGCTTCGTGAGCGCATGCTTCTGGTCCTCCCGGTACATGGGAGCGCCGGCATAGATCACGTAGCGAAGGGAAGAGTGGTCGTGCATGTCCACCGAGGGATGCTCGGTCAGCAGCTTGACGATGGTCGGAACGGTAAAGAGATTCGTGATCCGCCATTGTTCGACGAGCCTCCAGGCTTCGTCGATGTCGAACCGTTCGCTTGAGAGAAGCACTGTCTTGACCCCGCGCGCCACCTGCGTGAGCTGGTGAACGCCTGCGCCATGGGACAAGGGCGCCACCACGAGAGACGCGTCCTGGTGCGTCGTACCCGGCATCAGATCGCAGAGGTGGTTCGTCACCACAAACGCCATTTGGCCATGGGTAAGAACGGCAGCTTTTGGCCGCCCGGTCGTGCCGGACGTGAAAAAGAACCAGCATGGATCATCGTGCTCGACCGGTGCCAGGGGCACGCCCTCGCCCGAGTATCGTGCGACAAGATCATCATAGTCCTCACCGAACTCCGAAGGCCCGATAGAGATCACGAGCCGGACGCTGGGCGCAGCCTCACGCACTCCCGCGACATGCTCCGGGAAGTCGCGATGGCAAATCATGGCCGAGGCGCCGCTGGACTGGGCGAGATAGGCCACCTCATCCGGGGTCTGACGAAAGTTCGCCGGCACCCAGACAGCCCCGAGCTGAAAGCACGCGAACATGGACTCGAACATCTGGTTGCAGTTCTTGGACTGCACCAGGACGCGGTCCCCCTTCCCGATTCCCCTTGCGGCCAAGGCAGAAGTCATCGCATTGACACGCCGCGCCAGATCGCCCCAGGTCCAGGTCGCATCACCCCAGACGAAACCGATCTCGTCTCCGTGGCGTCGCGCCGCCTGACGCAGAAAGTTGGCCAGGTTCATGACCCGTTTGGACACGGGTACCAGACCGCCTGCAGGGAGCTGAGCGGAGCCCGTCATTTGCGGCGTCTCCAGAGACCGGCGATAACTGCGTGTGGCATAAGGCTACTTCCCTGTATCATACGGCTTGAACAATCATCCTCGCGAGAGCGAGGCTGCGATCAGAGAAAAGCCGTCGAGATCCACGGTACGGTCGCGATGATCACGAGACCGATGATGAGCGCCACGAGGTAAGGCCAAATCGCGCCGATGGCCTCGTCGGGCGAGACATTGCCGATCTTGCAGGCAAGATAGAAGCCGATACCGATGGGCGGTGTCATCAGGCCGATATTCATCGCCGTAACGATGACCATCGAGTAATGAATGTCGTTGATCCCAAGGCTCTTCGCGATCGGGAACATGAGGGGAGCCATCAGAACGATGGCAGGAAGCCCTTCAAGAACGCAACCCAGAATCATGAAGACGACGATGGTCACGGCCATGAAGCTGATCCAGCCTCCAGGCAAACCCGTCATGACCGACGCAAGTCCCTGGGCGACCCCAGCCTGCGTAATCGCCCAGGCCATCGCAAGAGCGGTTCCCAGGATCAGCAGGATCGATCCGGTCAGCGCTGCGGTCTCGACCAGCATCCCGTAGAGCTTGCGCCAGCCGATGCCGCCATAGAGAACGATGCCCACGAACAGAGCGTAGATGACGGCAATGGTCGACACCTCGGTTGCCGTCGCGACGCCGCCGGCGACAGTGCTCCGAATGATGAACGGCAGCACGAGCGCAGGCGCTGCGACGAGCAACGTGCGGCCGATCAAGGAGGCCGGAGCCCGGCGGACACCTTCCATGCTCTCGTGACGGGACTTCCAGCGCGCCAGAATCGCCAAAACCGCAAGCAGGACCATGGCGACGACGAAACCGCTGGTGAACAGGCCTGCTATGGAGACGCCTGCCACCGAGCCCAGAACGATCAGGACGATGCTGGGCGGGACAGTATCGGCCATCGCCGCGCCGGTTGCGAGAAGTGCGATCATCTCCCGTGGGCTGTGCCCCCGCCGCTTCATCTCCGGGAAGAGTGCCGGAGCGACGGTGGCCATATCGGAAACCTTCGACCCGGAGATGCCGGACACGACGAAGAGTGAGCCGAGCAGCACGTACGACATGCCGGCTCGCACGTGGCCGAGAAGTGAGGCCAGGAAATCAACGATGGCTTTGCCCATTCCGGTCGCATCCAGGATGCAACCCAAGAGGACGAAAATCGGAACCGACAGAAGGATGATTCCGGACATGCCTTCATCCATTCGTCCGATCATGACGAAGGTCGGAACCTGCGTGGCAAAAGCCAGATAGCTCAAAGTACCGATACCGAAGCAGAAGGCGATCGGTACGCCGGCCGCAAGGCAGGCCGCAACGAATACAACCAGGAACAGAATGATCTTGGCGCTGCCCAATTTCACGAGGGAGGGCGAGAAGAACCAGAGCGCACCGGCAAGCACGGCAATCAGTAGAGCCGCGACTACAAGGTCGCGCCATGACGAGCTTTTCAGCGCATAGGCAATCACGATCCCCAGCATCGACACCATGCCGAAAGGAATGGCCGCGACGCGGTAGGTATTCGGAATATTCAGCGCAGGCGAAGTGATGTGCCACTCTTCGAGCGCATAGTCGAAGGCGGGCACCATCAGGCTGATAAGAAAGGCCGCTATCACCAGGAGACCGAGAGCCTCCATGAATCCTTGAACCCGCTCAGGCATCTTGTGCAAGAACAATGTCAGCCTGAGATGTTCGTTGCGGTCGAGCGCGATGGCAGATCCCAACATGGCAAGCCACAGGAAGCAGATCGACGCGACCTCGTCGATCCACACGACGGGAAGCGAAAAGACATAGCGTGAGGTCACGCCCGCCAGCAGAAGCGTCACGATGGCGACCAATAGAGCCGAAGCGACAATCTCGACAGGTTTCAAAAAGCGCGACCCGGCCCGAACCTCGTCACTTTCCGCAACGATGATTGGTTCTGACGCAGGAATGGCCTGTGCGGAGGATGTCATGTCCAAACATTCCCTATCAGTTTCTACGACGCAGCTCGACCGAGACAACGATCCGTCGCAGAGGCGCCGGGATCCCTTTGCTACGGGCGCGGAATCCCGGCAGGCAAGGTCGGGTTAGGCCAGGGTGCCGACCGCACGCTCTAGCAGAGCCCATGCCTCATCGCCGTATTTTCCCTTCCACTCCGAGTAGAAGCCGGCTTTGCGCAGCTTATCGCGGAAGGGCCCCGGATCGGGCTGGTTGAACACCATCCCCTTTGCGGCGAGTTCCTGCTGAAGATTGCCATTCAGCTTGGCTACATCCTCGCGCTCTTGCACGCCCGCGGCATTGACGTGTTTGGACACGATGGCACGCACGTCCTCAGGCAGCCTCTCCCATGCGCGCCGGTTTGCCAGGAACCAGAAGCCATCCCACATATGGTTCGTCAGGGAGCAGTATTTCTGGACTTCGCTCAGCTTCGCCGTTGAAATGATCGCGAGGGGGTTCTCCTGGCCGTCCACCACCTTGGTCTGAAGCGCCGTATAGACCTCATTGAAGTTGATCGATGTCGGAGCGGATTCGAAGGCCTTGTACATGGAAGTCCAGAGCGGAGAGACCGGCACCCGGATCTTGAAGCCCTTCAGGTCGTCGGGCGTATTGATTGGCTTCGTCGAGGACGTCGTCTGCCGGAAACCATTATCCCAGATCTTGTCCATGGCCACGAGGTTCGCCTTGGCAATCTGCTGACGGACATAGGCGCCGAGTTCGCCATCCATTGCCTTCCAGACCGTCGCATAGTCCGGAAAGGCAAAGCCTATCCCGTTGATGGATGCGGCCGGTACGAGGGTGGACAGGATCAGGCCCGACAGCGTGAAGAACTCCACGCCGCCCGAGCGCACCTGGCTAAGCGTATCCGTATCGGACCCCAACTGGCTGCTCGGGAAGATCTGAAGATCGAAACGACCATTCGTCTCGGCCTTGATGGCGGCGGCCATTTCCCGCGCTCGCGCATTCATCGGGTGTGAGTCAGGCAGATTGTTTGCGTATTTGTAGGTGAACTCGGCCTGCTGGGCCCGCGCTATGAACGGGGCTCCGACAACGGCACCGGCAATAGCGGTTGAACCGACAGTAATCAGCCGGCGGCGAGACAAGATCATGTAACCCTCCTGATAAGAGACCCTCCGGTCCCATGCTTCCTCAAGAATCAGGTCCATATGGCGGACCCTATGTTATTGACGGCACGCCACTTGGCGGGCGTTTTCGTTGGCCCCTAAGGAGGCACTCTGATACTCTTCCTTGTCAATTGAAAATTGCTCTTTGGAACAAATCCTCATTTGCTCCACCCTCAAAGGTCCACATGCTGGAATACCAAAAGACCATAGCGGCCCGGCTTGCCGTCCAGGGCATCGATGCTGGAGCTTCCTATGGAGCCCAGGCAATCGACAAAGCAGCAACACTGCTCTTGCTCGTAGGGCGGGCGGGACCTTCAGGTACTCGGCTGTCCGATCTGGTTGAGCAATGCAGTCTCCCGAAGCCGACCGTCAGGCGCATGCTTCTCGCGCTCTTACGGGCGGGCCTACTTGATCAGGACTCGGACACTCGACGTTATTATCTAGGTCCGGAAATTCATGTTCTCGGGACTCTGGCGAGCGCGCGTTTTGGCATTCATTCGATCGCCCTCCGTTCCCTTGTAAGATTAAGTCAGCAGACCGGCGATACCGCCTTTCTTTCCGTACCCCGGGATGTCCACTCTATTTGTGTGCATCGCGAGGAAGGCCCCTACCCGATCCGCGTCCATGCCCTTCATGCAGGAGACCGGCATCCGCTCGGCGTCGGAGCCGGGGGCTTGGCATTGCTCGCGGCCTTGCCCGATGAGGATGTAGAAGAAGTGTTGGCTGCCAATGCGGACATTCTCGCCGACAAGTACCCACCGTTCTCGCCTTCAGCACTTCGTGGCCTCGTTCAGGACACTCGGACAAGAGGCTACGCGCTCAATCCTGGAATGCTGCTCCCGGACTCATGGGCCATCGGCGTTTCGATCCATCGTTCGGACGGCAGACCTGTCGGAGCCCTCTCCATCGCGGCGACGGAAAGTCGTTTGTATCCAGAGCGCCAGCTTGAGATTGCCTCTCTCCTCAAGAAGGAGGCCTCTTGGATCGAGACACGCTTGAACGAGACTGACCCTGGAGAAAAGCCCGCGCGAGTTCGCCGCAACCGTCCATGATCGTAACGCTTGCAGCGGCCCCTCAGGATCCTCGAATAAGTCCTTGTAGAACTTATGCGGTCAACAATCGAACGCCTCCGTTCTCTCAGGCTCGTTCTATTATTTCACGGATCCGCAAAGCCAGATCTTCGATGGCGAAAGGCTTCGTGATCATCTCCATGCCTGGCGCCAGGAAACCGGATGCGATTGCCGCCTGCTCGGCATAGCCGGTGATGAAGAGCACTTTCAGATTTGGGCGCATCAAGCGTGCGTGATCGGCGAGTTGACGACCATTCAGCCCAGGCAACCCCACATCGCTGACAAGCAGATCGATCCGCTCTTTCGACTCCAGAACTTTGAGTCCGGACGGACCATCCACCGCCTCAAGGGCTTGATAACCGAGATCGGCCAAAACCTCGAGAATGAGCGACCGGACGACCGGCTCATCCTCGACGACCAGAACTGTCTCACCGGCCCCGGCGCGATGGGCTTCACTCAAACCCACCTCGGGAACTTCTCCTTCAACTTCACCTGTGTAGTGAGGCAGGTAAATCTTGACGGTCGTACCTGCGCCAACTTCGCTGTAGATCCTGACATGTCCTTCAGATTGTTTGGCGAAACCATAGACCATGGACAAACCGAGTCCTGTTCCCTCGCCGATCGGCTTCGTCGTGAAGAAGGGATCGAAGGCTTGAGCGAGAACATCAGCAGGCATGCCGGTTCCGGTGTCCGACACGCTGATCGTCAGGTACTGACCAGGAGAAACATCTTGCTGGGACGTGGTATAGATACGATCCAAGCTAGTGACGGAAGTCTCGATGGTGAGTGTGCCCCCTTCGGGCATGGCATCTCGAGCGTTGATCGCGAGATTGAGAATTGCGCTTTCCAATTGGTTCGGATCGCAGAGCGTCAGCGGAAGGTCATTGGATGCAACGATTTCGAGGTGGATCGCTTCGGACATGGTTCTCCGAAGAAGATCTTCCATGGAAAGGACAAGTCGATTGGCATTGACCGGCCTCGGGTCGAGAGGCTGCCGTCGCGCAAAGGCGAGAAGGCGATGCGTCAGTGCGGCGGCGCGGTTGGCTGACGTGGTTGCGGAGCTGATGTAACGATCGATTTTGTCGAGACGTCCCTGTGCCATTCGTGAGCGAAGGAGATCGAGCGAACCGACGATGCCTGTCAGCAGATTGTTGAAGTCGTGTGCGATACCGCCTGTCAGCTGACCGATCGCCTCCATCTTTTGGCTCTGCCGAAGCTGCTCCTCAAGTTGTTTGCGCTGCGTCACATCGCGTCCGACGCTGTAGAACACATCCTCCGCTGGGGCGAAGGTCCAGTTGATCCACCGATAGGAACCATCCTTAGCCTGGATGCGGACGTCGATGTCGTTGATCGCCATCCCGCCTTGCAAAGTCTGAAGAAGGGTATTGCTTAAAGATCGATCCTCTTCGTGGATCCAGGCGTCGATACGAGTTCCGACGATCTCATCCTCCCGGTATCCCAGCAGTGCCGACCAGGCCGGATTGACCGCACTGAGATAGCCGTCGGCGTCGCAAACACTGAACAGATCGCTTGAAAGGCTCCAGAGACGGTCGCGCTCGCGGGTGCGCTCTTCGACGCGACTTTCCAGCCTCTCGTTAAGCTCGCGGAGTCTCGATTCAGATCGCTTGGCCGCCGTGATGTCATAGATCACGCCGATGAACCGCAATCCTGCCGTTTCCGTGTCGCGCACATGCTCGCCCCGCCGGGCAAGCCAGCGAAGTTCCTTGTCATCAGCGCGCCGGATCCGAAACTCCACATAGGAGGCAGCTTCACCGGAGCTCTGTTCGACGACAGGGCGGTCACCCGGCTCGACGAGAGAGTTGACGGTCCGAACCGGGAGAACATTGCTCGGGTGAAGCCCGAGCAACCGGCAGAACTCATCCGAGACATTGACGGTGGCATAGCCATCCAAATATTCGAATGTTCCGATTCCGCCAGCGCTCTGCGCAATTCGAAGACGCTCCTCTACGTGCTTCTGTTCGGTAATGTCGATGACGACGCCGGTAAACCGCACTGGGCGATCACCTTCATCAAAATGGCAGCGTCCTCGTGCAAGAGCCCAGCGGACAGAACCATCGGGGGCGAGAAGACGGTATTCCTTCGAGAAGATCTCTGCTCCGTTGAGAATGCCGCCGACGGCGAGACGAATTCGCGGACGATCCTCCGGATGAATGGCTTTGAAGAACTCCTCGGTGGGCAGCCCCTTGGATGCCTCTGCAGGATCAAGATCATGAAGTACCGCGAACCTCGCATCCGCGGTAAAGCGTCGGTTGGAAACATCCCAATCCCAGGAACCGCCGGTACCGGCAACGGTCAGCGTCAGACGAAGCCGCTCGTTTGTCTGGTCCAGCTCTCTTTGGCTCGCCTCAAAGGCGGCCTGCATTGTCTGTGACTGACGTGCCTGAGTGATATCGACCTGTGTTGCGAGGAAGAACTGCGGCTCTCCGCTTCCATTGCAGATGGGTGTTATGAAGAGATGGTTCCAAAACTGTGAACCATCCTTGCGACGGTTGAGCAGTTCGGCTGAGATCGCCCGACCGGCTCTGATTGCTTCCCGTATCTTCGCAACAGCGCCTTGGTCCGTGTCAGGAGTTTGCAAGAAGCGGCAATTTCTGCCAATCGCCTCCTCAGGGGAGTAACCTGTAACCCTGGAGAACGCTTCGTTCACGTAAACGATAGGGTTGTCGGAGTTCCGCGGATCCGTTGCAATCATGGGCAGCCCGGACTTCTCGAAGGACGAGAAGATCGGTCCTGCCATTCGCCGCAATTCGCTTGCGGCCATATCGATCGCCCGCTTCGCTTCGCCCCGTGACAAGATTTGAACCGTCATGTCATGTAAGACTTGTTCAAGGGAAGCTTCAATACCATCGTTCAAGCCTCGTCGCCAATGACCCGTTCGATGAAGCCCGCGATCAGTTCTTTAAGCGCAGCAAGCGACGGCAGATCCATCAGCATGGCAATATAGCCCCGGATATTGCGATTTCGAATCGAGAAATTGATGTAGAGAAAGAGAACCAGACCCTCGTCCGGTCGCTCGTGCGGAAGACTGAAGAGTGCCGCACCATCTCCGCGGATCACTTCCGGCAGGGAGATGTTGAGGGATTGCTTCAGCATGTTCGCCATGGTCGCGAGGCATCCGTTCAGGATGATGTTGCCCGTTTCGGCAAGAGCCTCCTGCTCCATATCGGCAACCTGATCGAGCGGCACATCGCTCCCGATGATGGCCCTGACGAGATCAAGGCTTGTCGCTTCGGGAAAGATCAACAATGCTCGGCCCGAGAAGGCGCCTTCGAACTGCTGCTGAATGGCGACGAGTTCATCCGTCTCACGTTCTCTGATCAGTCGAGTGGCATTTTGAGGAGCCATGATCTCGATGGAGGGAACGGACAGGAGGACCTCTTCGCCGATCATCTTGCGCAGGCTCGAGGCGGCGCGACTGACGCCGATATTGACGAGCTCCGTCAGAGCATCATGTTCGAGGTCGGTCAGCTCGATATGATCTTTCATTATGATCACGTGCCGCCTGACCGCAGGCGGAGCGCCGCTCCAGCGATGAATCCTCTAAGCCCGTCCTCGGTCAGGGGCTTGCTGACGAAGGTGGCATTCACCTCCCTCGCCCGGGCAATCACCTCGTCCTGGATATTGGCGGTGATCACCGCGACGGGCATGGTCGGGTGAATGGTCCGCAACTCAGCAGCCAGTTCCAGACCATCCTTATCCGGCATGTTGAAGTCGATCATGGCCACGTCGATCTTCCTCCCGCGCAGGATCTCGAGGGCATCCTCGGCATTTCCGGCCTCGATACGTTCCCATTCGGGCTGCAGAGCAGCCAAGGTCTTGCCGGCGACAATGCGCGCCAGCTTGCTATCGTCGACGATCAGAACAGTTATAGCCACTCAGATGCTCCGCCAGGAGAATTTTTACTACCGGAAACGACCGGTCCTGTTTGAGAAGAAGGTTACTTGTTCTTTTAGAGTATATGGGAAGAATGACAACTGCTCAGCCCTCCGGCTGGGTTGCGCCGGATGGTGCCGCCGCCGTCAGGACGGGAATCAGCCACTCCCGGATGAAGGCGTCCTTTCCTCCCTCTTTAATTGAGGGCCGCAGGGCCATCAGAACCTGGAAAACCGCCGCATGGAGGTGTTCCGCGTCCGTCAAATCAACGACGCGGCTTCTGTCTGCCTGAAGCCAGCCTAGCAGCGGCTCGGCATCTTCAACCCGGCACTGCCCTTCCAGCAGGATGATATTGCCATTCAGACGCACGCTCATCCGATCAGCTCCGGGATGTCGAGAATCATGAGGACACTGCCGTCACCAAGAAGGGTTGTTCCCATCACGCCGGGCGTCCCAGCCAGAATGCCGGACATAGGCCGCATCAGAACGTCCATGCGCTCGGCAAATCCGTCGACAGCAACCCCGACCCGTTCACCTCCCACCGACATGATCAGGACTTTCGACCCGCGCCCAGGATCCGCATTGCCCAAGATCCCCAGAAGATTGGCGAGCCTGACCAGGGGAAGTGTTCGGTCGCGTAGCACAAAGGCTTCGGCTTCCTGGATGGGAAGGATGCGTGAGGCAGGCACGAAGGCTGTTTCCAAGACGCCGTCGATCGGGATGCCGTAGGTCTCGCCACCCACACGAACTGCCATCACCTTCGTCATGACGATCGTGAGCGGCAGGGAAAAGCGGATTGTCGTTCCGCGTCCCAGCACGCTCTGCACACCGACTTGGCCGCCGAGTCTTTCGACTGCCGAGCGCACGGCATCCATGCCAACCCCTCGGCCCGACAGATCCGTGATCTCCGACGCCGTCGAGAATCCCGGGACAAAGATCAGCTCCATGGCCTCGGCGTCGCTCATGCGCTCGATCCGATCCCTTGGAGCGACGCCGCGCTCCAGGGCAACCTGCCGTATTGATGCGGGATCGACGCCTCGCCCATCGTCGCTCACTTCGACGATGACCCGATCTCCCTCGCGGCGAGCCCGCAGGACAATCCTGGTTCCGGTCGGCTTTCCTGCCTCCAGGCGGATGTTCTCCGGTTCTGCGCCATGAGCGATGGCGTTACGCAATACGTGGAGCAGAGGCTCGAACAGGCCTTCCACAACGGACTTGTCTGCCTCGACGTCCTCGCCTTCCATGGCAAAGTCGATAAGCTTGCCCAACTGTCCCGCGGTATCGCGGACAGCGCGGGGAAAGCGCCGAAAAATATCCCGCATTGGCATCATGCGAACGTCCATCACGGTTCTATGCATGTCCGCGACGAGCCGCTCTATGACCGCCTGACTCGCCAGGATGCCTTGAACAAGATCGTTTCGATCCGTTCCCTCGCCGCTCGAGGTCGCCAGATGCGCTAACGAATTCTTAGCGACAACCATTTCACCAACGAGATCTGCCAGACGATCAATCCGCGTCGCATCGACACGCAGCGTCCGTGAGCCTGTCGCACCGACTGCACTTGTGTCGCGGACCGGAGAGCCGTGAGGTCCGTCGCCATGAGGATCAGCCGTATCCCGCCGCGCTACTTCATGAATCGCCACCTGATCCGGAACGAAGCGGAAGACCGTCTTCACGGCGTCGAACCCGGCACAGGACAGAGCCTCGATCCGAAGATTGCAGGAAAAAGGATCGATCTCGGCCGCAAGAGGCAACGGCTCCCTGTTTCCCATGCGAACAGCGACGAGATCCGGAACCGAGCGCAGGAGCGCCAGAGGATCGTCGCCGGCGAAAAAGCAGTCGGCCCGTGGTGTATACCGGATGGCAATCAGACCGGTATTATGCGCCCTCAAATCTATTCGATCGAACCCCGCCGACAACAGATCATTGATCCAGCCGACGTCCGCCTCCGGGACTATCGGGGCAGCTTGTGCGGATCCTTCGTCGAGCTGGGAGCGAAGTGCCCGTGCGAGGCGATAGCCTTCCTCGCCCGCATCGCGGGGCAACTGCCCCGTCTGCTCGATCGCGCCAACCCAGCGCTCCGCCTGACTGATACATTCGAGAAGGATGTCGATCGCATCGTTGTCGATCCTTGCCTCCGCGCCTTTGAGAGCGCCCAGGAGGTCCTCGGCGGCGTGGAGCGCCAACGCCATGGGCGCGAAATCGAACAGGCCGACGGATCCCTTGAGCGTGTGGACGGCTCGGAAGGCGCTGTCCAGGTGAGCGACGATCGTGGATTCACGCTCCAGAGCCAGGAGGCTGTCGGTCGCCTGCTGAACCAGTTCCCGCGCCTCGACGATGAAATGCTGGAGAAGATCGTCCATCACCCACCTTCCCCCGGCCGCTGATAAACGATTGCGTCCTCGAAGCGGCGGAGGCTGAACTGCTTCGAAATGCGGTTCATCGACTCGGTATGGCCGAGACAGATATAGCCACCGGGATTCAAGGATTCGTAGAGATTGTTCGCGGCGAGAAGACGGGACGCATCGTCGAAATAGATTAGAACATTGCGGCAGAAGACGATGTCGAACCGGCCTTGGGCCGCTACCGAGGCCCTGTCCACCAGATTGACTGACGTGAATTTTACTGATTCCCGCAGATCCTGAATGAGCCTGCGTTGCCCGTCATGAGGCGGCTCGAAATAACGGTCGCTCAGTTCTCGCGGCAGGCGCGAAAGAGCGCGCTCCCCATAATCGCCGGCCTCGGCCTCAACCAGAACCCGCGTATCGATATCCGACCCGACGATCTCGATGTGATAGGCATCGACCATGGGCCAATTCTCAAGGAGCCAGATGGCGATGGAATATGGCTCCTCCCCCGTCGAACATGGCACCGACCAGATCCGCACGAGATCGCCGGGTTTCCTGCTTCGCACGATGTCAGGCAACAGCGATCGGCCCAGGCAATTCAGCTGATGCTCCTCACGGTAAAAATAAGTCTCATTGACCGTAAATATGTTGATCAGGTGCTCGACTTCGCTCTCGCTCGCTTGAACATGAGAGAAATAAGCTCGGAACGTGCGCATTCCGGTGGCAGACATGCGGTCGGCTATCCGCCTCTCGATGTAATACCGTTTGTTCTCGCCGAAGATCATACCTGTGCGACCGTAGAGAAACTCGCACAGGCAGCGGATCTCCTCCGGACTGAGCCGAGTCGCAAAATCCTGCTCCGCTTCGGCGGCCCTGTTCGGCGACCGGGGCTTCCTCATGATGGCCCCAGCATAGCGATGATCCGGTCGGCGATAAGCTCCAGAGGGGCAACGGTTTCCGCGCCACCTCTTCGAAAGAGCTCGCCGGGCATGCCCCAGACGATGGCGGTCTCCTCGGCCTCGGCGATTGTGCGACCGCCCTCCCCCCGAAGCCGCGTCATGGCTTCAGCTCCATCGCTGCCCATCCCCGTCATCAGCACCCCGATCAACCTGGCAGGCGCAAAGTGCTGCATGGCGCTCTCGACCAGCCGATCGACACTCGGATGCCAACGATGCTCCGGAAGGGAAGGAGCTGCCAGCACGATTGGGCCATCCGGACGATCCCCGACGATCACGTCCGCATCGCCTTTCCCGATATAGACCTTTCCGACTTCGAGAGGCATCGGATGAGTGACTTCGGTGACTGTCAAAGCGCAAAGCTTGTCGAGCCGGCGGGCAAGCGGACCAGTGAAAGATCCCGGCATATGCTGCGCCACCACCACAGGCCATGGAAAATCGGACGGAAGCCGAGAGAGCACTGCATCCAAGGCCGGCGGACCTCCCGTCGAGGTTCCGACGAGAACAAGACCATATGCCGCAGAGGCTGCACTCCTGATCGCACGTGCTGCCGGCGGCGGACGAAGGGACCTTCGAGGGGACGCCATCGGTTTCGGGCTCAGGCCGCTCTTCAACCGCACCCGCTCGGCCAATCTCAGGCTGCCCGGCAGGCGCGCTCGCGATGCGGCACGGACCTTTTCGACAAGCAGAGGAGCAAGGGTCTCGATCTCGAGCGAAACAGCTCGCTCTGGCTTCGCGATGAAGTCTACTGCACCTAGGTCCAGGGCCTCGAGCGTAACGCCTGCCCCTTCCGCAGTCAGAGACGACACCATCACGACGGGGCATGGGCGCTCCAGCATGATGCGATCGAGACAGGACAAACCGTCCATTTGCGGCATGTGGATATCGAGCGTGATCACATGCGGCTCAAATCCGGCAAGTTGTTCGAGGGCTTCCACGCCATTCCGAGCGAAGGCAATCTCGAAATCTCCCTCGGCGCCAAAGACTTTGCCGAGAAGACGTCGCATCAGGGGCGAGTCGTCAACGATCAGCAGCCGGATCACGGAGCAGGCCGAGCAAGGTGACCATCGCCCATAGCCGCAAGCAGATCCTTCTCCGCTTTGTCCAGAAGTTCGCGCGGATTGAGCAGGAGGATCATTCGCTCTTCGGTGTCGATATTGGCAATCCGATCAATGATTTGGCTCCCGTCTGCAGCCAGATCAGGCGTCGGGCGAAGTTGGCGTCCGGGGATCTTGAGGACCTCCGATACGGAGTCGACGACAAAGCCAGCCTGCATTTTATCGATCGTGACGACGATGATGCGCTCCCGTCGCCGCTCTCCGCGTCCTTCGAGGTTGAAGCGCCGCCGCTGATCGATCACTGGAACGACACGGCCGCGCAGATTCATGACACCTTCGATGAAGACGGGAGCCTTGGGCAGACGTGACAGGGTTTCGGGAACACGCACCACTTCATCCACGGACGCGATGGGCAAGCCGTATTCCTCACCCTCCAGCTGAAATACGATGAACTGCTCTTCGTCATCCGAAGAACTGTCGGGGCTGCTCATCTCTCGCGTCTTCTCCTTTTGTGATGCGACGTATTCGGTTAAGTCCTGATCGCGAAACAGGTTATCTGTCGACAGAACCGCCACCAGCCGGCGCCCTTCCTCGAGGCGGTAGATACCTTGAATTTTGGCCTCTGCTGCACCACGGGTCAGGATCGCAGGGACAGGTTCGATCTCACCGGAGCGAACGCGAAGGATCTCCTTCATTCCATTCGTCACCAAGCCTACCAAAGCGTTACCCATGCGCGCGACTACAACACGGGATTTGGCGTCCTCATGTCCGCCTGCACGCAGACCAAGGATCCCTCGGAGCGAGACCAGCGGGAGCAGGTGCTCGCGCAGAGGCATGATTCCCAGCATGACCACCTCAGCCTGGGGAACGGCCGCAACACTCGGAGGAAGCGTCACGATCTCCTGAACAGATCCCAGGGGAAGGGCGAAATCCTGACCCGCAACCGCAAAGCAGACGAGAGCCACTTCGTCACGCGATGCCGTCGTACCAGGTTTGGGCTCTGTCATTTCCGGGACGCGCTGGGGCTGCACACGGCGTCCGGCGTTGCCAAAGTCGCGGGACAGCAGCGCGTCGAGATCAATCAAACGGGCAGGTGCGCCATTATCGTCGGATGCACCGGCGCTCCCGAACGATGCCACCCGGTCGATTACCAGGCCGATCGGAGTACCCTGATCGACAACGACAACACGGGCATTCGCAATAGGGCGTTCCCCGCGTCCGAAAAGGCTATGGAGCGATACCACCGGCATCACGACCCCTCGAAGATTGGCGACACCGACGAGGCTCGAAGGGCCGAGCGGCACGCGAGTCACGACCGGCGGACGGATCACCTCAGCAACCTGAGTGGCGGGTAAGGTGAAGCGTTCGTCACCCACCTCTATCGTCAGGAACGATTGAGTGACAGCCGCAGGGGCCGTCTCAGCCATGATCCTAAGACTCCGCCATGTGGAGTTCGTCTGCCAGGGAAGCGATCTCCTCAATGCCGGCGGCAAGGTCCTCGGCGCCACGTGCTTGCTGTCGAGCCGCAGCGGCTGCCTGAGTAGCGGCACTTCCCGCCTGCTCGGCCACAGCCGCGACCTGCTGCGTACCCAGCCGTACCTCGCGGACTGCCGTTAGGATCGTCTCCGATCCTGCCAGGATCGCAGCGCTCCCGTGCCGGATCGCGTTAACATCGGCCTCAACCGCATCCAGCCTCTCAGTCATCATGGCGTTCTTCGCGATCTCTGCCTCCCCGATCGCGGCACTCTGCTCAAGGTCGCGCCGGACGACGGTGATTTGCTCGCGAATCTGGCGGATAAACTCTTTGATGCGATCGGCGTTCTCCGAGGCATCCCGCGCAAGAGCGCGAATGTCCCCAGAGACAATCGCAAAGCCGCGACCGGCTTCCCCCGTACGGGCAGCCTCGATGGATCCGCTCACGGCAAGCATATTGGTCTGAACAGCGACGAGAGCGATACTGTCGACGATCTTCTCAATGCGCCTGCTGGAATCGTCCAGCCCTCCTATCAGATCGATGACAGCCTGAGTTTCCTTCAAACCGTGTTCGACGCCGGCCGCAAGGCGCAATATCGCGGAGCGGTTATCCTGGAATGCCGAGGCAAGCGCCTCGATGCGCGCAACCGCCTCGCCGGCAACATCCCGCGACGTGTCAGTAGCCCGTTCGATCTGTCCCATTGCGGCATTGGCCTGCTGGGTCGCGGCAGCCTGGATCTGAGCCCCCCGGCTGATCTGATCAACTGCGGTCATGATCTCACCGGCAGCTCCCGATAGTTCCTGAATGGCTGCCGAGAGTTCCTCCGCAGCGGATCCAACCTGTTCGGCACTGGCAGATCCTGCAGCGTTCGCCTGGAGGTCGTCAGCCAAGGCTGCAAGCGCCTGCGCGGTCTGCTGGCTTTGGTCGAGAGCGACGCTCTGCTGCTGTACGGCCCGCTGTGCCTCGGCCGCTGCGGCAGCCTGCTCTTCGGCGGCACTGGCCACTTGCTCGGCCCCGCGCTGTGCTTCGCGGATGGCTGCTTCGGCCTCGACGGCGGCAAGGAGGATCGACTGACTGCCATCCGCCAAAAGGATCATGTCAGAGCGGATCCTATCGAGAGTCGCGACGATGGCGCGCCCCACCTGAGCCTCGCCGGATGCGGTTTCGGCTGCAGCCCTGATCCTCTCGGCGATGGAGCGGACCTCCGTGACAATACCTCCGGCAAGAGTTTGGATATCCTGAGCGCTTTTCTCCGATGTGCTCGCCAGAGCGCGCACCTCATCGGCCACGACGGCAAAGCCGCGACCGTTGTCCCCGGCGCGAGCGGCCTCGATGGCTGCATTAAGGGCCAATAGATTAGTTTGGTCAGAAATGTCGCCGACCGTGCGGGTAATCTCGCCAATCGCGGCAGCCTGTTTGTCAAGAAACGAAATGATCTCAACTATGGTCTTCTGGCGCGCCGCATTCGCTCCAACGGCAGCGACGGAAGCATCGATTTGAGCCCCGGTCTCGATCAACAAGGTTTGAAGACTGGCGGTCTTGGCGCGAGCGGCCTCGGCATGCTGTCGTGCCTCGGAGAACGAGTTGCCGAGGCCCACGATGGCACTCAGCGATTGCTGCGAAGCGCCTGCTGCCTCCTCCGCCCCGACGGCGATCTGCTCCATTGCGCGACGCAATTCCTCCGCAGCGGACGAAGCCTCGGTCACCCCGCTGGCCAATTCCTCGGTAGCTGCGCCGATGCGCTCAGCCGCCTTCTGCTGCCGGACCCTGACCCGCTCAAGGGTCCGGCGCTGAGGGCTTCCCCCCTTTGGAGAAGCGGACGACACCGTTGAAGCTGCGGAATCGCCATCAACCTGACGGAGGGTACCCTTACTAGGCAATTCGGTCGTTTTAACCAGTGCCATTGATGGCCTTTATTAATTGCGGACAGTATATCAAGGCTCGACATGAAGTGCTGGCACTTTGGTCAGCCCAATCATATCGAGGCCAAGCGGAGCGAGAACTTTTATAGATTCGGGCGGCTTTGTAGCAAGGTATGCCTATGGCCGTTTCGACAAAAAAACAAGCTGTGCAGTAATTGTGTACTAGCGACGCCTGCCGGGAGCGGCTGCAGCCCAGCTCAAGCCGGCATTGGGCCAGCATCTGCATCGACCAGTGCCACGCCCTGACTGCCTATTCCTGCGAGCCAGTACCATCGGGGCGCCGCTTGTCGCAGGCACAGACCGTCTAGCACGGTATGCCGGCGGTCCGACCTTCAACGAACCGGCCCGGGCCTTTGAATATGGTGGGACTGTCATACAGCGCCTCGGCGATCGTCTTCCAAGACTCGTGCCTGTCGGCTGCTGGCGGGATGAGAGGGCGTGCTGCGCGAAGGCGATGTAGCGATCCACGGCAGAATGTTGGACTGGACTCCATAGGGCCGGATCGGCATCCATATAAAGGTCCAAGGCTCACGACGTCATCTTGAGGCAGGTTGCCAGTATCGTCCGGTGAACAGGGCAATCACAGCAACTCCAATGATGGCTCCCGATCCGCTTACGCAAGCGTCAAGAATACGGCTCACACGGCCCGGCGAAAAGTTCTGCAATAGTTCCAATACAAAGCTATACGTCACAAGGAAGATGCCGACCTGAATCCGTCGCTGAGGGTACCTCAGTGCAAACAGCACGGCTGTTCCGCAATAGGCAACAAAGTGTTCGATGTATCCCGGCGCACTAGTGCGCGCTTGAAAGTCATCAGGGACAAGCGACAAATAAGCGAGGACCGGAACACATAACCACGCGCTGACCAGAAGAATTCTGTTATTTATAGAAGCCATATCTTTATGCCTCGAGTGAGAGGAATAGCAGCAAGTTCTGCTTTTTTACCCACAACCTCACGTCACTCACCTCCACGCCGCACAATCAAGGCATACGAGTGTATTCTTATGCAAAAGTTCGCTTGGAGTTCGAACAATCACAGGTTATGCGCAGAAAAGTGGATTTATAGTCGTCGAACGCCGCAACAACAGGCCGTATGAAGCAGAGAGCATCAGGACGCTATCTTATCTGCATTCATAAACGAGCTAAGCGGATAGCTGTGGCGCAATCTGGGATGCTGAACCAAGGATACCGCATACCGGTATTTTCCAGATGGCAATGGTGGAATTGAGTCCACAATTTCAAATTCGACTTGGCAAGAATCCCCCATTACTCGCCGGAACGATGTACGAATTTCCTCCAGAGCTATGGGGGGCGGCGGCGCCTCTATAATCAACTTGATCAGAATGGAATTGTAGTCCGTCTGGATAACCTGAGTCTTCTTCAGCCATCCGTCATTATGAACTTTTCCAAGGAAGTGCATAAAAAAGTTTCCTGGCACGGTCGAACCATCCTCGCGCACAAAAGTGTCCATGATGCGCCCAGTGACAGTATGCAGGTTCTCCACGGATGGAGTCGGAGATTCCGTCAACGCACCAACAACTGCTCTGTCGCCGATCCGATAACGGATAATTGGCATAGTATAATTTGTCATGCAGGTGACCAGTACATCACCCTCCTCACCGGGCCTGCATGCCTGCCCACGCTCGTTCACCACTTCAACGAAATGGGTATAGGAAAATACCTCCATCCCTCCGCCTGAGACCCGCTCTCCCGCGAAGCTGCCGACCTCACGCGACCCATATCGGTTTAGAACAGGGCAGCCAAAAGCTCGCTCAACTTCCTCGCGAATGAATGGATACAATGTTCCGGCACTGGTGACCACACCTCTGACACTGGTGACTTTGATACCTGCATCATTGATATAGCGTGCTAGTTCATAGATGCTCTCTGCATACGCCTCAATCATCACCGGACGAGCCCGTTGCAGTATCTTGGCGTAACGCTCCAAGTCCAATTTGCTCATACACCAGGAGTTGAGGAAAGTCTGGTTGCGTATGAAGTTAGACAGCTTGTTTCGCCACCCTGATGTACCGCGTAAAACATCCCGTTCGGAGCCCCAAAGCGTAACGAACGGTTCGCCAGACTCCCATCCTGCCCAGCGTTGCAGCATCTCTTGAGTCGCCCGACCGATATCGTCGTAGCAACGGTCCTGTAGCACGACAACAGGAATACCAGAGCTCCCACCTGACCCGTTTTTGTACCAGGCCCGAGTCTCGTAATCACGACTTTTCAAACGTTCGAACTCGCTATGCAGATGATCACGCGTCAATTCTGGGATCTGTGAGAAGCGCGTGAGGTCGACCTGCTCGCGATCTACGACCCCAGCATCGCGCAGCAGGTCTCCGTAATATGGGACATTACGAGCAGCATGAAGCAACAAATGCTTGAGTTGTTGCATCTGGGTCGAGCGCCGCTGCGTGATTGGCAACGTATAAAAATCGGCCAAAAAAGCAACATGGTTCGGAACAGGGTTGCGTGTGACATGCGTATCGTAAAACCCTAAAATAGGTCTACGCCAGTTCCTCATAATCTTCCTGCCTCTCGTGACTCACTCAAATCTTATCTGTATGGGAGGAAAACTGAAACGAACTCAGGTATTACCCCATAATAATGTCCATCCGCCGCAGGGTTGATCTGAAGCGAGCGCACCACGCGTAAATGGCTGGCTCGCCCCACCGTGGCAGACCGGCTTAGCCAGCGTGGTATGGGCTGCCGGACGGCCCTTGAGTAAACGGGTCCGTCACGCCGCTACCCGCGCCAGCGCCCGCGAACCGGTCCACTGGACATCGTGAATTCGGTTCGCTTCGGGGCTGTCCCGACAAGCGCCGCAGCGGCTTAGGATCCGACGCAGTCGGTCGAGTCCCTACACATCTGAAACCAACGGAAAGGCCAAGCCATCGTTCAAGACGCTTCTGCCGGACTGGGCTAACGGGATCCCAGACAGTTCATCGCAGATTGCAGCCACCGAGCGTCCGCAGTGCTTGGCGCAGCACAACTAGCAGCACCCGTATGCTGGCTCTAACTGACGATCTCAGGCTCACGCCCTCGCTGGAATAATCTGATCAGAGATCACCGCTAGGCGGCTCAATCCACTAAGCCGACAGTCGCGCTGGCGCCTGGAGGGCAACTCCGTAGCCGCCCGAGTAGCCGCCCGAACTGCAAGTGCATGATTGCGGCGGTCATCGGACTCTGACCGAAACGGCTCTGCAGAGGAACGCGCGGACCGGCTCCGCGACGGTGTTGATCCGCTTCGCCACCGTGTCAGCCTCTGCGTTGCACACTTGGCACCCAAAGGCTGAGTGAGGCGCAAGTGTGCGTCAGCGCAGGCTCTTTAGGTGCACTCCCGAAGAGAGACTACATATAGGAGAGTTTGATGGTACTCTGCCGGGACTGTGGCTGACGTTTGACGACAAAAGCCGACGACGCAATTGCCATCCGGATACACGATGCTTGCCTACGATAACCGGCTGTCCGTACAAGCGTTCAACATCGCGAACTGAATAATGAATGTACTAAGTGGTGTTTCAGAGCGCCGTCTAACAATTCGCTGAACGTCATGACTGCTCAAGCCACAAAGTGCGGTAGGAGGGCTACAGGATTGCCGATGGTCGCGGAAGAAATGGCTAGAGTAAACAATAGTGGCTTCGAGCGGGCGCTATCCTGCACGGCTCATGCAAGACCTATAGCAATCATTATCGGACAGTTTAAGCATGGTGGGAGCGAACGTCAGCTTTATACCTTTCTAACGTACTGTGATCGCAACCGTTGGAACCCGGTCGTCTACGTCTCGGGCGAGCTAGGATACTGGGACGAGCCGATCCGGAAACTGAATATTCCGGTCGTACTCCTTAGAGGCAGCCCACTCGCGAAGATGAGGCAATTCAGGAAGCATTGCGTCGCCCAAGGCGCAAAGCACTTCTTCTCGTGGTCTTCATATACGAATGCCTACGGCCTGTCTCTGATCGGGCTCAATGTCCATTGTATAGGATCGTTCCGGAATACAGGGTTTACTGATCTGCCATCGCGCTGGCGATGGCTCTGGTCTTGGGCCAGCATGGCTGGAATATCCACCGCGGTTTGCAACTCGCGGAGAACGCAGATCGAAATCTCAGAGCGCAGTGCCCTGACGAAGAAGGTTGTCTACATTCCAAATGCCATCCAAGTACTTCCCAGTGACAAACTGCGAGCATACCGTGAAGCATGGCGCCAGAAGCTGGGCTTATCCGAGACTGATGTGCTCGTTCTTGGCGTAGGCAGAGTGGAGCCGGCTAAGAACTTCTCACGCTTTGTCGATGTAGTTCATCAGGTCGTCCAGCACGTTCCTGTCAAGGCCATCATCGCCGGAGGTGACCAGGGGGACCAACAAAACGTTCAGGCGCACGTGGACGATCTCGGTCTGCGAGATACCGTCGACTTTCTCGGATTGATCCCAGAAGCCCGTGAATTGATCTGCGCCGCCGACGTCTTCCTCTTATCCTCTGATAGAGAAGGCATGCCGAACGTCGTCCTGGAGGCAATGGCGGCCGGCGTTCCGTGTGTATCCACGAAGGTGGGTTCCATTGGCGACGTGATAGAGCATGGAACGACAGGGTTCATAGCCGAGATGGATGTCCAGCAATTGGCACAGTATGTGCATCGTCTGGCTATTGACCCGACCTTAAGCAAGGCAGTCGGCAAGCATGCGAGAGCTGCAATCGAGCGAAACTTTCAACCGGAACACATAGTGAGTGAACTCTGGGCGTTGTGCGAGACGCCAAGCGATCACTAAGCCGCGTGTTGCGGCATTCATTCTCGTCACACTCTGAGAAATGAAAAATCGATCGAAATGCTCTGCGGTGCGACATATGCTGCAGACGAGAATTCTGGGATCCTAGAGATCTCGCTGGAGCTGGGTCAACGATCGCAAGCCGATTGTTGAAAGAACTACGTCAGGAGTTTCGTTATGGAAGCCCCAATTCGCGTGCTAATGGTGACGTCGGAGTGGCCGACAGAGAGCAGTCCCTTCGCTGTTCCATTTCTCGTACAGCAGGTTGAGTTTCTGCGGCGCGCGGGAGCCGAAGTTGATGTATTTTTCTTTCGTGGCGCAAAGAATCCTTTCAACTACATGAGGGCCTGGTGTAGATTACAGTGGAAATACAGATCGAAGTGGAAACAGTACGACCTTGTTCATGCCCATTTCGGTCAAGCTGCTTTGATCCCATGGCCAAAGAGATTGCCACTCGTCATCACCTTTCACGGGGTCGACATGCTGGGGCAGCTCTCAAAGACGGGACGGATGACATTGCGTGGAAAGTTGCTCGTATGGCTGGGGCGACTTGCCGCTCGCTTCGCGGATGCAGTGATCATAGTCTCGAACGAGATGAAGCAAAATCTACCCGCGAACATGACACTCCATATGCTGCCTACAGGCGTCGACCTTGCATCACTGCCTGAACTGCCGAGAGAGGAAGCACGGCACCAGCTTGGGCTGCCTATCGAAGAACGACTTGTACTCTTCGTGGGAAATCCGAACGATCCATTGAAGGGTTACGACAGAGCGTGTGAGGCAGTCGATACACTTAATAGAAGGTTGCCAGTCAAGCTCGTGCTCGGTTGGAATAAGCGGCACGATGATATCATCATGATGATGCACGCTTGCGACGCACTCATCGTGACGTCTCTGCAGGAGGGATCGCCTACAATCGTCAAGGAAGCGCTTGCGTGCAATCTTGGCATAGCTTCCGTGGACGTGGGGGACGTCGTCGAACGGTTGGCCGGAATCGCCGGATGCGAAATAGCTCCCGATCGCGAACCCGAAACGATTGCCACCGCCCTTGAGAGGGTCCTGCTCCATGGTGAAGAGATCAAAGGGCGCGAGGCGATCAAAGATCTTGACGAGACGATTATTACAGACAGGCTCATGAGAATTTACCGCGGCGTCATGAGACATGTCTACGAACTGAGTGACCGGCCGTTCGTCTCCAGCCAAAGCAAGTGATCCTGGAACCCGTGCGCGCGCTGCCGCTGCTTTAAACGATATTACTCATTCTTGGAGGTGATACTGATGTGCGGCATCTTAGGCGTTGTTAGCCTCAGCGGCGAGCCCGTCGATGTTAGCGTTCTACAGCGGATGAACGACATGCAGTCTCACAGGGGGCCAGATGGAGAAGGCTTTCTGCTCGGATGGTTTGATGGCGAGATGTCAAACCAAGTTTTCGTCCCGCAAATTGCGCAGTACAGCCTCAATAATGCGGTTCAAGTTGCTTTGGGGCACCGACGGCTGGCCATACTCGATCTCATGGATCGAGGATTGCAGCCGATGACAGTCAGGGATGGTCACTCCTGGATCGTCTTTAATGGCGAGATCTACAATCACCTGGAACTACGCGCCGAACTCGAGGTCTGCGGCTATCGGTTCAAAAGCCGCACAGACACTGAAGTCCTTTTGACAGCGTACGTCCACTGGGGGGAGGATTGTCTGTCGCGCATAGACGGAATGTACGCCTTTGCGATCTGGGACGGAAATCGCAGGCGACTGTTTTGCGCCCGTGATCGGTTTGGAATTAAACCGCTCTACTACACCTTCCAGAATGGCTACTTTATCTTTGCATCGGAAATTAAAACGCTCCTTGCTTTTCCAGGTGTCGAGGCAGTTGCCGACGATGAGGCAGTACTCGGCTTTCTTACGCACGGCAATTGCGATTACAGCGATCGGACCATGTTCCGTGACATCAATTCCTTACCGGCGTCACACTGTCTGGATATCGATCTGAGTACCCATCAGTTCGAACCAAAGCGCTACTATCAACTTAGCCCGCGTACTCGATACGATATGTCAGATGCGGATCAGATCGAGAGATTGCAGGAACTCCTTGTCGATAGTGTCCGAAAGCATCTGATCAGCGATGTCCGGATCGGTAGCTGTCTCAGCGGCGGACTGGATTCATCAGCCGTCGTCGCCTTGGTTGGAAAGATTTCACGTGAGAGCCCGGAGCTTGCTGGCGCAATCGGAGACAAGCTCCACACGTTTACATCCTGCTATGAATATAAGGAGCTTGATGAGCGAAACTTTGCTCGAAGCGTTGCGGATTCGGTCGGAGCCAGATCAGAGCTCGTGTTCCCGTCAGCTTCGGACTTCTGGGCAGACTTCGAGCGATTGACCTGGCATCAGGATATGCCCTGCGGCAGCCTGAGTTTCTACGCCCAGTGGCGGGTTATGAGGGCTGCCAAGGAAGCCGGCGTCAAAGTTCTCCTTGATGGACAGGGTGGTGATGAAGTCTTTGGTGGATATGCGAAGTTTCGATACGCGTATATGGCATCGCTTCTTCGAAGCGGCCGCTTACCACGACTGACGAGCGAGCTCTACGCCATGATGCGCCAAGGAGACCGTTACGTGCTCGACCTGCGTAATGGCTACCGCTATCTTCCAAAGGGTTTGCGCCAGCTGCTGAACGTCGACTCGGTCATGAAGAACGTAATTCGAGCGGATTGGAGCAGAGCCGTCTCAGACCACAGCTCGCCGGCCACACGTTGGTGGCGTAATGCATTCGACTCCAAGAGCCACGGCGCAAAGAACTCTTGCACGTTGATGCAGCGAATACAGCTCGACGATATCCTTGTCGATACGCTTCCGCAGCTGCTACGATTTGAGGATCGCTCGTCGATGGCGTTCTCGATCGAGGCGAGAGTGCCGCTCCTGGACCATCGCCTGGTCGAGCACGGCATCTCACTTCCAGATCACCTGAAAGTGAATAATGGATGGAGCAAATTTGCAGTTCGGAAAGCAATGAAAGGTTTAATGCCTGAAACGGTTCGATTGCGTAAGAGCAAACTGGGTTTCGCAGCGCCCGACCGGATATGGCTCTCAGACGATCTCAAGCCTCGAATCAATGAAATGATTCAAAGTGATATGCGCAGTGAAAAGTATATTAACTCGTCAGCCCTGAGGCAATGGCATGGGTCCTCGAAGATCGATAGAGGGAACAAGGAGTCTTATCTTGGTCTGTTCCGAATTATGTCTCTTGAAACGTGGATGCGCACGTTCAATGTGTCCTGTTGACGCAACTTTCTTCTGATTAGCCTGATGTGTGCCAGCGGCGCAACGAAGGCGTTGTTTCCTGTCCAGCAATGTCTCGAAATAACGTCAAAGTTCTCATGGCCTTCTATCCTAGGCACGAGGGCCGCAAAAATTCACGGAGATCGAGATGCATCGTGTGTTGCCCTTAACCAGAGAGGATGGCGCCGTGGAAGCGGAGACGAACAAGGCCTTTCGACCTGTCAGCGTCAGCATAATCATGCCCGTTCGGAACGAGGCGAAGCATATCGATCAGTGTCTCGGAGCGATACTGGCGCAGGACTACCCACCCGAGCTGATGGAGATTATCATCGCTGATGGCATGTCTACGGATGATACTCGCACCATCATTGGTCAGTTAGCGGCCGATCATCCCGCTATTCGAATAGTGGTGCTGGATAATCCGCTTCGAATTGCCCCTTCAGCTCTCAACCTCGCAATCGCTCAGTCGACAGGCGATGTGATCCTTCGGGTCGATGGTCACACGTTCATCGCGCCGGATTATGTATCGCAGTGCATTGCTGCTCTCCAAACGTCGGGCGCCGACAACGTCGGAGGTGGCACGGAGCCGATGTGTCACGGGCGTTTCGGTGAAGCAATCTCACTGGCGACGGGCACCTCGTTCGGCGTCGGCCACGGGCGTTGGCGGCATGCCTCACAGGAGAGGTGGGTGGACACCGTCTATCTTGGAGCTTGGCCTCGTCATGTCTTCGAGCAGATCGGCCTGTTTGATGAGGAGCAAGTTCGAAACCAGGATGATGAATTTAACTACCGCTTGCGTGAGCATGGCGGTTCAGTGCTGATGAGTCCTCGCGTTAAGTCGAGCTATTACAACCGCAGCACACCTCTCTCTTTGTGGCGCCAATACTTCCAGTATGGATACTGGAAGGTGCGGGTTATGCAAAAACATCCAGGCCAGATGCGAGTGCGGCAATTCATTCCGCCGCTCTTTGTCGCTACCTTGCTGCTTACGGCGGTTCTTGCACCATTTACAAGCTTCGGCCTGTGGATGCTAGTTCTGACGGCCAGCTGCTACACGGCAGCTAATCTTGGAGCTTCTGTTTGGACGGGGCGAAAGGCCGGCATTGCAATGCTGCCGTTGCTTATGATGGCGTTCGCAATTCTTCACGTATCATATGGACTAGGCTTCCTTGTGGGATTGGTTCGCTTCTGGAATTGCTGGGGACAGCATGGGCGAATAATGCGTCTCATGTCCAGCCATGACGCTTCCGCTTCCATCGAGTGCCGTTAGAGCATCGGACTGGATTTTGGATTCCGAGGCTTCAGCGCGGGACGGAGTTGTGATTCACTGCCCTGAAAGGGAGGCGGATCATGGGTCACAGCTATTCCCTCGATCTGCGGGTGCGGGACGATCTTCTTGCGGAATGCTACACGATAGAACCCATCCAGCACCGTCTTGTGAAAGCGCTCAACGATGCCATTCGTCTGCGGGCTTTTCGTCTGGTCCTAGAATGATCCACATCCCCGATCGCCGGATAAAGCTGGTACTATTGCCAACGACATCGATCTCCGAACCCTACTCTGCTGCCATCAGCTAAACGGACGAGTCCAGCGGCATTAAGTGATCAACTTCGACGCCAGGAAGCAGCGGATGTAAGTCGGCTGAGACTAACGCCGCCGCAACTTACTTGCCATCCATCACCGCTGGACCGCTCGAAGCACCCGTATTCAAGCCTGGCAGATGGGAGATGGTGTATCGATACTTGCCAGACGACGATGGAGGAATGCTATCAACGAAATCAAATTCTATCCTGCAGTTTCTTCCCATCACCCGCTGCAAGGTACTCCGGATTTCGTCAAGGGCATGAGCCGGCGGTGGCGCAGCCGTGATCATCTTGATCACGATCCTGTTGTAATCTTTCTGGATCACCTGGGTCTTCCGGATCCAGCCGGAGTTGTGAACCACGCTCAGGAAGTGCATGAAGAAGGTCGCGGGCACCGTCGATCCATCCTCTCGTACAAGAGCATCCAAGATACGCCCGGTGACGGCCTGAAGTCGCTCGACCGAGTGGACCGGCGTGGCTGCAGCGGCCCCTACGACCGCCCGGTCGCCCAACCGGTAGCGGATGAGCGGCATCGTATAATTGGTCAGGCTTGTAACCAAGATGTCGCCTTCCTCACCGGGCCCGCATGGATTGCCGTTTTCATCCACGATTTCCACCAGATTGACGTAGGAAAACACCTCCAGCCCGGAACCGGAGGTCCTTTCAGCCGCGATGTCGCCGACCTCACGTGATCCGTAGCGGTTCAACACCGGACACCTGAACGCGCTCTCAACCTCGTGCCGGATGAACGGATACAGGGTGCCAGCGCTGCTGATTACGCTGCGAACACCCTCGACCCGCGCGCCCGTCTCGTTGATGTAGCGAGCGAGTTCGTAGATGCTTTCGGCATATGCTTCGATGACCACGGGTTCTACCCGCTGCAATGTCTTCACATAGCGTTGCAGATCGGCTTTGGTCATATTCCAGGAATTGAGAAGAGTTTGGTTGCGGATGAAGCCGGAGAGCTTGTTGCGCCAGCCTTCAGAGTTCATAAGAATGTCGCGCTCGGAGCCCCAGAGCGAGACGAGTGGCTCCCCAGGTTCGCACCCGGCCCATCCATAATGGAGGTCCTTCACGGCTCTGCCGACGTCGTCGTACAGACGATCCTGCAGAACCACTACAGGTTCACCCGTACTGCCGCCGGTGGTTCTCCTATACCAATTTCGTGAGGCGAGATCGTCGCTCTTTAGATGCTCGAACTCATCACGCAGGAGATCGCGCGTGAATTCGGGTATCTGTCGGAAGCGGGAGAGATCCACCTCATCGTTCCGGACCACCTTGGCGTTATGCAGCAGATCCTGATAGTAGGGTACATGATGTGACGCGTGACGCAGTAGCTGGGTGAGACGCCTGACTTGGATCTGCCGACGGTGCTCGATAGGAGAGCGATGGAACGCGTCCAGGCTTGTAACATGTCCTGGAATTGGGTTCTTTGTAATGTGTGCGTCATAGAACGCTAGAATGGGTCGGCGCCAATTGTACATGGCTGATCCTCTGACGGAATCTTTCCGCAACTTGAAAGTTCGTCTGATGTCAGGGCAGGTTGGGTCTGCGCTGCATGAACAGATGCGGAAATGCCTCTACGAGCAGTCGCATATGTTGAATAGTTTCACCGACTGTCTTACAGACCACACAGGTTTCTGACACGATGAACCTTTCTGGCGAATTCCCTGAAACCGAATGCCTATTGTGGTCATTTTTCGCAATGAACAAAGCTACTTTAAGTAGCATCACTCCTTTGGAGGATGCTCACAGGCCGTGGAATGTCCAAGCGCGGAATGCGCGTTTCACCGATCAAGCGACAACCTTCTTGTGGCCAGGGCAAGCACGCATACATGTGGCTCTGGCTCCAACGAGCAGCTGAATTAAGTCAGATCAGTCCGGACGGGTGATGCGGCTGCACGGCATCCGCCCTCGGCTGCCGCCGCTTCCGCTTTGTTCGAACAGAAAGTACCACAGACATTTCGAATAGCGGCGAACTGTACGAAGCCCAACCAACTGGACGCGAGTCTGATCGCTAGCCGTCCAAGCTACACTGCCCAACGGGCGCGCAAGTTCAGATCGCAGCAACCGCCTGGACGGCAGCTGAGAGTGTGCGGGAGCTAGATCACATGAAAGTGAGGACGCCGACCAGGCGGGCAAGCAGATGCTTTGGCGTGCCTCGACGGGCCTTTCCAAGGCTTGAACAGCGAAGCTGGCCCATCAGCGGCACTGCCCAGTGTGCCGAGACACGTATTGGGATCTGTTCGGCTGTACCAAGAGTTATACATCCAACAATGGCTGCATTGGTCGCCTCGATCCTCGATCGGTCCGAAGGCGAAGCGGGCCAGCTTGGCCTCCAAGTCACTGGAGATCAACATTGCCCTCCCCAGCGAGACGAACGAGATTCCGACAATCGCTGTCCAAAGGTTCGCTGGATCCCCACCGAACCTCCCTGTCGGCAGTTAAGGAAATCCGATGAACCTATTTGTGCGGCGCCGTGTTGAGTGGGAACCCGCGATGTAACCGTATGCCGGTAAGAGGAAAGCAGTATCATGGCCGAGGCGCGCGTCGGCATTCGAGTTGCAGATGACCGACAATCAGTGACAATTGAGATTGGTTCTACCGCAGAGCAATCGGAAACTGTCGTCCTAAATATTGAGCAACTCACGCAGATCATCAGGCTTCTGGGCCAAGCCAGAGCTCGTATGGTCCAAGGAGATCAGAAGAGGCCGCTCGACGGGAAAACTGTTGAGACTGTCATCGAACCGCCCTGGTACATCCAAGTTGCGCAGATCGACGGCTCACTTCTTGCATTCGACCACCCGTCCTATGGACCTCTCGCATTTGCTGTCCCTAGGGCCGACGTAGTCCGGATCGTCGACATCCTAAGCAAGCACTTGGCACACGCGAACCCGCAACAGGAAAAGCCAAGCTAGCAGATTGCCGAATTTTTGCCTGCTGCCTAGAGCCGTAACAGAATGAAGCCCTTCATATCAGCGAGGGTGCCGGGCGTCCCGAGACTGACCTGGCGACGTGCAGTAATCGCCACTCTGTCACGTTGAAGGAATACGCGAGACATTGATCTGAGGCCTGAACGCACTGCCGGCGGGACCTAGTGGATGGAATCTAACGCTTGGTGCCCACGCCTGACGGCGGCGATGATTTCATCTGGATCAGCCGTCCACGTGAAGGGCTTGGGACTGGCGTTCGTCTCGGCAACGTAGCGGTTGATGGCCGTCTGAAGGTCAACCACCGAAT
>NZ_JAHAMK010000032.1 GCF_018383585.1 Microvirga sp. 3-52
GAGCCTCTCGTCACGCGATGACGCGATCAAACCCAGGTCCGGCCGTTCAATACGGGGACAGCGCCTGCCTCAAAACCAGCTGACGATAAGAAAAATGCACCTATGGAGCTCGAAAACGCCTTGTCAAATACATCCGTCAAATACATCCGTGAGATAGGCACTTTGCCGGATCCAGATCGGCTTGAGTTTCCGGCGTGACCTATCCTGAAGCCGGTCTGTACTATCACAGGACAGGATTGCCTCACGATTGGTTTGGCTGCCGTCAATCACGATTCGCTCAGGTCGGCCATGCCGCTTGAGTGCTTTGCACAGGAACCGTTTGGCGGCTGTCAGATTGCGCTTCTCACTGAACCAGAATTCGACCGTGTCGCCATTGCTGTCGATCGCGCGGTAAAGATACCGCCAATGCCCGCAGACCTTGATGTATGTCTCGTCGATGTGCCACTTGCCAGTGACGGCACGCTTGCGTGAATTGAAGCGCTCTAGCAGTTCGGGTGAGTAATGGATAACCCACCTGTGGATCGTGGCATGATCAACCGAGATGCCGCGCTCGGCCATCATCTCCTCCAGGTTTCGCAGGCTCAGATTGTACGCGAGATACCAGCGGATACAGAGCAGGATTACCGATCGATCAAAATGCCCGCCCTTGAACATACCATCCTCCGTCGCTGAACCGAGAGAGCAATAGCTGAAACTCTGAAACAAACGGTTTGCGACGGAACCGGAGGGGCAACGCAAGGCGGTGCGGGCCGCTCTTCTGGCGGGGGTGGCGCCGGCACAAGTCGCTAAGCACTTTGGCCTGCCGCTTGCCGCCGTCCGAAAGGTGCTTGAGGAGGCCGCGTAAGCTTCCGGGTCGAGCGGGCATGCTGCCAAACTAGCTCACATCCGAACATCCATTCCGCAGCCTCTGTTAGAGTATCTGACTTTGGGTAAGGGTAAATGCCTTCCCCTCACCATGGTCTTGCGGAAGAACTGCTCTGGCATAAAGCCACCGTAACAACAGGCGAGATTGAAGCATCGCGCCACAGTGGTACCGGCCCGCCCACTACGGTGCATTGTTGCAACGGTGCCTACAGCACTCTGTCGGTGTCCCGCAACACGCCGCGAACTTCATCTCATGTTAGTACTGGTAGGCGCAGGCACTGTTTCATGGTTGAATGACCGCGCGAGTGCGCTCGATATATCGCTTGCCTCCTTGGGAGGTTTACATGAAGCGCCGCGACTTTCTCCGCTGCTTAGGCACGCTCCCCCTCACGATTGGGACTTCAGGAGCAAGGGGACAAACATCCTCGAAGGTGTTTCGCGTCGGCACGCTCAGTCCAGGCACACCGATGACTGAGAGCGTCTACGGTCCAGCGCTGGTCCGCGGCCTCGCCCAGCATGGCTATGTGCTCGGGCGCAATCTGATCATCGAGACCCGAGCGGCCGAGGGGCATCTCGAGCGCATACCCGCGTTGATTCAGGATCTCATCGCGAGCAGGATCGACGTGCTGGTCGTGCAGGGCTTTCCGCCTGCCCTCGCGGCCAAGCAGATTGGCACCGTTCCGACGGTGGTTCTCGGCGGAACGGGCGATCCCGTTGCCACAGGCCTGATCGAGAGCCTCGCCCGGCCCGGAGGCACTATCACCGGCATATCGGACGTATCCGTCCAGCTCTCGCCGAAACGCCTGGAGCTTCTGAAAGAACTGACGCCGACGCTGAAGCAGGTGGCGATGCTGTGGAATGCCGACGATCTCGGCATGTCCCTCCGGGTCCGGGAGTCCGAACAAGCGGCAAAGGCGCTCAATCTGAGCGTACAGGCCCTCGGTGTCCGCGAGCCGAACGACTTCGCTGCAGCCTTTGCCGCCATGATCCGCCATATGCCCGATAGCATCCTCATGGTGAGTGACTCTCTCACCCTTCTGAACCGGCGCCGGGTGTTCGAGTTCTCCGCTGCTCACCGGCTGCCTGCCATCTACGAGTTCGAGTCTCTTGTGCGGGATGGCGGATTGATGTCGTACGGACCGGATCAGGGCGGAAGCGCTGAGCGTGGGGCGGCGTTGGTGGGCCATATACTTAGGGGTGCAAATCCGGCCGAGCTACCGTTTGAGAATCCAACCCGCTTCACCTTCGCGATCAATTTGAAGACGGCGACGAGCCTTGGGATCACGGTGCCGCCAGCGCTGCTGGTGCAGGCTGACGTGCTGATCGAATAAGGCATCCCAAGTTCAGCCAGGACCCACAGGAGGGGCTGGATCAGGGGAGTTTCTTTATCGACGGGTACGAGGAAACATGGGGCGACTTGACGCTACCCGGTGGCAAGAGGGTCGTTTTAGAGCATACAGCGATTGGTAGCCTTATGACAGCATGGGAGAGGTGTTATCTCTCATGTTCATTCAGATCCTCGCTGTGCTCGGCCCGAAAGACATTGGCGTGCAGTTGCGCCAGCCATCGCCGCCCCTCGGCCGTCACCTTGAGATGCCGGACTGCAGGGGCGATCTGCGCTGACACGCTCGCCCAGAAAAAGGTCGGGTAACGGTCGACAACATCGGCCGGGGAGGTGTAACCAAGCCGCTCGTTGATTCCAGCTTCTGCGAACTCGTGGTAAAGCCTGTTGGCCTTGCGTAAGTAAAGCGGATCACCCAGCTGCCCGATCAGGTCGGCTGCCCGCACAAGCCCAGTTTCAGCATCCAGCTCACGGTCGTTGCGGCCCTCCGGTGCCGGAAAGCGCGTAAACTCGATCATGCGAGCCAGGCGCTCTGCGTCGAGTTGGTCGCAATCTTCAAAGCGGGATCGGACGAACAGCTTGGAGCGATCCACGTGGTACTGGGTCAGGGCCGCATCGGAGGCGCCCCGGGGCAGTTCTACCGTCTGCCCCGTCTCGTCAACGATGTAAGCCCCTTCGGTATCCCCGGCAAGGAGCCCACGAACATAGCCGATGTCGTGCATAAGGCAGGCCACCAAGAAGTGCACCCAATCAGACGGAGAAACGGCCTCCCGCAAGCTGCGGCCACGTAGAATGTCCCGGCCGGCGAGCGTCACAAGCACCGTATGTTCGTAGTTGTGGTAGAGCGCATCCGAGTTCGCGATGCACTCAATGGCCAGGCGAGCATTGGTACGAAGAACCTCTGCGAGGCGGGTCTCGGATGATCCAAACATGCCCTGGAAGTCTGTAGCCAGGTGGTCACCAAGGGCACTGGCCGTGAGAGCATCGATGGTAAGCACGAATCCCCCAGGGTTATGTCTGCTCAGGCCTTTGGTGGACGCTCGAATTCACGAACGCATCTCGTGCGAGTTCAGCAAAGCGGGTTGCCAGGTTTGGCCTGAGCGTCTTTCGAGACGGCGTCTCGGCCAATGCATTGGCCCCACAGGGTCACCGAGCTCGCCCGTATCCTACAGGATGCCGCCAGCATGTCGATGACGTTGTCATCCTCGGGCACCTAACTGTTCCAGAATGGTTCTACCGCCGCCAGGTCCTGGTACTGCGCCTGTGCCGCGGCAAGAAGGTCGTCCACACGGGTCAGTTGCTCCTGGTGAAGCGCCTCAGCCACGTCCGAGGTGTGCATCTCGGACCCGACCGCAATGTCGTTGAGCTCGCCCAGCGTCTCTTGAAGCGCCTCAAGGGTCTTCAGCGCTGCCCGCTTCCGCTTTTTCGCACCACCGCCTTTGAACAGGTTGTCGAAGAACTCGCCAGCGTAGCGCAGCTTCTTGATCTCGATGCGCACCTGATGGCGCTCTTCCGGATCAAGGTCGGCCAGGTTTCTGCCGCGCTTGAGCACGCGCTTCCAGCGCCGGCCGATTTCCCGCTCTGCGAGCTCCACAACAGGCTGTTTGCGGCGCTGACGGGCGGGCTTGCTCTGATCGACCACCCAGCCTCCAGCCTGGATCCAGGCTGCCGTGTTGAGGACTCCATTGACAAAGCGAGACGAGACAATCGTCTCCTGCACCGTCTGGTAAGCTCGGTTGCGCCGGTCCTGATAACCAGCAAGTAGCTGCTGATAGCCCTGATCGTCCTTGTGCTGGTCTCCGGCAGGCTCGAGAACCTTTGTGATATAGACGTCCAGATCTCTGGCCTCTCCGAGGAGGTTGGCCATCCATTTGAGCTCGGCCTTCACCTGATCCCGCTGCTCGTCTTCGACCACGGTTTTGAACAGGGTGATGGCAGCTCGAAGCCGGCGCAGCGCCACCCGCATCTGGTGAACGGCGTCACCCTCTGGTGTGGCCCTGACAATCGCCTCATTGGCCATCAGGTGCCGCAGGCAAGACGCGCCAATGACCTGAAAGGCCTGCGCGCTCGTCATCCGGCGCCTGAGGAGAACAGGATCAGCTTTTATCCGCCGGGGTGCCTCATCCGAACTCACTTCATAGCCCCGTTCGGCCTTGGTTGTGAAGCTTAGGCGCAGCGGTGTTTGCTGCGAGAGTGTCTGGGCCAAGTCAAAGAGGTCCGCCGGATGACCCTTCTTCAGCTCAAGCTCAAGCTCGCCGAACCTGAGCGTCCGCTCCTTAGCCTCGACCGTGGCACGATCTGCCGCCACCTCGATGGTCGATTTGCCGTATGACAGGATGTGGAGTGTTCGCTCCGCAGTCACGCTGAAAGCAGGTCGGATGGCTTCCTGATGTTTCAGAAGGGGCTTGAGAGCCGTCTCCGCCGCAAGGGTGTAATCCGGCCTGTCGCCTGCCACCTCATGCTCCCACTCGCTGCGGGTCAAGGCCACGCTGTCAGGTGAGCGAGAGGCCTTGATAGTTTGGATGCGCTGGTGGCCGTTGCGCCGGATCCGGAGCGAAATCCCAGCCTGTCGCAGCGCTTGATCCGGTGTATCGAAGTAGGTGGATTGAAGGGTCTGTGTAACAGGGTTGGTACGAGACTGTGCGTCAAAGAGTGGATGCGCCAGCACTTGGTCCAGCGCTTCGGGTTCCAGCTCCAGCTTGAGTTCGACTTCCTGAGGAGTGTTGGATCCCTTGTTCATAGGGCCTTGAAGCCTCCGCTCACTGGAAGTCGGAACGCAAGCTCAACAGGGTAGTTCCACAAGAAGCGGAGCAGCGAATTGCAGTGAGCTGGCTAATTTACTTCCGACAGGATCCCAAGCAGGTGAGGGGCTGCTACGTGCAGTACGGAGCTCTGCCGTTTCGCCGGAGCCGCGATGGGTCTTTGAAGATCATGCTCGTGACCACACGCGGGCGCAAGCGCTGGATGATCCCGAAAGGCTGGCCGATCCGAGGACTTGATCCGCACGAGAGCGCTGCCCGGGAGGCGCTCGAGGAGGCGGGCTTAGTCGGAGATGTCCATGCTGAAGCCATAGGATCCATTTCGTACAACAAGCGGCTTGGGCATGGACGTGAAGTTCAGTGTGTCGTTGAGGTCTTTCCGCTTTATGTTGACCATCAGAGGGACCACTGGCTTGAGCAGGGGGAGCGGGAGACGAAGTGGTTCAGCTCCAGGAAGGCGGCCAGCCTCGTTTCCGAGACTGGCCTGAGGGAGATTCTGCTTCGCTTTGACGTCCAAGGGAGCTCCACTGACGGGTTGCCTCATCCGTCGCCATAACCGACCGCGCCTGCTCATCCATAAGACACTGCGCGACCACATCCTCGCACGTTATCGTCTACCTCGCAGGCCCCAGTGCCGTCTCAGCCTCAGGAAAGAAGTGAGACACCCGATTAAGCGGCGGTCGAGGAGACTCTTTGCGATATGGGCATGGTGAAGATGCTCTGTCTGTCCTCGTTCAAGACCACAAAGCGATAGCTCCGTGAGGGACTGGACAAGACTGGGTCAAGAGCGACAAGCCCGTGGCTCATTCGTGCGAACTGCCGGGCATCTTCGTCACTGGTGCAGTCATAACCAGAATCATCTTCCGATATGAGTTGAGATCCCTGATAAAGATTAAAGTAGTAGCGAGGCATAGGCCATGTCTCCTCTCAGGACGTAGGCTAAGGTCTTTCTTGCTACTCCGACTTGATTTCATATTGAGCATCATAACCCCGTCTGAGGTATAGATGTTGAATCGAATATTGCAGCATCGGCCACGAGCCGTCGTTGATGTTTGTCTGACCGCCTCGGCCACCTCGGCTGCGATCATTGCCGTCTACCTATGCTCGCAGTTGCCATAGGTAGGACCCACGCAGGAGCATTTGTCCCGCATGTTGGGAGTGCAACGGTCAACGATCAGCCTCGTCACGTATGGGCTTCGGTCGGCGGGGTTGATCTATCAGGGCAGAGGCGCCATCACAGTCCGCGACCGCCCTGGCCTCGAACAGATTGCATGCGGAAGTTACTAAGTCGCGCGTCGACGGTCAAAACCACTCGCACTTCCGCAGAACCATGAGATTACCTATGCGCACTGAGGACGAGGATGATCTTCTGCATGTCGATGAGCATCAGTGGGTCCGACGGGAACCATCGACGGGGCTTCGGTTGCTTTGTCTGGTTGTAGGACTGGCCGGCATAGCCGGTGCGATCTACTTGACTGTTGGAATGCCTTAGGGGGATCAAACCTGGTTTGTCGCGAGAACGCTTGGACTTGATCTGTCGCGGCTGACCACGACGCACCGCCGTGTTGCACGGATAGGCGATTTGGCTGCCGAGACTGGAACGCATAGAAGGACGGTGCTTTCCAGATCTCGGATTCGACCGTGCCGTTCAAGACCATTGCCGCTCGCCGTCACCGCATCCCCAAGCAGCGGCACCGGGTGACGAACTGGGCGGAGTATGACGCGGCCTGGCGCCAGCGCGGAAGCCTCACAGTCTGGTTCTCTGAGGAAGCCATTGCCGCCTGGCGGGCCGAACCCCGCTCCACACGAGGCGGTCAGCCGCATTACTCAGCCCTGGCGATCAGAACAGCTCTGACGCTCCGGGCGGTGTTCCGACTGGCGCTACGCCAAACCGAAGGGTTAATCGGCTCAATTCTGAGGCTCCTCGGTCTCGATCTGGTGGTACCGGATCATTCCACCCTCAGCCGTCGCGCCGAGACCCTCGAGGTGCCAAGACCAATCTCACGTGCCGGGCCAGTGCATCTGGTGGTCGACAGCTCCGGGTTGCGGCTGTGTGGACCCGGCGAGTGGCTGGTCGAGAAGCACGGAACCCGCAGACACCGATCCTGGCGCAAGCTGCACATCGGTGTCGATGCTCACACCGGGCAGATCCTTGCATCCGAATTGACCACGAGCGACGTCGATGATGGCTCGCAGGTTGAGCCTTTGCTCGACCAGATCTCAGGTCCACTCGCCTCATTTACAGGCGATGGAGCTTACGATCAGGAGGGCATCTACGGTAACGTAGCCGAACGTCATCCTGAGGCTCACGTGATCGTTCCACCTGGATCAACGGCGGTACCGAGCGACATGGCCGAGAGCACTCCGACCCAGCGCGATCGGCATCTCCACAGCATCGCTGAGCATGGACGTGTGGGCTGGCAGAAGCGGTCCGGGTACACGCGCCGCACTTTGGTGGAACCGCCATCAGCCGCTTCAAACGAGTGATCGGGGATGCGCTGCGCTCGCAGACCGATCGGCGTCGTGCGACAGAGGTCGCCATTGCCGTCAGCGCTTTGAACCGCATGCTCGAGCTTGGATGCCCGAAGTCCATCCGTATCACCTGAAGCCAGGCCCGAGGTCCATCAATGCGTGCACAATCCGATCCGTGCAACACGGTCTCTCACATGCGTCACCTGCTGGAGATCGGTGGCGAGGTTGAGGCCCGCACCACGAGATGGTTTTGCAGCATTTCTCGCCTTTTCGGTGCGGTCGGGGTTTCCATCCGCTCCATCAGTAGCTGCCATGCGGTCGCAGCAACGTCCGCGGTCGGCTGCCTAACGACGGTCAATGGCGGGGAAACAAGCTCGCCCCAGGGCAGTTCGTCGAAGGCGACGAGAGAGACATCGTGCGGAATCCGGATGTTCCAGCTTTGCAGGTACCGAAGCACCCATAGGGTATTGATGCTGTTGCTCGTGATGATGGCCGTGGGAGCATCATCACGCCACAGAAGGCCTTTGAGCTGGTCTTGCAGATCTTGGGCCTCGTTCGGGGTACCGATCACCTGTGCGGTCAGGCGGCCGGCGGACTCGGTGACCATCGAACGAAGCGTGTCGATCCGCAGGCGCGTTGTGATAAGGTTTGGATTGCGAACCACGAATAACAAACGCTCATGCCCGAGGAGGCGTAAATGCTCCACCACCTCGCGCATGGCACGCTGATGATCGAGCAATACGAGGTCGAAGCGTTCCTCATGCTGGATGCGGTCAACGATCACAGCCGGAACGTGGTGTCTGGCGATAAGGTCGAGAGTACGCGTCGGATCCGTGGTGGGCATCAGAACGATCCCGTCGACGCGGCGGCTGATGAGCGATTCGACCCGGTCAAGTTCCTGCTGGGGGCTCCCGCCACTGAGCACCTGCATGACCTGGTGTCCCTGGGATATGGAAAGCTCATCGAGCGCTTCGATCAGCGACGCGAAGTAAGCACTCGAAATCATCGGAATGCACAGTCCAACGACATTCGTCTTGCTTTGCCGCAAGCTTCTCGCAAGCTGGTTTGGCCGGTAGTTGAGTTCGGCGGCTGCTTTGACCACTAGGTCATGTCGGGCTTTGCTGACGACGGCTGTGTTGTTGAGGACATGGGATGCCGTTCCCACCGAAACCCCCGCTCGAAGCGCCACGTCCTTGATCGTCGGCACCGATCCATTTTTCATCTCTTGGCATCTCTCGGCATGGGCACTCCATAGCCCCGGACTTGTATTGCTTAAGTAGTACTTGCACATCCCCTCTATTCTATCTAGTATCTTTTGAAACGTTTCAAAAGAGATGAATGATGAAGATCACGAAGGTGGAAACGTTTCGCCACTGGGTCGACTGGTGCAACTGGCTGGTCGTCCGGATCTCCACCGACGAGGGCATCGTCGGCTGGGGCGAGGGCTCCCTTCATGGAGCCATGGATGGGGTCGATGCGACGATCCAAGAGATGGGACGAGGTCTTATAGGGCTCGATCCGGCGGGTCCGGAAAACCACTGGCACCGGATCTACAATTCCTGGCGTTGGCGGGGTGGTTCCACGTTCATGACCGCGCTGGCGGCCATCGACATTGCCTTATGGGACATTGAAGGGAAACGGCTCGGGGTTCCCGTGTATCGCCTGCTGGGCGGCGCGCAGCGTAAATCGATCAAGGCCTATGCCAGCCACTGGCTTTCGGGAGTCCGCACCCCGGAAAAGGCCTTCGAGGGGGCGCGCGAGGTCAGGAAGCGCGGCTTTTCGGCGTTCAAGTTCATGCCTTTCACCTTTGAGGGGCTCCGGGCCAACGAGGCCTCCGAATTCGCCCTGGCTGCCGACATCATGGCGGCCGCGCGTGAGGGCGCAGGCGATGACTGCGAGATCTTCGTCGAGTGCAGCGAGTTCCTGTCCCCCCGCACTCTGTGTCGCCTCGAGGACGCACTGATCGGAAGCCGTCCCGGCTGGTTCGAGGAGCCGGTCCCCTTCGAGAACGCGAAGGTCATGGCGCAGTTGCAGCAACAGATCAGGACGCCGATCGCCACCGGCGAACGGTTGCTCATTCGGCAGGAGTTCCGCGAATTGTTCGAGCAGGGCGGGTGCCGGATCGCCCAGCCGGATCTCATGCATGCCGGCGGGATCACGGAGGTCAGGCGGATCGCCTCATTTGCCGAAACCTACTGCATTCCCATCGCCCCGCACAATTCCGGCGGCGCCATCGCCTGCGCCGCTACCATGCATCTCGTGGCCAGCATTCCGAACTTCCTGATCCTGGAGCAGATGGAGGATCAGCGGCACGTCAGGGACGCCGCCTCAAGCAGACCGATCGAGTTGCGGGACGGACACTTCCTGCTGCCGGAAGGCCCTGGCCTCGGGCTCGATTTCAATCTGGACGCGATGGAGAAGTATTCCCCGCAACCACAGCCCGCCCGTTCCCGGCCCGGCTCGCTGTGGTGGTAGGGCCGGGAGATACAACAATAACCGAAGGAGGAAACCGATGGACTTTCCAGTCAACAGGCGCAGGTTCCTACAGGTTGCAGGTGCGACCGCCCTGGCCACCTCATCCCTGAAGATCCCGTCCGCACAGGCAGCCCCGACCAAGATCACCTATTGGGCCTGGAGCGAGCACGTCCGGGGTGCCAAGGCCGTGTACCCGAAGTTCCAGCAGCAGCATCCAGACATCGAAGTCGATATCATCAACCTCAATCCGCAGGAGATCCAGGACAAGATGCTGATCGCGCTCACGACTGGCGTGGGAGCGCCGGATGTCGCGCTCATCATCGAAAAGCGGTTTCCGACGTACCCGCAAACAGGCGGCCTGCTCGACGTCACCAAGAGTCTTGCCGGTCTTGAGAGCCAGTACGAACCCCGCCTCTGGGCCCGCCTCCACTATGAAGGCAAGGCCTACGGCGTTCCCTATATCAACAACAGCGCCGTGATGTTCTACCGACGCGACATTTTCGAGAAGGCGGGGCTCACCGCACCAATCGACACCTGGCCGGAATGGATCGAGGCCGGCAAAAAAGTGCGCGCGATGGACAGCAACGTCTACATGCATCAGGTCTCAGGCGGAGTGGCCGGCAACGGTCCGCTCGACGGGTACATGGAATCCGCGGGCGTCCAGTATTTCGACGAGAAGGGCAAGACCATCCGAAACAACAAGGCCGCGGCCGACGTTCTTCGGTTCTACTTCGATCTGGTGAAGAAGCACGACATCGCATTGCTCGTGCGCCACAACTCGCCCGAGTATTTCGTGGCCATGAAGACAGGAAAGCTCGCCGCTCTTCACTCCGGCAATTGGGGCCTAGAGCGCATTGAGAGCGAGTCGCCGGAGAACAAGGGGAAATGGGGCGTCATGCCATGGCCGAAATGGTCCAAGGACGCCCCCGCGACGACTGGAACCTGGGGCGGCAGCGTCCTGGCGATTCCAAAGTCCGGCAAGAACATCGATGCGACCGTCAAATGGGCGACCTTCCTCGGCACCAACGTAGACGCGCAGGTCGGGCTCTGGCAGAGCAGCTATGGCTATCCGACCAATCTGCTCGCGCAGAAGGATCCGCGCATGCTAGAGACGCAGTCGTATCTCGGGCAGTCCATGTACGAGGCTTCGCTGAAGCCCCGTGAGACGAAATATTTCAATCTCATCCCGGATTGGCCCCGCGTGCAGGTCGCCATGGGACGGCAACTCGACCTCATGTTCAAGGGCGATCGTACGCCCGAGCAGGCCTGGGCGGATTTCGAGGCCGAGATGGCCGCTTTCACCGGCTGAGAGATCGACCCTTGACCAGTCCATCCTCCATACTTGGGAAGGCCGGCTCCCTGAAAAGGGCGTCGGCCGAGAGACGTTTGCTCGCCGAGCGGATCACGCCCTACCTGTTCATTCTGCCGTTCTTCGTGCTGTTCGGATCTTTTTGGATCGGGCCGATCGCGGCCTCGTTCGGCTATTCGTTCACGGCGTGGAGGGGGATCACGCCACCGACTTTCATCGGGTTGCAGAATTACCAGGTCCTGTGGAACGACCCGCGCTTTCACACAGCGGTTTCCAACACGCTGCTTTTCACCTTTCTTTACGTGACTCTCGCCAACGCCCTCGCGCTGGCGCTGGCATTGCTCCTCAACGCGAGTTGGCTCCGCTTCCGTCAGTTCTTTCGCACTGCCTTCTTCTTTCCCATGACCATCAGCATGGTGGTGAGCGCCGTCATCTTCCAGATGGTCTATGCCGGCGACGTCGGACTCATCTCGAAGTTGGGTGCCGTTGTGGGCATCAGGACGCCGTCGTGGCTCGTCGACGATGATCTGGCCGTCTGGGCCATCATCATCATGCGGGTCTGGCGGACCATGGGCTACTACACCATCATCTATCTGGCCGGGCTCCAGACGGTACCGTCCGATCTGCGCGAAGCTGCGCGGATCGACGGTGCAAACGGATGGCAGATCTTCCGCTATGTCACGTTGCCGGTGATCCGTCCGGTGATGTTGGTTTGCGTTGTCATATCGACGATCTCGGCCCTCGAGATGTTCGATGAACCAATGATCCTGACACAAGGCGGCCCGGCCGATGCCACACTGACGGTCGCGATGTATCTCTACCAGCAGGGTTTCCAGTTTCTTCAACTGGGCCAGGCCGCAGCGGCTTCCTACATCCTCACACTCATCATCCTGATCATATCGGTAGTTCAGCGATTGACGATCGGACGGGAGCAACAATGAGCCAATCCGACAACGTCACGACGAACGATGCCCCTTCTCCGCTCTGGCAATGGGTAGCCTTGATTGGCGTCTCCTGCCTGCTTGCGGTGGTGATCTCGCCGTTCGTCTGGGCCATCATGTCCTCGTTCAAGGAGCGCGGGGACATCATGTCACCCGGCTTCCTGCCCCGTACATGGGTTTTCCAGAACTACGTCCATCTTCTTACCGAGACGTCGTTCCTGCGCTGGCTTCTCAACAGTGTTCTCGTGTCGGTGGGCGCCATGGCCCTCGGTATGGCAGTGTGCTCCATGGCGGGCTTTGCATTCGCGAAGTACAAGTTCTACGGCCAGACGGTGCTTTTCTGGACCGTGATCGCCTCGATGTCGATTCCGCCCTTCACCACGGTCATTCCCCTCTTCGGATGGATGGCGAAACTCGGACTGATCAATACCTACCCTGTGCTGATCCTTCCGTTCGCGGCCAATGCCTTCGGCCTGTTCATGATGAGGCAGTATTTCTCGACCCTGCCCGACGAGTTGCTCCAGGCAGCGCGCATCGACGGGTGCAGCGAGATACGCCTGTTCTGGAGCATCATGCTTCCGCTTGCCCGTCCGGCGCTTGGTGTCGTCGGCATCCTGATCTTCATCGCGTCCTGGAACTCCTTCATCTGGCCGCTCGTGATGATGCGCTCAGAGGACATGTTCACGCTTCCGGTCGGCATTGCCGGGCTCAACAGCGAACAGTCCCCGGAATACGGGAAGATCATGGCAGCCGCGGTGCTGTCGTCACTGCCCATTATCACGGTGTTCTTCCTGCTTCAGCGCCAGATCATCTCTGGGTTGACCCACGGGGCGGTGAAATCTTGAGCCCTTTCAACTCAGTATACCTTTCGATTCAGGGACGGCACTGTCACGGGAACAGCTGACGGATCAGGAAATATCACACTAACCGCGAAGACTGCCGTTTGCTCGTCAAGGGAAAATCTCGCGGCGAGGAAAAGCAAGGACTTGAGCTGGGCAAAAGCTGGCCTCATCGGGCAGCCCAACAGCTATACTCAGTTAATGTGACATCTCCCACGTGGCTCTTGTTCAGGGTAACGCACGGCCCAACGTGTGCTTCGATGAGATTGGCTCTCTTTAGAGGCAAGCAAGCGCGCCGCTGACGATCTCACACATCTGTGAAAAGCGCGAGGCATTTTCTGTCACGTTTTAAATCCGGACTTAGTCTCGGCTTGCTTCCTTACTCCCGATCTCATTCCAGGTTCGTGAAAAAATTCGCCAAAGACGGGGGCGCCATGCAATTGGTTAAGGCGGATTACCGTACCCCCCTTTGGGACGCATACATACCCGTCGTCCTGAATTCCGTTGGGCTGGTGCTGAAGACCCGCCGGAACGCCTTGGCGAAATAGTTCGGATCGTCGAAGCCACAAGCGGAGGCGATCTGCTTAACGGATATGTCGTCCTCAATGAGGAGCTTCGTCGCAAGAGTCATTCGCTCGTTCAGCACGAACTCCGCAGGAGACAGGCCTTCTCTTATGGCGAACATCCGCGTGAAGTGAGCTCGGCTGAGGCCTGCAATCTTGGCCATCGCCGATACGTTAAGCGGCTCGGAGAGATGGTCGCGGATATGGTCGATGGCTCGGCGGATCGGATCGATGTCACCGGGAGCAGCCGACCGGGAGTGAGAACCCAGGAGATCGTCATAGAGGATCATCGTTGCCTCGTACGCGATCGCCGATGCGGCGCCTGGAGCATTGCCCTCGCCCTTGATTAGCCTGAGACTGCAGCGGGCAAGCTTCTCCACCGCTTCAGGACCCAAGTGAAGAACCGGTCCCGCATTCGCCTGGATCATGCGGTGAATTCGCACAGCATCCTGTCCGGTTATGGCGAGCCAAAAGAACTCCCACGTCTCTCCAGGCTCTATCCAGTAGCGATGGTTATGGGGGATCGTGACCAGCATCGTATCGCCTGGGGTGAGGCGATACTGCTTCTGCTCGTAGACGAGGTTTCCTACGCCTGCGACCGTGTATTGAATGACACTGAAGGCTGTGCGCCCCCTCCGTCTGCCATCCCAGTCATAATCCGGCGCCGCTCTGACATCGTAGCCTGTGCTGGTTGGCATGCAGTGCAGACGATATCGGCTTCTAGGTAACGAAATAACCTGCATGGCCGGGCAGAGTTCGCGAAGTTCTCGGAGCACAGAATTACCCATTTAAGCACAACATTTCTCTTTTTCGGATTTCTTTGCCTTGCATACTAGGAGCTCAGGCATGGGCTCTGGAAGCAAAAATGTACCCATGGGTGCTCATGTCGGCATGCCGTTCCGGGCAAGGCGTGTTGGGGCGGATCAGGATCATGAAGGCGCGCCTGCCGAGAGCCAGGCGCCAAGCAGGAGTCCATAGGTCGTGACTAAACAGTTGAAGATTGCTATTATTGGTGCAGGCAGTGTCGGCTTCACGAAGAAGCTGTTTACTGACATTGTCAGTGTCCCGGAGCTTCGCAAAATTGAGTTCGCTCTGACGGATATCAACGAGCACAATCTCACCATGGTCCGCCAGATCCTCGAGAGGATCGTAGAGGTCAATCGCCTGCCGACCAAGATCAGCGCAACGACAGACCGTCGCACGGCGCTGGAGGGGGCTCGCTATGTGATGAACTGCGCCCGTGTCGGCGGTCTTGAGGCATTCAAGACCGATATTGAAATCCCACTTAAGTATGGTGTGGACCAATGCGTGGGTGACACCATCTGCGCGGGCGGCATCATGTACGGCCAACGTTCGATGGTCGCGATGCTCGACTTCTGCAAAGACATTCGTGAAGTGGCAGAGCCCGGCGCCAAGTTGCTCAACTATGCCAATCCCATGGCGATGAACACGTGGACCTCCATCGACAATGGCGGAGTGGAGACCATCGGTCTCTGCCATGGCGTGCAAAACGGCTGGAAGCAGATTGCGACCGTCCTCGGAGCGCAGAGCATCGATGAGGTTGATATCATCTGCTCGGGAATTAACCACCAGACTTGGTACGTTGACATTCGGTATCAAGGCCACAAGATCGGTCGCGATGAGCTCCTTGAAGCCTTCGAAGCGCACCCGGTCTACAGCCAGCAGGAGAAGGTGCGGATCGATGTGTTGAAGCGGTTCGGGTTCTACTCGACCGAGAGCAATGGACATCTCTCCGAGTACCTGCCATGGTATCGCAAGCGCCCGCAGGAAATCCCGAATTGGATTGATATGTCGCGGTGGATTCATGGTGAGACCGGAGGTTATCTCCGCGAATGCACAGAGAAGCGGAACTGGTTCGAGACCGATTTTCCTCGTCTGCTCGATGAAGCCGGGAAGCCGCTGGACCACTCGCAGCGAACCAACGAACATGCCAGCTATATTCTGGAAGCACTTGAAACCGGTCGGGTCTACCGCGGTCACTTCAATGTGAAAAACCGCGGGGTGATTACGAACCTGCCGGATGATGCAGTGATCGAATCTCCTGGCTTCGTTGATCGCTTTGGCGTGAATATGGTGGCGGGCATCACGCTTCCAGATGCATGCGCCGCGACCTGCATGGCATCCATCAACGTTCAACGGATGTCGGTCAAAGCAGCGCTCACGGGTGATGTCGATCTCCTGAAGCAGGCGATGCTCCACGATCCACTCGTCGGTGCCGTCTGCTCTCCGGAAGAGGTCTGGCAGATGGTCGACGAGATGCTTGTTGCACAGGCACAGTGGCTTCCTCAGTACGCGCCCGCCGTCGAAGGAGCAGTCGCACGTCTTTCACGTACCACGGTTGCGACCCGTACGTGGGAAGGGGCTGCCCGACGCCAGGTGCGGCCTGTCGATGAAGTGCGCCAGGACATGAGCAAACGCACGGAGGCGATGCTGGGTCAGACACTGATGGCATGAGCCTCATGCTGGGACTACTCGGCGCTGCTACGGCAGCGCCGCAATAAGCCGCAAAGCGGCATCGGATCAACTCAGAGGGAGGATTAAGATGAAGCGTTGGTTGTCATGCGTCGCCGTAGCTGCCTTAGTGCTGGGGCAGGGGAGCTGGGCCTCGGCTCAACAAATTGCGGATCCCATTCCGTACCCGCCTGTAAAGTCGATGCAGCAAGGCACCCGACTTCAAGTGCCGCATGGCAAGCTGATGCGCGTTGAGGCATTGGCCTCTTACAATGAGCCCGACTGGGTGAAGAACCTTGTTGCGGAAGGCAAGCTTCCTCCGGTCAAGGACCGCCTTCCGGAGAAACCGATCATTGTCGACACGTCATCGGTCGAGGGAACAGGCGTGTACGGAGGCGTGCTCCGGCATGTCACCGGCTCCCGGCCTCAGGGCTGGAACTGGATGGCTGGTCTGAGCCTAGGCAGCGGCACGCTCGACGAGCTGCTCACCATGTGCCTAGTCCGCTCCGGGCCCTCCTGGATGCTGACACCCGACAAAGTGGAGCCGCTGCCTCAACTTGCGACATCCTGGAACTGGTCGGCAGACGGCAAGCAGCTCACGATGGAGCTTCTGCGCGGTGCTAAGTGGTCGGACGGCGATCCCTTTGATGCCGATGACATCATGTTCATGTGGGATGACAACATCTCTGATACGAACGTGCCCGCCTGGGTGCGCCCCGGTGCATTCGGACAGGGCACCAAGCTCGAAAAGGTGGATGCCTACACAATCCGCTGGACGTTCCAGGAGCCGTTCCCGGTCCCGGCATTGTTCCAGATGAGCTTCCGCAAAGTGTGCCCGGGACCGTCTCACGTTCTGAAGCCGCTGCACCCCAAGTATAACAAGGACACAACCTACGACGCATACGTCAACAGCCTGAAGCCGGAAAAGATGCCGTGGGTTACCATGGCGCCCTGGACGGTCGTTCGCTACCAGCCGGACCAGATGATGGTTCTGCGCAGGAACCCCTATTTCTTCGAGGTCGACGAGAAGGGCAACCAACTCCCCTACCTCGATGAGGTGCAGTACAAGCTCTCGTCATGGGAGGACCGCATCGTGCAGACTGCGGCGGGTTCCGCCGACTATGCAAACCTCGAAGATGCGCTCACGTTCCTGGAAACATTGCGGCGCGCGCAGGCTCCGGAATTTCCTAATAAGATTAGTTGGGGGCCGCGCTCCCTGAGCTGGCGTGTCGATCTCAACCTCTCTAAGACCTGCGGCGTCCAGAACGAGCGCGACAAGGCGGTCAGAGAACTCAACCGGACATTCGAGTTCCGCCGTGCCGTGACGCATGCCATGGACCGTGAGGCGTTGGGTCAATCGCTCGTTCGCGGGCCGTTCATTGTCCCCTATGCCGGAGGTCTCCATCTGGAGACGGACTTCGGTGAGCCGAGCATGATCGTCTACTACCCCTATGATCCCAAGAGCTCCAAAGCCCTTTTGGCCAAGCTGGGTTTTGAAGATACCGACAAGGACGGGATCGTGAACTGGCCGAAGCAATCGCCGCTTGCAGGCCAGAACCTCGAGCTGAGCCTCGTTTATACCAGCCTGCACCCAATGGCGGTGGCACTTGCCGAGTCCGTTTCCACCATGATGCGCGAGGCGGGAATCCGCACGATCCTCAGGCCTGTCAACCAGCTTGTGACGACTGTGACCGACCGGTGCCAGTGGGATCTTGTGATCGACCGAGGCTATCGCGACTTCCAGGTGCCTGTTGCGAACCTTGAGGCTCTTGCTCCCATCACGACCCAAACGCCCCAGTGGCATCGCGGAACAAGTGAAGCGCCGCAGCAGCTTCTGGATTTCGAGAAGGAGCTTGTTCAAACTCTGGATGCGGTGCGGAGCACTCAGGACAGCAAGGCCCGCAACGAGCTTCTGCGGAAGTACAACCAGATCGCGACCAAGAACATCTACCATGTTGGTCTGGTGTCGGTTCCGGCTGCAATCGTGATCAACAAGCGGTTCAAGAACGTACCGCCGGGCGCGCCGGTTCTTGCCTATCAGTGGGGCGAGGAGAACATCATGCGTGAGCGCCTCTGGGTTGCGCAATCCGAACAGGGAAAGGCGGTTGAGCTGCTTCCACGGGTGGTTCCAGGCATTCAGTAAGGCTGGCTGCCAGCCCGATAGTTGTCACGGAGCGGGTCATTCCCGCTCCGTCCCCCCGACTAGGAGCACCATGGATGGCCGGATTTTTAGCCCATCGTTTCATATCCGCACTCGGGCTGATTTTTCTTGTCAGCCTTGTAGCATTTGTTCTTATTCAAGTGCCAGAGGGCGACTTTGCATCGCATGCCAAGGCTGAAGCCTTAAGTATGGGCGGCATGAGCGAGACGGAAGCCGATCAATACGCACAGCAGATGAGGGAGAGGCTGGGACTGAACCGGCCTATGGCGATCCAATATCTGACCTGGATCGGCAACATTATCATGTACGGCGATTTCGGAACGTCTTTTGTTTACAACAAGCCGGTCAGCGAACTGCTAGGTGAGAGACTCTGGCGCACGCTCGGCATTGCCATCACCTGCCATGCTCTCGCAACGCTGATCGGTGTGGCGCTCGGAGTCTATGCAGCACGACATCAGCATCGCTTCGGCGATACCGCTGCGACGGTGCTCGCGTTTCTAGGCATGACGATTCCGCGTTTCTTCATGGCGCTCGTGATCCTCTATTGGCTCGCCTTTGTCATTCGCTCGCCTTACATCGGCTCACTCAACTCGCCAGAATTCGTATTCGCGCCGTGGTCCTTTGCAAAGCTGTGGGACACGCTGGTTCACATCTGGCCTGTTATTCTGGTCGCTGCCGTTGGCGGCCTTGCCTACAATCTGCGAGTCATGCGCGGCAACCTTCTGGACGTGCTTCGACAGCCCTTCATTGAAGCTGCTCGGGCAAAGGGGCTGTCAGAGGGAAAGGTCGTCCTCAAGCACGCTCTGCCGAACGCCATACACCCGCTCGTGATGTACCAGGGCGTCATCCTGCCTTACATGGTTTCCGGTGAGTTGGAGGTCGCCATCGTTCTGTCCGTTCCCACCATTGGACCCTTGATGTTGGACTCCCTGGCACGGCAGGACATCTTCGTCACCGCCACGATCTTCATGGCTCTTTCCGTGATTCTCATCATCGGGAACTTCATCGCCGACATTGCACTCGCGTTGATCGACCCCCGTATCAGACTTGGAGCGAGCTCATGACGATGACGCAGACTTTTGAGCCGCCAGCGAATGCGGGAGCTCAAGCGGAGGGCAGCGAACTCCTTGCGGGAACAGCCGCTCCGCAGACGCCCCAGACCAAGTCTCAGAGCTATGCCAGCCTCGTCTGGCGCCGATTCCGGCACAGTATCGGCGGACTTGTAGGCGGCTTCCTTGTTACCCTAATCCTGCTGATCGCGGTATTCGCCAATTTCCTTTCTCCGTACGATCCGGGAGAGCGCAGCCGGACGAGCATATATCTCCCGCCGCAAGGGCTCCACTTCTTCGCCGCTGACGGGTTCCATCTTGTTCCGTTCACTCACCCGATCGAAATCGAGCTCGACCCTGCGACCTACCAACCCAAGCCCACGGAAAACACCGCCGTACGGTGCACGCCGGCATTCATGGGTAAGGGCTGGAGCTATTCATTTCTGGGCTTCTCTCTCGAACGGCATCTTTTCGCCGCGCCGGCCAACTGTCCTTTCCACATCCTGGGCACCGACCGCGAAGGCCGGGACATGCTATCGCGTCTGCTCGTTGGAAGCCGCTTGACGTTGATGATGGCTATCATGGTTGTGTTGGCCTCCGTGATCATCGGCACCATCATCGGTATCACCTCCGGCTACCTTGGCGGCAGGGCCGATCACTACATACAACGCGTGGTCGAGTTTTTCCTCGCGCTTCCCGAATTGCCGTTCTTCTTCGCGCTGGTAGCCATCATTCCGAGAAACGTGGATGCACTGACCGTGTTCGTCATGCTCGCGGGAATTCTCGTTTTCCTGCATTGGGCGCAGCTTGCCCGCGAGGTTCGCGGCAAGGCTCTGTCGATCAGCCAGTACGATTATGTGACGGCTGCTATTGCAGTGGGGGCCAGAACGCCGCGGATCATCTTCCGTCACATTCTGCCCAACGTAATGAGCCACGTGATCGTCATCACGACCCTGATGATCCCAAAGATCGTTCTGCTGGAGAGCTTCCTGTCGTTCCTCGGGCTGGGAGTGCAGCCACCCCTCGTGTCATGGGGTCTCTTGCTGAACTCTGCAAAAGACCTTCAGACGCTTGGGTCGTATCCTTGGGCCCTGGTTCCCGTCGCAGCGATCCTGGTAACAGTTCTGAGCTTCAACATGCTCGGTGACGGATTGCGCGACGCAATGGACCCCTATCACACCTGAGGAGATGATCATGAGCACGAAAAACTCGTCACCTCTCCTGCAGGTGCGCGACTTGGCTATACGTTTCCAGCTTGGCGATAGGGTTATCGTTGATGCCGTGAGCGGGGTATCGTTCGATCTCGATCGGGGCGAGACACTGGCGCTTGTGGGCGAGTCGGGGTCGGGGAAGTCCACCACGGCCCGATCCATTATGAAACTTCTGCCGGGCACCGCCAGGCTGGGGCAGGAAAGCTCCATTCATTTTGACGGTACCCGTATTGATCAGCTCACTGAGAAGCAGATGCTCGGTGTACGCGGTAATCGAATCGCCATGATCTTCCAGGAGCCCATGGCATCTCTGAACCCGATCTACAGGATCGGCAATCAGATTACCGAGATGATCATGCTGCACCAGCGCTTGACGAAAAAACAAGCTCGCGCCCATGCTCTGGATCTCTTGAAAGAGGTGATGATTCCGGAGCCTGAGGCGAGGCTGGAGCAATATCCGCACCAGCTTTCCGGCGGCCAACGTCAAAGGGTCATGATCGCCATGGCCATTGCAAACCAGCCGGAACTCCTAATTGCCGATGAGCCGACGAGCGCCCTCGACGTGACGGTTCAGGCCGAGATCCTGAAATTGATCCGGCAGTTGCAGGAAAACTACCGGATGGCCGTCATGCTCATCACGCACGATTTGACCATTGTGCAAAGGGTGAGCGACAGGGTCGCGGTGATGCGGCTTGGCAAGCTTGTCGAGCAGAACACCACCAAGGCGCTCTTCACGTCGCCTCAGCATCCCTATACCCAGAAGCTGCTCGCGTCGGAGCCGTCCGGCGAGCCGGGACAGCTTGATCCCACCGCGCCAACCGTTCTGGACGTGGACAAGCTTCGCGTGACCTATAAGCTCAGCTCGGGCAGCTTTCTCAACCGTAAGCGCAGCACTCTCGTGGCGGTCGATGACGTGGATCTGTCCATCAGACGCGGCGAGACGCTGGGGGTTGTCGGAGAATCGGGGTCGGGCAAGTCGACCCTCGGCAAGGCGATCCTGAGGCTCATAGAAAACGATCGAGGTGCCATCACGTGGAAGGGTGAACGCCTCGATGGGAAGACGAAAGCCACCATGCGGGAATTTCGCACCCGCATGCAGGTCGTGTTTCAGGACCCATTCTCGTCACTCAACCCCCGCCTGTCGGTAAAGCAGGTTATCGAGGAGGGGCTGGTCGTCAATGGTATTGGAAAGAGCAGCCGTGAGCGTGATAATCGTGTGCGCCGCGCGCTGTCGGATGTGGGCCTCGATCCGAACTCTCTGAATCGCTTTCCTCACGAGTTCTCAGGGGGGCAACGCCAACGCATTGCCATCGCGCGAGCTCTTGTTCTGGATCCCGAGTTCATCCTTCTTGACGAGCCAACCTCCGCATTGGATCTGTCTGTCCAGGCCCAGGTCATCGATTTGTTGAAGGACCTTCAGGCACGCTACGGCCTTACATATCTGTTTATCAGCCACGACCTGAAAGTTGTGCGAGCGCTTTGTCATCGAGTCGTAGTGATGAGGAAGGGGCGTGTGGTGGAAACTGGAAACACCGAGCAGGTCATGTCCTCGCCTCAGGAGGATTATACGCGCAAACTTGTCAATGCAGCGCTTGCCGTTGAGGCATAATCTGTGAAACTGCGGCGGGCTGGGCCATTCGAGTAAAGCCCGCCCAGGCAAAGAAATTTAAGATAAAGCGCTCGGCAAAGCCGGATTGCTGCCGAGCGCACACCAATGATTAGTCTTTAATCAGCCTAGAGCTCGACCAGTGCCTTGATGACGCCCGCGTCAGGCTTTGCCCACGCTTGGACAAGATCAGGAGCTTCATCGAGGCTGCCGCGATGGCTGGCAAGCGCCGCAACAGGTACTCTGCCGCTGCGCATTGTATCAAGCACAGCCTCGAAATCGTGCCGCGTGGCATTGCGGCTGCCGAGCAGAGACGTTTCCCGCTTATGGAATTCCGGATCGTTGAACGTGATGTCGGCTCGGACGATCGACAGGAGAACATAGGTGCCCCGTGGCCAACATACGAGAAGCCCTTCATCATCGCCTTGGGACTTCCCGTTGCATCAAGAACGACGTCGAAGAAATCACCCTCCGTAGCGGCCCTGAGACGGTCATCGATATCGGATGAAACCTCGAAGGCGTGATCGACCCCGATCTCGTCTTTGCAGAAGGCGAGCCGTCGGGTGTTCATGTCGAGGACGGACACTTCGGCGCCTCGTGCCTTCGCCAAGATCGCGGCAGCGATCCCAATGGGTCCGGCCCCGACTACAGCGACCCGGCTCGTTGGTCCGGCGCTGGAGCGCTGCACGCCGTGAGCGCCGATCGCCAGGAACTCGACCATGGCCGCTTCGTCCAATTCAGGCCGGCTGCAGGCACGACATTGCGTTCGGGAACTGCAATGTACTCGCATGCTCCGCCATCACGGTGCACTCCCAATACCCGCAAGCGCTGACAGCAATTGGTCTTGCCCCGGCGGCAGGCGCGGCATGTACCACAGCAAAGATAGGGCTCGATGCAGACAATTTCCCCGACCCGTAGGGGGCTGACAGGGGACGCCTCGGCGATCTCGCCTGCAAGCTCATGGCCAATAACGCGCGGGTATTCGAGATATGGCTAATTGCCCTGAAAAGCATGATAATCGGTCCCGCAAATTCCCACGCGCCGGATGCGCACAAGGACCTCACCCGGAACGGCTCTAGGAATATCCCGCTGGATAATGCTCAGCGGCTTTGTTGCATTAACTTGAAAAGCGCACAACGAACCCAGTCGAATGGGTCATTCAGGCCGCAAGACCGAAGAGCTGGTTCACAAGACGGATTTCGCCTGTCACGCCGCGCTGTGCCAAGCCGCAATGGCCGCGGCNNNGCGGCTTTGTTGCATTAACTTGAAAAGCGCACAACGAACCCAGTCGAATGGGTCATTCAGGCCGCAAGACCGAAGAGCTGGTTCACAAGACGGATTTCGCCTGTCACGCCGCGCTGTGCCAAGCCGCAATGGCCGCGGCGGATCATCCGCATCACCTCGAAGCCTTTGATGGTGGCGGAGGCAGTTTTCATCCTCTGGAAGCCGCGGGTCGGCCGGATGACGCGTTTCAGCGCTCCATGATCGGCCTCAATGATGTTGTTCAAATATTTTGATGTCCGGTGCTCAACATTTTTCGACAGCAGGCCTTCCTTCTGCAGGCGCTGAATTGCCTTGGGATACGACGCCAGTTTGTCAGTCGTAATCGAGGATGGCGGATAGTCGCTCACCGTCCTCAGTGCCTTGCGCAGGAAGCGATAGGCAGCCCTGGTGGTGCGGCGGTCTGACAGCATGAAGTCGATCAACTGCCCATGCTTGTCGACCGCACGAAACAGATATTTCCATTTCCCGCCGACCCGCACATAGGTCTCATCAACACGCCATGAGCCGGACCGATGTCCCTGGTATCGGCGAACCCGCTTCTCAATCTCTGGGGCGTAACGCTGCACCCAACGAAAGATCGTGCTCGGGTCGATCTCCACACCGCGTTCCTGCATCATCTCGGCGAGGTCACGATAGCTGATGCCGTACTTGCAGTACTAGCGCACGCACAGCAGGATGATCTCGATGGGAAAACGGCGGCGCTTGAACAGAGACAACAGGGCGGCTCCTCAGATAGCCGCTTTCCTCTAAACTGCCAAGGTTAATGCAANTACTAGCGCACGCACAGCAGGATGATCTCGATGGGAAAACGGCGGCGCTTGAACAGAGACAACAGGGCGGCTCCTCAGATAGCCGCTTTCCTCTAAACTGCCAAGGTTAATGCAATGGTGCCCGCGCGACCTGTCAGCCCGGCATTACGTCTACGTCTGGGCCGACGGCGTCTACCTCCAGGCCCGGATGGAGGATCAGGCCGAATGCATCCTGGTGCTGATCGGCGCCACACCGGAAGGCAAGNCGGTGCCAGCAGATTCGCCATCGGATGGCCTCCTGAACCTTGTCAACCTTGAAGTAGCAGAAGTGCCTGTCCGGCCAAGAGGCCCATGCGCAATCGATGCGTTGCCTCACATTCCATCAGGCCTCGGCCCGTTGTGACACTGCCTTGAGCAGTGCCGTTTGTTCCATGCTCACTGTGCAGTGCAGCCTGTGCCCGAGCCTATGCTGCAATGCAGCAACTGCTGCTCATCTCACACGTTCACAGTGCTCCTGTCGGGCTGTTCATCCGATCGGCGTGCCGCACCACCGATTACCACAACTATAACCCGCTGCACTATGGAGGCAGACCTGACCCTTCTCAATTCCATCACAGAGCCGCTCCCGCGTGCACAGGCAGGCATTCGGCCGCCGGCCCGCTCCTCCCGACTCAAGACAGTGGGAACCAGGCCAAGGCGGATCTCGCTTGCGCTCCAGGGTGGGGGTGCCTTCGGCGCCTTCACGTGGGGCGTTCTCGACCAGTTTCTGGAGGAGGGCGTATCCTTCGATGTCGTGAGCGGCGCCAGTGCGGGCGCCATGAACGCCGTGCTGCTCGCCTCCGGGTTGGCGCAGGGTAGTGCCGCGGAAGCGCGCGCCACGCTGGAGCGGTTCTGGCGCAAGGTTAGCGAAGTAGGGAGTCAGAGCCGCCTTCTCACGTCAAATCCCATTCTGACGCGGATGACGTCGCACCTGTCGCCCTACCAGTTCAATCCCTTCGATTTGAGCCCCTTGCGGGACATCCTCACGACCGAGGTCGACATCGAGGCCGTGTGCCGGCGGGCGCCCGTGCGGCTGCTGCTTGGAGCGACACGGGTCCGGGACGGGGCGCTGCGGCTCTTCCGCAACAAGGAGCTGACCTATGATGTTGTCCTCGCCTCAGCCTGCCTGCCGCAACTGCATCAGGCCGTGTTGATCGATGGCGAGCCGCATTGGGACGGCGGCTACGCGGCCAATCCTCCGCTGATGCCGCTGGTGACCGCCACACGGGCATCGGACTTGGTGGTCGTGCAGATCATTCCCACGAACGATGCTGATTTACCGACAACCTCAGGGGCCATCGATAAGCGGGTGAACCAGATCACCTTCAGCAACTCACTCCAGAGAGATTTGGAGGCCTTGTCGATGATGGCTCAGCTTTGCCGGGAAGGCGACATGCAGGGCTCGGCTCTCGGACGTAAGCTGCAACGCCTTAAGCTGCACCACCTGATTGCTGAGGATCATGTTGATGGCTTGAGTGGGCTCAGCTTCATGAACACGGACTGGGGGCATCTTCAGCATCTGCGGGATCAAGGCCGGTCGGCAGCGGAGGCCTGGCTTAAGCGGCAAGCGGAACATTAGCCACGGCAGATAGTCTCGCTCCAGGCGATAAGGCCCTGCCGGTTCCTTAAGGACGCCGCTCGGGGAACATTGACGCTTGCCCTGGCGTTTCTTCAGTATCTCGCCGGAAAAGGAGAGCCGGATTAATACCCTGCACAACGACATAGCCATCGCCACGTGTATCGATGGGGATGGGTCGAAACGAACCCTGGTTTGCTTTGAACGGCACCAGGGTTTTCTCTTGGATGCGGGATGAGATTAACCAAGAGCAGCTTGGGGCGTGAACGGTTCCTCTCTCACTAGTCAGAAGCGTCCACCTAATCGACCGCCACGATATGCCCCTCGTGTTCCAAGTATAGATAGTTCCTGTTAAACATTGACAGGTCCGCCAGCCGGTCGAAGCCGCGGATCGTCAGGCGCTTGCCCTTCCAAGGTGATCAACCCCTCGGCCTGAAGTTCCTGGAGCATTCGGTTGGTGTGGACCAGGGTCAGCCCCACCGTGTCGGCCAACTTGGTTTGGTGACCGGGAAGTCAAAGCTCCATCCGTCTGAGAGGCCAACGGCTCGGACGCGCATGAACATCTCGCAGATCAGATGGTCGATCCGCGGGCTTGTCACGTTAACCGAAGTCGGACGAGTTAAGGCAAACTTTGCTGCCTGTTTACCTCAAGCGGCAACGCAGGCTGCAGACTTCCACGCCGCCATGGCGTCGAGGCGGTGAAGATGGGTTGCGAGAGCAGAGCGGCGGGACCGGGGTGGAACGAAGAGGTTGCGAACTGCTGAGAAGATACTGACGAACTTCTGCAGGCCTCCGGGAGATCGAAACCCTTGCATTGCTTGCTCTCGCCGTCGCAACGGCAGATGCGAGTTCTCCGCGCGATTGTTGAGCCTTTTGCGTTGCTGATGCTCAACTGCCGGCATGACCTGCCGTCGGGCGGCAGCATACGAGCCGAGCTTGTCGGTGATCATCCGTCGCGGTGGACACCCCTGCTTCTTCAGCAGACGCTTGAGCAAGCGCTTGGCCGCTTTGGTGTTGCGGCGAGCCTGGACGATCTCATCAAGGACATAGCCTTCCTGATCCACCGCCCGCCACAGCCAATGCGTCTCGCCAGCAATGGTGATCACGACTTCGTCGAGGTGCCAGATATCGCGGCGGCTCGGCCTCTTGCGCTGGAGGCGGCGAGCGTATTCAGGTCCGAACTTTAGAGCCCATCGGCGTACAGTCTCATAGGAAACGACGATACCGCGCTCGAGCAGCATCTCCTCAACCAAGCGTAGACTCAGCGGAAGCCGAAAGTAGAGCCAAACGGCATGAGCGATGATCTCGGGCGGGAAACGGTGGCGCTTGTAGCTGATGGGATGGGTCATGCTGCGGCTCATAGCTCATAAGCCGCTGACCAAAAATTACCGTGACATCACCCCTGCCACAGACCCCGAACCTTCGACAACTTGACAGTACTGTCTGGTGCTCCCCGCGTGAGTTGACCTTCGGTGTACTTCCGTCTCGTGCCGCAAGGCTACATTCGCAACATTGGTTGCCCAGCAACTTGCCCCTTTGAGGACGCCTGCGGCTCACCCCGGCACGCTTCTACGGCTGGGCACCTGAAGCATAGCCGGGAACTTCGATCTGGCCGCCCTGTTGTTGGATAGCTCGGCCCATCGAGCTGAGAACAGGGTTGCGCTAAGTGGAGCTGATAGCATGAGTGATATGGAGCATTCCGACAAACCTACTCCGGCAACACCTGGAAACCCACCTTCCACGGAGACGGAAAGTTCGACGGAAGCGGCGCTCGGAACGCCCACGGAACCGGCTGGATCCACGCCTGATGTCTCAACGGAGACAACTCCAATAGAAAGCGCACGGGCTGACGTGGCCCCTCCGCCGAACGTGCAGGAACGTCCAAAGACTAAGGGTGTGGCCGATATCGTCTTCCTCGTCGATATCAGTGGCAGCATGTCCCCGTGCATCGATGCGCTCCGCCGGAACATCGAGGCATTCATCGACTCCCTGAGCAAGGGCGATGCCAACAATGCCGCTCCTGTTCGGGACTGGCGCGGCAAGGTCGTCGGATATCGCGACATTGAGGCTGCGCAAGCCGAAGGCCTGCCCTGGATCATCGACAATCCCTTCGTGCGTGATGCCGGTGCACTCAAAGCGCAGCTTGGCACCTTGCAGGCGAATGGCGGCGGCGACGAGCCGGAGTCTCTTCTCGATGCTCTCTACAAGGTTGCCTCCATGGAGGCAGTACCAAAAGGTTCACAGACCGAAGATCCGGCAAAGTGGCGCTATAGGAGCGATGCGGCACGGGTTGTCATCGTCTTCACCGACGCCTCGTTCAAGGAAACCATGAGCCTTCCCGAGGCGAAGGGCGGGTCGCTCCAGGATGTTGCGAACCTTGTGATGGCCAATCGCATCATCCTCAGCCTCTTTGCCCCCAATTTTGAGGGCTATGATCGCCTGAGCCAAATCGACAAATCGGAATGGGAGGTCGTGGAGTACGAAGGATTGAATCCGCAGGAGGCTCTGCAGAAATTTACATCTGATCCGGTCAATTTCCGCAACACCCTGAAGCAGCTGGCCGCCAGCGTATCCCGTTCGGCAGCGACCGTGGCGCTGTAGACACCCCGCCCCTGTCACAGTGAGCGTAATCCATGGCCAAGAAGCTGAAGGTCGGTGATCGGATCCGGCATTACCGTGTCACGAAGGTCTTCGGGCCGGGCATGATGGCGATCTCCTATGGGGCCGAGGGACCGACAGGAGAGAAGGTCTTTCTGAAGCAGTACAAGTCTCCCGCTCCGACGGTTGTCTGGTACAAGGCCTTCGTCGCCTACCAGAACGAGCTCGGAGCCCGCGTCCGGAATGGGCGGGCGGCTCAGTTCGCAGTGCGCCAAGTGGAAGCGTTCGAAGAGGTCTGGGGCGGACCCTGCTACTTCCAGGCCTATGAGTTCGTCGAGAACGGCGCCGACCTACAGCAAATGCTTGATGAGGAGCGGGAACAGCATCGCCGCACCAAGGTGGCAGCCACCAACAACCCCGCCGTCTGGGCGCGTCACGTCACCTGGGCCAAGGTCTTCATGACCGGAATGGCGGCGCTGCATGAGTCCAAGATCGTCCACGCCGATCTGAAGCCCGCGAATGCGTATCTGATCCAGGATCCGACGATCAGTTCCGGCTACCAGCTCAAGCTGATCGACATGGACTTCTCGCTCCTGGCTGACCGCCGTGCGCCCTGGCACGGTCACCAGGGATACGTGGGCACCGACAACTACCGCTCTCCCGAACACATGACGCGGGGTGCTGTGCCCGGCCTCGCCTCGGATGTCTTTACCTGTGGGCTGATGCTCTACGAGCTTCTCGCCGGCTATCATCCCTATTGGACCGAGGACCAGGCCGAGTATGCGAAGCTCGTCCAGAGCCACGCCGCGAAACCTCCGGCATTGGCCGGGTTGATGCCGTTACCGGCGAGCAATGCCGAGGTTAGCGCTTTCCTGCACCGCTGCCTCGCACCGGACCCCGCCGCGAGACCGACGGCTGCAGAACTGCGGGCTGTTTTGAGCGGGCGGGGCGCAGGGTCACCCGCCACCAAAGAAGGTTCGACAGCGGCAACGGGCGACGGCGCTCCGCGAGCTGCCGCCGAGTTGATCCTTTCTGACAGAATCGAACTGCTGGGCCCGGACGGACGCTCACTGAAGATCGGAGTCAGGACGGAACTCGGAAAAATCCTGGTGCGGCAGTTCGGGCCGGACAGCGAGTTCTGGGACAACCGCCAATGTGTTCTTGAACGCCATTCTGGCAACCAATGGGTGCTATCGCCCGTCGCCGGCACAACCAACGAAACTCTCGTGAACGGTACGGCACTGACGGCTCCTCGCCCGCTCAGGCAGGGTGACCGGATTTCGGTCGGACGCCAAGCCAAGGGCATCGTCAAGATGCCGCTCACGGCGCGGGCGCTGAAATGAACCTGCCCGACGGACCTGAAGCACCTGAGCCTGATCCCTCCTGCGAGGAGCCGAAGACGTCAGAGGTAACTTCAACAACGGCGGGTGGGCCCAAGGATGAACCTGATCCGCAGACTCCCGCCCAAACTCCTGAGACTCTTGCGCCGGATGCACTGGCCCCAGATCCTCCTGCCCCAGATGCTCTTATCCCGGGCGTCGAAGGTGCATCGGATGCTGCTCCCTTCCCACCATTGATCGGTGAGTCTCCGCCTGACACGGGCAGCCCACCTTCAGACCCACCTCCTCCTGCTGCTATGGTGCAAGACGTCTTACAGGTTGTGGAGGTGGACAGCCTAGATTGGCAGGCTGTCCGCAATGCGGTCAACCCGTCCTCCATCCGCTCCAACATGCGGTCGATAGTGGAGCGCATGGAGGCGTTGCTCGATAGAGCTGACGGGCCTGGCCTGCTGTTCGACAACGACCGGGCCGATCCTGCCGATCAGGTGATCCAGGTCTCCGCTGTGGATGCCGCAAGCCCGCTGTGGATCGTCGGCGACCTGCACGGCGATCTTCTGGCGCTTGAAGCCACATTGGCGGCCATGCATGATCCGGCCCGGCAACCCGATGGGGGCCAGCCCCGGATCGTATTTCTGGGCGATCTCTTCGATGATGAAGGTTTCGGGCTCGAAGTCCTTCTCCGCGTGTTCGAGCTGATCGTGGAGGCGCCGGATCGCATGTGTCTCATAGCCGGCAACCACGATGAGGCGCTGTCCTATGACGGCGTACGGTTTGCTTCGAGCGTGGCTCCGTCAGACTTTGTGGACTTCCTCAACGCCAACCTTACGCACGAATGGATCGAACGAGCTGGCAAGCTGGCTGTGCGGCTGTTCGCGCGCGCCCCGCGCGCGCTCTTCTTCCCCGACGGTCTGCTCCTTGCTCATGGAGGCTTTCCGCTGGTGGACCTGCATCCGCGGCTTGCCGAGACGGGTGAATGGAACGATCCGTTGTGCCTGTCGGATTTCGTGTGGACCAGGGCGCATCCGAAAGCCCGCAAGAAGCTCCCGAACCGCTTCTCGCGGGGCAGCCAGTTCGGGTATGAGGACTTCGCCGCTTTCTGTTCCCTGAGCGCCAGTTTGGGACGGCCGGTCACTCACATGGTGCGCGGCCACGATCATGTGGAAGAGAGATACGCCGCCTATCCAACCTATCGGGCTCATCCGGTTCTGACGACCGTAGCGCTCTCCCGCCGATTGAGCCGTGAGAGCTTCGGCCCCTACGAGCGCGTTCCCACCATGGCGCAATTCGTCGAAGGTGGGCTCCCCCGAGTGTATCGGCTGCACATTCCTGCGGACATCATCCGTGAGGTCTATCCGGAGCCCGATTCCGGCAGCCCTGAGAGTGAAACAATCCAGGACTCCCATCGATGACCGGCGTAATCCTGCGTTGCCCGAACTGCGGCACTTCAAAGACGGCTCCAGGCGAATGCGATGCATGCCACGAGGCGCAAGTCCGCTACTACTGCACGAACCATAAGCCCGGGCGCTGGCTGGATACGTCCGCGTGTCCGCAGTGCGGCGCGAAGTTCGGTGACCCAGTTCGTCCGCCAGCAAAGCCTATTCCGCCTGCCGCTCCTGCTCGGCTGCGGGCGACAGTCACCTCCCCTACGCCCACGAGAGCCGATCCTTCGCCACTACCACCTAGGCCGAGTGCCGAACCCTGGGGCCGCAGAGAACGGGGGAAATCTCCTGCCCTGGAGGTTGAAGCAGGCGACGAGCGCGCCTCAGTGCGCGACTTCCGTACGGCAAGGATGCTGGAAATCCTCCGGGCCGCTGCGCGGACTGGCCGTAAGTCCGGGGGAGTAGCTTACACCCCTTCGGAAGCTCCAGCGGCGGGGGCGGCACTCGGCGGCTGTCTGATGCGCTTCGTGATCCTCGCGATGTTCCTGCTGCTCGTCTTTTTTCTGATGCTTTCACTTGTCGGCGGGTCGCTGTTGCAGATGTTTGGAGGTTATTACCTCTGAAGCCGCGAGTACCCGGGCACAGGACTTGCTAGTGTGTTCAGACTTTGGACTGTTGCGTCAAACGATCGATCTCCCGAATGATGGCATCTGGAGCCAGGTGATGGACCATGTGGCCAAGTCCAGGGAGCGCGATGAACTCGCTCTGTGGCAGCTCCCGATGCAGGCGCTCCGATTGACGGCCGACATCCGCAATTTGATCGTCGGCACCTGTGATGATCGTGATCGGCATCTGGAGCTCGCTGTAGTGATGCTGGAGCTCCATCACTGACGGAGGCATAAGGGCTGCGTCCTCCGCCGCGGCGCGAAGCTGCGACGGACGCAGCATCATCTCCTTCGGGAATAGGCGATCAAACCGCTCCGGGACCTCCGCTGGCGCAAACATCTGTTTGATCAGGCCCGGCAGCATCGCGCGGGCGATCAGGGGAGAGATGGTGTGGCGCATCGCGTCGCCGATCACGGGAACAGCCGGCGGGGAGAACAGAAACGTGTCGGCCCGCAAGGTCGGGTAGTAGTACCCTGAGGCAAGCACGAGGCTGCGAACCAGCGCCGGATATTCCAGGGCAAGGGCCACCGCGACCAGGGTGCCCCAGGAGTGCCCTAGGATGACTGCTTGTTCAACGCCGAGCTGCTTCAAGGCACGCCGGAAGAGCTTCGCGTGGGCCCGTGGGGTCCAGAGCTGGCGAGGTCTGCTGCTGTAGCCATAACCAGGACGATCAATCACGATCACCCTGTAGCGGGACGCCAGCCGGTCCACGAGACCGCTGACGGTAAAGTCCTGGATCATGGTGCCGTTGCCATGGATCAGCACGACAGGCTCGCCTTGGCCGCGCTCGATGTAGTGCAGGCGCACGCCATCAACATCGAGAAACCGGCCCATCGGCGGCGTCTTGCGCTCGGCAGTTCCGGCTTTCTGCCGGTTGTACAGAACGGCGGCGCCCAGTGCTGCGGCTGAGCCCGCCAGAACGGGCGCAAGCCAACGCCAGTGGCTCGCATGAGAGCTCTGCTTGGGACGAGGTGTACCGCCCGACCTTGCCATCGTCCGCCCATGCCGCTGGGTGTTTGGCCGCTGCGGTTCTGTGGAACGAAGCACGGCCCTGGTCGGGTTGCGCGAGCTTGTCTCGTCTCTCGTCTCAGTGCGGGACATGCTGGCTCTCCATGTGGGCCGATCGGGGAGAACGCCCCAGACGCCAGTCGGTTGCTGCAGCGCACAAAGTCGTTCGCTCAAAGGCGGAGAGCTGGTTTAGGCGATTCCGGTAGAGCGTGTTACAGAGAGGCTCGCCGTCTGGGAAACGCTCCCGGACTGGCCTCTTGGCGCTTCGATGGTCGTCCCGCCCGGACACTTCAATTTGCGCCAGGATTACCCTTATGTCCGAATACCCCCAGAACCGCTGTCTTGTTCTCCTCGTGGAGGATGAAGCTCTTGTAGCCATGAACCTCCAGGACGACCTGAAGGAGGCTGGCTACGCCGTCGTCGGGCCGTTCGACACCTGTGCAGCCGCTTTGGCTTGGCTTGAGCGTGAAACGCCAGATCTTGCTGTGCTCGATACCGTACTGAAGGATGGCACCTGTCGGGATCTTGCCGCGGAACTCGCCCGGCGGGGCGTGGGCTTCGTGCTTTGGTCGGGCCATCTGCAGGACAAGCAAGCCCTGAAGGAGTTTACAGACGCTGTCTGGGTCGAAAAGCCATCCACACATACGGCCCTTCTCCATGCTCTCGCGGGCCTCAGGATCTTACCGAACCGGCGGCAGGCATAGGTGGGTGCGATGAACATTCTGGTTGTTGAGGACGATCCCTTCATCCGCGATATGGCCGTGACTGAGCTGGAGGAAGCGGGTCATGAGGTCATGGAAGCTGCCAGTGGGGGACAGGCCCTCCGGCTTTTGCAGACCGGCATTGCCGTCGATGCCCTGCTGACGGACATTCGCATGCCTGAGGCTAATGGCTGGGAAGTGGCCAGAGCGTACCGCCAGCGCTTCCCGGATCTCCCAGTCGTGTACGTGACCGGGTATGCGGAGCAGTTGCAGCCTGTGCCCGGAGGGATCGTCATCTCGAAGCCCTACAGGATGGCCCAGTTGGTGGACCTTCTGAACGCCTTGCGTGGTGAAGGGTGAGCACCCTACCGGACCCAGGTGGGGTCCGGAGCACTTCCAGTGCCAGGCCGATCCGTGGCCACGTCATGTGTCCTTCTGGCGGAACGGGACTTATATCAATTCACCATCGATTGGATTGAGCGTAGCTGTTCCTATCAGTATTGCAGCACTTTCCGCTCCCGCATTTCACATCTAAAACTACGTCTTAACTAGGATAGCGATAATTTAGTCGCACACAAATGGCAGCATCATCCAGTACTTGCTATTTTTCATGAAGTGTTCTATATAAATATTATCGGATTTTGGCCGGACAATCGGGTCGTTTCGCTTTTGGTCTTTCCAGGCGCACGTTCGGACTTTCTCTCCATTACATCGACGAACCGAGTTGAGGCCGCGCTTCTGCGCGCTCTCCCCTCACGTGCATCTGCAAAAACCGCGAAAGGTTACCCCCATGATTACGGGCACAGTAAAGTTCTACAACGACATGAAGGGCTTCGGTTTCATCCAGCCCAACGACGGCAGCAAGGACGTGTTCGTTCACGCCACCGCTCTGGAGCGCGCCGGCATGCGCAACCTCGTTGAGGGCCAGAAGGTTGCCTTCGACACGGCCGAAGACCGCCGCTCCGGCAAGATCGCCGTCAACAACATCGAGACGGCATAAAGCCAGTCTCTTCGGTGCAAGCTAGTCTGCACTGAGCCATCGAGGCCGCTCCCCCCGGGAGCGGCCTTTTTGTTTGCCCTCATAGGGCTGCTGCTGCGCAGTCACACGCTGGAGAACCAAGATGTTTCACAGGTATAAGATCCGTCAGATGGTGCGCCTCGTCCGTGCGCCGATTGCGGACAGCCGCGCCAGCGGCAGCGGCATCTACGAGGTCGTGCGCCTCATGCCGGCTGATGAGACGGGCGAAGTCTCATACCGGATCAAATCGGGTGTGACGGAGCGTGCCGTCCGAGAGTATGAGATCAGAGCATGAATGGTTTCCGAGACAAGGGATTTGGCGACCGGCTAAGCACGGCGCAGAATGCCCGCAAGGCGACGCTGGAGCGCGTCCGAGCAAAGCCCGGTGCGGATGATCCCGCCGTTGCCGAGCGCCGAGCAGCGCGCCAGGCTGTCAGCACGGCGCGTGAGGCACGGCTGGCCGAACGCGAGGCTGCCAAGATCGCCCAGCAGATCCGCGAGACCGCAGAGCGCGAGGCGCAGCAAACGGCCGAACAGGAGCAGCGCCTTGCTCAGGAAGCCAACGAGGCTGTAGAGAGCGCGGAGAGCGCCCAGCGTCAGGTTGCTCTGGAAGCCGAGCAAAAGGCAGCCCGCGATGCCCGCTATGCCGCCCGAAAGGCGCGCAAGTGAGCTGAGCCGGGATATCGGCTGAACACCTCAAGTCCCCTTATTGCATTCACATACTACCGGGTTGGTCATGAACGAGTTTCAGGAGAACAAGGTGGACACCGCCGAACGAACTGTGTCTGAGCGTCACATCGAAGCCGTTCGGCAGCAAGGCGGCCTGTTCGTCGAGGCTGTCCGCCGCACCCGCATGCCCATGCTCGTGACCGACGCCACCCTGCCCGGCAATCCGATTGTTTTTGCTAACCAGTCCTTCGTCAAACTGTCGGGCTACAGCATGGACGAGCTGCTCGGACAGGACCCACACTTCATGAATGGCGAAGGCACCGACCCTGAGGCCATCCGCCATTATGAGGCGGCGACCATGGAGGGGCGGGACGAGACGCTGGAAATCCTCCAGTACCGCAAGGACGGCACCCCGTTTCGGGCGATGCTGTTCGCCAGTCCCATTGATGACGGCCAGGGCACCGTCACCAATCACTTTCTCTCCTACCTCGACATCACCCGGCGCTACGATGCCGAAGAGGACCTTCGTGCGCTGACCGCGGAACTGGAAGCCCGTGTGGCCGCCAGAACCCGGGAGCTGGAAGCTGCCACCGTCAGGCTGTCGGCTCTGGTCTCCGAGAGGGAGATGCTGCTGGTCGAGGTCAACCACCGGGCCAAGAACAGCCTTGCCATAGCAGCGTCTCTCCTCGCCATCCAGGGCCGACGGCAGCCGGATCCGGCCGTCAGGGCTCTGTTCGAGGAGGCTCAGGAGCGTCTCAACGCTATGGCGCGGGTGCACGACCTCTTGAGCAAGTCGGAAAAGGCTCAACAGGTCGATGTCTCCGTGTACGTGGCGGATCTGTGCGAGGCGTTAAGACCGATCACGGAAAACGACGACCGCATCCGACTTGAGGCGAAGATGGAGGATGCGATCCTGGTGGACGCCGACACGGCGGTGCCGCTCGGCATCGTGCTGACCGAACTGATCACCAACGCCGTCAAATATGCTTTCCCGGCACCACGGTCCGGGACGATCCTCGTCCGGGCGCGCCGCAGCCAGCCGGGATGGGTTGAACTGATCGTCCAGGACGATGGGATCGGGATGTCGAGCCTGCGGGAAGGATCGCTCGGCTATGGCCTTGTTCGGTCGCTCGTTCAGCAGATCAGGGGTGAGATCGATATTCGGAATGACGCTGGGCTCGTGGTGACGCTCTCGTTCCCGGAAGCGGCCCAATAGGCCGCAGAACACAATCCATATGGCGCAACAGGTGGTGACGCGGATTGAAGCCGTGGGTCGCGCCGGGCGACTATGATCTTGCCCTTAGGAACGAAGAGGATTGATCGCTATTCCATTCGACATGCCTGAGAAGAAATCAGACATTCGCGCGCTCATTCTCGTTGTCGAGGACGAAGCTCTCGTCCGCATGATGCTGGTGGACGTGCTGGATGATGCCGGTTTCAAGGTCATGGAGGCTGCTCACGCGGACGAGGCGCTCCGTATTCTAGCGGCTGTTCCGGACGTCCAGGTGGTCGTCACGGACGTGGAGATGCCACGCGGGAGCATCAACGGCTTCGAGCTGGCCCGCAGAGTGCGGGATGATCGACAGGATATCGGTGTCGTGATCGCATCCGGACGCGTGGCCCCCGCACCCGGGGACTTGCCAGAGGGCGCCTATTTCGTCGAAAAGCCCGTTCGTCCTGAAAAACTGCTTGAGCTCATCCGAGCGCTGCGCCGTGAGGGCTGAGAGCGCCACGAACGAGCGCTCGTGGCACTGAAGCGTCGGCGCAAGCCTGTGCCTTTGTTATGGCCGGCCCGCAAAGAGCGCGTCGTTCCGGGTGCGCCATGCCTCATTCGACAGCCACTTATAGTCCTGGTCGGGCATGAGCGGGATGGTCTTCACCTTCGCCTCGGGCATGGGAAGGAAGAAGCTGTCGCGCTCCTGTGAGACCTTGAGGGACCGGATCGGCACGACGATGCTGTCCTTGCCAGGGGTAAAGAACCCTCCTGGGCTTTTGCAGGATGGCTTCCTCGAGTTTGGCATCGGCGATCTGGCAGTCGGCCATCGCTTGCGTGACACCGAGCATGCTGAGGAGAGTAACGGTAAGGAGAATTCGTGCCGGCTTCATATTTCATCCGTTCTAGGGAAAAGGCAGGTTGCCAGATAAAAGCCGTCCGCTGCTGCCCGCGATACGAACCTGGAATAATGAACGGCGCCGCGATGCCGTTGCGAATACCCGTAATTATTAAACATGAATACTTAAGCAAAACGAGTACCTATCGGCGCTGACGATGCCATTCAAGAAGCATTGTCGATGAATTATGCACACTTGAACCCAGAATAATACCTAAAAATCTCATAGCTATTATTGATAATATACGGTAAACACCATTAATAAGGCATCATTCGGAACGCATGCTTTTGGAAGAGTACGCAGGAAGGACTGTAATATGGAACAGCATGCTAATGAGACACGGGACCGGGTAAGACAGCGCGCCTTCGAGCTTTGGGAGCAACACGGTCGGCTTGAAGGTCATGAGGCGGAGTTCTGGCATCAGGCGGAGCGTGAGCTAAAGGGTGAAGCGAGCAGTAGCGACACCAGCAGAGGCGTCACCGCGAACGCTCCCTCCGCCAGGAGCGGCTCCGGATCGGATGGCCCAGGAAAGGCGTGACTTCTGGAGAAGTGGCAGGCTAGGGTTGATAACCCGTCCTCATAGGTCGCCAGTCATGGAACTAAGGCTCTGAGTTCCCAGTCGTCCCAAGGATCGGATTTGATGCCGTGGGAAGAAGTTGAACGGGGCACATTGAGCACCTGCTGAAAGGGATCCGTCGCAAACTTTCTGTTTCAGAGTTTCAGCTACTGTTCCCCGGGTTCAGGGACGGAGGGTCGCGTGTTCAAGGGCAGACATTTTGATCGATCTGTGATCCTGCTCTGTGTGCGGTGGTATCTCGCTTACAATCTCAGCCTCCGAAACTTGGAGGAGATGATGGCCGAGCGCGGCATCGGCGTTGATCATGCCACCGTGCATCGCTGGGTTGTCCGCTACTCGCCCGAACTGCTTGAGCGCTTCAACCGCCGAAAGCGAGCTGTCACTAAGAGGTGGCACGTGGACGAGACGTTGTATTTGATGGGTGTTGCGGGTCATTCCCACAGCATGAGGCCGGGATAGCTCGAACGAGACGTAAGACGGAAGTCTGCGATGTAGATAGTGCACCCGGCCTCACCACGCGCCCCAGCTGAGATTGGACGGTATCAAAGGTCATCCCACGACGGGTAAGCCTGCATTGACAAGGTTGATCAGCGCAAGGGGCATNTCAGATCCAAACGGCCGTTGGTGTCAGCGGCTTGGTCAATCACGATCTCTGACGCCGTGTCTCCTCGCCCAGAGCCATGACGACCTCAGGCCACCCTTCACGGACACTGTGCAGACGCGGAGCCTAGCCACTCTCCTGCCGAAGCTTGCGGTTTGAGATCCGGAGCGACCGGCTCAATGCCTGTGCGACCGAGCCCATCATGGATTCAAGCCACGTCGGAGGCAGCCTGGGGGAAGGCACACCGAGCGCCGCCGCCAGAGCGTCCACGTACGCCCGGTGTGTGACGGGCTCATCATCCACGACATTGTAAACACCGGCAGGCACCCCGAGCACCGCAATGACCGCTGCGGCGGCATCATCGTGCGAGATCGATGAGATGTAGGCCTCGGGCTTCCCCGGGAGAGGCGCCCATCTCTTGCGAACCCACCGGATCAGATCTCTCACTTGCAGGGCATCCGGGCCATAGAAGGCGGAGAAGCGCAGCGCGACACCGCGACCGCCAGCATCCGTGAAACGCCGAGCCGCCGCTTCGGCATCCATGACGGTCCTGTTGTAGGCGGCCGGGGCAAGAGGCGTCGTCTCGTCAATCCAGCGATCACCGCTATCCGGGTAGGCCGGAGCAAAGGACTCCTGCACGAACACGCTCGCGCCACCGGACAGCGCCGCATCGACCAAGATGTGGGAGGCCACCTTCCGGATCCGGTCGTTCTCCCGCCAAGCACTGCGGAACAGCATCGTGGTGGTTGAGGTCGGCATGTGGGTGGCCAGGTTGACCACGGCATCGTGGCCGGCCACTGCCCGCCGCAGCCCCTCGACATCGAACAGGTCAACGGCGACAGGTTCAGCTCCAGCCTGCCGCAGAGCCTCATATTTGGCAGCGGTGCGGCCGACCGCCGTCACCTGGTGCCCTCGCGTGCTCAACTCATGAACCACGCGGCGACCAATCACACCGGTTGCTCCGGTCAGGAAGATGCGCATGGAACCTTCCCTTGAGTTCTAGCTGGGAATTCGGGCGACCCACCCAGTTGAAGTTACCCGTTTTTGATATTAGAATCTATTATCTAATTAGCTCAGCCCACCTGGAAGCTCAGAGCGCGGAGGTGATTCAGCAGTGCCCCGCCCAGCCAAGTTTACGCCCGACGCCATCTTAAAGGCGGCTTCAGAGATCGTCGCCGTCCGCGGGCCGGGTGCGACCACCATGGGTGAGATCGCCGCGAAGGTTGGTGCGCCGAGCGGATCCCTCTATCACCGCTTCCAGTCGCGAGACGAGCTCCTCGGCCGGCTCTGGCTTCAGAAAGCAACTTTCTTTCAGAATGCGTTCGCGCGGGCTCTCGACGAAGTCGATCCTCGCACGGCTGCAGTCGAGGCAGCCCTGTCGTTGCCGCGTACTGTGAGGGCTGACTTCGCGGGAGCCCGCATCATGCTCCTGCATCGGCGCGAGGACTTCATGAGCGGCGGCTGGCCCAAGCCGATGCAGGACGAAGCAGAGCGTCTCGGTCAGCAGGTTCGCGACGTCATGAATGAGTTTACGTCCCGGCTGTTCGACAGCAATACCAAAGCGGCAAGGCTGACGACGCACTTTGCGATCCTCGACGTGCCGTTCGCGGCGGTCCGCCGCTACGTCGGCGCCAATGAGGTTCCGCCCCAGGAGGTGGATCGCCTCATTGCTGCGGCCGTCAATGCGATCCTTGACCAACACGCAGCGGGGGTACGCAAACAGGGAGGCTGACATGAACCCTAGACCACATGGCTCGGGCGCTGTGGCCGGAACCTGGCACGATGGCTGCTGCGCCTTATTGATCATGCGGATGCGGTGACATGCTGAATCTGGCTGCTGCCGCATTGACCTTCTTCGCTCTTCACCGGATCGTCTCCGGGAGCTCTGTCCGTGACCACATCGTAGGTTTGATCGGCGAAAGGCCGTTCCGACGGGTGTTCGCGCTCGCGTCCTTGGCTTGCCTGATTTGGCTGTGGCTCGGATTTCTATCAGCTCGCAACAGCCCTTGGAACGGGGTGCTATTTGCCCCACATGCGGCCCTCGTAATTTTGCAACTTCCCCTGCAGCTCCTGGCTATCCTGCTCATTGTTGCGGGCGTAACAACTCGCAACCCGACCATTGCGGGGATGGGTGCGGCGGTCTCTGATCGCGGGATCGTGCGGGGTGTGCTGCGGATTTCGAGGCATCCCTTCCTTTGGGGCATAGCCCTTTTTGCGGTCGGCCACATGCTCGTAGTTCCCAACGTCGCCGCGTGGGGATTTTTCGGGGCGCTGCTCGTGCTTGCGTTGACAGGCACGCTGAGCATCGACGCGAAGCGGCATCGGGCGCACGGCGACGACTGGACAGTGTTCGCCGCAGCAACCTCCAACCTTCCTTTTCAAGCGATCGCGACCGGACGCCAACGCCTCAAGCTTAGAGAGATCGGCTGGCGGCGGCCGCTGCTCGCCGTCACCCTCTACGGGCTTCTAGTACTCGCACATCCGTACCTCTTCGGTGTCTCGGCGGTGCCTTAGCCCATGCATGAAGGACTTCCCAGCGCCAAGAATGAACAGGGAGCGGCACTGGTCGGGGCGCTGATCGTGCGCGACGGGATGCTGCTGCTCGGCCGACGAAGCGCCGAGAAGGCCATCTGTCCCGACACATGGGATGTCATCGGCGGCCACGTTGAAGCGGGAGAAACGTTCGAGGACGCGTTGTTGCGGGAAGTGGAGGAGGAGATTGGAATCCGGCCGCTTGGTTACGACAAGCACTCTCGCCACCCATTGCCGCAGGGCGGCGTGCTCGTGCTGTTACAAATCGTCAACTGGGCAGGCGGCGAACCACGGCTACGGAACGATGAGCATGTTGAATTGAGGTGGTTCCCAATTCATGCCGCTTGCACGATGACCCATCTCGCCGCACCGGAGTACGTTTCAATCTTTCGCTCGCTCGAGGTCACAACATGCGTTCCACCGTAGCGGTCAGGGGACTGTCAGCTCGGGCGGACGAGGCCACCCGGCTCACCTCTGTTCGAAATCGATGAAGGTTACGCATGAGTATATGGAAATGAACTGGCAAGACGTGGCGCCATGAGGGCTTGCTCGTCACTCCGACATCGCGCCGTCAAAGCCAATCAGGAGAGCATAAGGATTTGTGGGTCACCCAACTGTGGATCAGCTTCATACGCAGGCCATCTCGACACGTTTACCTGCCCGTCAGTCAGAGCTGTCCCACGAAACTTCATGTTCTCCAAACCGAAGATGGCGGCGTTCTTGCTGCCATCTTCGATGGATCTCAGCCGCGCCGAGCAGCTTCGATCGCGGCCACATCGATCTTCTTCATGGTCATCATCACATCGAACGCGCGCTTGGCCTCTGCCCCACCTGCCGCCATCGCCTCGGTCAGCACGCGCGGCGTGATCTGCCAGGACACGCCCCACCTGTCCTTGCACCACCCGCACTCGCTCTCTTGGCCGCCGTTCCCGACAATGGCATCCCAGTATCGATCCGTCTCCTCCTGGTCGTCCGTGGCGATCTGGAATGAGAAGGCTTCGTTGTGCGTGAACGCATGTCCTCCGTTGAGGCCAATGCAGGCAACCCCCGCAACCGTGAACTCAACCACCAGCACGTCGCCCTCTTTGCCGGATGGGAAGTCCCCGGGCGCACGATGCACGGCCCCGACCGCGCTATCCGGAAACGTCTCGGCATAGAAGTGGGCGGCAGCCTCGGCGTCCTTGTCGTACCACAGGCAGATCGTGTTCTTGGCCATTGCGTGTTCCCTTTTCCTGATGAGGCCAGCTCTTGACCTTCCATCACTCCTGCGAATGATGCGGCGGAACACTTTACCACTTAGCGAAGTTTTGTCATCATGTCGCTCGATCAGACTTACGCTGCGCTATCGGACCCATCCCGACGCGCCATGCTGCAAAGGCTCGCGCAAACCCCGGAGTTGTCCATCTCTGAGCTTGCCGCGCCCCTGCCCATCGCCCTTCCGACGGTGATGAAGCATCTCGATGTTCTCTCCAGGGCCGGTCTGATCCAGCGCCACAAGACCGGGCGAACCGTCATGGTGTCGCTCGCCCCGCAAGCCATGGATGAGGCAAGAGCGTGGTTGGAGCGTACCTCTGCCTTCTGGTCGGAGCGGCTCGACCGTCTCGCCAGCCTCGTTGAGAAGCAGGAGAACCGATGACGAGCCTGACCCTCATCCGCCGGATCAAGGCCCCGCCGGAAGCCGTGTTTGCGGCCTTTGTTGATCCCGAGACCATCGCGCTCTGGTGGGGACCTGATCAAGGGCCGGTGCTCCTGGCCGAAGTTGATCCTCGCCTGGGCGGTCGTTTCCATGTTCGGTTCCGGATGGAGGATGGGACCGAGCACGGTAGCACGGGTATCTTCGAGGAGTACGATCCACCGCATCGTCTTGCAATGAGTTGGACTTGGGATTCGGACCCGGGAGAGACCTCCCGGGTGGAGGTTTCGTTGCAGGCGGTCGAGGACGGGACCGAACTGGTTTTCGTTCATGCCCGCCTGCCGGATCAGGCCTCGCGTGACAGCCATGAGCAGGGCTGGAATGGCGCTCTTGACAAGCTTGAGGCTGTTTTCGCGAGAGGTTGATGGCCCCTGATCCGATGGAGAGACCAATGTGCTGGAGGATATTCCCTTGATCACAATCACTGCCATGAAGTGGGTGCCACCCTTCGCAGCCGGAAGCGTCCGCGATCATCGCGGACGCTGGATCCTGAACGAGGTGGGATGGGCCTATCAGGTGCGCCTGGTCGATGCGCCGACACTGGCTTCGGCCGAATACCGCACCCTCCAGCCCTTTGGTCAGGTGCCGATCATGGAAGAGGACGGGCGCCCCACGCTGTTCGAGTCAGGCGCCATTGTGCTCGACGTGGCGACCCGTTCGGGCAAACTGCTCCCCAGTGATCCCAACCAACGAGCCGAGACGATCATGTGGGTCATCGCGGCGCTCAACTCCATCGAGCCTTTCCTCATGAACCTTGCCGAGGTCGAGTTCTTCATGTCGGACGAGACGGAGAAGAGCTTGCGGCGCCCGGCAGTGCTGGCTGCCGCAAAGAAGCGCCTAGGAGAGCTCCAGGATGCTCTGGGTGGGCGCCAGTGGCTTGTGGGCGACAGCTTTACCGTTGGTGGCCTGATGATGTCCTCGGTGCTCAAGATCGCCTCGTCGCTCAAGGTTCTCGAGGATTTCCCTGCCTTGGTGGCCTATCAGGCCCGGTGCTTCGAGCGTCCGGCCTACCGCAAGGCGATCGATGATCAATGCGCGACGATTGCCCGGCACAGGATGGAAGACATGCGATACGAGGAGGCTTGATATGAGTGATGATGAGGGGCGGATCCTGCAAGTCTTGCGAGACCAGGAAACCGCGATCGGGCGAGGCGATGCCGAGGCAGCGATCTCGGCCCTGGCCGATGACGTCGTGACCTATGACCTCCCGCCGCCACTTGAGTATCGTGGTGCAGGCACGCCTGCGGTGGAGGGACTCCCGGAATGGTTCACGACCTGGCAGGACGGTGTTACGGTTGAGTTGAAAGATCCACAGGTTGTTAAGGATGGAGACCTCGCCGTCGTTTTCGGCCTGGCGCGAATGCGAGGGATCAAGAAGGATGTTGGCTCGCTCGACCAATGGCACCGTCGCACGATCGTGCTTCGCCGTCGCGATGGCATCTGGAAGATCAGCCACGAGCATAGCTCGTTCCCGATGCGAATGGACGGAAGCGGAATTGCCGCAACAGATCTGGTACTGTGAAACGCACGCAGGTTGGCGGCTGATCGATCTCAACCGACAGAGTTCATGATGCGAGGGCAGCGCCTGAACTGACGGCGGCTTGAGTCTACTCTGGGTCGCTATCTGGAGCTCCCCTGCCCTTCGTGGATGACGGCTTAGGCCAGGCGAGCAGGCTCATGATCTACGTCGCTCACGTGCCAAAGACCCGAAGCCTGCTGTCCAGTCGCAGCGTCGTTAGAAGGTGACTCGCACGGAAGCAGCGCTGCGGTCTGATGGACCATGATAAACAGCCTCGATGTTGTTCCCGTCAGGATCGAGCACAAACGCGGCGTAGTACCCGGGATGGTATGGGCGCTCACCCGGCGCGCCGTTGTCCTGCCCGCCGTTTGCGAGGCCAGCCCGGTAGAAGGCTTCAACCATTGCACGATCACGAGCTTGGAAAGCAAGGTGATGGCGGCCTGTCAGCTTGCCCTGAGCGGCCTCGCTGTCGGCGGACGACACAAAAAGCTCGTCACACCAGAAATAGTCCTCGGCAGCGCCACCAAGCGGAAGACCCAGCGCCTGAAGAACCGCCTCATAGAACCGGCGACTGGCCGACAGGTCTCTGACCACGAGTTGAATATGATCAATCAGGCGGCCACGATGAAGTTCTTGGGCTTCCATGCCTCTCCTCCGGACGAGATCTCTCAATGAGCATTCCATCCAGCACGCGATCGATCAAGAGACTCGCCTGACCATCGGGAACGCCCGTGATCCTCTCTCAAGCTGACATTCGGTCTACTTTCGGGATGTGCCTGAAGCGGCCCTTCCACACTCTGAGAAAGATCAGCTCTGTCAGTTGAGAACATTGGCACCTCTGAGCCCGCCGAAGATTTCATTCGCCGACTCTGCTCCCTTGCGCAGGAACACCGCAGGCCTGCCTAGCGGCGCGGGTACCCGAGTCTATTCGCCGGCCCTGCCCGCATCGGCACCCGTCCCGAGATCAACCCACGCGGCACCGTCCGGCCAGTAGACCTCCACCGATCTGGCGCCCTTGTCCACGACCGGCGCGATCATGAGGTCAGGGCCAAGCAGATACTGGTAGCGCAGGCCATACGTGTTGCGGTCATCGGGATAGTGGAGGAAGAGGTGACGGGTCAGCGGATAGCCGTGCGCCGCAGCCGCCGCCACATGGCGCTTGCGATAAGCCGCCAGTCCCTTGTAGACCCTGGCGAAGCGGGCTGTGTGCGCCAGGAGTTCAGGGCTTGAGTCGAACTGGGCCGAGATGGCTGGAACGAGCCCCTCATGAGTGCGCAGGACGGCCGTGAAGGCATTCAATTCCGTCCACCGCATCATGAGCTCTGGCGTGCGTGCGATGATCGGGATCTCCCGACCAGCAACATCAAGCTTGAAGGCGCTGTAGCCGCCGGTATCGCTGTGGATCAGGCTGGCTCCTGATATGCCGCCAGACAGCATGCCCACAACCGCGGTCTTGATGCCGTCGTATTCGCTCCAGTTCTGGATCTGGTCGCCAAGCCAGACGAGCGTTGCCGCCCCTGGGCTTTGCGTGAAGCCGGATCGGTCGAAGAATACGATGTCGTCGCCTCGGCCTGCCTCCTCGATCGCCTCTCGGGCGACCCGGGCCCATTCCTCGGCGTAGCGGTTGTGCCAGATCATCGGATCATCGCCATCGTGGAGCTTGCCGTCGAAGGGCAGCGCCTCACCGAAATCGTTCATCCAGCCGGAGGCACCCGCCTTCTCGATCATCTCGGTCTTCATCACGCCCTTGATCCAGGTGCGAGCCTCTGGGTTGCTGAGGTCGACCAGTGCCGCGGAGAAGGTGGTGTTCCGGTTGAGGAACGGCGTCCCGTCCGCCTTCCTGACGAGATTGCCCTTGGCGAGGGCCTCGGTGTAGAGGCTGTTATGCCCCTCCTCCGTCGACAGGAAGGGGTTGATGTAGGTCAGCATCCGGGCGCCCTGACTCTCCAGGTCCGTCACGAGCTGCTTCCAGCCGGGATAGTAGCTCTCGTCGAGTTGCCAGTTCCACCAGAGTTGCCGGCCGGTGGCGGTGACGCGCACGCCGGGCCAATCCTGGAGCCAGACGCCGGCGAGCGGGATGCCGGCCTTGTTCGCCGTGTCGATCTTGTGGCGCACCACCTCTGTGCCACCCTGGGTTCCGAGGATGAGACCCTCATGGATCCAGTCGGGCAGGACTCGCCTGCGGCCGGAGTATTCGGTGAAGGCCTCGATCAGCTTGAGCGGTGTCCTGCCGTAAAGGATGCGCCCCGTCATGGCCGCCGACCAGACCTTGATGTCGATCCGGTCGGGGCGGCGCATGTCGAAGGTGCTGTACTCGGTGTTCTCCAGGAACAATGAGCGCAGGCGGCTCGTCAGGTAATGGGGCACAGGGGCTTCGGTCACGAAGGGTGTGCCGCCGCCACGATTGGCCAAGTGGTCGATAATCTCGGTGATGACGGATTGGCCACGCCCGACGCCGTGCTCCTGCACCAGGATGGGCAGGACGAAGCCCTTCTGGTTGAAGTAGGTGAGCTGCTGGCCGAAGCCGAAGATGGGTTCGTCGGCCACCGATCCGGCAACGAGGCGGATGCGATTTACGTCTGCCGCATCCACGGTGATGACGAAGCGCAGGTGGGAGGTCGACACCGCTTCGAAAGTCAGCTTGTACATGATGGTTCTGGCGCCGTCGCTGAGCTTTCCCGTCCCCACCGCCGCGTTGCCGTCGACCACGATGGTCTCGATGGTCGACTGTCCGAAGGAGGCCGAGACAGTATCGGTGACCTCGAACGAGCCCTCCGGCGTGCCGAACTCGCGGATGTCCGCGGTGGCGATCTCGGCGGTGAGGAAGTTGCCCTCGGCTATGGTGTCCCAGATGACCCGGTCCGGTACGGCCCGATGCGCAACCTGCAAGCCCGTCGCTGTCCGGGCAAGCATGAAGTCGCCGACCCAGTGCGTTTGCGTCGCCGGGCCGCGGATTGCCCCGAGGCCCCATGGGGCAAGGACGTCGCGGCAAGCGCACCGGCCCCGACGGTCAGGAAATCACGACGCTTCATCCAGAATCCCGATCCAGTCCGCGGGAATGGCACTCTCGCACGGGTCCGACGCTCGAGGAATGACCCCATTGGGCTAGGCCGCGAACGCCACGGATCACGCGTGACGACCGGTGGCGGCTCCGTCATCAGGCGGGAGGAACGAACCAGGTTCCGATGCTGGCCGCTATCTCACCTTCCGCAACCGCACCAGCACCTCGACCTGGGCGATCTCCATGCCGGCTGGCGGCGGGGGCAGGTTTGTCACCGTCAGGCCTTCGGACGGCATGTCGATCACCCTGCCCTCCTCTGGAAGTAGTAGTGATGATGCTCGGTGGTGTTGATGTCGAAGTGGGACTTGGACCCGTCGACGGCGAGCTCGCGCAGCAGGCCCGCTTGGGTAAACTGGCGCAGGGTGTTGTACACGGTGGCCGAGGACAGCGGAATGCGGGCCGTCGTGGCCTCGGCATAGAGTTCGTCCGCCGTGACGTGACGATGTCCCTTGCCGAACAGCAGCCACCCCAGGCAGACACGCTGCCGGGCCAGGCCCGGGAAAGGAAACGCCGTCGTCGCTAGGCATCAACGGGACCTCACAGTTTAGAACGGATCAAAACTGTGTATCTTTATAGTCTTGCATGCTCGATGAACCCGCGCAACCTGGGAGCCGCCAAGGTGCCCTTTGCGATGTGGGCTGTTCAATCCTGTCCGAACTCGCTGAGAATGCGTTCGACCACCTCGTCCACGGACATGTCGGAGGTATCCACCCACAGGCCGAGCCTCGGCGTCTCCCGCTCCAGCGCCGATGCCAGGACCGACGGTGGAAAGTGCTCGCCGTAGCCCGTCTTGGCCCGATCCTGGTCCCGTTGGGCGAGAACCTCGGGTTTGGGAGCCAGCACGATGATCGCCGGGGAACGATGATGCAGGCGATCGGCGACTTCTTGGAGAGCTGGGCCGATCAGGATATCCTGGTAGACAACGGAAAACCCCGCATCCAGGTAACCCTCCGCCACCTCGCAGGCGAGTCGATGGCGCAGAGCAAGCTGCCGAGCCGCCTCCGGCGACAGCTCCGGCCCCATGGCCGCGGCGCCGTTCACGATCATCTTGCGGAAGACGTCACCGCGAAGATGCACGGACCTGTCCAGCCGCCGTGCCAGTCTCTCAGCGATCGTGGACTTTCCGGCCGCCATCGCGCCCGTGATGATGAGAAGACGAGAAGAGGCCATGGGCCACCATAGGCCCCGGGCATGGGATGGGCCAAGCACCGAAGTACTTCCCGTCTGCCATCATTTTGTCAATCCGGCCCGGCAGCGTCCGGCCATGAAGAGAGACGCTGTTACAGGTTACGGCATCATGATCGGCATTGCGCTCGGCGTGCTGGTCGGGATGGCCACGGACAACCTGCCGCTCTGGATCGTGGTGGGGATTGCGCTCGGTGTCGCCGTGGATGCAGGCGTGAGCCGAAGCCGCACGAGGCGGGACCGGGAATAACGCGTCCCACGGTAGGGCGCGGACCGTGCCCATGAACGTCATGCAATCTGAATGAGAGATACCGTGTCCAGGCAGTTTCTCCTCATCCTTGCCCTCTCGCTTGTGTGTCTTGTCCTGCCACTCTCCTACACGGTCTCGCTGTGGCACACACGCCAAAAAAGCCGCCTAGGCTGGGTCATGAGGCTGCTCACGGCGGGCGCCATTGTCCTATTAATCCTGCTCGTCGGTCGCTGGGACATGCTCGGGTACTACACCCGGTTCCTGATCGGCGGGCTGTTCGCCTTGGCTGCGATCGTGTCCTGGCAGCGCCACCGCGGGCTGCCAATGACAGCCCCGGGAGATCGCCCCTACTGGCGACGCCATGGCATCGATGCGCTCGTGCTCGTTTTCCTCGGTGTCATGCTGGCCCGCATCGCGATGGGCTCCCTTGCTTCGCGCGAGGCCATTGCCTTGGGATTTCCGCTGCGGGACGGCTGGTTCATGGTCGGACAGGGCGGAGACAGTACGCTGATCAACTACCACAACAGCCACGCCGCACAGCGCTTCGCCTTGGACCTGTCAGGGATCAATCGCTTGGGGTTTCGGGCCAATGGCATCCTGCCGGCCGAACTAGACCGCTATGAGATCTTCGGGAAGCCGGTGGTCAGTCCCTGCGATGGCACAGTCCGTGCCGCGCGGGACGGGATTGCCGACCTGACGCCGCCGCAGCGGGACCGGGAGAACGTCACCGGCAACCATGTCATGATCGCGTGCGCCATGGTCGACGTGGAACTCGCGCATCTCAAGCAGGGGAGTGTTGCCGTTGAGACGGGCGATGCCGTGTCCTTCGGTCAGGTCATTGGTGCGGTCGGCAACTCCGGCAACACGACGGAGCCGCACCTTCACATCCATGCGGTGAACAGGGACTCCGGCGAGGCCGTTCCGATGACGTTCCGTGAGCGCTTTCTCGTCCGCAATGCCGCTGTCGCGCCTTGAGCCTAACGTCAGGATGGAAGGAAGGAGAACGGGAATGCGTGGCAAGCTGATCCGTGCAGGGGAGGTCACGCTCTGGCTGGAGGAGATCGGCCCGCCGGGCGGAGACGTGGTGCTTCTCGTGGCCGGAGCCAACGGGTCCGCCTTCATGTGGCCGGATGGGTTCGTCGCATTGTTGGCGGACAAGGGCTATCGGGTCATCCGCTATGATCATCGCGATACCGGTCGCTCGACCCGGCGTCCGTTCGACGAGCATCCCTACGGGATCGAAGACCTTGCCCGTGATGCAGTGGCCATCCTGGATGCCTGCAGCGTCGGGCGTGCTCACGTGGTGGGCCTTTCCATGGGCGGAACGATTGGCCAGGTGCTCGCTCTCGACCATCTCGAGCGGCTGTCGTCGCTCACGCTCATGCTGACGACCGGCCTCGACGTGGACTTTGCCGGCAACTATCTGCGAGCCATGCGCGGAGAGCCACCTGTCGGATCGCTGCCCACGCCGCGGCCTGACGTGGTTGCCGAACTCGGCCGCATGTTCACGCCCGGAGCTACGCTTGAAGACGAGCTTCAGCGCCGGGTGGAGCAATGGCGTGTGCTGGCCGGTGACGTGCTGCCGTTCGACCCGGACGAGTTTCGCCGGATCGAAGCCGCCGCTATTGAGCATACGGGGTCGCTGGTGCCGTCAACCGCTCACGCACGGATCAGGCCCGTGCCGACCAAGCGAGGCGAGGAACTGCGTCGGGTCAGGACCCCGGCCCTGGTCATCCAGGGCAGGGAGGATCCGCTGAACCCACCGCCGCATGGCCGTCATCTCGCCAACCTGATCCCAGGAGCGACGCTGGTGGAGATTCCCGGGTTGGGACATGCGCTTCCGAGCGTTGCCCACGAGCGGATTGCCAAGGTCATCCTTGGGCATATGCGTCAACACCCAACCCGGGTGATCGACCCGGAAAACTGATCGACGGCGCGGGTTGCCGGCTATCCCTCCTCCCGACACCGAGATCCTCGAAGGTTCCTATGCCGGCTGGTTCCATGTCGGCCCGTCGGCCTGACGTTGGATCAGTCCGACGCGCTTGCGCGGGTCCATTACCCGAAAGGTCACGGTCCCTCGCTATCTTACGCTGGCGGGCTCCCGAGAGATCCTGCGCGACACGAACAATCCGGAACGCCGCTCTATTTGCTTGGGTCGACCCGGTGATGCCAGCAACCGATCCGGCCGAACGGCGGCGGATCCTGGATCAGCAGTCCACCCGGCCGGTCTTGTCGAAGCGTACCCGTCCCTTGCAATCCCCCAATGGCACCTTGAAGGTAAAATCGCTGACCGCCTCCGGCTGCACAGCATCCAGCACGCACTCGGCCAGCGTGACGTTCGGGTGGAACACAATCGAATACCCAGCCGCACAGGCAACCCCGCTAGAGTGCCGATCCCTTTGGTGGTTCGGGTACGCGATGGCCCGTTCACTCAGGATGCAGCCTGTCGGCACCCGCCTACTGAGCTTTGGTCCATCACATTCGATGGACGTCCGCTCTTGGGATGCACCCTGAATAACGGCCGAAAAGCTATAGGATTCGTCACAGGCAGAACTGGCCGCCACCGCCCCAACGAAGCCAAGCAACACCTGTCGCATGGGATCCTCCCGCGTTGTGCGGAATGAACGACCAGAGTCCAATGGCGGATGGACGTGATCGTCGGGAATTCTACTCCGATCAGGGTCTGGGACAATCGTCTTCCGGAACTGCTTTGTGGTCCTTGCTGCCGAATGCCGAACTGATCCAAGTCAGGCGTCTCCTGGGTATGATACCAATGTACCCCATCATGGTCTGATGGATGCCTTGGATCGGGTGTAAAGTGCCTTGTGGGCTGGCATCGGAGGAGGCTCACATGTGGACAGGTTCACGCGCCACGGTCGCGGCAGTTCTCATGATCTTCGCTGGTTCGGCTCAGGCCGGAACCGAAGATGAGGTGAAGGCACAGTTCAGCAAGTTCGTTGCCGCTCAGAACGCCCATGACCTGAAGGCCGTTAGCGACATGCTGCTCGACAGCCCCCAGTTTCTCTGGATTACTCGGGGAGCGCCGATCTGGGGCCGTGAGGCCGCTCTCAAGCGGTTCGAGGTGTTGTATCAGGGCACATGGTCTCTCGATCCCAAGACGGACGAGCTCAAGGTGTTCGAGCTCCAGCCGGGAGTGGCCCAACTCTACGTCCCGATCACCTTCATGATCGCTCCGGCTGGTCAGACGGCCCAGCCTGCCCGCTTCCTCATGACCCAGCTCTTGGTCAAAACGCCTGGAGGCTGGAAGATATCGAGTGTTCTGCCGATTCCGGTGCCGATGCAGTGATCTGGCTTGCCTCGCGGACACGTGAGTTCGGAAGGACGCTTTATGGGACGCCCAAACGACCTCTACACCACGAGCGCTTGAACTCGATCCGAATGCCACGGAAGCTGTGTGGCGCGTCAGCAGCGACCTCAATGGCGTGTAGCCGCTGTGGGGGCAGGCGCAGAGCCCGTGGTAGCGACGGATTGGTCGGGGTTCCGCCCGATGGAGGAAACGCGTTCCCGTCCGCGTCGAAGTTTCGATAGTTTGGCCGGGCCAGCACGACCATGATGCTCGGCCAGCGGTCATAATGCAGGTTCTCGCGCTCGCCAGGCTCGACGGCAACCTCCAGCACCCGCACTGCGTCTTCCTCGAAGAGAAGGCGATGATTGGCCGGGGCTGTGGCCAGCGCATCCAGGTTCGGCGGCCATTCCGCTTCGTAATGCTCAGATATGCGGCTTTCCAGGAAGAGGCAGACACATGATGTCATCAACGGCATCGTGGGGGAAGTATGTGACGTTAGAACTGCCAAGGTCAGCTCAGTGTCAGGAGACGATTACGCGTGCCCTCGCAGGAACGTTCGATGTGTTCGCCTGAGCAGACACTCGTTCTACTCTCGAGCGGCGCCTTAGCCTGCATGAAGTGCGAAATGGCCTATGCCGGGAGGTAATTGTCCGGCATTAGGTAGCAAAGGCCACCAAACGCTTAACTCGGCTCCGTTGCATTAACCTTGGCGGGTTAGGAAAGGGCGACTACCTGAGGAGCCGTCCTGTTGTCGATCTTCAAGCGCCGCCGCTTTCCGGTCACGATCATCCTGCTGTGCGTGCGCTGGTACTGCAAGTATGGGATCAGCTATCGCGATCTCGCCGAGATGATGTCCGAGCGCGGTGTCGCCGTTGACCCATCCACGATCTTTCGATGGGTTCAGCGTTATGCTCCGGAGATCGAGAAGCGGATCCGACCATACCAGGGACATCGTTCAGGATCATGGCGGGTGGATGAGACCTATGTACGAGTGGGCGGACGCTGGCGGTACTTGCTTCGCGCCGTCGACAAGCACGGTCGGTTGATCGCCTCCATGCTGTCTGATCGCCGAAATACCAACGCCGCTTATCGGTTTCTGCGTAAAGCCATAAAGGCGATGAGCCACTATCCAGCATCCTCCATCACGACGGATAAACTGGCGTCGTATCCCATGGCCATCCTGCGCCTGCAGAACGAAGGGCTGCTGCCGAACGATGTGGTACACCGCACCTCGAAATATCTGAATAACATCCTTGAGGCGGATCATGGCGCGCTCAAGCGTGTGATCCGGCCGACGCGCGGCTTCCAGAGCATGAAAACCGCCGCCGCGACCCTGACGGGTTTTGAAAACATGCGCATGATCCGCCGCGGCCATTGCATCCAGCGGGAACGTCGAGCGACAGGCGAAATCCGGCTCGTCAATCAGCTCTTCGGTCTTGCTGCCTGAGCGGCCTGTTAAACTGAGTCCGTTATGCCGCTTTCAAGTTACTGCAACGGTGCCAACGAAGCCTACTCGGCGCGCGAGATGTGCGCTGCGAGGTCAAGGCAACGGCAGGCATAACCCCATTCGTTGTCGTACCAGGCAACGAGCTTGGTCAAGCCGCCCTTAGTCTGCATGCCGGCGAGCGCGTCAAATATCGAAGAATGTGGATTCCCGCGCATGTCGGTCGAGACGACGGGCTCATCGCAATAGGCGAGGATACCGGCCATCGCGTTTGTCGCCTGCGCCCGGATCATCGTGCAAATGTCCTTGTAAGACACGTTTTCCCTGAGCCGGCACGTGAGATCGATCATCGAGACGTCCGATACTGGCACGCGCACCGCCAGGCCGTTGATCCGTCCATTCAGCTCGGGCACCACCTTGCCGACCATGCGCGCCGCACCGGTGGTCGCCGGGATGATATTCTCGAGGATGCCACGCCCGAAACGCCAGTCCTTGCGAGCCACACCGTCGACCGTGTTCTGGCTCGACGTCGTCGCGTGAACTGTCAGCATCAGCGCTTCTTCAAGGCCGAAAGCGTCGTTCAACGCTTTGGCGAGCGGCGCGACACAGTTCGTCGTGCATGAAGCGTTCGAGACAATCCTTTCGCCCGCATAGTCGGTGGCGTTAACGCCGATCACAAAAACGGGCGTGTCGTCCTCGGGCGGTGCTGAGAGCAGTACTTTGGTGGCGCCGGCAGCAAGGTGTCCCTCTGCCGCCTCCCGTGTCAGGAACAGGCCGGTTGACTCAATGACGAGATCGACCCCTACCTCGCCCCAACAGATCGCGCTCGGTTCCCGCTCGCTGAAGGCCCTGACCGTGCGGCCGTCGATATCAAGCTCTCTGTCCGCGGCAGTTACACTGCCCCAGAAGCGGCCATGCACGCTGTCGTATTTGAGAAGATAAGCAAGATGATCGATTGGCAGCAGGTCGTTGACCGCCACGATCTCGACGCCCTCTCGGGCCATTGCAGCCCGTAGCACGGTCCGGCCAATGCGGCCGAACCCGTTAATGCCGATGCGGATTTTGTCAGTCATCAGTTGTCCTTCTATCAAGGCGGTGGAAAGGCGCACTCTCGGCTCGCCTACGCGGCCCAGAGCGCGACACACGAGTCCATCCGAAACCCGGCGCTTCGAGAGGGATTGCTTTTCACGGCGCTGATTTTTAGACTAACTCGCATAAAAATGTTGCGCAATGAAGTTGTTGCGATATGGTACAAAAATGAAAGATAAATCCGCCCGTGGGCGCCCCCGCCAATACGATGCCAAGGCTGCGCTCGGCGCCGCACTCCTTGAATTCCGGCGTCGCGGCTACACCGCCACATCGCTTGACCACCTATCGGAAGCGACGAAAATGGCTCGGCCGAGCCTTTATGCCGCCTTCGGCGACAAGCGCGCCATCTATCTCCGGGCAGTCGCACAATATGTCGAGGACAGTGTTGAATGCCGGGACAGCGCCCTCTTCGACGAACCCTCGCTTGCAAAGGCGCTTGATCGCTATTTCATGACGCTCGTCGCGATCTTTTCGGAAGGTGACGATCGCCCGCTCGGGTGCCCCGTCCTCAGCGTCATCACCGGCGAGGCCGCAGCCGACCCGGTGATCGGCGCGGAACTGTTTACCGCTCTCGGACGCACTGACGCACGGTTCCGTGAGCGGATCGCGGCGGCGCGCGATGACACTCAGTTGCCGCCCGCGACCGACATCGATGCAGTCGCCGACATGCTCGCCGCCCTGCAGCACAGCCTTGCAGCCCGCGCCCGTGCCGGTACGGCCCGGCCAGAACTAGAGCGCATCGCACGCAGCAGTATCGCCTTAATCCTCAAGGCAGCGGGCGCCACTGCCTTGTCATAGGAGCCACAGCCAGTCGGCAGTCGCCCTAAGCCTCGAGAGGAGCCTATCGGGAAGGCGTCGGGCCGATACGGCAACATCCGCTGCCGGGTTACCTGGCTCCGGTTCGATTACCTGTGGGGTAATCGATCATGCTTGAACGTTGCTCTAGCTTCCCGGGCATATCGTCGATGGGACGAAGATAAAGGATAAACGATGAGTACCCTCAATAGCCTTTCTGTCGGTGCCAATGAGCAGGCTGGAGGTAAGGTACTGGCGGGCCGCGTTGCGCTTGTCACGGGTGGAACCAGCGGCATTGGGGAGGCGACCGCTCTTGCTTTTGCTCAGGTCGGAGCCAGCGTTGTAATCAGCGGACGCCGGCGTGAAGTCGGAGATGGGATCGTCGCGTCGATCGTTGCCGCAGGAGGCAAGGCTCACTTCATTGCGTGCGATTTAAAAGCGCCCAGCGACGTTGAGCAACTGGTTCAGGGCTGCCTTACCCGCTTCGGGGCCCTCGACATCGCGTTCAACAATGCAGGGGTTCTGGGCTCTCCCAATTTGATCGCTGACGAAACCGTAGAGAACTACAACGAGGTCTTTGAGACCAACGTTCGTGGCACGCTTCTGTGCATGAAGTACCAAATGGCCCACTTTATTGGGCAGGGATATGGCGTCATCGTGAACACGACCTCGGTCTATGGCGCAGTCGGCTTTCCCCAATGTGGGTCCTATGTTGCGGCCAAGCATGCGATTGAGGGCCTTACAAAAGCCGCTGCGCTGGAGGGGGCGCGGCATGGTGTGCGGGTCAATGCCATTGCGCCAGGCTACACGAGAACCAGTGTTCGCTCGCACCTCGACCTCGGTGCCGACGTCGACCAATACATGATTGGCCTTCACCCGATCGGCCGCATCGGCGAGCCGTCTGAAGTGGCCGCGGCTGCGGTGTTTCTCGCCTCGGACAGCGCAAGTTTTATCACAGGAGCCAGTCTTCCGGTTGATGGCGGCTACCTGGCTCAATAGTCAGAGCAGAGCCATAACAGGTTGAGGCATCTGAACTGGCGATCGCAACCCAACTATAAACCTGCCAGAGAGCCATCATGACCATCCCAACGGATCTTCAGCATGCTTCAGAAGACTTCGAGAGGTTTCTCGTTGATGCGCGAGATCTCTCCGGACTCGCGACACGCAATCAGGTGTATACGATGGTGCAGGCTGTCCTACAAACCTTTCGCCGGCGGCTGGATGTGAAACAAACAATCAATTTTGCCAACGTGCTTCCTCCCATTCTGAGGGTCATATTTCTCACGGACTGGGACATCGATGAGCCGAGACAGCCATTCGGAGACCGTCGGCTCATGGCAGCGGAAGTGCAGGGGCTGCGGGCAGACCACAACTTTGCGCCTGACACAGCCATCAGGGACGTTGCCCTTGCCTTGCGAAGGCATATTGACGAGGAGGCCTTTGATCGCACTCTCACGCAGCTGCCGAAGGGCGCTTCGGAGTTCTGGTCGATTTGAGATCCGGAGCCGTCGCTTGCTCAAAGTTCGGCACGGACGCTCCCACAGATGGAGCTCAACAGCGCGATCACATCATGCCATCCCGGCCGCGCGACTGACTTCGAGGCATCTAGGTCTGTTGTGCCGGTCAGCAATCAACCTGAGCCGATGTAGTGAGGCTGACGCCCTGGCCAGCGGGCCAGCAGATCATCTCATTACCTGAGGCGTAATCGACGCCATACCGTGCCTCGGCCATGGTGCTCACGCCGGGGCGGATCCCACCATCCACCAGGAGACCTCCTATGACAGACGCTGCCTCGATTGCCACTCGCTACGTCGCCCTCTGGAACGAGACTGATCCGCAACGTCGTAAGGCCCTGCTGACCGACCTCTGGAGCGAGAGCGGCACTTACCTCGACCCGCTCATGCAGGGACAAGGCCATGATCAGATCGATGGCCCGATTGCGGGCGTGCACGCTCGGTTCCCTGGTTTCCGCTTTGCTCTCCTGGGGAAACCCGACGGCTACGGCCACCAGGTGCGCTTCTCATGGCAGCTTGGTCCTGAGGGCAGTGACGGGCCCATCAAGGGCACCGACTTCGCCACTCTCGAGGATGGGCGCCTGAAGAGTGTGGTCGGTTTCCTCGATCAGGTACCAGCTGCCGCCTGACCCAAGTGTCGTGTTCTACAATGACAGAGGCTGAGCCGATGATTGCCGCCACAGAGGCCCACAGTCTGGGCCCGAACACCATCATGACCGCACAAGGTGCTGCCTTGTTCTACCGAAATTGGGGCGCGGGTGACCCGATCCTGTTCCTTGCTGGTTGGGCGCTCGTCTCAGGCATGTGGGCTTACCAGATGGAACCCCTGTCACGACAAGGATTCCGCTGCGTCGCCTATGACCGGAGAGCGCACGGGCGCTCAAGCGACCCCGGCCGGGGCTACGACTACGATACGCTCGCGGACGATCTTGCGGATGTCATCCACGCACTGGGACTGGAGAACGTCACGCTTGTCGGACACTCCTTGGCCAGTGGCGAGATCGTGCGATACTTGACTCGGCATGGCTCGGGCCGAGTTGCTCGGGTGGTGCTGGTCGCGCCGGCGGCGATCCCGTACTTGCTGCAAGCGGATGATAACCCCGCCGGAGTCCCAGAGCCGGTCTTAGCGCAGGCACGCAATGCCTTCTTAAGGGATTTCGCTGGCTGGGCGGAGGCGAATGCCGAGCCCTACTTTGTGCCTGGCACCTCGCGGGCCATGATCGAGTGGACCGTCCGGATGATGACCCAGACTTCGCTGCAGGCGGCTGGCGAGTTGAACCGGATCCTGGTGAAAACCGACTTTCGGCCGGAGCTTACGTCATAAGACGTGCCGGTATTGATCCTGCATGGCGACTGCGATGCCTCGGCACCACTCGCGCTCACCGGACGCCCTGCCGCAGCCTTGATCCCTCAAGCCCGTCTGGCGGTATATGAGGGTGGCCCGCACGGGCTATATTTCACCCACAAAGAACGCCTGAACAATGATCTTGTGAGCTTCATTCGCGAACAATCTAGGTAAGCTGGCTCCTAAATGCCGTTCCAGACCATGCCAGCCGATGATTTTCATAGTCGACGCAAGCAGATCGCCTTGATCTAAACGGTTGATGGCTGTCCAGCGGCCCAAGCGATTCTACCCAAGCCGTCACACCCGACGGCCTTGAATTCAAAGCAAATTTTGGAGGATACGGATGCCAATCGATTTCCAGGACAGCTACATTGATAGAGCGGCTCTCGTTATTATGCACTATCAAGTCGACGTGTTCGATATCCTCTTCGGTAAAGAACCATCGCCCTTGCTGGAGCGGTGTAACGCTCTGATCCAGCGCTGGCGCGTCACTGGCCGTCCGGTGCTGTTCCCCAATTTTTCGCTCGGCGAAGAGTATGAACATGCGCCGCCAGCGACTAACCGCCAAATTTCACCCTATTTGTCGACCGGCCGCTTTCGTACTGGTATGCCTGTTGAAGGGCTTGCTATCGAACGAGGCGACCTTTTCTATGCATGCCCGCGGGCTAGCGTCTTTTATGGCACGTCGGTAGGCGCCGACCTTCGGACTCGCGGCGTAAGCACCCTCGTGATGGCCGGGATCAGCACGACCGGCGTTGTTCTTTCAAGCGTCGCCTGTGCCTGTGATGAGGACTATGACGTGCGCCTGGTCGGAGACTGCTGCTATGACCCGGATCAGAATGCCCACGAAGCTCTCTTTCGCTCCGGATTCGGCGGACGCGTACAGGTCGTGTGAAGCCGAATTGCAACCTCATCAGGTTGCCGTGACATGCCCTGTTCCAAGCCCCCTCCCCTCACGCGAGACCCCAATCCGGGAAAGGGGTTGCACAAGATATAAGTGTCAGCTTATATGTTGTGCATGATTGAGGCCGAGCTGTTCCGTGTCCTTGCCGATCCGACCCGCCGAGCTCTGTTCGAGCGGCTGGTCGCGCGTGAGATGAGCGTGTCGGATCTGAGGGAGGGGTTCTCCGTCTCTCAACCAGCCATTTCCCAGCACTTGGCGGCGCTGCGAGCTGCTGGCCTTGTAGAGGAGCGACGGGAGGGCCGGTTCGCCTACTACCGCGCCAATCCTGAAGCGTTGGCTCCGCTGGTCAACTGGGTCGACACTTACAGCACCTTCTGGCCGAAGCGAATTGAGAGACTCAAGGATCTACTGAGGAGGATGGATCAGTGACACAGCCCATGGGACCCGATGCAACGGACACGGGGATCATCATCGAATGCGACTTGGAGCAACGCCCCGAGCTCGTGTGGCAGGCCTTGACGGACCCTGATCTCGTCACTGAGTGGCTCGGACCGAACACCTTGCGGCCTGAGATGGACACGAGGTTTACGGTGCAACTCGAGCCAGGGGAAGGCGGACCGGTCACCTGCCAAATCCTAGAAGCTATTCCTTATGAGCGCCTGTCTTATTCCTGGGTGAGCCCAGGGGCAACTCCGGAGGAGCCGCTCAATACGGTTGTGACCTTCGAACTCACCCGTACGCCAGGCAATGGCACGCGCCTGCAGCTCACCCACGACAGGGGCGACGTCCATATGCCTGCACAGCCTGTAGCAATGACAGCAACTGGGCGTACCCTCAGCTGTATCAGGCCGCAGGGGCGCATGTATGGCCGTAAGATCCAAGCTCGTTCCAGCCTGTTCGTCCGCCGCTCTCTATTGATTGCAACCTCGACGCGTCGAGCAGCCTAACTCGCACATCACTGACGTTCGTCCAATAGCCCGTCTGGAAAAGCCCGAACGGGGGTAGCGAACACATGCCTGGACCTTGGAGGCTAAAATGAAAAACCCGATCAGCGTCTACAACAACACACTTGTCCCTATGGTGATTGAGCAGTCGAGCCGCGGCGAGCGCTCGTTCGACATCTACTCCCGTTTGCTGCGTGAGCGCATTGTCTTTCTCACAGGACAGGTGGATGATACTTCCGCTTCTCTCATTGTAGCCCAACTGCTTTTTCTCGAGGCTGAGAACCCGAACAAGGAGATCTCCTTCTATATCAACTCACCAGGAGGGGTCGTTACATCTGGGTTCTCGATCTATGACACAATGCAGTTTATTCGCTGCCCAGTGTCGACGCTGTGTGTCGGACAAGCGGGATCCATGGGATCGGTTTTGCTGGCAGCGGGTGCCCCCGGGCAACGGTTCTCTCTGCCGAACAGCCGCATCATGGTGCACCAACCTTCCGGCGGCTATCAGGGGCAGGTCACAGACATCTTAATCCATGCCCGCGAAAGTGAGGAACTGAAACGGCGAATCATTGAGGTGTATGTCCAGCACACACATCAGGACTTCGGTACTGTTGAGCGTGCGCTCGACCGGGACAACTACATGTCGGCCGATCAGGCCAAGAACTTCGGTCTTATCGATGAAGTCCTCGCCCAACGACCCGAGAAGCCAGAGTGAGGGCATGCACATGGACCCGATGGCGTGAATTTTGTGTAACATTTTCTTGGGTGATGTCACAGTAACTTTTGGTCAGAGGCTTATGGCTTAAGAGCGGCGGCATGAGCAATTCCGTCAGCTATAAGCGCCATCGGTTCCCACCTCAGATCATCGCCCATGCCGTTTGGCTGTACTTCCGGTTTCCCTTAAGCCTGCGGCTCGTGGAGGAGATGCTGCTCGAACGCGGCATCGTTGTCTCCTATGAGACGATCCGGCAATGGGGAAAGAAGTTCGGTCCGGAGTATGCCCGGCGCCTCCGGCGCAAGCAACCGCGCCCGCATGATGTCTGGCATCTGGATGAGGTGGTCGTCAGTATTGCGGGTAAGAAGCACTGGCTGTGGCGCGCTGTCGACCAGGATGGCTATGTGCTCGACGAGATCGTCCAGGGCCGGCGCAACACCAAAGCGGCCAAGCGCTTGCTGACTCGACTGATGAGAAAGCAGGGCATGGCGCCGAAGCGCATCGTCACCGACAAGCTGCCCTCATATGGGGCCGCCATCAGGCAGGTCATGCCAACGGTCGGGCACCGGTCCCATAAGGGTCTGGACAACAGGGCTGAGAATTCGCATCTCCCGCTGAGGAAGCGGGAGAGAGTGATGCAGGGCTTTCGATCTGTGGCAGGCCTGCAGCGGTTCACCTCAGTCTTTTCGACTGTCAGAAATCTATTCGTTCCATCCCACTCACACCAGTCTGCCCTCGCTACCCACCTTCACCGTCTACAAACCATGGCGGCATGGAAAGCCGCGGCGGGCGTGCTCGTGTGAAACCAGCCAAGCAAGCCCGCTTGCGGCTTCTTCAGGTTACCGTGACATTGCCCTCAGGCGTGCCATGAGCTGCTGTTCGGGCGCAATCTTGCGCCCTGTGCTTGGATCTGTCCGCAGGTCACGGTGCGGGCAATGTCTTCCTCCGCCGATGCCTTGGGGATAGGCTTCAGACGGCGGATTGAACCGCTTCATGCAGCGCTCTATGGAGCGCAAGCTGGTGACGATCGTATGCGCCGACGTGGCGGGCTACTCGCGGCTGATTGGGCCCGACGAGGAAGGCACGATCTCGTCTGTCAAGGCAACCCTGCGCCAGGGGTGGCAAGCTGGTCCTGCAACGGCTCCCAAGCAGGAGAGCTCATGTTGCTCGCCGCACTCGGCATCCATGCGACCACCACGCCGGACTGGGCTGCAGATCTCCGGGCTCACCGGCACTTGTCGCCCATGTCCATACTGCCGCTTGTCAGAAAGTCGCACCATTTCTTGGCTCTCAGCCAGCAAAAGGCCCGGGTTGCCCCGGGCCTCGTCAGTTGCTGTTGCTGCGGTGATCTTAGTAAGTGCCGAACTTGAAGTTCAGCTTGGCCCGGGCGACGAAGAAGTCCTGCTCGTCATTGTCCCGCGGCAGGAACACATCAACGGGCGCTTCCCCCACCGGCGTAAAGGTCCCGATGCGGCCATCATTATCATCGTCTTCATCGAGGCTGACCCACAGACCTTCCAGACCGAAGGTGACCGCTGAGGAGCCGAACCAGTTCACCGGCAGAGCCCACTCGACGCCACCGCCGGCCGTCCAGCCGGTGTTGTTGTCCGTGTAGGCCAGACCACCCGTGGCGTAGATCAGGAACTGATCGAAGGCGACACCAGCGCGCAGGCGCACCGTGCCGAACCAATCGGCCGAGTCCTCGAACTCGCCGGGCACAAAGGTGCCGCCGGCAAAGCCGGGCCCCGGGATGAACACCGCATCGTTGTCGTCTGTTGCGATGCCCTGGATGTCGGCCTCAACACCGACCACGAACGAGCCGATCTGGTAGTTGTAGCCGATCTGGCCACCACCGAGGAAGTTGCCGTCGTTCCCATTGCCGAAGTTCAGCGTGCCTCCTACCAAGCCTCCCGGAACGCCAGGGCCGGTCAGCACCACGGTTTCGTTATCGTCGTCCCGCCAGCCCCAGCCGAGGTTGCCACCGACATAGAAACCGGTCCAGGTGAAGACCGGAACAGTCGCGATGATCGGTGGAGGCGCGGCACGCATCGGCAGGTCAGCAGCGGATACGGACGAGACAGCCGCCGTTGAGAGGGCGGTTGCAGCAAGCAGGCCAAGAATACGGTTTTTCATGAGTGTTCACCTTGTGCGAGGAGTCACAAGGGCAGAGTATGGAGGTATAGCCAAGATCGGCTATAGCAAAGATGCAACACCGGGCGACTTTACAGTTCTTGTGTCAGTATCACTGACATGAATACTTGCCTATGATCTTGCTAATACATCGCTCGATTTGACTCAGGCGCGGCTGCATGCCCTACTGGCTGCGTTTTCGGAACCTTCCGAAGGCGAGGAGAAGAACTTAACCCTGCCCCGCAACGGGCAGGGTTTTTTCATGGCAAACGCGTTCGAACTGCCCAGTGCCATGAAGGGTGTTCTGCGAATTGCGCATTGTAGATCGCGATACCCATGCCGCCAGTGAGCCGTTCTTGACATAAAGCGAGACTGGACGACCGTGTTGCCGGCCCGGCGATCGTGGAGAGCGCAATGTCGGGTTTGTCCATCCGGTGTGTCGGCGCGCTACTATGCCGTGTCGCCGGAATCGGGGCCGAAGGACCTCGGAGTGCCGGCCAGCCTGACGCTCTTGTTTCCGAAATAGGCAGAACGGCTAGGTTCGATCGCGCGAAGAATTGCCGTAACCCTGCCGCTGTCTGGTTCCGTCAAATCGTCCAACGCTCCATTCGGGGGATGTCACTTTTCGGATCGCAGCCCATCTGAGGAACGGAATGTCCTGAAGGGTCAAGCAGTCTATCGGAGAATGCATAGGCTGGGGCGCTTCGGGTGTTCCGCCTGTGTTCGAGATGACGACAGGCGGGAACAGGCAACATTCGATGGGAGACCTCAACGTGTCGCCGTTCGCACCGGATGTCTTACAGCGTCAGAGTGGCGCTGTGCCTCATGGCTGCCAGCGCGAGTGCCGCGACCACCTCGGCCTTTGATCGGTATGTAGGCGTGTCCTCGGCCTGTGGAACTGTGGTGGAAGGATCCGCTGCGGGGATGTCACATTAACTGAGTATAGCCATTGGGCTGCCCGTCGAGGTCAGCTTCTGCACAGCCCAAGTCGTTGATCTCCCTCGGCGCAAGTTTTCTGCTTGACGAGTACAGGGCAGTATTCGCCGTTAATGTGACATCCCCGGCGCGCCAGCCAAAGACCGATGAGGGCACCCAATGCGATCGCAATGAAGGTCAAGATGCCTATGACGGACTNGCGCGCCAGCCAAAGACCGATGAGGGCACCCAATGCGATCGCAATGAAGGTCAAGATGCCTATGACGGACTCCATGGGGAAGAGATCCTCTTTCCAAGGTCATCGATGCTGACCACATAGGGCAACGGACGCGCAGCGTTGGACGATCGCTTGAGAACGGCTCCTTCTGAACGTCCGGTTACGTGAGGATTGCTGCACTCAGGCTAACGTCTCAGGTGGGTCAGGGGACGACCTTCGGATCGTGGCAAACACGATCAGCGTCCGATGCGAGACTGACACAATTGTGTTTACGTCCCAGTGCGCACCCAACCAGTGGCCTCACGTGATCGTCTCAAGCCGGCTGAACCGGACAGGTAGGAGTTCCTGAACTCTCGTCTGACCATTACCGTCCTTCTCAACGACCGTGAGACGCTGCATCTCTTCCGGACCCAATGGCATCACTAAGCGTCCGCCTGGCTTAAGTTGGTCGAGCAAGGCGGGCGGAGCTTTATCAGTCGCAGCCGACACCAAGATCTTGTCGAAAGGGGCATGCTCACGCCAGCCTCGGGATCCATCGCTATCCCGGATTTCGATATTGGCATAGCCAAGTTGGCGAAGGAGATCCCGCGCGACGCTGGCGAACTCCTCCACAATCTCGATGCTCCAGACACGGCCTGTCAGTTCCGCCAAAACCGCTGTCTGATACCCTAAGCCGGTTCCTACCTCGAGCACCTTCTCGTCTGGTCGCGGAGACAACAGATCGGTCATCAGCGCTACGACAAAAGGCTGCGAGATCGTCTTGTCGAAGCCGATGGGCAGAGGCGTGTCCTGATAGGCATAAGGCGCAAGAGGGACCGGGACAAAGAGGTGCCGAGGTACTTTCCGCATCGCGGCCATCACATGCTCATCCATCACGGCCTTGCCGATTTCATCGCTGGCAAGATCTGCATGGATAGCAATCATCTCGACCATATGCCGACGCAGGATTGCTAAATGGCTCTCGTTCAGCGGCTTCATAACAGTCAGCTTTCATTGCACCACTTGAGATCGATCTGCCTGCACCCGGTTGACCACTCAGAAAGTGCTCAGGACGGGTGCTGGATCGGCCGAGTGGCGCGGCTAGTGCCTCAAGGTCTGCCTTGACTTGTCTTCTAGGCCGACGGCCTCCATCGGTCGCGAGACCAGCCTGACCCAAACCCCACCGTCAGGACGGAGCGTGATGGAGGGCTTCGGCTGAACCGGCCGGTCCGGGAGCCACGCCAGCCGAAACTGTTGGGCCACGGTCGCGAGGATCAGCACCGCCTCCATCATGGCAAACCGGTTGCCGATACAGACACGTGGTCCTCCACCGAACGGCATGTAAGCGAAGCGCGGCAGGTCTTTTGCCAGATTGCCCGCCCAGCGTTCAGGCCTGAAGGCGTGTGGGTCGTCGAACCAGCGCGGATCCCGGTGCATCACCCAAGGGCTCACGTAGACCGTGGCGCCCGCCGGCACGTGGAACCCGCCAATCTCACAATCCGCCAGCGCCTGGCGGCCGATGGCATAGGCGGGTGGGTACAAACGCAGGACTTCGCTCACCACCTGTTCAGTGTAGCGAAGGCGAGGTAGATCATCGACGGTCGGGAACCGTCCTCCCAGGATCCTGTCCACTTCCACTGCAAGCTGCACGTCCACAGCGGGGTGCAACCCGAGGAGGTACCAGGCCCAGGAGAGGGTCAGGGCCGTGGTCTCATGCCCGGCGAGGAGCATGGTGATGACCTCGTCCCGGATCTGGCGCTCGCTCATGGGCTGGCCTGCCTCATCGCGGGCCAGCATCAATTGGGACAGGAGATCGCCACGATCCTCAAGCCTGTCCTGCCGATCAGCAATAATCCGAGCCACCAGCTGGTTCATCCGCTGGACACCGCGCCGGTAGCGGAGGTTGCCTGGCAGCGGAAGAGCATCGGGAACCCAGAACGGGCGTCGGAACCGGACTGAGATCTGCTCCATGACCTCATCAATGGTCCGGCTGACTTCAGCCACATCCTGGCGCGTCTCCGCATCGAACAGGGTCTTGGCGGCGATCTGCAGGGTCAGCGCTATAGCCTCCTGGTGTACATCGAGAACCTGCCCAGGCTGCCATTGCTGGAGCATGCGTCCGGTGTATTGCACCATGGTGTCACCGTAGCGGCTCACCCGCGACACCGCAAAAGCAGGCGCGGCCAGACGCCGCTGCTGGTGCCAGAACTTCCCCTCGCTAGTGAGCAGGCCCTGACCGAAGATCGCTTCGACATGGCGCCAGAAGAAGCGGTGCTTGATGAAGTTCTGGTGGTTTTTGACCAGGACACACTCCACAAAGTCAGGGTGATTGAGGAGCATGGCCGGCCAAGCTGCCAACCGGAAGCTGACGACATCGCCGTAGTGGCGTGCGCATTGCGTGAAGAATCCCAGAACGTCGCGTCCGAGATCGGGCAAACTTCCGAGGAACGGCAGGCCCTTCGGACCCGGAGCCCTGCGCGGCGTGGACGTGGGCGAGACGTGCGTGACCATGGCTCCTCCGCAGCGTCTGAGACCGAGAGGATGAATCATCCAACTCCTCTGTCAACCTGAACGAGACTAATAGCTGCCACCCGGGATCGGCAGTGGAATGGGATTGCGCTTGGATGTGATCAAATGGATCGGGTTCGAGGCAGGGCGCGACGATCCCCTGCCCTTCAAGAACGTCCGGTTCGATGAGGATTGCTGTCGTTGAGCTTAGGTCTCAGGAGTGCCAGGTGCTGACCTTTGCTCGTGTGAATTCGCGATCGATCTCGATCGTCGAGCAACTGCAATCTGCATCTCAAATCTAATTGGTTCAACCTCCATCTGGAGCAGGCGCAGCCGCGTGAGACCTCGCGATTTCCCGGGTCATCCACATCGCAGTCCGGAATCTGAGAGGCATCTCACCTGACATTCCTGAACAGGAGCAGGCAGGACGAGGATTCTTGCTTGACCGAAAGACCGTGGTATGTATTCTGGTCTGACCAAGGTAAAACGAATGACCGCTGATCTAGAAATCACGCGGCTTAGGGAGAGTAGCGGCAAAGGGTTCGAGAAGGTTTTTGCCTTCTTGCGCGAGCGTTTGCTCGCGGGCTCATTGCGACCGGGTGACCGGCTTATCCCTGAACGCGATCTCGCTGCGCAGCTCGGTGTGAGCCGACCGATTCTTCGGGAGGCCCTGCGCGCCCTGACGGTTCTCGGCGTTGTGGAAATCCGCGACCGGGTCGGAACCATTGTCCGCCGCCCGGATCCTTCCGTTCTGAATGACTTTTTCACCTTTGCGTTCGCGCAGCAGTCGGACGTCATCGACGACGTGATGCAGGCACGCATCGCGATCGAATGCCAGGCCGTGCGGCTTGCTGCCGAGCGGGCGACCGTGTCCGATTTCGAGAAATTGCAGCAGGCGCTCGCGCGCATCGTCGAGACGATAGACGATCCCGATGGCGGCAGCGCGGCCGATTTCGACTTTCACCGGGCCGTCGTACACGCAGGCAAGTCAGAGACGTTGATCGTGCTGCACAACTCGCTGTCGGGCATCCTGATGCGCTCCCATCGAAGTCGCCGGGAGCTTCTTCAGGCTTTCGACTCCATGAAAACCTACTTGATCGAGGATCATCGCCGGATCTTTGACGCCATCGTCGGCCGAGACCCGGAGTATGCGGAAAAGGTCCTGCGAGAGCATTTCGCGATCGGCGACGATTTCCGTCGACGCGCCGCGATCGGCGAGTCCGACGCCCGGAACGCCTCATGATACTTGACCGAGAACAGGAAGACACGATGGGACGGAACGAACAGAACGCGACGGTCGGCTTTGTCGGCCTGGGGACGATGGGGCGCGAGATGGCGCTCAACCTGCTCAAGGCCGGATTTGCAGTCTGCACCTATGACGTGCGCAAGGAGGCCGTCGACGACCTCGTTACCCAAGGTGCCACCGGCGTTGGGAGTCCTGCCGATGCGGCCCGCGACGCAGACATCGTCATTTCCATGCTCCCCGACACGCCGCAGGTTGAGGAAATCATCTATGCTGAAGGCGGCCTCTTGGCGTCACCGCCACGCGGCCGCCTCCTCGTCGACATGAGCACGATCTCCCCCGTCGCCGTCCGGCGCATGCATGCCGATCTCAAGGCCGCCGGCGTGGAATTCCTTGATGCGCCCGTGTCCGGTGGCCCGGTCGGCGCCAAGAATGCCTCGCTTTCGATCATGGTCGGAGGCGACAGGGACTCCTTCCTGCGTGCCGAGCCGTACTTCCATGCCATGGGCACGACGATCACTCATGTCGGCGAGGCTGGAGCCGGGCAGACGGTCAAACTCTGCAACCAGCTCGTCTGTGCCATCAACATCCAGGCCATCTGCGAGGCGCTTGCGCTCGGCCGCGCCTCCGGCGTAGACCTCGACCAGCTCCGCAATGTGCTCCTGGGCGGCTCGGCCGCGTCCTGGATGCTCGACAAGCTGGGGCCGGCAATGATTGCAGGGGATGCATCCGCCGGTTTCCGCATCGACCTGATGCTCAAAGACCTGCGCCTCGTGCAGGAGCAGGCTCTCTCGCTGTCAGTTCCGCTGCCGGGCACGGCACTCGTCACCAGCCAGTATGTCGAGGCGCGTGCCCATGGTGAAGGCACGAACGGCAACCAGGCTCTCTTCCGGGTCTACGACCGGATGACGAACCAGGCTGCAACCTAGCTCGGGGTCACCTGCGATGAACCTCAACTTGGATTTCGCCGCGATCCTCGAGCGATGGCCGGCCTTCCTGGGCGGGGCACTGCTCACTCTTCAGCTCGCCTTCATCGCAACGGTGCTCGGCACGTTGATCGGCGTTCTCGGGGCTATCGGACGACGCAGTAACCATCCAATGATCTCACGCATTTGCGGCATCTATGTCGAGGCGATCCGCAACACGCCGCTTCTGGTCCAGATCTTCCTCGTCTATTTCGGCCTCGCCAGCCTGGGGTTGAGGTTCTCCGCCTTCACGGTCGCCGCAGCGGCGCTCACCATCAATGTCGGAGCCTACACGACCGAGATCATCCGCGCAGGCTTCGACGCTATTCCCCGCGGTCAGATCGAGGCCGCCGAAGGTCTGGCATTGTCCCGCGCCCAGATCTACTGGCACGTCGTCATGTGGCCGGCGATCGAAAAGGTCTATCCGGCGCTAACGAGCCAGTTCGTGCTGCTGATGCTGGCCTCGTCCGTGACGTCCCAGATCTCGGCCGAGGAGCTGACGGCGGTTGCAAACTACATTCAGTCCGACACCTACCGCGCCTTCGAGTCCTATATCCTGGTCGCTCTCGTCTACATCGTTCTGTCGCTGATCATGCGGGCCGGGTTCTGGCTGCTCGGTCTCGTGATCTTCCCGCGTCGTCGACGCCTCGGCACCCCTTTGTGAGGAGGATAAGATGGGCGGTTCCCTCAATGCCAATCACCTGATGTTCCTCGGATACGGTGCACTCTGGACCATCGGCCTGTCGCTCATAGGCCTTCTCGGCGGCGGCGTCGCCGGCTTCATCGTCGCCCTCTGCCGCATCTCGCCGAACCGGACCGTGCGGGTTCTGAGCGCCGGCTATGTCCAGCTCATCCAGGGCACGCCGCTGCTCGTCATCATGTTCCTGACCTATTTCGGCCTGCCGGCGCTTGGCGTGACTGTCTCTCCCCTGATGGCCGCAGGCGCCTCGCTCACGATCTTCGTCAGTGCCTATCTCGGCGAGATCTGGCGCGGCTGCTTCGAGTCCGTTCCGAAGCCGCAGTGGGAAGCTGCCGAAGGGCTCGCCCTCAGCCGGTCCCAGCGGATGATGAAGGTCATCCTGCCGCAAGCCATCCGGATCGCGACACCGCCGACCGTGGGCTTCATGGTGCAGATCATCAAGAACACCTCACTGGCCTCGGTTGTCGGCTTCGTGGAACTGGCACGATCCGGGCAGATCATCAATAACTCCCTGTTCGAGCCATTCCTGATCTACACCATCATTGCCGTCATCTACTTCGTTCTCTGCTATCCGCTTTCGCGCTTCAGTCACCGATTGGAAAAGCGGGGCGGCCCGGCCCGCATCGAACTTGAGGTTGCCTGACATGCACAAGATCACCAGAACAGATAATGCTTCATCGGTCGTCGGCCTTTCGAACGTGCACAAGAGCTTCAGCCCGCTTAAGGTTCTCAACGGCGTCAGCTTCGAGGTCAATCGCGGGGAAGTTCTCGTTCTCATCGGCCGCAGCGGTTCCGGCAAGAGTACCGCCCTTCGCTGCATCGACCGCTTCGAGACCATCGACAGCGGCGAGATCGTCGTGTGCGGCCATCGCGTCAGCGACCCGAAGCTCGATCTGAGAGCGCTGCGCCAGGACGTCGGCATAGTCTTCCAGAGCTACAACCTGTTCCCTCATCTGACCATCGAGGAGAACATCACGCTTGCCCCCTGCTCGGTGAAGGGCATTGCAAAGGCTCAGGCGAAGGAGCAGGCGCGCCGGGTGCTTGCCCAGGTCGGCCTGGAGGACAAGCTCCACCAATATCCTGAACAACTCTCCGGCGGCCAGCAGCAGCGTGCGGCGATTGCCCGCTCGCTTGCCATGCAGCCCAAGGTGATGCTGTTCGACGAAGTGACCTCGGCCCTCGACCCGGAGCTGACCGGCGAGGTTCTGAAAGTCATCGAGGCGCTCGCTGCGGACGGCATGACCATGGTGATGGTCACGCACGAGATGGGATTTGCCAGGGGTATCGCCAACCGGGTGGTGTTCATGCATCACGGCAAGGTCCACGAGACAGGATCTGCCGCGATCCTGACATCGCCCGCAACTCCGGAACTCGCTCAGTTCGTTGGCACCGGGCTCTAAACCATAACCAAGACCTAGGGAGATAATGACGATGATGAAGCGTCCACTTTCCGCTGCCGCAGTCGCAATGACCTGCATGGTAGCGCTCGGCACCACCGCCGCGCATGCTGATCTTCTCGACGACATCATGAAGGCCAAGAAGATCCGCGTCGCGACCGACTTGGCAATCCCGCCGTCCGGCATGATGGACGCCAATCTCAAGCCGACGGGATCGGACGTGGAAACCGCGCAGCTTCTCGCGAAGGACCTTGGGCTGGAGCTCGAGTTCATCCAGACCACCGGCGCGACCCGGATCCCGAACGTCCAGACCAACAAGGCGGACATCATCATCTCGACCCTTTCCGTCACGCCTGAGCGTGCCAAGGTGATCGATTTCACTAAGGCTTACGCAGCTCTGCAATCCGTGGTCGGATGCCTGAAGACCGTTGAGGCAAAGAGCTGGGACGACCTGAAGGGCAAGACGATTGCCGTCTCCCGCGGCACGACGCAGGATACCGAACTGACAAACATGAAGGATCGCAACCTCACCCTCGCCCGCTTCGACGACGATGCCACGATGGTGACGGCTGCCGTATCGGGTCAGGCCGACTGCGTTGCGACTTCCGCGACGATCGTGAACCAGATCGGAGTTAAGAACCCAGCCCGTGCGTTCGAGCCCAAGGTGCTCATCCGCACCTTCGACCTTGCCATCGGTGTCCGCAAGGGCGAGCCGCGCCTGGTCGAGAAGCTCAACGAGTGGATCTCGACTAATCTGAAGAACGGCAAGCTGAACGAGATCTACAAGAAATTCCACGGCAGCGAGCTCCCGCAGGAGATGCGGAGCTGAGCCAGGGAGACATCGGGTGGCGCCCAGCGCCACCCGGCCTGCAACCATAAAGGAAAGGTTACCCAATGCGCGTCGTAATCGGGTCAGATCATGCCGGATGGCCTCTCAAGAACGCGGTGGTCGAGCACGTGCGCTCGCTCGGCCACGAGGTCATCGATGTAGGCTCCTTCGATGACAAGCCCGTCGATTTTCCAGACATCGCCCGCGCACTGACCGGAAAAGTCAAATCGGGCGAGGCCGAGCGCGGCATCATGGTCTGCGGCACGGGCGTCGGTGCGTCGATCGCGGCCAACAAGGTCAAGGGTATTCGCGCTGCTGTCTGCCACGATATCCACTCGGCGCATCAGTCGGTTGAGCACGACGACGTCAACGTGATGTGCATCGGCGCCAAGATCGTCGGCTCCTGGCTCGCACAGGATCTCGTTGAGTCCTACCTGACGGCGGAATTCTCCACCGACGAGGACTGCCGTCGCCGCGTGGAAATGCTCCACGCCATGGATGCCGAAGGCTGATTCCGTCCGGATTGGACAGCAGGCGCGTGCGACATGATCCTTGTCTTCGGTTCCATCAACATCGATCTGGTCGCCCGCGTGGTGTCGATCCCACGGCCCGGCGAGACCGTCCTCTCGCCGCGTTACGAGACCCTTTTCGGCGGGAAGGGCGCGAACCAGGCGGTCGCTGCCGCGCGGGTATCGTTGCCGCATCGGGCGGCAATCGTCGCCTGTATTGGCGATGATGCCTTCGGCCAATCGGCACGCGACAACCTTGCTCGCAACGGTGTCGTGGACAATCTGGTTACCAGCGTCGCAGAGCCGACCGGCTGCGCCTTCATCACCGTCGACGAGCGTGGCGAGAATGCGATTACTGTCGGTAGCGGGGCAAATGCCTCGATCAGGGAAGCGGCGGCCCAGAGTTTCCAGGTAGATGCCGCGACGGTTGCGGTCTTCCAGATGGAAGTCCCCTTCCTCGCATCCCTCAATGTCGCCCGGTATGTGCGTGCAGCCGGCGGACGCGTCATCTGGAACTTTGCACCGGCTCTACCGGCGTTTGCGGCGAGGGATCTCTCGGATCTCCTTGGCGCAACGGACATATTTGTGGTCAACGAGCACGAGGCGATCGCAGCGGCAACACTCCTAGGTTGCAAGACTGACGATTTCAGGAAGGCCGGGTCCCATCTGTCGGGAAGCGGATGCCTTTGCGTCGTCACTGCGGGTGCGCAGGGAGCGTTTGCGTTTCACCCTGAAGGGCAAAGCGAGCGTGCCGAAGCGGAGCCGATCCGGCCGGTCGATACGACCGGAGCCGGTGACACCTTCGTCGGTGTACTGGCCAATGGCCTGGATGAGGCCATGCCCTTCACGAGCGCTCTCAAACGGGCCGTTCGCGCTGCATCCCTGGCTTGCCTTGCCCATGGCGCGCAGGCCGACATGCCGACGCGCGAGCGACTCGGATGATGATCCGCTTGGCTCAGTCGATGGGAACTCAATTGCCAAGGTGATGGCAACGCAAATGGACAGGCGACAGTCACCAACGTCGCAGATGACAGATCGATTTTCTGCTTCAGATCGGGATCCACTCCGCTATCTTTGGCGCGCAGGCCAATGCTGACGGTGCGGAGGAATTTGATGCGAGTGCCGGCAATCGTGTTGATGGGCATTGTCCTGTCAGGCTGCGTTTCGTCACGCGAGCCGCTGTCCCAGCCCGTTCCGCCAGCCAATCTCGGGTCGACACAGGCAGCACCTCCCGTGCCCCCGGCCCCTCTCCCGGCGGGCCTTCCGCCAGGATACACCCGGCATATCACCTACAGGGATGGCAAGTTCACCCTGCCGGACGGCTCGACCGTGCCTGCCGCTTCTAATGGCGGATTCACGATCTCGACCGGGGCCTATATCCCGCCCGACGGAGCAGGCGGGGTCATCCTTCCCAATGGAGCACGATGCATTTCGGACAGTGCACGGGGCTACTTCTGTCCCTGAGGCGTACCTCTTCGGTCGGTTGTTGCCTTCAGGCCAGATAAGCGCGTGCAGGAGGCCGTTCATTCACCGCCGATACTCCTTGGAACGCGGGAGGTTTCGCCTAGGCCATTTGGCGTCAGCGTTGGTCCAGCAACTCACCTTTCCATCAGCCGCTGGCTAGCCTGCATGGTTCTTCCGCCTTGATGCGGGCCAGCCATTTTGGTGGCAATGCGCTCTCTGACACTAACGCCGGTCGCCGCCACTCGAACAGGTTGACGCTCTTCCAGGATGGGTCGGATCATTTCCGCCCGACCACCGGAATGTCTCCTGTGGGTCGAGGCTGTGTCAAAACGCAGATAGCGACCGAGTGAGATCACCTCTGTGGTCCTCTGATCGGCTGGAGCACGAGAGCCAGCGGCCGTTTGGCTCTTCGACAAGGCTGGACGTCAGTCTCCCTGATGTCCGAGCCATCGTGATCAGCTTGGGGTCTAAAGTGATGCCCCCTCAGGACTGGATTGCTGCCAGCAGCGGTCCTGGCCCGAGGATCGCCAGAACCCGCTTCAGGTTGTAGGCGAGCACGTGCAGGCTCATCTCGNTCAGTCTCCCTGATGTCCGAGCCATCGTGATCAGCTTGGGGTCTAAAGTGATGCCCCCTCAGGACTGGATTGCTGCCAGCAGCGGTCCTGGCCCGAGGATCGCCAGAACCCGCTTCAGGTTGTAGGCGAGCACGTGCAGGCTCATCTCGGTGCGCACCCGCTCCAGGGTCCGGGTCAGGAAGTGCGTGGCACCCATCCAGGCCTTGATCGTTCCAAACGGGTGCTCCACCGTCTGCCGCCGCAGGCGCGCCGTCTCCGGTGCCCGGTCGAGCCGCTCCTGCATCGCATCGAGCACATCCTCGTGCTCCCAGCGCTTGATGCGCCGCTGCTTGCCGGTCGTACACTGCTCCTTCAGGGCACANNTCCAAACGGGTGCTCCACCGTCTGCCGCCGCAGGCGCGCCGTCTCCGGTGCCCGGTCGAGCCGCTCCTGCATCGCATCGAGCACATCCTCGTGCTCCCAGCGCTTGATGCGCCGCTGCTTGCCGGTCGTACACTGCTCCTTCAGGGCACACCGCTCACAGCAGGTGGTCCAGTACACGTGCAGGGCCATGCCGTTCTCAATCGACGTAAACCGGCGGGTAAGGCGCTCCCCAGCCGGACAGCGATAGGTGTCGTCCTCAGGATGATAGACGAAGTCCTGCTTGCCGAAGCGACCATCGGCCTTGGCGCACGACGTGAGGGTCTTGGGCACAGAGGGCGTGATGCCGGCTCTCTCGCAGGCCAGGATATCCTCGCCCTTGTAGTAGCCCCTGTCCGCCAAAGCCTCCAGGCTCGGCGTGCCGATGGCCGTCTGCGCCTGCTGGCCCATCACCGATAACTGGCCCCGATCCGAGCCGCTGTTGGTGACCTCATGCGCGACGATCAGATGGTGCTGGACATCCACCGCTGCCTGCACGTTGTAGCCCACGATCCCCGTGCCGATGCCGCGGTTGGTCATGGCACGCGCATCCGGATCGGTGAGCGAGATCTGCTGGTCGGGAGCGGCCAGCACCTGCTGCTCCAGCTCCCGGAACTGCTGCATCTGCTCCTTGAGCACCGCGATCTTGTCCCTGATCCGCCCCGTCTTCTCCTGCGCCAGTTCGCTCTCCTGCCGGTCGGCGGTGTCGAGGGCGGACAGATAGTGTGCGATGCTGGCCTCGACCTGCTCGATGCGCTTGGCGAGTTTGGCTGGCGTAAAGTTCTTGTCGCGCGTGTTAACCGCCTTGAACTTGGAGCCGTCGATGGCCACCACCGCCTGCGAGAACAGGTTGAGCTTGCGGCACAGTCCGACGAACTGGCGACACACCGCCCGGATGGCGGGGCCATTGTCCTTGCGGAAGCGGGCGATGGTCTTGTGATCCGGCTGGAGCTGGCCGGTGAGCCACATCAGCTCAAGGTTGCGTCCGGTCTCCTGCTCGAGGCGGCGACTGGACGGGATACGGTTGAGATAGCCGTAGATGTAGATCTTGAGCAGGGCCGCCGGATGATAGGCCGGACGGCCTGTGGCGTGCGGGACAACGCCGTCGAAGCCCAGAGCGCGCAGGTTGAGTTCGTCGACGAAGACGTCGATCACCCGCACCGGATTGTCCTCGCTGACGTACTCGTCGAGGCAGGCCGGGAACAAGGTGCCCTGGCTGCGCTCCTGGCCTTGGACAAACCGCTTCATCGCGATCCCTCCAGTCCGTGCTCACCTAACCAGATTACCAGATCCCGCGTTTTGACACAGCCTCGGTCA
>NZ_JAHAMK010000033.1 GCF_018383585.1 Microvirga sp. 3-52
TCGTACGCCGTAAACGTCGCCCCGCCCGACTCCGCCAGAACCTTCGTGATCGCCGCCGTCAGAGACGTCTTGCCATGGTCCACGTGACCAATCGTCCCAATGTTGCAGTGCGGCTTATTGCGCTCAAACTTTTCCTTCGCCATGTCCTTAGATCCTCGACACGCTTTGATACCTGAACGGCAAACTCGTGCCGCCCAATAGGGCTCTTTGCTCAGTTACGCAAGTGCCAGTTTCGATAGGCGGACAGATAATCTGTGATCATCGAATAACCAAGATCCGACCTTCCGAAAGCCGGCGCGATCCCAGCCGCCACGCCCCGATCAGCGGTTTTGCCACCGAGCCCCATTGTATAGCGGAAAACGAACCCCTCCCCGGCCGATCCGAGCCGGATGAAATTGGTCCGCCCACGTCAATCGCGACGACCCTGCCTGGCCAGAGATCTTCAAAGGTCAAGCCGTGGGGCGGACTGGAAGGGAAGCCGCCGGAGATTCGGCAAAACAGCGCTGGAACGCCCCATCCAGGGCCCGAAACCGGCGTGGCTGACAAAGATGTGGAGGAGAGGATCGGAAGGTTGGAGCGGGTGAAGGGAATCGAACCCTCGTATTCAGCTTGGAAGGCTGCTGCTCTACCATTGAGCTACACCCGCGTGCCCTTCTGATTGGGTGGTGGGGGAAGTAGGACTCGAACCTACGAAGGCATAGCCAGCGGATTTACAGTCCGCCCCCTTTGCCGCTCGGGACATTCCCCCTTAAGACCCAACCCGAACGCAAAACGCCGAGGCTGTTCTGCAGAGCGCTCGCCGTGGCTGAGCGTTCCGTGGCGCTCTTATGGTGACCTGCATGGCCGGTGTCAACCTCAAAGCGCAACGAAATCGGACGGGTCGTGAATGGGCGTACACTGTGCTATGGGCCCTTCCGTCAACACACGAGATCCAACGACCATGAGCGACCGTCCCTTCCAATCCCGCAAGCCGAGATTTCAGCGCCCGCACGGGAAAACCGGTCGCCGCACTCCTCAGGACAGACGGCCGAACTTCGAGATCGACACCACAATCCTCTATGGCTGGCATCCCGTCGCGGAAGCCCTGCGCAACGGCAAAAGGACGATTCGCCGCCTCCTGGCCACGGAGAACTCTGCCAGGCGCCTGAACGAAGAGCTGGATGCTCCCCTGCCTATCGAACCTGAGATCGTCCGCCCGGACGAGATCAATCGCCTCCTGGAGCCGGATGCCGTGCATCAAGGCCTCTATGTCGAGGCCGATCCCCTGCCCTCCCCGTCCGTCGACACCCTGAGCGGCAAGCGCGTGGTCCTGGCCCTCGACCAGATCACCGATCCTCACAATGTCGGCGCCATCGTCCGCACGGCTGCCGCCTTCGACGTGGAGGCCATCATCACCACGGCCCGGCACAGCCCTGCTGCCACGGGGGTTCTCGCCAAATCCGCATCCGGCGGCCTCGAGCATGTGCCCTTCATGATCGTGCGCAACCTCGGCGATACGCTGACCGAGCTCGGCAAGCGCGGCTTCCAGAGAATCGGGCTCGATTCCTCGGGCGAGGCCAGCCTGGACGAGATCGCGATCAGTCTGCCGGTCGTTCTGGTACTGGGGTCGGAGGGCAAGGGCCTGAGACAGAGAACCCGCGACTGCTGCGACGTCATCGGCCGACTCGACATGCCCGGAGCCATCAAGAGCCTGAACGTGTCCAATGCCGCTGCGGTATGCCTTTATGCTGTGGTTAAAGGAGCCTCCAGAGGCGCTCCGAAGTGAAGCCGAAGCGAAGTCCAACTAACTGAAATATATGAGTAAATTATTTTGTTGTACGGCTTCTTAGACGGAAGTCGCAAATACCAATTGTGAATTGTGGAAAGGAAGCCCGGAGTTAGCCTCCCATCCGTTGGATTCTTGGCTGCCATGCGCAGCCACGATGCCGCGGCCCAGGCCTGCACAGCATGGCTTGCGGCTCAGAACCCGGATCACCGGGCACATGAACGGAAGGGAACCCTATGGCAACAGCAGCTACCACGCCTCATTCGGCCGCCGCAAAGCGGCCGATGACGCGGGAGGAAAAGAAGGTCATTCTGGCCTCCTCCCTCGGTACCGTCTTCGAATGGTACGATTTCTATCTCTACGGCTCGCTCGCCACGATCATCGGCGCGCAGTTCTTCTCCGCCTTCGACGTGACGACCCGTAACGTCTTCGCACTGCTCGCCTTCGCTGCGGGCTTCCTCGTCCGCCCCTTCGGCGCAATCTTCTTCGGCCGCATCGGCGATCTCGTCGGCCGGAAATACACCTTCCTGGTCACGATCCTGATCATGGGCTTCTCGACCTTCCTTGTCGGTCTGTTGCCCAGCTATGCTCAGATCGGCTGGATCGCTCCCGTCGTCCTGATCGCCCTGCGCATGCTCCAGGGTCTCGCACTCGGCGGTGAGTACGGCGGCGCTGCGGTCTACGTGGCGGAACACGCACCCGTGGGACGTCGCGGCTTCTACACCAGCTTCATCCAGATCACAGCAACCGTCGGCCTGTTGCTCTCCCTCGTCGTCATTCTCGTGCTCCGCACCTGGATGGGCGAGCAGGGCTTCCAGACGGGTGAAGGCTGGCCGATCGCCGGTTGGCGCATCCCGTTCCTTCTCTCCGTCGTGCTGCTCGGCATCTCGGTCTGGATTCGCCTCCAGATGCAGGAATCCCCGGCGTTCAAGAAGATGAAGGACGAGGGCACGCAGTCGAAGGCGCCTCTCAAGGAGGCATTCGGCCAGTGGGGCAATGTCAAGATGGTGCTCATCGCCCTGGTCGGTCTCGCGATCGGCCAGGCCGTGGTGTGGTACACGGGTCAGTTCTACGCCCTGTTCTTCATCCAGAGCATCCTGAAGGTCGACCTGCTCACCTCGAACGTGTTGATCGCCTGGTCGCTCATTCTCGGCACAGGCGGCTTCGTGTTCTTCGGTGCGCTGTCGGACAAGATCGGCCGCAAGCCGGTGATTCTCGGCGGCTGCCTGATCGCGGCGATCACGTACTTCCCACTCTTCGGCGCCCTCACGAGCGTGGTGAGCCCACGCCTCAACCAGGCGCTCGAGACCGGCAAGGTCCAGGTCGTGGCCGATCCCGCCACCTGCGGCTCCGTGTTCGATCCGGTCGGCATCCGCACCTTCACCGCACCCTGCGATATCGCCCGCGTGTCCCTCGCCCGTGCGGCGGTCAAGTACGAACTCGTTCCGGCTGCGGCAGGCTCACCGACGAAGGTGACCTTCAACGGCAAGGAAGCTCCCTTGGCTCCGGCGATCCCGGCTAACATCACCGCCTTTACGAACGCTGCGGCGGAAGCGGGTTATCCGAAGGCCGGTGACCCGAGCATCCTGAAGGTCGGCGGCTTCTTCGACGCTCTCGGCAATACCCAGGCTCTCAAGGCCATCGGAATCCTGACGATCCTCGTGATCTACGTCACGATGGTCTACGGCCCGATCGCGGCGGCTCTGGTGGAGTTCTTCCCCACCCGTATCCGCTACACCGCGATGTCTCTGCCCTACCACATCGCCAACGGCTGGTTCGGCGGCCTGCTGCCTCCGACGGCCTTCGCGATGGTGGCAGCCACCGGCGACATCTACTTCGGCCTCTGGTACCCGATCATAATCGCCCTGGTGACCTTCGTGGTCGGCCTCCTCTTCGTGCCGGAGACCAAGGACCGGGACATCATGACCTACGAGGGTGTCGCCGCGAAGCGCTGAGCTTTCACCGGCCTCTCCGAACAGGAAAGCCCCGCCTTGAGGCGGGGCTTTTCTTTTGCCTCCAGGCGAAGCCGCCGATCAGTAGCAGGTCGTCACCCGGCGGACGATCCAACCCTCGCCCTCCACGAAGAGGCGCTTGCGGGAGATATCGCAGGTTCCGTCATTCGCCGGCTTGGTCTGGATCGAGGACGTGGTCTCCACATCCTGTACAGCCACCGAGGTCACGGGCTCCTTGTCAGGCTTGGCCGCTACGCTGTGACCCGCATGAGCGGCGTCCGTGCGCTCCGCAGCCAGACCGAAGCCGACGGCCATCGCCAGAACGGCCATTACTTTGAGAACGCCGCCGAGCGGCGAAGCTCTTCTACGAACAGATGCCCCTAAGGCCTTCATAACACCAACTCCATGATCAGGTTTTCCTGACAATTCCAGAAATCGGCGTTGGTTTCGGTGTGCTGGGACACTTAATATTTACGTTTGTATGGAACTTGCATCCCGCCTCCCGGACTGCTACCTGAGCACCGTGACGTCAGCCGGTGTAGCACAGCGGTAGTGCAGCGGTTTTGTAAACCGAAGGTCGGGAGTTCGATCCTCTCCACCGGCACCATTCCTCCGCTGGGAGGAACCTCACGCCAGCCCGTTCGTGACGATTGCAGTGGCCCCGTTTCACGCCCCGGTATGAAGGAGGCGTTCACTGACCGCCGCCCGCGCCGCCGTTCCCGCTCCCGCCGGATCCGCCGTTGCCCTGCCCTCCGGAACCGCCCGAATTCTGTCCGCCCTGCGAGCTGCCGCCACCGGTGCTGCCAGTACTGCCGGGATTTCCGGAATCCGTACTACCGCTGCTCGATCGGCCGGGCGATCTGGTCAGCGGCTGGCAGGTTCCTCCGATCTCCTGCTCGCCTTGCATGCAGGCTCGTGTCGCGGGATTTTCCTGGGCCATCGCGGCACTCAGCGGGGCCGCCAGGAGCAGCGCGGTCAGTAATGGCGCCGTAATCGCTTTCATCAATCTGTCCTCATGTTTCCAGGTTCCTATCGACGGATGAGGCGCTCGAATGTTTCCGCGCCGCCCCCTGCCCACGGGCACATTCCACGAAAAACGCATCACATCATCGAGATTGGCCGGGATCGGCGCCCTACCCAATTGTCGACAGTCGATCGTCCGCAGAGGTAGTCCGAGTGCCCAGGCAGAGTTTCCAGGCACGAGGCTTAGGCTGCACGCTCCATGTCACGATGGAGGCGTATGTGGATGTGCTCTTACTGAATGTGATGGGTTCAGCCGCCATAGCGTCCGCGGTCGTGGCTGCGATCATGGCGACCCGGCTGTCGAGAGAACTTGCCGGATTGCCGCGTGAAGAGCCAACCTCCGGCTCATGGACGGGCCATTGAGTCTTCATCACCGACTGGCCTAGGGCCTGCTTATCGTGAGCCGGCTTCAAGCGGCCCTCATCTCCGCTCCGGCGCCAGTCCGCGTTTTCCTAATGAATGCGCTCCTTGCCCCAGTTTTCATGAGCGGCCTGATCGGACACCTTCTGCTCGGTTCGCGTCAGTCTGCGGCGCCGGCTGCTGTAAACGGCCATGAAGATGCCAATCAGCAAAGGCCCACCGATAATCACAAGGCCCCAAATCCAACCATCGGCTATGTCCCAATCCATCGATCGTCTCCCTGCGAAAGACCGCGCTCTGTGGCCCTGGCTGTTTCAGTGGGCTAACCGGTATGCCAAGTCGTTGTTCCGTGAGACGCCTGCATAGGCAAAGACGCCTCCGGCCGTTAGACAGACGACGAGAAGTGCAACCCAGCCTTGAGATCCACGAGATTCCATGCCCATCGCAATCTCAGACCCTGACGACCCTCGGATCGAGCCGTACCGCGCCGTCCGGGAGCGCGATCTCGTCGGACGGCAGCATCGCTTCGTCGCGGAAGGCGAGGTGGTCCTGCGACTGCTCCTGAAGCAGTCCCGTTTCAGGATCGAGTCACTCCTGCTGGCGGAAAGCCGGCTCGAGACCTTGGGCGAGGAGCTGAATCGGCTTGCTCCCGAGGTTCCGGTCTATACGGCGAACCGGACGGTGATGGATGCCATCGTGGGCTTTCCGATCCACAGGGGCATCCTGGCCATCGCCCATCGGGCTCCCCTGCTGCCGGTGGAGGAATTGCTCTCGCGACTAGCGGAGAAGGCGCTCGTGGTCGGCCTGATCGGCCTGGCGAACCATGATAATGTCGGTGGGATCTTCCGCAATGCGGCGGCCTTCGGCGCTGGGGCGGTTCTGCTCGACCGGGAGACCTGCGACCCGCTTTACCGCAAGGCCGTCCGTGTGTCGGTCGGAGGTGCCCTGGTGGTGCCCTTCACCAGGGCTGCCTCGGCGGAGGCCATGGTGAACGCCCTGCAGGCGGCATCCTTCGACGTGATGGCCCTATCCCCGTCCGGCAAAGAGACCCTTTCCCACGTGAAACCCTCCCGGCGAACAGCCCTGCTCCTCGGAGCCGAAGGACCCGGGCTGCCCCCGGAACTGCTGGCGCGGACCAGGACCGTATCCATCCCCATGAGCGGTGATTTCGATTCGCTGAATGTGGCAACCACGAGCGGGATTGCTTTGCATCATCTCTCCAGAGATGGCTGACATCGCAACGCTGCTCGCTGAGTTGTGAAAGGCAGCTCTCTTGTCTCCAAGCATAGCCGTTCTAGGCTTCTGCTCCCATGCCTGGAGACCCTCATGACAATCACACGCCGCACCGTTCTTGCCAGCACCGCCCTTGCCGCCGCTCCCCTCGGGAGCCCCGCCCTGGCCCAGACCACCACCTCGGCTCCGGCGCAGGGATCCGGCCCGCGCCAGGCGCCCGGCTTCTACCGCTACAAGGTCGGCGATATCGAGGTGACCGCCATCAACGACGGCTCCGCGCCGCGTGCTCTCGAAGGCTTCATCCGCAACGCGGAACTCTCCGCCGTGCAGCAGGCGGCCCGCGAGGCGTTTCTGCCCCCGGACATCATCCAGAACTCCTTCACCACCCTCGTCCTCAATCAAGGCGGCCGAGTGACATTGATCGACACGGGCAATGGAGATTCAGGCGCTCCCACCACGGGCCGCTGGCTGGATAACTTTCGCGCCGCCGGCTTCGACCCGTCGCAGGTCGACACCGTCGTCATCAGCCACTTCCATGGCGATCATATCAACGGCCTTCGTCGCAAGGACGGCACGGCCGTCTTCCCCAATGCCGAGGTCCTCGTGCCGGCGGCCGAATGGGCCTTCTGGATGGACGACGCCCGCATGAACCAGGCTCCGGAGGGCGCCAGGGGCGGTTTTCAGGGCGCCCGCCGCGTGTTCGGCCCCATCGCCAAGGACGTGAAGCACTACGAGATGGACAAGGAGATCGTGCCGGGACTGACGAGCATCGCCGCGCCGGGCCATACGCCGGGACACACGGCCTACATGCTCTCGTCGGGCTCGGGCCGGCTGCTGATCCTTTCGGACACGGCGAATCACCCTGCCCTTTTCGTCCGCAACCCGGACTGGTCGGCGGTTTTCGACATGGATGCGGACCAGGCGCGGGCCACCCGCCGCAAGATGCTGGACATGGCCGCCTCGGAGCGGGCGCAGGTCGCGTTCTACCATGCGCCCTTCCCGGCGACGGGCCATGTCGCGAAGGACGGCAATGGCTTCCGCTTCGTGCCGGTGCAGTGGAGCCCGGCCGTTTAAGGTCTGTCTCCGGCCGTCTCCCCGACAAGCCATTCCAGGGTGGCCTCGTCCGCGCCGGTCGGCTCGATGAAGAGAATGACCGGCGCCTCATAGGGATGCCGCTCCCTGAGGGCCCGATGCACCTGATCCTGAAGGCCCGTGCGGGTCTTCAGGATGCCGACCGCCTCCTGCCCCTGCTCGATGGTGCCCTTCCACGCATAGACGGACCGCATGCCGGGCAGCACGTTGATGCAGGCGATGAGCCGATCCCGGACGAGCCCCTCTCCAATCGACAGGGCGATGTCCACATCGGGAAAGGTCGTATAGACGAGAAGCGGGCGATCCATGCTATGCCTTTCCTCCGCATCCGGTCGGACGCAACGAGGGTAACTGGGCATGGCCCGCCGTTTCAACAATATCGCATTCGTCGCCAGCGCCGCGCCTGACGCGCGGGACGCGCTGAAGACCCTGCAGGGCCGCTATGCCCATGTTGTTCCCGAGGAGGCCGATGCCATCGTGGCGCTCGGCGGCGACGGCCTGATGCTGCAGAGTCTGCACAGGTTCATGGGCACGGCCAAGCCCATTTACGGCATGAACAAGGGCACGGTCGGCTTCCTGATGAACGACTACCGGGAAGAAGACCTGTTCGAGCGGCTGGAAGCGGCCGAGCGCAGCGTCGTGCACCCGCTGCTGATGGTGGCCTGGGACGTGCACGGCGTGGCTCATACGGCCCGCGCCATCAACGAAGTCGCCATGTTCCGACAGACCTACCAGGCGGGAAAGCTGCGTGTGAGCGTCGATTCCCACGTGCGGATTCCCGAACTCATCGCCGACGGCATCCTGGTTTCGACGCCGGCGGGATCGACCGCCTACAATCTCTCCGTCGGCGGGACGATCCTGCCGCTCAACGCGACCCTGCTCGCCCTGACGCCGATTTCCGCCTTCCGTCCCCGCCGCTGGCGCGGGGCGCTTCTGCCGGATTACGCCAAGATCCAGATCGAGGTCCTGGAAGCCGAGAACCGCCCCGTGAGCGCCGTGGCGGACCACACGGAATTCCGCAACGTCTCCCACGTGCATGTTTCCATGGACCGCAGCGTCGATCTCGTGATGCTGCATGATCCCGGCCACAGTCTGGACGAGCGAATCCTGCGGGAGCAATTCGGCTATTGATGGCAGCAAAGGCATGGGATCCAACATGCCGTTCAAAACCATGAGGTCACGCCATGAACGATGAGAGCAGGCACCCGAGGGGCGGCCTTTATTTCGAGGATTTCGTCGTCGGCACGACCATCGCGCACCGTCTGACCCGGACGGTGACGCAGATGGACAACATGCTGTTCTCCAACATGACCCTGAACCCGCAGCCGCTCCACATCGATGCGCATTTCTGCGCCACCGAGACGGAATGGGGCAAGCCGCTCATGAACTCCCTGTTCACTCTCGGCCTCCTGATCGGCATCTCGGTCAACGACACGACGGTCGGCACCACCATCGCCAATCTCGGCATGACGGACGTGAAGTTTCCCGCACCGCTCTTCGAGGGCGACACGATCAGCGCGACCACGGAGATCGTCGCCAAGCGCGAGTCAAAATCCCGGCCCGATGCCGGCATCGTCGACTTCATTCACCGCGCCTACAAGCAGGACGGCACGCTCGTGGCCGAATGCCGTCGGCAGGCCTTCATGCGCAAGAGGAGCGCCTGATGCGGTCATTGCTGTTCGTGCCGGGCGACAGCCCGAAGAAGCTCGAGAAAGGCATGAACTCGGGCGCCGACGTGCTCCTGATCGATCTGGAGGACTCGGTCGCGCTCGATTCCAAGGACGAGGCCCGGCGCATCACCGCGGCCTTTCTCTCGGAGCAGGATAAGGACACTGAACGTCCCCGTCTTTTCGTCCGCGTCAACGGGCTGACGACGGGCCTGATCGATGCGGATCTCGACGGCGTGATGCGGTCGGCTCCCGACGGGATCGTGCTGCCCAAGGCCGTCGGCGGAACGGACGTGGCTCATCTCGGCGCCAAGCTGGCGGTGCGCGAGGCGGAGTTCGGCCTCGAGGACGGCGCCACCCGCATCCTCGCCATCGCGACGGAGACCGCCGCCGGCGTCTTCGCGCTGGGTACCTTCGCGGGCGCGAGCCACCGCCTGATGGGCCTGACCTGGGGAGGCGAGGACCTGTCGGCCGATCTCGGGGCGGAGACCAACCGGGGAGAGGACGGCGCCTATACGGACCCGTACCGTCTCGCCCGTTCCCTCACCCTCCTGGGCGCCGCGGCCGCGAGCGTCGATGCGATCGACTCCGTCTTCACGAACTTCCGCGACATGGCCGGCCTCGAAGCCGAGTGCCGGGCGGCCCGGCGCGACGGCTTCGTCGCCAAGATGGCGATCCATCCGGCTCAGGTGCCCGTGATCAACGAGGCCTTCACCCCGTCCCCCGAGGCTATCGAGCGGGCGCAGGCCGTGATCCGGGCGTTCGAGGCCAATCCGGGCGCCGGTGTCGTCGGCGTCAACGGCGAGATGCTCGACCGCCCGCATCTGCTGCGGGCCGAGCGGTTGCTGAGGCGTGCCGGCCGGCTCTAGGGGCTTTATGATGGCCTGGAATTGGGCCCCGGTCACGGGCCGGGGTCTGATGACCTGGGCAATCGCTCGAGCATATAGAATTCACGGGGTCCAGAGCTTTCCCCGGTTTCGTGAATAGTCCCATCGAAAAGTACTTCTGCTCCAGAAGCTCTTGAGAGCCTCCTGAACGGTAGGCGAGCTGTGCGGGAACAGCAGCCATGTTTCCCGCTCCGAAGATCCTCCGTGGCCGGAAAGCACCGCCTGAGCCGCAATCCAACCGATAGGATAATAAACGTTATATACTGTCTAAACAGGTAGTATACAGCGCGGGCTATGGCCCTTTATCCGATACAGCGTCACAATAAGCCCCTCCTCATGCTCGGAAGTGGGCTGGACACAGGCCAATTCACAAAGCCTTGCGGCCACCCTTGGGGCTGCGCTGGCGCACGGACAGGTTCGCTGGCCAGCGAACCATGGGGGAATAAGATGTCTCAAGCGATTCTCGATGCTTTTAACGCTGCCACGACTTGGCAGGCAGCTTTGGCCGCAATCAAGGCCAACAGTAACGATCTGCTCGATCAGGAGCACATCGACAAGCTGGATACTCTCCCCGACGACGCCGGCCGCGAGCAGGCCATCGGCATGGNTCAAGGCCAACAGTAACGATCTGCTCGATCAGGAGCACATCGACAAGCTGGATACTCTCCCCGACGACGCCGGCCGCGAGCAGGCCATCGGCATGGGCGTGAATGAGGTCAGAGCTCTGTTCGGCGATTTTATCGACATCAACACCCTGATCGCCGAGGTGCGCTACCAGATCGATGTCGAATACGCCAAGTATGAGTTCATCCAGGCCGTTGCCGCTGCCACCAATGCGGACGAAATGGCAATGGCGCTCACGAAGGTGGAAGCCCTGGACGCCCATCGACAGGAACTGATCGAGAAGTGGTCCGCTAGCGGCGATGCCGAGGCCATGGCTCGTGCAGAAGAGCTTGAGGGCGAAGCTTATACAACCGTCCTGCATGAGATCGCGTCCCATCTCGGCGACGATGCCTATATGGGCGCATTGGCGGAAAAAATGTTGATCGCCCGCACGGAAAGCGGTCCCTTCAACGGCGTCGGCACCCTTGTCGCTGCCTTGGATGCGGCGGATCAGGAGATCGATGACGAAGCCCTGGTGTCTGCCTTCAATGCCATTGACGGCAATAACACGGATGGCTGGCAGGATGCTCTTGCTCTCATCAAGAACAACACCGCGACTCTGCTCGATGCGGACGCTCTTGCAAAGCTCACGACCCTTCCCGACGGCGGCGGCCGCGAGCAGGCCATCGGCCTCGGCGTGATCGAGATCAAAACTCTGTTCGGCGACTTCGCCTCGATCGACGACATCAAGGCCGCCGTCGGCATGCAGATCGACGTCGAATACTCCAAGTTTGAGTTCATCACCGCACTCGACGCGGCCACGACGGCAGCAGAGATGACGGACGCAATCCTGGACACCATCGAACTGGTCAATCAGAATCGCCAGGATCTGATCGAAGAATGGTCTAACAGCGGTGATCCAGATGCCGAGGCCCGCGCGGCGGATCTGGCCGACGACGATTTCACCACGGTCCTGGCCGAAATCGTCAGCCACCTCGACGAGCCGGCCTATATGGCCGAGCTCGGTCTTCGCATGCTTGCGCTCCGGAGCGCACTGACGGGCGGAAAGTTCTTCGGCGACGGCAAGATCATCCCTGCGCTTGCGGCGGCCGATGCCGCCATCGAGGCCGAACACGATGCGGCCATTAACGGCGACATCACCGGTTCGCTGATCGAGGATGGAACCACACAGACCGTCATGGGCGTTCTCTCGGTTCAGGACGAAGACTGGGGCGAGGACACGTTCCAGGCTGTGAACGCTGCGGACCTTCAGAAGCAGTATGGGGCTTTCACCTTCAACGCGACAAATGGCGTGTGGACCTTCACTCTGAACAACGCGGCTCAATCCCTCAAGGAAGGTCAAGAGGTTGAGCAGACGCTGACCGTCAAGTCATTGGACGGAACGGCGACCCAGGTCATCACGGTCACGATTACGGGCGCGAACGATGCACCTGTTGCCGCCGTGACCGGAAACAGTGCAGCCGGCGACGAGGACAAGGCTCTCGTCGGAGAGCTTCCCGATGCAACGGATGTGGACGGTGACGCTCTCACCTATGAGCTCGTCGCACCGGTGGCAGGTCTGACGCTCAACGCCGACGGCACATTCCGCTACGTTCCGGCGGCCGATTTCAACGGCACCGTCACCTTCCAGTACCGGGCCGTGGATGAGCATGGAGAGAAGAGCGCGCCTCAGACCTTCACGCTGACCGTCAAGCCGGTCAACGATGCGCCCTGGAATCTCTCTCTGTCGAACACCAAGATCGAAGAGAACGCGACGGCTGGAAAGGAGGTCGGCAAGCTGACTGTCTCCGATCCCGAAGGCGGCTCATTCACCTATGAACTGGTGGATAGTGCAGCCGGTCGCTTCACCCTCGACGCGACAGGCGTCTTGAAGGTCGCGAACGGCACAAGGCTCGATTACGAGCAGGCCGCGTCGCACACCATCAAGGTCCGGGTGAAGGACGCAGCCGGTGCTACTTTCGAGAAGTCTCTGACCGTTGATGTGACCGACATCGCAGCCGAGAGCGTCACGGGCACCGCCACGGCCGATGTGCTGAAGGGCGGAACCGGAAAGGACACGTTCAAGGGCGGTGCCGGCAGCGATATGCTCTATGGCGGCTCCGGCAATGACAAGCTGTGGGGCGACAAGGGCAAAGACGTCTTTGTCTTTGACACGGCTCTCGGCACATCGAGCACGGACCGGAAGGTGAACTTCGATACGATCAAGGACTTCTCGGTCAGGGACGACAGCATTTATCTCGACAACGCCATCTTCAAGAAGCTGGGATCGGGCACACTCTCCAACCCCAAGCAGCTCAGCAAGGCGTTCTTCACCATCGGCGACAAGGCCAAGGATAAGAACGACTACATCGTCTACAATGATAAGACCGGTGTTCTGTCCTATGATGCCGATGGTTCGGGCAAGGGCAAGGCGATAGAGATCGCCCAGCTCTCCAAGAAGCTTACCACTATGACCAACAAGGACTTCTTCGTCATCTAAGACGGTCTCAGCTTCACATCGAGCCCAAACGAAAAGAAAGCGGCCTGCGAGGGACCTCGCAGGCCGCTTTCTTTTACTTGATGGAAGACTTGTTCCTCGCGCCAACCGCGATGCCCGTCAGCCGCCCGGCCGCGTGATCGAGAACTTGGTCTCCGGCGTCGCCACGAAGTAATCCCGGTAACCGGAGCGGGCGATGGGGCGCATGGCGGCGGTGTCGACGAGGCCGTTGACGATGTAGCGGTCGTCGATGTGGATGCCGACCACCTGCCCGATCACGAGGTAATAGGACGGATCGCCGCCGCTCAAGGGATGGAGCGGAACCGTCTGCAGCCATTTGCATTCGAGCGCTGCAAGGGCGTCCGCCACCCGTGGCGGCTTCACGAGGCGGGACGGCGCGGGTGTCAGCCCGGCATGTTCCATCTCGTTCTCTCCGCGCGGCAGAACCGCCGACGTCAGGTTCATCTGCTCGCGCAGATCATAGGTCGCCAGGTTGCAGACGAACTCCCCCGTCTCCTCGATGAAGGTCAGTGCATCCTTCTTGCCCGATGAGGAGAACGCCACCATGGGCGGGCGCTCGGAGACGGCATTGAAGAACGAATAGGGGGAAAGATTCACCTCCCCCTTCTCACTGATGGCGCTGATCCAGCCGATGGGCCGGGGTGAGACGAGGGCCTTGAACGGATCGTGCGGGAGGCCGTGGGCGTTGGCTGAGGTTTCGTAGAACATGCGCGTTAGAACCGCGTCACGATGTCGGCGAGGCGAGGCCTGTCCCGGTCAGCCGGTATCTCCTTGGCTGTGCCGATATGGACGAAGCCCGCGATCCGCTCATCGGGCTTCAGCCCCAGAGCGTCCAGCACCCGCCGGTCGAAAGCGGCCCAGCCCGTGAGCCAGGACGCGCCATAGCCGAGCGCGGTCGCTCCCGTGAGAAGGTTCATGCAGGCGGCACCGGCCGAAAGGACCTGCTCCCAGTCCGGAATCTTCACATGCGGGACCACACGGGACACCACCGCGATGACGAGGGGCGCCTGCATGAAGCGTTCCCGCTCGATGGCGACCTTCTCCGCATCGGCGCCAGGGTTGTCCGTCTGGTAAGCCGCCGCCAGCACATCGCCGAGGCGCCGCCGCCCCTCGCCCTGGATCAGGATGAAGCGCCATGGAACCAGCTTGCCATGATCCGGCACCCGGGATGCGATCTTCAGGAGATTTTCGACCTCCTGGTCGCTCGGGCCCGGCTCGCCCAGCCAGCGCGGAGGAACGGAGCGGCGCTGCATAAGGCGGGAGAGGCACTCATTCATGGGATCTTCATCCGGCTCGAATAATGTGAAACAATGTAGATGGATGCTTTCGAAGGCCGCGAGCCAGGCAAGCGCCGGCTTGCCATCGTCTCGCCGTCTTGCTGCGCTTGAGGGAGCGCGGGCATCCCGAAGACGCGCCGCGGCACAAAAGAAACAGCAGCGGATGTATAGGGGGAGTGCGGTCAGACGCCAAGCAGGTTTCAACCCGTAGCGGACCCGGCGGCATGCTTAAGGCAGGCCGGAGGATGGTCTCATGGGAAGAGGTTCGGTTGGCGGGACGCCGCTTGAGAGCAATGCAGACATCGATTTCCGGACTGGACGGTCCACCTTCCCTGACAGCCTCGCCGCAGCGCCAGGCCCTGATGGCGTTCGCCCTCATCCTCGCGGCCTGGGCGCTGGCTGCCTCCCTATGGCCCCTGACCGGAACCGTCGTTCCGTGGGACTCGAAGAACCAGTTCTATCCGACCCTGCGCTACCTGGGCAGCGCCCTCGCCCATGGGGAGCTTCCCCTGTGGAACCCCTACCATTTCGGCGGACACCCCTCGGCGGCGGATCCGCAATCCCTGCTCTTCACGCCCACCATGCTCCTGTTCGGGTGGCTCGTGCCCGAGCCGTCCATGCAGCTCTTCGACGTGGTGGTCTTCGCTCATTTCCTCCCCGGAGCACTGGCCTTCGTGCCCCTGTTCCGCCGGAGAGGATGGCATTTGGCCGGGGCGGTGGCGGCCGCTCTCATCTTCATGCTCGGTGGCTCCGCCACGGCCCGGCTCCAGCACACCGGCATGATCTTCAGCTACGGCTTCTTCCCGCTTGCCTTCCTGCTTCTGGAGGAGGCCCTGGACCGCCGCTCGTACCTTTACGGCCTGCTGTTCGCGGTCTGCGCCGCCATGATGGTCATCGGGCGGGATCAGGTCGCCTTCCTGTGTGCCCTGACGCTCATCGCGCTCGCCGCGCAGCGGGTCTGGACAGCGCCCCGGTCCCTCGCCTATCTCAGGTCCCGCCTCGGGCTCCTGCTCTTCATGGGGGTGGTCGGCGGCGCGCTCCTCGTCGTGCCGGTCGTGCTGACGATGCAGTTCCTCGCCACGTCGACGCGGCCCTCCTTCGGCTTCGGCGTGGCCGCCATGGGGTCCCTGCCCCCGGAGAGCCTGGCGACGATCCTGTTCGGAAACGTCTTCGGCTCCCTGCGCTGGACCTATGATTACTGGGGACCGGACTGGCACAGCCTGTCCGAGGGAACCTGGACGGACAGGGCCACCAACTACCTGTTCGTCGGCACGATTCCGGCTCTCCTCCTCCTCTGGCACGGCATCGCAGGCGGGCGCCTGTTCGCCCGCGAGTTCCGGTTCTTCCTCGTCGTCGGCATCGCCGCCCTGTTCTACGCCCTTGGGCGCTACACGCCGGGCTTCGAAGTCATCTTCGACCACATCCCGGGCGTGAACCTCTACCGCAGGCCGGCCGACGCGACCTTCCTGATCAACATCGCGCTGGCCTTCGCCTCAGGCTATCTCGTCCATCGCAATGTGACGGAAGGGCTGCCAAAGTGGAACAGGGCTTCGCTCGGGCGGCTCTGGGCGGCCCTGCCGCTCCTGGCGCTCGGCCTCCTGGTCGCTGCCATCGCCAGCGCCCTGGCATTCGCCATCAAGGGGGGACACATGTCCCCGGCCGTCATCGAGATCAGCGTGAGCCTCGCGGCGGCGGCCCTGACGATCGCCGTGATCACCAGGATGAGCGGCGTATCGCGCTGGCGCGAGGCGACGGCTCTCGTGCTGGTGACCCTGACAGGTGCGGAGCTGATCGGCCGCCATGCGGCTTCAGCGCTGAATGCGGAACCTGCCGAGCGCTACACGGTCTTCACGAAGCTGCCGCCGGAGCAGCTGCAGGGCCTGCAGATCCTCAAGCGGGAGCTCGCCGAGCGCCACGCACGGGGCGAGTATCCCCGCGTGGAGATCCTCGGTCTGAAGGGGGCCTGGCAGAATGCGTCCATGGTCCTCGGGATCGAGGACATCATCGGCTACAACCCCCTCCGCCTGGCCGATTACGAGCGGGCCATCGGACCCGGCGAAAACGCGGAAGATCCGAATCTGCGCCGCTTCCCGACGAGTTTCCGGGGCTACAAGTGCCAGCTCGCAAGCCTGCTCGGGCTCGACTACATCGTGCTCGATCGCCCCGTGGAGAAGCTGCCGCGCCATTTCCCGCGGCTGACCGGTGCCGAGGTCGTCTATGGGACCGGCCGGATGTGGATCTACCGGCTCAACACCTCCGTCCCGCGCGCCTACGTGGCGCATCATGTGACACCTGTGGATTCCGAGGCCGTGCTGGGCCTGGAGGAGCTGCCGGAGTTCAACCGCGAGACGGAAGCCCTCATCGATGATGAAAGCATGGCGCTGCTCAAGGCTTCCTACGGGCCAGCGGGTTCCGCCCGCGACAAGGCCAAGGGAGAAGCGCGCATCGTCAGCTACCAGCGGAACTCGATCGCCCTGGAGGTCGAGAACAGCGAGAACGGGGTGCTGGTGCTGCACGATATCCATTATCCAGGGTGGGAGGCATGGGTCGATGGCGAGCGCCGGCCGATCGTGCGCGCCAACCTGCTGTTCCGCGGCGTCGAGATCGGCCCCGGACGCCACCGGGTCGAGTTCCACTTCCGCCCGATGTCGCTCGAAAATCTGATTGCAGCCGCTTCCGATCTCGTCACAAGCGACGAGAAGCCGATTCAGACGGCAATTGCCTCTCCGCTCCAATGAGAGCCGATATTCATTCGATGACCTTGCAATGACCTTGTTTGTGAAACAGCCCTTTCCCCTTCTCGGCCTGCTGCTCGGCCTCATCGCAGCCACGGCCGCATCGGCTCAGTCGCCTGCCGTGCCGTCCATGTCGCAGAGCCTCCCGCCGATTTCCGTCGGGCAGGTCACGCTGAATGCCGGTGCGACCTTTGCCGTAAGCAACGAGCCGATCCGTTCGGGGCTGGTCTGGCGGATCTACGAGGATCGCGGAGACGCGTCCCAGCCGACCATCGTCGCGCGCTCCACGAGCCCCATGCCGAGCTTCACCCTCTCGCCCGGCAACTACATCATCCACGTGGCTTATGGCTTCGCCAGCGCCTCGAAGCGGATCAGCGTGCAGCGGGGCAATCTCACAGAGCGGCTCGCCATCAATGCGGGTGCCCTTCAGCTCAAGGGAGCCGTGAGCGGAAACCCGATAGCCGCGGACCGTCTCGCCTTCTCCATCTATGTGCCGGAGGCGCAGAACTCCGAAGGCCGGCTCGTGATCGGCGATGCCAAGGCGAATGACATGATACGCCTGCCCGAGGGCACCTATCACGTGGTTTCCACCTATGGCGACGCCAATGCGATCATGCGCAGCGACCTGAAGGTGGAATCGGGGCGCGTCACCGAAGCGACCCTCAACCACCGCGCTGCAACGGTGACCCTCAAGCTGGTCGCATCCGTGGGCGGCGAAGCTTTCGCCGGCACGGCCTTCAGCGTGCTGACCCCCGGCGGCGACGTGATCCGCGAGGCCATCGGGGCCTTTCCGTCGGTCACCCTGGCCGAGGGCGAATACGTCCTGATCGCGCGCCACGAGGGCAAGGTCTATACCCGCGAGTTCAAGATCGAGAGCGGGCGCGACCGGGATATCGAGATCATCGCCGCCCCCTGAATCCGCTGAACCTTTCCGTCCCCGCGGCATTGACCGATGGCCAATCACCGGTCGCGCCCCGCATGAGCCTGAACTCCCAAGGCGTGACCTTGCTGGAGAGGAAGCTCATGAAAATCGCAGAGATCATGACCCGCAACGTGCGCGTTGTGAGTCCGGACCGGACGATCCAGGAAGCGGCGCGCCTCATGGACGAGATGAATGTGGGTGTGCTGCCCGTCTGCGACGGACGCCGCCTGCGCGGCATGGTGACCGACCGGGACATCACCGTCCGGGCAACGGCGGCCGGCCTCCCGCCCGACACGACCCGCGTGCGGGACGTCATGTCCGATAACGTGTGGTGGTGCTTCGACGACGACGACGTCAACCACATCGTCGAGTTGATGAGCGATCATCAGATCCGCCGGCTCCCGGTGGTCGACCATGACAAGCACCTGGTCGGCATCGTGGCGCTCGGCGATCTCGCAACGGACAGCGAGGGCGAGGCCTCCCGCGCGCTGCACCGCATCTCTACGCCTTCGGAGCCCGACCGCACCGGTACGCCGACTTCGTCACGGGCCGACCAGACCCGCGGCGGCGGGCAAGCCCGCCTGACCGGTGACGAGCGCCGTGAACTCGACCGGCGATTGCGGAGCGACGATGACGACTGGCGCCATCGCCCGCACGACTATCACGACGATCGGCGCGGCCGGGACGACCGCTCGCGCAATCGCGGCCGCGAGCAATTCCGTTTCCGCGAGGAGGATGACGTGCGCGCGGCCTTCGGCAGCTTCGGCTATCCCGGCGAGGAGGGAGCCCGCAACGCCCGCATGCGCGGCGGTTTCGGCGGCGACGGCTATCAGAACTCCGGCGACGAATATGCCGGCCGCGGCTCCGCCGGTAGAGGCTATCATCCGAAGCGCTACGGCGCCTCCACCATCACCGGAGAGCGCGCCCGTCCCGGCGATGACAGCAACGAGGATGATCGCCGCATGCAGGATCGCGAGCGCACCTGGAGTCTCGTGAACGAGCGGCGGGACCACAGCAATTACGGCATGGGTCCCGGCAACACCCGCTTCGGCAACGACGCAACCGCCAGCCGTGGCGAGGTGCGCCGGGGCGAGCATCAAGGGCGCGGCCCAAAGGGCTATCAGCGCTCGGACGACCGCATCCGCGAGGACATCAGCGAGCGCCTCACGGACGATGCCATCATCGATGCGTCGGAGATCGAGGTGCAGGTTCAGAACCGGGACGTCACCCTCACGGGCACGGTCCGCGACCGCAACGAGAAGCGGCGTGCCGAGGACCTCGCCGAATCCGTGTCAGGTGTGAGCCACGTGCAGAACAATCTGCGTGTCGGACAGCGCCAGGGGACGCATGCAACCGGAACGGAAGCGGGCGATGCCGGTGCAGCTACGGGCAATCCGGGTAGCGGCACGGCAGGCACGACGGCCGGTACGGCTCCTGGCGGCCGCACGACGGGACGGCAGCGGCAGACGAGTTAATCGTCCAAACATACACACTACGTCATCACCGGCCCTGTGCCGGTGATTCCGACCGGAAAGGCGCCATCGGGTGTCATTCCCGGCCGGAGCGAAGCGGAGGGGAAGGGAATCCACTCACAGGCTCCGAACCATGGATCCCCTTCCCGAGCCTTCGGTTCGCCGGGGATGACACGGGGCGTGTGCTTCGGCGCGGCGGCGCTTCATAGAATCGGGATGGCCGGCACAAGGCCGGCCATGACGTGAAGGGGTCGAATGAACGCAAAGGACGGCGCCTCTTTTCAGGAGCGCCGCCTTCGTCATTGAATCCATAAGTCCCTAAGCGATCGTCCGCTCGACCACGTGATGCCCATCGAGCGTCACGTGGCCCTCCGGCTCGGACACCGCCCTCGCCGCTCGTCGGCGGTCCGGCGTGACGGCCTCTGCCGCGAGAGCCTTCAAAGCCTCGTCGAGGGTCATGGTCTGCTGGTTCGGGCTTCCCAGGCGGCGGATGGACACCGTCCGCTCCGCGGCCTCCTTCCGGCCCACTACGAGAAGCACCGGCACCTTCACGAGCGAGTGCTCGCGGACCTTGTAGTTGATCTTCTCATTGCGCAGATCCGCCTCCACGCGAAGCCCTGCGGCGTCGGCGGCGCGCACCACCTCCATGGCGTATTCATCGCCCTCGGACGTGATGGTGGCGACCACCGCCTGCACCGGCGCGAGCCAGAGCGGGAAATGACCGGCGAAGTGCTCGATCAGGATGCCGGTGAAGCGCTCCATGGAGCCGCAGATCGCGCGGTGCACCATCACGGGCGTCTTCTTCTGACCATCCGCATCGACATAGAACGCGCCGAACCGCTCCGGCAGGTTGAAGTCCACCTGCGTGGTGCCGCACTGCCAGTCGCGGCCGATGGCATCGCGCAGCACGTACTCGAACTTCGGGCCGTAGAACGCGCCCTCGCCCGGGTTGATCGCCGTCTTGATGCGCCCGCCGGACTGATCCTCAATCTGCTTGAGCACGCGGGTCATCACGTCTTCCGCATGATCCCACATCTCGTCCGTGCCGACGCGCTTCTCGGGGCGGGTGGAGAGCTTCACGACGATCTCGTCGAAGCCGAAATCGGCGTAGGTCGAGAGGATCAGGTCGTTGATCTTCAGGCACTCGGCCGCGAGCTGATCTTCCGTGCAGAAGATGTGCGCATCGTCCTGCGTGAAGCCGCGCACGCGCATGAGGCCATGCAGCGCGCCCGAAGGCTCGTAGCGATGCACGTTGCCGAACTCGGCGAGGCGCAGCGGCAGATCACGGTAGGACTTCAGCCCGTGCTTGAAGATCTGCACGTGGCCCGGGCAGTTCATCGGCTTGATGGCGAAGACCCGATCGTCCTCGGTCTGGGTCGCGAACATGTTCTCGCGATACCAGCCCCAATGGCCCGAGGTCTCCCACAGGGCCTTGTCGAGGATCTGAGGCGCGTTGACCTCCTGATAGGTGCCCTTCAGGCGCCGGCGCATGTAGGAGATCAGCTCCTGGAACACCGTCCAGCCCTTCGGATGCCAGAAGACGACGCCCGGCCCCTCCTCCTGGAAGTGGAACAGGTCCATCTCGCGGCCGAGACGACGATGGTCGCGCTTCTCGGCCTCCTCGAGCTGGCGGATGTAATTGTCGAGATCCTCTTGGGCAGCCCAGGCGGTCGCGTAGATGCGGGTGAGCATCGCGTTGTTCGAGTCGCCGCGCCAATAGGCGCCTGCGACCTTCATGAGCTTGAAGGCGTTGCCGACCTTGCCCGTGGAGGTCATATGCGGGCCGCGGCAGAGATCGAACCAGTCGCCCTGCGAGTAGATCTTGAGATCCTGGCCTTCCGGGATCGCATCCACGAGCTCGACCTTGTAGGTCTCACCCTTCTCCTTGAAGACCTGGCGAGCCTTGTCGCGGCTCCAGACCTCCTTGGTGAAGGGTTTGTCGCGCGCGATGATCTCGCGCATCTTCGCCTCGATGGCCGGGAAGTCTTCGGGTGTGAAGGGCTCGTTGCGGGCGAAGTCGTAGTAGAAGCCGTTCTCAATCACGGGGCCGATGGTGACCTGCGTTCCCGGGAACAGCTCCTGCACCGCTTCCGCGAGCACGTGCGCGGCATCGTGCCGGATCAGCTCCAGGGCGCGCGGATCCTCGCGATTCAGGAATTCGATCTTGGCATCCTTGGTGATCGGATCGGCGAGATCGGCGACCGTGCCGTCGAGCGCCATGGCGACGGTGCGCTTGGCCAGCGACTTGGCGATGCCTTCCACGATCTCGCGGCCTGTGATGCCGGATTCGTACTGGCGCTGGGCGCCATCGGGGAATGTCAGGGTAATCATCAAATGTTTCTCCTGGCTCACTCCTGCCAACGGAGCAGGTAAGCGGGGGCCGACGGTTTGTTGGGTTGAAAGGCGAGATCAGCCGCCGTCAGGTTCGACTGCCTCGCAGGTGATCGCAGAGGCGGTTTTCGGAGCGTTCACGCCCCGCCAGCGACCATAGGCCCAGGGCTTATACCAGGCTGAGCCGTCGGGCAATGTTTCAGGGACCCAATCGATGCCGTGAGTGCCGAAGGGGCCGCAGCGGCAGATGCGGGCGAGCCCCATCCAGCCCCCTGGCCAGAAGCCGTGCCGCTGGATCGCCTCGTCCGTGTATTCGGAGCATGACGGCAGATGGCGGCACTGGCGGCCGATCAGACCGGAGAGGCTCAGCTGGTAGCCGCGGATGGCCATGTGAGCAATCCGGCGGGGGAAATGCCTCGATGTCGTCTCCTGGGGGCTCTTTCTCAGTTTCGATCCTCGATCTATCGGCATGTCACGTAAGGTTGCGACGGGATGAAAACACTCACGACTCTACGGCATTCCCATACAGACACAACCTAAGATGTATTCGTTATATCGTAAGATATTCCGCAAGACTCAACCACCACTTAGTGGCACGCCAGAATTTATATACGATACTTCATTTCACTGCTGTTTTGCCCGCCGAGTCGCGCAGCGGTATTTGGAGCACGTATAATGACCGTAAAAATCAGCAAATTCATCTGGGATATTACCTACGCCTGCCCGCTGCGGTGCGGGCATTGCTATTCGGAATCGGGACGCCGTCCCGCCCGCACGCTGGATCGAGACACGGCGATGCGTGTCGTCGACGTGATGCTCGCGGCGCAGGCGAAGAACGTGATGTTCAGCGGCGGAGAACCGTTATCGGTCCGTTGGGCTGTCGAGGCCATGAAGCGTCTCCATGACGCAGACATCGAGGTCACGGTGTTCACGACCGGCTGGTCGATCCAGGACAGGATGGCCGCCGCCCTCGCGGATGCGGTCTCGGGCGTGGCTGTCAGCATCGATGGCGCCGACGCGGAAATTCACGATGCCGTTCGCGGGCGTGCCGGCGCCTTCGAGCGCGGGATGAGAGCGCTGGACGCCCTGCACCGGGTGAAGGACGAGCGCCGGGCCGCCGGACGGACATGCTTCACGTTGGGGATCGACTACACCCTAACACGTCCGGGCGCGAAGGAAGCGGACCTCGAGCGGTTCGTCGAGGCGGCCGTCAAACGGTTTCCGAGGCTCGATTTCATTCGCTTCGGCGCGGTCGTTCCGTCCGGTCTGGGGGCCGAGCGGGAGTTCGAGACGACAGGACTTCTCACGATTGAGGAATTGGTCGATCTGATCGATGTCGGCCGGCGCCTTGCCGCTCGTCATGAAAACGGTCCCCGCATCTCGGTGACCGACGTCAGGTATTTCCTGCCGCAACCCGGGGCGAGCCTCGTGGATCTGGATATCCTGCAGATCGAGCCCGATGGAGCGCTCCGTGCCTTTCCGATCTACGAGGCGAAGGTCGGAAACGTTCTCCATGAGCCGCTGGATCTTCTCTGGTCGAGGGCACAGGCTTGGCGGTCCGATCCGTTCGTCGCCGAGCAGATGGAAGGGGTTCGGTCCATGGCCGACTGGGCCAGCACGACCCGGACCCTGGACCGCCGCTACGGCTCCGCCGACGACCAGGAGCGAATCGGGCGTCGCGGATCAGCGGTGCAGGTTTCGGCCTAGAGAACGGCCCGCAGAACGTTGGGCTTACAGGCCCCACAAGCCCCAGCCGGGCTCAGCTCACGGTCTCGCGCGGCCCTTCACGCGGTGCGAGACCGCCATAGGCATTTATCCAACGGAGCGCTCGACCCTCCTGGCCTCGATCTGATCGAGCGCGTCCACGACGGCATCGAAGGTGAGAAGGATCGAGGCATGGCGCGCCTTGTAATCCCGTAGTGGCTCCAAGACCTTAAGGTCTTCCCATTTCCCCCGAGGCGGCTCTCCATTGGCCTTGAGCAGACGACTTGCCGCATCGCGAACCTCGCGAAGCTCCTCTATGGTCGCCCCGACTATATTCCGACCCATGATCGACGATGAGGCCTGGCCGAGAGCGCAGGCCTTCACCTCGTGGGCAAAGGCCGTCACGACGTTGCCATCAAGCTTCACATAAACCGTGACGGTCGAGCCACAGAGCTTGGAGCGAGCTGTCGCGCACGCATCGGGTTCGGACAGCTGCCCCAAGTGTGGAATGTCGGCGGCAAGCTCGAGAATGCGTCGGCTGTAGATGTCGTTCAGCATATCGGCCTATGACATGACGGTTGGGAATGTGCTCATATGCCTATATAAGTGCTGTGATAGAGTTCTGCGACGGCAGTCTTCGGAACTCTGTCTGGAAAGAAAATAGAAACTGCCGGGCAGCCAAGCTTCCACGGTTCAAAAATTGAGAAAAGAGGCTCCACGTGAGTGATGTGGTTAAGTCCCTGTCCACGCGTCTGACGACAGCCGCCGACAAGCCGGTTTCAACCCCCACCCGGGAAGAGGCCGAAGCGGCGGTTCGCACCCTGATCCGTTGGGCGGGCGACGATCCGACCCGCGAAGGTCTGCTGGACACGCCCAAGCGCGTCGCCAAGGCTTTCCGGGAATTCTATTCCGGTTACGGCGAGGATCCATCGGAAATCCTCGACAAGATCTTCGCAGAGGTCGAAGGCTACGACGACATCGTGCTCGTGCGCGATATTCCGTTCCACTCCCATTGCGAACACCACATGGTGCCGTTCTTCGGCGTCGCGCATGTGGCCTATTATCCCACCAAGGGCGTGGTCGGCCTGTCCAAGCTCGCCCGCCTCGTGGATGCCTATGCCCGCCGCCTGCAGACGCAGGAGACCATGACCTCTCAGATCGCCAAGGCCATGGTCAACGCGCTCGATCCGCGCGGCGTCGCCGTCATGATCGAGGCCGAGCACATGTGCATGTCCATGCGGGGCATTCAGAAGGCAGGCGCCATGACGCTGACCACCCAGTTCACCGGCATCTTCAAGGAAGAGCCGGCCGAGCAGGTGCGCTTCCTCACCCTCGTGCGGAACAGCAGGGGCTGAGGCCGCTCATGAGCGCGACGATCTCCAAGTCCTTTCCCGCGCCCGGCTCGAAGGCCGAGCTCGAGGAGGGAACCGTCCTGTCGCCTCGCTTCGGGGCGGACGGGCTGATCACCTGCGTCACGACGGATCTCGCGACCGGCGAGATCCTCATGGTCGCGCACATGAATGCCGAGGCTCTGGCCAGGACGATCGCGACCGGCGAAGCCTGGTACTGGTCCCGCTCGCGCGGCGAACTCTGGCACAAGGGTGCGACGAGCGGGCAGATCCAGACCGTCAAGGAGATCCGGGTTGATTGCGATCAGGATGCCCTCCTGCTGAGGGTGCAGGTGGCCGGAGATGGCGGCTGCTGCCACACTGGGCGCCGCTCCTGCTTCTACCGGAAGGTCGAGACCTCCGGCACCGAGCCTCGTCTCGTGATCGATTGAGACCGGCACTCCCCTGGAAATGCAGGGCTGCCGTCATCCAGGAAACGGGTGCAGTTCTCGGGCGTCCGGGTTAGGAAGACCCGATGACACGACGTGACCTCCTCCCCGCGCGGGTGGCCGCCAGCGCAATCTTCTTCGGCAACGGCTTCGGCATCGGCACCTGGGCAGCCCAGCTTCCCCGGTTCAAGGAGTCGCTCGGCCTGTCCGACGGCCAGCTCAGCCTCGGTCTCCTGGCCTTCTCCCTCGGCGCGGTGGCGCTGATGCCGGTCATCGGCTGGGCCGTGGCCGTGGTCGGCAGCCGCACCATGACCCTGATCGCCGCCTTCACCTTCGCAGGGGCCCTGCTGCTCCCGGGCCTCGCGCCAAGCCTGAGCTTTTTCGTCGTGGCCGCTCTCCTGGCGGGAGCCTGCAACGGCACCATGGACATTGCCATGAACACCAATGCCACGGTGGTCGAGAAGGCCTGGGGCTCGGCCATCATGTCGTCCTTTCACGCCTTCTTCAGCTTGGGCGGGCTGGCAGGCGCCGGCGCGTCCGGCCTCCTCATCGCGTTCGACGTGGGAATCGTCCCGACACTGGTGATCTCCTGCCTCGGGATGGGCCTTCTCTTCCTGCTGGCGGCCTTCTGGATGCTTGGAGAAAAGGAGCGGGCAATGGATGGACACGGCTTCGCCTGGCCGCGGGGGAGCGTCATCCTCCTGGCTGTGCTTGCCATGTTCTGCTTCATCGTCGAGGGTGCGATCGTCGATTGGTCGGCGATCTATCTTCAGACCGTCGCCGGAGCGAGCCTGGAGGCTGCCGTCACGGGTTTTGCCGCATTTTCCCTCACCATGACGATCTGTCGCTTCATGGGCGACTTCGTCGTCCGGCATCTGGGCCGCGTGCGCACCTTGCAGCTCGGAGGGCTACTGTCGGCCTTCGGCCTTGCTCTGGCGATGGTCCTCCCGCACCCCCTGCCGGCCTCCATCGGCTTCGCTCTCGTCGGGATCGGCCTCGCCAATACGGTACCGGTCCTGTTCAGCACGGCAGGCCAGATGAAGGATTTTCCGCCGAGCATGGGCGTCGCCATGGTGGCGACTTTGGGCTACGGCGGCCTGCTTCTCGGTCCTCCGCTGATCGGATTCGGCGGAGAAATCTTCAGCCTTCGCGGGATGCTGGGCCTTCTCATCGCCTTTGCCTTCGTCATCATCATTTTGTCGCAGCGGGCTTTGCAGCGCTCCACCATTCAGTTTTCCTGAACCAGTCCTAATTGAAACTTGAGGGCACCATTCACGCGGCTTTCATGGCAGGCTGGCATGAATGGGACAGGATGCCTTGGAGTTGCTCAATGTTGTGGGACGGGATCGCCCGGCGCAGTGCCGGATCGGGGGGTGGCGGGGGAGCGGTGGAGATCAAGCCGCCGGCCGAACGCGAAGCCCGGACGAAGGCAAGGATCGGTCTGGCCCTAGGCGGAGGCGCGGCGCGCGGCTGGTCCCACATCGGCGTGCTGCGCGTCCTTACGGAAGCCGGCATCGTTCCGGATGTGATTGCCGGCTCCTCCATCGGCGCCGTGGTCGGCGGCTGCTATGCGGCCGGCAAGCTCGACGAACTGGAAGCCTTCGCCCTGTCCCTGACCAAGCGACGCGTCATGGGCCTTCTCGATTTTCATTTCAGCGGTGCGGGCCTGATTGCCGGCGGGCGTCTGCAGCGCTTGCTCGAACAGGATTTGACGGACCGCCGGGTCGAGACACTGCCGGTCAAGTTCTGCACCATCGCGACCGAACTCGTGAGCGGCCATGAAATCTGGCTCACCCGCGGTCCCCTCGTCCAGGCCATGCGCGCCTCCTACGCCCTTCCCGGTGTTTTCGATCCGGTCATGATCGGCGGTCGCTGGCTCATGGATGGCGCCCTGGTGAACCCGATCCCGATCACGGCCGCCCGGGCGCTCGGCGCCGACATCGTCATCTGCGTGAACCTCAACGGCGAGGTGCGCGTGCGCGGCACCGTCATCCAATCCTACGATGCCGGGACAAGCGACGAGCAGGAGATCGAAGAGGCCATCGACGAAGCTCCCCGGCGCTGGGGAATCTTCCCCGGCTCACGCGGAGAAAAGCCCCGCAAGCCGAATGCGCCTGGGCTCGCGACGGTGATGGTCGATGCCTTCAACATCACCCAGGATCGCATCGCCCGCTCGAGGCTCGCCGGCGACCCGCCCGACATCATGGTGGCGCCGAAGCTCGCCAAGATGGGCCTGTTCGAGTTTCACAGGGCCGGGGAATGCATCACCCTGGGCCGGCAGGCCACGGAGCGCGCCCTGCCGGATATTCTCGAACTGCTGCAGGAAACGCAGACGAATTGATCGGCGCATCGTGCGCCCGAGGGACCCCGCCAGGGAAAAGTGGATCCTGAAAGTGGACGCCACCTTCAGGTCCGATGGTCAGGCCGTGGCGATGTATTCCTTGATCGCCTGAGTTTCCGCCTCGACCTCCTCGAGCCGCAGCTTCACCACGTCCCCGATGGAGACGATGCCGGAAAGTCGCCCGCTTTCGACCACGGGGATGTGCCGGAATTTCTGCTGGGTCATGAGTTCCATCACGTCGTTGATGGAGGTCTCGCCCGTGCAGGTGACCACTTTCTCGGTCATGAAACGGGAGACCGGCTCGTCCAGGGCCTTGGCACCGTGCAGGGCAACCGCGCGCACGATGTCGCGCTCCGAGATGATGCCGGTGACCGGCCGGTGACCGTCCACGATGAGAAGGGCACCTATTCTGCGCTCCGCGAGAACCCTGGCCGCTTCGCTCAAGGATCGGCCCGGCTCGATGGTGGCGACCTCGTGGCCTTTGAGCGAAAGGATTCGATTGACGATCATTTATTCCCTCCCGTTGTGCGAACGGCGAGGACCGTCGGTGCCCCCCGCCCGCCAGAGCATCGGGCCCAAAAGAGGAAACCACTCCTGGGATCGACCCGATGCCTTAGTCTCTCAAGTGGCGCCTCGTCTGGCGCGGAAAACCGGATTCGCTTTTCCGCACGACGCGCCGTGCCGAAGCCGGGTATCGCTCCCCATGACATTGGGGCGAGAACCCTACGTCAGCCTAACGATGATTGGGGCAAACCGTGTCGGTTTCAAGCCGAGATGCGGCTTGGCCGTGCGGGAAGCGGGTCCAGCAGCGGGAAAATGGCAAGGCCCGCCAGGAAGCCGCCGATATGGGCCTCCCAGGCGATGCTCGCATCCATGAGTCCCAGGGGCTGCACGAAGGCGAACACATAGTTTGCGGCAAACCAGATCCCGAGGAAGATCAGAACCTGCCGGTTGCGCACCATATGCCCCAGGGTTTCGCGAGGCCTCTCGTGCGGCTGCGTCAGGCGCCCTTCCCAATGCCACGAGGTCGGAGCGAACATGAACCAGGAGGCTGCCGCCATCAGGCCTGAAACGGCCCCGGACGCGCCGATCATGGGGAGAACCTGGAAGGGGTTCATGAATGCGTAGAAAACGGCCCCGCACACGGCCGAGGCCGCCGAGAGGATGAAGAATCGCCCGCCGCCGCAGCGCCTCACGATGGGCGTGCCGAATGCCGCCAGCCAGACGCCGTTGATCAGCACATGCGCCCAGGAGCCATGGAGGAAGGCATAGGTCAGCGCAGTCCAGGGCCGCCCCTCCTCCGTGGCCAGCACGTATTGCGCCAGTGCCATCATCGGCGTGACCGTGTCCTCCGGGACGCCGTCCCGCAGGGACGCCATGATCTCATCGGCCTGAACGCCCCCGAAGGCCACGGCCCAGCGGGCGGGAATCACGGCCCAGTCGATGATCAGCGTAAAATCCGTTTCATCGGACAGAAGCATCCGAAGGGCGTGGATGCCGATCAGCACCACCAGGCACACGCCGATGACAGCCGGCAGGTTGAGGATCGGCTCACGGAGACGAGGCGGGTGTGGAGACATGAAAAACTTTTTCTGACAGCCGGATCGTTGTGCCGGCGGCGTTTGATTGATTTTCTCAGCTAGCCTCAATCAGGGCCCGCAGTCGAGAAAAACCAACAGGTTAGCGACGGTCAAGCTTCCCCTGCAGAGAGACGTTCATCGCTCGTTTCGGGCATCCGAATTTTTTGTTAACCATAATGGAACCGGTCCGGGCGCGACGCGTTAACTCACCTTTTACTTTCCGCTTGAGCCTAAAATGCAACCATGTCAGTTTGGTTAAAAGAACGTTAACCGGCTGGTGGGGCATGCGGCAGGATTATTTCAAGAACGGCCTTTTCTGTGGCGTAAATGAGAAGCCGGCCATTTCCGGCAAGTTCATCAAAACAGCTCTTCTCGGCCTGTCTTTCCTGTTTTTCGGCGCGGCCGCTCAGGCTCAAACTCTTGCCGCCCTGCCCGTTTCCACGGCTCCGATCACCAGCGTCGGCACGGCCAAGCCGCTTCAGGGCTGGTCGCAGTTCTGCGAGAAATTCCGCTCCGAATGCACCGTGAATGTGGCCGAGCCCGACACGATCGAACTGACCTCCCAGGTCTGGAAGGCGATCGTCTCGGTGAATCAGCGCGTGAATTCCAGCATCAAGGCCGTAACGGATGCCGACCACTGGGGCGTCGTCGATACCTGGGGCTTCCCCGATGACGGCCGCGGCGATTGCGAGGATTTTCAGCTCCTGAAGCGCAAGCTCCTTGCCGAAGCTGGCCTGCCCCGCCGCGCCATGCGCATGACGGTCGTGATCGACGAGCTTGGCGAAGGCCACGCCGTCCTGATGGTCCGCACCAATCGGGGCGATTTCGTCCTCGACAACAAGACCTCTTCGGTTCTGCCCTGGCACCGCACCGGCTACGTCTACATCAAGCGCGAAAGCCAGGACACGGTCGGCTGGGTTTCGCTCGGCGGCATCGTCTCGTCGCCGACCACCACCGCGAACCGCTGAGGCACGGCTTTTCAGTCTGAAGGTTCAGCTTTAGCCCGGCACCGCGTTTCCCTGTACGTTCACTCCGACGTCATGGCCGGCCTTGTGCCGGCTATCCCGATGCTGAGAGGCACCGTGGTTTTCCGATCAGGATCACCGGCGCAAGGCCGGTGATGGCGCAGCGGGAGCGGTCGTCGGCGAGACTTGAGGCGCAGATCAGTCGATCCGCCTCATTCCCTTTGAGAAACGCTTCCAATTGTCCACGTAGTTCCTGGCGGACCAGCGGAGCCGCTCGATCGATTCCGCATCCAGCACCCGGATGGCCTTGGCCGGCGCGCCGACGATCAGCGAATTGTCCGGAAAATCCTTGCCCTCGGTCACCAGCGCATTCGCCCCCACCAGGCAGTTCGCGCCGATGCGCGCGTGGTTGAGGATGGTGGCCCCCATGCCGATCAGGGAATTCTCGCCGATCGTGCAGCCGTGCAGGATGGCCTTATGCCCGATGGTGCACCCTGCCTCGACGGAGAGCGGCGCGCCCATATCCGTGTGGAGCAGAGCCCCTTCCTGGATGTTGGTGGCCTCGCCGATATCGATCAGTTCGTTGTCGCCGCGCAACACGGCCCCGAACCAGATGCCCACATCGAGCCCCAAGCGCACCTTGCCGATTACATGGGCATCCGGAGCGATCCAGAAGAGGCCAGGTTCGGGAAGGATCGGAGCGGCGTCGTCGAGGCTGTAGATCGGCATCGCGGGTCCAGAATGAAAGCAGCAGAACTCGGGACAAGTCCTGCTGCGGGAAACGGCCTAGTCCTCGAGATCCGTATCGAGAATGGCCATGGTGAAGTTGAAGGAGCGATCCCCGTCCTCGTCATCGACGAACAGGACGCCGACGAATTCCTCACCGATGTAAACTTCCGCCGAATCGGTCTTTTTCGGGCGGCCGACGACGCGGATCGAGTGGTTCGCAAAGGTCTGGCGCAGGTAGCGCTCGACTTTAGCCATCTCGGTTTTTTCCACTACAGGTCCTTTCTTGATGTCACGGATGCAGCACTTGCCATGCCCGGCAAACGCGAGCAAGCGGTGTTGGGTCCCTCAAGGATTCCTGTTCCTAGATTCCGTCCGTATCGGAGAAGCACTGATCCATGGAGCGGGCGGGCTCTGCGCATCCGGCCGTGCCGACGACCTTCGCCGGGATCCCTGCCACCGTGGCATTCTGGGGCACGGGCTTGAGAACCACGGATCCGGCGGCGATCCTGGCGCAATGGCCGACCTCGATATTGCCGAGGATCTTGGCGCCGGCTCCGATCAGAACGCCTTGGCGGATCTTGGGATGGCGGTCGCCAATCTCCTTGCCGGTCCCGCCCAGCGTCACGTCCTGGAGCATCGAGACGTTGTCCTCGATGACCGCGGTGGCGCCGACCACGAGCCCGGTGGCATGATCGAGGAAAATGCCTCGGCCGATCCGGGCCGCCGGGTGGATGTCGGTCTGGAACGTGTCGGAGGAGCGGCTCTGGAGATAGAGCGCGAGATCCTGCCGTCCCCTTGTCCACAACCAATGGGCCAGGCGGTGGGTCTGAATGGCGTGGAAGCCCTTGAAGTAGAGCACGGGCTCGATGGCCCGGGTCACGACCGGATCCCGGTCGATCACGGCGCTGATATCGGCCCGCATGGCCGCGCCGATGGCGGGATCACGCTCCACCGCTTCGAGGAAGATCTGCTCGATGATGTCGGCCGGAACGGCCGCATGGCCCAGGCGCGAGGCCACCCGGTGGATGACCGCGGCTTCCAGGCTCGGCTGGTGCAGGATGGCGCTGAGCACGAAGCCGGCGATCGCCGGCTCCTCCTGAACGACGGCCTCGGCTTCCGAGCGCAGGCGGTTCCAGACGGGATCGACCTTTCCCACGATGGAGTCCGGGGCTCCCGGCTTCAGGCGCGTTTGTGTCATGATAGTCTCCTTGCCGGTTTGCTGTCGCCTCAGCATAGATAAGAAGCCTAGCCTTTTTACCACAGATCCAAGCGGGCCATGACTTACTCTTTTTCGCCAGCGACCTCCAAGCTTGCCGCTTCGCTTTCCGACGGCATTGCAACCGTGTCCATCGACAATCCACTCAAGCACAACGCCCTGGACCTGGAGATGTGGCAGGCCTTTCCCGACATCATGACGGCCCTCGACCGGGACCCTGAGGTTCGGGTGATCGTCATCAGGGGCGCCGGACGGGAATCCTTCGCCTCCGGGGCCGATATCGGCGAGTTCGCGACGTTGCGCGCCGATGCCGAAGGCGGAAGGCTTTACGAGGGCACCAACGAGGCGGCCTTCTGGGCGGTCGCTCATTGCTCCAAGCCGGTCATCGCCATGATCCGCGGCTTCTGCCTGGGCGGCGGATTCGGCCTGGCCCTCTCCTGCGACCTGCGCGTGGCTTCCGAGAGCGCCGTCTTCGGCATTCCGGCGGCCCGGCTCGGGATCGGCTACCCTCCCGGAGCCATGAAACTCGTCACGGCCGCCGTCGGCGCCCCGGCCGCAAAGGACCTGTTCTTCACCGCGAGGCGGATCGATGCACAGGAAGCCGCACGCCTGGGCGTCGTGCAGAAGGTGGTGGCCGAGGAGCAGCTGGAATCGGCCGTCACCGCACTGGCCCGGACGATCGCGAAGAACGCGCCCCTCACGATTAAGGCCGCCAAGGCGGCGATCGACGAAGCGGTCGGCATCAGCCACCCCGACGTCGACCCGGTCGCCCTCGCCGATCGATGCTTCGACAGCGCCGATGCCGCCGAGGGACGCAACGCCTTCCTGGAAAAGCGCGATCCGGTCTTCACCGGCCGGTAGGGTATGTTCACCCCTCCCGGCGGTACACGAAATAGCGCCCTTCCGGCACATTCGTCAGGGCCGTAACGTCCCGGCAGGACGGCATGTCGAAGGCCCGATCCCCGAGCAGGATTCCGCCCGGCTGAAGCAGGGCTTCCAGCAGCGGCGACAGGCGCCGGGCGAGGCTGCGGTTCGCCTCCTCGTCGCCGGTCCCGATATCGATATGGATCAGGGCCGCCGAGCGCCGTCCGTGCCGTTCGATGAACGGCGGCAGGGTGTCGAAGAGATCGCCGACGATCAGATAGCCTTGCGGCGGATAGCAATCGGGATGGGCGGCGGGCGAGCGCTCGAACACATGGATCTCGCGGTCCGGCAGCCGGGCGCGCAGGTGATCGTAGGTGCGCCCGTTGCCGAGGCCGATCTCCAGCACGAGCCCGGCGGGGCTGATATTCTGCGCGGCCCAGTCGAGCAGATCGCGCTGGGCCGTCAGGCGCCGGATGGCGCTGTCGAGGCGGGTCATGCGCGTCTCCTGCCAGGATCCATCATGGCCGGCTCGCCAGGAAGTCGAGCACGCCCTGCTTGTGCACCTTGTCGCCGACGGCGAGGTTGTGATCCCGGCCCGGAATGTCGAGCGCCGTCGCGTTGGGCATCAGCGCGGCCAGATCCGGACCGGAGCCCGACACGTCGTCGGCGGTGCCGACGGAGACCAGGGTCGGGAGCGTGATGGCGGAGACCTCCGCCTTCGTCAGCACCTGCCGCGAGCCGCGGATGCAGGCGGCGAGCGCGTTCCGATCGCTTTTGTTCTGGTCCGCGAAGGCGCGGAACATGCGCTGCATGGGATCGGTCAGGTCGTCGAGGGAGCGCGCCTCCATGGCATCGGCGATGCCGAGCGGGAGGCCGACGCCTTCGACGAGGTGGATGCCCAAGCCCCCGAGCAGCATGGAGCGCATGCGGTCCGGCGAGGCGATCGCCATATGGGCGGCGATGCGCGCCCCCATGGAATAGCCCATCACGTCGGCGCGCTCGATGCCGAGATGATCGAGCAGCCGGCGCCCGTCCTCGGCCATGCGGTAGGAATCGTAAGCCGCGGGATCGTAGAGTTTCTCGCTCTCCCCATGGCCGCGATTGTCGAAGGCGACGACCCGGTATCCGGCCCGCGTCAGGGTCTTGACCCAGAGCGTGTTGACCCAGTTCACCGCGTGGGTCGAGGCGAAGCCGTGGATGAGGAGAATCGGGTCGCCCTCGCCCTCGTGGGGCGGGACGTCGATATAGGCGATGCTCACGCCGTCGGAATTGAAATAGCGCATGGGACCAGAGGAAGGTTGCCGGATGCCGCGCACCCTAGCGCATCGTGCGGAAAAGTGGACCCGGTTCGCCGTCGAAATATGCGGCAATCGACCGGAGGGAAGCGCCTCCGTCATGGCCTCCCCGGACTTGATCCGGGGATCGGTGCCGGCCTGTCACTGTCCGGCTTACCCCTCGACGTCATGGCCGGCCTTGTGCCGGCCATCCCGATTGCTTGAAGCGCCGCACTCTTCCCATCGGGATCACCGGCACAGGGCCGGTGATGACGTGGTGCGGGTGAATCGTCGCTCCCATCCTCAGGAGGTCGCGCAGCGACGATCTCGAAGCCTCATCCTGAGGAGCAGACGCAGTCTGCGTCTCGAAGGAGGATCCAGAGAGTAATGGAGACGCCCTGATCCTTCGAGACGCCGCCTCCGGCGGCCCTCAGGATGAGGGCTATGGCTGAGGGCCCGACAGGGAGGGCGATCCCGGACGCGGCGCCCCACCGCCGCGGAACTGGATCGAGCAGCGCCGCCTCGCCCGCCTCCCCGCCCCGCAATTCCCGCACCGCGGCGCCGTGCGCGTAGAGCATCAGGCGCCCGTCCGCATCCTCGTAGACGGCATAGAGCGGCACGCCGCGCCGCCCATTCGGTCGGTCGACGAGCCGCGCGAACAGACCGGCGATCTCCTGCACCGCCTGCAGCCCGCAGTATGCGACGCCAAGCACTGTCACCGCTCCGGTGACGAGCCAGAGCGCCTGGATCCCTTCCGGCGCGGTGTGAAACTTGGACAGCGCGTCGGCCACGACGCTGTAGGACGGCTCCATGCGGTCACTCCCCTGGGTGAAGCAGCCACCAGCGGAGCGCTGGTGGCCGGGGAGCTAGAAAGCCGCGCTAGGACGGCCGCATTGGCCTTTGGGCTTTCGCCTTGGACATGCGCCAACACCTCCCCGGCCATACGGCGAGGGAGACATCGTTGCGGTCGATGCCGACCGCCTAACGTGAGGATTCTAGGCCCCGGAACCGGGTGCGCCCGGTTCCGGCAACGAGGTAACACGCATCAGGGGTGCGGGGTCAATGGGGAAGGTGTGGTGGAGGTTGCACGCTCCCAATTCACTACCACCCTCTCGTCATGGCCGGGCTTGACCCGGCCATCCACGTCTTAAACCGCTGTGCAGAAAAAGGCGTGGATGGCCGTGACGAGCACGGCCATGACGGTGGAGTGGTCGATGCGCCTGAGTATCCTCTGGATATGCAAAAGGGCGGATGGGTCTATATCATGACGAACCGACGCAACGGCATGCTCTATCTCGGCGTGACGAGCGGTCTTGCCCGCCGCGCATGGCAGCATCGCGAGGGCCGGATCGACGGCTTCACCAAGCAATACGGCCTCACGCGCCTCGTCTGGTACGAATGGCACGACGACATCCGCCTTGCCATCCAGCGCGAGACCACCATGAAGCACTGGTCCCGCGCCTGGAAGGTGCGCCTCATCCACGGCATGAACCCCGATTGGGACGATCTCTACGAAACGCTGAACCAGTAAGCGCACACGCCCCAACGCGCTGTCGTCATCCCCGGACTTGTTCCGGGGATCCACGCCTTTCCACACCGACCGCGGCACCCGCCACCGTCATGGCCGCACGTGGCTTATGGGCATTCACGCAATCTGCTCCCAACCGTGCCGCATCTCACGCCTCGGCTCGATTCAAACGGCCTCTCTCCGTCGTCATAGCCGTGCCCGTCAGGGCCAGCCACGTCTTCACACGGGTCAAGGCATGGATGGCCGGAACAAGTCCGGCCATGACGGCAAGGGCGTGCTGTCGGGCGATCAAGACTGGACCAAGATGTGAGAGGCGATCAGCGCGCAAGCAATCACTGCACTGCGTCAGATGCCGGTGCATCCGCATCCGCTCAGCCCGCTACTCCCACTTCATCGTCATGGCCGGACTTGTTCCGGAGACTGCGAGACAGAGGAGCATATCGTGATTTCATATGCACATCATATAACTTTAACGATGCAAAGTGTTTCGCGGTCAGATTTTTCTTTAGTATCGTTTCTGATGCATATCTACGGTGTTTCACAGGTATCAAGCAATGACTCAAGTTAATATTCTTCCGGAGGATAGGTTAGTCTTTGATCGCTTGAAATCTACGGGGCGTATCACTCATGGATTGCGTCGAACAATCACTCAACAATGGAATGAATGTGTTTGTTGCGGCAACCGTGCTCTTAATGGTCGTCCGGTTTTTGCAGGATACGATACAGATAATAGGCCCGTATTGGTTGGAGCTTGCTGCTCTGGTCAACTCGTGGAACTCGCAACTCCAATTTATCCAACAGGTACCCTCAACCTGTCTATAGACGACGTTCAGCCGATCTGGCGCTATATGGACTTCGCGAAATTCGTTGCCATGTTGCAGCAAGGCGGACTCTATTTTCCTCGCGCTGATAAACTTGAAGATCGTTTTGAAGGGGCGGTAGGACTAGCCAGTAGAGAAGCGGATTGGGATCGCTTCTATCTTGATTTCTTTCGAAAAGCTGTAATTTCACCTCCCCCAGGTTACTCGCCGCCAGTCCTCTCGGAAGAGCAAATTGAAAAGACGGCGCAGAGACTACTCAAGGAAATGAAGTCAGACGCCCTACGCATCAGAAGTCTCCTGGTGAGTTGTTGGCATGCTAATGATGTAGAGTCAGAAGCACTCTGGCGCCTCTACTGCCCACCTGCAACGTTGGGAGTAGCAATCCAGTCCACTGTAGGCCGGCTATGGGATGCAACCAATCAAGACACAAGTGCGGTTGTTGGCCGAGTCCATTATTTGGATTTCCGTCACTCATTCGCAGGTCACCAGAAAGAGCGCATCTTCTGTAAGCGCCTCTCGCTTAGCCATGAGCGCGAAGTTAGAGCGATATTAGACAATGATCATGCAAGCCCTGTCGCCGGGAGGACATTGGTGTGTAATCTAAATGCTCTCATTATAGAGGTAATTATCTCTCCATTTGCACCACTTTGGTTCACTGATGTTGTGTCTGAAGTAATAAACAAATTCGGCTATTCGCTGCACGTGAGACAGTCTCAACTTCTGGACGAGCCATTCTACTGACCTGAGGCAAATCGTTTACCGTCCACACGCATGAGGGTCGAACTCAAGGTCCCTGGCCTATAGGAAGTGAGCTTGGAACAAATGTTCTCTCTTTGTTCTTGACAATCCTCCTAACCTGGGCTATAACCCTGCACAGATCGGTTCCATCGAGGGGCGCTTTCGCGAGGCGTCGCAGAAGAAGGGAACCGGCACGGTCCTGCGGCAGGTCTCGCAACCCTGCTGGCGGGAGGCCCTTGGTGCTTTCGGGCTGCCAAGTCTAAACGCCTAAAAGTACCGTGCGCGACGGGCGGACCTGCTCTTCCATCTCACACATAGTCATCGAGCCGGGCCGCCACTCGCGCCACCCTCGATCGCCTTCGAACTCCGGGCCCTCGAAGCCCGGAGACGAAGGCCCATGCCCTTATCCCATTTCATGTTCCATCAGCGATTGCCGAAAGACCATTCCATGAAGCGCTTTCATCCCATCCTGTCCGAGATGCCCGATTGCGACGATACCCTGCGGCGCCTCGCCGACGTGCTGCAGATGCCGCTCACCTGCCGCAGGAGCCGCTGCCGGCGCAGGGGCTCGTGCCAGGGCGGCTACGGGCCGCCCTGCTATCTGGAGTGCCGCCGGGCCTTCGTGGACGGCGTGGGCGAGCAGATGCAGGAATACTGGGAATATTGGCACGGCCGGTGCCGAACGATCCAGGCGCAGGAGCGGCGGCCGTGAGACCTTCTCTTCGGAAAAAGCCTCTAGGCGCATGGCCGTTCGGCCATTATGGTGCCGGCCGATTTCATGGGTTCGAGAGCAACGGCATGGCTGACAAAGGCACACCCCACTTCCACAACGATCCGGGCGTTCCCGTCATTCACGTGGGCTCCAAGGAGTTCATGTGCATCGGGGCGACGCCGCCCTTCGATCACCCGCACATCTTCATCGACATGGGCTACGACAGCGAGACCGTCTGCTCCTATTGCTCGACCCTGTTCAAGTACGATTCCTCCCTCAAGGCCGACGAGGCCCGCCCGGCGGAATGCAAGTGGGAGCCCGATTTCGCCACATCTCCCGCCTCGCGCTAAAACCATCGTGTCGCTTCCCACGATGCGCTGCCTGACGACGACGGCATCGCCGGCATTCCGCACGCGGATTCCGGTCCCGGCCCCGAGGTTTTAGATGCCCCGCCTGTCGATCGCGGTCGTCGGCGCCGGCATCGGCGGCCTGACGGCGTCCCTGGCGCTCGCCCGGCAGGGCCATGCGGTCACGCTGGTCGAGCGCCGGACCGGCTTCTCCGAGGTCGGGGCCGGGCTCCAGCTCTCGCCCAATGCCAGCCGGATCCTGATCGGGCTCGGGCTCGGCGCGGCCCTGCGCCGGGTCGCGACGGAGCCGCAGCGGGTCGTCGTGCGCGCCCTCCGCTCGGGCAAGCCCATCGGGCAGGTGACCCTCGGGGCCTTCATGCGCGAGCGCTTCGACGCGCCCTATTGGGTCGTGCACCGGGCCGATCTACAGACGGTTCTCCTCGATGCGGTCCGGTCCGATCCGGCGATCCGGCTCGTCATGGGCCGGAATGTCGAGACCGTGGAGGACGGGCCGAACGAGGCCCGCCTCACCTGGACTTCCGCGAGCGGCGCGCGGGAGAGCTATGCTGCCGACATGATCGTCGGCGCGGACGGGGTCTGGTCGCAGGTCCGGCGGGCCCTCGGCGACGGGAAACCGCCCACCTTTCGCGGATACATCGCCTGGCGCTCGACCTTCGAGCGCGCCGCGGCGCCGGTCGAGCTCGCCGGCGACGAGACCGGCCTCTGGCTCGGCCCGCTGGGCCACGTGGTGCATTATCCGATCGCCGGCGGCAGGCTCGTCAATGTGGTGGCCATCGAGAGAAGCCCCACGCCGGTGGAAGGCTGGGCCGCGCCGGGCGACCGGGACGAGCTTCTCGAGCGCTATGCCTCGGCCGCCTCTGCCCTGCGCGCCCTCCTGTCGCAACCGCAGGAATGGCTGCGCTGGTCCCTGTTCGACCACCCGGCCGCGCGCCTCGCCGGGGGCCGCATCGCCCTTCTCGGGGACGCCGCCCATCCCGTCCTGCCCTTCCTGGCCCAGGGCGCCGCCCTTGCCATCGAGGAGGCGGCCACCCTCGCCCTCCTCCTGGGCCAGGACCGGCCGGAAATCCCCCAGGCTCTGGCGTCATACGAGAAGCTGCGTCTCGGCCGCGCCAGCCGGGTGCAGAACGAGGCGCGCAGGAACGGGCGCATCTACCATGCGGGCGGCTTGATGGGCTTTGGGCGCAATCAGGTTATGCGCCATCTCGGACCCGAGGGCATGACCCGGCGCTACGACTGGCTCTACGGTTTCCGCATCCCGGCGTGACGACGGGGCGGGAAGCTCTTGGCCCTTGCGCTCTCGGCCCTGGCCCGATAACCCTCATTCCAGCGCGGACGTGGCGAAACTGGTAGACGCAAGGGACTTAAAATCCCTCGGGCTATGCCCGTGCGGGTTCGACCCCCGCCGTCCGCACCACTCGACCCGAAACGCGACTCTCCGAACACCAGCCCGGAAGCGGGCTCAAACAGAACACCGGGTGCCGTCACGCACTCCGGTTCCCTATGGCTCGGCGGTGTCAGCTCGGGTGAAAACCCCGAACCGCTCCGGCAGGGACGTGGGGCTGGAGGCGTGAAGTCTCACGTGCGGGAACGCACCGCCGACATGACGGCTCAGGCGCATCCTCTTCAGACCGTTATCGCCTCATCCCTGCTTTCGAGGAGAAGGACAGTGACCACGAGAGACACCCGGCTTTCCATCGAAGCCATCCCGTCCATTGAAGACAATTCGAACCTGGAGCGGCGGCGCCTGCCGATCTCCTTGTGCCTGGCGGGGACCGCGGTGCTCATGAATATTCTCGCCGCCGTTCTCTCGCTGATGGCGCTGTCCGTTTCCTGACGGGAGATGGGGCGCGGTCTGCTCGTCAATGGAGATGGTCATGAATCGCATGGAACGGGTATGTGCTGCCATCGGCTTCATCGGCATCAGCTCTGGCGCAATGGCCCAAAGCCATCCGCTGACCACGGGGATGACCTGCAATCAGGCACGAAGCCTTGTGGCCGCACAAGGGGCTGTCGTTCTCAACACGAGCGCCACAGCCTACGACCGATACGTGGCCTCCAGTGCGTATTGTGGGCTGGGTGAGCTGGCCGGGCCGGCCTGGGCTCCAACCCAGGATGCTCCCCGGTGTCCGATTGGATCCCGCTGCGTTGGCGTCGCTCGCGGAAGTGGGCCCTGAGGCTGAAAGGCTCCTCCCTTCGTCCAGTTGCGACCGACATTGTCCCGGCAGGTTTTGATCGACCTGGAGCATCGGACCCGAAAGTGGATGTGCACGTCAGGACCCTGTGCTCAATCCCTTGAGCGGCGCATCCTTCGGTGCACGAGACGATCCCGTCACCATAAACCATGCGACGATGCGGGTTCTCTTGAGCCCTGCGACATCCCGGGTGTCTCAGGATCACGTCCGCGTTCCAACGTCTCGGCAGCTTCACAGAAGGCGCGTGAGGCTGTGAAGCACGTCACAGCGCCATCGGCCGAATTGCGTCACCCTGCATGCTGTCAAAGGTCCAGAGGAAGACGCCATGAAGACGACGAGCTATCTCCAGAAGGAACGCGCACCAGCGGCGCGGCCCTTCCCGATATCGGTTGCCCTGCTTCTTGTCATCGTGGGCATCAATATCACGGCAACCGTCTTATCGCTGCTTGCCGCACTTCCAGGATGACGGTGCGCCCGCGCGGGCAATGACAGCCGAAGGGGCGTTATCGCCCGATCTACCAAAGCAAAGGGAGATGATCGGCGTTCCTTGAAGATCTTGTCATTCAGGATCATCGCCCAGCAATGTCGCTCCACCAGCCGCACCAATCACGCAAGCCGTGAGTAGACTTCGAAGGGCGCTTCGAAGCGCGAACCTCAGCTCAACCGCCGTACCTCGTGGAACTCTCCGGCGGACGGACCCGGCTCCCTGAGGTTTCCTGTTGCCCACATGGCGGCCTGAGTGCGATTGGCGACGCCGATCTTGCGCAGGATCGCCTTGACGTGAACCTTGATCGTCGCCTCGGTGATATCGAGCTTTCTCGCGATGACCTTGTTCGGATCGCCGCCCATCAGCGACTGCAGAATCACGGTCTCACGGGGTGACAGCTTCTGAGCCCTCAGATCTGGAGCCCGACGTTCCGCCAGCGGGATGACCTCAGCCGTCCCCGAGTGCCCCAGTTCCTGGTCGAAGAGTGTCCGGACGAGGGATCCGGGCAGGATCTTTTCGCCCAGCATGGTGAGTTCGAGGGTCTTGATCAGTACGTCACGGGTGCTTGTCGCCAGGCAGAAACTGTCAACGCCGGCCGAGACTGCCGAGTGTACGGCCTGAACGTCGAGTCGATTGGCGATCGCCACCACCCGTACGGCAGGATGCTGTCTCTTGGCATCTTGGATCAACTCAAGCGCCTGCTCGGGGGAACCGGTAGCATCCACGATGCAGAGGGTCGGCTCCGGCTGAGTGTGATGCTGCGAAGTCGCCATCCCGGCGGAAGTCAGCGCGATCACATCGAAGCACGTACCCGACAGGAGCTGTGCGAGCCCGGCCTGCAGCAGTGCATTCCCGCAAAGCAACTTTGTTGCAATGATCTGAGTGAAATCATTCTCGAAACCATTTGTCTGCGCACCAGACGCCGCGGCATGTCTAAAATGATCTTTGATCATTGCTTGCCCCTTGTGATGAACTCTACGCCATCAGCCCTTCAAATCTATCAGGACGCAAAGAGCTCACTTGATCAAGAGAGGAACCCACCAATCTAGCCATTAAGGAGTACGTATTACTCCCTAAGGGCCTCGGCGGATAAAGCTTGTGTTAAGGATTTTCAGGTTTGGACCGCACTGACCTCGCGAGAGACATGATCCGGGAATCGCGAGGTCTCGTTCGAAAAAATGAGGCCGGCAGCTTCCACCTCCTTGGGATTACTAACTTGGAGCCAAGTCCTTAACCCGCAAGCTTAGACCGCACTCGTTGCCGATGAACATGCCGGAACGATATTATTCCCTCATGGACTCAGAAGGCTGGAGGGGGACACATGCCAGTCGCCAAAGACGCTCTGCCGCGGCAGCGCACCATGAATGGCGCTCATGGAAACATGATAACAGAGAACGACCTCAAGATTCTTTGGGTAGCGAGAACGCTGACCAACATAGACTTCCAGTATGGAGAGGACATCCTCAGTCTTGACCGGAGCGATATTGAAGTCGAGCAAAAACGATACATCGAGAGGCAACTGCTCTTGAAGTATCGGGAGCGCCGCGAGCCCTACCAGAAGCTTCTGGAGAGCCTCAGGGCCTAGAGTATCGGATTCAAAAGCGGATTGCATTTTTGGATTAGTTCGATGCTCCCGCTCTCGTCGAGAGATCGAGCTGATAAAAGAGGCCCCGAAAGGGGCCTCAGTTTCTCAGAGGGAGCAACCAATGCTGTCGGCCACCCGATCAGTGTCCCTCCGTCAGGCATGATGGTCAATTCACGTATCCTTACGGATCATGACCGTCGTGATCGTGAACGGTACCGCATAACACGGGAATGCAGATGCGCCTTTCCGTTCCGGTGAAGCGCGGGCCGTTCGTGGAACAGCGGAGGATGCGACGGACCGCGTCATCTACGATCGCGATGAGGGTGTGCTGCACCATAATTCCGATGGCTGGGGCGCATCCGGGCAGACAGCCTCTGCGAAACTCGCGACAGGATGGAGAATGACCTCCACTGTTTTTCAGATCACGTAGTTCCTGTCCGAGCCTGTGCGAATGATCATCTGCGCAGAAACCAGATGCAGGGTTCGCCAATGAGTGCATCCGATGTGCAGGCTCGCATCGCATGCGAGCCAATTCCGCTAGATAGCGAGAGCCGCTTGAGATCCACTCACTCCAGGAGATGAACGATGACACCCGGCTCAATCTTCCGTCAACTCGCCCTGCTTGCCTGCGTGGCATTCATCGGCTCGCGTGCGGATGCTCTGGCGCAAAGCCATCCTCTCACCTCGAGAATGTCCTGCGCTCAGGCACGGGGCGTGGTTGTCGCGCAAGGATCCATCATCCTCAATACGAGCCCTCTCACTTATGAGAGATTCGTGAGAGGCAATGGCTACTGCGTTCTGGGCGAGACGACCGAACCTGTGTGGGTCCCGACGGCAGACGCGGCTCAATGTCCGATCGGCTATCGTTGTGCGAACCGCAACATCACATCCCGCAATTGAACTGGCGCTCAACGCTCCCTTGCCTGACCTGAACCGGTTTCAGCGGTTCGCGGCCGCTTGATCAGCCGGCGCCCCGGGACGTTGAATTTTGCTCTCGTGAAAGCGGCGAACCATATCGGTGCCGATGCTCGCTTTCGGATTGCTCGCATGCTGATCACGGCTCGCTGCATAGCAATCCTGCATGGCAAAACTCTCGTTGGCCTTGGGATTGTAGAACGTCTTCTCCGTTCGGTTATAAGACCACGGCTCGTCGCTGCAGTTTCGTCCATATGCCCCGATCGTATTCTCGACCGCCGTCCATTTGAGATTGGAGTTGGGGCATTGGCCCTCATATTGGCCGCTAAAAGCCCCAATGCGCGGATAGCAGCTCGTCTGAGCCTGGATCGGGCCGAGCCCAGCCAGGAGGAACACAGCGGACAAGATCACTCTAGGCATTGGCTCATCCGAAAACGTTGCGGTTCAGACTAGCAACAAAGATGACATAGGGAAATGAGCGCCAGCGATGCCAGCCAAGGAAGCGCCTCTCAGCGGCTGATCCAGGCTCGCAAGGCCAGGATCGGCGTCAGGATCGGCCAACCGAAGCCGGCGATCAGAATGTGGTCGAGGCCGATCTCTTCCTCGCCATTGATCATGGTTGATACCGCCAACAGCAGGATCACACCGAACAGATAGACTATGAGAACTTCACGCATGAACCCAGCCGCCTTCGTCGTTAAGGTCGAGCTTTGGCGCAGTGTTGGGATGAATCCAATGCGACCGGCGGTCGCCTCATTCTTTGTAGCGGGGTCTCCACGCTGCAGCTGTCTACAGAGGAAAGTGGTCTCTTCGCACGCACCAAACTTCCCGAAAGTAAAAAATACTTCTTTTTCAGAAACTTAGCTGCAACTCATTCGGGCTTTACCCGTTCTCAGGCTCAAGGATGAGCAACCGAAGGAGGATATGAATGCCAAAGCGGCTCCATCCTTATGTCGCAGGCGGCCATAGAAGTTGGAGCGTCAGCTCCAACAGCCCGACTGCGTCCGGTCAGTCCGACCTCTTGAAAGATCTCGGCCGGCAATTGCAGCAAAATTATCAGAATCTTCTGAAAGAACCCGCTCCCGATAGCATCAAGCAGTTGCTGGAGCGGTTGGAGCGAACCCGCCACCCCGAAGAGGACGGCAATCTCTAGGAGCCGGTTGGCTCCTCCCCTGCTCCAGCAACGACGACGTCAGCGCCTGCGACGGTTTTCCTGGCGGGATGCGGACTCACGCGGAATGAGGTTGTAGATCAGGAACCCGGCAAGGACCCCCGCACCGAGCAGAACCAGTGGGTACGACCTAGCGGCGTGCGCCACCTCGGACGCTTTCTCCCGAACGACGTACAAGGGCGCGGAATCGTGGATCAGGCGCTCCGCGCGCCTCAGATTTTCGCGGCGGGCATGGATTTCCAGATCATATCCCTCGTCGTCCTTATGCGGGTGGAGAGAAATGCTGTTGCGGGCGAATCCACCCGACACCAGGCGCTGAACGGCCTGGTTAGCCTCCTTGCGCGACGGGAACCTGCCTGTGGCAACGGACGAATGCGGCATCAGTCAATCCTTTCAAACTGCTGACGCCAATTCCTGGCGAACGCCAAGGTTCCACGTCTCCGCCGGATAGGTCGCAAGGGCCGAGTCCCGAGGTGCCTGCGCGCTCCTGTGTCAGTTCCGTCGATAGGCTTGAGCGGCTCTCTCAGCTTCCATAAGGACTTCGAGTGCTCTCCAGGGTTTCTGCAGGAACCGAACGTCCCGGGGGACATCGCCTTCCTGCTGATCAAGCGGCTTGCCCGAGGTCAGTACAGTTCGAACCCACGGCCATTTCAGGCGCACGGTGCGAACCAGATCCAGGCCATCCATCAGGCAGGGAAGACGGACATCGGCAAACAGAAAGGCCACATCCTCGGAATGCAGCCGCAGATAATCCAGAGCTTCTTCCGCGCTGGATGTTTCTACGACCTTGAGGTCGGTCTCCTCAAGGAGAGCTGCCGCCAAGCCTCTGACTTCGAAATCGTCTTCGACGATCAGAGCTACGCGATAAGGCTCAATCCTCTGTCCCATCCGGCCATCTCCTCTATTATCCGGCTGCTGTTCTTGGGGTCCTTTGCCGCGCAACGACCCTTGAGACTCTGTGATCACTGGGAAGACCGGCCCGGAAACTCAAAGCGGGTGGTCGGCGCGATGAAGCGAAACGCGATATGAAGCTGCCTTCTGCCACGCAGCTACTCGGAACGCTTCATTTCGAGGCTGTTTACAAATTCTGTATTTCCCGGTGGTGCGACCATCGGGTGAAGCCCTCATCACAGAACGGTGAATACGGTCGTGCGTTTCAGCTTGGCCGTTAAGAAATTTGCCCGCACGTCTTTTTTAGCCCTGGAGGAACACGCCTCGGCGCTGTAGCTTAAGCTTAGAACCGACCGTTCTCACGTGAGATCCCTGCCGTGTTCAAGGAGACCCAGCTTCACCAAGAGTTCTTGGATCTGGAGCACCACATGCGGCTTCTGGATCGGCAACTCGCCGATGCCCTTCAGCGCATTCGCCACGGTTCCTCGCCGGATCTCGTCGAGAAGGCCAAACAGGACGAGAGGCATCTTTTAACGGAACTCGATCGCCTCATGACCCGGATGCGTGCCATCGAGGGCCAGCTTCTCCAAATTCAGAAGAGCGCCACCCGGCACTGAAAGCAAAGATAAATGCAGGGGCCGCACCATGTGTGAAAGCACACGTCGCGTGGTGGCCTCGAGGTCCATGGTGGCGTGCGATTAACGTAAGGTCAGGTCACGGAGAAGATGAGGTATGGCCATCAAGGATTCTCATCTCGAATCTCGCACCGAAGCAGCCTGTGATCGAGTCGCATGGCGGCCCGGAATTCCTTGGTTTCCGACATTGCTCGGCGCACTGGCCGTCCTGAACGTCGCGTCGGTCGTCATGGTTCTGATGGAATAGGTCTCTTCACCGACAACCCTGTCGCAACAGGTTTCCCAGAGGTATGAGGAACTGCAGGGCGCTTTACCTGATAAGCGGCCCTGCAGGTTCATAGAACGGACTAGCGCAACCCGAGGAACGACAAGATCGCGAGGACGACTACGATCGCTCCGATGAGCCAGATGATGTTGTTCATGATGATGCTCTCCTGACGGTGGAATTGACCCCATGCCAACGGTCAAGGTGAGCCTTCGTTCCTTCGGTCAGGGTGCATTGGGCTCATTGGAAGCGCAGTCGGTCACATCCGCGCCGGCCACACCCCCGGCTGAGCCAATCTGTCTTCTCGATACGGTCGTGCAGGCCTCGCGCGTGAAACCCTGGCGCGTATCCGCCTGGATGCGGCCATCATAGACGCGCTCCGTCTCATAGCCGGGCCCGGCCTGGTATTCCCAGGTGGAAACGCCGGCGGCGCCCACGCATCCGGTCAGCCCCACCGTAAGGATCGCAGCAGAAGCCAGTTTTCTGAAGGCTTTGAACACCATCGACCCCATTCCTTTTGAAACTGGACAATCTCCTGTCGGCTTATAGGCAGTATTTCCGTAACGGCAATGTGCCGGTCGAACACCCAAAGAAAAACCCCGGTGTTGCCACCGGGGTTTTCCGATCCGATCAGGACGAGTCGATTAGAAGTCGCGCTGAACGCGCAGGCGGCCTTCCCATGCGTCGTCATCATCGTTGCCGACGATGCCGCGCGGGTCGAGGTTGGAATAGAGAACCTCCACACCGATATCGAGACCCGAAACCGGCGACCAGACCACGTTCGAACCGGCGCGCCACTCGTTGAAGTCGTTGGCCAGGGCAGGAGCGTTGGCGCTATACTCTACGCGAGCATACGAACCGAACACGCTCTGGCGGATGGTCGGGGTCCAGTAGTGGTTGATGCCACCGGCAATGGACCAGCCGCGGCCTGTATCGATGTCGCCGTCAGCGCCGATGTAAGCGTCGACGACCGTGCTGGAAGCCCGACCAACTCCGACATCCGGGTCGAAGCCGAGATAGCCGAGAGCGCCGTCAGCATAGGTTGCTGCAAGCCAAAGGGCGTCGCCCTCGGCAAGCATCGGCAGGTTGACGTAGCCCTGAGCCGTGACAGCCCAGCCGAGCGTGGTGTCCGGGTATTCAGTGCCGAACAGGGTGTCGCTGCGTAGCTGGTGCACGGCACCGCCGAGCTGAGCCGAACCCCAGGTGCCGGCGTATTTCAGGTTGGCGACGACGTCGGGCATCGTCTGGCCAGCCTCGTCGAAGAGGCTCGTGGCATAGGTGCCCTCTTCGGCCGCTAGCGTAGCCGAGAAGCCGTTGCCGAAGGAGAAGGTGTAGGCGAACACGTTCACGGTCGGAGCGTCATAGAAGCGGAGCGTGCCCCAGTTATCGTTCGGTAGGTCGCTGTTCATGAAGAACGAGATCGTACGACCGGCGGTGAGGCCGCCGAACTGCACGAAGGCCTGGTCGACATTGGCCGAGGTGGAGCTGAAGCCGTAAACGCCCGTGTCGCGGGTCATCTCGAAACGCACGAAGGTGCGGAGCAGACCGTAAGCGGTAGCGGTGCGGGCGTCGATATTCAGACGGCCACGAGCACGGAAGCCGATAGCATCATCTTCACGATCGGTCGGCTCAAGATACTGGAACTCGGCGCGAACACGGCCGCCGACGCGGAGGCAGGTTTCGGTGCCGGGGATGTAGAAGAAGCCTGCGCCGTAGGTGGAGCAGACGCGAACGTATTCGACAGCAGCGGCCTTCTTCGCGGGNGGAACTCGGCGCGAACACGGCCGCCGACGCGGAGGCAGGTTTCGGTGCCGGGGATGTAGAAGAAGCCTGCGCCGTAGGTGGAGCAGACGCGAACGTATTCGACAGCAGCGGCCTTCTTCGCGGGGAGATCGGCGGCCTGTGCCCCTGCAACAGCCGCAAGACCCGCGACCGATCCAAGGAAGAGGCTCTTAGCGAGCTTCATGGTTTTCTCCAAAAATGCCTGAGTCCATGACCCATGTACAAACGTGACCATAATCATGGCGGACTTCAACGCAACTGACAGAAGCGTTCGATCCGCCCACCGGTCGTGCAATCTGCTGAAAACATAAGCATTTCGGCCAGAGGCAAATGATAATCTGAGCCTCTGTGACAAAATTTCAACAATCTGAAGTCAAACCATGTTCGCCTGACGTATCGACAGGCAGGCATTCACATTCAGCCCGGTCCGGGAGTGCCGACAGGCTGCCGTCAATCTCAGTCGTCGAGAAAGTAATCGGCGTCGCGGCAGACATATCCCACAGGGCATTGGGGCGTATCCCGCGTCGGCACGAAGCTGGGCTCGATCGATTCATTGAATTCACAGAAGCTGCGATCCCGAACATAGCGATCGTAGGTGTAGGTGCCCGTACCAAGGACCACGGCGCCGCGCGCAAACACGGTCCCGCGTGCCTGATTGCAGGTCATGCTGGGCGTCATAGGTCGAGACTGGGCCAGGGCGCTCGAAGCCGATGCTAATGCCACCAGAACAAGAGCTAGTCTTCCCATCGTCGAACCCTTCAAACAGACACACCTGCAGGGAGCACATTTCCCGCATGACAACGTGGAAAGGCGAGTTCGGTTACGCGCGAAGCTCGAGGTTTTTCTTCAAAGAAACGAGAGTTCAGGCCTAGAGCATCGGCTGCAGACGCCGCGCCAGCTCAACGGCGGCGGCATAATCGGTCTTTCCCGAGCCCAGCACCGGAATTCCCGATACGAGGATCGAGCGGGGCATCCAAAGCTCGGGAAAGCCTTGGGCTTTGGCATGAGCCAGCAGCACATCCCTGTCCGCATCCGCCTTGTCGGTGATGAGGATGATCTGCTCGCCCTTGCGCGGGTCGGGAATGGCCACGACCACATGGCTGTCGTCGGGCCACAGGCCCTGAACGGTCGCCTCGATGGCTGCCAGCGACACCATCTCGCCGCCGACCTTTGCGAAGCGCTTCGCCCGCCCTCGAATGGTGACGATCCTGTCGTCGACGGTGACGATGTCACCGGTGTCGTGCCAACCGTCCACGGGAGGAAGGATGCCGGCCGGAGCCTTCGGATCGAGGTATCCCTTCATCACGTTCGGGCCGCGCACGTGCAGGCGCCCGCCTTCATGGATTCCTTCGACTGGATCGAGGCGCCACTCGATCCCTGGGAGAATCGGCCCGACCGATCCGGGCCTGTTGCGATCGGGCAGGCTGACGGCGATGACCGGCGAGCATTCGGTGGCTCCGTAGCCTTCCAGGACCACGGTGCCGTGCTTGGCCCAGAGCCTGCGTGTCTCGTCCTTCACCCGCTCGGCGCCCGCAATAACGTAGCGGACGCTCGCCAGATCATCGTCGCCTGCGGCACGGGCGTAGCCCTGCAGAAAGGTGTCCGTCGCGAGCATGATCGTGGCGCGGGTGCCGGCGACGAGCTTCGGGATCTGCCGGTAATGGAGCGGGCTCGGATAGAGCACCGACTTCATGCCGTTGAGAACCGCCGTCAGGAGCCCTGCGGTCAAACCGAAGGAATGAAAGATCGGCAGGGGGTTGAAAAACACGTCATCTGGTTGCAGCACCTCGCCCGCAAGCGCTTTGACCTGATAGGCATTGGCGATCAGGTTGGCGTTCGAGAGCACCACGCCTTTCGGTGTGCCTTCCGAACCTGACGTGAAGAGCACAACGGCGGGATCGTCCGGTTCGACCTTGGCTCGGGCATGAACGCGCCGCGCCATCCAGGAATCGATCAGCCCGCGCAACTTGTCGAGGCTCGTCAGCCCCGCACGAACGTCCTCGAGCCACAGGATCCGCCGCCCCTCCCCCAGGGCTGCGACGATGTCATCGAGCTTGCCCTGCTCGACGAAGCGGCGGGACGTCACAATGGTTTTGCTCCCGGCCAGTTCGCACGCCGCATTCAGGTTCTTGAGACCGGCCGTGAAGTTCAGGAAGGCCGGAACTCGCCCGAATGCATTGAGCCCGAACAGAGTGACGGCGATGGCCTGAACGTTCGGCAGCAGCACGCCGATGGGCTCGCGCCGATCCGTCAGGCTCGCCAGCTTGCGGCCGAGAACGAGCGAACCCAGGACAAGGCGGCCGAAGGTGATGGGCTGGCGTTCGAGGTCCTCGAGGGCGACCTTGTTCCGGCCGAACCGATCCCTCGCTTCGAGGAGAGCGCCGAAGAGGCTGTTGCGCGTCCGCGCGATATCGAACTCCGCCACGGGCGCTCCTTGGCTCTGTTAACCCGCCGAGCCTTCCCGGATCGGGGCCTGATAGGCGAGGCCCATATCCCAGGGGAAATAGATCCAGGTATCCTGGCTCACTTCCGTCACGAAGGTGTCGATCAGGGGCCGTCCGGCAGGCTTGGCATAGACTGCGGCGAAATGCGCGTTGGGGAGCATGTCTCGCACGATCTTGGCGGTCTTGCCCGTATCGGTCAGGTCGTCGATTACGAGAACGCCCTTGCCCGTCCCATCGCCCAGGGCCTTGATGGCAGGTGCGATGTCCTTGAGCATCTGCAGCTCGCCCTGGTTCTTGTAGTCGTGGTAGCTGGCGATGCAGACGCTCTCGATGAGCCGGACATCGAGCTCGCGGGCCACGATGGCAGCCGGCACGAGACCGCCGCGGGTGATGCAGACGATCGCCTCGAAGGGACCGGCCGAAGCCAGACGCCAGGCCAGAGCCCGACAATCGCGGTGGAACTGGTCCCAGGAGACAGGGAAGGCTTTGGGGGAGGTCGGGGACATCGTTTTGCTCTTCTACGGCTTTTGTGGTGGTGACGATAATTCTTAAAGGGGCGCCCGGTCGCCCTTGAGGCGACCGAGAAGCTCACGAATGGCGGCGGCAGCCCTTGCGACCGCCTCCGGGTCCTTGCCCCGCACGACGATCTGGTTGCGGAAGCCGCTTGTCGAGAACGAGGGATAGGACCCGATGGACACACTCTCATTCGACGAGGCGATCTGGCCCAAGCCCTCGGCATAGATGCCTTCGGCCAGCCCCTCGGCCTCGATGGTCTCGATGATCATGCGGGCGCCGGTCTGGAGCGACGGCGCGATGATGTCGAGCATGGCCTGCATGATGGAGGGCACGCCCGCCATGACGAAGACGTTGCCGATCCGGAAGCCGGGAGCCTTGGAGATAGGATTCTCGATGAGATCGGCCCCCTCAGGGATTCGGGCCATGCGCAGGCGGGCCTCGTTCAATTCATCCGGCGTATAGCGCTCCCGCAGCATGGCGACCGCCCTCAGATCATTGTCGATCCCGACGCCGAACGCCTTGGCGATGCAATCGGCGGTGATATCGTCATGCGTCGGACCGATGCCGCCGGTGGTGAAGAGATAGGTATAGCGGCCGCGCAGGGCATTGACCGCCGCCACGATCTCTTCCTCCACGTCCGGCACGACCCGGACCTCGCGCAGGTCGATGCCGATCCCGGTCAGGTACTCGGCGATGTAGCCGATATTCTTGTCCTTGGTGCGCCCGGTGAGGATCTCATCGCCGATGATGAGGAGGGCGGCTGTGACGGAGATGGCCATACGCAGCGATCCTTTTAGGGGCCTTTAGCGTCAGAAACGGCAATTCTCAAGCAAGGGTTCAGTTGAACCCCCGCCTTCTCCCCTGCTACCAGGGATTTTTTCGTTCAAGCGTTGGAATCTGATGCGTTTTCAGGAAACCCTGCTCGAGGGCCGCCTCATCGAGCGTTACAAGCGATTTCTCGCGGATATCGAACTCGAGACGGGCGAGGTGGTCACGGCCCATTGCGCCAATCCCGGAGCCATGATGGGTCTGAAGGAACCCGGCAGCCGGGTCTTTCTCTCCAGGGCGACGAACCCGAACCGCAAGCTAAAATACAATTGGGAGTTCGTGGAGGTCGCGGCCGGCGGCGGGCCCCTCCAGCTCATCGGCATCAACACGTCGCGCCCCAACCTCCTGGTCGCCGAAGCCCTGCGGGATGGCCGTCTCGCCCCCTTCGCCCGGTACGACCGGGTCAGGCCGGAAGTGAAGTACGGCAGGAACAGCCGGGTCGACTTCCTGCTCGAGAAGGATGGCGAGCCGCCCTGCTACCTGGAGGTGAAGAACTCCCACCTGATGCGCCAAGCGGGCTTTGCCGAGTTCCCGGATTGCGTCGCGGCCCGCAGCGCCAAGCACCTCTACGAGCTGGCCGACATGGCCGCGGTGGGCGCGAGAGCCGCCCTGGTCTATGTCATCCAGATGGATGCGAACCGGTTCGACGTGGCCCGCGACATCGACCCCGCCTACGACAAGGCCTTCCGGCACGCCTTGGCGGCCGGCGTCGAATCCTATGCCTATGTCTGCCGCATCACTCCGGAGGAGGTGGTGATCGACCGGCCGGTCGAAATCGTGACGCCGCGATAGAACGACTCAACAGCTGGCTCAAAACCACGACCCTCATCCTGAGAGGCTGGCTCGTCATGCACTACCCGCCGTCATGGCCGGCCTCGTGCCGGCCATCTCGATTAACAAAAGCGCTGCGCTTCAAGCCATCGGGATCACCGGCACGAGGCCGGTGATGACGAAGGGATGCGAACCCGGCGAGTGCCGATTTGGGTCGGACTTTCAGCCCCGCTCGAAGACCAGATTCATCTTGGTTTCGAGGATCTGCCGATAGCCCCTGCCCTTCAGGAGCTTCACCACATCGATCTGCCAGCGCTCGGGCACGTTGGCGACGATGAAGAGCCCTGGGTAGAGGGAGGCGGGCGCATCCCGGAAGAACGGATCGAGCACCAGGTCCTCGGCCCCTTCAACATCGAGCTTGAGCGCGTCGATGCGGGTCAGGCCCTCGCGGCTTAGGAGATCGAGCAGGGTGACGGCCGGGACGCGGATCGCATCCGTCTGGCTCGAATTCACGATCTTCAGGCTCGCCTCACCCCGGTTGAGAGGGTCGAGAAACAGGGTGAGCTCGCCGGTTTTGTCCGCCACCGCGCAGTCGACCGCCTTGATGGTGCAGGACGGGTTCTGGCGGATGTTGTAGATCAGGCGGTCGAAAATCTCCGGCTGCGGCTCCACGGCCAGGATCCGCGTCGGAACGGCTCCCGCCTCCCGCGCGACGGAGAGGGCATACCAGCCGACATTCGAGCCGACGTCGATGAACGTGAAGCCATCCGCGATACGGGACGTCAGGATCTTGAGCTCATCGGTGTCGAAGTACTGGGGCGTGAACAGGATGCGCCGCTCGCAGACGTTCCTGTAAGGATAGAGCCGCATGCGGACGCCGAAGGTCTCCAGGTCGAGCGGCAGCCCCTTCAGGGTCTTCATCGCCAGGCGGCGCAGCATCAGGGCCAGCCGGCGGCCTGCCCACCCCTCGGGCAGCCCGCGCGTGCGGTCGATCACCCAGCGGGCGAGTCCTGAAGGCGCAAAATCGCCGAAAGGGCGAGAATCGTTCATTAAGCGGGAATCCACAGCCGACGAATGGGATGAACAGGGTTGCTCATGACACCCTCGGGCTCCAATCGCAAGCGGGGCATAAGGTCTTTGCTTGCGTCGCGCGCGGCGATCCTTACATTCCCGGCATAAGATTCAAGGATTGAGCATGACCGAAACCGATGTTGTGGAGCGCAAGCGCGCCGCCGAAATCCCGCTCCACGGGCCGGAGGCCTTCGAGGCCATGCGGCGCGTGTGCCGCCTGACGGCCGAGTGCCTCGACATGCTCACCGATTACGTGAAGCCCGGCGTCACGACGGAATTCCTGGACAAACTCGCCTTCGACTTCATCCGCGACCATGGCGCCTACCCGGCCTGCCTGCATTATCGCGGCTACACGAAGACGATCTGCACCTCGATCAACCATGTGGTCTGCCACGGCATCCCCAACGACAAGCCCCTGCGGGATGGGGACATCATGAATATCGACGTGACCCTGATCCTTGACGGGTGGCACGGGGATTCGAGCCGGATGTATTATGTGGGCGAGGTGCCGCGGCGGGCGCAGCGGCTCTGCGAGATCACCTATGAGTGCCTCCTGCGCGGCATCGCCGTGGTCAAGCCTGGGGCGACCACCAACGATATCGGGGCAGCCATCCAATCCTATGCCGAGGCCGAGCGGTGCTCGGTGGTGCGGGATTTCTGCGGCCATGGCCTTGGCCGCGTGTTCCACGATTCGCCGACGATCCTCCATTACGTGGAGCCGGCCTATAACGTGGAGCTGAAGCCCGGCATGCTCTTCACCATTGAGCCGATGATCAATCTGGGCCGGCCCCAGGTGAAAGTGCTCTCTGACGGCTGGACCGCCGTGACCCGCGACCGCTCGCTCTCTGCCCAGTTCGAGCACACGGTCGGCGTGACCGAAACCGGCGTCGAGGTCTTCACCTTCTCGCCGAAGGGTCTGGACAAGCCCCCTTACGCCGCAGCTTGACACTAGCCTGCCGCATCGCTTCAAGCCTACAAAGTAACACTGAGGCTCCGGGAACTATCCTGGGCCTCGCTCGGCAACAGCGACGGGTGGGCATGAGCGGCGACGAGACTCCCCATTATCACGGCCATCGCGACCGGCTGCGCGCCCGCTTCATGGAGGTAGGCGGCGATGCGCTGCCGGATTACGAACTGCTGGAACTCGTCCTCTTCCGCTCCATCCCGCGCCGGGACGTGAAGCCCATCGCCAAGGAACTCCTGAAGCGCTTCGGCACCTTCGCCGAGGTGCTGGCCGCCTCCCCCGGCCGGCTCATGGAGGTGGACGGCATCGGCGAGAGCGTGGTCACCGATCTGAAGATCATGGAAGCCTCCGCCCGCCGGCTCGCCAGGGGCGAAGTGGCCAAACGGCCGGTTCTGTCCTCCTGGACATCCGTCATCGACTATTGCCGGGCCGCCATGGCGTTCATGGACAAGGAGCAGTTTCGGCTGCTCTTTCTCGACAAACGCAACGCGCTGATCGCCGACGAGGTGCAGCAATCGGGCACGGTCGATCACACGCCGGTCTATCCCCGCGAGGTGATCAAGCGGGCTCTCGAACTCTCGGCGTCAGCGCTGATCCTGGTGCACAACCACCCTTCAGGCGACCCGACGCCATCCTCCGCCGACGTCAAGATGACCCGCGACATCATCGACATCGCCAAGCCGCTCGGGATCACCGTCCATGACCACATCATCGTCGGCCGCGAAGGTCACGCCAGCCTGAAGGGCCTGAAGCTGATCTGAGCTTGGCCTCAGAACCAAGCCACTCCCGCTGCGTTACGCTCCTACCGAAAACGCGATTGGGAGATCGAACCTATGAGGAAGACTTTGATCACGGCCGGCCTGCTCGGCTCCGCCCTGCTGACCTCTGCCGCCATGGCCCAGACCTCGCCCGCGCCAGTTCCGCAGTCGAGTGCCCCGGCTTCAGGGACCTTCATGACAAGGCTGGAACCGGGCCAGATGCTCGCCTCCAAGATCATGGATGGGGACGTCGCTGGCGCCGACAACAAGGACATCGGCGATGTCGAGGATCTCGTGCTGGACCGCAACGGCCGTGTTGTGGCGGTCGTTATCGAGGTGGATGAGGGTCTTGGTGACCGTACGGTGGCCCTGCCCCTCGGGGCGGTTCAGATGAATGCCGCCGATGCGACGACGACAGGCTCTGTCCAGGGCTCGGGTCAGACGGGCGGCTCGTCCGCTGCGCGGGATGACGACATGCGGATTGTCGTGACCACCCCCGTGGACCAGCTCAAATCCGCACCTGAGTTCGACGACGACAACGACTGAAATTAGCCCCGGGAGATCACCCCGGCGTCATTCCGGGCGGCTCGTGCGAGCCGAACCCGGAGTGACGGCCGCGGCTCTCTAGATCAGCGTCTCGATCCCGGTGAAAATCGCGTAGACGAAGCCGAGGCTCAGGGTGAGGCCGATGGAGCCGAGGACCAAGCCTCCGACGACCACCAGGCCATCGCGCTCGACGAGGCCCAAGCCAACCAGACACACGGCGAGCCCTAAGGGAATCTGCCCCACGAACGGCGGCGCGAAGAGCAGGCCCAGAGACAGGATCAGGATGACTGCGCCCATGAGACGCATGGTCAGGGGCGTGTCGAGATAAGTCATGCGCGGGCGGGAGAAGCGCTCCAGCCGGCGGAAGACCGGGATGGCGCGTCCGACCGCGCGCTCGACATCGGTGCGGGCGACCGACCGGTTCATGAGCTGACGCGGCAACCAAGGCGCTTCCCGACCGAAGACGATCTGGATGGCGACGAGCGCCAGGAGCAGACCGCACACCAGAGGGATCGGCGGCGGCATGGGAAGACAATTCGGCAGGCCGAGCAGGACGATCAGGAGGGCGAAGGCCCTGTCCTGGAGCACCGCCATGATCTCACGCACGGTCAGGCGCTCGCCTGGCTGGGAGGCAAGAGCGAGCAGGATTTGAGAGGTGCGCGCGTTGGAAAACAAGGAGCCCTGGTAGGTTCGGGAATGCTCAGGGCGCCTCTCTACCTGACTTAAGGTCCGGGGCCAAGGCTCCGGGGCTAGCACATCGTGCGGAAAAATGGATCCGGTTTACGGCTTTCAGCGGTGTGCTCACCAAAAGGCGGCATTGGGTGGATCCCAAAAGTGCACATCCACTTTCGGGTCCGATGCCCGAGGTGCCTCAGTGAATGTTGATTTCCCCCTCGATGGCCCGGAACTCCGCGGGCCTGATCAATTGCGCATGGGTAATCGTGACCGAATGTAAGGGCCCGGCGAGCTCGCGCTTCCAGAAATCGAGAAAGTCGATGAGGACGGGAAAGCGGGGAGCCAGATCGTATTCCTGCCAGATATAAGTCTGCAGGAAGGTAGGGTGGTCCGGCATGCGGTAGAGGATCTTGGCGGTTGTCAGCCCGTAGCCTTCCATCTGGCGGATGAAGTCGTTGGATACCATGCGAACTCCTTCTCTCAAGCTCCAGCGAGCCCTTCAGACAGGTGTCCGCCCCAACGGCACAGGCGGTTTCCTGCCCTATGCTCAAGGCTAAATCTTGAGTGCGCATCGAAGTTCCGGCAAGTCGAAGGACTTGCACATCCACGCGATCTTGCGTTCATTGCCCGGAGCATCGGAGCAACCTCTTAAGCGGCGGATCGTTGGGCACGGGAAACCGGGGCCACTTTTCCGTACGTTGCGCTAGAAGCGACCCTGAACGGAAACATCGGACAAGGAGATCACCGGGAATGCGCTTTGCCTTCGCGGGAATCGATTTTCTCGGAGATGTTTTCGAGACGCTGCTCACCAGGGGCTGGGAGCCGGTCAAACTCTTCAGCCGCCCCTGCGACGGCATCTACGATTTCAACGACGTGACGGTCGCCCGCGCCCGCGCCTTGAGGCTGCCGATCCAGATGTCGCGGATCCTCCCGGCCGATCTGGCCGGCTTGAAAGCCATAGGTTGCGAGGCCCTGGTGGTGGCGGGCTATCCCTGGCTGATCACCGGCTGGGAGCGGCATCTGCCCTATGCAGTCAACTTCCACCCATCGCCGCTCCCGATAGGCCGCGGACCCTATCCGCTCTTTCAGGCCATCCTGGACCGTCTTCCCGAATGGGGGATGACGGCCCATGTGATCGAACCCGCCTTCGACACGGGCGCCATTGTGACCCAGAGGCGGTTTTCCCTGAGCGGCGCGGAGACGCACGACACGCTGCTGGCCAAGTGCCAGATCGCCGCCAAGGAGATTTCCGTGCAATTGGCCGACGATCTTCCCCGGCTTTGGGCCGAGGCGAGACCCCAGGGCCCGGGAACCTATTGGCCCCGGATCACGCAGGTGCAGCGGACCGTCGACTGGACCGGAGCCATCCGGGATGTGTTGCGCACCATCCGCGCCTTCGGCTCCATCGAGGCCTTCGCCCAAATCGATTCCCGCTATGTCTATGTGTGGGAAGCCACCGGCTGGGAGGAGCCACACCACTACCGTCCCGGCACCCTCGTCCACAGGCACCGCAAGCACATGGTCGTCGCCGCGCAGGACGGCTTTATCCAGGTCACGGGCTGGAGCCCGTATGCTCCGGGTCCGGTCAGAGGAAAGTAGCGTCCACGCTGGAGGGGAAGCTGCCGCGAGTTAACGTCGACGCTTCACCAGCTTCCAGGCCTGGCGAAGGATGAAGAGGTTTCTGATAAGCTTGAACATCGGGTTTCCTTGAAAGAATGTCTGCGTTTCAAGGACCATGGGGGCCGGAAGGTTCCCGGCCTGTCCGCGTCCCGCTCTGCTCCATCCTATGCCAGCGGAGCATCCACGGTGCAGACGATGCCGGTGGGGCGAAATTCGATGCGCGCAATCCCGTTGAGCTCCTGGGACAGGCTCCGCTCGATCAGCCGGGAGCCGAAGCCCCGGCGTGTCGGCGTCTGGACGGGCGGGCCACCGCCCTCCTCCCACCGCAAGCGCAGGCGCGGCTTGGGAAGGGCCGGTTCGACATCCCAGGTGATCCTGATCTCGCCCGTGGCATTCGCCAATGCGCCGTACTTCACCGCATTGGTGGCGAGTTCCTGGAGCGCTATGGCCAGGGCAAGGGCCATGCGGGGTGGCAGGCGGACCTCGGGACCGCTCACATGCAGGCGGTTCTCACCTCGACTTGTGTAGGGGGCGACGGTCTGGCCGACGATGTCCTTGAGCTCGGCTCCCTCCCAGCTCTCTTTCGTCAGCACGTCATGAGCGCGCGCGAGGGCAATCAGCCGCCCTTCGAGAGCTTGCTTCGCATCCTCCATGGTCAGTGCATTGCGCAGGGTCTGCGAGGCTATGGACTGGACGGTGGCGAGGGTGTTCTTCACCCGATGATTCAGCTCGTGGATCAGAAGGGTGCGCTGTTCTTCCGCCTGCTTGCGGTCGGTGATATCGCGCTGGATCCCCCAGAGCCGTTTCAGCTGACCGTCCTCGACGATGCCCGCCATGCTGTTATCGAAGTGCTTGCGGTTTCCAGAGGCGTCCTGCTCGACCGACTCCACGCCGGCCACGCTGTAGCCGGACAGGATGACCTCGGCAAGGTAAGCCCTTGCCTCGGGATCCGACGACGGCAACGAGAAATCCAGTGTCCTGCCGATCAGATCCTCGGCCCGCGCGAGGCCGTACATTTCGGCCATGGCGTAATTGCACTCCACGAAGCGCCCGTTGCGGTAGGCAAGCTCGACCTGCTCCTCGACAGGCAGGGACGTGTCGAGGGGAGGATCGAACTCCAGAAGCCAGATGCCTTCGGTGCTGTGCGCGATGAAGGAACGATAGCGCTGCTCGCTCTCCCGTAAGGCTGCCTGTGCGTCTTTCTCGGCCGTTATGTCCCATTGAGCGCCGAGCGAACGCACGAAGCGTCCTCCGGCACCGCGGATGAGCTTGGTCCGGGCGGTGATCCAACGCATCTCGCCGGTATCGGCGCGAAAGATTCGGAATTCATAGTCGAGCTGATGACGGGAATGATCGGCGACGGCGGCCCGCGTTTCCGCCTCGATCCGCGCCCGGTCCTCCGGATGCACAAGGGCAATCCAATCCTCGTAAGAGAAGAAGCCGGAGAGGTTTTCAGGGAGCCCGTATAATTCCAGGTATTCCGGCGATGCGACGGCCTTGTTGGTCCTTCGGTCGAATTCGAAGCTGCCGATCCTTGCAGCCTCCTGGACCTGCCTGAGCCGCTCCTCGCTTTCACGGCGGGCATCCTCGGCCAGCTTACGCTCGGTGATGTCATCGAACAGGATCGCGACGCGCCGCCGCTCTGGATTGCCGATCCGGGAGGCGAAGACGTCGTACCAGCGCCCCAGGGCTGCCGCCTCATATTCGAACCGCTCCGAATCCCCGGTCAGCGCCACGCGGCCGTAGATGTCGAACCAGTGATGCTCGTGCTCGGGATGGAAGGAGCGCATGCTTTTGCCAGCGGCATCGCGCAGCCCTGTCTGCTCCTCGAAGATCGGATTGACCTCGACGAACACATAATCGACCGGGCGGTTCTGTTCGTCGAAGACCATCTCGACGATGCAGAACCCCTGATCGAGCGCCTCGAAGAGGGCGCGATGGCGTGTCCCTGTCTCGTGAAGCGTAGCCTCCTTGCTCGCGCGCAGAGCATCTTGGGTAAGGACTTTGTCCGTTGTTTCAGTCGCGGCGCAATAGAAGCCGACGATGCTGCCTTCTTCATCTCTGACCGGCGTCCAGGAGAAGCTGAACCAGCTCATGGGCCGGTCTGGGCGGCCTGCCAGGGCCACCGGGCGATCGATGAAAAACTGCGCCTCTCCTGCCATGGTTGCCGCAACGATCGGGCGATATTCGTCCCAGATTTCGGGCCACAGCTCTGGATAGGGCTTTCCAAGCGCCGCCGGATGTTTGATTCCGAGGATCGGCATGTAGCCGTCGTTGTAAAGCGACGTCAGCTCAGGCCCCCAGGCCAAATAGACCGGCTGCTGTGAGGCCAGCATGAGATCGACCATGGTCCTCAGGCTCTGCGGCCAAGCCTGGAGCGGCCCCAGCGATGTCGTGGCCCAGTCATGGGTGCGAATGCGCTCTGCCATCTCGCCGCCGATCGAAGGCCACCGGGAGGCTCGCTGAGCCTGCGCGCCCTTATCCTCCTGGAATCCCGAAGGCCGAGGGGACGCCCCCTTCAAGGCAATGTCGTTCATGAGACGAGCGCCTGATGGCAGGTGCGGGCCGCTTCGATGGTCTGGCGGAAGCAAGTCCGGTGTCCGGCGTTTGATGCCAGGACAAGGATGACTCTGTTCGGGCCTGCAAACATCTCCTGCCTCTTGGCTCGGCGGATTGTGTCCGATGCAACCGGAACACATAAGGCCACGAGGTGGGCGATCAAGGTATCGCCGGATTGCCAGAAACGGGTCTCCTTCCCGCCGCAGACCTGTATGCAGATGCAGGATTTCGAACCTGCCGCCGCTTGCACCCTAACCAGGTTTTCGGCGCGGGCGGGAACCAACCTCCCCTAGCGGCATTAATCTCTCACGAAGGCCAATGCCCCCAGGTCTTCGAGACCCTCAAAGCCCTTCACTGTCCCCTGTGAAGGGCTTTTTCTTCGCCCGACCCTGTGTTCCGCAGCCACGCCCGGGGCTCCCTGCCCTTTCAGAACTTTGGACCCCTTCGCGACTGCTCGGCAAAGCTGCCCCCTTCCCTGGCGCGACCGGATTCCGTCCGACTGTTCGGCCAAGCTGAAACCGTCCTCCGCCTCGATCATTGCCCCTTTGAAGGCTATCCTGTTGGCCTTCAGGACCGGGAGGCCTCCTCATTTGCCGGCAACGGCGGGTGAGGAGGCCTTTCAGCGTGCTGTCCACAGATTTCAGAGCTGGTGGTAGTGCCGCCCCTGATAGATCAGGGGGGGCTTCATCTCGCCGAGCCGGATGCGGACGATCTCGCCGATGATGACATGGTGGGTCGCGACGATCCGGGCATCGCTGATGCGGCAGTCGAAGGCGACGAGGCTCGTCGTCAGGGCGGGCGAGCCCGTTTCGAGCCTGTCCCACTGACCGGTGGTGAAGCGCTCCTGCCCCTGAAGACCCGAACGACCCGCGAAAACATCTGCAAGAGCCAGATCGGCGGCACTCAAGGTATTGACGCAGAAAACCCGGTTGGCCAGGAGCGCCTGCGCCGATCGTGAGGCCGTGTTGATGCAGACCAGGAGCGAGGCCGGGCTGTCCGTCACGGGGGTGACCGCCGTGGCCGTAAAGCCCGCGCGTCCGGCCGATCCATCGGTCGTGACCACATGAACGGCTGCGGCCGCGCGGCTCATGCCTTCCCTGAAGAGAACGGCATCCGGGCCGGCGGCACCCGTGGCGGCTGAATTGGGAGTGGCTTGAGACTTCAACATCGTGATCCGGGACAAGCCTCTTCCACTCTTTCAGGCAGAGCACAAGGCTGTTCAGACCCATATGGTCCCTGGCCTTATCCTTTGGAAGCGGTAGGCAGAACCGGCCTTGCCCAGTATTGCATCGGCCTCTGCCGCTTATTCCATCAGAAGAGGGAATAGGAAACTTAACAGAAAGTTGTCGAACGGAAATCCGTTTGCTAGAGACACCCGCATCTTACGTCAGGCTTGGCGTTGCTCAGGCATCGTGCTTACCTGCGGTGTTTCCCAAGAATGACCCCGTTCCAGAGGGGCAAGGGTAGGACATGGAAATCTTTGTGCAGCAGCTCATCAATGGGCTGACTCTGGGGTCGATCTACGGCCTCATCGCCATCGGCTATACGATGGTCTTCGGCATCATCGGCATGGTGAACTTCGCCCACGGCGACGTCTTCATGCTCTCCGCCTTCATTTCTCTCATCTTCTTCCTGATCCTGACCACGTGGCTCGGGATCTCGTCCATCGCGCTGGCGCTGCTGATCGTGCTGGTCATCGCGATGGTGCTCACATCCCTCTGGGGCTGGGCCATTGAGCGCATCGCCTACCGGCCCCTGCGCGGCTCGTTCCGCCTGGCGCCGCTGATCTCGGCCATCGGCGTCTCGATCTTCCTGTCCAACTTCGTCCAGGTGGCTCAAGGCGCCCGTAACAAGCCGACCCCGCCGATGGTGGGCGACGTGATCGTTCTGTTCCAGGGCGAAAGCGGCTACAACGTCGCCCTCTCCTACAAGCAGATCATCATCATGGTCGTCACCGCGGTGCTGCTGACGATCTTCTGGTATCTCGTCCAGAAGACCACCCTCGGCCGCGCCCAGCGCGCCTGCGAGCAGGACCGCAAGATGGCGGCGCTGCTCGGCATCAACGTGGACCGGACGATCTCGCTGACCTTCGTCATCGGTGCCGCCCTCGCGTCGGTCGCCGGCACCATGTATCTGCTGTATTATGGCGTGGTGAGCTTCAACGACGGCTTCGTGCCGGGCGTGAAGGCCTTCACGGCAGCGGTTCTGGGGGGCATCGGCTCGCTCCCGGGCGCCGTCCTCGGCGGGCTGATCATCGGCCTGATCGAGGTCTTCTGGTCGGCCTACTTCTCGATCGAGTACAAGGATGTGGCCGCGTTCTCGATCCTCGCCATCGTCCTGATCTTCATGCCCTCCGGTATCCTCGGACGGCCTGAGGTCGAGAAGGTTTAAGGAGCTTACCGAGCATGAACGCTCCTTCCATCACCACCACGGCCCAGACCGAGGCCGTGACGCGCAGCTTCGACCTGGGGGCCGCCTTCAAGGATGCTCTCAAGACCGCGCTGATCATGCTGGGACTCTCGATCCCGATCCTGTCCTACAGGACGGATCAGTCCGGCGCGGAACTCTTCCTGACCCCTCGCTGGGGTCTGGTGGCGATCCTCTGCGCCATCGTCTTCGGCCTGCGCCTCGTGCTGCATGCCTTTACGGCATCGCGGGCCTATCGCCAGGCGACACCCGCCGCCCATCAGGCGACGGAGGCGGTCCACGCGGAGCCGAGCGCCTTCCAGCACGTGTCGCGGTTCGCCATTCCCTTCTTCCTCGGCGTGGCGCTCGCCTTTCCGCTCCTGATCTACCTGATCCAGGGCGGGCTGAACGAGTCGCGCTACTGGGTCGATCTCGGCATCCTGATCCTCACCTACGTGATGCTGGGCTGGGGCCTGAACATCGTGGTCGGCCTCGCCGGCCTGCTCGATCTCGGCTACGTGGCGTTCTACGCGGTCGGGGCTTACTCCTATGCCCTGCTCTCGACCACCTTCGGCCTGTCGTTCTGGATCTGCCTGCCGCTCGCCGGCATCCTCGCGGCCTTCTGGGGCATGATCCTCGGCTTCCCCGTGCTGCGCCTGCGCGGCGACTATCTCGCCATCGTGACCCTCGCCTTCGGTGAGATCATCCGCCTCGTCCTCATCAACTGGGTGGACCTGACCAATGGCGGCGCCGGCATCTCGTCGATCCCCCGTGCGACCTTCTTCGGACTGCCCTTCACGGCTGGCGAAGGCGGGTTCGCGGCCACTTTCGGGCTCGAGTTCAACGGCATGCACAGGATGATCTTCCTGTATTATCTGATCCTGGCGCTCGCCCTGCTGACCAACTTCGTGACCATGCGCCTGCGCAAGCTGCCCGTGGGCCGCGCCTGGGAGGCCCTGCGCGAGGACGAGATCGCCTGCCGGTCGCTCGGCATCAACACCACGAACACCAAGCTGACGGCCTTTTCCATCGGGGCCATGTTCGGCGGCTTTGCTGGCTCGTTCTTCGCAGTTCGCCAGGGCTTCGTCTCTCCGGAAAGCTTCAACTTCCTGGAATCGGCGATCATCCTGGCCATCGTGGTTCTCGGCGGCATGGGCTCGCAGATCGGCGTTGCCATCGCTGCCATCGTGCTGGTCGGCGGCCCCGAGATTCTGCGCAACCTGACCTTCCTGCAGGCCATCTTCGGATCGGGCTTCGACCCGAACGAATACCGCCTGCTGCTCTTCGGCGCCGGCATGGTGGCGATGATGGTCTGGCGCCCGCGCGGCCTCATCTCGGAACGTGAACCCTCAGTGATCTTGAAGGAGCGCAAGGCCATTTCCGGCTCGCTCGTGAAGGAAGGACACGGCTAATGCGCTGGCTGCAGGATCCCATCCTCGACGTACAGCATCTCACGATGCGCTTCGGCGGCCTCGTCGCCGTCAACGACCTCTCCTTCAAGGCCGGGCGCGGGGACATCACCGCGCTCATCGGCCCCAACGGTGCGGGCAAGACCACGGTCTTCAACTGCATCACCGGCTTCTACAAGCCGACCGAGGGCATGGTCGCTCTTCGCAAGCCCGACGGTTCGCACCTGCTCCTGGAGCGGCTGCCCGGCTACGACATCAACTGGAAGGGCAAGGTCGCCCGCACCTTCCAGAACATCCGCCTGTTCTCCGGCATGACGGTGCTCGAGAACCTGCTGGTCGCCCAGCACAACCCGCTGATGATCGCCTCCGGCTTCACCTTCCTCGGCGTCCTGGGCATCGGCGGCTACCGCAAGGCCGAGAAGGAGGCCATCGAGAAGGCCAAGTTCTGGCTGGAGAGAGCCCGGCTCATCCACCGGGCGGACGACCCGGCCGGCGACCTCCCCTACGGCGATCAGCGCCGCCTGGAGATCGCCCGCGCCATGTGCACGGATCCGCTGCTGCTCTGCCTCGACGAGCCGGCAGCCGGTCTCAATCCCCGCGAGTCGCTGGAGCTCAACGAACTCCTTCTGTCGATCCGCAGGGATCAGGGCACATCGGTTCTCCTGATCGAGCACGACATGTCGGTCGTGATGCAGATCTCGGACCACGTGGTGGTGCTCGATTACGGCACCAAGATCTCGGACGGCTCGCCCTCCGAGGTCAGGAACGATCCCAAGGTCATCGCCGCCTATCTCGGCGTCGCCGACGACGAGATCGAGAAGGTCGAAGCGGAGATCGGCCTATGAGCACCGCTGGAGCAAATATCGCGATGCACAATCCCCAGGCTTCCACGGCCCGCCAGCCGCTTCTGAGCGTTCGCGGCGTGAAGACCTATTACGGCAACATCATCGCCCTCAAGGGCGTGGACATGGATGTCAACGAAGGCGAGATCGTCACGCTAATCGGGGCCAACGGCGCCGGCAAGTCGACGCTGATGATGACGATCTTCGGCAATCCGCGGTGCCGCGAGGGCACGATCACCTATGCGGGCCGGGACATCACCAAGCTGCCCACCCACGAGATCGCCCGCCTGTCCATCGCCCAGTCTCCAGAAGGGCGGCGCATCTTCCCGCGCATGACCGTGTTCGAGAACCTGCAGATGGGTGCATCCATGAACGGGATGGCCCATTTCGACCAGGACCTCGAGCGGGTCTGCGCCCTGTTCCCGCGCCTGAAGGAGCGTCTGCAGCAGCGCGGCGGCACCCTGTCGGGCGGCGAGCAGCAGATGCTCGCCATCGCCCGCGCGCTCATGAGCCGCCCGAAGCTCCTCCTCCTGGACGAGCCGTCCCTCGGCCTCGCGCCCCTGATCGTGAAGCAGATCTTCCAGATCATCAAAGAGCTCAACGAGAAGGACGGCATGACGGTCTTCCTCGTGGAGCAGAACGCCTATCACGCCCTCAAGCTGGCCCATCGCGGCTATGTGATGGTGACGGGCAACATCACCATGAGCGGCACCGGCAGGGAACTGCTTGAAGACCCGCAAGTCAAAGCGGCCTATCTCGAAGGAGGAAATCACTGATGCAGGGTATCCTCTACGAAGAGCCGTCGTTCTGGCTCTTTCTTCTCATCACCGTGATAATGGGCGGCTGGGCGGCCTGGATGACAGGCCGGGCCATCGCCCTCACCTGGCGTCCCTTCTGGACCCTGATCCTCTACCTGTTCATCCTCGGCGCAGCAGTGCGCTTCATCCACTTCGCCCTGTTCGAGGGAACCCTGCTGTCGGTCCACTACTACGCCATCGACACGATCGTCCTGCTGATCATCGGGGCGCTGGGCTTCCAGTACCGCCGCGCCCGGATGATGACCACCCAATACCGCTGGCTCTACGAGCGGACCGGCCTGTTTTCCTGGCGGGAAAAGGCGTCTGCTACCAAGGGCTAAGCCAAAAAGATTCCCAGGTGACATCCGCTTAAAAACAAGCATGATGTTCCGCGGAAGGCGGGGTCCCCCCGCCAAACCGGCCCCACAAGGAAGAGGGGCCTATAAAACCACCCAGAGGAGTGACCTCATGAAAAAAATGCTGTTGACCGGCGTGGCGCTTGGTCTTGGCCTCGCCTTCTCCAGCGCTGCCAGCGCCCAGATCAAGATCGGCGTTGCTGGCCCCATCACCGGCCCGAACGCGGCCTTCGGCGCCCAGCTGAAGAACGGCGTCGAGCAGGCTGTCGAAGACATCAATGCAGCTGGCGGCATCAATGGCCAGAAGCTGCACGTCGTTGTCGGCGACGACGTGTCCGATCCCAAGCAGGGCGTGTCGGTGGCGAACAAGTTCGCCGCTGAAGGCGTGAAGTTCGTCGTCGGCCACTTCAACTCCGGCGTCTCGATCCCGGCCTCGCAGGTCTATGAAGAAGCCGGCATCGTCCAGGTTTCCCCGGCCTCCACGAACCCGCAGTTCACCGAGCGCGGCATGTGGAACACCTTCCGCACCTGCGGACGCGATGATCAGCAGGGCCTCGTCGCCGGCGGCTACCTTGCCGACAAGTTCAAGGGCAAGAAGGTCGCCGTCATTCACGACAAGACCCCCTACGGCAAAGGCCTCGCGGACGAAACCCAGAAGACCATGAATTCCAAGGGTCTGAAGGAAGTCGTCTATGAAGGCGTGAACCCGGGCGAGAAGGACTACTCCGCTCTCGTGTCGAAGCTGAAGCAGGCCGGCGTCGACGTCGTCTACTTCGGCGGCCTCCACACGGAAGCCGGCCTCATCATCCGCCAGATGCGCGATCAGGGCCTCAACGCTCCGCTCATGTCGGGTGACGGCATCGTGTCGGCCGAGTTCACCTCGATCGCCGGCCCTGGCGCCGAAGGTACCCTGATGACCTTCTCGCCGGATCCGCGCAAGAACCCGAACGCGAAGGACGCCGTGGCCAAGTTCAAGGCCAAGAACTTCGAGCCGGAAGCCTACACCCTGTACTCCTACGCTGCGACCCAGATCCTGGCCGAAGCTGCGAAGCAGGCTGGCAGCGTGGACGGCAAGAAGGTTTCGGACGCCATGAAGTCCGGCAAGCCCTTCAAGACCGTCATCGGCGACATCTCCTTCGACAAGAAGGGCGACATCACCCGTCCGGACTACATCATGTATGTCTGGAAGAAGGGCGCTGACGGCAAGATCGATTACTCCGGCAACGAACTCGCCATGTAATCGGCCGGCCACAGGCCAATGATCCGAAACCCGCCCTGGCGACAGGGCGGGTTTTCTCATGGAATATCGCTCGAGATCCGGCCAAGAATGGGAAGCCGGGGGCTTCCCGGCCCAACTTGGACGTCATGGCCGGGCCTGTCGCGGCCACCCCGATCGGAAAAGCGCTGTGCTTTCCTTAATCGGGATCACCGGCACAAGGCCGGTGGTGACAAAGGATGTGAGCTTCCCGCCAGCCTCAGGAATGTCTTGACCATGCCCGCGCTCAGTTTGTCTCTGCTCGAGGTCCCCTATGCGGTCTGTCGCTTGCCGGCGGGCGCCCCTGCCGCAACTCCGTCGCCAACGCGCTTCTCGCTTCTGGTCCGGGCGGCCGAGGAAACGACCCTCGTCTGCTCGCTCGATCAGGCCCCGCCCGAGGCCGAGATCGATGCCGGCTGGCGCTGCTTCCGGATCGAGCAGAGCTTCGACTTCAGCGTTCCAGGGATCCTGGCCTCCGTCCTCACCCCTCTGGCCGGTGCCGGCATCGGCATTTTCGCCACCTCCACCTTCAGCACTGATTACGTGCTGGTGAAGGCGGGGGATACGGAGAAGGCGCTGGCTGTTCTCGGGGATGCCGGACACACGATCCGACGTGAAACGTGATCAGGCCCTTTCGATCCGGGCTGCGAAGCAGCCGCGCCGGGCGAAATGGGCATCGATATGCGCCACCTGCGGATTGGCGAAGAACCGCTCGATCACCTGCAGAATGTCTCCACCTTCGGCCACCTCCGCATCGACGATGAAGGCATGGGCATCGTAGGCCCGCAGGGACAGGAGCCGGTCCCGCAGCATGGGCGGCAATTCGCCCCGAAACGCCCCCGTCCTTGCGGACCGGCTGACGAAGATCGGCCCCGCTGCGCGATAAGGTGACGTCGACGCCGTCTGATGGGCGTGATTGAGCAGCAGAAGCTCCTCCCCCACGGCGACCCGGGTCAGCGATACCCGGCAGGGATAGGCATCGGCCTCATCGGCATAGACCCGCTGGGCGCCGATAACCGCAAGGTCGGCATCGATCAGCCGGAACAGCGGGGCAAAGGGTTCGGCATCGAGGCCGCGAACTTGGAAGGGCATTGGGAGTCTCCTTGATGAGACCACCAGAATGACAAGGTCCGCCCCGCCGAACGACCCGATTCCTGTGCCACTTTATCGTCCTGTCATGGCCGGGCTTGTCCCGGTGATGACGCGGAGGGTTACCTTTCTGGTTGGGAGCAAGGTGTAGCTAGGGCCTGCCCTACCCTAGCCGCCCCAGCGCCGGAAACGTCTCCAACAGCCAGAACGACATGTTCGTGATCCAGCCGGTCAGGAAGGCAATTCCGGTGAGTACGAGGAGGACGCCCATGACCCTCTCGATCATGGCGAAGCGCGAGCGCATGCGCTTCAGGAGCGCCACGAAGGGTTTCATGGCGAAGGCGGCGAGGAGGAAGGGAATGCCGAGGCCGGCAGAATAGGCGGCGAGCAGCAGCGCTCCATGGGAGACACTGTCCTCGGAACCCGCCACGGTCAGGATCGCTGCCAGGACAGGCCCGATGCAGGGCGTCCAGCCGAAGGCGAAGGCGAGACCCATGACATAGGCGCCCCAGAGACCCACCGGCCTAGCGACGTTGAAACGAGCCTCGCGATAGAACAGCCCGATGCGGAACAGCCCAAGGAAATGCAGCCCCATCACGACGATGGCGATGCCCGCCACCGTGCTCAGGACATCGAGATATTGCCGGATGACCTGGCCCAGGGCCGAGGCCGTCGCGCCCAGCAACACGAAGACGGTCGAGAAGCCCGCCACGAACAGCAGCGCCGCCAGTATCGCGCGCTGGCGCACGGCCCGGTCGTCGCCCGCGCTCAGGCGGTCGAAGGTGGTGCCTGCAAGGAACGACAGGTATGGCGGCACCAGCGGCAGGACGCAGGGACTCAAGAAGCTGATGAGGCCGCCGAGCGCCGCGGCCGGATAGGAAACACTGAGCATGAGAGCCTTCTATCCTTTCGCGCTCCCTAGAGAAAGCCGGTGAAGGGCCGGTTCTCCAGCTTGTGAAGGCCAGCAATTTCCGGTTTGCTTCCCCCATGACACAGCGCCGCAATCTCATCACCGACGTCGCCGGCCTCCGCATCGGCAATGCCCACGATGCGGCCCTCGGCTCCGGCGTGACGGTCGCCCTCTTCGACGAGCCGGCGGTCACCTCGGTCTTTGCCATGGGCGGAGCCCCGGCCACCCGCGAGACCGATCTGCTCGATCCGGACAAGATGGTGCCGGCCATTCACGGCGTGGTCCTCTCCGGAGGCTCGGCCTTCGGCCTCGATGCGGCCGGGGGCGTCCAGGCCTATCTTCGGGAACAGGGGATCGGCTTTGCCGTCAGGGAGGCGCTCGTCCCCCTGGTTTCGCAGGCGTCCATCTTCGATCTCATCAACGGCGGCAACAAGGATTGGGGCCGCTATCCGCCCTATCGGGAACTCGGATACGAGGCCGCTCGGCGAGCCGGCCTGGACTTCGACCTCGGAACGTCCGGCGGCGGGTACGGCGCCACGACGGCGAACCTAAAGGGAGGCTTGGGCTCGGCGAGCACGACGACGTCCTCGGGCCATGCGGTCGGCGCTCTCGTCGTGGTGAACAGCGTCGCCTCGGCCATTGTCGGGGATGGCCCCCATTTTCTGGCGGGCGGCCTCGAGGAAGGTGACGAGTTCGGCGGGCACGGGCTTCCCGCCCGGATCACGCCCGACATGCGCAGGCTCATCTGGAAAGGCGGACCGCAGCCTGCCACCACCATCGCGCTCATCGCGACCGATGCCGTTCTGACGAAGGCTCAGGCCAAACGCCTTGCCGTCGCGTCCCATGCAGGCCTCGCGCGGGGGTTGCGTTTCTCCCACGCGCTGTTCGACGGCGACACGATCTTCGCCGCCGCCACGGGCCGAAAGCCGTTTCAGGACGAGGCGGCGGAGTTCACGGAACTCACGGCACTGGCCGCCGACTGCCTCACCCGTGCCATCGCGCGCGGCGTCTACGAGGCGAGGGCCCTGCCCTATCCGGGCGCGCAGCCGGCCTGGCGGGACAGGTTCCCAAGCGCTTAGAACCGCTCCGCCCGATAGGGCTTGGGATCGACGACAGGCGTTTCGCCCGTGATCATTTCGGCCAAAAGCCGTCCCGTCACCGGGCCGAGGGTCAGGCCGTGATGGGCGTGTCCGAAGCCGAACCAGAGGTTCTTGTGCTTGGGCGCCTTGCCGATGATCGGCATCATGTCCGGCGTGCAGGGGCGCATGCCCATCCACGGCTCCGGATCGACCCGCTCGCCGAGCGGGAAGAATTCCCGCGCGATCGGCTCGGCGCGCTGCAGCTGGACCGGGGTCTTCGGGGCATCGCGGTTGGCGAACTCCGCCCCTGTCGTGAGGCGGACGCCCTTCGACATGGGTGCCAGGAAATAGCCCCGGTCGAAGTCCAGTGTCGGCCGGTTGAGAACCGCGTTGCCCGCAGGCTTGTAGTGCATGTGGTAGCCGCGCTTGACCGCAAGCGGCAGGTCATACCCAAGCTTTGTCGTAAGCGCATCCGCCCAGGCCCCCAGGGCGATGACGACGGCTCCGGCGTCCACCGGCCCCTTCTCGGTCTGGACGCGCCAGCCGGTCGGTGTTTCCTCGAGCGTCCTGGCATCGCCCGAAGCCAGCTCGCCGCCGAGGCGCTCGAAAAGCCCGACATAACCCATGGTCAGCATGTGAGGATCGGAGACCGAAGCCGGGTCCGTCCAATGGATGCCGCCCTTGGTCTCGACCTTGAGATGCGGCTCGCGCTCCGCGACGGCCCTGGTGTCGAGCGCATTGAAGTTGACGCCGAAATCGCGCTTCACGTCCTCCGCGTCCTCGAACTGCTCATCCCGGCTCTTCTCGTCGCGGAACACCTTCATCCAGCCGGTCGGGCGGATCAGATGCGTGGAGCCGGATTCCTCCGCCAGCGCCATGTGCTCGGTGACGCTGCGCTCGATGAGAGGCGCGTACATCCGGGCAATCGCCTTGTGCTGGGCGGGACGCGAGTGCATCCAGTACTGCCACAGGAAGGGCGCGAGCTTCGGGATCGCGGCCCAATGGTAATGGGCGTCGATTGTGTTGTTCAGGGCGTAGCGCAGAAGGGCGCCGAAATCGTGCGGGAAGCCGTACGGATAGACGCCTTCGCGCTGGATCAGGCCCGCATTCCCGAAGGAAGTCTCCTCGCCGGGCTTGCGCTTGTCGATCAGCAGAACCGACCGTCCACGCTTCTGCAGATGCACGGCAATCGACACGCCGACAATGCCGGCCCCAAGAACAACCACATCCTTACGCATGAAGGCTCTGCCCCGTTCAAAATCGCTTCCGATCAAGGATAGCGAGCTCGTATCCTTTGTAACGAGGCCATGTCTACTCCCGTTGGCTCAGGGCCGTCCACGGATTTCCTGCCGCAAAGCCGCCTCTCCCCAGCCAGGTGGTCTTAGACTGGTTGATGACCGCCGTCGTGGCGCAATGCCCCGTTGCCGTTCACCAAGCCCCGTGCTACCGCGCGGCCATGACACGCCCGCTTCTCATCGCCCCCTCCATCCTGGCCTCCGACTTTTCAAAGCTCGGGGAGGAAATCCGCGCCATCGACGCCGCCGGTGCGGACTGGATCCACATCGACGTGATGGACGGGCATTTCGTGCCGAACATCACCATCGGTCCCGATGTGGTGAAGGCGCTGCGTCCTCATACGTCCAAGCCCTTCGACGTTCACCTGATGATCGCCCCGGTCGATCCCTATCTCGAAGCCTTCGCCAAGGCCGGCGCGGACATCATCAGCATCCATGCCGAGGCCGGGCCGCACCTTCACCGCTCGCTCCAGACCATCCGCAAGCTCGGGAAGAAGGCCGGAATCGTCCTCAATCCCGGCACTCATGAGGGCTCGATCGAGCCCGTGATCGACGATATCGACCTGATCCTGCTGATGACGGTCAATCCCGGCTTCGGCGGGCAGGCCTTCATCCCCTCGGTCTGCACCAAGCTGCGCCGGATCAAGGAAATGGTCGGCGACCGGAACGTCGATATCGAGATCGACGGCGGCGTGACCGCCGAGACCGCGCCACTGGTGGCCGAAGCCGGAGCCAACGTGCTCGTCGCCGGCTCCGCCACCTTCAAGGGCGGCCCCTCGGCCTACGCAACCAACATGGCGGCCATTCGCGAGGCGGCGGCAAAGGCGCGTTGAGATCACGGGGTGATCGTGCTACCGCGCGGGCATATCACCCGCGTGGAAGTGGAAAGCCATGATCCCCCGTTACAGCCGTCCCGAGATGGTGGCCATCTGGTCGCCGGAAACCAAGTTCCGCATCTGGTTCGAGATCGAGGCCCACGCCACTACGGCTCTGGCCAATCTCGGCGTCGTTCCCAAGGAAGCGGCGGAAACGGTCTGGGAGAAGGGCTCCAAGGCCACCTTCGACGTGGAGCGGATCGACGCCATCGAGCGTGAGGTCAAGCACGACGTCATCGCCTTCCTCACCCATCTGGCCGAAATCGTCGGTCCCGAGGCTCGCTTCGTCCACCAGGGCATGACCTCCTCGGACGTGCTCGACACCACCTTCAACGTGCAGCTCGCCCGGGCCTCGGACCTGCTGCTGCGCGATCTCGAGCAACTCCTCGCCGCCATCAAGCGCCGGGCCTTCGAGCACAAGATGACGCCCACCATCGGCCGCTCCCACGGCATCCACGCCGAGCCCACCACCTTCGGCCTCAAGCTTGCCCAGGCTTACGCAGAATTCGAGCGCTGCAAGGTCCGGCTGATCGAGGCGCAGCGGGAGATCTCCACCTGCGCCATCTCGGGCGCCGTCGGAACCTTCGCCAACATCGACCCGAGCGTCGAGGAATACGTGGCCGAGCAGATGGGCCTGTCCGTCGAGCCGGTCTCGACCCAGGTGATCCCGCGCGACCGGCACGCCATGTACTTCGCGACGCTCGGCGTCATCGCCTCGTCCATCGAGCGGCTGGCCACGGAGGTGCGCCACCTGCAGCGCAGCGAGGTTCTGGAGGCGGAAGAGTTCTTCTCGGCGGGCCAGAAGGGCTCGTCCGCCATGCCGCACAAGCGCAATCCGGTGCTCACCGAAAACCTGACGGGCCTTGCCCGCATGGTCCGGGCCTATGCCATCCCGGCTATGGAGAACGTGGCGCTCTGGCACGAGCGGGACATCTCCCATTCCTCCGTGGAGCGCATGATCGGACCCGACGCCACCGTGACCCTGGACTTCGCGCTCGCCCGGCTTACCAACGTCATCGACAAGCTCGTGGTCTACCCGGAGAACATGCAGAAGAACCTGGACCGCCTCGGCGGCCTCGTTCACTCGCAGCGGGTTCTCCTGGCCCTGACCCAGAAGGGCGCCTCCCGCGAGGACGCCTATCGGCTCGTCCAGCGCAACGCCATGCCTGTCTGGCGCGGCGAAGGCGACTTCCTCACCCTTCTGAAGAACGATTCCGACGTAACGAAGTACCTGTCGGCGGACGAGATCGCGGCGTGCTTCGACCTTGGCTACCACTATAAGCATGTGGATACGATCTTCACGCGGGTCTTCGGCGCAGGCGGCGCATAGCTGGGGGCTGGAAATATTTCCGCAATGAGCAAGAATCCCTGCTAGGCATCGGACCCGAAAGTGGATTCCACTTTCGGGGTTCATCCCGATGCCTCTTTGAAGAGCGCATCGTCCGGGACGGCAAACCGGGCCACTTTTCCGCACGATGCGTTGGGCGATCAACGGCGCGGGGATTGTTGCCATGCTGTCGGAGAAGCTTCTCGATCTTGCATTCACGCGGGCCGTGAGACACGGTTCTCTGGAGATGACGACGGCCGGTGGCCAGCGTTTCACCTTCGGCGACGGGACTGAACCCCGGGTCTCGATCCGCTTCACGGACGCCGCGGCCCAGATGGCCCTCTGCCTCCATCCGGAACTGAAGCTCGGTGAGTTGTTCGTGGACGGTCGCCTCGTCATCGAGAACGGCACCATCCTCGACCTGCTCCAGCTCCTCCTTCAGGAAACCCATGGGGAACTCGACGAGCTCCCTCTCCATCGCCTGCGCAAGATCCGTGCCAAGATGATGCGCCGCGCCGAAAACAACGCGGCGCGGTCCAAGCGCAACGTCGCCCACCATTATGACCTCGACGGCCGGCTTTATTCCCTCTTCCTCGACAGCGACCGCCAATATTCATGCGCCTATTTCGACCATCCGGACGTGAGCCTCGAAGAGGCCCAGATGGCCAAGAAACGGCACATCGCGGCCAAGCTGCTGGTCGATCCAGGCCATAGCGTCCTGGATATCGGCTCGGGCTGGGGTGGCATGGGGCTCTATCTGGCTCAGGTGGCCGGAGCGGGCTCGGTCAAAGGCGTCACCCTCTCCGAAGAACAGCTCGAGGTCTCACGCAAGCGATCCGCCACCGCCTGTCTTCAGGACCGGGTGCACTTCGACCTTCAGGATTACCGCACCACGAAGGGCTCGTTCGACCGGATCGTCTCGGTGGGCATGTTCGAGCATGTGGGCCTGCCCTCCTACGACGCCTATTTTCAAACCTGCCGGAGCCTCTTGAAGGAGGACGGGGTCATGCTCCTCCACACCATCGGGCGTTCGGGCACGCCCTATCCGACCAATCCCTGGATCACCAAGTACATCTTCCCCGGCGGGCACCTGCCCGTGCTGTCGGAGATGATGCCCGCGATCGAGCGCGCGGGCTTGGTGGTGACGGATATCGAGATCCTGCGCCTGCACTATGCCTACACGTTGAAGGCTTGGCGCGAGCGCTTCATGGCTCACCGGGAGGAGGTGCTGCGCCTCTACGACGAGCGCTTCTGCCGGATGTGGGAATGCTACCTCGCCATGTCCGAATCCGCCTTCCGCTGGCAGGACGCGGTGGTGTTCCAGCTCCAGCTCGCCCGGCGCAACGACGTCGTGCCCCTGACCCGCGATTATATCGCGGAGCGGGAGGCCGCCCTGAAGGAGGCGGAGCAGAACATGGAGTTGAAGCGGAGCGCTTGAACCGGTGGGGGTGGGTCTTTATCTCCGAGGCATGAAAACCTCCGATTGCGACATCCTCATCGTTCCAGGCCACACGAATTCCGGCGAAGACCACTGGCAGAGCCGATGGGAGCGCCAGCTCTCGACCGCATGGCGGGTCGAGCAGGAGAACTGGGACGCTCCCAACAAGGACGCCTGGGTCGAGCGCATCGTGCGCGACGTGGAGCGGGCCAAGAAGCCCGTCGTGCTCGTCGGCCACAGCCTCGGGGTGCTGGCGATCGCCCATGCAGCGCCGAGGCTCGCGGGCGGCAAGGTCCGGGGCGCCTTCCTGGTCAGCCTGCCGGATGTGGAGAGGCCGGACTTCATCCCGGCCATCGACCGGGCCTTCGCGCCGATCCCTCGCGAGCCTTTCCCCTTCCCGTCCATTCTCGTCGCCAGCCGAACCGATCCTCATTCCGACTACGCCAAGGCGGAAGACATCGCCTATGCCTGGGGCTCTGCCATCGTCGATGCGGGCGATGCGGGCCACCTCAACACGGAAAGCGGCCATGGGCCCTGGCCTGAGGGGCTGATGCGCTTTGCCGGATTCCTGAAACGGCTGTAAGGGCCCGCCCTTTATCCACATGACGAAAAGTTCATGCGCCAGTCACCTGAGGGAGAGCAGGATCGGAGCAATCTAATCCTATCGCCACCACGGAGGATACTCGCATGAAGACCCTTGCCACCATCGCTCTCGCTGCCCTGCTGGCCGGCTCCGGCACATATGCCATGGCGCAGCAGAATCCTGCTCCGGATGCGCCGGCGGCCTCCCAGGATCAAGGGCGACAGGATCGCCGTCCGCGCATGAGCCAGGACGATTTCAACCGCCTCGTCGACGCCCGCGTTGCCTCGATCAAAGCCGGCTTGAAGCTTTCCGGCGACCAGGAGCGTCTCTGGGCGCCCGTGGAGACGGCCATCCGCACCTCCGCGACCGAGCGCTTTACCCGCTTCGAACAGCGCCCGACCCGCGAGCAGCGCCAGTCCGCGGACTTCATGCAGCGCCTCGAACGGCGTAGCAGCATGAGGACGGAGGGCGCCCAGCGCTCGGCCGCCCTCACCACCGCCCTGCGCCCTCTCTGGGACACCTTCAGCGAAGACCAGAAGCGGATTGCACCGCGCCTCCTGCGTGAGGCCGTCGATTCCGATGGCCCACGCTGGAACGAGCGCGGCGGGCGCCGCGGCCACGGCCGTGATCATCATCGCATGGGAATGCATCAGGGCGGCCCCCGCGGTCCCGTGCAGCAATAACGACCGACAGCAAAAAGGCCGCCCGATGGGCGGCCTTAATCCTGATTCGGCTCTCTCAGCCTACGTCTTGTGAGATGATAGCTCGGCCGCCCTTTGAGGTTAGGCCCCTCACCCCGAATATAGTGGCGCTGCCAACCCTGCTTGAGTGTCTCCGGGTCTTTTGCAGCGAGCCTCGCAAGGAATTCCTTGCGGGACAGAGTCCATGCCCCGTGAGCAGCCTTGAGATCGGGATCGTCGTCGAGACTGGCGATTCTGGGACTAACGTTATCAAGCTGCGCATGCGGAACCAACGTGATAAAGCAAAAGGGCTCGCCTGCCTCGAACTGAATCGTGCAGGGCCGAGTAAAGCGCCAGTTCATTGTGAAGGGCATCGGCAACCAGTCCGTTTCGACAAGGCCATCAAGAGGCATGATTCCATCTTTGACGAAGTTGGGGCTTCCTCGCGCCCAGACAGCCCAGCCGGGATTGGTACGAAAGAGATAACCCGGCTGGAATGTGATTGCACCTTCCCCAAAATGCGGCCGGGCAAATCGAACATGTTCATTGTTAGGTGATTGCAAGGTGACGCCGTTGGGCGCCGAATCGCCGTTCCAGGTCGCACTGAAGGCACACGGGGAGAGGATTTCCCAGCCACTCGCGTTAGCAATCGACAGCGGGGTGCAACGATAGGCGAAACGCTGAACCGTCTCGTCCATCCAGCGCCGTTCTGAGCCCCCTGGAATGATTGCTGGCGGATTATTTTTGAGGCGGTAGCAAGTAAGCTCCGGCGGGTCGAGGCGATTATCAGCCTTGTCATTGGTGTCCACGATCTGATCGACCACTTTATCCTGCATTACCCCTCCAATGAAAAAGGCCGCCCTCGCGGGCGGCCTTTTGATCTTGCGAAGACTACTCGCGGATTAGCGCGAATAGAACTCAATTACAAGATTCGGTTCCATCTGGACCGGGTACGGCACTTCCGACAGGGTCGGGATGCGCGTCACGCGGGCCGTCATCTTGGAATGATCGACCTCGATGTAGTCCGGAACGTCACGCTCGGCGAGCTGGCTCGCCACGAGGACGACTTCGAGCTGCTTCGACTTGTCCTTCACCTCGATCACATCGCCGGCCTTCACCTGATAGCTCGGGATGTTCACGCGGCGGCCGTTGACCTTCACGTGACCATGGTTGACGAACTGACGGGCGGCGAAGGGGGTTGCGACGAACTTCGCCCGGTACACGACCGCGTCGAGACGGCGCTCGAGCAGACCGACCAGGTTCTCACCGGAGTCGCCCTTCAGGCGGATCGCCTCCGCGTAGTAGCGGCGGAACTGCTTCTCGGTGATGTTGGCGTAGTAGCCCTTGAGCTTCTGCTTGGCGCGCAGCTGCGTGCCGAAGTCGGACATCTTGCCCTTGCGGCGCTGGCCATGCTGGCCGGGACCGTATTCGCGGCGGTTCACAGGGCTCTTCGGGCGGCCCCAGATATTCTGACCCATGCGGCGGTCAAGCTTGTGCTTGGCCTGAATGCGCTTCGACATCGCTGTTCCTCTTTGTTGTCGAATTTGCGAGGAACGCGCCCTCCTCTTCCCCTCATGCCCGAGGAGGCCCAATGGGCCGTCTCGAGGGACGGGACGACAGGCCGACTTGGAGCCGGGCCACGGGAGCGTAAAAAGTTACGCGGCCCGTGAGGACCGCGCGAACGGGAGGCATTTAGACGGAAAAAGTGGGAAAGTCAATCAGAGACAAACCCATTCCCTCAGCCCGCGAGCAGCGGCATGTCCTCGACGGCTACGAGCGGCAGACCCCTGTCCTGCAGAGCTCCTCGGAGAGCGACGCTGATCCCTGCCCCGCTGGTGAACACGGCCATGGTCTCGTTCTCGTCGGCCTCGTGGCGGGGAACGGGCAGGCCGATCAGCTGCGCCACCCGCCGGGCGATCGCCGGAGCCGGATCGATCCAGGTGACGGGCCAGGGCGCCAGGGCCTGGAGGCGCGGGAGCAGCAGCGGGTAATGGGTGCAGCTCAGGGCCACGACATCGGTCCTGCCATCCGAGTCCTCGATGAAGCAGGGCCGAAGCTCCTCCAGCAGGTCCTCGTCCGATACGGGGCTGCCCGCAAGCTCCGCCTCTGCGAAGCCGGCGAGGCGGCGCGAGCCCACGAGATTGACCCTGCAGCCCGCCGCATAGGTCTCGATGAGGTCGCGGGTATAGTCCCGCACCACGGTGGCCGGGGTAGCGAGAACGGAGACATAGCCGGTCTGCGTCGTCCGGGCAGCCGGCTTGATCGCCGGAACGGTGCCGACAAACGGAATGGAGAACCGTTCGCGCAGATAGGGAAGCACAACGGTCGACGCCGTGTTGCAGGCCACCACGACGATATCCGGATCATGAAGGCCGATCAGACGCTCCATCACGGCCAGAACCCGCTCCGCCAGAACCGCCTCGCTCAGACGCCCGTAAGGAAATCCCGCATCGTCCGCCGCATAGACATAGCGCGCGTCCGGCCGAACCTTCAGGATCTCGGAGAAGACCGTGAGGCCACCGAGACCGGAATCGAAGACGAGGATGGTGGGGACAGGGGACGGCATGACGGCGGGATTATAGGTCGCCCCCGCCAGAAGATCGACACGCATGACTAACCCTTACGAACGCGACTTGGTCAGAAAGTCCGACAATCCTTGCCTGGTTTCCGGGGGCGCCATGTTCAGCCTGCGGCGCGGTCCCCGATCCTCCTTGCTCTCCGGCCCCTCTCCTTTCGGCATCTGAGCCGACAGGCGCTTGACGGGCCAGCCGTCGCTCCAGGTGCTCATGTCGACGAACTTGGGATCGCGCAGGAGAGCGGCCGCATCCTTGCCGGCGAAGGCCGCTTCGGACGCGATATCGAAGGTTTTCCAGAAGGCGAGAAAATCGAGCGTATCGGTGCCGTTGTTGCCGAGCTGCTGGGTCAGGATGGTCTGCGGCCCGCTGAGCGCCATGTCGGCGCTCCAGCGCCAGGTGTTCCTCTGCTTGGGATCACGTGGCGGATCGGGCGGCAGCTTGATGGCGGAGGCGTCGTAGCCGGCCTTCGGCGACCCAGGAGACGCGAGGGTTGCCGTCAGAGCCGGGAAGCCGTGATCGTCGGAAGAAGCCCGCATGAACAGCTTGCGGGTCGACGGAACGGCGCTGGCCTGCTGGAGGATCAGGCGGGAGACCCGGTCGCTCGGCAGATAATCCCGGTCGCCGCTCATGGCGATGATCAGGGTGGCCGGATCGATGGTCGAAAGGTCGCGCAGGAGAATGCCGCGCTCCTTCTCGTTAGACGCAATGCCGCCCGGCATCAGGCCGAAGATCAGCTTGGGCGCCGGGACCTTGCCTGAACTCACCCCGGCCGCGAGGTTGAGGGCGACCGGCATCCCGGCGGAATGGCCGATGAACGCCACTCGCTCGCTGTCGGGCCTGGCATTCGGGTCGTCCGCGAGTGCTGCAAGAGCGCTCTGGATCAGGTCCTCGGCGAGGTTCGACGCGTCGGCGGGACGGGAGCGGTTCACATCCTGGAAACGGGGAAAGAGCACGAGATGCCCCTTGCGGGCGAGATGATCGATCCAGCCGCCATAGAGGCCCGGATTCACGGCTCCCCAGGAATGCAGGAACACCACGACGGGGCGCGGCTTCGAGGGCATATCATTCCCATGAAACACGAACGTCCCGCTGCTCGCCGTGCCGACCGCCCGCTTCACCACCTCGGCGGACGTGTAGTCGCGCCCGCCCGGCCCCTGCTCGGGCTGCCGGGGCGGCGTTGCCGCGTGAGCCCACGGAGCCGAGAGAGAGACGCCAAGGAGCAGAATAGGCAGCAAGAAGCGGCGCATCGTCGTCTCGAACTCTCTTCCAATCGGCCAGATAGGGCCTAGCCGCTATAAAGCCACGATTTGCTTAAGGTTTTCTCAATCGTCTTCCTTCCGCAAGGGCACGAATCGCCCCACGCAGGGTACGGACCTCCTGCTCGGTCATGTCCAGCCGGTGGAAGATGTCCCGCATGTTGCGGGTCATGGTCGGCTTCTTATCCTCGGGGTAAAAGTTCACCGCCTCGAGCTCGGTCTCGATGTAGTCGAAGAACGACGTCACCATCTCGCGAGGCGCCGGAGGCGATTGCCGTCCGCCGTCGAAGGGCAATGCGCCTCCGGTGGCGAGCTTATGCCATTCGTAAGACACGAGAAGGACCGCCTGCGCGAGGTTGAGCGAGGAGAATTTCGGGTCCACGGGAAAGGTGATGATGGCATCCGCGAGCGACACCTCGTCGTTCTCGAGCCCCGTGCGCTCCCGCCCGAACAGGATGCCGACGCCCTGGCCTGACCCGAGGCGCCTTTGCGCCTCCGTCATGGCCACATCCGGCGCGAAGACCCGCTTCATCTGTCCCCGCTCGCGGGCGGTGGTGGCGAAGACGAAATTCAGATCCGCAATGGCCTCGCGGGCCGTGTCGTACAGCGTTGCCCGTTCCAGCACATGGGTCGCGCCGGAGGCGGCCGAATGCGCGCCCTTCTTGGGCCAGCCGTTGCGCGGCGACACGAGGCGCAATTCGGACAACCCGAAATTGGCCATGGCCCGAGCCACCATGCCGATGTTCTCGGCCAGTTGAGGTTCCACGAGGATGATGATCGGGCGGGTCATTGGATTTGATCGGATTGGATGAGCGGTGCTCTCCCATAGCGTCAAAACCGATGCCGCGACTAGCTCTGCCGATCGACACGACGGTTCCTGAGGTCGCCCCATGAAAAAGCCTCCCCGAGAAATCTCGGGGAGGCCCGTTCGGCACCGAACCGATGCTTCGCCTGATCTGTTACCAGCAGCCCCAGCCGCAATAATAATGGGGCCGGGCTGCGGCCGCGCCGATGGCCGCGCCGCCGACCACGCCGACCGCGGTGCCGACGGCCACCTGACTGGCGGCCGCGTTCGATTGCGCAACGTTGTTCCGGTAGTTGGCGTTCCGGCAGCGCTCAAAGGCCTTCGAGCCAGGCTTCAGGCCCGATTCCATGCAGACGGAATCAGCATTGGCCATGGATTGTTCGGCCGTCTGGCAGCCAGCCAGAACCAAGGCGGCAGCTCCGAGAATGATAGCAAGACGCATGTCAGCTCCCTTTTGTGTTCAACAAAGTCCCTCCGGCGGCATCCCGATCCGAACCTTAGGATCCGATGCCTCTGAGGAGGCCGCCGGAATGAGGGATCTGAACTACGGATAAGCTTGGCTTTCGGTGCGGCAGCACACGCAGCGTGGTGTGTTTTCCCGAAAAGGGAACCTTGACCCATGGATGTCCCTTATTTCCTCTCACTCCTACGTCATAGCGTCACAATCGAAAGCCAGCTTTCCCGGAGGACCGAGTGCCCCTGTTGCGTCTCCCTGCGCCAAGTGCCTGCCTGATTCTGTGTCTCACGCTGCCCGTATCTGCGATGCCGTCGCCGAGCACCTCTCCGGAACCGGCACCGCCCCTCTTCCACGGAAACTGGTGCGGCGCGGGCGATGCGAACCGGGCCTCCCCCATCGACGCGCTGGACGCAGCCTGCCGTGCTCACGATCTGTGCTATGAGAGGCATGGACGCAGCTTCTGCATTTGCGACCGGGCGATCCTCAAGGCAACAGCCGCACTCGTAAGGAGCCGCAAGATTCCGGAGGTCGTCCGGAGCAAGGCGGCGACCGTCAACTCGCTCTTCAGCGCCGCCTTGTGCACCGAGACGCCGAAAATTCCTCAACAGGCTGGAAAGCGCTGAATTCGTGCCCTGCCCCCACCTTCCCCCCCGGCCTTAACCGCGCTATAGCCCCCGCAACCATCCTGCCGCACGGCAGGACTGTTTCAGCCCCAAAAAGCGCAAGGTGAGATCATGGCGAAGATCAAGGTTGCCAATCCGGTCGTCGAGCTTGACGGCGACGAGATGACCCGCATTATCTGGCACTTCATCAAAGACAAGCTGATCCACCCCTATCTCGACATCGACCTGAAGTACTACGATCTCGGCGTCGAGCACCGCGACGCCACCAACGACCAGGTCACGGTGGATGCAGCCCACGCCATCAAGAAGTACGGCGTCGGCGTCAAATGCGCCACCATCACG
>NZ_JAHAMK010000003.1 GCF_018383585.1 Microvirga sp. 3-52
TGAGGAAGGTCGCCGCGCGCACCGGCGACCAGAACACGCGCACGCAGATCAGCGGAATAGGGCTGGGGCATGGCTTGCCTCCCGGGCCATATGCCTGTCAACGCACAGCCCACCCGAATGGATTCAAGTCCAGATCAAAAGCGCTTTAACTGAGCAAATCGCTGATCTCCTGCGATGTCAGAAGTTCCTGAATGGTTTTGAGGCCACGCTCATTCATCGTGAGGATTGTGCCGCCACATGCACGTTCTGAGCCGGAGAATTTGTAGCTTAGGACATTGGCCGGCCGTAATCCCCCTGTCTCATAGGACAGGAACCCCTGTAGCACTCCGGGACGGCTGTGGTTTCCGTTCTGTATCACAAAGCCGTCAAACCGGCCTTCGATTAGGTGCGGAATAATCCGAAGCCTGTTTCTGTTGCGAATGCCGATTGCCAGATTGGCCCCCGCGAGCGCGACTGCGATATCTTCTCCGAAGTGGAGCAAGCCTTCAACGCTGATACGCTTCTCTGTCGCCTGAAACTTGTCGATGACGGCAATGGTGTTCAAGTCGTCCAAACAGATTATGGCACGGGAATGGCTGTAGGACGGTCCATAGACATTCGTACCGATCCGAACGGCCCATCCATTCCTGAAGGAGATTTGTGCTTCGATCCAGCCGCTTCCCGCCGATTGCTCGCGCCCATTCGGGATTGCAACATTGTGTGCCCTCGACGAGAGCAGATATTGCCGGGCCGGACCGGCATCCAGAAGGCCGGATCCTCCGGGGTCCGTAATCCATCGCACGCCCCCGGCGGCATAGACGAAGGCACCGCAGTCAAAATGGCCATTCTCATGACGCTGCTCATTGAAAGAGGCGCAGAGATAGCCCCAGTGAGTCTTGCGGTCGTAATGGCGGAAGGTAACCACTCCCGCGGGCTTGGATGCGAACATCCGCGGACCGGTTGGATACGACAACTCTTCCGCCAACTTGCGATCCGACAGCAACGATCTGCCATGGATGGAGATCAGCCGCCTCAGCCAGGATGCGTGATGATGGCCATGCGGCACATCCCCGAATGGGGGAAGCATGCCAGCAGGGTCAGTGATGGCAACGATGACCCGTAGCCCGTCTTTCAGGCGATCGAGCAGATGAGTTCGGAGCGCACCATTCTCTGACGTCTCTTCAAGGATGCTGACTAAGATCAAGCCGAGTGAGATGATCTCCAACCGGGAATGCTGCGATTGCTCGACCCAGAATCCTTCCGGACCGATCAAGTGATCGAAGCCATTGTGAAGTTGAGCCATCGCGATGGATGCCCAATAGGCAGCCATAGAAAAATTCGGGACGGCGCGTGCAACGGCGAGAAGCGCACTAGCTGCCCGGACTTGGAGGATCGAGTTCGTGAAAATATTCTGACTGAGAATCTCGGCGAGAGCAAAGGCATGCCTTATTGCTTCCGAGAGAAGAATCTCCTGTCGGACTCCCGAATCTGAGACCTTGCGAACCATGCCGAGGGACAGCAGATGCAGCAGAACCTCGGTGCGCGTTGCCAAGGATAAGGGATAGGCGCTCAAGGAATCCTGAGGCTGCCCCCAGGCATTCGTCCGGGACCAGGACGTAGCAAGATCGAGCGCCCATGCGAGGCCGCCGGATTTCGGCTGCCGTGCGAGATCCAGAAGCCAAGAAAGGGATTGAAACTCCAGGCGCCAGGCCGGCGATTGGTAGGGATCTTCCGTCCATTCCAGCGTCTCGGGCACGGGCCATGGTTCATGATTGCAAAGCGTCAGACGTCCGTCGACAATGGCACTCGTTTCACCATGCTGAACGGCTCGAAGCTTGTCATGGATCGTAACGAGAGATGACAGAGCCTCACGATCTATGAGTTGCCTGAGTTTGGCGGTGCTCCTGATGGGGCGCTCGGGGTCGGAGCTTCTTTCGAGCCGTTCAAGCGCGGACCTCAGAAATGCTCGGGCATCGGCTTGATCGTCCGTCAGGATATTCTCGAGGAGAAGGTCGTCGCCGACCGAAACTTCGAGCGGAGTCACCAGATTGATTTTGGTTTCATCTCGCCATGTCTGAAAGCCGAGGGATACCGTCGCAGCCTGCGGAGGAGGGGTAAGCTCTAACGTGAAGCGCCTCGTCTGTCGGTGAATCGGAATGTCGATGAACGGTCCGACATCCGGCGAAACGGCGACTTCCTCGTAAAGATCAGGCAACATGATGCCCTGGACGTCACGGAAGACAATGCGGGCTAAGGCTCCATGGCCCTCCGGGTTCTCGCTGACGAGCTGCCCCCGGACGAAGAGCTTGTGCCCAGGAACAACGGCATAGTTCAACCAGATTGGTGTGCTGTTGAGCGCTATCCATGTGCGACGAGGCGTGGCCTTGGTGGTACCCGCGGGGTCTAACTGCTCATCCGCCGAGATCGTCTGGACACCCTGGTGGAGGTGAAGGTCGCGGATCGTAAAAGGATGGGAGTTGCGCCAGCTTCGAACGGTGAGTGAAAGGCGCTTGGCAGGAGCCGGCACAAGGAATGAAACCTGAATTCTCGCCGAATGGGCTAAGTCATCGCTTCGTTCGTAATAATCGGGTCCAGCGATGTAGCAGCTATGCGGATCAATCTGCGTTCTCACGAGACCCGGCACATAGGCGAACTCGATGCTCGAACCGTCTTCGGTCAGAAAGTCGACGCCGATAGCGGCAAAGTCGTGGACAGTTCTGCTCTTCTCTTCCGGATGCCAAAAAATCCTGAAACTGAGCTCACACCACGTGTCACCCGATACATCTTTGAATTCGAAAGCTGTTCGAGACCACCGATTATGGTTTGAGACGATGCTGTCCCCATGATTGGGATTATGGAGCAATGGGTCGGGTGCCTGTTCAGGGGCGACCGGGACAATGCGTCTGACATCGGGCATGGAGATACCAAATTCTCTACCGAGGCGGATGATGGCCCAGCAAGGATATACGGAGCAGCTCTGGGAGCCTTGCAGTCGGAAGGCGAAAGTGTACGAGCAGCAGGCGGTCAGGTGCGCGAGCCGTGGCGCGAGGCATCTGTTCAGCTGCCGGTCGCCACTTCTAGGAACAAGGCCATCCGGATGAGTTCGGAGAGACTCTTGGCTTCCATCTTGGCCATCACGTTGGAGCGGTGAATCTCCACGGTCCGGATGCTGATGTTCAGCTCGTGAGCGATCATCTTATTCGCTTTTCCTGCCACGAGACCATCGAGCACCTGGCGCTCCCGCTGGGATAGGGATTGCAGCCGAGCTTGAGTCCGGAGAAGCTCCTGGTTCTTGCGCACACTTTTTTCATCGCACACCAGCGCGAAGCGTACCACCTCCAGGAATCGATCTTCCCTGAACGGCTTCTCGAGAAAGTCGATGGCCCCGGCCTTCATGGCTTCGACGGCAAGAGGGATATCAGCGTGCCCCGTCATGACCACAACGGGGACATTGAGGCCGCGTCCATGGAGGCGACGGATGAAGTCTAGCCCGTCGATGCCAGGCATGCGAACATCCGTAACGATACAGCATTGGCCGGGATCTTTCACTTCGTCGAGAAAGGCCTTGGCCGATTCATATAGGCGAACGTTCAGGCCAGCCGACACCAGCAGGAAGGACAGGGCCTTACGCACACCAACGTCATCATCCACCACATACACGATCGGCGTGCTCGACACTGGCCAAGTCCTCCTTATCGACAGTTCTAAGAGTGAAGTGAAAACTGGTTCCCTCGCCGGGAACTGAATCTGCCCAGATCTTGCCGCCGTGGGATTCGACAATCGTCCGGCTGATCGAGAGGCCGACCCCCATGCCACTCTGTTTCGTGGTGGTAAATGGCTTGAACAGGTTCTTCAAGACTTCCGGGGCAATCCCCGAACCGGTGTCCTGCACGCTGATCTGAACCAAGGTATTTGATTCGACGGCTCGGGCACGAATGATCAGTTCGCGTTGGCTCACCTCCTGCATCGCTTCGATGGCGTTGCGGATGAGGTTGAGCAGCACCTGCTGGATCTGAACGCGGTTGACGAACACCAGAGGGCTTTCCGGAGGAAAGTCGAACTCGACCTTGACCTCCTTTTCCTTGGCTCCCACCAGAGCCAAGGCGCTGGCCTCCTCGACCAGTCGCTGAAGGCCTTCGATCTGATGCTCGCTGCCACCGCGGGCCACGAACTCGCGCAGCTGACGGATGACTTCGCCGGCACGCAGGGCTTCCTCCGCGGCCTCGTTGACCGCATGCTTGACAAGGGCGGCCTTCTCGCCTTCGACATCGCTCAGGATGAGGCCGCAGCCCTTGAGGTAGCTGGTGATCGCAGTCAGCGGCTGGTTGATTTCATGAGCCAGGGTCGACCCCATCTCACCGAGGGCCGTGAAGCGTGACATGTAGGCAAGCTCGGATTGCAATTCTTGCATCCGCGTTTCGGTTCGCTGGCGCTCCGTCAGATCGCGAATGAAGGCGGTGAAGAAGCGCTCGCCGTCCGACTCCATTTCGCCAACCTGGACCTCCATCGGAAAGGTCGAGCCGTCCTTGCGCTGGGCAACGGCGACACGACCGCTCCCGATGATGTGGCGCTCCCCGGTCTCGCGATACCGGCGGATATAACCGTCATGCTGCTCGCGGTAAGGCAGGGGCATCAGGAATTTCACGTTCGTGCCGATGACTTCCTCGGGCCGGTAGCCGAACATATGCACGGCTGTGGCACTGAAGGACCGGATGACGCCTCCTTCATCGGCCACGACCATGGCATCCGGAACGGTCTCCAGAATCGATCTGAGATGTGCTTCCCGCGTACGCAACCGCTCTTCGCTCGAGCGCAAAGCATTCTCAGCCAATTTGCGCTCGGTAATATCCTGAACTGTCCCGATCTTGCGAATGGGCCGGCCGTTCTCATCGACCAGTGTGCGGCCGATCGCCGAGACCCATCGTTCGGCACCCGTATCAGCGCGGATAATACGGAACGTTCCGCTATAGGTCAGGTTAGTGCCGAGCTCGTCGGCATAGAACGAGTTCTCCATTCGGCCGCGGTCATCGGGATGGATGCAGCCGAGCACGATCTCACGGGTGATGATGGCATCCGATGCCAAGCCCAGGATCTGACGAGCTTCCGGCATCCATTGATGGTGGCCCGTCACAAGATCCTGGTCCCAGATGCCGAGAGCCGTCGTCTCGATCGCCAAGCGCAGCCGTTCTTCACTGCTGCGAAGCTTCATCTCCGCCAATCGCTGGTCATGAATATCCGTGATTGTTCCGACCCACTCCTGGACGACGCCTTCCTCACCCAGAAGCGGCACGGCTCTGGTCAGAACCCAACGATATTTTCCATCCGCACGCCGAACACGGAATTCGAGGACACCAGGCTCTTCCGAGAGGCGGGTGGCTTGCCATTGTACAATGAATTTTTCACGGTCATCCGGATGCACGGCATCGAGAAATCCATGGCCCGTAATTTCCCCTCTCGCTTGGCCGGTAAACGCCTCCCAGCCCCAGCCTTTCGTGATCGAGCCGCCGGTGGTGGCGCGCCAGACAATGGCGGCACTCGCCTCGATCAGGGCGCGGTATTGCTCCTCGCTTTGACGGAGGCGCTCGGCGGCCGATTTCTGCTCATGGATATCTGTGACCGTGCCGACCCACTCCTGCACGATGCCATCAGGATCTCGGAGAGGGACTGCCCTGGTCAGAACCCATCGATACGTACCGTTGGACTGCCGCATCCGGTATTCGCTGGTCCCGGATTCCTCCGAGGCGAGCGTTTCCAGCCAAGTCGAGGTCAGTCGCTCACGGTCTTCGGGGTGAACGGCATTGAGCCAAGTGAAATCCTTGGCTTCGCTGAGGGCCTGACTGTCGGAAGTTTCCCAGTCAGACACGCCATCGATGATCGAGCCGTCTGGGGAGGCTCGCCAGACCATCGCGGCACTTGCTTCGATCAGTGCCCGATACCGCTCCTCTTGCGTCTTCAAGGCGGCCTCCGCGGCCATGAAGCGGCTGATGTCGCGGGATGTCAGAACATAGTTGCAGATGCTTCCAACATCATCTTCGACGGCGTCAATTGTTATTCGACACAGGAGATTGATTCCATTCTTCGTCGTGCAGCGGATCTGGTCTGCCGAATGACCGAAACGTTCGGCCGCTCTCAGATCCTGCGCAGGCTTTCCGCGTATTGCGGCCTCAGACGTGTAAAGACAGGAAACATGACGGCCGATAACCTCATCTGCTTTCCAGCCATAGATGCGTTCCGCGCCGATGTTCCACGATACGATGTTTCCATTGCGGTCGAGCGTGACCAAGGCGAAGTCACGGATGGAATTGAGGACGCGAGTGGAATCGGCGACTTGCTGAGCGTCTCGCGCAGATCGCACCCTCATTCCCTCGCTTAGCGCAGAAATATGAGTCATCGTCCCCCAACCCATTCGCCGCGTCGCGCGTAAACTCCAGGCTCAAAGCAGCTTTATCGGTATGCCTGTTCGTTAACAAAAAGTCACGACTGGTGTTGCAAGCCCTTCTTGAAGGGAGCGGTTCGAAAATCAACAGCATTGGATGTGGCATCGTGGCGCTGAGGCGCTCGTCAACCTGCAATCGCCCGAGCTTAATAACGAAATTACATTTCTTCCCTTGGGAGTCACAAAGCTGCCCTGTATTTCGGATGTCGGACACCTCGCGTCTCATGTGCCGCATCGTTTAAAGAGAAACTCGATCTCTCAGGCCACGAACAGGTCAGCCTCGTGCAAGGTTGGAGGCTTAAATCCCTCTTTACCATATTCGCCCGGAGACCCCTGTGACGGCACCTGTCTATCTGTTCGATTTGGCATCGCGACAGGCGCAATGGCTTGCTGCGCGCCAGACGACGATTTCCGGCAATGTCGCCAATGCCAATACCCCTAGCTATCGGGCCAGGGATATTGAGCCTTTTGCCGACATTCTGGACAAAACCAAGTTGATCATGGCTTCGACGAACGACAGCCATATCGGCTTTTCCCCGTCGAAGGCCGAGGCAAACAAAGTCAAGAAGGCCGACAGCTGGGACACTGTCTATTCCAAGAACTCGGTCAGCCTCGAGCAGGAACTGCTCAAGTCGGGTGAGGTCAACCGGCAGCATTCATTGAACACAAGCATCGTGAAGTCATTCCACCGCATGCTGATGTCGAGCGTAAGGACTGCGTGATGATCGATCCATTAGTTGCATCCGGAAAGTTGTCGAGCTCCGGTCTGGAGGCCCAATCGGCGCGTCTGCGCGTCATTTCGGAGAATATCGCCAACGCGCAATCGACAGGGCGCACGCCCGGCTCCGATCCTTATACCCGCAAGACGATCACCTTCAAATCCGAGCTCGACCGAACGCTCGGAGCAGCCTCGGTCACTGTCAAGGATGTCGGGCATGACGAGTCCGCTTTTCCGGTCGAATACGATCCCGGCAACCCCGCAGCGGACGAGAATGGCATGGTCAAGAAGCCGAATGTCAACATGCTGATCGAGATGGCCGACATGCGGGAAGCCAACCGATCGTACCAGGCCAACCTGCAGATGATGAAGCAGGCCAGAGCCATGATCTCCGCAACAATCGATCTCATAAGAGGCTGATATGGTCAGCGCAGTATCCTCCATCTCGTCCATGATTGATCGCCCTACGGCGGTCGCAGCGATTCCAACCTTCGGCGCCTCACCGGCGGCAGGTGTAGTTTCCGGCGCGTCTCAGGCAAGCTTCACCGATATGATGGCTCAAGTGGCGACAAGTGCGGTCGACACCTTGAAGGCCGGTGAAGCCGCATCGATTGCGGGAATCCAGGGGAAAGCCTCGGTCCAGCAGGTGGTCGAGGCAGTGATGTCGGCCGAGCAGACGCTTCAGACGGCCATCGCGATCCGTGACAAGGTCGTTGCGGCTTATCAAGAAATTGCGCGGATGGCGATTTAAGGAGATCCAAATGAGAGCGCTTGCGATTGCTGCCACAGGCATGAATGCACAGCAGCTTAACGTCGAGGTCATTGCCAACAATATCTCGAACGTTAACACCACCGCCTTCAAAGGAGCGCGGGCAGAGTTCACGGATCTCCTCTATCAGACCGAGCGGTCCCAGGCGATTCCCAATCAGGCCGGATCGAGCCCGGTCCCGGAGGGAGCCATGCTGGGTCTCGGCGTCCGCACTGCGGCGATCCGGAACCTGCATCGCCAGGGATCTCTGACCAACACGTCGAACCAGTTCGATCTTGCTTTAAACGGCCGCGGCTGGTTTCAAGTGGATTCTCCCAACGGCGAGACCGTTTACACCCGCGCAGGTTCCTTCAACAAGAATGGCGACGGGCAACTCGTCACACTCGACGGCTATACGCTTAATCCACCGATCATCATTCCGCCGAACACGCTCGACGTTACGATCAACGAATCCGGTGAAATCTTCGCAAAGGTCGACGGCCAGGCTCAGCCTCAGAATCTCGGACAGCTAACGCTTGCGAACTTCGCAAACGATGCCGGCCTGGAGCCGATCGGCAGCAATTATTACCGCGAAACCCTCGCATCTGGCGCGCCGGCCGTCGGAATTCCGGCCGATCCAGGATTTGGAAAGATCCACCAGGGCTATCTTGAAGCCTCCAACGTCGATCCGATCAAGGAAATCACGAACCTGATTTCCGCTCAGCGCGCCTTCGAGATGAACTCCAAGGTGATCCAGGCCGCCGATGACATGGCCGGCACCGTTTCCAAGGGCATCCGCTAAGCGCGGAAACCGGGTGATAGACTCATGAAGCATCCCCTTCACATGGCTCTCGTGGCAAGTGCCATCGTCGTGTCAACCTCACAGGTTGCCACGGCTGAAGAGCGCATTCTCCCGGTTCCCGCGATCACCATCTATCCTGGCGACACGATCAATGAGTCGATGCTCAAGGATCGGACGTTTCCGGAAAACTACCGCTACCGGACTGCCGTCATCGAATCGCCTCGGGTTCTTGCGGGGAAGATGGCACGCCGGACTCTTCTGCCCGGAGAGCCGATCCCGATGAATGCGGTCGACGATCCCAAGCTTGTGACACGAGGCGTCCAAGCCCAGATCATGTTCGAGGAGGGGGGGCTCTCCATCATGGGGACCGGAATCCCGCTCCAGTCCGGGACGCTGGGCGAGACGATCCAGGTCAAGAACGTCGATAGTGGTCGAATCATCACCGGTCGGGTCCAGCCCGACGGCAGGATCCGGATTGGATTCTAGTCATGCTCCGCATCATACTTCTCCTCGTCGCGGTTTTCGCTTCCTTCCAGTCTTATGCTGCAACGCGCATCAAGGATGTGGCGGCCGTTCAGGGTGTGCGCGACAACCAGTTGATCGGCTACGGCCTCGTCATGGGTCTGCAGGGAACGGGCGATACGCTTCGCAATTCCCAATTCACCGAGCAGTCCCTTCAGTCGATGCTGGACCGGATGGGCGTCAATGTCCGCGACATCAATCTCCGTACGCGCAATGTGGCGGCCGTCATCGTCACCGCCGATCTTCCGCCATTCGTGGGAGCAGGATCTCGCATCGATGTAACGGTCACGTCGATGGGCGATGCAACTTCTTTGAAGGGTGGCACTCTGATGCTCACGGCCCTGCAAGGCGGCGATGGGCAGGTCTATGCGGTTGCACAGGGTGCGATTGCCGTATCCGGCTTTTCCGCACAAGGGCAGGCTGAGACGTTGACATCGGGCGTCGCAACGGCCGGCCGTATCCCGAACGGTGCTCTCATCGAGAGGGAAGTGCAGGGCGGCTTCAATACCGTTGGGCCCATGGCCTTCGAACTCAAGAACCCCGACTATAAGACCGCCACGCTGATCACGGATGCGATCAACCAATACTCGCAGCAGCGCTACGGCGTCCGTGTCGCATCGCCTCGCGATTTTCGCACGGTCGTCCTGCAGAAACCGAAGAACGTTGCAGCAACCCGCTTCATTGCCGAACTGGGTGACCTCGAGATCAGGCCGGACACCCCGGCCCGTATCGTCGTCGACCAAAGGACCGGAACGGTGGTGATTGGAAAGAACGTTCAGATCTCGACGGTGGCGATCACGCACGGAGCTCTGACGATTCGCGTGACCGAAACACCCGAAGTGTCGCAGCCCGATCCGTTCTCAATGGGGCAGACCGTGGTCGTGCCACGCACTCAGATCACTGCGGCGGAAGAGAGAGTTCCTCTTGCGATTGTCCGGGGTGCGGATCTGCAGACCCTCGTCAAAGGATTGAACCAGATGGGCCTCAAGCCGTCCGATGTGATTGCGATCCTCCAGGCGGTCAAGACGGCGGGAGCCCTTCAGGCGGAGCTGGTGATTCAATGAGAAAGACCATGATCGTCAAGATCGTCCGGCACACGAAGCTGGCCGCCGGCCTTCTCATAGGGCTAGGCACATTCCCGGCCGCATTGGCGCAGGATGTCAAGGCAGACACCAAGAACAATCAGTACTGCGCCAACATCGCCGACGCGGCGTCTGACGCGCGCTTTGCGCTTCAAAAGCAGGCGCTCGCCGATATGGAAAAGGAAATCGAAGGCCGTCTCAAGGTGCTGGAGGCCAAGCGCGCCGAGTACGAGGAATGGCTGCACCGACGGAACGAGGTTCTGGAGAAAGCCGACGAGACGATCGTGCAGATCTACTCACGCATGCGTCCGGACGCTGCAGCGCTGCAGCTCACCAATATGGACGAGGAGATCGCCGCAGCCGTCGTCGCCAAGCTCAATCCCAGGGTGGCGAGCGCCGTGCTGAACGAAATGGAGCCCGCGCGGGCAGCTCAACTGGCAAACGTCATCACCGATGCTCCCAAGCGGGAAAAGACTACCGTGAGGCAAAATTGAAAAACCTGATCATGATTGCCGGCCTGTGTTTCCTTGGCGCATGCGCGACGAGGCCGGAGGATCTCGGGCGTGAGCCGGGTATGACACCCGTCGGATCGGGCATCGCCGTCGCCCGTGAACCGCTCCCACACCTGTTCAAGGGTACAGGTCCGACCGCTGCGAATTCGACCTGGAGCAATGCCAGCGCCGATCTTTTCACGAGCCCGCGAGCCAGGCAGGTGGGCGATATCGTGACGGTCAATATCCAGATCGACGACAAGGCCGAGTTCGACAACGCGAGCGACAGGTCGCGGCGGTCCTCCATCAGCGCGGGTCTCGATTATGCATTCGCCTTCAAAGGGTGGAATGCGGATGGGGCAGGGGACATCGGTCTCCAATCGTCCTCGTCGTCCAAGGGAGAGGGAACGATCGATCGATCGGAGAAGCTGCGCCTCTCCGTTGCTGCCGTAGTCAACGAAGTGCTGCCGAACGGCAACGTGGTGATTAGCGGATCGCAGGAAGTGCGCGTGAACTACGAGCTCCGCATTCTGAACATTGCCGGCATCGTGCGGCCGCGGGACATCTCGCCTAAGAACACGATCAGCTACGACAAGATCGCAGAGGCCCGAGTCTCCTATGGCGGCCGCGGACGCCTGATGGAGGTCCAGCAGCCGGCTTATGGGCAGCAGATCTACGATGTCGTGGCTCCCTTTTAGGCAGATCGATAGGACAACAGAAGAATGGCCAAGGCCTTAGAACTTCCAGCTCCTTCGGGAACCCTGCCGAGCAAGGAAGGATCGCTCAGATGGCTCCTGACGCTCAGCCTTCTGACCCTCTTGTCCGCTGCCATCGGCGGAGGGTTTGGCCTGGTCATGGTGTCCGGGATCGAGAAGCGGGTTGAGGAAAAGTACAAGGTCTTGCCGCAGAAAGCCGAGGTCGCCGGCGCCTATACGGGCAACATCGCGATCAAAAAGCTTGCTCCGGTCGTGACGAATCTGGCTGGCTCGGATAGCGATTGGGTCAGGGTCGAGGCGTCGATCGTTTACAAGCCGGACGGTGAACAGAATTCCGACGTGCTGGTGTCAGAGATGAGGCAGGATATCCTGTCCTATATCCGCACCATGTCGCTGGCGCAGATCCAGGGCCCGAGCGGGCTCCTTCATCTGCGGGAAGACCTCAATGAGCGCGCAAGGCTACGCTCCAAGGGTGTGATTCAGGAGCTGGTGCTCGAAACCCTGATTGTTCAATAGAGTAAAGCTCTGGCCTATTTTTCTTGAAAGACATAGTGACCGATGCCTCTTCGTTTCATTTTCACCAGTGCATTCATCTTGGCTGCAACGGGCGCGCAGGCCCAGATTGCCGGACTTGAGTCGCTCATTCCTCCCGGCGATGGAGCTGTCAGCGGCCGAATCATTCAGCTTGTCGTCCTTCTAACTGTTCTCTCCCTGGCGCCCGGCCTCCTGATCATGGTGACGAGCTTCACTCGGTTCGTCGTGGCTTTCTCGTTCCTGCGCTCCGGTCTCGGCTTGCAGAGCACGCCCGCCAACATTTTCCTGATTAGCCTGTCTCTGTTCATGACCTTCTTCGTCATGGGCCCGACCTTCGACCGAGCGTGGAACGACGGGGTCAGGCCGCTGACTGAGAACCGCATCACCGAGGCCGAGGCCTTTACCAAGACGACGGAACCTTTCCGCGAATTCATGCTGACCCATGTGCGGTCCAAGGACCTGCAGATGTTTAGCGATCTCGCTTCCGTCAACTATCCCAAGCCCAGCGAAGGCGAGAAGATCGACCTGAGGATTCTGATTCCGGCCTTCATGATCTCCGAATTGCGGCGTGGGTTCGAGATCGGCTTCCTGATCGCCTTGCCGTTCCTCGTCATCGATATGATCGTGGCGACGCTGGTCATGTCCATGGGCATGATGATGATGCCTCCAACCGTTCTGGCGCTGCCGTTCAAGATCCTTTTCTTCGTTCTGATCGATGGCTGGAATATTCTCGTGAGCGGCCTCGTGCGCTCATACTTCTGAGCGCCCCAAATCTTCTTCGTAGCGCGCAAAAAGCAGTGGCCCAGGACAGGCCAGCAACCTTCGCACAAGATTGACGACGCACAAGTGATCTCGACACCTTTCACCAGTACCGAGATTCTCTATGCCTGGTCGTCAACACGCCGAAAGATTGTGGAGTAGTTTAATGCTGCTGGGCGCTCGCCGCCTGGCTGCCTTGGCCGCGATCGGTCTTGCCGTTTTCCTGTCCGTCGGCATAGGCGCCTACTACCTGAGCAGGCCGGCCCAGGAGACACTTTATACCGGTCTCGACCGAGAGGATGTCGGACGCATGGGGGCAGTCCTGAAGGATGCCGGCATCCCCTTCGATGTGAGCGCCGACGGCACGGCCCTCCTCGTCAGCTATGGCAACACGGCCCAGGCCCGCATGTTACTCGCCGAGAAGGGGCTGCCGCACAGCACCAAGTCCGGATACGAACTCTTCAACGATCTCGGCTCTCTTGGCCTCACCTCCTTTATGCAGGAAGTCACCAAGGTGCGGGCTCTCGAAGGCGAACTGGCGCGTACCATCCAAGGCATGAAGGGCATCAAGGCGGCACGCGTTCACATCGTGCTGCCGGATCGCGGCTCCTTCCGCCGTGAACAGCAGCCGCCTTCCGCCTCCGTGGTCATCCGCACCGTCCCATCCGACGATGCGTCGTCCGCGCAGGCCATCCGACATCTCGTGGCGGCGGCCATTCCTAGCATGGCGGTCGAGAAGGTCACCGTCATGAACACGGACGGCACGCTCCTGATGTCCGGCGACGACGCTGCCAATGCTTCCACCGGCAAGATGGCAAGGCTCGAGAAGACCGTCGGTCTGGAAATCCAGGACAACGTGCGTCGTACGCTTGCTCCTTATCTCGGAACCGGAAACTTCGAGATCAGTGTGGCCGCTCGCCTGAGCACCGACAAGGTCAGCACCAACGAGACGATCTACAATCCAGAATCCAAGGTCGAGCGCTCGACGCGTACGATCAAGGAAACGGAGGTTTCCCAGAACAAGAGTGGCCAGAGGCCCACGACCGTTCAGCAGAACCTTCCCGATGAGAACGTCCGAGCCGATTCTGGCGACAGCGCGAGCGAGGACAACCAGCGGCGCGAGGAGCTAACCAACTACGAGATTTCGTCCAAGACCATCCAGACGATCAGCGACGGCTACCAGATCAAGAACCTATCCGTTGCGGTTCTGGTAAACAAGTCGCGCATTGCATCACTGCTGGGCGAGAATGCAACGCCGGCCGAGATGGACGCGAAGATTGCCGAGATTGAACAGCTGGTTTCGTCCGCCACGGGTTTCAGCAAACCCCGCGGCGACCAGATCAAGGTTGCGGCCGTCAGCTTCGTCGACGATGGCGGCATGATGCAGCCCGTTCCGGGCCCGTCGCTGGCAGAAATCCTCATGCGCCAGTTCGGAACCGTCGTGAACGCCCTGACCATCCTGGCCCTCTGCGCCATGATGATCTGGTTCGGACTGCGCCCGGCCGTCCGGATGCTGATGGCGCGTCATCAGGTCGAGCTCGAACTCCAGCGGGAGCAGGCTGCCGCGCTGGCTGCGGCCGAGGCTGAGGAAGCTCTTGAAGCGAGCAAGGAAGCCTCTGCCCTGCGGATCGCCTCGGATCTTGATGCAGCGCAGAATCTGATCGAGATGCCGCGGACACCGCAGCGCAAGCTGGAGCAGATCATCGAACTCAGTGAGGAGCAGGCGGCTGCCGTTCTGAAGCAATGGCTTGGGCGGGAGGCTGCGTGATGGCAGCAACATTGGCCAGCCTGCTGGCGGACTTCTCTGCTCCCGCCGATGGCAGGACTTCAGGACTCGAGCTTCTGCGCACTGCAAAGATCGTGCCTGATGCTGAGCCGGAACCGCAGAAACCTATCGTGGACCGTCAGGCCGAGCTTGTCAGGTCGGCAGAGGCAAGGGTGAGAGCCGAAGAACGGGAATCGGCCCGGAAGGAACTCGAGGAAGCAATTGTCCGCGAGGAAGTTCGCCACGCAGAGGACATGAATGTCCAGCGTGAAATCTGGGTCGAGCAGCAGGCCATGCAGATTTCGACCCAGATCGCGGAGGCGCTCGGACGGATCGAGGCGGTGATCTCGGAGAGAACGGCCAATGTTCTCAGGCCTCTCGTCTCGGAAGCTTTCCGTCAGCAAAGCCTCGATGAGCTCAAGGATGTTCTCGCGACACTGCTCTCGGACAGTGACGTGGGACTGATCAGAATCTCCGGGCCGCAGGACCTGCTGTCGGCCATGAGATCGCATCTCGGATCGCATGAGCGGGCAATCGAGTTTTCTCCGGCTGAGACCGTCGAAGTCAGCGTCATCGCCGACGACACGACGATTCAGACACGGTTGGATTCCTGGTCGCGCCGGCTGGCGCAAGCCCTAGAAGGCTGATGAACGATGGCAAACTCAAATAATCAGGAAATCGTCATCGTCCGAAGGGGCGGTGATGGCGAGGAGGCCATTAAGGGTGGCGCATGGAAGATCGCTCACGCAGACTTCATGACGGCCATGATGGCGTTCTTTCTGGTGATGTGGCTTATCAGCCTGACCGATGAGGAGACCCGGAGCGGCGTCGCCAACTATTTCAACCCCGTCCAACTGGCCGAATCGACTCCGAACAAGAAGGGGCTCGATGATCCGCAGAATGTTCCTCCGGACAATGAAACGGACAACACCAAGGATGGGAAGGAAAAGGGGAGTGGTGAGGGAGCGGGCGGAAAATCCCACCAGCTGCAGAAGCCCCGTTTCAAGGAGGGAGCCCTCTTCCAGGATCCTTATGCCGTGCTGGCCAAGATCGCCAACGAGATCGAGGCCAATCCGCACGATACGCTCGGCGCTGATGTCACTCCCGGTGAAAGCGACATGCCGGGCCTGAAAGCCGGCGAGGCCTTCCGGGATCCATTCGATCCTCTCTATTGGCAGGTTTCTCCGGTCGAGGAGTTGAAGACAGAGGCTCCGAAGCCGGGAACTGCAGCCCCCGCGCCATCGAAGGCTGTCATGGATGCCGTTGCCGTATTGAGCCAGAAGACTGTAGCGGGCAGCAAGCAAGGGGGGGGCTCGACCTCCAGCGAGGGCGTGTCTCAACCGTCCTCCGGTGCAGCTTCCGCCTCCGGATCTCAGGCTTCCAGCACGGATTCAGACGCAGCAAAGATGGCGGACATCGAGGCAGCCGAGCTGAAAAGTGAGATCCTCAAAGCGGTTCAGCCCTCAAAGGATTTCTCGCCGCAGCCGCATATCGAAGTGCGTCGGACCGGGGCGGGAACCCTGATCAGTCTGACCGATGACTTCGACTTCACGATGTTCGCGGTGGGCTCGGCAGAGCCGCATGCGAAGGTCGTCCGGGCCATGGCCGAAATCGCCAAGCTTCTGCAGTCCCGTCCAGGCAAGATCGTCATTCGCGGACACACGGACGCGCGGCCCTTCAAATCAGCCAATTACGACAACTGGCGGCTGTCCCACGCGCGGGCTCAGATGGCGCTCTACATGCTGGTCCGTGGCGGCTTGAACGAGAGCCGGATTGTACGGGTCGAGGGGCATGCAGATCGTGAGCCGAAGGTGCCCGTCAATCCCAATGCAGATCAAAACCGCCGCGTTGAGATCCTTCTGCAGGAGTAGCCGCAATGAAAGGTCTTTCTCTGGCCGCTCTTTTGGCGCCGTTGATGCTCAGCTCGGTGGCGGTGGCGAATGAACAACCTTCAGAGACTGTCATGGAGCGGCCGGCCGAACCGGAAACGTCAGCGCTAACTGCTCCCGGGCCAATGCAATTGGTGCGGACCCTGCACCTGATGCAGGATCAAATTGCGATCGGCTCGACGGAAGCCCATGCAGGACAACGTGGGCTCCTGTCCATTCTGGACGAAAGGTTCATGAGCCTGGAGGCGGAGACCTGGCAAACGAGCAAGAATGTCCGTGCCGCCGTGTCCCTCGTTCTCAGCGGAGGCAATCCCAGTATCCTACGAAAGCTCTTGGAACTGGGTTCCTCGATCATTTCAGAAAGCGACAAGCCTCTGATCGAAGGAGCTCTTGCTTATGTTGAGGGCAGGGAGGAAGCGGCTCAGACCGCATTGGCCTCTCTCGACCCTCATTCGCTTCCGCCAACCCTGGGTGCGCAATTGGCCCTGGTTCAATCGGCTCTGAACGTGCGGAAAAACGCCGCAAAATCCGATGAGCTCCTGGACTTCGTCCGGCTTCAGGCTCCAGGAACGCTCCTGGAGGAAGCGGCGTTGCGCAGACAGGTCTTCGTCGCAAGCCAAACCAACAACATCGAGAAGTTTCAATCGCTTGCAACGGAGTATCTGCGACGCTACCGCCACTCCATCTATGCCGGCAACTTCCGGCAGCGATTGGCTTCTGCACTGACGCGAATCGACTTCGGCCAGGAATCGTCGCGCTTTGACGGAATGGTCGAGATGATGACGGAGCTTGAGCCGGAAGCAAGACGAGACCTCTACCTTTTGGCAGCACGCTCCTCAATTGAGCAAGGATTCACGACCTCGGCGCGCCTGTTGGCCGACAAGGCGCAGGAGCTGGCGCGAGCTGACAAGGCGAGTGCGACACGGGCCAAACTCTATCGTGCGGCATCGATGATCACATCACCTCAGGCGATCAACGGCGCCGTCGAGGACCTTCGCGGCCTCGATCGGTCCGTTCTGCCAGACAGCGACCTGAGCCTACTCGAATCCGCACTCTCCATGGCAGGCCAAATCCGCAAAATGCCGGATGCTCCAGCGCCGCAGATCGTGGAAGGAAAACCCGCTCTGACCAAGGTCGCAGCCGGGCAGTCGACGGAGGGGGCTACCCCTGTGCAAGGGCTGGAACAGCTTCAGGCGTTATCCAAAGCTCGCGACGCCTTAAGTCGCGTCGATCAATTGATCAAGAACTAGGCGTATACCAGCCGATGAACCGATTAGACCTACTGTCGCAGACGATGCCGAGGCACGTTGACACTCAGTCACGCAATGCGTCCGTGACTCAGGATGCTCTGGAGGGCAATGGAGGTCCGGGGACGTCAGATTTTGGGTCTTTCCTGGAGGGCATTTCGGGCAAGGCACAGAAAGACGCCATCGCCACATCTCTGCAAGACGCTGGTCTGCTGAATGCTGAAGCGGACAAGTCTAATCCGCCATCGGAGGGAAGCGAGACGGATTCGCTGCAGGCTCTCCTGCCCGATGCCTCGTCAGGGGATGGCTCTGCTGCTGCCTCCTCGCTCCCATCCGGGAGCCCAGTTTTCTCTATTCTCGAAAATCTTCTTCCGCGGATTCTCGCGCGAACCGCCAATGTGGGCAATGCCGATACAGGGCAGCCTGGTCCTTCACTTACGTCCGCATATTCGTCCTTGCTGCAACAGGACATGGACGAGGCCAATCTCGTGAACGCGGGGCATGGATCGAAGCTTGCAGCGGTAGTCCAGAACCAGGAAACACATTTCAGGCCCATTACCGAAGGGCTGAGCAACGCTCCGACGGAGCCGGATGCGGCAGCTTCCATTGAAGACTCTGGATCGACACCGCAAGAGTTGCTTGCGGGGAAGCTCAAAGGTGCCGAGTCACAGGGGCTGCCACCCAGCAAGCGCGATGACCTCACTCAATCAATTCCCGATATGACTGCCGAGGCAGAGCCCACAAGACGACTTGAAGAACAGCGGCTTGCCGGGAAAGTTGCTTCGGATCGCACCGCCGATCCCGCCGAGATGCAGAAGCAGTCGCAGGCCGCTGGGCCAAAAACGGACGCATCTTCTCTTCCTTCTTCAACACTCCAGCATCTTGCAAATTCTATCATCGATGATGCCAAAGGTCTGTCCGATCCGCATCGAGCATCCTTCCAGCAAGACGGTTTGAACCGGGTCGCCATGGCGAAGGCCTCCGGGAGCGTGCTGCGGGTTCTGGACCTCCAGCTGAAACCGGCAGAGCTCGGACTCGTGACCATAAGGATGCGGCTTGCCGGCGATGGTCTCGAAATGGAGATTCTGGCCGAGAACGAAGAGACCGCGGAGCTTCTCAGGAATGACGCAGAAAAGCTGTCCAACCTCCTGCGCGTATCCGGTTACCGCCCTGACGTCATCAACATCCAGTCGACCGAAGCCACCTCCCATGACCGCTCCTCATTCCAACGTCCTCAGCAGGGAAGCCAGGAAGGCCAGTCCTTCCAACAGGGTGCAGCCTCAGGTCAGGGGAACTCATCCCGTCACCGGGAGGATCGCTATGGAAGCGGCGGAGCAGAAGCCCGCATGGATTCGAAAGAGGATCGGCGCACTGGCGGCAGCCCTTCTGGCGGGATCTACCTTTAGCATCTGGACAGCGACGCCAGGCGTGGCCCAGTCTCCATCGGGCCTCTGCGAGCGCGAGATGATGCGTGCATCGTCCAAATATGGCGTTCCACTCGGCATGCTCTATTCCGTTGGTCTCACCGAGACGGGACGTCGCGGAAGCTTGCAGCCCTATGCCATGAATGTCGAAGGAAAAGCCGTGTTCTCAAACAGCACGGCTGAGGCGATGCAGCGCTTTGGCGAGGCCAGCCGATCCGGTGCGCGGCTCATCGATCTCGGCTGCATGCAGATCAACCACCTCTATCATCGCGAGAACTTTCCATCTCTGGAAAGCATGCTGAATCCTCGCACCAACGTGGAATATGCCGCACGTTTCTTGAGAGAGCTCAAGATGCGACACGAAACCTGGACCATGGCCGTCGCACGCTACCACGCGGGCCCTAACAATGATCCCGCCCAGAAGCGCTATGTCTGCCGCGTGATCGCCAACATGGTCGCAACGGGATTCGGCCAATGGACACCCGGAGCGCGGACTTTCTGCGCGGATGCTCCAGGATTGAGTCGGGGGCAGACCGCCTCGGAAGGTTAAAGCCCTTTCGCCTTACCGCGACATCTTGATATCAGAACCTGAGCTATTCAATGTCCCGGTAAGGGCCGCTTCCGCCCCCGAGAGACGGGCAACCGGCTGACCGCGTGAGAAAAGAACGACCTGGTTCTCGCGGAAGCTCCATCCGTTGACGCTGCGCATTGCGTCCTGATTGCACCCTTGCGTGGAAGCCTTGTAGAGATCGAGAGAGGGTACGGTGGAGAGTTGCACCTTGCAGGAAGACGCGCCAATGCGGGCGGTCCAGGCTCCCGCATAGGAGGAGGCGCGCTGCGGCGGCGTGAATACGCCGGGAGGGCTCGACTGCTCGGCAGCCGTTGCAGGGCCTGTCACATGCGATGGACGCTCCGGCGCTTCTGGGATCGGCGCAGTCCGGATCGGTGGCTCTGCAGATATTGCGGCCTCGGCCGTCAAGGTTGAAACGGCAGGTCCGATATCCGGCTCAAGATAGACTTCCTGGCGTCTCGCGGGCCTCACGACATCGATCTCGACCACATCGGCCGGACGCGGGATGGGGTTGCCGACCGCATATTGCGGCGGGCCGACATAGTGCCGGCCCCATGGAGCGGAGTATTCCGGATAGTTCCTGCGAACCTGTGCCGGGCCCCATGGTCCCTGGCTGTGGACAGAATCGGTCGAGTTGCAGCCCGAGATCGTGCCTGCGATTGCGGCCAGACTTGCTGCTGTGAGAATTTTATGGTGCATCGGAGAGATATGTCGCCGTCCCGGGTTCAATGGCGCACAGTGGCGGCAAGGCAGGAGGAAGGCTCGAACCGGGGGGGCAGCGGCCGCAGCCGGGCGGACGAGAGAACCCGTGCGAACGATGCGAGGCTGAACTCCGATCTGTGAAGTGTCGCATCCAAGAGAACTTCGCTGATTTTGACGCCGATATGGTAGTTGCCGAAGATGAGCTGGAAGAAGACCGTGACCGAATCGTGCACGAACTCCATGTCGAGGACGACGCATTCGGCCTCTTCCCGCCCTGCGTTGACATAGGCCATGTAGCCGTATGACAGGGTCTCGCCCTTGAAAAAGAGCTCGGCGGATGATGTGACCATCTCGTCCATGTTTCCGTGCAGCTGATGGTCCGCATAGAACCTGATGATCTCAGAATCCGTCAGGCAGAAATCTGCGATAACATCCTTGATATTGCATGCCAGCACTTCTTCAAAGGCCTGGATATCCAAATGCTCTCTCAATGGAGCTGCCACTTCGACGGTGCGAAGGCTTCTCATTTCGACCTCGTGAGGATGTAGAACAGGATCTGAGCGACGGCTTTATAGAAGTCAGGAGGAATCATGCGATCGATTTCAACATGATCGTACATGGATCTTGCCAGAGGCTTGTCTTCGATCACTGGGACGCCGCTCTTCTCGGCAATCTCACGGATCTTCAGCGCGATTAGATCCTTACCCTTGGCGACGACGATCGGAGCACTCGCCTCGCTGCGCTCATAGCGCATAGCAATGGCAAAGTGGGTCGGGTTCGCGATCACGAAAGTTGCCTTCGGAACCGCAGCCAGCATCCGCTTGCGGCTCCGGTCCTGAGCCAAGGAGCGCATGCGCGCCTTGACCATCGGGTCGCCTTCCATCTGCTTGTACTCTTCCTTGACCTCCTGCTTCGTCATTTTCAGGTCGTTGCGCCACTTGAAGCGGGCCCAGAGCAGATCCGCTGCGACAAGGACGATCGTTGCGATGGCAATGGCAGAGACAAGGCGCATGGCCATGGTCAACATCAGCTCCGGGAGGAGAGAAGGATCAGTGAACATGGCATTGAAAACCTTATATTGCTCCGACCGCAGAAGCAGGAGACTGACGAGTGTCACCGTTCCGAACTTGAACAATGACTTTGAAAATTCCACTAAGCCCGGAAGGCCGAAGATTCGCTTCCAGCCCGCCATGGGTGAAATTCTATTCCATTGCGGCCTGATCCGTTCCGAGACCAGGGACGGAACATTCTGAAAGATTGATGCAGAAAGGCTGCAGGCCGCCAGAATTACGATTATCGGAATCAGGAACTGGCCGACTTCAAGGGCCACAGCCTGCATCAACGCCGTCGCGTCCGGGCCCGATTCGAGACGGAAATCCTGCGGGCGGTTGATGAAGAGAGACAGCTTCTCGGTCAGGGAATTCGTGGTGCTGCGCGCGGCGAATGTGAGAGCGAGAAGGATTCCCAAGATAGAAGCGAACATGGGGGCTTCTCTCGAGAAGGGGATATTTCCTTTCTCGACCGCGTCCCGGACCTTCTTGTCGGAAGGTGCTTCTGTCTTGCTGTCCTTATCATCCGTATCAGACATGACCTGAGATTCGGCTGTTAGAAGTAGGCTTCATCCTCGGTCTCTGAGTTGATGACGATCTCTCCGCGACCGGCCATCTCCAGCGCCAGATCGGTGATGGTTCGTCTGGCCTCTGCGATGTCGCGGTGAGCGGACGGCTCCTTGCTGTTGAGTTCGTGCTCGATCATGCGGCGGACGCGTGACGAGAGGGCCGACAGAACGACCTTGCGGAAGTCGTCGTTGGTCCCCTTCAGGGCCAGAACCACGCGATCAGGCGGTACCTGGTCGAAGAGGGTGGTACGATCCTTCGGCGTCAGCTTTACAATATCATCGAAGGTGAAGAGCAGGCCTCTGAGGATTTCCGCCGATTTCGGACGGACGGACGAGAGGCTGGTCAGCACGTCCTCCATATGGTCCCGCTCCATCTTGTTGATGATGTCGGCGATCTTGGCGTGCGTGTCGGCTCCGGCGTTCTTCGAGAAATTCGCCATGAAGTCCTCATGCAGCGTCTTCTCGATATTCTTCATCGTCTCATCGACGATCGGCTTCATGCTGAGCATGCGCCGCATGAGGTTGTTCCGAAGCGGCTGGGGCAGTTGCGTCATAACTTTCGCGGCGCAGGATGGCTTCACCTTCGACAGAATGAGCGCGGCCGTCTGGGGATGCTCTTTCATGAGGTATGACGCGATGGCGCCTTCGCTGACGGTCGATATACGCTCCCAGATGCTCCTGTTGGCGTTGCCGACCACCTCGCTCATGATGTTGGCGATCTGCTCCGGGCTCAGGATGCCCGTCAGCAACTTCTCGATATGGGTCGCGCCGCCGATCAGGTCCGCTCCGTCCGAGAAATTCGATGCGAATTCCTCGACCAGCTGCTCGATCTGGGTCGGGGAGACCGGTCCCAGTTGAGCGGCAGACTTGGTGACAAGGCGAATCTCATCCTCGCTGAAGTGCTTGAGGATCTTGCTTGCCGCGGGCTTGCCCATGGCAAAGAGGAGTGTTGCGACGCGCTCAGGGCCTTTCAGGACCTTCGTGCCATTCGCCTTCATCGGAACGTGAGCGACCATGCCGTAGAGCCAACTTAGCCGTTAAGATCGTTAGTCGGGGGACCGACAATCTCGGTCAGTGAGATGCCGAACCGGGAATTGTCGTCTTCGACCACGACGACTTCGCCGCGGGCGATGATGCGGCCGTTGACGACCACATCGACCGGCTCGCCGACCCGGTGATCGAGCGGTACGATCGCGCCGCGTCCGAGCTTCATCAGATTGGCGACAGGCATCGTGGCGGAGCCGAGAACGACCTGGATCGTCACGGGAATACGCAGGATCGAGTCGAGGTTTCGACCGCCACCGAGCTTGTCATCCTGCAGCGCGGAGGCATCAAAAGCGCTTTCCTGCCGCCACGCGGCCTTGTCCTGGGGTTTGGGTTCGAATGGATTCGTCATGGATGCTGGCCTTGTGAGTTGAATTGGCTTTAGCGCGGTTGCGTTTCCTGGCGGGCTTCTCGCGTGAGGTGCTCGAGCCGGTTCGCGACCGCTTGAGCCTCCTCAATGCGCTGGCTGAGCTGGGCAAGAGTCTCCTTCCCCTCGGTACCGAAGCTGACCACCGCCTTCTGAGCGGCCGTCAATGCCACCCCGGTCTTGTCGAAGATCTGCTGATACTCGGTGTGGTACCGGTCGAGCTTTTTAAGCTTCCGGTACATCACCGCGACCATGATGCTGGTCGTGACGAGAGCGATAAAAAGGATCGTGTTAGCGAGGGAGGACATCATCCAAGAACTCCTTTTCCTGGTCGATGTGTTCATCGACCTTTAGAACATAGGATCCTTCCGACTGCCCGATATGACACCAGAAGAGACCTTGTTGGTTGCCTTCGAGCTTGACTCGGCTGCGCGGCGTCGCTTGCAATTCGATGACGTCACCGATCTTGAGGTCGGCGATCTCGCCGAGGGAGAGGAATCGCTCTTCAAGAACGGCCGTGAGCGTGATCTCGGTCTTCTTAACCTCCGTGGCGATCTGCTTCATCCATCGCGGATCGCGGCCGGATGATTCGCCGGTTACCACGTGGGACAGGACCTTCCGCATCGGGTTGAGCACCGATTGCGGGATGATGACGAACATCTCGCCGCCGCGGTTCAGCGCCTGAAGCAGGAATTTGGCTGCAACGGCCTGGTTGTTCCTTCGGCCGATGACTGCGAAATCCATACGTGTCTCGATGCGCTCGAGCTTGAACTTCGTATCGACGATCAGCGAGAAGGAGGCTTGGAGCGCCTTGGCGACCTGCTCGAAGAGGGTCTGGGCCATTCTCAGTTCGATTGTCGAGAAGCCACGGGCCTCTTCGACGGGCGGCTCTGACCCGTCCGAGCCGAAAAGCACCTCCACCATCGTGTAGATGAAGTCGCGATCGAAGCCGATCAGGATATGACTGTCCCATTCGGGAGCGTGGAAGATACCCGCGACCGCATTGGCCTCGTACATCTCTAGGATTTCGGTGACGCGGCCGCTCTCGAGACCGCTGAGGGAATAGTACATGGGCGAGGCCGCCATGTGGCGCAGGTGCTCGGCGCAGCTGGTCGACATGCGGTCGAAAATCACGTGGAGCATCGGCAGGCGGTCGAGGGAAAGACCGGCCGCATCCAGAAGCATGTCGCGAATGTCGTTGGCGCTTTGTGCTCCGCTCATCATCACGCAGCCTCTTTCAGATCTTCGGAGCGGCCGCCGGTTGTCGTCGCGGTTTCAACCTCATCGATAGTCGGGCGATATTCCACGGAAATGCCCTTCCGGCCATGCTCCACGGCAATCTGGGGAAGAGCGCCGTTCATGTAGGCAATGAGAGCCTGCTTGACGATGACATAGACACGGGTCTGCTTGTCGCGAGTCGACTTCACCTTGTTCGCGAGCGGCGACAGAAAGGCGTAGGAGATGAAGATGCCGACGAAGGTTCCGACCAGTGCGGACGCGATCAATCCACCCAGAATTGCCGGCGATTGGTCGATGGCGCCCAGAGCTTTCACGATGCCCAGCACGGCAGCCACGATGCCGAGGGCGGGAAGGGCCTCCGACACGGTATTGATGGAGTAATAAGGTTTCATTTTATCGCGCTTGAGTGTTGCGATTTCTTCCTCCATGAGCGCTTCAATCTCATGGGGGCGCGCATTGCCGATGATGATCAAACGCGCGTAGTCGCAAATGAAGAGTGTGAGGTCCTTGTCCTTGAGGACGCTCGGGAAGGCCTTGAAGATTTCCGATTCTTCCGGCTGGTCGATATGGCCTTCGACCTCGTTGCGGGGCTTGTTCTTCAATTCCCGCATGAGCGCATAAAGAAGGCCTAGGATCGAAAGATAATGATCTCTCTTAGGAACGGTGCCGGAGATCGCCTCGCGTGCGGCCCGGCCCGTATCCTTCACCAGGGACATGGGATTGGCGATGATGAAAGTGCCGATCGCGATGCCGCAGATGATCACGTATTCCCAAGGCTGCCAAATAACAGCCAGATGACCGCCCATGGCGACATAGCCGCTCACGAGCGAGCCAATGGCAACTGCCAATCCGATCAAGACGCCCAAAGCCGTGGTCCCTTTTGTGAAAGTCCAACCTGTTGAGGATGTCTTAACCACGGAGGCTTGCGCGAAGCTGGAAACGGAGGAGCAAGCTTCGTGCAAGGCTGTTCGATTACCCCATCGGGCCAGGTTCATGCCGCAGATGGATGCCGCGCCATCAGAGTCGGTCCCATCAGGTCGCCCCTAGTAAAAGAAAGCCCGGAGCTCCTCGATGCAATCTTCGCTTTATGTTGCGCTCTCTGCCCAGGTGGCCATGGAGAAGCGTCTCAACACGATCGCGAACAATGTTGCGAACATGAATACGGGTGGTTTCCGTGCGGATGAGGTGAAGTTCGAGGAAATTCTGTCTCTCGCGGCCAAGGAGAATGTTTCCTTCGCGTCATCCGGGCAAAATTTCGTGTCCCGCCGCACCGGCCCCGTGACCAAGACGGACAATCCCCTCGACGTCGCCATTCAGGGCGAGGCCTGGTTCGCGTTCAACGGGCCGAATGGGGCGGTCTATACCCGGGACGGTCGGTTCAAGATGAACGAGAACGGCGATCTTCTCACCGTGGACGGATACCCGGTTCTCGATGCCGGTGGCACACCCATTGCTCTCGACCCGATGGCCGGCTCCCCGACGATCAGCCGCGACGGCACGATCATGCAGGGGGCTAATCAGGTTGGAGCTATCGGTGTCTTCAACCTGAGAAACGATAGCAGGCTCAGCCGTTTCGGCAATTCCGGCGTGATGTCCAGCATTCCCGGCGAAGTCGTCCAGGATTTCAACGCGACCGGTATTCAACAGGGCTACAGCGAAGGGTCGAACGTCAATCCCGTTATGGAGATGACGAAGATGATCGCGGTTCAAAGAAATTTCGATAGTGCTGCGACGACGATCCAGGAAAGCGAGTCGACTTTCATGGATGCCATCCGCACCCTCGGTCCTAGCTCCTGATTCTAAAGATGAACGCGCTTCAACGACTTGAAGAGTTCGTACTGACCGAAGGGGTCGGGCGCCGGAAGATCCAGATCGCCGGTACCATCCGCGAGGTCAATCCCAGCTATTACCGAGTCTCAGGGCTGTCCCAGTTCGTAAAGCTCGGGGATCGCGTTGGCTTTGCGGCTCATGGAAAGACCCACACCGGAGAAGTCGTCCGCATCGATGATGGCGGGATCACCGTCAAGCCTTTCAATGGTCGCATCGAGGCGGGGATCGGAATGCCTGCCTTCATCGTCGGCCTTACCGGCCTGAGCCCCGATCATAGCTGGCGAGGGCGAGTCATCAACGCTCTCGGCGAGCCGTTGGACGATCTCGGTCCTCTCGTGCCGGGCTCTAGACCTATCCAGAACGATGCTGAGCCTCCGTCCGCCATGACGAGGGCGAGGGTCAAGACACCTTTGAAAACCGGCGTCAAAGCCATCGACCTGTTCACGCCGATCTGTGAAGGGCAGCGCATTGGTATTTTCGCAGGCTCAGGCGTCGGCAAATCCACTCTGCTGACGATGCTTGCCAAGTGCGAGGGTTTCGACACGATCGTCGTCGCATTGGTGGGCGAGCGCGGTCGCGAGGTGCGCGAATTCCTGGAAGGACCTATTCACGCGAACCTGCACAAATCGATCATGGTGGTCTCGACCGGAGACGAGAGCCCCATGATGCGGCGCCAAGCGCCGCGGACGGCAGTGGCGCTCGCAGAATATTTCCGAGATCGCGGCGATTCGGTTCTGCTCATCGTCGATTCCGTGACACGCTACGCGCATGCGGCCCGCGACGTGGCGTTGGCGGCTGGGGAGCCGGCGGTCGCCCGTGGCTACACGCCAAGCGTCTTCAGCGATTTGCCCCGCCTTCTGGAACGGGCAGGTCCGGGAGCGGAGGGAAAAGGTTCGATTACCGGCATCTTCTCGGTACTCATTGATGGTGATGACCACAACGATCCTGTCGCCGACAACATTCGCGGAACGCTTGATGGTCACATCGTTCTGGATCGCTCCATCGCGGATCAAGGGCGGTATCCGGCCATCAATGTCCTGGGGTCGATCTCGCGCCTGGCCGATCATGTCTGGTCGCCGGATCAGAAGGAGCTTGTGCGCCGCCTTCGGGGGCTGATTGCCCGTTTCGAGGATACGCGGGATCTCAGGCTCATGGGCGGCTATCACCCCGGTAACGATCAGGAACTCGACCAGGCGGTCGTTCTTGTCCCGAAGATCTACGAAGCGCTTCGGCAAGATCCGTCCATGCCGGTCAGTCGCGATGCCTTCATGGATCTGGCGCAGGCCCTCAAGCAATAGAATTGTTCACGTCTCGTAGCATCAGCCCTGGAACGGAATACAGCTTCGCACAAGCGTCATGGTGTTAAGTCCAGTTTGAAATCGGTAGGAGCTTTAGATGAGTCTGTATGGCGTTCTTCGCAGTGGCGTTTCTGGTATGAACGCCCAGTCGAACAAGTTGGGTACCGTCGCCGAGAACATCCAGAACTCGAGCACGAACGGATACAAGCGAGCTTCGACGGAGTTCTCGTCCCTCATTCTTCCTTCGAGTGAAGGCAGCTATAACTCCGGCTCCGTCACCAGCAGGGTTCGCTATACGATCGCCGATCAAGGGCCCATCGCTTACACGACGTCCGCGTCGGATCTGGCGATCTCCGGCAACGGCTTCTTCGTGGTGAGTGACCCGAGCGGATCCCCCTACCTGACGCGCGCCGGCAACTTCGTCAAAGACGGGCGGACGGGCAACCTCGTAAACGCCTCCGGGTTCACCCTGATGGGCTACAAGCTGGGAGCGGGAGCCGTCAATCCTTCCTTGAACAGCCTTGACGGCGTCGAGCCGGTCAACATGTCCTCCTTCGCCATGCAGGCCACCGGCTCGACGAATGGAACATTCAAAGGCAATCTGCCGGACGGCGAGCCTGTCATTGCTCCTCCGGCCGTTGTCAGCAAGCAATCGTCGCTCCAAGTCTATGACAAGGTCGGCAACCCGATTAAGATCGACATCGCCTTGACCAAAACGAGCGCGACCGAGTGGACCATTACCGTTAGCAATGGCACGACCTCTGAACCGTTGGTCCCTGCTGTGCCAACAATGACCCTGGAGTTCGATGGGGACGGTCAGCTCATCGGACCCGCTGTACTGAACTTCGATATTCCTGGCGGTGAGCCATTTGCCCTCAATATGGCGGGCATGACGCAACTCGCCGGCGAGTACAATGTCACCGGCGAGGCCAACGGCAATGCGCCGTCTGCTGTAAAGGACGTCGAGTTCGCTTCAGATGGCACCGTCTATGCCGTCTATGAGGACGGAACCCGCGTCGGCGCCTACCGGATTCCCCTGGCGAACGTGTCGAGCCCGGACAATCTGAGCCCTCGCGCCGGCAACGTCTACGAGACGACGGCTGCATCCGGCGGCTATCAGGTCGGCTTCCCGGAAATGTCCGGCTTCGGATCCATTGCATCGGGCGCACTTGAGGGATCGAACGTCGATATCGGCACGGAGCTGACGGCCATGATCGAGGCTCAGACCAGCTACACGGCGAACTCGAAGGTCTTCCAGACCGGATCCGAGCTGCTCGACGTCTTGATGAACCTGAAGCGATAACTCTTTTCCTTTTGCTCAAGGGTCGTTGATCCATGTCTCTGTCAGTAGCCTATAATACGGCGCGCTCATCGTTGCAGGCGTCGCAATCGCAGATGGCGGTTGTGTCTCGCAATACGTCGGGAGCTTCCGATCCGAGCTATTCACGCAAGATCGCGGCTCTCACGACCACCGGCGGGTATGCCCGCATCACGGTCCTCCGGGCCAGCGATCAGGCTCTGTTGGCAAAGATGTTGGAAACGACCTCCGACGCCGCCACTCAGAAGGCCTTGCTGACCGGACTACAGAAGCTGAGCCAGACGATCGGCGACCCTGAGCTGGATCAGTCCCCTGCAGCACGCATCGGCGCGCTGAGCAGCGCGCTCCAGCAATATGCCAATGCACCGGACAACACCGCGCTGGCGCGGGGATTCGTCAATGCAGCATATAATCTGGCCGAGTCCTTGAACCAAGCCACCGTTGCAATCCAAGCCATCCGTCTGGAGGCCGATGGCGGAATGGCGGGTTCGGTTACCCGAATCAACGACCTCTTGCAGAAGTTTGAAAAGGCAAACAACCAAGTAATGAGCGGATCCGCTCTGGGCGCCGATGTCAGCGATGCCATGGATATAAGAGACAGCCTGATTGCTCAGCTCTCTGAAGAAATAGGGGTTGCGGTTGTTCCACGGGCGGGCAATGACATTGCTCTTTATACCGATAGCGGAGTTCCCCTATTCGATCGGACGGCAAGGAAGGTAGAGTTTGCGCCGAAGACGTCCTATGACGCCTCTGTAACGGGTGGGCATGTCCTGATCGACGGAGTCCAGGTGACGGGAACAGGGGCTACAATGCCCTTGAACTCGGGCAACCTTGTCGGATTGGCCCGCCTTCGTGACGATGTGGCGGTGACGTATCAAGCGCAACTCGACGAACTCGCCCGGAGCGTGATCGCCACCTTTGCGGAGAAAGATCAAACCGGTGGAGGGCTGCCGGACATGCCCGGCGTGTTTACGTATCCAGCGGCGACAGATCCGTCTAAGCCAGGGCTTGCGGGCAAGATCAAGGTCAACGAAGCAGTTGATCCCGATAAGATCAGAACCGACATCATCCCGAACGAACGCGGAAAGTACGAGAACATCCGCGATGGCGGCATCAACGGTCTCGGTTACACCTATAACCTTGATGGAAACGCCGACGCCGCCTTCTCCAAGCGCCTCTACGCCTTGGCCGAGGCGATGGTCGCTCAGCGCGATATTGATCCCGCTCTGGGCTTTGGAGAAACCGCTTCCCTGCAGGGTTTCGCCTCTCTCACCGGGAGCTGGCTAGAGGCGTCGCGCCAGAGCGCAAGCCAGAGCGTGGATTACCAGACGACCCTGCTCGGGCATGCCTCTGAGGCGCTTTCGAATGCGACAGATGTCAACATGGACGATGAGACTGCACTCATGCTGCAGTTGGAGAAGTCCTATTCGGCATCGGCGAAGCTGCTGTCGGTCATCGACCAAATGCTCAAAACCCTTCTCAGTGTTGTAGGCTAATCCATGAGAACGACTTTCGTCTCAACAATGTCCCTTTGGAACTCATCCAAGTCGTCCCTGGATAAGCTCCAGGCCAATCTGGTGAAGGCCAACAAGGAACTCGTCTCCGGTCGCGAGGCCGATGTCGGGCTTAAGCTCGGCTACAAGACGGGGACCACATTGTCCCTGCGCCAAGATCGGGCGGAACTCGATGCTCTGACCGACAGCAATACATCTGCGCTCCTGCGGATCAAATCCACCACCAAGGTGCTGGATCAGATCAGAACCACCGCGGACAAGTTCATGGATGCCTTGATCGCGACACCCATGTCTCAAGCAAGCGTTCAGGCGATCGGGTATCAAGCCAGAACCAATCTTGATGGTCTGATCTCGGCTCTCAATACCAATGTCGGAGGCCAATTCATCTTCGGGGGCCTGAATTCTCAGGAAAAGCCGCTCAACAGCTATGCAGGCGGAGCCGCAAAAGCCGCTGTCGATGCTGCTTTCACAGCAGGGCCGCCTGCCGGATTTGGCTTTGGTCAGAACGCAGCGGGCGTATCGGCGATCACCCCCCTTCAGATGGAAAAGTTCCTGGACGATTCTTTCGCGAACCTTTTCAAGGCGGGCGGCTGGGAGGAATGGTCCAACGCGTCGAGCGAGAACATCCAGAGCCGGATCTCCCCACAAGAGAAGCTCGAGGCATCCGCCAATGCCAACGATGAAGCGATCCAGAAATTGACGATGGCCTATACGATGATCTTTGATCTCGGCCTCAGCAATCTCAATGATCAGACGAGGGAAGTTCTCGTCAACAGGGCCATCGAGACCTTCTCTGCCGCCATCACTGGCTTGACGGGCATGCAGGCGAAGCTGGGAACCGTGCAGGAGAAAATCGAGCAGGCGGGTGAGAGAATGAGCCTGCAGAAGGATATCCTGGACGAGAAGATCACGCATTTGGAAGCGGTCGATCCTGCTGAAGCAAAGATCAGAATCGACCAGCTGTCGACGCAGCTTCAAACATCATACTCTTTGACGGCCCAACTCAAGAATTTGAGTCTGATCAACTTCATCTGATTGCCGGAGTTCAGTAATGTATCGTTTTTCTTACGCTGAAGTGATCGAAGACTCTTCCAGGGAAGGCCGTCAACGGGAATTTGAGCTCTTCGACCGCGCCATCAACCTGATGAAGGCAGCTGAGGGGAAGCCTTCCCAATCCCCTGAAATGATCGATGCGATCGTTTTCATTCAACGACTGTGGACCTTCCTGATCAAGGATCTGGGTCATCCTGACAACGGATTGCCCGACCAGCTGAAAGGTCAGCTCATTTCCATCGGGCTTTGGGTGATGCGTGAATCGGACCGTGTGGTCCGGGGTGAGCAGAAGAGCCTTGAAGCGCTGATCGATATCAATGCCATGATCCAGGAGGGTCTGAAATGAAAGCCAAAATGAGATTCTCCCTGAAGGCCGGTGAACGCATCTTCATCAATGGAGCCGTTCTGACCGTCAGCCAGAAGGTGACGTTGAGCCTCCTGAACGAAGCGCGCTTCCTTCTGGAGAGCCATGTCCTCCAGGTCACTGAGGCGACGACCCCAATGCGTCAGCTCTATTTCGTCGTGCAATCTCTCCTGATCAATCCGCAGGAAGCGGGCAAGGTCATGGGCGCATTCCGCAAGCTGCACGATGCCTTGGTCCAAGTCGCCGCCGATGAAGGAGTGAAGGATACATTGGGCAAGGTCGGTGACCTTGTGGAAGCTGATCGCACATTCGATGCGTTGAAGCTTATTCGAACCCTGTTCGAGCCGGTCGAGGCCCAACAATCCGCACCGGCGGAGCCCGCCGCGGTTCAGGCGGCATAATCCAGGATTTTCATGATGAACGTCTCCTCTGTCTCCAGCACATTCACGACTCAGCGGGCAGCCGCAACTGAGACGTCTTCGACTGCGACCTACGACAACTTCCTGAAGCTGTTGATGACGCAGATGAAGAATCAGGACCCGACTGAGCCGATGAAGTCGACCGATTACATGGCTCAGCTTGCGACTTTCTCTCAGGTCGAGCAGACGGTGAAAAGCAATTCCAAGCTCGATGCGCTACTGGTTTCTTCAGCGTGGTCGCAAGCAGACAGCGTTATTGGCCGCACTGTCACGACGGCCGATGGCAAGGTATCCGGCGAGGTATCGTCCGTCACGATCACGAGCGAAGGTGCCGTCGCAAAGCTCAAGGATGGGACGCACCTCCTTCTCGGCCCGGGCATCATTGTGAGCTGACCATGAACGAAGTCGATGCCCTCGAGCTTGTTCGGGCAGCCATTTGGACCGTCATCATTGCTGCAGGGCCTGCCGTCGCTGCAGCGATGGTCATAGGCATCGTCATCGCTCTGCTTCAGGCACTGACGCAGATCCAAGAGGTCACTCTCACATTTATCCCGAAGATCATCGCCATTCTGGTGGTAGCCCTCGTAACCGGGTCCTTCGTCGGGTCGCAGATCTTTGCCTTCACCGAACTGGTCTACGGCAAGATTGTAACAGGATTCTAGGTTGCCGTCACTTGAGCGGCATAGTGGGCAAGGGTCGGCTCCTTAAGGTGGGGCGCGACCCTCGCGCAAGCTTCATGGTCCATGTGTCAGTCTAATCGTCCACCCGTTGAGCTGACAGGCAAATGGAAGCAACTGAAGTTACAGCCCTGGGGCGCGGCAGGGATCTGGCATTTGCCGGCGTCGTGGTCGGTATTCTGGCCATTCTCTTTCTCCCGATCCCGCCGCTTGCGATCGACATGGGGCTCGCCTTCTCTGTGGCGCTGTCCGTCCTGATCCTGATGGTGGCGCTCTGGATTCAGAAACCTCTTGAGTTCTCAGCCTTTCCCACGGTCCTCCTCATTGCAACTTTGTTGCGTCTCGCGCTGAGTATTGCCTCGACGCGCCTGATCCTGTCGGATGGCCATAAAGGTGTCGATGCTGCCGGCCATGTGATCAGTGGCTTTTCCCAATTCGTGATGAGCGGCGATTTCGTTATCGGTATCGTCGTCTTCATCATCCTGATCACCGTCAACTTCCTGGTCATCACCAAAGGTGCCACCCGTATCGCCGAGGTGGGCGCCCGGTTCACGCTCGACGCCATTCCCGGTAAGCAGATGGCCATCGATGCCGATCTGTCCGCGGGTCTGATCGACGAGAAGGAAGCCCAGAAGAGGCGGCGCGAACTCGAAGAGGAAAGCGCCTTCTTCGGATCGATGGACGGTGCTTCAAAATTTGTCCGCGGCGAGGCCGTTGCAAGTTTGATCACGATCGCCGTCAACATCTTCGGCGGCATCATCATCGGTGTCACGCGCCACGGCATGCCTCTGTCCAAAGCTGCCGATGTCTTCACTCAGCTTTCCGTTGGCGACGGCTTGGTCAGCCAGATCCCCGCTCTCGTCGTCTCTCTGGCAGCCGGTCTTCTGGTGTCGAAGGGAGGAACGCGGGGGCAAGCCCAGAAGGCCGTTCTCGATCAGCTCGGAGCCTACCCGAGAGCACTGATGGTCGCATCGGCCCTGATGTTCGTCTTTGCCATTGTGCCTGGCCTGCCGATGATCCCGTTCCTGCTGCTCGGCGGCTGCATGGGCTTCATCGCCTACTCGATTCCGAAGCACAGAGCGGACCAGGAAGCTCAGGTTGAGGCTAAGCTTGCGGAGGCACAGCAGAAGAATCTCCTGGAATCGCGAGACTCGGTCAAGGAATCCCTGAAGCTCGCCGAAATTGAACTTTGCCTCGGCAAGCATCTGGCCTCGTATCTGTCGAGCTCGCATGGAGATCTGGCGCACCGCGTGAGTAAGATGCGCAAGAAATTCGCCCAGGATTACGGTTTCGTCCTTCCGGATGTGAAGCTTTCGGACAGTCTCATGATTCCGCCGAAGAGCTATCAGATCAAAATCCACGGTACTGTTGTGGCGACGCAGGAAATTCGCCCGGGCGATCTCCTCGTCGTGCTCGGAGACGGTCCGATGCCCGACGTGCCGGGTGATGAGGTCCGGGAGCCGGCCTTTGGGATGAAAGCCCTTTGGGTTTCAGATGTCTATCTGAACGAGGTCAAACGACAGGGCTTTCAGGCGGTGGATGGGGCATCGGTTCTCCTGACCCATCTGAGCGAGGTGATCCGCAACAACCTGCCTCAGCTCCTGTCCTACAAGGATGTCCGCAATCTCCTGGATGGGCTCGATTCCGAGTACAAGCGCTTGCTCGATGATATCTGCCCCTCGCAGATCTCCTATTCGGGTCTCCAGTCCGTATTGAAGCTCCTGTTGGCTGAGCGCGTATCCATCCGCAACCTGAGCCTGATCCTTGAGGCGATCGCCGAGATTGCTCCTCATGCCCGCCGGGCTGAGCAACTGGTGGAGCATGTGCGGGTTCGGATCGCCCAGCAGATCTGCGGCGATCTCGCGGAAGGGGGCGCCTTGAATGTGCTGAGACTCGGCAACAGATGGGATATCGCATTCCATCAGAGCCTGAAACGTGATGCAAAAGGCGACGTTGTCGAGTTCGACATCGATCCGCGTCTCGTCGAACAGTTCGGGGCCGAGGCTTCCGAAGCCATCAAGGCCCGCATGGGCCAGGTTCATACCTTCGCCATCGTAACGGCGCCGGACGCTCGCCCTTATGTACGCATGATCATCGAGCGCATGTTCTCCTCGCTGCCCGTTCTGTCACATCTGGAAATTGCCCGAGGAGTCGAGGTCAACTCGCTTGGTACGGTCTCGTGAACCAGGTAACGCCCGAGATCCTGCTGGGGATCTTCCTGATCTTCTGCCGGATCGGCGGATGTCTGATGATCGCTCCGGGCTTCTCGAGTAACCGGATTCCGATCCAGGTACGGCTCTTTATAGGCTTGGCCACCAGTCTGGCGCTGGCGCCGATCCTTCTCGAGAAGGTTCAAACCAGCATCCCGTCTCAGGCTCCTGCTGCGATCCTCGTCTATATTCTCTCGGAACTGCTGACGGGCATCCTGATCGGCTTGTTGGGACGCGTCTATTTCATGGCGTTGCAGACCATGTTGAGTGCCGTGGCGATGGCCCTGAGCCTCGGCGGCATGCCGGGAACGCCGATCGATGAGGCCGAACCCCTTCCTCCGATCAGTTCCTTCATCATGATGGTGGCAACGGCTGTCCTCTTCCTGTCGGACCTTCATTGGGAGCTGTTTCGAGGGCTCATCGCCTCGTACTCACGGCTGCCTTTGGGGGAGGGGCTGGGCATGAGGCTCTCGCTGACGCAGCTGGTCGACCAGATCGGTATCGCCTTCGTCCTTGCCCTCAGGATCAGCAGCCCCTTCATTCTATACTCGGTAATCGTCAACTTGGCGGTCGGACTGACAAACAAGCTCACGCCGCAGATTCCGGTTTATTTCCTGGCAACTCCTTTCATCATGCTCGGCGGATTGCTCATCATATACTTCGCAGCAAGCGACTATGTGCTCCTCTTCATGGACGCTTTTTCAACTTGGCTTCGAGACGGGTAGGCTGGATGAGACAGAGAATCCGGAAGATCGACCGCATTCTGAAAGTGCAGCAGCATCTCCAGAAGGAAGCCGAGCTGAAGCTCGGCCATCTTGAGCGAGAAGCGTCCGAACTCAAGGTCGCCCAGGAAACGCTCATTCAGACGATGAACGATCACGAGACGCTCCACGGCCTCTTCGTCGATGTCGCTGCCAAGCGCCTGCAAGGATTGGCTTCTCAAGCCAGCGCAGTAGACAGGGCGAAGGTGGCGCAGAAGGCCGTCACCATCGACAAGGCCATGCAGGCGAAGCGGACGGAGAAGATGCTGTCCGGCCTCAGGGATCAGGAGAGACGGGAGACTGAGAAAAAGGATCTCGCCTCCATTCTCGAGCTGCTTGCGAAGGGCGCGAGCGCAAGCTTCCCGTAAGCTAGCCGCGCTACAGGTATTCTCAAGTATAGAAACTTGAGAGATGCGAGATGGCGATCAGCCCTCCCTCAGATATTGTCAACGACGTCGCGCGGGCGGCGGATCCTGCGCGGTATCAAGCTGCTGCGCAGAAGCTTCTCGATGGCGCGTCCGCCGTGGACGGCGCCAGCTTCGAGGACGCCGTGAAGTCGGTGGCCGGCCAGCCTCTGATGACGTCCGGTGCCGATGTTTATACCTTGCGAAACTCTCTTCGTAACGATGCCGAGCTGGCCGGTGCTGCCAGGACGAAGAAGGCCCACCAGGAATTCGAAGCCTATATTCTTCAGACCTTCGTCGAATCCATGCTTCCGAAGGATGCGGAGAACACCTACGGCAAGGGCAATGCCGGCTCGATCTGGAAGTCCATGATGGCTGAGCAGATCGGGGCGCAGATTTCGCGAGTGGGCGGCATAGGCATCGCGAAGCGGCTTCTCGGCTCCCGGGAGGCCGGGCCGTCAGCCGACATCCCGGCCCCTCCGGCGTCGCCGTCCTTCTCCGGCAAGTTCTCACCCCAAAAGATATGACCGGGATGGCCGTCCACCATCGCCATTAAGCAGGAAGCAACATGATGCTGATGAAGTCTCTCGATCGTCTTGAAGAAACTCTGGACATGGAAACGTCCGCTCTCATGGCGCGGGATCTGTCCAACCTTGAGGAGTTCAACCGGCGCAAGAGCCAATGCCTCCTCGAGATCAGCCGGATCGTCCGCACGGCCGAGATCCATGCGCTCGATCAGAAGGCGACGAAGCGCCTCCAGGATCTCCAGGTCAAGATCGAGGCCAACCAGGACATTCTGCGGCGTCACATGCATGCCGTGCAGGAGGTTGCAGGCATCATCTCGAACGCGATCCAGAACGCGGAATCCGACAGCACATACTCGGCGCATATGAACAGGGCGGGCTTCGGCGCATGATGAAGAACGTCATGGCGGGCTTCTGGGTTTGCGCGGTCACGCTGGCATCCTGCTACGCGGCCGTAACCTGGACCGTCGGAAAGGCGCCCGCGGAGGAGAAGGGGAGTTACGAAGGATTGCAGTATAAGAAGCTGCCTCCGATGAATATCCCCATCGTCGCGGAAGGGGCGGTGCAGGGCTATGTGATCGCGAACCTGGTCTTTACGGCCGATGCGAAAACGCTGCGCGAGATCTCCGTGCCTCCCGAGGCCTTCATCCAGGACGAAGTCTTTCGCTACGTCTACGCCGATGAGACGCTCGATTTCAAAAAGCTCTCTCGCTACAACGTCAATGGGATGATCGGCAATGTCCGAGAGAGAATCAACAAGCGGTTAGGTGCCGAGATCGTCAAGGAGATCTTGGTCGAGAATTTCAACTTCGTCGATAAGTCCGACATCCGCTCCTAGCGCCGACATTCGATCCGAAGCGGCAGGGCGGTGGGGCCTGGGAAATTGTTTATGAGCTATTGCCTGATCGTTGATGACTCCCGCGTGATCCGCAAGGTTTCCCGCGAAATCGTCGAGAGCCTCGATTTCCGAGTCTCCGAAGCCGAGAACGGGGAGGCGGGCCTGAAGGCCTGCCACACCGAGATGCCGGACGTGATCCTCCTCGACTGGAACATGCCCGTCATGGACGGCTACAGCTTCCTCAAGGAGCTGCGCAGCACACCGGAAGGCCAAGCCCCGAAGGTCGTCTTCTGCACGACGGAGAACGGCCTGGAGCATATCACGCGCGCGCTGGAAGCTGGCGCGGACGAGTATGTCATGAAGCCTTTCGATAAGGGCATTCTCGCGGCCAAACTCCACGAGCTCGGTGTTCTTCCTGTGTCGCATTCGGTGTGAGACGATGGCTTTATCTCCAGTACCCCAGACGAGCCAGGTTCCCGGTCGCCTCACCCGCGTGATGATCGTGGATGACAGCGCCGTCATTCGCGGCATGATCGGCCGATGGCTGACGGAAGCGGGCGGCTTCGATATCGTGGCAACGGCCTCCAACGGCCGGATGGCGGTCGATGCGGCGGAACGCTCGAAGCCCGAGATCATCCTGCTCGATATCGAGATGCCGGAAGTCGACGGCCTTGCCGCTCTTCCGCTGATCCTGAAGGCGCATCCGGCCAGCAAGGTGATCGTGATATCGACCCTGACGCAGAGAAATGCCGAGATCTCGCTGAAATGCCTTTCTCTCGGCGCCGTCGATTATCTGGCGAAGCCGGAAAGCGCCCGTGCTGCGGGCGCGGCGGCGGATTTCCGCCGCGACCTCGTCGAGAAAATGCGGGCGCTGAGTGAAACGAAACTCCGCCAGCCCAGGACCATTGCGGCACCGGCTCCCACCATCGTCTCCCCGACCCCGCGGCCGGCCGCGAGGCCCAGCGCCACGAAGCCTCAATGCCTGCTCATCGGTTCGTCGACGGGCGGCCCACGGGCCGTCGAGCGGGTTCTCCTCGACATGAAGCCGGCGCTGGCCAACATCCCCGTGCTGATCGTCCAGCACATGCCGGCGATGTTCACCGCGGTGTTCGCGGAGCATCTGCACACGCTGCTGTCGGTTCCGGCGCGGGAGGCGAGGGACGGGGACGTCGTCGCTCCGGGAACGATCCTCGTCGCTCCCGGCGGGCGGCACATGGGCGTCGTGACCTCCGGAGGCAGGGCGACGATCCGGCTCAATGACGGGCCGCCCGAGAATTTCTGCCGCCCGGCCGTCGACGTCCTGTTCCGGGAGGCTGCCGCGATCTATGGCGCCTCGGCCCTTGCCGTGGTCCTGACCGGCATGGGCTCGGACGGGACCCACGGCGCACGCTTCCTCACGAAAGCGGGCGCGACCGTGATCGCCCAGGACGAAGCGACGAGCATCGTCTGGGGCATGCCGGGCAGCATCGTGAAGGCGGGCCTCGCCCACGAGGTCCTTCCCTTGGAATCAATCGGCCGTTCGCTGAAGGGCCTCATCACGGGATCTTCGAAATGACCGAAGCCGAATTCGAAGCCCTGCGCGTCTTCCTGAAGGCCCGGTCAGGCCTGGCGCTCTCTCCGGACAAGCGATACCTCGTCGAAAGCCGCCTCTCGTCCGTCTGCACGCGCTTCAAGCTCGAGAGCCTCTCGCACCTCGTCCGTGAGATCAGGACCAGCCGCTCGGTCGCGCTCGAGAAGGCGACGATCGAAGCGATGACGACCAACGAGACCTTCTTCTTTCGCGACAAGACGCCGTTCGATCTCTTCCAGGATGTCCTGCTTCCCAAGTATCTCAAGGAGCGCGCCTCCAGCCGCCGGCTGCGGATCTGGTGCGCTGCGGCGTCGAGCGGCCAGGAGCCGTACTCGCTGGCGATGCTCCTGAAGGAGGCGTCCGCCCGGATGCCGGGCTGGCACATCGACATCGTCGCGTCCGACATTTCTACGGAAGTGCTGGAGAAGGCGAAGGCCGGTGTCTACAACCAGTTCGAGGTGCAGCGCGGATTGCCGATCCGGCTCCTCGTGAAGTACTTCACCCAGACAGGGGACCAATGGCAGATCTCGCCCGAGATCCGCTCCATGGTGGATTTCCGCTATCTCAACCTCCTCGACGATTTCAGCCGCCTCGGCCCCTTCGACATCGTCTATTGCCGCAACGTGCTGATCTATTTCGATGCGCCTCTCAAGGCCGACGTCCTGCGCAGGATCGCCAACACGATGGCGGCGGACGGCTCGCTCCTGCTCGGCGCCTCCGAGACCGTGCTCGGGGTCACCGACGCCCTGACGCTCGATCCGGCCCATCGCGGTCTCTATTCGAAGACTGCGACGGCCAATGCGCCAAAGGTGTTTGCCGTCGCTGCACGCTAGGCGTCACGAGAACCAAATGCCGACTTCTTCATGAGAAGCGTCCGGTCGATGGCTGGGCGCTTTTTCTATTCGGTATCGGGAGTCGCTATAGTTAACAAATTGTAAATACAAAGTTTTTTGCAAAAAACGATGTCATTCTGCTTGACGGGGCAGGCCGGCGTCAGTAAACAGGAAGCACACGCACCGCAGACGAAGTGCTCATTCACTTCAGGTGCCGAGAAAGCACTATGGTACGCCTTCGCGTGAAGGCCAGGCATGATGCCAATCCATTTTGCCGGTAAAAGCCCGGATGTCATGTGAGCAGCGGATCGAGATTTCCCTCGAGGCATGAAGCCCCTCCGCTGGGTCGGTTAAACTCCGACATTCCCTGAAAAAACTCACATCATTCAAGGAAGAAGCACATGTCTTCGATCAATACGAACCTCTCCGCCATGACCGCCCTGCAGTCGCTGAAGTCGACGCAGAATGCCATGAACAAGACCCAGAACCAGATCTCCACGGGTCTGCGCGTCGGTGAAGCCTCGCACAACGCCTCCTACTGGTCGATCTCGACCCAGATGAAGTCCGACAACGGCGCTCTCGGTGCTGTGAAGGACGCCATCGGCCAGTCGAAGTCCATGATCAACACCTTCACCTCCGCCATGGACAAGACTCTCACCTATCTGAACAAGATGAAGGAAGGTCTGGTGACTGCCCGTCAGCCGGGTGCTGACAAAGCAAAGATCCAAGGCGAGTTCGATGCACACATCGCAGGTATGCAGAGCGCAGCCGCTTCGGCCACCTTTAACGAACAGAACTGGCTGAAGGGCGTTGCTCCGGCGGATGCTACGGAACATCCTCAGCTCGTCGTCTCCTATGACGGCAAGACCAACGCAGTTCAGACGCTGGCAATCGATACCACCAAAACTCAGCTCTTCTCGCCCGGTGGCACTACCGGTATCCTAGAGAAGAGCCTCGGAACTGCTTCTACTGCTGCCGGCGGCGGCGCGCTTGTGGCGATCGAGGACATCGACATCGCCTCGGCGACGACCGTTCAGATCGACGCTGCTCTCGAGTCAGTCGATGCCGCGATCAAGGCAGTGACGGAAGGTTCGGCCATGCTTGGCGCTAATAAGGCGCTTCTTGAGACGCAGGAAGAGTTCATCGGCGCTCTCTCGGACAACCTCACAGCTGGCGTCAGCACCTTCATCGATGCCGACATGAACGAGGCTTCGACCCGCTACCAGGCTCTGCAGACCCAGCAGCAGCTCGGCGTGCAGGCTCTCTCGATGGCGAACCAGAACAGCCAGATGATCCTGAAGCTCTTCCAGTAAGAGTTCCAGAATCCACCTGAAGGGAGCCTCGCCTTGCAAAGGGCGAGGCTTCTTTCGTTGGGAAGGAATGTCGCGATGCTGAAGAAGCTGTCGTTCTGTATACACTCCCGAATCGCGAGACTAACGGCTGGACTGGCCTCCATTGCGGCGTTGCTCGCGGTCCCGACCGCAGCCGACGCCGTGGCGAACTGGTTCGGATCATGGGACTACGTCCTCAGGCACGATGCCGACGGACAGCCGATGGCGGCCTTTGCCCGCCTACGTGGTGAGGGCGGCTCCCTCCTATGGCTGACCTGCCAGCGCCAAGTACTGGACAGCGAAGAGCCGCCGGTCTCCTTCATCACGGCGGCGGTTGCCCAGAAGCAATATCTCGGTCGGAGCGACTCCCGCGGGCGGAGTACGGTTTACTGGTTCGACGGCGGCTCTCCGGAGGTGGGGCACTGGATCTACCGCGACCGGTACGGCCAGATCCCGGAGCCCGAACAGGTTCATGCCTTCATCGACAGGCTCGCTCGGGCGCAGAGCCTGTCCGTCGAGTTGTCGAACTACCGTTATGAAACCCGGAAGCTCGAGTTCCACCTCAATGCCGGCGACACCAGGAACGTTGCCGAAAGGTTCAGGAAGGATTGCGGGGATATTCTCCGCGAAACACCACTCGATCCTTGAGTCGGGCTTGATCGAAAACGAATTACGGAAAGCAGCTCCATGATCAGTACATCGGTACGTTACAAGATCATTTCGGACAATCTCACGCGGACCAAGGCGCTGATCGAGAAGGAGCCTGCGAACAAGCGCGAGATCGAGTACTATCAGGCCAACATCAAGACCATCAAAACGATCGACGAGTTCATCAAAAACGATCGCATCTTCAAGTTCGCCATGAAGGCCTATGGACTCGAGGACATGGCTTTCGGCAAAGGCTTTATCAAGAAGCTGCTCCAGGAAGGCATCTCAAAATCGACGAGCATGGCGAACAAGATGACGAATCCTCTCTACAAGGAATTCGCCAAGGCGTTCGATTTCGTCGGGAAGGGGGCTGCTGCGACCTCTGCCGCGAGCGCTACGACCGAGGCTGTCGAAAAGTATGTACAGCTGACGCTTGAAAAGAAGGAGGGCGAACAGAACGAGGGAGTTCAGCTTGCCATGTACTTCAAGCGCAAGGCGTCATCGGTGACGACGACGATGGGCGTCCTCGCCGACAAAGCGCTTCTCAAATTCGTTCAGACGACATTCGGTATCCCCGAGTCTGCCTCCAAAGCCGATCTCGATATTCAGGTGCGAAACCTGGAAAAGCACCTTAACGTGAAAGACCTTCAGGATCCGAAGAAGGTCGACAAGCTTATTCAGCGCTTCAGCGCCATGTGGGATGTCAAGAACGCCAGCACGACGCAGATGGCTCCCGTCCTGACGCTGTTCGACCAATCCTCGGTTCAGGAAGGCTTCAGCGTCGACCTGATGATGAGCATCACCAAGCTCAGGCTCGGCGGCTTCTGACCCGCTATTTCGAGATGACGTCCACGACGATCCGCTCGGTGACCGGCGTCGCGTCGGAAGGGGCGCTCACGACGAAGACGCCGCTGCATATGGTCGTGAGCTTGCGGACCGGCGTGCGGTGCTTGTCGGCGCCGATCAGGTAGTTCACCGTGTAGTAGGGCTCGCCGCCGATGAAGTCCGTCTGCTTGCTCTCGAAGACGTAGCCGATCTGGGTCGGGCTGATCCTGTAGACCGTTCGCGGCGGCCCCCAGGCGGCAATGCGCGCGGAGATGGGCCTTCCGATATAATCCGAACACGACAGGGCGAGCGTTTCATAGGTCGTCGGCACGCAGCCGCCGACGCTGACAGCCGCCGCGAGTGTCACGAAGAGCGTTCTCAAGAAGATCTCCCAGGCAAACCGATGTTCACTTCGGTTCGACATTATACGTTGATCCCGAGGGACCGAAGCTCTTCCTGGGAATGTAGTAAACCTCAGGCCGAAACCGACGGGACTGCGGACGCGTCTCGTCAGGCTCGGGCAAGCTCGCGATGCGATAGGAAAGGCGTACCTCCAAGTGATGAGGAGAGAGCCGTGTCTGTCGTTCTGGTGCCGGTTGTTGCTGCATCCCTGGTCGGGCTGATCGGGACGCCTGTCGTCCGCCTCATGGTATCCTCGAAGAGAACGAGGCTTTGGGCGAGAAGCCGCAGCCTGGCGCAGAGCCGGTATTGAGTGAAACGATGCCTCGACGTACCGAGGCGCCGATTTCATCTTCGCCGATCATGATTGAAGCCGCAGGAAGCGATCCCGCTGGTTTGCCGGATACGCCATCTCATCCATTGTAGACAGAGGCTCGGCGCCAAAGAGGCGCGGTTGTATTCGAAATCGCCCAATACTGATCGTCCCTCTTCGTTCAGGGAGGTCGGCATCTCACGATGAGGCCGATTGCTTGCTCTGTTGCTGGAAGTCAACAGTGTCGAGTCGTTCGTGACCTTGCGACGAGTTCTCGCTTGCGCTGAGCTTCCGCTGCTGAGAGCTTTGTTGAAAATAAAAAAGCTGAACAGGTGCGGGGCATGAGCGGGATTACTTTCAGGACTATAGGGAGGCGCAGTAAACGCCTCGATCGCATCTTCGCTGCGGCGGGCCTCGCCGCATTGGTCCTGTCCGCCATGGCGGGTGCCGGATCGGCTCTCGCGCTTCCTCAATCACCGATGCCGGGAGATGCGCTTCTGACCGTAGGAGCGGCCGGACCGACCCCGGCATGGATCGCGTTCTGCACGCACATGCCGCAGGAATGCGCCTACGATCCCTCAGAACCTGACACGATCGTTCTCGATCAGGCGATCTGGAAAGCCATCGTGGATGTGAACGAGCGCGTGAACAGGGAGATCCTGCCGGTCACGGACCAGGATCACTGGGGCGTCGCGGATCGCTGGGATTATCCCGATGACGGTCTCGGCGATTGCGAGGACATCCAGCTGCTGAAGCGCCGCCTTCTCACCGAGGCGGGCCTGCCGCAGCGCGCCCTGCGCATGACGGTGGTCATCGACGAGATCGGAGCCGGGCACGCGGTGCTCATGGCGAGAACGGACCGCGGCGATTACATTCTCGACAACAAGCGCAACGCCGTCCTCCCCTGGCAGCAGACGGGCTATCGCTTCGTGAAGCGTGAAGGGTCCGACGGCGCGAACTGGGTCTGGCTCGGGAACCAGGCCGCCCCGATGGTGACGGCGACGAAGTAGGCGGCGGGGCCGTCGAACAAAGCCGTGTCCCATGGCGACCGGCGCGATGTGACGATGTCAGGTGAGGCACTCGGTCGAGTGCCGGATGGTGCGTTCATCGAAGACGGGATCAACGGATGAAGCCCGAAAGTGGATCTGCCCGTTCGGGTCGGGCGCGCTAGCTCGATGCCCTGGTGGCCGGCGACTGCGTGATCATGGTCTCGGTCGTCAGGACGACCCAGCCGGCATCGGAACGCTCGATGGAAATGATCTGTCCGATTCCGGGCAGCGTCATTCCGGGCGTGACCCACCAGAGGCCTTCGGGGCCTTCGATCAGGGCAGACCCGCCTGTCGCCCGATGAACGACGTAGCGCTGGAACTGCACTCCTCGGCCGGCGGTCTGCGCTGCCACGTCTCTCTTCTGACCCGCGGCCGGTTCAACGTCCTTCCTGGTCAGAGAGCCGGTGGTCGCAGGGCTCGGATCGGAGGAGCGGTTCGAATTCGCCGCCGATCTGCCGGCGGCCGTGTCGGTCACGGCGCTCGTGAGATAGGTATAGCCTTCGCTCAAATGCAGGGCATAGACCGGCAGGCCGATTGCCGAGAGGGTGAGGGCCAGGCCCAGGCACATCACGATGCGGTCGCCCACCGCCTCGCGGGCACGGATGGATTCTTCGATGCGTTGAACCTTCCGCTCTCGTCTCTCAGCCGTGGAGACGGGCCCCCTGCCGCTTCCGGCTCTGGCCACCTGCTCCAATACCTTATCGAACCGAATGCCCATGGAAACCGCCAGATTGAGAATCGCGTGCAATCATTCCTATGGGTTTATGCTTAAGAATTCGTCACCTGCCGCAGAGAAACCTGACTGTATTCACTGGAAGGACGGGACAAGCCCCACACAAGCGTTCGCAAGCTATGATCAAAGACCACTCGTGGATGTTGCGGTGGCTTTTTTCGCCGTTCGGGGTTGATAATGAAGATTAGAACGAAGATTTTCGCGCTCGTCGCGGCGTTGAGCTTTGTCGCTATCATGATGGCCGCCGTCGGCATCAGCACGCTGCAAACGTATAACCAGGCCGTCGACGATGTCAGGCTCGCGGCCACGCGTGCTCTTTACGGAGAGCGTCTCAATCGCCTGGTCACCCATGTGGTGATGGAAGCCAGGGGCATCTATGCATCGAAGGATACGACCGAAGCGCGCAAGTTCGGTGACGGGCTTCTCGCGACTCTGAAGGACATGGACACTCTCCTGAAAGAGTGGGAGCCGATCGTTCCCGGCGACAGCAGGGCCCTGTTCGATGCCGTCGTCAAGGATGCGGCGGAGTTCAGGAAGTTCCGCTCCGAGACCGTGAGGCTCGGCGCCGATGTTTCGCCTGCGGCTGCCAATGCCCAGGGCAACAACGACGCCAATCGCGCCAACCGGAAAGCCTTCCAGGTCAGCATCGATGCCTTGACCAAGCGGGGCAGCGAGGAGATCGCAGCCGTCGAGCGCCGTGCGACCGAACTTTACGATCAGCGTCTGATGCTGCTCGTCTCGATCGCGCTGGCGGGCACCGTCATCGCGCTGCTGATCGGCTGGCTCGTCGGCCATCGCCAGATCGCGCAGCCGCTGAAGCGCGTGACCGATGCCATCCAGAGGCTCGCCTCGGGCGATTACAACCTGCCGCAGACCAAGGCCGGCCGGGATGAGATCGGCGATATCTGGAAGGCGACGCAGGTTTTTGCCGGCGCCATGCAGGAAGCCGCGGACCTTCGGCAGGCGCAGGCCGAAACCGAGAAACAGGCGGCCGGGCGGCGCAGGATCGAGATGATGGCGCTCGCCCAGAACTTCGAAGGCAGCGTCGGCGGTCTGGTCCAGCATCTCTCGGTGGCCGCCCAGCAGATGGAAGCGACCGCCCGGTCGATGGCATCGACGGCTCAGCAGACCAATCAGCAATCGAACTCGGTGGCGGCAGCGGCCGAACAAACCTCCAGCAACGTGCAGGCCGTCGCGGCAGCGGCCGAGCAGCTCGCGGCTTCCTCCAACGAGATTGGCTCGCAGGTGTCGCAGACATCCGTTGCGGCGGCGAAAGCCGTGCAGAATGCGCGCAAGACCAACGAGCTCGTGGAAACGCTGGCGGACGGCGCGCAGAAGATCGGCGAGGTCGTCGCCCTGATCAACACGATCGCGAGCCAGACCAACCTCCTCGCCCTCAATGCCACCATCGAGGCGGCGCGCGCCGGCGAGGCCGGCAAGGGCTTTGCCGTGGTGGCCGCCGAGGTGAAGGAGCTCGCAAACCAGACCTCGCGGGCGACCGAGGACATCACCTCCCATATCCATCAGATCCAGCAATCGACGAAGGGTGCGGTCGACGCCATCCGTGACATCGGCCTCACCATCGAAGAGGTGCACCAGATCGCGACGAGCGTCGCCGCCGCCGTCGAAGAGCAGCAGGCAGCCACGCAGGAGATCGCGCGCAACGTCAGCGAGGCGGCAAGGGGCACGCAGGACGTGAGCGAGAGCATCGTCCAGGTCCAGGGTGCCGCAACCCATGCGGGTTCGGCCGCGTCTCAGGTGCTCGCCGCAGCCGGCGAGCTGACATCCAACTCGAATGCGCTGAGCAGGGAAGTCGAAGGCTTCCTCCAGGGCGTGCGAGCCGCTTAAGACCGAAGGGCGGACCGCATTCTCGAACGATCAACGGGCGCAGCTCATCGGAACTGCGCCCGAATGCCGTGAGGCAGATCAGGCGGTCTTCGGAACGGGCGCAGCCGCGCCATCGTCGGTTTCGCCCAGCGGCCCGGCGACGGCCCGAGCGGCCCGAGCCTTTTCGGTGGCTGCCAGGGCATGGGATATCAGGGTTGCATGGGAGTAGGGCTTGCCCATGAAGACGGCTCCCGGAGGCAGATCATGGGGCCGCGGCCACTCGCGGCCCGAGGCGAGGAGAATTCCCACCGAGGGCCAATCCCTGTGGATGTGCCGGGCCAGATCATAGCCATTCATGCCGGGCGGCATCTCGACGTCGGAGAGCACCACGTCCACGCCGACCTCGGCCTTCAGAACCGTCAGGGCTTCCTCAGCGTCCGCCGCTTCGATGACCTGGAACTGCGCGTCCATGAGAATGTCGGCCACAACCAGCCGCACAAGCGGCTCGTCTTCCACCAGGAGAATGACGCCTAAGGGCTTCGGATCAGACAAGGGACCAACGCGACATCGGGACGGGGCAGGAGCGAAACGTGGCCGTTGATACACGGTTCCGCCTCCCGCGACCAGCAGGTTCAGGCAGCCTCGATCGGTCGGAGCCGCTTTGAGGCCGAGCCGGTGGAACCAAGGCGGAAGCTCGGCGGTTAGCGGAAAGTGAGCACGTTATCCACAAATGTTACGACTGACGCCGGTACTTCCCTCCAGACGGTTCTCGTCGTCGAGGACGAGGTTCTGATCCGTCTCGTCATCGCGGATTACCTGCGCGAATGCGGCTACCGGGTCCATGAAGCCGTGAGCGCGGACGAGGCGGTGGTGATCCTCCAGTCGCCCGAGGTGTTCGTCGATGTGGTGTTCAGCGATGTCGAGATGTCCGGGGGCATGGATGGCTTCGGACTCGCGCGCTGGATCCGCGCCAACAAGCCGGGAACGCGGGTGATACTCACGTCCGGGGCGGAGCGGTCGGCCGATATCGCCGCGACCCTCTGCGAGGCGGGCCCGTTGCTGGAGAAGCCGTATCCGTCACAGGACGTTGTCGACCGGATCAAGCAGCTGACGGCCAAGGCCAGGCGCTCCTGACTCGATTCCTATTGCCGCCCCTCCTATTGCTGCCCCTGGACCTTCGACAGGCTCACGCTCGAGCGATGGATGGGAACTGGATCGGACCAGACCCGTTTCATGGAGCATGAAACCGCATCGCAGAGTTGTGAAACAGCCTGTCGTTCTCCTGGTCGAAGACGAGCCCCTCGTCCGTCTGACGCAGGTCGATATTCTGCGGGAGGCGGAGTTCTGGGTCGTCGAGGCACAGGATGCCGATGAAGCGTTCGAGCTGCTGAAGAGCCGGCCCGACATCTCCGTCGTCCTGACGGACGTGGACATGCCGGGCTCCATCGACGGCTTCGAATTCGCACGCCTTGTCCGGCAGGGCTGGCCCGAAGTGGGAGTGCTCGTGGTCTCCGGCAAAACCGGCCCCGGCCCCGGCGACCTGCCGCCCAATGCCTCATTCCTCCATAAGCCCATTCTTCCGGACGATCTGGTGGCGGCTCTTCAGAAGGCGATGGCGACAACGCCGCAGAGCAGCGTGACCCAGGACTCGTAAGGCCGGTTCATCCAGCGCTGTCCTCGCCGTCATGGTCGGCCATCTCGATGTGAAGAGCGCGGCGGGTCAATCCATCGGGATCACCGGCACAAGGCCGGTGATGACGTGGTGGGGTACGCCGCTGTCCTGGGTCGCACACTTTTTCGTCCCGCACCCGCCTTCGTCCTGCACCTGCCTTGATCACACCCACTGCCGTCATGGCCGGGCTTGACCCGGCCATCCCGATCACGAAGAGCGCAACGCCTCTCGAAACGAGATCACCGGCACGAGGCCGGTGATGACGTCGAGGATCGATCATCAGGCGCGAAGCTGTTCCGGCGCACGGGTGTCGATCACCACGGGCTTTTCCGAAAGACGCTCCCACAGGCGCTGAACATTCGACTGCACCTGATGGATCGCGGCTTCCTTGACCGGACCGTAGCCGCGGATGTCCATCGGGGCTTGAGCGATCGCCAGGAGATCGGTGAAGCGCTGGCGGTCGAGGGTTGAGACGATCCTGTCGATCTGCTCCTCATACCAGCCGATCAGGGCCCGCTCCGTGCGCCGCTCGGCCGTGTAGCCGAAGAGGTCGAAGGGGGTGCCGCGAAGCACCTTCAGCTTGGCGAGAGCCGACATCGGCGTCTGGATCCAGGGACCGAAGCTGCGCTTCCGCGGGCGGCCGCGGGCATCGCGCTTCGACGGGAGGAGCGGCGGTGCCAGATGGTAATGCACGGAGAAGTCGCCCTCGAATTTCTGCCGCAGCTCGTCGAGGAATCCGGTCTCCATGTGAAGGCGCGCGACCTCGTACTCGTCCTTGTAGGCCATGAGCTTGAAGAGCGAGCGCGCCACGGCGTCGGTGAGCGTCTCGGAGCCGAGCGCGCTTTCCGCCTTGCGGACGCGTTCTACCATGGCCTCGAAGCGGGCCGCATAGGCGGCATTCTGATACGAGGTCAGGAATGAAACGCGCCGCGCGATCACCTGGTCGAGCGTCTCGATCTCTTCCGGCGTGTCGCCTGCAACCTGGCGCACGACATCGGGATCGGCGCTGAGCAGGCGGCCCCAGGCGAAGGCCTGCCTGTTGCGCTCGACCGTCACGCCATTGAGCTCGATGGCGCGGGACAGGGCTTCGAGCGAAACCGGCACGAGCCCCTGCTGCCACGCGAAGCCGAGCATCATCACGTTGGCATAGACCGTGTCGCCGAGCAGCGTCTCGGCAAGCACATTGGCATTGAGCGTCGCCATGTTCCCGGCGCCGATCACCCGCTCGATGGCGCGCAGGCGAACCCCGCTGGCGAGATCGGCGTCGCGGAAGCGCACCACGTCGCCGGTCGGCATCTCCGCCGTGTTGACCACGGCCCGCGTGCCATGGCGATAGGTGCCCGACGCCTTTGGCGAGGAGCTGACGACGAGATCGCAGCCGATCAGCGCGTCGGCGGCGCCCTGATCGATGCGGACCTGATGCAGAGCCTCCGGCCCTGCCGCGAGACGGACGAAGCTCAGCACGGGCCCGAATTTCTGGGCGAAGCCCGTGAAGTCCAGCACCGACACGCCGCGTCCCTCGAGATGGGCCGCCATGCTGATGAGCGCCCCGATGGTGACGACGCCGGTGCCGCCGACGCCGGTCACCAGAAGGTCGAAGGGCTTGTCGAGATCGGGAAGGGCAGGGCACGGCAGCGTCGCGGCCCGTGCGGCAGCGTCGAAGCCCGTCGTGGTTTTCGCCCGGCGTGTCGCGCCCTCCACGGTCACGAAGCTGGGGCAGAAGCCCTCCAGGCAGGAAAAATCCTTGTTGCAGGTGGAGAGATTGATCTTGCGCTTGCGCCCGAACGGCGTCTCCTTCGGCTCGACGCTCAGGCAGTTGGACGCGACCGAGCAATCGCCACAGCCTTCGCAGACGAGGTCGTTGATGTAAGCAAACCGCTTCGGGTCCTCCATCTGACCGCGCTTGCGGCGGCGGCGCTTTTCGGTGGCGCAGGTCTGCTCGTAGATCAGCACCGTGACGCCGGGGATCTCGCGCAGTTCCTTCTGCACGCCGTCGAGATCCTCGCGCGGATGGATCGTCACGCCCTTGGGCAGATCCGTGGATAAGAATTTGTCCGGATCGTCCGACACCAGCGCGATGCGCGACACGCCTTCGGCGCGGACGCTGTGGGCGATGGCATGGACGCTCACCGGTCCGTCGACAGGCTGGCCGCCGGTCATGGCGACCGCGTCGTTGAACAGGATCTTGTAGGTGATGTTGGCGCCCGCCGCGATGGCCTGCCGGATCGCCATCGAGCCTGAATGATAATAGGTGCCTTCGCCGAGGTTCTGGAAAATGTGGCCCTGGCCGGTGAACCTGGAGGAGGCCGCCCAGTTGACGCCTTCGCCGCCCATCTGGATGAGGGACGAGGTCTCGCGGTCCATCCAGCTCGCCATGAAGTGACAGCCGATGCCGGCGAGAGCCTTGGAGCCTTCGGGCACCTTGGTCGAGGTGTTGTGCGGGCAGCCCGAGCAGAAATAGGGCGTGCGCGTGGCACCCGGCACGGCGATGACGCGCTCGGGCTCCGGCGACAGAGCTGCGGCACGTGGCGCGAGGTTGAGATCGGGGAAGATCGGATCGAGTCGCTTTGCCAGAACGCCGGCGAGAAAGCGCGGAGACAATTCGCCCGTCCAGGGGATGAGCCGCTCGCCGGTCTCGTCGTGCTTGCCGACCATCCGCTCGGGCTTCGAACCGGGATAATCGTAAAAGTATTCCTTGAACTGGCTTTCGATGATGCCGCGCTTTTCCTCGACCACGAGGATCTCGCGCTTGCCCTTCACGAATTCCATGGCGTCGTGCAGGGCGAGGGGCCAGACCATGCCGACCTTGTAGATGTCGATGCCGTGCGTGCGGCACGCGGCCTCGACGAGGCCGATCAGCCGCAAGGCTTCCATGAGGTCGAGATGGGCCTTGCCGGCGGTGACGATGCCGTAGGAGGCGTTCGGGAGGTCATAGAGGCGGCGGTCGATCGGGTTGGCCTTGGCGAAGGCATAGACCGCATGCTTCTTCGCCTCCATGCGCTCCTCGATCTGCGGTCCCGGCAGGTCCGGCCAGCGATAATGCAGGCCGCCGGGCGGCGGCGTGAAGTCGGGCTCGCGAAACCGGCGCGGTGGGCGCAACTCCACGGAGACGCCGGACTCGACGATTTCCGACACAGCCTTGAAGCCGGCCCACATGCCGGAGAAGCGGCTCAGCGCATAGCCGTATTCGCCGAACTCGAGGTATTCGCTGACGCTGGCCGGATGGAGCGTCGGCATGAACCAGCTCATGAACGCGACGTCCGACTGGTGCGGCATCGACGAGGACACGCAGCCGTGGTCGTCGCCGGCGATGACGAGCACGCCGCCATGCGGCGACGAGCCATAGGCGTTGCCGTGCTTCAACGCATCGCCCGAGCGGTCGACGCCGGGGCCCTTGCCGTACCAGAGCCCGAACACGCCCTGGACCTGCCGGTCGGGATGGGTCTCGACCTGCTGCGAGCCGAGGACAGCCGTGGCCGCTAGATCCTCGTTGACGGCGGGCAGGAACTCGATCCGGTGCGCCTTCAGCTGATCCTTCACACGCCAGAGTTCGAGATCGACGCCGCCGAGGGGTGACCCGCGGTAACCGGACACGAACCCCGCCGTATCGAGCCCCGCGGCTTGGTCCCGCTTGGCCTGGTCCAGCACGATGCGCACGATGGCCTGCGTGCCGGTCAGGAAGACCCTGCCGGTTTCCCGGGCATAGCGGTCGGCAAGCTGGTAGGAATCGAGTGGCAGAGCGCGGTTCATGAGCCTGATCCCGAAGCGAGAGATGCCGTTTGCCGGCACCTCAAGGATAATCCCGAACCGCTGGTAGATGTTTCCTATTCATTCCTCTGGACTGTCATCTGTGGTAGAAGATGCGCGAAACACCCCCATAAACGGTAGATGCTACCAGGAGCGGACCGCTGATGATCGAGAAGCAGGACGAGCACATTCTGGCGCAGCTGCAGAAGGAGGGACGCACCACGAACCAGCAATTGGCGGAGAATGTGGGCATGTCCACCTCGGCCTGCTGGCGGCGCGTGCGGGCGCTCGAGGAATCCGGCGTGATCGTGGGCTATTCGGCTTTGGTGGATCGGGAAAAGGCGGGGTTCGCCACCTCGGCCATCCTGCATGTGTCGCTGGAGCGGCACGACGCAAAGTTCGTCGACGAATTTGTTTCACGTGTAACAGCGCGTGCCGAGGTCATGGAGTGCTTCGCAACCACGGGAGACGCCGATTATCACCTGCGCGTCGTCGTGCGCGACATGAAGGCCTACAACGAATTTCTGGACGAGTTCATGTTCCGGCTGCCCGGCATCCGCTATGTGCGCACCAACGTGATCCTGAAGGAGATCAAGACCAGCGTCGCGCTGCCGTTCTGAGAGGCCTGCGCGTAAGAGGCTGGTAGCCTCCTCACGTCATCACCGGCCTCGTGCCGGTGATCCCGATGGCTTGAAGCGCAGCGCTTTTCCCATCGGGATGGCCGGGACAGGCCCGGCCATGACGGCGAGGGAAGCATATGACGAGCCAGTCACCAAGGACAGCAGGCTGTTCTACTTGCTCTCGGGCAACAGGGCATAGGCGAGCTGCGCCATCGCCACCGGCCGCGCGTCGCCATCGGTCGTGAGCGTCACGCTCCCGAATGCCATGGTGCGCCCGAGGCGGACGACTTTCGCGTCCGCCAGCACGTCGGCACTCGCCGCAGGCCTCAGAAAGTGCATGGTCTGATCCACGGTCGTCATCGGCCGATAGGCGCCGCCGGCGGAGGAGACCGCGAAGACCATCGCGGTATCGGCCAGGCTCATGAGAGCCTGCCCGCAGATCACGCCGTTGTCGCGGCAGAGTTTCTCCGAGAACCGCATGCGTAAGGTCGCGCCCTCCTTGTCGAGGCTCTCGACGGAGAGATTGAGGTCCTGCACCCACGGCGCGAAGACATCGGTCAGCATCCGTTCGGCGGTTGCTCGATCGAACATGAATGACCCCCGCTTCTTGTTGTGCGATCCCGATCGCGGGACTGCGCCTATGGATAGAACTTTGCCCCTGAGGCGGCGCGGCTGACGAGGCCGTCGGCCGGTTCCCAGCCGGGCCCGTCCCGTTCGGCACGCTCCTTCACCTGAGCGAGAATCGGCTGCAGCCCCACACGGTCCGCCTCGAACAGGGGCCCGCCGCGCCAGGCGGGATAGCCATAGCCGTGCATCATCACCACATCCACGTCGAGCGGACGCTCGACGATGCGCTCGTCCAGGATCTTGCAGGCTTCGTTGACGATGGCGGCCCGAATGCGGGACTGGATCTCGTCCGCCGAGATGTGCCGCCGCGTCAGTCCCCGCCGCTGCGAGGATTCCTCGACGAGGGTTGTGACGAAAGGATCGACCTCCCGCTTGCCGCCCTCGTAGCGATACCAGCCCGCGCCGGTCTTGCGCCCGAAGCGTCCTGCCTCGCAGAGCCGGTCGGCAATGTCGACATAGCGCTCGCGCGGATCGCGGCTGGGCGCCAGGCGCTTGCGGCGCGCCCAGGCGATGTCGAGCCCGGCGAGATCCGATACGGCGAAGGGTCCCATCGGGAAGCCGAACGCCTCCAGGGCGGCATCGATCTCGTGCGGCAGGGCGCCTTCCTCGAGCAGATACTCCGCCTGCAGGCGATAGCGCGACAGGATGCGGTTTCCCACGAAGCCGTCGCAGACGCGGCAGACGACGGGAATCTTGCGCAGGCGCTTGGCGAGGCCAAGCCCCGTGGCAACGACGTCGTCGGCGGTTTTGTCGGTCCGCACGATCTCGAGGAGCTTCATCACGTTGGCCGGGCTGAAGAAATGCAGTCCCACCACGTCAGCCGGCCGCGAAGTGGCATCGGCTATCAGATTGATATCAAGGTAACTGGTATTCGTTGCCAGAACGGTTCCAGGTGGAAGAATCCCGTCGAGATCGCGGAACAGCGCCCTTTTGACCTCCAGATCCTCGAACACCGCTTCGATGACGAGATCCCGATCCGATAGGGAGCTCGTTCCAAGCGCATACCCAACGGCCTGCAGGCGCTCATCCCTCGCTGCCGCCGTGAGCCGACCGCTCGCAACCTGCTTGTCGTAGATATCCGCGATCCGTGTCCGTCCGACGGCAAGAGCCTGTTCGCTCGTCTCGACGACCTTGACGTCGAAGCCCGCATCCGCAAAGGCGATGGCGATGCCGGAGCCCATGGTTCCGGCGCCGACGATCCCGACCTTCTGAACGGGGCGAGATTCAATGGAATCGAGGCCCGGAAGACGCGTTACCTCCCGTTCGGCAAAGAAGGCATGGCGCAGGGCGGCCGACTGTTCGGACGAGCGCAGTTCCAGGAACGTCTCGCGCTCGCGCGCCAGCCCGTCCTCGAGCGGAAGGCTTGCGGACGACAGAACGAGTTCCGCAGCCTTGCCTGGCGCCTCGGCGCCTCTCGCCTTCCTGCGGATCTCCGCGATTCTTGCCGATGCCGCTTCCGCATCCATCGGCGCCACAGGTCGCTCCCCGGTGCGGCGTAGCGGCTGACTGATCAGTTCCCGTGCAAGCTCCATTGCATCCTGGCGCAGATCGCCGGAGGAGAGGCGGTCGATGAGGCCAAGGCGCAGGGCTTCCGCCGCCCTCACGGGCCTTCCGCTCGTCACGAGATCGAGGGCAGCCTCCAGCCCGACGAGACGCGGCAGGCGCTGCGTGCCGCCGGCTCCCGGGACCAGCCCGAGCTTGACCTCCGGCAGGCCGAAGCTTGCCCCCGGCTCGGCCACACGGGCATGGCAGGCCAGCGCAATCTCGCAGCCCCCACCCAGGGCCGTGCCGTGGATGGCGGCCACAACCGGCTTAGAGCAGGCTTCGATGGCATCGATCACATCCGGCAGGTGCGGCTCGCGTGGGGGCTGGCCAAACTCGCGGATGTCGGCTCCCGCCACGAAGGTGCGGCCGGCACAGGCAATCACGACGGCTTCGACCTGCGGATTGCGGGCGATCTCATGGATCGCCGCGAGCAATCCGGCTCTCACCGACTGCGACGTTGCGTTGACCGGAGGATGATCGATTTCGATCAAAGCGACCGGGGCAGTGAGGATCACCCTGACCGGCCCGGCTCCCTCAGAGGACGAGGTCTCTGTCATGGACGCACCGCGTTCATCGTAAGCAGTTCATAGGTCGCGACCGTTTCGCCCGTGTCGGTCGTGATCTCCACGTCCCAGCGCACCTCACCGTACTGCTCATTGCGAGGCGATTTCGACTTCGCCGTCAGCCGCACCTTGATCGTCTCGCCCGGCTGAACGGGCCTGATGAAGCGCAGGGAATCGAGGCCGTAATTGGCGAGCACCGGTCCGAGATCCGGATCGACGAACAGGCCTGCCGCGAAGGACAGCAGCAGATAGCCATGGGCCACGCGGCCGGGGAAGAACGGATGGTTCTTCGTGGCTTCCTCGCTCATATGGGCATAAAAGGTGTCGCCGGTGAATTTGGCGAAGTGCTCGATGTCCTCGAGCGTGATCGTGCGTTCCTTCGACACGAAGGTCTGGCCGATGGCGAGATCCTCGAAATAGTAGCGGAAGGGGTGCCGTTCCTCTTCAACGGTCGGAGCGCCCTTGATCCAGCTTTGCGTCACACGCGAGAGCATGGCGGGCGAGCCCTGCAGGGCTGTGCGCTGCATGTAATGGTGCACGCCGCGCATGCCGCCGAGTTCCTCGCCGCCGCCGGCACGTCCCGGTCCGCCATGGACCATGTGCGGCATCGGCGAGCCATGACCGGTCTGCTCCTTGGCACAGTCGCGGTCGATCAGCACCAGACGGCCGTGGAACGCGCCGACGCCGAAGACGAGGTCGGCTGCCGTGGCGGGATCATAGGTGTAGAGGGAGGCCACGAGGCTGCCGTCGCCGCGATTGGCCAGGGCCACGGCCTGATCGAGACCGTCATAGCCCATTACGGTGCAGACCGGGCCGAAGGCCTCGACGCTATGCACGTTGGTGGCGCGGATCGGGTCTGGGCAATGCAGCAGGAGAGGAGGAATGAAGGCGCCGCGCTCCCGGTCCGCGCCCTCGACCGTGAAGTTGTCCGGATCACCAATAACGATATCGGCCTCTGTCCGCAGCTTCGCCACCTGCGCGAGCACATCGCGGCGCTGTCCGAGACCGACGACGGGTCCCATGCGGACGCCCTCGAGCTCGGGATTGCCGACCTTGATCTTGGAAAGCCGCTCGCCCAGAGCCTCGATCACGGCAGGCACATGCGCATTGGGGGCAATGGCGCGCCGGATCGCCGTGCATTTCTGGCCTGCCTTGACCGTCATCTCCTTCGCGACCTCCTTGATGAAGAGATCGAATTCCGGCGTGCCCGGTCCAGCGTCAGGTGCAAGGATGGCCGCATTGAGAGAGTCGCGCTCGGCGATGAAGCGTACGGATTCGCGCGCGATCACCGGATGGCGCTGCAGCTTCTGGGCCGTGTCGGCTGAGCCGGTGAATGATACGACGTCCTGACAGGTCAGGTGGTCGAAAAGATCGCCCGTAGAGCCTACGATGCATTGAAGCGCACCGTCGGGAAGGATGCGCGATTCCGCGATCATGCGCACGAGCGCATGCGCCACATAGGACGTGATCGTCGCAGGTTTCGTGACCACCGGTACGCCGGCCAGGATTGCAGGCGCCAGCTTTTCGAGCATGCCCCAACAGGGGAAGTTGAAGGCATTGATATGAACGGCAACGCCATTGAGAGGCGTCATCACGTGCTGTCCGACGAAGCTGCCGCCCTTGGAGAGAGGCTCAATGGCGCCATCCAGGAGGAAGGTGGTGTTGGGCAGTTCCCGGCGGCCCTTGGAGGCATAGACGAAGAGGGTGCCGATGCCGCCATCCACGTCGATGAAATTGTCGGTTCGGGTGGTGCCGGTCTGGTAGGAAAGCGTGTAGAGCTGGTCCTTGCGCTCTGATAGATAAATGGCAAGACGTTTCAGAAGTTCTGCACGTTGATGGAAAGTGAGCTTCCGCAGGCTGGGGCCGCCGACCTGACGGGCGTAGGCCAGCACCTCGCCCATGTCGAGACCGCCATTGGCGACCTGCGCGACCACATCTCCGGTGACGGCGCTGCGAATTTCGGCCAGCTCCTGACCGGGCGACATCCAACTTCCGCGAACGAAGCTCTCGAGTCTCATTGGGACACCTTGGAATGATGAATGTGCGGCCGCATTGGCCTTGCCGCACCTTTCGGGCATTATTGACCGACCGGTCGGTTAGTCAAGGAATTTTGGCGAGGCCCGGTGCAGGAGCCATGGCTCGACAGGCATGGTGAACAGCGAGTAGGTGAGGGAAAGACAGGCCGAGGAGGCGAATGCCGCTTCGGTCCTGATAACCGGAGCAGGCTTGCATGGCAGCGTTTGTGGAGACCCTCCTGGACAGGTTTCACGAGCGGACACCGATCCGGGCGGGATCGCTGATCGTGACAGTCTTTGGAGACGCTGTGGTGCCGAGGGGCGGGGTTCTGTCCCTGACCACGCTGCACGAGATCATGCGGGCCTTCCGCATCAGCGACACGCTTGTCAGGACGGCCCTGTCCCGTCTCGTCTCCGAAGGTTGGTTCGAGCGCTGGAAGGTCGGGCGCAACAGCTACTACCGTCTGACGCCTCAAGGGCATGAGGCTTTCGCCGAAGCCACGCAGCGGATCTATACCGATCCGCCTCAGAACTGGCAGGGATCCTTCGATCTCCTCCTGCTCGAGAATGCTCAGGACCGGAGCGCGCTCCGGGCCGAGCTCTCGGCGGCGGGCTACGGCTCCCTCGGGCCGGATCTCCTGTTGGCGGCTGCGGCATCGGGCGGCAAGACGGGGCCCTTCCTGAGACTTGCGGCGTCCCCGGCCGATCTGCCGACGGCTCGCAGACTGGTGGAAAGGGCGTGGCCTCTGGCCGACATCGAGAGCCGCTACAGGCGTTTCATCGACACGTATGCGGGCATCCTTGGCGCATTGGAGCGAGGCGCCGGGTTCACGAATCTCGACGCTCTGCTGGTCCGTATCCTCCTGATCCACGATTACCGCCGGGCTGTTCTGAAGGACCCGCTGCTGCCGGCCCAACTCCTCCCCCGGCCTTGGGCCGGAACGGCGGCCCGCGCTCTCTGCGGCACGATCTACAGGACGGTGCTCCCGGCCGCTGAGCACTGGATCGACGCCCATGCCCAGAACGATGTGGGACCGCTGCCTGCGGTCGATCGAGACTTCCGGCAGCGCTTCGCGTCCTTGGAGCCGAGTGCCGAATTGAAGATCGGATGACAGATACGTTACACAAATTTCTTGAATTATCGATTTTCTGTGACATATTAGAGAGGCCCGCGAAGAGTCGGAGAGGCATGTCGTTTGCATGCCGATACCCGGAATGGCGCCGAATGGCGGCTCCAGCAGGCAAAAGCTTCGGTCCACGCTCGATACGGCTCAGCCATCTTGAAGAGCCGTTCGGGAAGGGAAGAGGCCGCCAAGGCAGCGAAGTCAGGGAGAAGCGCCGTGTATGCACAGATGGTGAAAACGGGCGTTGAGCATATCCAGTCGAAGGAGGAGATGTCTCCTGAGGAGCGTGCCTTCCAGGATCGTGTCGATGCCGACATCAGGATCGAGCCAAAGGAGTGGATGCCGGAGGCCTATCGCAAGACCCTGATCCGGCAGATCTCCCAGCATGCCCATTCCGAGATTATCGGCATGCAGCCCGAGGGCAACTGGATCACGCGCGCGCCGACCCTGGAGCGCAAGGCCATCCTGCTCGCCAAGGTACAGGACGAGGCGGGCCATGGCCTCTACCTTTACTGCGCCGCCGAGACGCTCGGCGTGAGCCGCGACGAACTCTTGGAGCAGCTCAACAGCGGCAAGGCCAAGTATTCCAGCATCTTCAACTACCCGACGCTCACCTGGGCCGATATCGGCGCCATCGGCTGGCTCGTGGACGGTGCTGCGATCATGAACCAGGTGCCGTTGCAGCGCTGCTCCTACGGGCCCTATTCCCGCGCCATGATCCGCATCTGCAAGGAGGAGAGCTTCCATCAGCGGCAGGGCTATGACGCGATGACGAAGCTTGCCCGCGGCACGCCCGAGCAGAAGCAGATGGCGCAGGATGCGCTGAACCGCTGGTGGTGGCCGTCGCTGATGATGTTTGGTCCGTCCGATGCGGAATCGGTCCACAGCGCCCAGTCCCTGCGCTGGAAGATCAAGATCAATTCCAACGACGAGTTGCGCCAGAAATTCGTCGACCAGACCGTGCCGCAGGCCGAGTATCTCGGCCTCACCGTTCCCGATCCGGATCTCAAGTGGAACGCGGAGCGCGGCCATTACGATTTCGGCGAGATCAACTGGGACGAGTTCTATCAGGTGATCGCCGGCAACGGCCCTTGCAATCGTCAGCGCCTGCGCACGCGCGTGAAGGCCTATGAAGAGGGGCAATGGGTGCGCGATGCGGCGGACGCCTATGCGGCGAAGAAGGCGGCGCGGGCGCAAGTCAAGGCGGCATAAGCAGGGGAGCAGGAATGACAAACAAGAAGGAATGGCCTCTCTGGGAGGTGTTCATCCGGAGCCAGCATGGCCTCGCGCACCGGCATGTGGGCAGCCTGCACGCGTCCGATGCGGAGATGGCGATCATGAACGCGCGCGATGTCTATACCCGCCGCAACGAAGGCGTCAGCATCTGGGTCGTGAGGGCATCCGATATTGCGGCAAGCTCGCCTGGCGAAAAGGGACCGCTGTTCGATCCCGCCAACAGCAAGGTCTATCGCCACCCGACCTTCTACGAGATTCCCGAAGAGCTGGGGCATATGTGATGAACCAGCAGGACGCTCTCTTCGAGTATCTGCTGCGCCTCGGCGATAATGCCCTGATCCTCGGGCACCGCCTGTCGGAATGGTGCGGGCATTCGCCGGCGCTCGAGGAGGATCTGGCGCTCTCCAATGTCGCCCTCGACCTCATCGGGCAGACGCAGCTCTGGCTGAACCTTGCCAGCGAAGTCGAAGGCAAGGGACGGGACGCCGACAAGCTCGCTTATCTTCGTGATGGGCGCGACTTCCGCAATGTCCTTCTCGTCGAGCAGCCGAATGGCGACTTCGCCGTCACAATGGCGCGACAGTTCTATTTCGACGCCTGGCATTACCTGCTGCTGCGCGAACTGGCCGGCTCGAAGCACCCCCGCATCGCCGAGATTGCCGCGAAGGGCCTCAAGGAGGTCACGTATCACCTTGAGCGGAGCCGCGACTGGGTGCTGCGCCTCGGGGACGGCACGGAGGAAAGCCATCGCCGCATGCAGACGGCCATCGACGATCTCTGGATGTATACGGGCGAGCTGTTCGAGAGCGACGAGATCGATCAAGCCATGGCTGGCGAAGGTCTCGGGCCCGATCTCGCGACGCTGCACGAGCCTTGGCTCGGCCTCGTTCGCGCAACCGCCGAGGAGGCGACGCTGAGCTTGCCGGAGCCGGGCTGGGCGCAGAAGGGTGGCAAGCGCGGCATCCACAGTGAGCATCTCGGCTACATCCTGGCCGATCTCCAATTCCTGCAGCGGGCCTATCCCAACGCTACGTGGTAGGGAGCGAGGGGCGATGATCGACAGCCTGACACGGCCCGATCCGGATCAGATCAGAACCTGGCTGGAAGATGTTTCCGATCCGGAGGTGCCGGCCGTCTCCGTCATGGATCTCGGCATCGTCCGCGATGTGCAATGGCGTGGTGACGAACTCGTCGTTGCCATCACGCCCACCTATTCGGGCTGCCCCGCCACGAGCGTCATCGCTTTCGAGATCGAAGCCGCCCTGCGGGCAAGAGGGATCGACTGCTTGCGCATCGAGCGGCGGCTCTCGCCACCCTGGACAACGGATTGGATCACGCAGGAAGGACGGCAAAGGCTCCAAGCCTATGGCATCGCGCCGCCCGCCGAGAATGCGGGCCGGCCATCGCCCTTCGACCGCTTTCTGCGGAAGGACCTCGTGATCGCATGCCCACGCTGCAAATCCGAGAACACTGATCGGGTGAGCGAGTTCGGCTCGACGCCATGCAAGGCCCAGTACCGGTGCCGCGACTGCCTCGAGCCATTCGACTACTTCAAGTGCATTTGAAATGAGCGGACGCTCCATGACGAAGTTCTATCCCGTCACTGTTGCCGACGTGCGGCGCGAAACCCGCGACGCCATCGTTCTCACCCTCGACGTGCCGGATGAGCACAAGGACGCCTTCCGCTTTTCGCCAGGGCAATACCTGACCCTGCGCATGCATATCGACGGCGACGAGGTGCGGCGGTCCTATTCCATCTGCGCAACGCCCATGGAGGGCAGGCTCCGGGTCGGAATCAAGAGGATCGCCGGAGGAGCATTCTCCAGCTGGGCCAGCGAGCAGCTCGCGCCTGGGCAGGTCATCGAGGCCATGCCCCCCATGGGCAATTTCTTCGTGCCCCTCGATCGGGCCCGCAAGCGCCATTTTGTGGGCTTTGCCGCAGGCAGTGGGATCACGCCGCTGCTCAGCATCATCAAGACGACGCTGGTCGCCGAACCGAAATCGTCCTTCACACTGTTCTACGGCAATCGCGCGTCGAGCTCGATCATGTTCCGCGAGGAGCTCGAGGATCTCAAGAACGAGCATCTCGACCGGTTCAGCCTGATCCATATCCTCAGCCGCGAGCAGCAGGATATCGATCTGTTCAATGGCCGGTTGAGCAAAGAGAAATGCGACCAGCTGCTCGATCACTGGATCGATGCGTCTTCGATCGATACAGCGTTCATCTGCGGACCGCAGGACATGATGCTGGGCGTCGCGCGGAGCCTCGAAGAGCACGGCCTCGACAAGCGCCAGATCAAGTTCGAGCTGTTTGCCACCTCGACCCCAAGTCGCCGTCAGCGCAGGCCCGAGGAGGCGACGGCGGAGGATCGTAAGAACCTGTGCGAGGCGACTATCGTCATCGATGGGCGAGCCCGCACCCTGTCCTTCGAGAAGGGGACGGCGTCCGTGCTCGACGCGGCAACAGCCGAGGGTCTGGAGCTCCCCTATGCCTGCAAGGGCGGCGTCTGCTCCACCTGCCGGGCGATGCTGGTCGAAGGTGAAGTAGACATGGACGCGAATTTTGCCCTTGAGGATTACGAGATCGCCCGGGGCTATATCCTGACCTGCCAGAGCTATCCGGTGAGCGACAGGATCCTGGTCGATTTCGACAAGTGACGACAGAGGTGCTGCCATGGTCGATGAAGAAAGCCTCGTCAGCTTCGTGGTCGGCGGCGGTCGCCTGAGTGCGCCGGACAACGTCACGCCTCGTTATCGCGGCGAGCTCATGCGCCTGATGGCGATCTTCGTCGATTCCGAGATGGCGGGCGCCTCGGGCTTCGCCGACTGCATCAATCTCGCTCCTGGGCTGAAGGAGCGGATCATCGCCACGCGCATCGTCTTCGAGAAATTCAACCATGCCCGCCAGGTTCTGGACCTGATGGAGCAGTTCGGCGCCAATACGGCGCAATACGTGGGCGCCCATCCCTGGGCGTCCCGCCTCGACCGCAGCGTCAATCTCGGCACGCGGCGCATGGAGGGAGACATGCGTCTCAACGTGTTCCATTACCCGATCAACGGGTGGGTCGACGCGGTGGTGATGAACTGCCTGATGGGACAGGCCACGGTGGTGCAGCTCGACGAGCTGACACGCGGTTCCTACCAGCCTCTCGCCGATACTTTGGCGAACATCCTTCCTGTCGAAAGGCGCCACGCGGAGCTGGGCGAGCAGGGATTGCAGGCTGCGTTGGCGAGGGGACACGACAGGACGGACGCCCAGGCATCCGTCAACTATTGGTATCCGCGCGTGGCCGACACCTTCGGCAGCAGTACGTCGGATCATTTCGCTCAGCACCGTAAGTACGGATTGCGTCAGAAGGGCAGGGAAGGGCTAAGTGCCCAATGGCAGGATCTCATTCATCCGATGCTGTCGCGCTTTGGACTTGGCGTCCCGGGACAGGCTTCGCTCGAGATCGGCGATCAGGTCTCCCTGCAGTGACCTTTGGCCGGCAAGGCTTTCCAGACGCGCTATCCCGCAGCGCTGACGCGCCGCGATGAGCCGGCGGATTCCGCATGGAGATTGCGTGTGCCGTCCACGATGAGCTGCGAAACCAGCTCGGCATAATCCGCGCGGGTCACCTCGCCGGTGTTCTTGAACCAGAGATAATGCCAGTTGATCATGCCGAAGAGGGACATGGTCACCGGCTTGAGCAATTTGGTTCCCTTGAGCTGCGGCGCAACGCCTGCAACGGCATCGGAGAAGATCCGCACCAGGTCGCGCTCCATCGTCTTGAGTTCGCCCTGGCGGTCGGAGGGCAGCAGGCGCAGGCCGTTGATCTGCACGCTGTGCTGGGCATCGGCGTCGCGATAGGCTTCCAGCAGGGCCGCGACCAGTTCCTTGAGGCGCGCTTCCGGCGCAAGGTCCGGATGGTCGGCGGCCTCCACGACTTCAAGCAGCTCTTCGAGGTGAAAGCGGATGACGTCGAAGAGCAGTTCCTCCTTGTCCTTGTAGTAGTGATAGAGATTGGCCTTTGAGACGCCACAGGCCTCTGCGATCCTGCTCATCGACGCGCGGTCGTAGCCATGCTCGGCAAAAAGCTCGGCCGAGCGATCGAGAATCGCCCGACGCTTGTCGTCGTAATCGGTGGCGCGGGTGCGTGCCATGGGGCTCTTCTATTCTTTGGGTCTGCGGTCGATGACGCGCCGTGCCTTGCCTAGCGAGCGCTCGATCCCTTCCGGATCGAGGACATTCACCTGGGCCGTGATGCCGATGGTATCCTTGATGGCCTGGCTCAGGCGCTCGGCGGCCGCCTTCCTTGTTTCCGGGTAATCGGAGTCCGGCCGGATCTCTGCCCGGATCTCCATCTGGTCCATCCGTCCCTCGCGGGTCAGGATGATCTGGTAATGCCCCGACAAGGCCTGGATCGTGAGGAGCTTTTCCTCGATCTGGGTCGGGAAGACGTTGACGCCGCGGATGATCATCATGTCGTCGGTGCGCCCGGTGATCTTCTCCATGCGGCGCATGCTGCGTGCGGTGCCGGGCAGGAGACGCGTCAGATCCCGGGTGCGGTAGCGGATGACGGGCATCGCTTCCTTGGTCAGTGAGGTGAAGACGAGTTCACCCTCTTCGCCGTCCGGAAGAACCTCGCCCGTCAGCGGATCGATCACCTCGGGATAGAAGTGATCTTCCCAGATGTGCAGCCCGTCCTTGCTCTCCACGCACTCGCAGGCGACACCGGGACCCATGACTTCCGAGAGCCCGTAGATGTCGACGGCATGGATGTCAAAGGCTTCCTCGATCTCCGCCCGCATGGCGTTCGTCCAGGGCTCGGCGCCGAAGATGCCGACCTTCAGCGAGGATTGGCGCGGATCGAGGCCCTGTTTCCGGAACTCGTCGAGGATCGCCAGCATGTAGGACGGTGTGACCATGATGATGTCGGGCTGGAAGTCCTGGATCAGCTGGACCTGGCGCTCGGTCATGCCGCCTGACATGGGGATGACCATGCAGCCGAGGCGCTCGGCGCCGTAATGCGCGCCTAATCCACCCGTGAAGAGGCCGTAGCCATAGGCCACATGCACCTTCATGCCCGGACGCCCTCCGCTCGCCCTGATCGAGCGGGCCACCACGTCGGCCCAGGTGTCGATGTCACGCTTCGTGTAGCCGACCACCGTAGGCTTGCCGGTGGTCCCCGACGAGCCGTGCACACGGGCGATCTGGTCTTGAGGGACGGCGAACATGCCGAAGGGATAATTGTCCCGTAGGTCGGACTTGGTGGTGAAGGGGAATTTGGCGAGATCGCCCAGATCCTTGAAATCATCCGGATGAACGCCCGCCGCGTCGAGCTTCGCCTTGTAGTGCGGCACGTTCTCATAGGCATGGCGCAAGGTCCAGGCGAGGCGCTCACGCTGCCAGGCGGCAAGCTCGTCCCGTGATGCCAGTTCGAAGCGATCGAGAAGCGCCGGCTGGGGCTTGAGCTCGGACAACTTGCGGAGCGGGATCTGAAGCAAGGGAACCTCCCATTCGTTCATTCTTATTGGGTGTCTTGATCGGTCTCGGGGCCAAGAAGCGTGCCGGCGATGGTGCGGGAATGACCGCGGAATTCGGCAACCACCTCGCCTTTGCCGTCGCGGATGGTCACGTCATAGATGCCGGAGCGTCCTAAGCGATTGCGCTCGACCGCATGGGCCGTGAGCTTGTCGCCTCGCCGGGCCGGCTGCAGGAACGTCACCGCGCAGTGCTGGGCCACCGTCCGCTGATTGTAGGTGTTGCACGCGAAGGCGAAGGCCGAATCGGCAAGCGTGAAGATGAAACCGCCGTGGCAGATGCCGTGTCCGTTCGTCATGTCGGGGCGGATCGTCATTGAGATCACCGCCTCGCCCGGTGATACGCGCTCGACCACCATGCCAAGTCCCTGGCTTGCCTGATCCCCAGCCCACATGGCTTCCGCGCAAGCCTGGGCGACCTTCTGCGGTCCATCATTGGAGAGAGACGGTTGCACGTCCATCAGGCCCTCCCGGAGAATTTTGGCTGACGCTTCTCGAAGAAGGCCGTGACGCCTTCGAGATAATCCGGCGTGCGGCCGGCCTGCCCCTGCAGATCGCGTTCCAGATCGAGCTGCTGGTCGAGATCATTCGTCTCGGATGCATCGAGCGCCTGCTTGATCAACCCAAGGCCGACAGTCGGCTGAACCGCAAAGTGAGCGGCGAGGCGATGCGCCTCATCCATCAGGACGGCGTCGTCGACCGCTTTCCAGATCATGCCCCAGACTTCTGCCTGCTCCGCCAGAACCGGCTCGGCCAGCAGGGCGAGGGCGCGGGCGCGCGCCGTGCCGACGAGGCGCGGCAGGAACCAGGTCCCGCCTGAGTCCGGGACGAGGCCGAGCTTGGCGAAGGCCTGGATGAACTTGGCCGAACGGGCCGCCAGGACGATGTCGCAGGCAAGGGCAATGTTGGCGCCAGCTCCCGCTGCAACGCCGTTGACCGCACAGATGACGGGCATCCCCAGCGAACGGATTTTGCGCACCAAGGGATTGTAGAGACGCTCCAGGGTGGACGAGAGATCCGGAACCTGGCCGGGTCTGAAGACACGGTCCGAGAGATCCTGTCCAGCACAGAATCCGCGTCCGGCACCGGTGAGAATGAGAGCGCGGCAGCTGCCGTCGGTTTCGGCGTCGTCAAGGGCGGACATCAGGGCCGCATGCATCGCCTCGTTGAAGGAATTCAGGCGATCGGGCCTGTTGAGGGTGATGACGCGATAGCCCTCTCGAGGCTCCGTAACGATGAGATCGTTCTCCACCATGGCCCTCCCGAATTTTCGCTGATGGCAAGCGGATGGTCTTGCGACTTGTTTACTATTGACCAACCGTCCGGTCAATTATATTGATGGAAGAAGCAGCGTCAATGAGCCAATACTCGGCCCTTCAGGGAGCATAGCGGGATGGCGTGTTTCGACGGTCGACAGGATACGCGTGCAAAGCTGCGCCGGCTTTGCACAATCCCTTCCCATTGCTCTCTTCCCGCAACGATCCGCAGGCTCTTGGCAGCCTGACGCTTTGCGCAACAATAAGAACAACAAACGACAACGAAACCCGGAGGAAACAAATGAACTCGAAGGCAACTCTTAAAACCCTGCTGGTCGCCAGTGCCATGGGGCTCGGTCTCGCTCAAGGTGCGCTCGCGCAGGATACCGTCAAGATCGGATCGGTTCTCTCGGTTACTGGACCGTCGTCTTTCCTTGGTGAGCCCGAGGACAAGACGCTTAAGATCTATGTCGACAAGATCAATGCGGCTGGCGGCGTTGCCGGCAAGAAGATCGAGCTCGTGATTTACGATGACGGCGGTGATGCCAACAAGGCGCGTACCTTCGCGACTCGCCTCATCGAGGATGACGAGGTGATTGCGATGGTCGGCGGCACGACTACCGGCAGCACCATGGCGATGATCCCGGTGTTCGAAGAGGCGCAGGTTCCCTTCATCTCTCTGGCCGGTGCCATCGAGGTGATCGATCCGGTCCGCAAATTCGTCTTCAAGACGCCGCACACCGACAAGATGGCGTGCGAGAAGATCTTCGAGGATCTGAAGAAGCGCAATCTCACCAAGATCGGCCTGATCTCGGGCACGGACGGTTTCGGCGCATCCATGCGTGCGCAATGCGTCAAGGTCGCGCCAAATTATGGCATGCAGATTCTGATCGACGAGAATTACGGCCCGCGCGACAGCGACATGACCGCTCAGCTCACGAAGATCAAGAATACGGCCGGCGTGCAGGCTGTGGTCAATCCGGGCTTCGGCCAGGGACCGGCCATCGTGACACGCAACTATGCCCAGCTCGGCATGACCAACATCCCATTTTACCAGAGCCACGGCGTAGCCTCGAAGAGCTTCATCGATCTGGCAGGCGCTGCCGCGGAAGGCGTTCGCCTGCCGGCCGCGGCTCTCCTCGTCGGCGATAAACTGCCAGAGAGCGATCCGCAGAAAAAGGTCGTGACCGAGTACAGGCAGGCCTACGAGACCGCCACGAAGCAGCCGGTCTCGACCTTCGGCGGCCATGCCTATGACGGTCTCTTCATTCTGGTCGAGGCCATGAAGCGCGCGAACTCGACCGATCCCCAGAAGATCCGCGACGAGATCGAGAAGACCAAGGGGTTCGTCGGCACAGGCGGCATCGTGAACATGTCACCGGCCGACCATCTCGGCCTCGATCTCTCGGCGTTCCGCATGCTCGAGATCAAGGGCGGCGACTGGAACCTTGTCGCCTCCGGAAGCTGATCTCTCGCTGCAAACGATCGGACAGGAGGCTGACGATCAGCCTCCTGTCCGGCAACCTGAAGGTCGCGGGACAGCATGATGGCCGAGTTTCTCCAGTTCCTCATTTCCGGTCTGACGGTCGGAGCCGTCTATGCACTGGTCGCACTTGGCTTCACCCTGATCTACAACGCCTCGGGGGTGGTGAATTTCGCGCAGGGCGAGTTCGTTATGCTCGGCGGCATGGTGACGGTGTTCGCGGCTGCTGCTGGTGTGCCCCTGCCGCTGGCAGCCGTGATCGCCATCTGTGCAGCCATTGCGATCGGGCTCCTGCTGCATCGCTTCGCCATCGAGCCGGCGCGTGGCGCATCGGCCGTGACGCTCATCATCATCACCATCGGTGCATCGATTCTGTTGCGTGGCCTCGCGGCCATCGTCTTCGACAAGCAATTTCATAAACTGCCCGCTTTCACGGGCGACACGCCGGTTGATATGCTGGGCGCTGCCGTCCAGCCACAGAGCTTCTGGGTGCTCGGAGGTACGGCGGTCGTCGTCCTTGCCCTTTATATCTTTCTCGAACATACGCTTCTCGGCAAGGCTGTGCTGGCAACGGCCGCGAACCGTCTGGCAGCGCGTCTGGTCGGCATCAACACGACCACGATCATGGCGCTCGCCTTCGGCGGCTCCGCCGCCATCGGGGCGATTGCCGGGATACTCGTCACGCCGATCACCCTGACGAGCTACGACGTCGGCACGCTGCTGGCCTTGAAGGGCTTTGCCGCCGCCATGCTGGGCGGCATGGGGAATCCGGTCGGCGCGGTCGTCGGCGGTATGTTGCTCGGCCTGCTGGAGGCATTCGGCGCCGGCTATATCAGCTCGACCTACAAGGATGCCTTTGCGTTCCTGGTCATCCTCATCGTCCTGTTCGCGGCGCCTCAGGGCCTGTTCGGGCGCCGTGCCGTGGAGAGGGTGTGAGAATGCGTGCCTTGGTAAACCAACGCTTCATCACACTCGCGGTGCTGGCGGTCGTGATCGCCATTCTCCCGCTCATCTTTCCGTCGAGCTACTATTTTCGCGTCGCCTCGCTCGTATGGGTGTCCGCGCTCGCGGCTATCGGCCTCAACATCCTCATGGGGCAGGCGGGTCAGGTCAGCCTGGGACATGCAGCGTTCTTCGGCATCGGCGCCTATGCCGTAGCTATCGGGCCGACGCATCTTGGCATTCCTCCATGGGTTGCGATTCTCATCGGAGCCCTCCTCTCGGCGGTTCTCGCCTATCTGGTCGGCCGTCCGATCCTGCGGCTGAAAGGGCATTATCTCGCCATCGCCACTTTGGGCCTTGGCGTCCTCGTGGCTCTCGTCATCACGACGGAAAGCCGCTGGACCGGCGGACCGGATGGCATGCCGGTTGAACGACTGTCTCTCTTCGGCTGGCGGGTCAGCGGGTCCTATACATGGTACTGGGTGACGGGGGGGCTCCTGCTCATCGGAACCTGGATCGCGCTTAATCTCGACGAGACGCCCACAGGCCGGGCCTTCCGCGCCCTGCATGACAGTGAGGTGGCTGCGCAGGTGGTCGGTCTCGATGTCGCCCGCTTCAAGTTGCAGGCCTTCGTGATCGCCGCCGTCTATGCTTCGGTTGCAGGTTCCGCCCTTGCGTTCATGAACGGCTTCATCAATCCGGATCAGGCCGGCTTCCTGCATTCCGTGGAACTTGTCACCATCGTGGTGATCGGCGGTCTCGGATCCGTTGTCGGGAGCATCGTCGGCGCAGCCGTCCTTGTGACGCTTCCGCAGGCTCTGACCGTCTTTCAGGAATACGAGCATCTTCTGCTCGGCCTCATCATCATCGTGGCGATGATCTTCATGCGCAATGGCATCGTGCCGAGCCTCTCGGCCCTCGTCTTCCGGAGGGCACGCTCATGAGCATCCTGAAGGCAACGGATATCGGCATTTCCTTCGGCGGCGTGAAGGCGGTCGACGGGGTGAGTTTCTCGGTCACCCCCGGACAGATCCTGTCGATCATCGGACCGAATGGAGCCGGTAAGACAACCCTCTTCAATATCGTATCCGGTGTCTATGCCGCGAGCCGCGGCTCGATTCAGCTCGCCAACGAGGATGTGACAGGGCTTGCTCCTCACAAGCTGGCCGCGCGTGGGCTATCCCGAACCTTCCAGAATCTGCAGATCTTCCAGCGTATGACTGCCTGCGAGAACGTGATGGTGGGGCGCCATCTCCGAGAAAACTGCAGCCTTCTGCCGGCCTTGTTCAGAACTCCTGCGGTCACGCGCCAGAACCGCGAAACAAGGACGGCGGCTCTCGATCTTCTCGCCTATGTGGGCTTGAAGGACGTCGCCGATGTTCCCGCAGGTTCGTTACCATACGGCGCCTGCAAGCGCCTCGAAGTTGCCCGCGCGCTTGCCGCTGAACCGCGTGTGCTTCTTCTCGATGAGCCTGCCGCCGGCTGCAATGCGGTGGAAACCGAAGAGATCGACCACTTGATCCGCCAGGTCGCCGACAGAGGTGTGGCTGTCGTTCTTGTTGAGCATGACATGAAGCTCGTGATGAAGATCTCCGACAGAATTCTTGTGCTCGAGCGCGGACGCCCGCTTGCCGAAGGAACGCCGCGAGAGGTGCGCGATGATCCAAGGGTCCTCGAGGCTTATCTGGGACAACACGGTGCACGGGAGGCTGCCCGTGCTTGAGGTCGCAAACCTGCGCAGCGCCTATGGACGGATCGAGGTGCTCAAGGGCATCGATCTCGATGTTCAGACTGGCGAGATTGTTGCGCTGATCGGATCCAACGGGGCGGGCAAGACGACGCTGCTGCGTACGCTCTCGGGCATCCAGCCGATCACCGGCGGCGAGATCCGCTTCAAGGGAGAGCGCATTGACCGCCTGCCGCCTCACCTGAGGGTGGAGCTGGGCATTACGCAATCGCCGGAAGGCAGGCAGGTGTTCGGGCCGCTGAGCGTCGAGGACAATCTGCGGCTTGGTGCCTATCGGCGACGTGACAGAGAGATCGGTCAGGATCGCGATCGCATCTTTGCGATGTTTCCGATACTTGCGGAGAAAAAGCATCTTATGGCGGGCGGATTGTCGGGCGGTCAACAGCAGATGCTGGCGATCGGGCGTGCGCTCATGGGGCGTCCCAAGCTGCTGCTGCTGGACGAACCGTCGCTGGGTCTGTCGCCGCTCCTTGTCGATCAGATCCTGGAAGCCATCGTGTCGCTCAAGAAGGACGGCATCACCGTTCTCCTTGTCGAGCAGAACGCCAGCGCGGCTTTGGCGATTGCAGATCGCGGCTACGTGCTGGAAACCGGCAAGGTGGCCTATAGCGGAGCAGGCTCCACGCTCCTTGCCGATCCTCAGGTCAAGGCGGCCTATCTCGGTGTCGCGTAATTCATCTGCCGCATCAACCTGACGCCGGCTGCGTCTGCTCCATGGTCTGCTTGGCAAGGGCGAGTGCCTCCTGGAGCACGGCTTGGTCGCCGATATGATTGGCGAGGATCAGCACGAGGGAGGAATTGAGCGCGGCGCTCTCCTCGTCCGACAAGCCCCGATGGGCCTCGATCAGTGCACGATAGGCCCGATCCGGATCGGAGAAGCGGCTTTCGGTCACGAGTGCGCTCATACATAGTCCCCTTCGAATCCCTTCATGCGAAGGGAGGCGCGTTCGATCAACGGAGGCGTCGCACGACGCCAGCGTGCCGCAAGGTGCTGGTCAGGGCGTACGAGGTAGGTGCTGCCGGAGGTCGTGTCGAACCGCTCGGCAAAGAGGCCTTCCACATCGATCAGGTCTTTGCCGATGACGAGAACGCGCTTGCCGGTTGGCAGGGTAGCTCCATTGGGAACATGGATGAGGGTTTCCTCACCGCCCACAGCCTCGAGCAGCCAGATCGGCTGGCCGCTGCTGTCGCGCATGGGAACATCGGGCAGAGGCGCGCCGAGCCGCGCCGAACCGGACCATGCGTCGCTATCGGGAGTCGACAGAGGCGTCTCATAGGTCGACGGCATCGAAAGCCTGCCGGAATTCACCATTCGCTTGGCAAAAGGCGCATGACGCGCGAGAGCAAGGGTGGCATCGCGAAAGCGCAGCTCCTGTGCCGAGCGCGGAGCGATGAAATCCGTCGAACGGGTCGAATGGCCAATATTCTCGTCTGCGGCTGCGGAGCGTTCGAGATCGTAGGTATCGATCAAACCTTCCGGTGCCTCGCCTTTGAGGACGAGCGCGAGCTTCCAGGCAAGGTTTTCCGCATCCTGAATGCCGGAATTCGCACCACGAGCGCCGAAGGGCGAAACCTGATGGGCGGCGTCGCCGGCAAAGATCACGCGGCCGTGCACGAAACGCTCGAGGCGCCGGCACTGAAACGTGTAGACCGATACCCATTCGAGTGTGAAGGCGTCATGCCCCAGCATCTGGCGGAGCCGGGGAATTACGCGCTCAGGCGCCTGCTCGGCCTTCGCATCTGCATCGGGACCGAGCTGCAGGTCGATGCGCCAGACATCATCCGGCTGCTTGTGAAGAAGAGCAGAGCGGCCGTCGTGAAAGGGCGGGTCGAACCAGAACCAGCGCTCGGGCGGAAAATCACCCTTCATCTTCACATCCGCGATAAGAAAGCGATCCTCGAAGACCTCACCCTGGAACTTGAGCCCGAGCATTCCGCGTAAGGACGAGCGCGCACCGTCCGCCGCCACCACCCAATCGGCATCAAGATCGTAGGATCCCTCGGGTGTCTCGATGGTGAGCGTCACGCCGTCGTTGCGGTGCTTGAGATCACTCACTTTGTTGCGCCAGCGAATGTCAAGATTGGGCAGTTCCGCGGCGCGCTCCACGAGTGCACGCTCAAGATAATACTGCTGCAAGTTGATGAAGGCCGGCATCTTGTGCCCGTCCTCGGGCAGAAGGTCGAAGTCGTAGAGCTGATCGTCACCCTGAAACACCTTGCCGAGTTTCCAGGTCACGCCTTTTTCAAGACAGCTTCCGGCAACGCCGAGTCTGTCGAGGATTTCGAGGGTGCGCTTCGCATAGCAGATGCCGCGTGACCCTTCTCCAATCCGATCCGCATCATCGAGAAGCACTACGGGAATGCCGCGCTGCGCCAGGTCCATGGCCGTGCAAAGCCCGACAGGTCCCGCACCGACGACGATGACAGGGTGTCGGGATGGGGAGGGGCGATCCTGGTCCGCGCACCGGCGGTAGCCGAACTGGTAGAGGATCTTGCGGGTGTTCATGGCGTGTCCATTTCCTCCAGTTCGTACCAGCTATCCCTGGAGTTCGGCCCACATATCGTGGTCGCGTTTGGCGGTCCAGATGACGGGGTGGTCGATGCCGGAGGCCTCGTCAAACGCGCGCGAGACGTTGAACGGCAGGCAGTGCTCGTAGATGGCAAAGTCGCCGAACTTCGGATCCATCACCGCGCGCGTGGCGGCGAAGGTCTCCTTCAGGGAGCGCCCCCGCGCCACCGACAACTCCGCGGCTCCATAGAGGGTGGTGACGAAGTCGCGCGTCATCGCCACCGCCTCGCGCACCGCCTGCTCGCCCTGCAGCGCGGCGCCCCGGCCCGGCGCGATCGCCCTGGGCTGGAAGTCGAGGATCGCATCCAGCGTCTGCGGCCACTCGCGCAGGTAGGCGTCGCCGCAATAGCAGGCGGAGTGATACTCCACCAGATCGCCGGTGAACATCACCTCGGCATCCGGCACCCAGGCGACGATGTCGCCCGCCGTGTGGCCGGCCCCCAGATGGAACAGCTTGACCTCGCGTTTTCCTAAGAACACCGACATGCCGCTCTCGAAGGTCAGCGTCGGCCAGGTCAGGCCGGGCGGGATGCTGCTCTCGCCGCGGAACAGGCGCGGGAAGCGGCCGATCTCGGAGGCCTTGTCCTGCTCGCCGCGCTCGACGATGAGATCGTAGGTGGCATTCGACGCGATGATGCCCTGCGCCTGGTAGGCCGAGGCGCCGAGCACGCGCACCGCGTGGTAATGCGAGAGCACCACGTACTGGATCGGCTTGTCGGTGACGGTTCGCACGCGGGCGATCACGTCCTCGGCCATGGCGGGCGTTGCCTGGGCATCGATGACCAGGCAGCCCTCGTCGCCCACGATGATGCCGGAGTTGGGATCGCCCTCGGCCGTGTAGGCGTACAGATCCGGCCCGATCTCCGTAAACGACACCGTCTTCGCCGCCGTGTCCCCCGTCGACGCAAAGGCTTTCTCGGACATGGCGATTCTCCCTGTCATTTTTGGCAGCCCATCTGCAGGATCTTAACGGCTGCAGTGCAAGTGGCTGGCGGCGTCGAGGACAGGGTAGTCGCGATCCTGCGACCGTCAAGTTCGTGACCGCAGTTCAGCTCAACGCAAGTTGAAGCGTAGCGGCACGGTGAATGACGATTGCGGGATGAAGTCCGGTATGGGCGGAAGGGACGATCCAGGGCTTGCCGCAGCAAGCGCAGCCTGATCGAGGGCTGGGTGACCTGCGCTCCGCACAAGAGCCGCGCTGACGATGCGGCCCGACCGGTCCATGGTAAACCGCACGGTTGCGACACCCGTCACCCCCTGGTTCCGTGCGACGTCTGGATATCGCAGCCGATTGCGCAATGAAGCTACAAGACTGGCCAAGTAGCGGTTACGCGCGTTCGGATCGGCCGAAGCTGCCTGACCGCCCGTATTCTCCCGCGAGGCTGAAGCCTGCCCCTGGCGCGCGTCCGACGGAAGCGGCTTCGGCTCCGCGACCGTCGGGCGTGGACGGGGCTTGCGCTCCACGGGCTTCGGCGCAGGCTTCCTCTCAGGCTTGGGGGCGGGCTTCTCCTCGAGTGGCTTGGCGACCACAACTTCAGGCGGCGGGAGGATGACAGCGTCTGTCTGCGTCGTCTCCTGTTCGACCGGCAAGACCTCCACAGGCACAGCTTCGGTCACTTCCTGCGGCTGGGTCTCGACAATCTCCTCGGGAGGCTGCTCTTCGACAGTCTCCGGTTCAATTGGCAGAGGCTCCGTCTCGACAGGCGGTACCTCCCGGGACTGTTCGAGAGATGGGCCGACAGAAACGATCTCCTCCATCGCGGGGGCGAGATCGATAGTGATCTCCTGCTCGCCGGGCGGGTTCTCGGCATCGGACGGCCACAGTGTCACCGCCGTCAGTGCGGCGCCATGCAGAAGGAGCGCCGCGATGAAGGCAATCCCGAGCCGGCTCGGCTCCTGCGTCGATCTTATGCTTTGAACGAACATCGGACCTGCTGCAGGTGCTATTGCGCGGTGGATCCGCTAGGAGCCTGCGCGATCAGGGACACCTTGCTGAAGCCTGCAGCGTTGATCTGGCCCATGATCTCAATGATGCGCCCGTATGGAACGGCCTTGTCGCCGCGGACCAGGACAACCTGGCTCGGGTCTACGCTCGCAAGCTGCCGCAGACGCGGCATCATGGTCTCAGGGGCAAGGGGTTCCTTGTCGAGGAACGGCTGCCCCTGCGCGTCGATGGTGACGACGACCGGCTGCTTCGGCTGCGATACTTTCGGCGCCGCCGTCTTCGGCAGCTGCACGGGCACGCCGACAGTCATGAGCGGTGCGGCCACCATGAAGATGATGAGCAGAACGAGCATCACGTCCACGAGCGGCGTAACGTTGATCTCGGACAGAGGGGCGGTGCCGAACTCGTCGTCCGTGTCCTGCGTCCGGATTGGTCCCATACCCATTATTCGGCAGCCTCTGCTCGAACGTGGGATTTGCGGTCGCGAGCCAGACGGTCACCGAGCGCCGTGATGCCGGCGGCAAAAGATTGCTGCAGGCGGCCGAGATCCGTCGTCAGCTTGTTGTAGGCGATCACGGCAGGAATAGCTGCCACGAGGCCGATGGCCGTTGCGAACAAGGCTTCGGCAATGCCGGGCGCCACGACGGAGAGGCTCGTATCCTGGCTCGCAGCGATGGCCGAGAAGGAGTTCATGATGCCCCAGACCGTGCCGAACAGACCAATGAAGGGTGCTGCCGAGCCGATGGTGGCCAGAAAGGGCAAGCCGATTTGAAGCTGGCGCATATCGACGGAGAGCGCAGCCCGCATGGCGCGCTCGATACGTTCCCGCCGCTCCGCACGACTCTCGGAAACATCCTGATCGCGCCAGGCCTCATGACCTGCCGCGACGATCCGGCCTGTCGCCCCAGCCATCTGCGGATGAAGCCTGTCGCCCGAGCGAGCCGCAGCTTCGAAAGCACGGGCCTGACGACGGATGTTACTGAAGCGCAGAAGCTTCTCGAATACGATCGTCCAGCAGCCGAGAGAGGCCAGAACGAGCAGGATCATGACGCTCTTGACGATCGGATCGGCTTGCAGAAACAGGCCGAGGAAAGACATGTCATGCGATGCCGCAGGCATGATCTCGTTCATGATGGCAATCTCACTTCACGAAGGATACGGTGTCGATCTTGGAGGCCGTCTCGATCACGGACAGACAATCTTCACGAGAACTGGTTGCGCCTTCGCATGTCAGGACATCGTTGAGGAGAACACGTCCGAAGCGGGAGCAGTTCAGCCCGGGGAAGTCGAAGAGCTTGATGAGCGTCTTGCGGCGAGGCACCGGACCTATCTCCACGGCAATCCTCTTGGCAGCCACGCCATCGGTATCGAGAGCGAACAGATCGAGCTTCAGGGATTTCCAGCTTTCGCCCTTTTGATTGTCGATGAGGAAGTAGGTCCTGCAGCTGTCTCCTGATGCCTCGACCTTGTTCAACTCGATGCGCAAGGGGCTTGAAGGCGATTCGCTGTCCTGAGCAAGTGCTGTCCCGCTGAAAGGCAGGAGCAGGGCCAAGCATGCGAAGACGCTGCCGGCTGCAAACCCAGGCTCATTCCAGGTGCTCATGCCCATGAATTCGTTCTCCTCATGCTGGCGAGCGACTGTCCGACGTGATGCGCAGTTCGGGAGCCTTCGATGAAGGCGCTGAGCGCGGGTGTCGTCGGCAGGTCAATCGAATGCCCAAGATCGGGAGAATTCCCGCGGGCATCCCCGATGAGATATCTGAAAGAATCCAGATTGATCAAGGGCTTAGGATAAAATCAGAGGTATTCTAAAACAGCCGCTACCGCATTGAGATCGGGATGGAATTCGCTTCTTTAAAAGTGCTTCAAAGTAATTTTCCTGGAGTCCGTTACGCCATTATGAGGAATATCAAGGCTCATTCCTTGCTTCGTCCCAGATCTTGCTCCCACACGGAACCTCGGCAATTCTCAAAATGGTTTTCACGAAAATACCATTTTGCGCGAAGAAGAGAGGGCGTGCCTCTTAGTCCAGGAGATCCTGCTTGAGCTTCAACGGTCACGAAAAGCCCTTTCCCACTTGGTATCCTTACGCGTTCGTCGGTGTGATTGCAGCGCTTGGAGTGGTCCTTTACGTGCTTGGCTAAGGAGGCGGTAGTTTCCGCCTGTGTCAGTCATCCATCCTGGGGCTTGGATGACAGCAATTGGCATCCATGAGGAAATCGAGACCCGCTGGGTCACCTCTGGATCCGGGTCCCCTGCATACTGCCACTGCATCCCAAAGCGAATCGAGGCGGTACATCCGCGCCCCGTTCGCTTATGGGAGAGTGTTGATCCGTGCTGGATCAGCACGACGATATTCGCTTCGGCATGGTTACTTTTTGGTTAACGCAGTCCCGGGCAGGAGATTTGTCGCACGGGCATCTGCGACGAGGTTTACTTGGAATGATATATCGATTGCCTAAGTGTGCTCACATCGTCGCGCCGACCTGCCAGGGAACGAACTCAAGGTCACCGTAGCCGAGGTCTTCCGACTTCGTATGCTCCCCGGATGCGACGCGCAGAAGGATCTCAAAGATCTCCTTTCCCTTCGCCTCGAGAGAAACGCCGTCGAGGATATCGCCGCAGTTGATATCCATGTCGTCCAGCATGCGGCGGTAGATATCGGAGTTCGTGGCGAGCTTCAGGGACGGCACTGGCTTGCAGCCGAAAGCCGAGCCCCGTCCGGTGGTGAAGGCAATCAGGTTTGCACCGCCGGCCACTTGGCCCGTCGCGGCGACAGGATCGTAGCCTGGCGTATCCATATAGACGAAACCATGATCCTTTACCGGCTCGGCATATTCGTAAACGGCACGAAGCGTGGAGCGTCCGCCTTTCGCCGCCGCCCCTAGGGACTTTTCGAGGATCGTCGTCAGTCCGCCTGCCTTGTTGCCGGGTGATGGATTGTTGTTCATCTCGCCGCCGTTGCGAGCCGTATAATCCTCCCACCACCTGATCCGCGAAACGAGCTTTTCGCCGACATCCCGCGTGGCGGCCCGTCGGGTTAGCAGATGCTCCGCCCCGTAGATCTCAGGTGTTTCGGACAGGATCGACGTTCCGCCGTGGCGTACCAGCAGATCCGACGCGACGCCGAGGGCCGGGTTGGCGGTGAGGGCCGAATAGCCGTCGGAACCGCCACATTGGAGGGCGAGCACCAGCTCCGATGCGGGGCGCGTCTCGCGCTGAGCCTTGGCGACGATCGGGAGCATGTCCTTCACAGCATCGACAATGGCCTGCACGGTGCGCCTGGTGCCACCTGTCTCCTGGATGGTGAGCGTGCGGAATGTTTCGCTTTCCGTCAGGCCATACTCCTGCTTCATCCGGCCGATTTGGAACACCTCGCAGCCGAGGCCGACCATGATTACGCCGGCGAAATTGGGATGGCTCGCATACCCCCATTGTGTGCGGCGCAGGATATCGAACCCTTCGCCATAAGCCGCGTGTCCGCAGCCTGTGCCGTGGACGATCGCCACGATACCATCAATGCCGGGATAATCGCGAAGAACCCCGGAGCGCTCCACTTCAGCTGCGGCAAAACGTGCAACGGAGGCCGAGCAATTCACCGATGTCAGGATCCCGATATAGTTGCGGGTGCCTGTCCGGCCCGAAGCACGGCGGTATCCCTGGAAGGTGGCCCGAATATCGGCCGGAAGCAGATCGTCCTCCCGTGCGTCGACGCAGAATGCGTAATCGCGCTCGAAGTCGTGCAAGCCGACATTGTGCTCATGCACCCATTCGCCCGGGGCGATATGGGTCTTGGCAAAGCCGATGATCTGGCCGAACTTCCTGATAGGCTCTCCCTCACGAATCGGCCCCGCCGCCATCTTGTGACCGCGCAGGATCCGCTCGCGGGCGGTCAATCCTGCGGCGCTGGCGCCCTGCTTCACGAGATCGATGGCGATGACGACGTTATCATCGGGTGAGAGGCGGATCGTGCGGGGAGTGTTCATGAATGTCTCATCAATGGTCATATATGTCTATCGAACAATTCATTACCGCCCCAATCCCATCTTCTGCGGGAGCCAAAGAGTCAGTTCCGGAATATAGGTGATTGCGATGAGCGCGAGCATCAAGGGCACGAGCCAAGGCAAGATCGCCACAGTAGTGCGCTCGACGGAAAGCCTGGATACTCTTGCCAAGACGAAGAGCACCATGCCGAGAGGCGGATGAAGCAATCCGATCATCAGGTTCAGAGTCATGATGAGCCCGAAATGGATCGGGTCGATGCCAAGCTTCAGAACGATCGGCAGCAGAATCGGCACGAGGATGGTGATGGCCGCGATGGTATCGATGAAGCAGCCGACGAATAGGATAAGAATATTGGCCAGCAGCAGGAACACCCACTTGTTCTGCGTGAAGCCAAGGATGGCATCCGAGAGGATCTGTGCCGCCTGACTGACGGTTAGAAGCCATGCGAAGATCGACGCCGCAGTCACAATGAAGAGAACCGAAGCCGTTGTCTCGATGGTGTCGAAGGTTGCCTTGGCCAGACTCCGGAACGTCATGGAGCGATAGCGGACAAGGCCCAGAAACAACGACCAGAGGACGGCCGCAACAGCTGCCTCGGTCGGGGTGAAGAGGCCAAGCGTCATGCCGCCGATCAGGATGACGGGTGCCATCAGGGCCATCACGGCCGAGAAGTCGAAATACCAGTCAAGGGCGAGAAGCACAGCCAGCGCGATACCGATGGAGACGTTGGGTGAGAGCCCGGCCTGAATCATCAGCCATACGGTGACAGGAAACGCAAGAACGATGACAACCTCAATGGTGGCATTGCCAAGTTGATGCCATGAGAAGGGCGTGTCGGCACCCCAGCCGTTCTTATGGGCAAAGTAGGCCACGGTGCCCATCATCAGGAGCGTCATCACGATGCCGGGAATAAGACCCCCCAGGAAGAGGGCTCCGATGGAGACGTTCGCCATCATCCCGTAAATCACAAACGGCAAGGAGGGCGGGATGATCGGCCCGAGGGTTGCGGATGCCGCGGTCACGCCAACGGCGAATTCAGTCGAGTAACCATGGTCTTTCATGGCCTTGATCTCGATCGTTCCGAGACCGGCCGCATCGGCGATGGCTGTCCCTGACATGCCTGAGAAAACCACCGATCCGACGATATTCACCTGCCCGAGGCCACCTTTCATCCAGCCGACGAGCGCGACTGCGAATGAATAGATGCGGCCGGTGACGCCTGCGATATTCATGAGATTGCCGGCGAGGATGAAGAAGGGGACTGCAAGAAGCGGAAAGCTCTCGACGCCAGCGATCATGCGTTGCGCAACGATGACGTCAGGCACCGTACCGCTGGCGAGGATGTAGAGCAGGGAGGCGACTGCCATCGAGATGGCCACGGGCAGCCCAAGGATCATCAAAACAAGGAAAGAGCCAATCAGGATAAGCATCAGGTTTCCGCCACCAAGGGTGCATCGAATGCTTCAGGCCGCTCAAGCACAGAAAAGCCGCGGCGCCAGTTGGCCACAGCAACCTGAACAGAGCGGAAACACATCAGGACAAAGCCGATAAAGACAAACGCATAGCTGAGGTTCTTTGGCAGAGCGATGGTTGTCATTTGCTCGTCTCCAACGATGCTCATGAAGCGCCAGATGAGGAGGGTTCCATAGGCAAAGAAGGCGACACGGATGATATCGATGGCAGTCGCCAGCGCGCGACCAAGACCAGGAGAGAGGTAACGATAGAGGAAATCGACCTGAATGTGGCGGCTCATGCGGACGCACATGGCCGACCCGACGAAGACTAGGGCCACATTCAGGTTGGTTGCGATCTCCTCCGTCCAGGCGAAGGAATCATTCAACACGTAGCGCGTGAAGAATTGAACGAAGACGGCGAGCGCCATCGCCCAGAACAGGGCCAGGGCTAGCCAATCCTCGAAGGCATAGCCCGAAAGGTCCACTGGTGCATGCTCGCTCTCATCAAACGTCTGTGCCAGTTCTTCGGCGCTGACTTGGGTGTGAACTTCAGTCGTCATGTCTCATTGAACCTCGTCCTTGGAAGCGTGGAGCAATTCCCCTGGCGGTGCGGTATGCCGTTGGGGCCTTAGAACGATGAGAAAGGCGGGCCGCCCGGAGACGGCCCTTCCAAGGAACTCAGAGGCCCTCTGACTTCAGCGCCTGGATCTTGTCGTAATCCGCTTTCCGATAGCCCAAGGACTCCAAGGTGACGTTCTTCATCACCGCTTCCTTGAAATCGTCCTTGTTGACCTCCGTAATCGTCAAGCCCTTCTGCTTAAAGGTTTCGATCAGTTCTTTTTCCTTCGCCTGGATCTCTCCCGAGGCGCGGACGGCAGCTTCCTGAGCGACGGCGGTGAAGATTTTTTTATCTTCATCCGAGAGTTTGGCCCAGAGTTGCTTGGAGATGATCGTTGCAAGATGATCGACGATGTGGCCGGTGAGCACGATCTGCTTCTGGACCTCAAAGAATTTCTTTGCCTCGATAGTCGTCAGCGGGTTCTCCTGCGCATCGACGGTGCCGTTCTGAAGCGCCAGGTACACTTCGGCGAAGGCGATCGGAGATGTATTGGCACCACAGGAGCGTGGCATCGCCAGATAGGCCGGAGCATCGGGCACACGAATCTTGAGGCCCTTCATTTCAGCGCAGGTCTTGAAGGGCTTGTTCGTGGAACTGTGGCGCACACCATAGTAAGTGAGGGCCACCATCTGGTGTCCTGTCTTATCGGCGTAGCCGGCGCTGAGATCCTTAAAGACGTCGCTCTTCGCGAAGGCGAGCAGATGGGCGGAGTCTCGGAAGATATAGGGATAGTACCCGACGCCGATCGGCGGATAACTACGCGCAGCGAAGCTTGGGCCGGAGATGATCATATCGACGGTGCCGAGCGACAGGCCCTGATTGATGTCGCTTTCCTTGCCGAGCTGGGATGCCGGATACACGTCAATCTGGTAGCGGTTGCTGGTTCGCTTCGCGATTTCCTGCGCCGCCCATACGGACTGGGTATGGAAAGGCTCCGAGGTCTCATAAACGTGGGCCCATTTCAGCTTCGTCTGGGCTGTGGCAGGCAGAGCAGGTAGCACAGCAGTTGCGGCTGCGATGAGGCCGAACGCTAGGCGGCGGGTCAGAAAAGGCATAGGCGTTTCTCCGAAAAGCCGGCTCTGCGGCCGGTTGAACATGATCACGAGCGGCTCCGCTCGTGTAAGAGACCCGACAAGCATGTGGCGTCCGCCTATCGGTTCGGCTAACATGTTAGGCAAATGGACGCGATCGACAAGAGAAAAAAATATAATTTCCTTGCTCGCCTCGAGCGGGGAGCACGGGGGCATACGACCGAGCAGGTGGAACGCTGCCTCCGATCCGCCATCGTGGCTCTCGATTTCGCTCCTGGCGAGTTCATCGATAAGGGAGCTGTCTGCGCGACGCTCGGGGTATCCCGATTTCCGGTTTCCGAGGCTCTCGCGCGTCTGGCGGTCGAGGGGCTGGTCGAGATCCTGCCCCAGCGCGGTTCACGCGCGGCACGCATTCGCCTTTCCGAAGTCAGGGAATCGATGCTGATCCGACAGGCTCTGGAAGGCATGGTGGCCGAGGCTGCCGCAAAGCGCCTGTCCTCCATGGCTATCGAAGCCCTTCGCGGCAACCTGGAGGCGCAGCAGGAGGCGGTCTCGAGGGGAGATCGCCCCGGCTTCCATGCCCTGGATCTGGAATTCCATACGATCCTGGTTGAGGGATTGGAGATGCCGCGGGTGGCTTCCGTAATCGACGCCTCGCGCGCGAATATCGACCGGGTGCGCCGCCTTCTCTCCTCGCCCCGGCGCCATGTCATAACTCTCGAGGAGCATTGGGAGATCTTTCGCGCTCTCGATACCCATGACACTGCGGCGGCCCGCCGGGCGATGGAGGCTCATCTGGAAGCGGTCGTAGAGGAGTTGGAGCGCTTCTCGGTCGAACATGCCGAAGTCTTCGTGCAGCCGTGAAAGGAGAGATGCCGGTCAGGCGCTTCGGGGCGATGTTTCTGGAGTCTCACGAAGTACCGCCGGCGCGCATTTCGCCCCCTGCCGGGCGCCACTTCACCGGTGCTGTTCCGCAGTATATATATGTCACCCGGCGAAGAGGCGCGCTTGTGGCATGAGGTTTCTGATGACACTGCAGATTTGCGATATCGCGCCGGATTTCGAAGCTGAGACGACGGAAGGGCGCATCCGTTTCCACGATTGGATCGGTGCTTCCTGGTGCGTGCTCTTCTCTCATCCCATGAACTTTACCCCGGTCTGCACGACAGAGCTGGGATACATGGCCAGGATCAAGCCCGAGTTCGACCGGCGCAATGTGAAGGTCGTCGGGCTCAGCGTCGATCCAATGGACAATCATTCGCAGTGGGCCAAGGATATCAGGGAGACCCAAGGCGCTGCGCCCAACATCCTGATGATCGGCGATACCAATCCTACGTTTTCCCAACTCTATGGGATGCGTCCGGCAAGCACGAGCGGCACTTCGGAAGGCAGGACGCCTGCGGACGACCAGACCGTGTGCAACGTGTTCGTTGTCGGACCGGATAAGAAGATCAAGCAGGTTCTCGTCTATCCAATGACGACAGGGCGCAATTTCGACGAGGTGCTTCGCGTCATTGATTCCCTTCAGCTGACAGCCAAACGCCGGGTTGCGACGCCTGCGAACCGGAAGCAGGGCGAGGACGTCATCATAGCAGGTTCGGTATCCGACGAGGAAGCCAAGAAGATTTACCCACAAGACTGGAAAGTTCCGAAGCCCTATATCCGAATCGTGCCGCAGCCCGGCGCCTGACAGGGGTTGGCACAAGTGGCATATGCCGGTCTTCCAAGCCCACCGCATGCTGATCCGGGCGGCCTTTCATGACGGTTTGAGGGGCCTCAACGTTTTGTGCGCCCGCGTTTGAAGGAGTAGAGGCAATGAACACAGAGGCTTTCCCTCAGCCGGCGTCCGATCGCTCCACGGCCCGGCCACAGGTCGATGCGTTTTTCGACAAGCGCACCTGCAGCGTCCAGTACATCGTCTCCGATCCTGCAACTGGATGCTGCGCTCTCATCGATCCGGTTCTCGACTATGACGAGAAGTCGGGTTCCATCGCGACTACGTCGGCCGATACTTTGCTCGCACGTGTGAAGGAGCGGGGCCTGACAGTCGAATGGATCCTGGATACGCACCCGCATGCAGATCACCTGTCTGCATGCGGGTATTTGAAGGACCAGACAGGAGCGAAGACGGCCATCGGCGAGCGCATCGTGGATGTTCAACGGCTCTGGAAGAAGATCTACAATCTCGGCGGCTTCGAGGCGGATGGCTCGCAATGGGATCGTTTGTTCGCTGATGGCGACGATTTCCAGATCGGAACCATGGACGTCCGGGTCGTTTTCTCTCCAGGGCATACTCTTGCATCCATTACCTATGTCGTCGGAGATGCCGCCTTCATTCATGATACGCTCTTCATGCCCGATTTCGGCACGGCGCGGTGCGATTTCCCCGGGGGAGATGCAAGAGCCTTGTGGCGCACCATCCAGCGCATTCTCTCTCTGCCCGATGATACCCGTCTGTTCTCAGGCCACGATTACATGCCAGGCGGGCGGGCCCCGGTATGGGAGAGTACGGTTGCCAGCCAGAAGGCCCAAAACATTCATCTTGTCCAGGTTCACACCGAGGATGAATTCGTTGCAATGCGTCAGGCGCGGGATGCGAAGCTGCCAATGCCAAAGCTTATCCTGCATGCCTTGCAGGTAAACGTGGTGGGTGGACGGTTGCCGATGCCGGAGAGCAATGGAACGCGTTACCTCAAGATACCGCTCGATGCGCTTCCCTATGCCGTTTGGGACTGACGCAGTATCGCCAAAAGTCCAGAGAAGGGCGAGCCGAGCGGCGCCATCTGGGCCAATCAATTCGGCAATGACACCGGCCGTGACGGTCATGTCGGTGCCGCCTAGCCCGGAGATTTGGGCTCGCACTAATGGCTTTCCCGACAGTTTTGTGTGCCGCCGAGTGGGGAGGTGCGCTGCCCAGGCCAGCAATGGCGCTGATGGAGCGCAATCCCAAGTTTGCCATTGGTCTGGCTGACCCAGTGGGTACTGCCTTTATAACTATAATACGCAGGGCGAGTTGAGAGCAGAGGAATCAATGGGGCCGGGGCTATCCATCCTGCGCATCCTCTTGGACCCGGCCATACGATTGTAACCGTATTGTGTGACTATGGTGCACGCTACCAGTCGAAGCTGTTCAAACCGGACTTCTTGCGCTCCAAGAATCTGCCGGTTCCGGTATGGCTGGCGCGGGAAAGCACCTTGGACAAGTACCTCGTTTAAAAGATAGCTATCTGGTAAGGCCTTTCACACATCCTCAATCTTCGAATATCACCTTCCGGGGCTATAATAGCGTTATCCCGATGAGACCTAAAAAGGGTTAGCCTTCAGAGCTGATCGGTCCATCCAAATGCCGTCGGGGCTGAGGGAGCAACGCCCATGCTGCCGAAGAACGAACAAGGCATTGTTCAGACCCTGCGCCCGTCTATTAAGGCACCGGTCTTTCCCGGCACCTCGACCGAGTTCATCAACGTCTTGGCGCATTATCATCGCGCCGAAATCGCCCGCATGGCGGGTTGGCGCGATCGCATCGACCGGACCACCAACTGGGCCATTACCGTCGTGGCCGCCATGCTGTCGGTCTCGCTGTCCACGCCGACGGCTCACCATGGCGTGCTGATCTTCGCCATGGTTCTGGTTCTGCTGCTGCTGGTGATCGAGGCGCGCCGGTACCGCTTCTTCGATGTCTACCGCAATCGCGTGCGCCAGATGGAACGTAATTACTTCGCTCAGATCTTCGCCCCTGAAGACGGAACGACGGACGACTGGATCCAAAAGCTCGGAGACGATCTCAGGCGCCCCCTCTTCCTGACGAGCACCAGCCAAGCCCTCTCGCGCCGCCTTCGGCGCAATTATTGCTGGTTGTTCCTGATCCTGCTGCTCGCCTGGATGGTGAAGACGACTTTCATCAGGATGCAGGAGAGTGCCGTCGAAGCCCACCTTGTCATGTCGGTTGGGGAATGGGTCCGGAATGCCGCCATCGGGCCGATTCCCGGGTGGGCCGTGATTATCGCGCTGTCGATCTTCTATGGGTGGATCCTTCATGCTGCGCTGCGCAGACCGACGGGCGAAGGCGAGCTCGCCTTCGGCAACGTACACGTCTGAAGGAGCAGGGTGCGGCACGAAGATATGATATGCCGAACGCGGGTTTCGGGAGTATGATGATCCTCTAGGCATCGGCTCGCAGGCCAACCGAGGTGGTTGCGATGAAAGCCATTCTGGTTCCGGTTGAGCAGCATAGTTTTATCCGTTCGGTCCTGGACGCCACCCTGCTGGTTGCGGGCCGGTTCGGGAGCCACGTGGAGGGCTTGGCCCTCGGTCCCGATATTCCTGATGTCATCGCCTTCGATGTTCCAGTCGGCTGGTCGATCCTGAGCGAAAAGGAACAGCGCGAACTCGTGGAGCGGTCTCGGCACCTCTTCGAGGAATTCATGCTCTCCTGTGCGGTGCCGCGAAAGACGGAGGCACCGGATGAGGCCTCCTGCGGGTGGCTCGGCCAGCAATTGTTCGGGGACAGCTATATCGGCAGCTTCGGCCGCGTATTCGATCTGATCGTGCTCGGCCGTCCCGGAGCGAGCGACGAGCCGCCGCGTCTGGCCACTCTCGAGGCGGCCCTGTTCGAAGGTGGACGGCCCGTCCTGATGGTCCCGCCCTCGTCTCCGGCGTCCATCGGGGAGATCATCGTGATTGCCTGGAACGGCAGCACCGAAACAGCCCGGACCGTGGCACTCGCCATGCCCATGCTGGAAAAGGCCGGCCGGATCGTCGTTCTGACGCTGGAAGGTTGGGGCGTGGAGGGACCGAGCGGCGCGGAGCTCGCGCTTCGCCTGCAGCGGAACGGTATCAGAGCCGAGACGGCGGCACGCAGGCTGAACACGCGTTCTCCAGGAGAAGCGATCCTTGAAGATGCAGCCTCGTTCCATGCGGATCTGCTCATCAAGGGGGCTTATACCCAGAGCCGTCTGAGGCAGATGATCTTCGGCGGCGCCACGAGCCACATCATTGCCCATGCGGGTATTCCGGTCCTGATGGCCCATTAGGAATCGGCGAAGCGGGGCAGATTGTGTAACCGTGATTTGCCCGGTCAAAGGAGGGCATGGATCATGATCGACAACCGCATCGACATGACCATCAACATCGCCAATGCCGCGCTTGGCGGAATCCTGTTTCTCTCCCCATGGCTGCTCGGCTTCGGTCAGGAGACCTGGACTGCCGTGAATGCCAGGCTCAGCGGAGGGATCGTGGTCCTGCTGGCACTCCTGGCGGCGGTCCGGACCCATGACTGGGAGGAGTGGCTCAATGTAATCGCAGGTCTCTGGATCGCAGGAGCGCCCTGGCTCCTCTGGTTCGAGGGCGTGCTCTCCGCGCGCTGGACTCATGTGGTCATCGGATTCGGTATTGTGGCGATTGCCGCCTTCGAACTCTACCGGCTCTATCTCGAACCGGACGACACGGTTTCCCGCCGCGGGCAACCGAGATGAGCGTAGCGCGCTCGACGTGAGCGCGGTCCTGGCTTCGGGCATGTCTGATCCCGGTTCGTGAAGCATTGCGCCCGTTCTGTCGTTGCCAGGGGTTGCGTTCGTCTGCAGCGGATGGAGACGTCCATGTATGTGGTCATTCGAAAGTTCAGAAGCATGCGCTCCATGCCCGAGGCGGTCCGGCGGGCCGAGAGCGGAATTGGACAGATGCTGCGACAATCTCCGGGCTTCCAGGAGTACCATGTCTTCGATTGCGGCAACGGTGTCGGTGGTTCGATCACTCTGTTCGACGATCGTGACACTGCACTTGCGGCGAACGAGAAGGCCCTGATATGGATTCGTGCGAGTTTGGCCGATCTGGTTCAAGGGGAACCTGAAATCACAGCCGGCGAGGTCCTGGTGACGCTGAAACCTTGATGGCGTCTCGCAGGGCCGCTACGCGCTCTCCTGGAGCCTGTCGATAACCGGCTTTCTCCTCTTTAGAAATGGCTCAGCCTATGGCCGAATGGTGTTTCGTTCCTAGTTCTCTCGGGAGGAGAACGAAAAGACCATGACCGACTATGGACCTCTGACCCTTCACGTACCCGAACCGGCCGTTCGACCGGGGGGAGCCCCCGATTTCTCGAATGTGAAGATTCCCAAGGCTGGAGCCGTTCCCCGGCCTGCCGTCGATGCGGATCCGGAAACCATCCGCGATCTCGCCTTTTCCATCATCCGGGTTCTCAACCGGGCCGGAGAGGCGGTCGGCCCCTGGGCCGGGCTCTTGAGCGATGAAGAACTCATCGAGGGCATGCGCAACATGATGACGCTGCGCACCTTCGACGCGCGGATGCTGATCGCCCAGAGGCAGGGCAAAACCTCCTTCTACATGCAGCACCTAGGGGAGGAGGCTATCAGTTCCGCCTTCCGCAAGGCCTTGTTGCCGGGCGACATGAACTTCCCGACATACCGGCAGGCCGGTCTCCTGATCGCCGGCGGCTATTCCATGGTCGACATGATGTGTCAGGTCTATTCGAATTCCCGGGATCCGCTGAAGGGGCGCCAACTTCCCGTCATGTACTCCTCCAAGGAGCACGGGTTCTTCACGATCTCGGGCAATCTTGCCACCCAATATGTCCAGGCCGTCGGCTGGGCGATGGCCTCGGCCATCCAGAACGATACCAAGATCGCCGCCGCCTGGATCGGAGACGGATCGACGGCGGAATCGGATTTTCACGCGGCGCTCGTCTTCGCCTCCACCTACAAGGCCCCGGTCATTCTCAACATCGTCAATAATCAATGGGCGATCTCCACGTTCCAGGGCATCGCGCGAGGCGGGGCAGGGACCTTCGCTGCCCGCGGGCTCGGCTTCGGCATTCCCTCGCTGCGGGTCGACGGTAACGATTATCTCGCGGTCTATGCGGTTGCGAAATGGGCTGCCGAACGGGCCCGGCGCAATCTTGGACCGACGCTCGTCGAATACGTCACCTATCGGGTCGGAGCCCACTCGACGTCCGACGATCCCTCGGCTTACCGCCCGAAAACGGAATCCGATGCCTGGCCTCTCGGCGATCCCATCATTCGGCTGAAAAACCATCTCATCCTGCGGGAAGCCTGGTCCGAGGAGCGGCACAAGCAGGCGGAGGCCGAGATCCTCGATACAGTGATCACAGCGCAGAAGGAGGCGGAGAGCTATGGCACACTTCACGCCGGTGCCAAGCCGTCCGCGCGGGAGATGTTCGACGGCGTCTATGCCGAAATGCCACCGCATCTGCGCCGTCAGCGCCAGCAGGCGGGGGTCTGAGCCATGGCGCGCATGACGATGATCGAAGCCATCCGCGATGCCATGGATGTGATGATGGCGCGCGATGAGCGTGTCGTGGTTTTCGGCGAGGATGTAGGCTATTTCGGCGGCGTCTTCCGCTGCACGGCCGGCCTCCAGCAGAAATATGGAAAGACGCGCTGCTTCGATGCCCCGATCAGCGAAGCCGGCATCGTCGGAACGGCGATCGGCATGGCGAGTTACGGATTGCGACCCTGCATCGAAATCCAGTTCGCCGATTACATGTATCCGGCCTATGATCAGATCGTCTCTGAGGCGGCCCGGCTGCGCTACCGCTCGAACGGCGAATTCACCTGTCCCATGGTGATCCGCATGCCGACCGGCGGCGGCATCTTCGGCGGACAGACCCATAGCCAGAGCCCCGAGGCGCTGTTCACCCATGTGGCAGGCTTGAAAACGGTCGTTCCGTCCAACCCCCATGACGCCAAGGGGCTTCTGATCGCGGCCATCGAGGATCCCGATCCCGTGATCTTCCTGGAGCCGAAGCGCCTCTACAACGGCCCCTTCGACGGACATCACGACCGACCGGTGACTCCATGGTCGAAGCACGACTTGAGCGAAGTGCCGACCGGTCATTTCAGCCTGCCGCTCGGCAAGGCCTCGATCGTGCGGGAAGGTGCTGCCGTCACCGTGCTGGCCTATGGAACGATGGTCTATGTCGCGCAGGCGGCTGCAGCGGAGACCGGCATCGATGCGGAGATCATCGACCTGCGAACGTTGATCCCTCTCGACATGGAAACGATTGCAGCATCCGTCAGGAAGACGGGCCGCTGCGTCGTCGTGCACGAGGCCACTCTCACATCAGGCTTCGGGGCGGAACTGGCCACACTTGTCCAGGAAAACTGTTTCTTCCAGCTGGAAGCCCCCGTCGCCCGGGTGACCGGATGGGATACGCCTTATCCGCATGCTCAGGAATGGGATTACTTCCCGGGGCCGGCCCGTGTCGGACGCGCCCTTGTCGAGACGATGGAGGCCTGACATGGGCGAGCACCTGATCAAAATGCCCGATGTCGGCGAAGGCATTGCCGAGGCCGAACTCGTCGAGTGGCACGTCAAGGTCGGCGATCTCGTCCGTGAGGATGCGGTGCTGGCAGCGGTTATGACCGACAAGGCGACTGTGGAAATTCCCTCTCCTGTCGATGGCGAGATCCTGTGGCTCGGGGCGGAGATCGGCGACGTGGTGGCCATCGGCTCGCCTTTGATCCGCCTGAAGGTGGAAGGGGAGGCCGGCGCCTCTTCTGAAAGCAGTTCGGCAGAAAAGGCGTCTGGGTCGCCCGCCCGGACCGAGGAAATAGAAGCCCAAGCGGATGGCGCGGTCAAAGTCCCTGAAGCCATCGTCGAGCGGCAGGCCAAGAGCGCACCACCTCAGCCGACAGAGAAACCGCAGGCTCCTCCCGCAAAGATGCATCGCGCGCCCGTGACGCGCGCCGAGGGCGAGAAGCCGGTTGCTTCGCCCGCCGTCCGGTTGAGAGCACGCGAGGCCGGGGTCGATCTGCGGCAGGTTTCCGGCTCCGGTCCCGCGGGCCGGATCACCCATGAGGATCTGGACGCCTTCTTCACCCATGGACGACAGTCCACCAAGGCGCCGGGGCTGTCTCAGAACACATCAGTCGAGCACATCAAGGTCATCGGGCTGCGCCGCAAGATTGCGGAGAAGATGGCGATTGCGAAATCGCGCATCCCGCATATTACCTATGTCGAGGAAGTCGACGTGACGGCACTCGAGGATCTGAGGGCGGGGCTCAATGCGAGCAAGCGGGCCGACCGTCCGAAACTGACCCTGTTGCCGTTCCTGATGCGCGCGATGGTGAAAGCCATTGCGGAGCAGCCACATCTGAACGCCATCTATGATGACGACGCTGGCGTCGTCCATCAACATGGGGGGGTGCATATCGGAATTGCGACGCAGACGGGCTCCGGCCTCATGGTGCCGGTGGTGAAGCACGCGGAGGCGCGCGATCTCTGGGAGTGCGCGGCAGAACTGAACAGGCTTGCGGAGGCGGCGAAGTCCGGTCTCGCGAGTCGTGAGGAACTGAGCGGGTCGACGATCACCATCACGTCGCTTGGCGCTATGGGCGGCATCGTCACCACGCCGGTCATCAATTATCCTGAGGTCGCGATCATCGGCGTCAACAAGATGGTGGTACGGCCGGTCTGGGATGGATCGACCTTCATCCCCCGCAAAATGATGAACCTGTCCTCCAGCTTTGATCATCGGATCATCGACGGCTGGGACGCGGCGGTCTTCGTGCAGCGCATCAAGGCGCTTCTGGAGACACCCGCGATGATCTTCGTGGAGGCTTAAAGTCGATGAAGGATATTTCCTGCAAGCTCCTCGTCATCGGAGCCGGGCCTGGAGGCTATGTCTGCGCCATCCGCGCGGGCCAGCTCGGAATCGACACGGTCATCGTCGAGGCGGGCAAGCCCGGTGGAACCTGCCTCAATGTCGGCTGCATTCCCTCCAAGGCGCTTATTCATGCGGCGGAGGAATACGACAGGATCGTTCATCTCGCGAATGGCCGGAATCCTCTTGGGATCAGGACGACGAAGCCGGAGCTCGATCTCTCCCAGACCATAGCCTGGAAGGACGTCATCGTCGGGCGCCTCAACAGTGGCGTGTCGGGCCTGCTCAAGAAGGCGAAGGTGAAGATCGTTCAGGGCCATGCGCGCTTTCGCGACGGCAAAACCGTTGAAGTGGAGACGGAAACCGGTAGGCAGATCATTCGCGCCGAGAACGTCGTGATCGCAACAGGATCCGCTCCCGTCGAGCTGCCAAACCTGCCATTCGGTGGTCCTGTGATCTCCTCCACCGAAGCGCTGGCGTTGACATCCGTTCCGGAGCGGCTTGTCGTGGTCGGCGGCGGCTATATCGGCCTGGAACTCGGCACGGCCTTCGCGAAGATGGGAGCGAAGGTGACGGTCGTCGAAGCGCAGCCCCGGATCCTGCCGCAATACGATGCCGAACTGACGCGCCCGGTTGCCAAGAGGTTGCAAGCCCTCGGCATCGAAGTGATGACCGGCGCCAAGGCGATGGGCTTGGCGAAAGCAGGCGGTACGTTGCTGGTCGAGGCCGGGGACGGTTCGGAGAAGTCCCTGGCGGCCGACAAGATCCTCGTCACGGTCGGAAGGCGGCCTGTCACGCAAGAGTGGGGACTGGATGAGCTCGTCCTCGACATGGATGGACCCTTCATCCGCATCGACGAGAGATGCCAGACATCCATGCGCGGGATCTATGCCATCGGTGACGTGACCGGTGAGCCGATGCTGGCCCATCGCGCCATGGCGCAGGGTGAGATGACGGCGGAGATTATCGCGGGCCACAAACGCGCTTGGGATAAGCGCAGCATTCCGGCCGTCTGCTTCACCGATCCTGAGGTCGTCACCGTCGGCTTGTCGCCGGAGGATGCACGTCGGACGGAGGTCGACGTCAAAGTCGGTCAGTTCCCGTTTTCGGCCAACGGGCGGGCGATGACCAAGCTCGCCGAGGACGGTTTCATTCGGGCCGTTGCACGGGCGGACAATCATCTGGTTCTTGGAATCCAGGCCGTCGGGCAGGGTGTTTCCGAACTGGCGGCGGCTTTCGTCCTGGCGCTTGAGATGGGTGCTCGCCTCGAGGACATCGCAGGCACGATTCATGCCCATCCGACACAAGGCGAGGCATTTCAAGAGGCGACACTCAAGGCTTTAGGGCAGGAACTTCATATCTGAAGTGATCTCCCTCGCTTCAGATTAGTGCGAGACGACAACGCGGTAAGCCTCCAGATTGCCCTTGCCCTTGATCGGGACCGGGCCCAACGGCACAGCCTTGATGCGGGTTTTCACCTGTTCCCATGCGGCTGCGCTGATATTGATGCTGGCGCTCGTGCCATAGGCAGCAAGGCGAGCCGCGACATTGACCGTATCGCCCCAGATATCGAAGCTGAATTTCTGCCGGCCGACGACGCCGGCCACGACCGGTCCGACATGTATGCCCACCCGCACATCCCAGGGAATCGGCAGGCGACGGGCCGAGGTGATGGTCGATGCCGCGCATTCGATGCTGGACATCACCGGATCCGGATTGGGCAGGAGAAGACCGGCGGTGGCGAGGAGACCGTCGCCGACGGTCTTGATCTTCTCAAGTCCGTGTTCCGCGGCGCAGTCCTCGAAGGCCGTGGCAAAGACGTGAAGGTTGGCAACGATCTCTTCGGGCGCGAGGAGATCGCAATAGGCCGTAAACCCGACCACGTCCGCAAAGAGCACAATGACGTTCTCATGGCGGCGGGGCGTGACGCTCTGGAAGCTCTCGAGCTCATCCACCGCTTGGGCGGGAAGGATGGCATGGAGCAGCGCCTCGGAACGGGATCGTTGCCGCTCGATCTCCTCGATATAGCTCAACTCCTGATCATGCAGTCTCTTCTTTTCCAGGCAGGCGCCGACTCTCGCCCGCAGCAGCGCCGGGTTGAAAGGCTTGGGCAGGTAATCCTCGGCCCCGAGTTCGATGCAGCGGACGACACTCTCGAACTCGGAGAGTGCCGAGATCATCAGGACCGGAATGTCGCGCGTCGCCGGATCCGACTTCAGCTGCCTCAGAACCTCATATCCATTCACGTCGGGCATCATGATATCGAGCAGGACGAGGTCAAAGCGCTCCTGTGCAATCTTGTCCAATGCCTCGCGCCCATTCTCGGCCGTGACCACATCCGTCCAGCCCTCGCGATGCAGCCTGCGCGTCAATGTATATCGGTTGTCCTCGTTGTCATCCACGACGAGGATGCGCACTCCGGCATAGATCATGGTGGGGGCCGATCTTGCAGAAGGTAGGCGATCTTCGCCAGAAGTCTCTCGAACTCGACCGGCTTGGTATCGTACTCGTCGCAACCTGCAGCCAATGCCCGTTCCCTGTCTCCGGGCATCGTGTGCGCAGAGAGCGCGATGACCGGGATAGGCCTGGTCTCAGGAGCCTCCTTCAGGAGACGGGCTGCGCCCCAGCCGTCGAGAGACGGCAGGCCGAGATCCATCAGGATCAAATCGGGTTTTTCCCGGCGGGCCATCTCGATACCCTGCTCGCCATCGGAAGCAACGATGACCTCAAAGCCATGCTTCTTCAGGCGCTGAGACAGCATGTACACATTGTCCTCGTTGTCCTCGACATACAGAATCCGGATCATATCCGCTCCTGATGATCCACCCGTCCAAGCCGCAGGCAATCGGCGATGACCTCCCGCAGGGAGGAAAGCACCTCATCCTTTCCGCCAAGCCGTTTGCGCAGGATTTTCCGGACGCCGCCGCTCAGGCGGCGATGATCCTCTTCGCTGAGCTCCGCGGCTGTGAGCGCGATTAAGGGGAGATGGCGCGTCTTCTCATCCCGGCGGATCACATCGACGAACTCGAAGCCGTCCATCTCGGGCATCATCAGATCGAGAAGGACGATGTCGGGATTGACGAGGGGAAGGCGTTCCAGGGCGACGTGCCCGTTCTCCGCCTCGGCTGCCTCCCATCCATCCTCGCGCAGGATGCGTGTGAGCCATCCACGGGTATGGGGGTCATCCTCAATGACCAAGATCCGTGGGCTCGCATGGTCAGGACGGCAGGAGGCAAGCGCCTTCAGGAGGCATTCCCGATTGACCGGCTTCGTCAGATAGGCTGCAGCTCCGAGGGTATAGGCGCGGTTCTCCTCATCGACGATGGTCACCATGATGACGGGAATGTCCCTCAGCTCAGCATCACGCTTTAGCTCCTGCAAGATGCTCCAGCCATCGGGATCGGGCATCAGGACATCGAGCGTGATGATAGAAGGTCGAAAGTCACGGGCCATCTGGACTCCCTGAAGACCGCTTTCGGCCGTCATGACGTCGAAGCCCTCGCGCGTCAGGATCTGCCGCAGGATATCCCGTGACGTATCCTCATCGTCGATCACCAGGGCGCGTCGCCCCTGCCCATTTGGTTGAGAGTAGATCGGCGAGTGCCTCAGGTCGGAATGAGAGCCGGGTTTGCCCGTTGAGCCTTTCCCAGCAGGCAGCGTGACGGTGAAAGTGCTCCCCTTCCCCACGGTACTTCGAACTTCGATTTCTCCACCCATGAGACGGCACAGCCGGCGGCTGATGGCGAGGCCAAGTCCGGTCCCCCCGTATTTCCGCGTTGTCGAACCGTCGGCCTGAGTGAACTCCTGAAAAAGCTTGGCGCATTGATCCTCAGTCAGGCCGATCCCGGTATCCTGAACGGAAATGCTCACGAGATCTCCGCCCGAACCGGTCTCCCGACTGGCGCGAAGAGTGACGGCGCCGTTTCTCGTGAACTTGCAGGCGTTGCTCAGGAGATTGAGCGCCACCTGGGAGGTTCGAAGGGGATCGAGCTGGACGCGGCCGAGATCCGATGCGATTCTGATATCGAGCCGGTTGCCGTTCTTCTCCGCGAGGGGCATGGCCGTTCTGGCAACATCCTCCATCAAGCACCCGAGATCGACTTCCTCAGGATGAAGTTCGAACTTGCCGGACTCGATCTTGGCAAGATCGAGGATCTCATTGATGAGAGCCAGAAGGTGGGCACCCGCATGATGGATCCGGTCCAGCGGCTCGATCAGTGGTTCTTCGCCCGTTTCCTGGGCCTCTTCCTTCAGCATCTCGGTGATGCCGATGATGGCGTTCAGCGGCGTCCTCAGTTCATGGCTCATATTGGTGAGAAACTGGCTCTTTGCCCTCGTCGCCGCCATGGCCTGGTCTCGTGCAAGTTCGAGCTGTGCCGCGTGGCGCTTGATGTCGGTAATGTCGGTATAGACGGCAACGGTCCCGCCGCCGGCGATCCTGCGCTCGCTCACCTGGATCCAGCGATCGCCATCACGATGCTGAGCCTCGGCTGCAACGGGGTTCTTATGACGGGCCAATCTCTCCGCGACCCAAGCGTCGATCCGTCCCTTCGCTTCCTGAATAAGCCCGAGCTCCGCCGCGCGCCGGATCACCGTTTCGAACGGCGTGCCGGGCGTCATGGGCACATCCGTTTCCGGATAAAGCAACTCCTCATAGCGGCTGTTACACAGGACAAGGCGATCGTCGGCATCGTAGAGTGCAAATCCCTCATTGATGCTCTCGATGGCATCGATCAGACGCTGTCGGGCGTTGGCGACTTCGCGCAGGTTCTGCTCCTCGACCTCGATCGCCGTATCGCGGAAGACGGCGAGCGCTTTCGCCATCTGACCGATTTCATCGCCGCTATCTGCCGGAAGAGGGGCTCGCAGGTTGCCGCCCGCAATGGCCAGCATGCTGTCGCTCAGATTGCGCAGCCGCGCGACCAGGTTACGGTCGACATAGAGCCAGACGATGAGAAGTGAGCTGAGGAGACTCAAGGCGACCACGCCGCGGAGCACATTGTTGCCGACGCGTTGCGTCATCAGCGCTTCTCGACCGGCAGCCTGAATATCCTGCCGGGCCGTATTGACGAGCCCGTCAACAGCCTTGGTGAGTTGAGACGACAGACCGGCATTTTCCTGCAAGAGGCGCTCGGCATCCTCGACGAGTCCGAGCTCCGTCCTCCGTGCCGAAAGGATACTGTCTGGCCCTTCGACCAGCTTTGCGAAATCGGCGATGCGCTGATCGAAACGGGAGCGCAGACGTGGATCGGTCAGATCCGATGAGATTTGACGCAAAGCCGAAAGCGATCGGTTCAAGGGAAAGCTCAGGACGGCAATGTCCGCTGAATTCTCAGCCAAGGAGGCTTTGAGCAGACCATCGCTGATCGCCGCGAATTCGAGTTGCGCCTTCTGCATCAGCAAGTTTTCGGCTATCTCCTGGATGACAACCGCGGGAGGCTGGGGGGAGCCCTGGGTCGGCTGCTCACGGTGGGAGGCTGCAAACTTTGAATCCAGAACCACGAGGGCAGGGGCGACCACGCGTTGCGCTGCCACGGTGGCATTCGAAAGACGCCGGAGGAGAGCATCCTTGTGATCTGAGACGGCAAGCCGACCGGCGACGAGACCAGCGAGAGCTGTGAGGTTGCGACGGAGCCTTTCGACGGAGGGTTCCATGGCCGTCCCCATCGCAGGATCGACATCGCTCCTGATCAGCGCAAGCAGGGTCTCCAAACGATCGACCTCTGCCGTGATCGTTGCCGAGATCTCCTGGTATTGCCCCTGTGAGCGCGCGCTCAGCAGAGTGGGAGCGGCGGCGACGATGCGTTCGGCCTGCCGGGACAGATCGAGTGCGGTGAGTGCCGAGGGCACACGTTGTTCCGTGATCCGCTCGATGACATAGGCCATCTGGCGGAAGGCGTAGGTGCCCGCAGCGGCGGCGAGCACCGCGAAGGCGCTGATTCCGAGAAACGCAAGCAGCAGGCGCCAGCGTACGCTCAGCCGATCGGGCATGATGGTAAGGGCATTGCCCCTCCCTCACTCCAGGGGAACATACCGGTCACTCCGCCACACGAACCACTCGAATCCAGGCTGTCTTACATCGCCCTTGGCATCGAAGCTGATCCGTCCAAGGATCGTATCGAACTCATTTCTGCGCAGCGCATCGATGACGGCTTTGAATTCTGTCGATCCTGCCTTCGTGGCTGCCTGGGCCCAAGCCTGGATGGCTCCGTAACTGTAGAGCGTATAGCCCTCGGGCTCGAAGCCCTGCTGGCGGAAGCGATCGACAACGGATGCCGCGACCGGGCTCCGGCGCGGGTCGCGGAAAGAGGTGAAAATGGTGCCTTTGCCGTCTTCTCCGGTAACCTGCACGAAGGCTTCGCTGGCAATGCCGTCTCCGGACACCAGCTGTAATTGATAGCCTTCCTCGCGAGCACCGCGGATCAGCAGCGCCGCTTCCCGGTAGTAGCCGCCAAAATAGGCGATCTCGATACCGGCCGCCCGCAATCTCGCAATCAGCCCAGAGTAGTCGCTCAATCCGGGCATCAATTCCTCATAGAGAGTTTCGGTGATCCCATGCTTTCGGAGCTGTCGCCGGGTCTCTTCGGCAAGGCCCTTGCCGTAGACGGAGCCGTCATTGACGATGGCGATCCTGGCCCCTCGCCATCGCGCAGCGAGGAAGTCACCGGCGATGGCACCCTGCTGATCGTCGCGCCCGCAGATGCGGAAGACGTTGGTGCGGCCCTCTTCCGTGAGGCGGGGATTGGTGGAAGCCGGCGTCATCTGGATGATGCCGGCTCTCGTATAGATCGCGGCGGCTGGAATGGACGCTCCCGAGCATTGGTGCCCAACGACAAACGACACTTTGGCAGCAACCAGCCTTTGCGCAGCGGCGACGGCTTGGCCGCTGTCGCACGCATCGTCGACGGAAATCAGCCTCAATTGTTGACCGAGAATGCCACCGGCGGCGTTGAGGTCGGCGACAGCCATTTCAACGCCCTGCTGCTGCTGCTCACCCTGATAGGCATTAGGGCCCGTCAGAGCTCCTGCCATGCCGATCAGGATTTCGGCTTTGGCTGCGGCGGAACTCATCGTCCAAATGAAGACGATGGAAAGACTCCACAGCAGCTGTCTCATGGCGAGCCTCCCGAAATCCGGGTGCATCAATGGCGTGTCCACCGCTGACGGAGAGGTTCGAATGTTATATTGCTTCCGATATCGGGTTGGGGAACATCATCTGCACGCCGAGGCCCTTCCACCAAACACGAAAGCCTTTCGCCGACAGCAATTAGCTACGCTCCAGTGCTCATACTAAACGATCTGATCTCGAGGGTCGATGCTGTTCACTGCCAACTCAAGGGGCTGGCATATGGCCCGTAGTACTGTGGCAGCCCTAACTAGGTCCGACCATGATCACGGCAAGTCTTAGGAGCGTGAAGATCACGCAATAGAAAGCAATAAGCAAAAACGATCATAAATTTTGATATTTGATAGAGGAGCCCAGGCTTAGGCTGAGTAATTGACGTGCTCTACTGGCCATGAGAGCATTCATTCTTACAACTAAAAACAGTTCAAAATCCACGTCCGTCGGGAGGAAACAATGCAGTTGAGGCAGCTTACACTATTGTCTGCAGCAGGTTGGATTGCAGGCGCGGGTCTGGCATTGGCTCAAGGCCAGACCTTGACGATCGCGACGGTCAATAATGCTGACATGATCATCATGCAGCGGCTGTCGCCGAAGTGGGAGCAGGCAACGGGCAACAAGTTGAACTGGGTGGTGCTCGAGGAGAACGTGCTTCGCCAACGCGCGACAACCGATATCGCCACCAAGGGCGGGCAGTTCGATATCATCACGATCGGTTCCTATGAGGCGCCGATCTGGGGCAAGCAGAACTGGCTCGTCACCCTCGACAATCTCGGCGCCGATTATGACTATGCCGACATCATCCCGTCCGTGAAGAATGGCCTTTCCTATAACGGCAAGCTCTATGCCGTGCCGTTCTATGCCGAAAGCTCGTTCACATTCTATCGCAAGGATCTGTTCGATCAGGCCGGCATCAAGATGCCGGACAAGCCCAATTACGATCAGATCGCGGAATACGCGGCCAAGCTGACTGACAAGTCGAAGGAACAATACGGCTTCTGCCAGCGCGGGAAGCCGGGCTGGGGCGAGAACATGGCCTTTATCGGCCCCATGGTGAATGCCTTCGGCGGACGCTGGTTCAACGAGAAGTGGGAACCGCAGCTCACGACGGAGCCATGGAAGAACGCGATCAATTACTATGTCAAGAACATGCGGGAGTACGGGCCTCCTGGCGCGACTGCGAATGGGCACAATGAGAACCGTGCGCTGTTCGCGACGGGACATTGCGCCATGTGGGTCGATGCTACATCAGCGGCAGGTTACATCTACAACCCGAAAGAAAGCCAAGTTGCGGACAAGACCGCTTTCACGGCGGCGCCAGTGCAGGTCACAAGCAACGGCTCCGGCTGGTTCTGGGCTTGGTCGCTTGGCATTCCTGCCTCCTCGAAGAAGGTCGATGCCGCCAAATCCTTCGTGAAATGGGCCACGTCGAAAGACTATATCACGCTGGTAGGCGGCGAAGCCGGTTGGGTCGCCGCTCCTCCCGGCACGCGCAAGTCGACCTACGACAATCCCGAGTATCAGAAGGCTGCGCCCTTCGCGAAAGTGGTCTATGACGCGATCGTCAATGCTGATCTGACCAAACCGACGAAGGATCCCGTCCCCTATATCGGCATCCAGTATGTCGCCATTCCCGAATTCCAGGGCATCGGCACGGCGGTCGGGCAGCAGATCGCCGCAGCTTTGGCCGGGCAGACGACCGTGGAGCAGGCGCTGGAAACGGCGCAACGCTCTACGGAGCGCACGATGAAGCAGGCAGGCTATCCGAAATAGGCCGGTTGTCACGCAATCGGCGGATACTAGCCCCCGCCGATTGCTCTCTTCAGAGTGAGCAACCGAGATGGCGAGCACCACCACCGTTACTGTCCCCAGCGCCACGGCTCCTGCTGGGAGGCGCATCCAGCGCAATGTCAGAACCCTGCCGTTGATCGCGCCGTCCGTGGTCGTCCTGTTCCTCTGGATGATCGTGCCGCTCGCGATGACGCTCTGGTTTTCGTTTCAATACTACAACCTGCTCGATCCATCCGTCGGCGGGTTCGCAGGCTTCGAGAACTACACCTTCCTGTTGACCGATCCGTCGCTCTGGACGGCAATGGCGAACACGCTTTTCCTGGTCTTCTGGGTGCTCGTGATCACCGTGGGTTTGGGCACGCTCCTTGCCGTCCTGTTCGACCAGGATTTTTACGGCCGGAGCATTGCCCGCCTGCTGGCCATCGCTCCGTTCTTCGTCATGCCGACGGTTAGTGCGTTGATTTGGAAGAACATGCTGATGCACCCGGTCAACGGGCTCTTCGCATTCTTCGCACGCTCCCTTGGCCTGCCGGCCATCGACTTCTTCGGCAGTTTCCCACTGACCTCCGTCATCATCATTGTCGCGTGGCAGTGGCTGCCCTTCGCTCTGCTGATCCTGCTCACCGCAATCCAATCGCTCGATAGCGAGCAGAAGGAGGCAGCGCGCATGGACGGCGCCGGGCCGTTCTCGATGTTCTTCTTCATCATCCTGCCCCACCTCGGCCGCGCCATCAGCGTGGTCATCATGATCGAGACGATCTTCCTGCTGTCGGTCTTCGCCGAGATCTACGTCACAACCTCGGGCGGGCCTGGTCTCGCGTCAACCAATCTGGCCTTCCTGATCTATTTGCGGGCCTTGCGTGAGTACGACGTGGGCGGCGCGTCAGCTGCCGGGGTCATTGCCGTGATCCTAGCCAATATCGTGGCGATCTTCCTTGTCCGCTCGATTGCCAAGAACATCACCGATTGAGGTCGAGCCATGCATCCCAGAACCCGTGAAAAGATCATCCTCACACTAGCCGGATGGCTCGCCGCAGGGCTGATCTTCTTCCCAATATTCTGGATGATCCTGACGAGCTTCAAGACCGAGGTGGAGGCGATTGCGACGCCGCCGAAACTCTTCTTCAGCCCGACACTGGAAAACTACGTCACAGTGCGCGAGCGGGCCGACTACATCCATTTCGCCATCAACAGCATCGTCATCTCGGTCGGAGCCACGCTTCTGGCGACCCTCATCGCCGTTCCGGCCGCCTACGCCATGGCATTCTTCCCAGGTAGGCGCACGAAGGACCTTCTGCTCTGGATGTTGTCGACCAAGATGATGCCGGCGGTCGGCGTCTTGATCCCGATTTATCTGCTTTTCCGGGATGCCGGCGCCATCGATACGCGCTGGGGCCTGATCGTGGTCTACACGCTCATGAACCTGCCGATCGTCGTATGGATGCTCTACACATTCTTCAAGGAAGTGCCGAAGGACATTCTCGAGGCCGGGCGCATGGACGGGGCTAAACCGAAACAGGAAGTCTGGATGCTCCTCCTGCCCCTGTCACTGCCCGGCATCGCATCGACGGCACTTCTGTCCATCATCCTGTGCTGGAATGAGGCATTCTGGAGCCTTAACCTCACCACCTCGGAGGCGGCGCCACTGACCACCTTCATCGCCTCGTTCTCTGCGCCCGAAGGGTTATTCTGGGCCAAGCTCTCTGCCGCGTCGACGATCGCCATCGCACCCATCCTGGTCTTCGGCTGGATGAGCCAGCGCCAACTCGTTCGAGGCCTGACCTTTGGCGCCGTCAAGTAAATGGGAAGTGCAGCATGGCGACGATCGTCCTCAAAGGCATTGAGAAGAGCTACGGCACTGTGCAGGTCATCAAAGGTATCGACCTGTCCATCGACGACCGAGAATTCTGCGTCTTCGTCGGCCCTTCCGGATGTGGAAAGTCGACGCTTCTGCGGATGATCGCCGGTCTCGAGGAGATCACCGAGGGAGACCTTCTGATCGATGGCCAAAAGGTCAATGATGTGCCGCCATCGGAGCGTGGACTCGCCATGGTGTTCCAATCTTATGCCCTCTATCCGCATATGTCCGTTGCGGATAACATGGGCTTCTCGCTGCGTCTTGCCGGCGTGTCCAAGGAGGAGCGGCGTGCCAAGGTGGCGGAAGCAGCGCGCATCCTGCACCTCGACAAGTTTTTGGACCGGAAGCCGAAGGAATTGTCCGGCGGTCAGCGGCAGCGCGTTGCGATCGGCCGGGCCATCGTGCGCAAGCCCAAGGTATTTCTCTTCGACGAGCCGCTATCCAACCTCGATGCGGCGCTGCGCGTCCAGATGCGTATCGAACTGGCTCGTCTGCACGACGAACTGGCTGCGACCATGATCTATGTCACCCACGATCAGGTCGAGGCCATGACGATGGCGGACAAGATCGTGGTGCTGCAAGGAGGCATCGTCGAGCAGGCCGGCACGCCGCTGGAACTCTATCATCATCCGAGAAACCTGTTCGTCGCGGGCTTCATCGGCAGCCCCAAGATGAACTTCCTTCCCGCCATGGTCACTGCGGTGACGGATGCAGAGACCACCATCCAGCTTGCCGGTGGAGCAAATCTGGCGGTTCCGGTCCGATCCGGCCGCCACAAGGTCGGGGATACGGTGACCCTTGGCGTGCGTCCCGAGCACATGGGGCTGGCAGGAGAAGGGGAGATCGTCGGCGAGGTGATGGTGGTCGAGCGCCTTGGGGGTGAAACGTTTCTCTATACTCAGCTCAAGGACGGTACGATGCTGACTGTGCAGGCAGACGGAGAGATCCCGACAGGCGTTCATGAACGCATCGCCATCAGACTCGATTCAGCGACCTGCCATCTGTTCGATGGCGATGGCCTCGCAATCGAGCGCGTGCAGCGGCACCCGTTGGCCAGTTTGCGTCGGATGCCGACCCACAAGGCGAGCTGAGGCCGTTGTCGGAAGCGACCAATGGCATCAAAGCGATTTGATTACATCGTGGTTGGCGGCGGCAGTGCAGGATGCGTCGTGGCAAGCCGCCTCGTGGCCGAGCATGATGCTCGGGTGCTGCTCGTCGAGGCGGGTCCCCGCCGGGTAAGTCCTATCCTTGCGATGCCGGCGGGTTACATGAAGTTTCTCGCGCGGGACACCTACCTGACGATGCACCACGTTCTCCCTCAGGAGCGGCTTGGTGGCCGCGCGCCCATCGTGCCGCAGGCCAAGGTGCTGGGTGGAGGCAGTGCGGTCAACGCGATGGTCTATATCCGCGGCCAAGCGGCCGATTACGACGGGTGGGACGAGGCATTGGGCGGCGCCGGGTGGGGCTACAGGGATCTTCTTCCCTATTTCATTCGGCAGGAAGGCAACGATCACCTGGGCGCGCCCTATCACGGTGTCAGCGGTCCCTTGAAGGTGTCTCACCTGGGACAGCACTCGGCCATGAGCCGTGCCTTTGTGCAGGCGATGCAGGAGCGGGGCGTTCCCTTTACGCCCGACTTTAATGGAACCCGGCAGAACGGCGTCGGGTTCATGCAGCACACGATCGATTGGACCACCCGCCGCCGGTGCAGCGCGGTCGACGCATTTCTTCGGCCGGTACTCTCCCATCCGAAACTGACCGTGGCGACAGAGACGACGGTCACTCGCATCCAGTTGGAGAAAAGCCGTGCGATAGGTGTGGAGTTTCACGGGCCCGCCGGATCGGAAACCGCTTTCGCCGACGCGGAGGTGATCCTCGCGGCGGGAACCTACATGACACCGAAGCTTCTGATGCTGTCCGGCATCGGTCCGGCTGACGAGCTTTCCGGCCACGGCTTCACGATTGTCGCCGACCTGCCCGGCGTCGGCCGGAACCTGCAGGATCATCACGAAGTCCCCGTTGTTGCAGCGACATCGGGAGCTTTCGGATATTTCGGGCAGGATCGCGGCCTCGCAATGCTGAGCAATGGTTTGCAATACATGCTGTTCAAATCTGGAGCTGTCACCACCACGGGCGTGGAGGCCTGCGCCTTCATCGACCCCGATGGCGGCGAGAGGCCGACGATCCAGCTTTATTGCGTGCCTACGGTTTATCTCGACCGTGATGTCTCAGGGATCGAGCCGACCCATGGGGTGACGTTGAACCCTTGTTTGTTGCGCCCGAAGGCACGTGGATCCGTGCGGCTTGCATCCGCAGACCCAACCGCGTTGCCGCGGGTGGATCCTCAGTTCTTCGGTGATGAGGACGATCTTCGCCTGACCATTGCCGGGTTGCGCTACGCCCGAGAGGTTCTCGCGACAAGTCCCGTTAGGGAAATGGTCGACCATGAACTCTTTCCCGGACGGGCCGTAATTTCAGATGTGGACCTCGCCGATCATTGCCGCAGAACGGTGAAAACGAACTACCATCCGGTTGGTACCTGTCGCATGGGCTGCGCGTCCGATCCCCTAGCCGTGGTCGCGTCGGACTTGACAGTCCGTGGCATTGAGAGTTTGAGGATCGTCGACGCCTCCATCATGCCGACCATCCCTAGCGGCAACACGAATGCCCCGGTGCTGGCAATCGCCGACAAAGCCGTTGACATCATCACAGGTCATGGCCGCATGCCCCGTGAACAGGCAGCTGCTCCATCGAACCACGTTTCCTCTATTCCCGATCAGGTCCATCCGCCATGAATCAGAGCTTGAATCTTGCCAATCTCGTGAACCTGCCGTCCAGTGTCGCCAGGCCTCGCTATGCTCGGGATGAGCTTAAGGCGGGCATCCTGCACATCGGCGTCGGCAACTTCCACCGTGCCCATCAGGCCGTGTATCTGGACGATCTCTTCAATGCCGGAAAGGATCTCGACTGGGGTCTGATCGGCGCGGGCATCCGTGCCGGCGACAGGGCGATGCGGCAGGCGCTGGAGCCTCAGGACTGGCTGACGACGGTGGTGGAGCTCGAGCCAGGCGCCAACGTCGCCCGGGTGACCGGCGCCATGATAGGCTTCGTGCCCGTCAATGAGGATGGACGTGCCATCGTCGATGCTCTCGATGATTCCGCGCTGCGCATCGTTTCCCTGACCGTCACGGAAGGCGGCTATTGCATCGATCCAGCCACGGGATCGTTCAATCCGGACCATCCGGACATTGTTTATGATGCCGCTCACATGGATGCGCCCCGGGGCGTGTTCGGGCTTCTCCTCGCGGCGTTGAAGCGCCGTCGCGATGAAGGTCGAGCACCTTTCACGGTGATGTCGTGCGACAACATCCCCCACAATGGCCAAGTGGCGAGGGATGCCGTGGCAGGACTCGCCGATCTCGTGGATCCTTCGCTGGCGGCTTACGTGCGAGAGCAGGTGGCCTTTCCCAACAGCATGGTCGACCGCATCACACCCGCGACGTCTGACCGCGAGCGTACGATTCTGATGGAACACTTTGGCATCCAGGATAATTGGCCGGTTTTCTGCGAACCGTTCCGTCAGTGGGTTCTGGAGGACAATTTCCCGACGGGCCGTCCAGCCCTGGAGGACGTCGGCGTTACCTTCACCCCGCATGTAGCGGCCTTCGAGTTGATGAAGCTTCGGATATTGAACGGCGGTCATGCCGCCATTGCCTATCCGGCAGGGCTCCTGGGGATCCACTTCGTGCACGACGCCATGGCGGATCCACTCGTGCGGGGCTTCTTGGACAAGCTTGAGGCCGAAGAGATCATTCCCTGCGTGCCGCCCGTGCCCGGTGTCGACCTTCAAGCTTACTACCAGCTGATCGCTCGCCGCTTCGCTAATCCGGACGTAGGAGATACGATCCCGCGTCTGGCCCAGGATGGTTCCAATCGGCAGCCCAAGTTCATCCTGCCTTCGACGCGGGATCGCCTGAAGGCAGGGGCCGACGTGACGGGTCTGGCCCTTGAATCGGCCCTGTGGTGCCGGTACTGCGCTGGGACGACCGATGCCGGTAAGCCTTTCAACCTTGATGATCCCAATGCCGGCCGCCTCACAGCCGCAGCCTTGGCTTCGAAGGACGATCCGGCATCCTTTCTCGATCTGCGCGACATCTTTGGCGATGTCGCAGATGCACCGCAGTTTCGGTCTCGGTTCGAGACGGCTTTGAAGAGCCTGTGGCGCGACGGGACTCCGGCTACGTTGCAGCGCTACTTGAACGGCAGCGTCTGAACCTTCAGGCGCACATGTCGATCTGCCCCTTTACAGGGCCGAGCGCCAGTGCCCTCATGGCTCACTCTCCTCTTCGAGAGTTGTGTTCTGACCGATCATGACATGGGTGCCTAGCACTTCTACGACTTCGCAGGGTTCTCCCCTTTCGCATGATGATTTCGACCGCAAAAAGCGCCGGCTAGGGAAGCTCGGAGTTCGGGTCCGTTGCGGAATGTGCAACGGGCGTCTCGCCTTGACTGGGCGAGCATAGGTTCGCGGCCTGAAGGAGCCCGTAGCCGTAAGTCTTGTCGCGGCCCGGCGCGCCAAGATCGAGGGTGCTGCTCTCGAGCGTCGCCTGAAGATCTGTTGCATTCAATGTGCCGGTGGAAGCATTGAGGATCGCTGCTGCGGCTGATATGAACGGCACTGCGTAGGATGTCCCGCTCCTGACGGAGCCTCCTCCATCAGCGGAGGCTGTCCAAAGATCCACTCCGGGAGCCGCTAGGTCGATAAATTCACCCTGCGTCGCCCGGGAATAGATCGCCAGCTTCTTGTCCACAGCGGTGACGGCGATCACTCCGGGATAGGCGGCGGGATAGGACGGCTCTGCACCCGCCCCATTATTGCCCGCCGCCGCAACAATGACCATGCCCTTCGCTTGGGCGGAAGCAATCGCTCGCTTCAAGACTTCATTGGACGAACCGGACAGGCTCATGTTGACGACACGCACGTTGCGTTCCGCCAGCGTCTCCAACGCCCGGACGAGCGTTATCACGTCGGTCCGATCCGCGGTCCCTCCATCGCGATAGAAGGCATCCACGGCCAGAAGGCGCGCGCCGGGAAGGAGGCCGGGAGTGCTGCTGCCGCTCCGGCCCACGAGGATCGCCGCTATAGCTGTACCGTGATCCTGCTGAGACGGGTTGCCGCGAAGCTCGAGACCCGACAGGACTTCGATCGACTGTCCTTTCAGAGCTTCATGATCGCGGTTGATGCCTGTGTCGATCAGGCCGATGGTCGGAACGGGGCCGCATTGTTCGGAGGCGGATTCGCTCCAGCCGACGAGCGAAATTGCCTCGCAGCTTGGCCCGGAGCAGGCTGAGCCTTCGTCCGTGTAGTAGTAGTGGTCGAAGTCGGCTGCCGCGCCTGCATCGACCATACGCACCCTGCGCTGTGCCTCACCGAGTGATACTCCCCGCGGCGGGATGAGTCGGACCACGTTCGCAAGGGTGCCCGTTGTCTGCATTTCCGTTCGGAACCCTTGTGCGCTCAACCGAGCCAAGCTGATTGATGTCAGGCCAACCGCAACAATCGAATGCTTGGCACGAACGGGTTTGGGGAGAGATCGGTCCGCCGTTGCTGCTGGGGGAGCAGGACGAGAGGGCCGCATTGGCTCTGTTGCATGCGCCTTCGTTCCTGTCCTTCGCGTACCTCTGCTATCAATGGCAGCCTCTGCTTTGCCGTTCTGGCCCGCGCGACGGGATGCAGATTGTTTCGATTCGGAAATCGGTGACCTGGATTTTTCTTTCGCGGTGCTCTTGCGAGTTTTGGCTTTTTCAACGGCTCTCACTGGCGTCGCCACACGGGGGCGAAAGCTATCGGAGATCGCTCCGAAAAGGGCCGTCAGTCCGCCAGTTATAGGGGATGCCGACTGACCGATACCTAGACCATTGCCTGCTTTCGGGCCCGACGCCTTGCCCTTGTCTGAGGCCTTTCCTTGACCTGCTGAATTGCCCCCGCGGGACGAGGCTCCTTGGCTTGACGATTGTCCAGGGCTCGAAGTGCCTCCCTGACTTGATGCGCTTCCCCGGCTGCCAGAATTGTTTTGTCCCGCATTCGCGTTGCTGGCACTTCTGCCACCTCCGTTGCCCACTCCGCCCGCGTTGCCATTGCCTTTGCCGTTTCCGTTATTCCCGGCGCCACCTGCGGCTCCATTGTTTCCCGAGGCGCCGTTGCCGCCGGCATTCCCTTTATTCCCAGCGTTCCCGTTGTTCCCGGAGTTCCCATTATTCCCGGAGTTGCCATTACTTCCGGAGTTCCCATTGTTTCCAGAGCTCCCGTTATTCCCAGCATTGCCGTTGTTGCCTCCGCCGTTCCCTCTCCCGCCGCCATTGTTGCCTTCCTTGGCGGCAGCTGAGACCTTCTCGAAGGCTAGGCCACCGCTCTTCGCGACGTCGATCTGAACCCTCACCGGGCACACAAGGGCAAGGCACGATACCGCAATCAGAAGATGGCGCTGTCTTGGTTTCATCGAAGCGGCTCACCTTTGCAGTTGGGTCTAGAGGAGACGTTCTGCAATCGATTCAGGAAAACGCATCCAGAAGATAATAACGGCTAAGGCGTAGGGTTGGTTTCAGAGGCAGGCCGGCGCCTTGAATGGGACCCGATTGAACGGGAAAGCGGAACTGACGTCACCAGTGGTTCCGCGGGCCTTATATCGGAATGACGACCTTCACTCGCGGTTGTGATGAACAGGAGATGAATAATGGCCAAGTGTATATGCATGGCGCAGAGCATTCATCGCCTGTTCATACTTATGTGAAGCTACAACTGTGCAGTATGAGTTGGGTTTTGCTTTGAAACTACTTTAGGAGTGACGCGTTGTCGGTTGCCGGGTGAAAAGCCCGAACAATCATTCAGGAGTAAGGTCATGTCGAAGAGATTCCTTCTTGCTAGCGCCGTCCTCGCTACTCTTGCGCCTGCCGCTGCCTTCGCACAGTCGGGCGGGGCCGCTGCCGGTGCCGCCACGGGCGCGGTCGGCGGCGCAATTGTCGGCGGTCCGGTCGGAGCCGCCGTAGGCGGTGTCACGGGGGCCATCGTCGGTGGGATCGCCGATCAGCAGCAGCCAGAATTCCGCCAGTACGTGACTACACAAAGGGTGCCCTCCTACACCTATAGGGAAGAGGTTCGTGTCGGTGCGGTTCTTCCGGAATCCGGGGTGACCTATCACGAAGTTCCTGCGGAATATAAGGTCAAGGGCTACCGCTATACGGTTGTGAACGATAAACCTGTGCTGGTGGAGCCGAGCAGCCGAAAGATCGTGCAGGTCATCCGCTAAAGTCTGCTATTTCCCTAACTCAGCCATGGGCGGCCGTCTTGGCCGCCCATTTTTTGTGTTTGCGGAGGTGGCGGATCTGCACTTGCTTGTGTTCCGCGCCGGGAACGGGGGCGCTGCTGTCCGTTCCCATTCAGCCTGCGCAGGTTCCCTACTTGAGATTGGAATAAAACGTCTAGGTTCTCCGTTATGATCGGAAGAGGCTTTGCGGAGCAGGAATGCCGGCAGGCATAGGACAGGAATTGGTGGCGCTTCTGCCTCGGTTGAGGCGCTTTGCATTGGTGCTTTGCCGCTCACAGCCCCTTGCGGACGATCTCGTTCAGGGGGCTTGCGAGCGCGCGCTCGCCAATGCGGGAAGCTGGACACCGGGGACCAAGTTCGACGCATGGATGTTCCGCATTCTCCGCAACTACTGGATCGATCACCTGAGACGGATGAGAACCGAAGGGATGATGGAAGACATATCGATGCAGACGCAGCTTGTCGGGGACGCGGGTGAGGGGCCGATCCTGAGCCGGCTGGTTCTGTCCGAGGTCCAACGCGCCATCGATAGCCTGCCTCAAGAGCAGCGGGAGGTTCTCGTCCTCGTGTGTGCCGAAGATCTCAGCTACCGGGAGGCCGCCGAGATCCTGGACGTTCCTATCGGGACCGTCATGAGTCGGCTTGCACGGGCGCGCAGGCGGCTGATGGAGATGACGGCCGCTGCCTAAGTGCTGAGGAAAGCAAGAGCGGAGCAATATGAATGTCCCAGCTACATCTCACCGATGAGATCCTGATGGCCTTTGCAGACGGTGAACTTGAGGAGCCTACGGCTGCTGCAGTTGCCAAAGCGATGGCGGAGGATCCGACCGTGGCCAAGCGGATCATGGATTTCCAGCAGAGTCGCCGTTTAACCCGGTCAGCCTTTTCCATGGCCTTGATGCCCGATGTCCCGCCCGAATTGCAGGCCGCCGTATTGGCTCAGGTCGCGTCCTATGAAGCCGACGGAGATTCGAAGGCAGGCTCGGACATCAAGCCGCCGCAAGACGCATGGATCAGGCGAAAGAGGCCATTCATGCAAATGGCTTTGGCAGCGTCCCTTGCTGCCATCGCGCTCGCCTTGGGCTATTTCGTGGGCTGGCAAGCCGAACCGGGGACAGGCGGTCTGATAGCGCAGTTGGAGAGCCCTCTCGTCCACCATGAGTTGAACAGCAGCGCGTCTGGCAAAGATGTGGAACTGCCATTCGGTCGTATGCGGGTGATTTCGACCTACCGCCTCGCGAACGGCTCCTTATGCCGTGAATTCCAACTCCGGTCTTCGACCGAGGCAGCGGAAGCCGTTGCTTGCCGCAACAGTCATTGGAACGCGACCTTCGCCTTGGCGAGTCCTATCAGCGACGCCGGATACACCCCGAGCGGCGGAGGTGACCCGATGGCGGCGTACTTGCAGAGCATCGGCGCAGGTCAGCCTCTCGTGGACGAGGCGGAAGCCAAGGCTCTGGCCGAGGCCGGCCGCTAAGCCGTAGGCCTCAGGCCCTTCCAGTGCGGATGCGGGACTGTCTTGAGAATTCTTCTAGAAAGAGTGGAATAATACCGCGAGCCGCTTCGTTCTCTGTCTAGTCTGACGAGTGATAGAGGATGAGCATGAGAGCCGCGTATCATCTGGCTTTTGCCGTGTTCTCTGTAGGCACTGTTGCGACGCCCACATCGGCGCCGAATGCGACTGATCCGATCGCGACGACATCGACAATCCAACCGCATGTGATTCCCGATACTGTTCGTAACATCGCTGCGGATCTTTCTGCGAGGCTGAATGGGAAGCAGGAGAGTTTCCCGGCGACCCACCTCAACCAAGAGATTTCTGTTGGAGAGAGCCTCTCCGAGATGGTCGAACTGCACCCGATCCCGAAGCATGAAACCTATCGCTATGCCATCATGGACGGTCATCGTGTGATCGTCGATGCGGGGTCGCGGAAGATTGTCTACGTCATACAATGAGAGCCTGGAGCCTGCGTAATAAGGAAGAATAATTCTGCTCGAAGGAAAGGCGGAAAAATCATGTCATTGCATAGCGCAAATGGGTCACATCCAGAGTTTGACAGCAGAGGCGGCTCCTCGGCCGTCGTCTTTCCCGTCTGCACCAATCCGTTGCTTCGCCTTGGACTGGAAAGTATCCTTTCCGAGACAGTTTTTGTCGTGTGGCACGACATCATTGATGGATTCTCAAGCCCACCGGCTATCGAAAACGGATTGTCCGCTCTCTTCATTATTGATGCAAGCAGCTTCCCCAGCGGAGCCATCGATCTGGTCCGACGGTTGAAAAATCATGCTCCTGCTGCAAGGATCGTCATGTTGGCAGATGCCTTCGATCCAGACATTGTGCCTTCCGCCTGGGATGCAGGAGTTCACGGTTTCTGTCTATCGACGCAGAAACAGGATGTGCTCGTCAAATCACTCGAATTGGTGATGTTGGGGGAGATTATTCTTCCCGCAACAATTGTCCTTCCGATTGCAGGGGCGGGTGCACACAGCGCTCGCCATAGGCCCGAAGAGGGCCTGTTTGACCAGAAAATCAATGGCCATCAAAGCCGAAAGCTATCCAGCCGGGAAGCGCAAATCTTGACCTGTCTGAGGGATGGGGCACCCAACAAGGTCATTGCACGCAAGCTCAATTTGTCCGAGGCCACAGTGAAGGTCCACGTCAAAGCCATTCTGAAGAAGATCGGGGCTAGCAACCGCACCCAGGCTGCGCTCTGGGCGACGCGATACGTCTCGACAGCCGCAACGTGATTGTAGTCTGGAGGGCCTGTATTCGTCGACTTCCGCTGATGGGCTGAAGAAGCGGCTCTCCACACTCTAGCCTCTCACATAGCCAGGATACTTCGCTTTGATCTCATCCACATGAGACAAGGTGCCGGAGAGGTGCTGCCGCAGGTGCTTCTGCGCTTCTTCCGGATCCCCATCCGCAATCGCCTGCACGATCAGCCTGTGATGCTTCACGATGTCCTGAGCCTTGCCCGGGGTCGGAAGGTGAAGACGGCGGAGGCGGTCGATATGTCCGCTGCGGCTGCGCACGAGAATCCAGAGGTCGTTCATTCGGGCGGCTTCGTAGAGGTGCTGATGGAAGGCCTGATCGGCTGCGGCAAATGCTTCGAAGTCTTCCGCTTCCATGAGGGCCTGCTGCTGCGCGAGAAATCCCTGAAGCCTGGCGATCAGCCGAGGGTCTGGAGTGAGCGCCAGGCTCCGGACGATCTCGAGCTCCAGGGAACGCCGTAGGAAATGCGCCTGATGCGCAAGCGTAAGATCGATGGGGCTCACGACAGTCGCATGCTGCGGGAAAATATCGACCAGTCCATCTTCCTGAAGCCTTAGGAGGGCATCACGGATCGGGGTCGAGCTGAGACCGAATTCCTGCTGGAGGGTGAGCCGGTTCAGGACGGTTCCGGGGGCCAAGCTGAGGGAAATGATCATTTCCCTCAGCCGCTCGAATACTTGAGGCGCGGCTTGGCGACCGCGCTCGAGACGGTCTGTCGCTATGGTTGATATATGTTGGCTGAGGGCAGGGCGAGGGGGTGCCATTCGGAAGAACCTGAACTTTCGTCGACCTTTTCTATACCACACTTGTGCCGAATGCACTAATGCATTAGTGTATAAGGCGTCGACCGGACGGCCGATCCTTGGCCATGAAGGCTCCCGTCAAGAGGAGCCATTTCGAGGAAGCACCATGAAGAAGCAGATGAGGCGCCTCTGCGCCGGCGTGGCGGCTGCCGTCGGGTTATTTGACATCGCAAGCAATGCCTCGGCGCAGCAGAAGAACGAAGTTTCCATCACCCGCCAGCCCGGCATTATCTATTTGCCGACCCACATCATCGAAAAGCAGCAGCTTATCGAGAAGCATGCTGCCTGGCTCGGCTTGCCCGAGGTGGAGATCAAATGGGTCACTTTCAGTGGCGGCGGAGCACAGACGAATGCGCTCCTTTCCGGTGGTGTCGACATGGTGAATACCGGCGTCGGCAATGCGGGGCCTCAGGGTGGTCCCAGCATGCCGGAATGGGGCATGCTGCCGATCCCGAAGAAGTTGGTGAAATAGGGTGTGCGTGACATGCTGCGCCTGTCGGATGCCCGTATGAGCGGCACGAGCTATGGCGCCTGCATCCTGCATGTTTCGCTGGAGGCCTATATCGGAGGGCCTCTTGCATTGGTGAGGACCGGCGACATGATCTCGGTGGATGTGGCGGAGCGCACCATCAGCCTCCATGTCTCCGACGAGGAGCCCGAGCGCCGCCGCGCCGCCTGGGCCAGTCCCGAGCCCCGATTCGAGCGCGGTTATGGCTGGATGTTTACGCGGCACATCAAGCAGGCTCACGAGGGCTGCGACTTCGACTTTTTGGAAACGAGCTTCGGTGCGCCCACCGGCGAGCCCGCCATCTACTGACATCTGGAGAGGATCATGACCACACTGAAACCGGAAACCCGCGAGAAGCTCAAGACCGTCAGCACGGCGACGTTGTGCACCGCTCTTTATAAGCGCGGCCTGCGCAACCAGTTCATCCAGGATGTTCGCCCGCTCAATCCCAGCCTTGGTAATATGGTGGGAGAGGCTTTCACCCTCCGTTATATTCCGGCGCGTGAGGATCTAAACCCGATCAGCGTGTTCCAGGATCGTGCCCATCCCCAGCGCAAGGCCGTCGAAGAATGCCCGCCGGGCGCCGTCATGGTGATCGACAGCCGCAAGGATGCCCGCTCGGCCTCGGCCGGCGGCATTCTGGTGTCTCGCCTGATGAAGCGCGGCGTCGCCGGCGTCGTGACCGACGGCGGCTTTCGGGATTCGCCCGAGATCGCGCTGCTCGATATGCCCGCCTATCACAACCGCCCGTCGGCGCCGACCAACCTCACACATCACCAGGCGCTCGACATCAATGTTCCCATCGGCTGTGGCGACGTGCCGGTATGGCCTGGTGACGTTGTCGTCGGCGATGGCGAAGGTGTGGTGGTCATTCCGGCGCATCTGGCGGATGAGATCGCCAGCGAGGCCGTCGAGATGACTGCGTTCGAGGATTTCGTCCAGGAGGAGGTGCTGAAGGGCCGCTCCATCCTGGGCCTCTACCCGCCGACGGATGAGCAGAGCAACATCGACTTCGCTGCCTGGCGTAAAGCAAAAGGCCGCTGATATGTGAGGAGAGCCGGCGCGCCGCACGTTGTGCCGTTTCCCTTTTGACGAAAACCGGTCCTGCAAGCTACAACATCAAGCCAGTGATTTCCCAGGAGGCGAGATGAAGCCGAACAAGATCAAGTCGCTCTGGGCGGACGGCAAGCCTGTTCTGAATGGCTGGCTGTCGATCGCAAATGCCTTCACGGCCGAAATCCTGGCGGAGCAGGGTTATGATTCCATCACAATCGACCTGCAGCATGGGGTCATCGACTACCAGGCTGCGGTCGGCATGCTGCAGGCCATGCGTGCCAGTGATGTCATGCCCCTCGTGCGTGTCCCCTGGCTCGATCCTGCCGCCATCATGAAGGTTCTCGATGCCGGAGCCTATGGCGTGATCTGTCCCATGATCAACAATCGCGCCGAAGCCGCAGAACTCGTCTCGTATGTCCGCTATCCGCCAAGCGGAACCCGCAGTCTCGGACCGACCCGCGCCAATTTCTCGGCAGGATCGAACTATGCGGCCGAAGCCGACGACAACATCCTGTGCTTTGCGATGATCGAGACGGCGGAAGCATTTCGGAACGTCGAGGAAATCGTTTCGACGCCGGGATTGGATGGGGTCTATATCGGCCCCGCTGATTTGACCCTCGGACTGACGGGCAGGCGCTACCCCGTTGGTTTCGACCGGGAAGAGCCGGAGATGGTCGATGCCATTCAGAGCATTCTGGCCAAGGCCCACAAAGCCGGTATCCGTGCCGCACTTCACTGCGGAACGCCGAGCTATGCGGCAAAGGCGGCAGGGTGGGGCTTCGACCTTGTGACGCTGCCTAACGACGTCCGCCTCCTCGCCAGCGCGGCCAGCGCAAGCGTCGCGGAAGCCCGAAAACTCATCAAGAGCTAGAGGGCTTGGGGCCAACTCTCAGTCGATGGTCGGCGTTAAAGCTCCGGCGGTGCAGTCACGGATGTGAGGTGTGTCTGCGAGGCGAGCCGGATAGGTGCGTTTACCGCGCCATAGCCCTGGTAGCTGCGTCTTTCCACGATCTCGAAGAAGAACCCGCCTTCCATGGTTCTGGTGTAGGCCTGGAAGTACTCGGCGGCGCCTTCCTTGTCATATAGAATGTTGCTCGCCCGTAGCCGTTCTACATCCTCCACGGACAAATCCGTTCTCACCTCGAGGTCATCGTAATAGTTCTCTGGGATCGGCAGGAGATCGACTCCATTCGCCCTGAGGCGTTCGACCGTCGCAAGAATGCTGCCGGTCGCGAGTGCGATATGCTGGACTCCCGACCCGAAGAGATCGCTGAGGAACCGGGACGACAATGTGCGCTGGCTCTGGGATGCATTGAGGATCAGCCGCAGCGAGCCGTCCTGTGTTTCGATGGCTTGGCTCTGAACCACGCCGCCTGGATCGATCACTGTTTGAACCGGCGTCTTCCGGACGTCGAGGAGAGACGTGTAGAACAAAAGCCATGTCAGCATTTCCTCATAATGCATCGATTGGGAAACGTGATCGACCGAACTCAGCCCCGCTCCGGTGAAGTCATCGACCTCGGTGGACTGAAAATCCACATCCCAAAGTCGGTCCAGGCCGCTCTTGTGATCAACGAAATACAGGAGACTTCCGCCAAGCCCGCGAACTGCCGGGATGTTCATCTCGCCCGGCCCCACCGGCTGCTGGAAGGGCTGATCCAGCAGCGTGACCGCCCGCTCCACGGTTCCCGGAGCATCGTCGACACGCAGAGCGAGGGCACAGACGGATGTGCCATGTGTGATGTTGAAGGAATGGGCGAAGCCCTCCTTGTCCGCATTGACAACGATGTTGATGTCGCCCTGCCGCCAATGGGTTACAGCCTTGGAACGGTGAATGCCTGCCTTCCGGAAACCGAGCCCGCTCAACGTCCGCTCCAAGTCCACGACGCCCCGCTCGTCGACGGCGAACTCGACGAACTCGACGCCGGAACAAGCAGCCTTGGGCCGCAGGGCTGGAAGATCGGGAGAAGCCGCTCCTGTCCGCCGACGCAACTCATCGAGCGTGACGATCAAGGACCGGTGTCCATCAACGGCGACGCTGCGCGCCGAGCCCGCCCGGAAACGGTCGTTGAAGATCTCCAGAGACAGGAGCCCATCGAATCCGGTCGCGTTCAGCGCAAGCATGAAATCGTCGATAGGAAGATCGCCTTGCCCCGGGAAACAGCGATAGTGCCGACTCCAGGACAGGTAATCCATGTCAAGCTTCGGGGCATCGGCCATCTGCACGAGAAAGATCCGGTCCGGTGGGATAGAGCGGATTGCCGACAGATCCGTTCCGCGTGCAAGCACATGGAAGGAATCGAGCACCAGGCCGATCGCCGGATGATTCGCGCGCCGCACGACCTCCCAGGCGTCACGGTAATCGTGGATGTGCCATCCCCACGAGAGAGCTTCGAAGGCGACGCGCATGCCTCGTTTTGCGGCACGCTCGCCGAGTTCATGAAAATCGGCCGCCGCCCGCTCGATGCCGCCGAGGGAATCCGGAGAGACGTTGCTGCATACCATCAGGAGATCGCAGCCGAGTTCTTCCATGACGTCGAACTTGCGTTCGGCGCGGGCGAACACCTTGGAACGCTGCGGTTCGGGCATGCCTTCGAAGTCGCGGAACGGCTGGAACGTGATGGTCTCGAGCCCGAGGCCCTCGATCATGCGCCGTGCTTCAGCGGGTGTGCCGTTGAAGGACAGGAGATCGTTCTCGAAGATCTCCACGCCCTTGAATTGCGCTGCCGCGATGGCCTCGATCTTTTCGCTGAGGGTCCCGCTCAGGCAAACGGTGGCAATAGCTGTGCGCATGCTCCTCACTCATTTCCTCTCGAGGTCTTGGGAGTAGTGCTCATCCAGCCTGCTCCTTCCATCATCATCAGCTGATGGTCCCGGTGGCGAGCGCATGTTCGACGCCACCGGCAACGTGGCTGCTCAGCACTTCGCAGGCGCGCTTCGCGTCTCGCTCCAGAGCACACTCCATCAGAAGGGCGTGCTCCTGTGCCGCGATCTCGCCGCGGTAGCTCAAGGCGATCATCTGGTAGCGGAGATACTTGTCGAAGACGGCAGCATGGTTGTCGATCAGCATCTTCGATCCGCAGGCCGAGATCAGTGCCTGATGGAACTGCCAGTCGTATCGCTTCCATTCCTCGGAATGTGCCCTGTCGCCTCGGGCCATCCGCTCCTCCATCCGGGCGAGCCGGTGGTGGGCGGCGACGACCCGCCCCTCCCATTCCATGTCACCGGCCCGGAACGACTGTTCCAGCGCCCTGCATTCGAGGAGTTGGCGCAGAGCTGCGATTTCCCTCAGATTCGCAATCGACACGGGAGCGACCTCGAACCCTTTTTGACCCTCCGCGACCACCAGTCGTTCAGACTGGAGGCGGTTCAGGATTTCACGCAGCGTACTGACGCTGGCTCCGTAATCGGCTTTCAACCGGTCGAGCTTCAGCTTCTTTCCGGGCGGCAGGCGACCGAACACGATATCGGACCTGATCTTTTGATAGGCGCTTTCCCGGACTGTCGTTGGCTGTGGAACCACCTGCCCATCATCTATCATTTCAACGCTCCGCCCCTGAGGGTATAGGTGACGCATCCGTTTACATGCTGGGTCAGCACCTCGCAGGCTTTGTCGGCATTGCGCGCGAGGGCGCAGTCCAGCAGGGTTTCGTGCTCCTTGGCGGCAATCTCGCCCCGGAACACGACTGCCACCATCTGATATCGCAGATACTGGTCGAAGACGCCGCCATAGAGATCGAGCAGGGTCTGAGAGCCGCAGGCCTCAATGAGGGACTGGTGAAACTCCCGGTCATAGCGCTTCCAGAGTTCCGCCCCCTCCTGGCCGCCAGCCAGCATCCGGCGCTCCATGAAGGCGAGCTTGTGATGGGCCGCGACGACGCGGCTCTCCCATTCCAGATCACCGGCAGCAAAGGATAAAGGCAGCGCATAGGTTTCCAGGAGCAGCCGCATCGCCGCGACATCCTCGAAGCCGGCAGGCGAGACCGGGGCAACGCGGAAGCCGCGTTGCCCTTCTGCGATAACCAGCCCTTCCGAGGAGAGGCGGCTCAGGATTTCTCGCAGGGTACTGACGCCGGCTCCATACTCGGCCGCGAGCCGATCCAGCCGTAGCCTTGCTCCAGGGGGGAGGCGGCCGAAGACGATATCGGCCCGAATCCGGCCATAAGCTCGGTCGGCGATGGAGGTCGCCAGCAGTTCAACACTCATTTGCCGCCACTAACCCACGCTTAAGCACGAACAATCTCCCAGGTCGCAATTCTAGGTGAAGCAGGGCCATAAAATACCTGTCGAAATGGAAAATACCATATATTTAACTAAATACCTATTGATTGTAGAATTATCAGAGTTGATAGTGCCAACCAAGACGCAGATCAATGCGCGGCAATTTAAGGAGAGGAAATCATGGCATTTGGTATCAACCGTCGCTTCCTGGTGACTGCGGGCGCAGCTCTTCTGGCGTGGAGCGTGGGTGGGTCAGCCAGCGCTCAGGCACCCACAAATTTGCGATTCTCAGCCGTCTTCTCGGAGCAGGACATCCGGGCCGAGATGATGAAACGATTCGGAGAAGAGGTTAAGGCTCAAGGCTTTGCTCTCCAGCCCTATTACGGCGGCACCCTGTTCAAGCAGGGGACTGAACTCGTCGCGATGCAACGCGGCAATCTCGAGATGGGCAATATCGCGCCGCAGGATATCTCCAACCAGATCCCGGCTTGGTCCATCGTCACGTCCGCCTATCTCTTCCGCGATGCCGATCATCTGAAAAAGGTGTTTGCGAGCGATGTTGGCCAGCAGCTCAGGAAGATGGCCTCGGACCAGCTCGGCATTCATATTCTCGGGCCGACCTATTTCGGCGCTCGGCATGTGGGCCTGAAGCCTAACAAGAAGATCAACAAGCCGGAGGATCTCGCCGGCATCAAGTTGCGCATGCCCGGCGGCGATGCCTGGCAGTTTCTGGGCCAATCCCTCGGCGCGAATCCTACGCCCATGGCCTATGCGGAGGTTTATACCGGGCTGCAGACCGGCGCCATCGACGGCCAGGACAACCCATTGCCAAACGTTCAAAACATGAAGTTCTATGAGGTCATGTCGCAGGTAGCCCTGACCTCGCATCTCGTGGGCTTCGACGTTCTGGCAGTATCCAACAAGGTCTGGAACACCATGTCGCCGGAGAAGCAGGCGGCATTCCTGGCTGCGGCTGACAAAGCCATCGAATGGAGCACCCAGGAGCATCTGAAGAAAGAGACGGAACTCGCGGCCTTCTTCAAGGAGAAAGGCTTGGATGTTTATACGCCTGACCTGAAAGCCTTCCGCGAATTCGCTCAGAAGAAGTACTTGGCCTCCGATCTGGCCAAGGGCTGGCAGCCTGGCATGCTCGACAAGATCAACGCGATGTAAGGTGAACCTGCAGTCGCCCGAATGCGATGATCCGGCGACTGCCCTTCAGTTGCACTCAGCGCCTTCTCAAGAAGGGAATGGCTCTCATGACTTCATCCTTGCGGGCGATTGGCTCCTGGCTCGCGCGTCGGGCCGAGAATGTGGCTTCCGCTATGTTGGGCGCGATGTTCCTGGCATTTCTTTTGCAAATCGCCTTCCGATACTTGCTGGACCTTCCCATCGGATGGACTCATGAACTGAGCGTGATGCTTTGGATCTGGCTGGTTCTGTGGGGCGCCTCGTTCGTCATCACCGAACGGGAGGAGATCCGGTTCGATATCATCTACGGTGCCGTCGGCCCCGGTGCCCGCCGAGTCATGTGCATCATCACCGCGCTGGCGCTCATCGCGCTATACCTCATCTCCCTCCCGGCGGTTCTGGATTACGTTACCTTCATGAAGGTGGAAAAGACCGGCTATCTCAAGATCCGGTTTGATTGGCTGTTCTCGATCTACATCGTCTTCGTCATTGCAACGGTCATTCGCTACATCTGGCTTGCATGGCAGGCGATGCGCGGCGTTGCACCCGTCGACTTCGATCCTACCAAGGCGAGCTCCGGCGTATGAACCTGACTAGTCCCTTCTCGCTCTCACTCGTCGCGATCACAGCGCTTGCCTTTCTCGGGCTGCCTATCGGCCATTCGATGATTGCAGGATCAATCCTGTATCTGCTCCTGGCCGGGCAGGACATGGGAACTGCTGCCGAACAGCTCCTCAACGGGATGTACTCCAACTACGTCATCCTGTCGGTGCCGCTGTTCATTCTGGCGGCCGAGTTCATGAACATCGGCAGCATGACCGACCGCCTCATGTCATTCTGCAATGCACTGGTGGGCCGGTTTCGCGGAGGGCTCGCACAGGTTAACATTCTGCAGAGCATCATCTTCGCCGGGATGTCCGGTTCGGCCATTGCGGACGCCGCCGGAACCGGACGCATGATGCAGGTCATGATGACCCGTGACGGACGCTACACGCCAAGTTATGCAGCTGCCGTGACCGCAGTTTCCTCCGTCATCGGGCCGATTATCCCGCCATCGATCCCAATGGTGCTCTATGCCTTGGTCTCGGATGCGTCCATCGGGTTCCTGTTCCTCGGCGGAGTCATTCCTGGGTTGCTCATGGCGTTGAGCCAGATGATCATCGTCGCCATCACGGCCCGTCGCAAGAACTTCCCGGTCGAGAAGCCTGTTCCCCTGCGCAAGATCCCGCGCATCACCTGGGATGCACTTCCGTCACTGATGATGCCGATCGTTCTGCTCGGCGGCATTTACAGCGGGGTAATGACGCCGACCGAAGCGGCGGCGGTCGCGGCGGCCTATGCTCTTCTTATCTCAGCGGGGCTTTACCGAAGCGTAAGCTGGCGCGACTTCTACCATTCGCTCGCGGTGAGTGCTCGGACGACATCATCCATTGGCATGCTGATCGCAGGCGCACTCGTGTTCAACTATGTCATTACCGTCGAGAACATCCCGGAGGGAGTGAAGGCGCTGCTGGCCGGGTGGGATCTCTCCCCTGTCGGATTTCTGATCTTCGTCAACGTGCTTCTACTATTGCTGGGCTGTGTGCTGGAAGGAACGGCAATCCTGCTCATCGTAGTTCCTGTCTTCATCCCAACCGCTCAGGCACTGGGCATCGATTTGGTGCACTTTGGGGTGGTAGTCGTTGTCAACATCATGATCGGATTAATTACACCCCCTTACGGGTTGCTGTTGTTCATCATGGCGAACATCTCGGGTGAGCCCCTGCGAGACATCGTACGGGACACGCTGCCTTTCCTCCTCGCCATGATCGTTGCCCTTGCAATTCTGACCTTCGTGCCCGAAGCCGTGCTCTGGCTGCCGCGCCTGTTCGGCTACCAGGGATGAGCCTGCTCCAATTCAGAGAAGCGTGCCAATGAGCAAACCGATCTACATTCTCAATGGACCTAATCTCAACCGTCTGGGAACCCGCGAGCCGGAGATCTACGGCCGTACTACGCTGGCGGAGGTCGAGAACCTGTGCCAGGAGGCCGCAATCGGCCATACCATCGTGTTCCGACAGTCGAACCGGGAGTACGAGATCATCGAGTGGGTCCACGAGGCGATCGACGAAGGTAGCGGGATCATCATCAACCCGGCGGCCTTCACCTTCACGTCCATGGCAATCATGGATGCCCTGAAGATGTTTTCGGGCCCGATCATCGAGCTTCATATCTCGAACATTCATCGACGCGAGCCGATCTATCACAGGTCCTATGTTTCTCCGGTTGCGACGGCTGTCATTGCAGGATTAGGCACCAACGGCTACCCGGTTGCCGTTCGTTCAATGCTCGACATGGTCTCAAAATCGTCGACCGGTATCTGAAACCTATGACGAACGAAGGTTCATCGAGCGCCAAGCCTCAGGTCGGTGATGCTTCAGGCCTGTGGACCTATCCTTCCGTCCTTGTCGGGCTGGTAGGTTCCGGCATCAAGGCATCCAGAACGCCCAGTCTTCACGAGCGGGAAGGTGCTCGGCAGGGTTTGCGTTACATTTATAAACTCATTGACCTTGAACTGCTCGGACTTGATCCACACTCTCTTCCGGATATCCTGACAGCCGCCGAACGGTTCGGCTTTTCCGGCCTCAACATCACTCATCCCTGCAAGCAGGCGGTAATCCCTCTGCTTGATGAACTCTCGTCCGACGCGGCTGCACTCGGCGCTGTTAACACCATCGTTCTGAAGGACGGCCGCCGCATCGGGCACAACACCGATTGGTGGGGCTTCGCAGAGAGCTTCCAACGAGAGTTGCCCGATGTACGCCGCGATTGCGTGGTTCAGTTCGGGGCCGGCGGAGCCGGCGCCGCGGTGGCTCACGCCATTCTGACTTTGGGAGCTCGCGAAGTCATCGTTATTGATATTGATGGAGCTCGCGCCGAGAATCTCGCCGGTGCCTTGTGTACCCGGTTCGGCCAAGGCCGCGCTTCCTCAAATTCCTCGCCTGCAGATGCACTGGCTGCAGCCGATGGGATGGTTAACACCACCCCACTGGGAATGGAAAAATATCCCGGCATGGCAGTTCCCGTCGAACTGCTGCGTCGTGACTTATGGGTCGCCGACATCGTCTACTTCCCCCTGGAGACGGAGCTACTGCGCCAAGCCCGCTTGCGCGGCTGCCGCACAATGTCTGGTGGCGGAATGGCAGTCTTTCAGGCTGTAGGGGCCTTCCGCCTATTCACTGGCCTGGAGCCAGATGCGGCTCGCATGCTTCGTCATTTCAGCCAGATGTAAGCCCGCAATCTCGCTGATCTCCTCATTCTCGTCGCAGCTGGTTGACCGGCCTGTGTGCTTTCGTCAGGAAGCCATCAGACTCTGCGGAAGATGATTGGATGCCAGGAGAGCAGCTTCAACCCGATTTCGGACGCGCAATTTCTGCAGGATGTTGGTCAAGTGATGCTTGATCGTCTTCTCACTCAGATCGAGCTTGTTGCCAATCTCTTTATTGCTACGGCCTTGAGCCAGGATTGACAGGATCTGCTGCTCACGCGGAGTGAGATGTGGGAGACGACCTGGACTCCTCACTTCGGTGAGGTTGCCTGGGCTAGTCCTCATGAGCAGTTTTGCCGCAAGGTTGGGCGCGACGAAGCTCTGTCCCTGGTTTAACGCTCGCACCGTCTGAATTAATTCGATGTCGCTGGTGCCCTTCAGCAAGTAGCCGCGGACGCCACGCTTCAAAGCGGTATAGACGTGCTCTTCGGCCGCTGTAGCGGCAAGTATGAGGATACGGATCGTGGGGTGTTGCAGGAGGATCGATTCCACGGCCCCCATGCTGAAATCCATGGTGCTGGAGTCGAGCACAATCATATCTGGCTGGCTCTTTTGAGCAACCTCGATTGCATCCCAGACCGATGCGCCCTGGCCAACAACGTCGATGTCCGGTTGAGAACTCAGGGCTCGGATCACGCCGCCCCGAAAGAGCGGATGTTTGTCGATCACGCCGACGCGAATCTTCCCTATCATTGGAGCCCCCCAGTTCCAATCTCGACAGCCGCTTGTAAACTCGACGGTTGTTCATGCACTCAACAATACTCTTACTGAGCATCATCATAGCTTAAGATACCGAATTCAGTTTATATTCAGCAATGTCTATGAAGTGAGAGATTGGTATCTTGGCAGTCCCTTGTGTATTATCACCAAATGAGTAGGGAATAATTGCCTCGTACGCATCATAAGGAAAGCCCGAGGTATAGCGTGGCTCTGATAAGACATATGAACTGGGAGAACAAATCTCGCAGATCATCGAGGGTTCGGGATCAAGCCTTCACAGTCACAGGCTATTGAACCGGAAAGTGCGTCTAATTCAGGCTGTAAGAGTCTGCCAAGACATCACCTCAGGGATGGCTTCTTCCCGGACATGCGCTCTGCAGCGATCATCGCGGCTTCCACGCGATTGCGAACCTGAAGTTTATCCATCACAGATGTCAGGTAACCTTTAACGGTCTTCTCGGTCAGTCCGAGTTCGCCGCCTATCAATTTGTTGCTGAGCCCTTGAAGAATCAGCATCAAGATTTGCTCCTCTCGATCAGACAACTCGGGAAACCGCTTCGGTGTCTCGGAGGGAGTGCTTTCCTCAGATCCTCTCGACATGATGAGGTGTGCAGCAAACCCGGGAGACACGTAGTTCTGACCCTTGTTAACCAAGCGTATGGCGTTCACGAGCTCTGAACTGCCTGTTCCTTTTAGAAGATAGCCCCTGGCACCTTTTCTCAAGGCGCTGCGCACTTCATCTTCGTCATCGGCGACCGTCAGCATAAGAGCTTTCGTGGAAGGGTAACGCTGAGCAATCTTGGCCACGGCGTTAATACCACCCCCCGGCATATTCATATCCAGGAGGATGACGTCTGGGGTATGTTCATGAGCGATTTGAAGAGCCTCGGGGGCTGTTTCTCCTTGGCCAACAACCTCGATGTCAGGTTCCGACCCCAACGCGAACACAACCCCGTCCCTATAGAGTGGGTGGTCGTCGACGACAGCGACCCGGATCTTATGCTGCATCCGCTCCTCCTGCGCCTATCAGAGGCAGAGAGGCTTTGATGCGTGTTCCATTGCCCGGCGTACTCTTGATGCTCAATGCTCCTCCGATGCTTTCAATTCGATCCCGAAGGCCGGCCAGTCCCATACGGGGTTCGCCGATCGATCCACTTTCCTCACTCATTCCCGGACCGTTATCTGCCACTTCGACGGTCACAGTCGACCCGTCCCAGCTGACTTCGACGTGCTGTTCCCGACCATCCGCGTGCTTGAAAGCATTGTTGAGGCTCTCTTGGATATACCGGCACAAGGCAATTTTGACGAATTGAGGTGCTTCCTCCGGGAGATCTGCAATTTTGCAGGTGATTTCTGTCCCTGTCCTGCGCTCGTGCTGGCGCATCATGAACAGTAGTGCTTCCTTAAGTGTCAGTGTCTGCACCTCCGGAAGAAGGAGGCCTTTGCAGATGTTGCGGGTATCGTTGAGTGCGTCCGACAGCGCTTTCTGAATCTTCTGTAGATTGTCTTGGTCATTCCTTGAGCCTTGAATCCGGTCCAGCCGCAGAAGGGCTAGGCTGACCAGCTGAGCGACCCCATCGTGAAGATCATACCCCATGCGCCGCAGGGTACGCTCATTGTCTTCTGTCGCATTCTGCGCGGCACGCTCGATGCGTCCCTGAAGGATGCGATTCTGACGCAACAGTTCTGAAAGTTGAGAAACGCGCTCCGTCAATGCCGCCCGTTGTCGATCGATCGTTTTGCTTCCATTGGCGACGATGACGAATAAGCATCCCATCATGTTCAAAGTGATCAATGCGGTCGAGAGCCAAGTTTTCCATTCTGAAGCGATGAGTTCCGAGTTCAATGCTTCTGCACGCTCATGAAATTCAACGACAGCGATGACATTGCCCGACTCGAAGCTCCGAATGGGAGCAAAGACCTTGAGCAGGGGAAGCCCAGCAAAGCGTTCAACTATCTCTTCGTCCCCTGGAATATCGTCGAACTCCGCCGCAATCGCTCCGGTCCAGGCCTTCCGGGAAGAAGGGGGGAGGGTGAATTTCTTACCTATCAGAGCCTGATCGTCACTGTGAACGATTACTCCGTCATGATTCCAGATTCTGACCGAGGTGATACTTGGCTGGAGATCGGGCCTCTCCATCGCCTGCTTCAGACCATGGACGCTGTCTGGTGAAAGAGCGCCGTCTGCTGTGATCTCCTGAAGGTGAGGGGCGATGAAGGTGTTGATATACAGTGCTGTGGACGCGGCCTTTAGCTCTGCAACACTCTTCTCAATCTGCCATGAGACCAGAGTACCCATGGCGAACATGCCGACCAGCATGACGGCGAAGGCCACCAGCAGAAATTGACCTGCAAGACTTCTCTTTTTTCGAGGTTTCGTTTCTGACGATGCATCAAACCTTACATCAACACACACAGCGGCGGTCCCCCACCCCTGGACCATAGCCTTCCTATATGAGGTCAGGATCTAGAGGCCTTCTAAAGTAAATCCGGGCCTCTCAGTGGGTAAAGCCTATACCGAAGAGGTAGTGCTTCGAAGCGCATCGACATCCGTGCCCCGCAGGATGGGGTCGTGCACCAGTCGATCGTCCACACGGTCGGCGGGGTGATCACGGCCGGCGAGCCCTTGATGCTGATTGTGCCCGAGAGCGACGAGCTCTCGATCGAGGTGAAGGTGTCGCCCCAGGACATCGACCAGCTCCGGCCCGGGCTTGATGCGGTGCTGCGGCTTTCGGCCTTCAATCAGCGGACCACGCCGGAACTCAAGGGGCGGGTGAGCCTGATCGCGGCCGATCTGGTGACGGACCAGCGCTCGGGGGAGCAGTACTACCCGGTGCGGGTGGTGTTCGTGGACGGGGAGCGCGAGCGCCTCGGCGCGCTCAAGCTGGTGCCCGGCATGCCCGTGGAGGGCCTAATCCAGACCGGCTACCGCACCGTCTTCTCCTACCTGACCAAACCCGTGGCCGACAACATGGCAAAAGCCTTCCGCGAAGAATAACCAGACCAAGAACCACTCCAGCAATGCTCCGGCTCGTCTTCATCAGACACTAAGGAGCAGATCCAGCTTCTGTTCTGCATGTCCTTATGGAGATGAATATTCGCTGTGAAGAGAGTCTGCGCTGCAATGAGCGACACTTACTGGCTCACATCAGCTTTCTGATGGCTTCCGAGATATGCCTGCAAGGAGTTTCCAGCGCTCTCAATATGCTTCTTTAAAAGCGAACAGGCGGCTGCAATCTGTCCGCTCTCGCAGAGGCGCAAAAGCTCAGCGTGCTCTGTCTCAGCGCGCCTCATGCCATCCGTGAGAGAGAGTTGAAGCCGGGTATGCCTATCACATTCCTGAAGGAGGTTAGCTACAATTGCCAGTGTGCGAGGTTGCCCGGCGTGGCGGTACAGCAGCATATGAAGTTCGGTATTCAGCTCGCCCCAGCGTCTGACGTGGTTCGCCCGGAGCTCCGCACTGTATTCCCGAAGGATCTGATTGATCGTCTCATAGTCGTTACGAGTCAGATGGCGGGCGGAGGCTTTCAGAAGGCGCGGCTCAAGCAGCGATCGTAGTTCAAAAAGCTCCTGGACCTCTCCGGTCGAAAGCTCGGAGACGATGGCGCCTCGGTGAGGGTGAATCTTGACAAGCCCCTCTGCTTCCAGCTGCATCAAGGCTTCTCGGATGGGGATGCGGCTCACCCCAAACTCGTTCGCCAGAGCGTCTTGCCGTAGCGGTAATCCTGCCTTGAAGTCACCGTCCAGAATGCGATGCCGCAGGTTTTCCGCTACCGCAGCAGCAATTGTTCGATGCTGGAGAGATTTTTGAGCTGGTCTGGGGGCCGGCTTACGTTCGGATGTCATGGCTCGGAAAATCACTGAACCTGGAAGGCCCGCTTCTTATGGCAGTGTCCAGGAGTTGGCTTGACAAGGTAGATTTTATACAATCTACAATAATGTGCATCGATGTCCAGTGTGGGAGAAGGGCAGAATGGCTAGAATCGGATGGGAAGGTGTCTTTCCTGCGGTAACCACCCAGTTCAAATCGAATTACGGCTTGGATATCGAGGCCACGGCCAAGGTGATTGATGGGTTGATCAAGGATGGCGTCTCTGGACTGATCGTCTGCGGGACGGTTGGGGAAAACACGTCTCTTAGCCGTTCCGAAAAGGTGGCGGTCATGGAAGCGGCAAAGGATGTCTCCCGGGGTCGAGTGCCGGTGATTGCGGGTGTCGCCGAATTCACGACGGCCTTCGCGTCAGAAGTTGCCAAGGAGGCAGAGCGGGTGGGGCTCGACGGTGTTATGGTCATGCCCGCGCTGGTCTATTCCTCGAAGCCGCATGAGACCGCGGCGCATTTTCGGGGCGTTGCTAAAGCCACTGACCTGCCGGTAATGGTCTATAACAATCCTCCCATCTACAAGAATGATGTGACGCCCGACATTCTGGCCTCTCTTTCGGATTGCGAAACGATCGTCTGCTTCAAGGACTCATCGGGCGATACCCGCCGTTTCACCGATACGAAGAACATGGTCGGGGACCGCTTCGTCCTTTTCTCGGGTCTTGACGATGTCGTCGTGGAAAGTGTGATGCTGGGCGCCGTCGGCTGGGTCTCCGGCATGTCAAATGCCTTTCCTCAGGAAGGCGAAACCCTGTTCCGTCTGGCAAAGGCGGGGCGCTATGAGGAGGCGAGGGCGCTTTACGAGTGGTTCATGCCTTTGCTTCACCTCGATGCCCGTCCCGACCTTGTGCAATGCATTAAACTCTGTGAGGCCATTATGGGCCGGGGTTCGGAATTGACACGCCCTCCGCGTCTTCCTCTGAGTGCTCAGGAGCGGGCTGAGGTGGAGGGGATCATGGACAAGGCTCTGAGGAACCGTCCTGCCCTTCCTGACGTCGGCTTGAAATCTGCCGCCTGACACGTGCACGGCGAAGGGATCGATATCCTTCGCCTTTTCTATACTAGTTAGCAATATCTCTGATCAGTGAGTGAAGCGATGGCGCGTCACACCTTTTTTTGCATCGACGGGCACACCTGCGGGAATCCAGTTCGCGTGGTTTCTGGTGGCAGCATTCCCCAGTTGCGCGGAGAGACGATGTTCGACCGCCGCCAGCACTTTTTGGCGGAATACGACTGGATTCGAACCGGCTTGATGTTCGAGCCTCGTGGACATGACATGATGTCCGGTTCAATTCTTTACCCGCCAACGCGCCCCGATTGCGATGTCGGAATTCTGTTCATCGAGACATCCGGCTGCCTCCCCATGTGCGGGCATGGAACGATCGGTACCGTCACTATTGCTCTCGAGAGCGGTTTGATCCACCCCAAAACACCAGGCCTCCTGCGCCTCGATACGCCGGCCGGTGTCGTAGAAGCCCGCTACGAACAGAATGGACCATTCATCGAGCGGGTTCGCATCACCAACATTCCATCCTTCCTCTATGGAACGGGCTACGAGGTCGAAGTGGAAGGGCTCGGACATCTGACCGTGGATGTCGCCTATGGGGGCAATTTCTATGCCATCGTCGAGTCGCAGAAACTGTACTCCGATTTGGCAGACATCAATCCGTCGGACGTCCTGCGTTGGAGCCCCAAGCTGCGGGAAGCGTTCAATGCGCGTTACCGGATCGCTCATCCCGAGAATCCTGAAATCAACCGCCTCACGCACGTTCTGTGGACGGGGCGTGCGCAGACCGAGGACGGTACGGCCCGTAATGCCGTGTTCTATGGCGACAAGGCCATCGATCGTTCACCCTGCGGGACGGGAACATCGGCCCGCATGGCCCACCTCGCAGCGCGCGGCGAATTGAAGGAAGGCGATGCGTTCGTCCATGAGAGCATCATCGGGTCCACCTTCATCGGACGCATCGAGGGGCGGGCAACAGTCGGAGACCGCGACGCCATCATTCCCTCGATCGAGGGGTGGGCGCGGGTGACAGGCTTCAACACGATCATCATCGACGATCGCGATCCCTTCGCGAAAGGGTTCCAGGTCGTGGACCGAGCCGCAAGAGCATGACGCCCAGGGTGTCAGCGACAGCCTAATCATCACCCTGAACAGGATGCACGATGCGGATCGCGATTGTCGGTGCTGGAATCGTCGGCCTCGCGGCCGCTCATGCCCTTCTCGAGAGAGGACATCAGGTTACTCTCATTGATCCGGGCGATCAGACGGCGCGGCCAACAGACGGGAATGCTGGCTGGATCGCTCATACCGACATCATGCCGCTGGCGTCTCCCAAAATCTGGAGAAACCTTCCAGCTTGGCTGATGGACCCGCTGGGTCCTCTCACTATCAGGCCTGCTTATCTGCCCTCTCTGACGCCCTGGCTGATCCGATTCATGCTGGCGTCCTCTCCTGTGCGGATCAAAGCGAGCATGGCTGCCATACGAGTCATCAACGCAGAGGCCTTGCCCTCTTGGAGAAAGCTGCTTTCCTCGGTGGATTTGAGCGCTCATCTGCGAGAGAATGGCATTCTGTCCGTGTGGAAGCATCATGGCCCCCTTCTGCGGGCCAAAGATACTCTCGACCGCCAGCGTGACCTGGGCATCGGGATAGATATTCTCAATCGGAACGATCTCACGCAACTGGAGCCGGCGCTTCATAACGTCGAAGCTGGTGTGCTCTATCCGGAAGCATGCCACATCTCCGATCCCGCCCATTTGGCGTCGGATCTTATGAGACTTGCCCTCAAGCGGAACGCACAGCACATCGCGGCTCGCGCCCTGAAGGTGGAGCCGACGAATAATGCGGTCCAAGTCCAGACTGACGGTTCAGTGAAAGCCATCCTTGCCGACAAGGTGGTTATTGCAGCGGGCATATGGTCGCGGTCGCTTGCGAAGACGTTGGGGGATCGGATTCCTCTCGATACTGAGCGCGGCTACAACGCGACCTATCCCAAAGGTTCATTCGGTCTCCATCGGCCCATCATGTTCGAAGGTGAGGGATTCGTCACGACGCCTCTCGATACAGGTGATAGGGTAGGAGGTGCCGTTGAGTTCGCAGGGCTGGACGCCAAGCCCAATCATGATCGCACATCCGCGATGGTCGCGCGGCTCAACCGTTTTCTTCCCGACTTTGATCCCGATCAGGATGCAAGACGGTGGATGGGCTTTCGCCCATCCATTCCAGATTCCCTGCCGGTAATAGGGTCGTCCAGACAGGATAACCGTGTGATCTACGCATTCGGTCATGGTCATCATGGCCTGACACAGGCTGCAGTCACATCGCTGCTAGTCGCCGACTTGATCGACGGGAGAACCAGCGGGATCGATCTAAAGCCATACTCGGCACAGCGCTTCTAAAGAAGCATCTTCATTCAGAGCCCATGAAGAGTAATTCCTGATCAAGTCTTCGCCAGCTTAATCGCCCTGACACGGATCAGGCGGTGGGCTGAGGCGTTGTAGGCGTGACTGGGATCTCCGGCGGTGATGTGGGGGGCACCCCGATCGGTTCACTCGGCGGCGGGATGTCGCCGGGCGTCGTTGGAGGCACGCCAATTGGCTCGGGCTGAGGTGTCTCAGGAGGCGTGGGTGGGCTCACTGGCGCCGGATTGGGATCCGCTGGTGTCGGCTCCGGGTAGGGCTGGTTCGGGAGAGGAATGGGCATTCAGGCGGCGCTCCGCTGTTGAGGTGTGTACTGGTGTCCGTAAAGGGCAATCACCAGCGGAGCACTAGGTTCCTATGACAATGGAGGCCTTTGTCCAGGGCATATGCCTGATATTCAAGGCTCACCCGTGTCGACTAAAGGAATCCCTTCCAAATCTGGAGCACGCCGGATGGAACCTTATCGGTGTGCCTCAGAGCTTAGCAAAGCCTTATGGCCCCCTTTCGGTCAACGGCGCTCTGGCATAGTAAAAACCGGCAAGGCATAGGAGTGCGTTAGTTGGGAGATTGATGCCATGCTTCGTCGATGCTACCGACCTGTTCGAACCTGACGGTTCCGCATCGAGAGTGATGCCAGGCGCCATCAGAACGCAGTGATGTTTCGTAAAACAATCCTAATAAACGCATGGCTCAGGAATAGCTCAAGCCAAGAGTTTGAAAGGCCGCAATGCCGCCATCCACGGACACTGTCGATGTCATCCCAGCTTCGAGAAGTGCCAGACTGTAACGCTGACACAAGGCCGGAGGGCCGATCAACGTGACGTGCCTATCCGGTGAGCTGTACTCCTCGATCACTTCATTGATCTCGGCGCCGATCATCAGGCCTGACAGATAATCGCTGATATCGGCAGGAGAGAGTTCGTCGAACAAAACCAAGCTGCGTGCCGAGAAGATGCGACGCAGGATACTGCCTCCGATGCGGCGATCCCAGGCGAGCCTGGCGCCGCGCAGGAAAGCTTCCGTATTGTCGGCCGATTGTGCAGGAATCAGCTTGCTGACGAGTGAGGTCGACTTGATCAGAGCGGCGATCTCGCTCGACATATACGTGGCAAATCGCTCAATCCGCCCGTCCCTGACGGCCACCCATTTGGTGTGGGGCCCAGGCAGTGCGACAAGACCGCCGTTTGGGCCCATTGCTCCAAAGACCTTAAGCTCTTCTCCTCGCATCACGTCGGGCAGAGGATCGCGCACCGAGATGCCTGGAAGAAAGACGAGAGGCGGCAGGCCATCGATATGCTTGACGATTGCCCGCGCAGTGATGTCGTTCAGTGAAGCAGGCGCGTGTGTATAAGGGGTCTCAATCCAACCATTGCGGCTGGTGATCATACCGGACAGATAGATGCGGTCTGCCTCAGCCGCCCAATCCCCGACAATCTCGTGCAGCGCGGTTTCAAATGCACCATCGGTGATATGATTGACGCCTCTCGCCTCCTGTCTCTGCCCCAGAAGCGCTCCGTCAGCGGCGAATAGGAAAGCATGGAAGGCTGCCGAAGTCCATTCAATGGCAAGGAACACGCGAACCTCCCTCTAGTAGGCTGGCTTGACGGGAAACCAATCCTGCCGCTCGCTGTCGAGATAGGCGCCGACAATGCCATCGACAGCATAGCGTCGCACGGCATCCTCATCGATCTCGACTCCAAGGCCGGGTGCATCCGGAATCTGAAAATGTCCGGAAATCATGGCAGGGGGGGCGGGAGAGATGTCCCCGCCAAGGTAGGCCCGTTCCGTATCGATGGCGAGGCTCATGTTGGGGATCGACGCTGCGAGATGAATATAGGCCGCCTGGGACAGGGCAAGTTCGCCGCCGGAATGCAGGGTCACGGGGATTCCGACCGCCTCGCAGATGGCAGCGGCTTTGATCGTCTGCCACAGGCCGCCTTCCTCGTGCGGATCGAGCAGCACCACATCAGCCGCGTTGGCGCGCACGATATTGCCGATGTCGGACAACGTATAAGCACTCTCGTCGAGAGCGATCGGGACCGACGTGGATTGGCGCAGGAGCGCGTGGCCCGCCAGATCGTCGAGTTCCAGGGGCTGTTCCACATAGGACGGATCGATGCCGCGCAGCTTTTCCAGTTGCCGTTTGGCGCTGCCCGGCGTCCAGGCGCCGTTCACGTCGAGCCGCAGGGCCCGTGCGCCGAGAGCCTCGCGAGAGGCCTCTGCCAGCAGGATATCGCTTCGTTCGTCGAACCCGATCTTGACCTTGAAGGTCTCATAACCGGCATCAAGGAATTGTCCGATCCGCTCCTTCAGCTGCTTCGTGTCTCTGGTGAAGAGATAGGCGGCGGCTTCCACATCCTTGCGCCAGCGCCCACCCCAGAGGCTCGACAGGGGGAGATTGGCTTGCTTACCCAAAGCATCCCACATGGCCATCTCAAGCGCCGCGACCGTCATCACGGCCGCTCTCTTGTGGTGGTAGTAGCCGGCACCCAGGACATGCCGGTGCAACCGCTCCACGTCGGCCACGGGATAGCCCAGCCCCACCTTGGCGACGATGTCGGAGAACACCGCCGGCACGGCCGCGATCAGCGAGATCGTCTCGCCCCACCCGACAATCCCGGCATCCGTCTCGATCCGGCAGATGAGCCGTGTCGTTCCGATCCTCCGGCCCGATCCCCATAGGATGTTTTCCGTGAAAGGGACCCGCACGAGGGTGTGGTGGATGGCCGTGATCTTCATCGGGAAAGCCTCTTCAACGAAAGGCGGGTTGACTTGGAACTCAGTTCCAACATAATCGGAAGCATCCTGAAGGGTCAATTGGGCAGCCGGCTCATCCTTTCGATGGAGCTTTGATGGGACGCATGCAGGCCGACCTGAAAACCGATGATGAGGTCGAGGTTGGCGCTTCCGGGCCGGTTCCCGGCGTGCAGGCGCTTACGCGGGGCGTTCAGCTTCTTGAGCTTGTCGCATCGGCTGCTGCGCCGCCCCGGTTTACGGATCTGCTTGAGCGTTCCGGCATGCCTAAGGGCACGCTGCATCGCATCCTCCAGGCGCTCGTCGATGAGCGGCTCCTGAAGCTCGACAGCCGAGATCAGACCTACCGTCTGGGCTCGCGTCTGTTTCAATGGGCGCACAGGGTCTGGGACGATTTCGATCTACGCGGCGCGGCCGAGCCCGAGCTGGAGCGTCTGAGAGACCTCACGGGTGAGACGGTGCGCCTCGGTATTCTCGATGGCGACGAGATCCTCTACATCGATCAGCGCGAAGCGCCGCAACCGGTGCGCCTGAGCAATGGCGTTGGTAGCCGAGCGAAACCTTATGCCAGTGGCTTGGGTAAGGCGATCCTGGCTCATCTTTCACTTGAGATGCGGCGACGGCTCCTGGGTGAGGCGGAGTTGGAGCGCCTGACGCCTCACACCATCGCCGATTTCAACGAGCTGTTCAGCCAGCTCGATCTCATCAAGGCCCGCGGCTATGCGGTTTCCACCGACGAGCAGAATGTCGGCATCAGCTCCGTTGCAGCGCCCATTCTCGACCACGAGGCCAAGCCCCTTGGCGCCATCGGCGTGATCGGCCCGTCCTTTCGGCTGCCGCCCGAGCGTCTCCATGCTCTCGGACGCGACGTCATCGAGGCGGCCCGGCGGATTTCCGGCAATATTGGCGAGGTGGCGATGTCGCTGACGATCAACCCGCGACCTCTCGGCGCCGATCGAAGCGATGTGCGCTGTGCCATCCCTGCCAGCCTCTTCCTGGGTGAGGGGCCGCATTGGTCGGTCGACGATCAGCAGCTCTATTTCGTCGATATTCTTGCGCCATCCGTCTGCGTAGGCGATCCGGTCAAGGGATCCTATCGCTCCTGGGCAATGCCCGAACTCACGAGCTTCCTCATCCCGCGTCAAGGTGGTGGCTTCATCGCCGGGATGCAGTGCGAGGTGCGGGCAATCGATCCTGTGAAGAACGAGAGCGTGACGCTCGCCCGGCCGGAAATCAACCGCCCCGGGAACCGGTTCAACGACGGGAAATGCGATAGCCGCGGCCGTCTCTGGGCCGGCACGCTCGCCATCGATACGACACCGGGACAGGGTTCGCTCTGGCGACTCGATCCGGATGGAAAGGTTCACGAGATGGACCGCGGCTTCCATGTCTCAAACGGCCTCGGCTGGAGTCCCGACCACCGCCGCTTCTATTTCACCGATACCGCCAAGCAGACGATCTACGTCTATGACTTCGACAGCGAGACGGGGGGCATCGAGAACCGGCGTGTCTTCGTGACCGTGCCGGAGAGCGAAGGAAAGCCGGACGGTCTGACCATCGACGCCGAGGGCTTCGTGTGGAGCGCGCATTGGGATGGCTGGTGCATCACGCGCTATGACCCGGACGGGCATGTGGAGCGCGTCATCAATCTGCCCGTACCCCGCCCGACGAGTTGCGTGTTCGGCGGCGCCGATATGCAGACGCTGTTCGTGACCTCTGCTCGCATCCGATTGTCCGCCGGACAGATTGCCGACGCTCCCCTGTCGGGCAGCGTCTTCGCGATTGAGACCGGCATCAAGGGACTGCCCGAGAATGTCTTCGGCAGATGACAGATATCGCAAGGGTGCGCAACCGACATGGCCAGACTAGAGCTCCATCAGATCCGCAAGTCGTTCGGCAATATCGATGTGCTGAAGGGAATCGACCTGACCGTCGAGGACGGTGAGTTCACGGCCTTCGTCGGCCCATCGGGATGCGGAAAGTCCACGCTGCTTCGCCTGATTTGCGGACTCGACGAGATCACTTCGGGCCAGATGATGATCGACGGACAGGTGGTGAACGACGTGCCACCCGCCAAGCGCGGTCTCGCCATGGTGTTCCAGTCCTACGCGCTGTACCCGCATATGTCCGTCGCCGACAACATGGGCTATGCCCTGAAGCTGGGAGGTACGCCGCGCGAGGAAATCCGCCGTCGGGTCGAGGCGGCGGCGAAGGTGCTGCGGATCTCCGATTACGTGGATCGCAAGCCGCGTCAGCTGTCGGGTGGTCAACGGCAGCGTGTCGCCATCGGCCGGGCCATCGTCCGCGAGCCGAAGATCTTCCTGTTCGACGAGCCGCTCTCCAATCTGGATGCCGCGCTCAGAGTCGAGATGCGCATCGAGATCGCCCGCATGAAGGAGCGGCTCGGCACAACGATGATTTACGTGACGCACGATCAGATCGAGGCCATGACGCTCGCCGACAAGATCGTGGTGCTCAATGCCGGTCGCGTCGAGCAGATCGGCTCCCCCCTCGATCTTTACAACGCTCCGGCCAATCGCTTCGTCGCAGGCTTCATTGGAAGCCCACGAATGAACTTCTTGTCTGTCCAGGAGCAGAGACTTGAAGGGGGCCGGGCGAGAGTGCACGGCGGGCTCGTATCGCTGAATACGCTGCCGCCCGAGGCGCCTAGCGAGATCGGTGTTCGCCCCGAGCATCTCGAACTTTGCGCGCCCGGGAGCAGCAATGCCCTGAATGGCACGATCGTCATGACCGAGCATCTCGGCAGTGACACATATGCGTATGTGGGGCTTGAAGGTACGGACGAGATGATCGTCGTGCGTCTCGACGGAGAGCGGTCCATTCGTCAGGGCGAGCATGTGGGTGTCTCGGTCAATCCGGATGCAGTCCACGTGTTCTCGGCTGACGGGCGGACGCTGGTTTCCGCGAAGCCGATGGCGAGGAACGCAGCATGAGCATTCATCCTGAACTTATCCCGCATGTGACGGTTGAGGGGGCCATCTATCCGAGCCTGAAAGGGAAGGGGGTCCTGATCACGGGAGGCGGGTCCGGCATCGGCGCATCTCTGGTCGAGCATTTCTGCGTGCAAGGCGCCCGTGTCGGGTTCATCGAACTGAACCCGGACACAGCGGACGAAACTGCCCGACGCATTGGAGCGGCGACCGGCAATCCGCCGTCCCACGAGGCGGTGGATCTGCGCGACATCGGGGCACTTCGCTCTGCAATCAGCTCCCTCTCGGAACGGATCGGACCGGTCCGGGTACTGGTCAACAATGCGGGCAATGACGATCGGATGCCTCTTGAGGACGTGACGCCGGAATATTGGGACGAGCGCTTTCAGACGAACCTGCGTCACCAGTTCTTTGCCGCGCAGGCGGTGATCGGCGATATGGTCCGAGCCGGGGGCGGATCCATCATCAACATGGGATCGATCTCCTGGATGCGCGGAGCTGCCGGGCTGATCTTCTACACGACGGCGAAATCGGCCGTCATGGGGATGACGAAGTCGCTCGCGCGCGAGGTCGGAGGGCGCAACATCCGCGTCAATTCCATCGCCCCTGGCTGGGTTCTGACGGAGCGCCAGGTGGAGCGGGCCAAGCGCATCTATCACGGCAAGTTCGCGGAATATCTCGAGGTGCAGTGCCTCAAGGAACATCTCCTGCCTCCGGATATCGCCCGGATGGCGCTCTGGCTTGCTGCCGACGACTCACGTCTGGTGACCGCGCAGACATTCATCGTCGACGCAGGGGTGGTCTAGCGCACAACCGCCCTTAAGGGAAAATGTGTGCGCGGGAATATGGACTTTTGCTCCATATCGGGAGGAAGAACGATGAAAAAGATCAAGTCGATCGCTTCAGTTGCGATGCTTGCAGCGGGGCTTGGCTTGTCGGGCCAAGCCGCGAACGCAGCCGACCTCAGCTTCATGAGCTTCAGTTATGCGGAGGAAGCCGCCAAGCCCTCCGTGGAAGCATTGCTCAAGGGATTCGAGGCGCAGACCAAGCTCACGGTCGAACCGCTGGGCTATGCCTGGGGCGATATGCAGAAAAACATTTTCCTGCGGTCTCGCTCCAAGACTCTGCCGAGCGTCGCACAGCTCTCGGAACGCTGGCTTCCGAGCTTCGCCAACGTCGCCGGTCTCGTCGACCTGAACGAGGTCTATGGCAAGGACAAGCTGGCTGCGGTATTCGCCCCGGATGCTCTTGCCATGGGGCAGATCGGATCCAAGCAATATGCCCTGCCACTTATCTCCGGATCCATCGGCCTCATCGCCAACAAGGCGGTGCTTGAGAAGGCCGGCGTCACGAAGACGCCGACGACGATCGAGGAGTTCCGGAACGCACTGGTCGCCGTTCGTGACAAGGTCCCGAACTCGGTCCCTTACACCATGGCGACCAAGAACAACGGTTCGATCCTTCTCGACTTCATGATCTGGACCTGGACCTTCGGCGGCGAGATCATCGACGAGCAGGGCAAGGTCAAGATCGGCAATGGCGAGGCCGGCAAGCAGGCGCTCGGCTTCATGGTCGGCCTGATGAAGGATCGCCTTGCCGCTCCCGAGATCGACCGTCCGGATGCCCGCCGCTTGGTGGCCCAGGGCGCTTCGGCCTTCTTCTTCGATGCCCCTCAGGCAAGGACGCACCTGCGCAGCTTCTCCGGCCAGGGTCCGGCTTTCGACGCCAATGTTCTGCCGCTGGCAACACCGGTGGCCATTGCAGGAAAGGAACCCGCGTCCATTCAGTGGGGGCATCTGCTGGTTCAGTTTTCGGCTGATGGCAAGGCGAAAGCGGATACGCCGGCTAGCCAGTTCATCACCTATCTGACCTCGGATGACGCGCAATCCAAATTTCCGCTCGAGCAGAGCGCTCTGCCGGTGACGAAGTCCGCGCGGGCCAATCCGAAGGTGACGGGAGACGCGTTCCTGACGGCCTGGGCCAAGGCCGCCGGCAACCCGCGCCGCAACGAGGTCGGCATCTGGCCGAATGCCGCCGAACTGACGCAGATCATCGGCGAAGAGGCGCAAGGTGCGCTGCTCGGTCAGAAGAGCGTCGACGACGCAATCCAGGCGATGCACAAGCGCCTCGAGACGTCCATGGCGAACGTCAACAAGCAGAACTGACCCTCCCGGCTGGCTGCACATCCCGGTGCAGCCAGCCGAACTCTCCTTCATTTCCTTGCATGTGATGAATCCATGAGTGTTGCCGCCGAGATCACATCTGCTCCTGCACCGGCCCAGGTATCCCCGCATGCCGTCCGCGGCGGGCTCAAGGCCGGCCAGCGCCGCATCGGTATGCTGCTCCTGCTTCCGGCGGCCATCGCCTTCGGTCTCGTCATTCTCTACCCATTCCTCCAGGCGCTCGCGCTGTCCCTGTTCGAGTACACGCTCGAGACGCCGGCGCCGCGGTTCTATGGCCTGGGAAATTTCGCCAAGATTGCCGCAACGCCGGACGTCTGGCAGGCTTTCGTCACCACGGCGATCTATGTGTTCTTCACGACCACAGGAACCCTCATCCTGGGACTCGGCTGGGCGTTGATCCTGAATCAGCCGTTTCGTGGCCGTGGATTGCTGCGCTCCATGTCGCTTCTCCCCTGGGTCCTGCCGAGCACCGTGAGCGCCTTCGTCTGGGGCTGGATCTTCAACAGCCGCTACGGTGTGCTGAATGCGTTCCTGCTGGAACTCGGCGTCATCGATATGCCGCAGGCCTGGCTTTCCACATCCACGGGGGCGATGATCGCGGTGATCATCACCAAAATCTGGCTATCGATCCCGCTCTTCATGGCGTTCTTCCTGGCCGGGCTGCAGAACATGGACCGTGAGCAGGTCGATGCGGCCAGGGTCGACGGTGCCAATAACTGGGCGATCCTGCGCGATCATGTTCTCCCACACCTTCGTCCGGTTCTGATCGTTGTGGTGGTGCTCGGTGTCATCGGCAATCTGCAGCAATTCGATACGATCTATGCCTTGACCGGGGGTGGTCCGGTTCGCGCAACCGCGGTTCTCTCGGTGGAGGTCTACCGTCGCGCCTTCGAGCAATGGGATGTCGGCTTTGCTTCCGCCATCGGCGTGCTCTGGGTGGCGACCCTGTTGCCGCCCGCCTTCCTGTACCTGCGCATGCTGGTGAAAGGCGCCTGACATGTTCGATCTGTCCAGCACCGTCTCCAAGGTGGTCTTCGGCCTGCTCTTAGGGCTGATAGGCCTCTTCCTGTTCTTCCCGCTCTATTGGCTGGCGATCTCGTCGGTGAAGTCGAATGCCGAGCTCTACAGCATCGTTCCGACACCGTTCCCGCTTGCGCCGACGCTGACGCATTTCGTGACCGCGCTGACGACGGGCAAGTTGCCGATGTATCTGTTCAACAGCCTGGTTGCCTCTGGGGCGAGCGCTGCCCTCAACACCCTCCTGGCGCTCTATGCCGGCTACAGCTTCGCAAAATACCGCTTCGCAGGCCGTCAGCCAGTGATGCTCTTCATGCTCTCCGCCCAGATGTTCCCGTTCGGGCTGCTTCTGATCAGTATCTATCCGCTCATGAGCGAGATCGGCCTATTGGACACCCGCACGGGCCTGATCCTGAGCTACATCGTGTTTGCCCTGCCGGTCTCCACCTATATGCTTTACAGCTACTTCTCGCAGGTGCCTGACGAGCTGATCGAGGCCGCGCGCGCGGATGGAGCAAGCGATCTGCGCATCTTCCATACGATCGTCATCCCGATCTCGATCCCGCCGATCGTCACGGTGTTCCTCTACTCTTTCATGTGGTCGTGGAACGATCTTCTCTATTCGATGACGCTCATCGTGTCGGACGAGAAGCGCACCATCGGCCCAGGCCTGCTCCTCACCTATCTGAACGAGGTCAACTCGGATTGGGGCGGGGCCATGGCGGCGTCCCTCCTGGCATCGGCACCCATCGTGGCCGCGTTCCTCTTCCTCCAGCGATATTTCATCCAAGGCGTTACGGCAGGAGCTGTCAAATGACGACACCGCTTTCCGGTGCATTTCCGGTACTTCCGACCCCCTTCCGCTCCAATGGAGCCATCGACGAGACCGACTTCAGGGCGATCATTCGGTTCGCACTCGAGAGCGCCGTCGACGGTGTCGTCTATCCCGGCGTTGCCAGCGAGGTGGATACCCTCAGCGAGGAGGAGCGACGACGTCAGGTTGATCTTCTGGCTCGCGAGATCGACAATCGCGTTCCCATCATCATCGGCGCGAGCGATCCCGATCCCGCTGTCGCCGCTCGTCACGTCGCCCATGGTGCCGAAATCGGCGCTGCCGCGGCAATGGTGATGGCGCCCGGGCATCTCGGCAACTCGGTTGAAGCCCAGATCGAGTATTTCCAGCAGGTGGCCGCCGATGCTGGTGTACCGATCATGCTGCAGAACCAACCGAAGCCCATCGGTGCCGGATTGACGCCGGAGGAGGTGGCGGCGGTCGCCTCCGCTGTCGACATGATCCGCTACGTCAAGGAGGAAACGCCGCCTTGCGGGCAGCACCTCACGCGCATCAGTAACGCAGCGAACGGCTCAGTGGATGCGATCTTTGGCGGCGCCGGGGGGCGCTATGTGATGGACGAGATGGCCCGAGGTGCCGCCGGCACCATGCCGGCCTGCGAACTGGCCGACATTCACGCCATGATGATGAAGTCCTGGCGTGAGGGAGACATCGCGACCGCGCGGAAACTGTATTCCGCCTCTCTGCCTCTTCTGAATTTCCAGGCTATCTTCCGGATGCACATGACCAAGGAAGTCCTGCGTCGACGCGGCGTGATCCGGAACACGTTCGTCCGCGGCAAGGGGCCCAAGTTTGACGAGGGAGACCGTGCCGAACTGACGCTTCTCCTTCAGGAGGCCGTGCTTCCCTACAAGCACCACCGCCCGGTCTGATCGATCATGAGCAACTCGGTCGATTCTATCGTCAAGGTCGAAACCTTCATCATCTCGATTCCGCGCGAGGTGCCCTATCTCGGCCCGCTGAAAGAGGGAGAGCATATCAACGAGCGTGGTTATCTCGTGCGCAAGGGCAACCGCACGATCTATCCCTCCACGGACATGACCTTGCTCATCAAGGCGATCGGTGAGAGTGGGCGGGTTGGCTGGGGCGAGTGCTACGGCATCGTGGCACCCGAAGCGACGAAGGCCATCGTCGACGATGTCTTAGGCCCCGTGATCATCGGGCGCGATCCCGGAGACGCCGTCGTGATCCACGAGGATCTCTACGATCTGATGCGGGTGCGAGGGTTCTTCGGCGGGTATTACGTGGATGCTCTGGCGGGCGTCGACATTGCGCTCTGGGATCTGGCCGGCAAGAACCTCGGCGTTTCCGTCTCCACGCTGCTTGGCGGGCGGCGGCATTCCACGATCCCGGCCTATGTGTCGGGACTGCCGCGCGCCACATTGCAGGAGCGTTGCGATCTCGCCGTCGAATGGGTAGCAAAGGGCTATCGTGGCATCAAGTTTGCGGCCGTCGTGTCCGATGAGGGTATCGTGCAGGAGATGCTCGCCCTGCGTGAAGCGGTCGGACCCGATATCGACCTGATGGTCGACCTGCACTGGAAGTTCGAAGCGTCCGAAGCCGTGCGCCTCATTCGACGGCTCGAGGTTTCGAACCTCTACTTCGCCGAGGCCCCATGCCAGCCGGAAGACCTGGAAGGACAGGTTCGGGTCGCGCGGAGCATCGGCGTGCCCCTGGCGCTTGGGGAAGAGTGGCGAACCGTCTACGAATATCGCCCAAGGCTGGAAGCCCGCTGCATGGGTGTGATCCAGCCTGAGATTGGCCACACCGGTATCACCGAGTTCATGCAGATCGGCCGGATGGCGCAGACCTTCCACATCAATACCATTCCGCACGCGTCCATCAGCGTCGGTATCTTCATGGCAGCCAGCCTAGTAACATCCTCGGCTCTTCAGCGTGTCCCCTATCACGAGTACCAGCACTCCGTTTTCGATCGCAATCTCGCTTTTACGGATGGCGATATGAGTTGCGCGCAGGGCCACTACACTGTGCCGACTGGTGTAGGCCTCGGGGCCAATCCCAGGGACGAGCTGTTCAACTTCGTTGTTGCAGAAGGGCGCAGTTCAAACCGATAACGAGGCTTCCCACGACAGGTCGTCGTCTGATCATTCCGCAGTCGATGTGGCGTGCATCATTGTAACAGGTTCAGAGCTCTAGCGGTCCAAGACCACTTTGAAGCGCACCAAATCCCTGTTCATGGTAGGGCGCTTTGACTGCCAGTTGAAGCGCGTCATATACAAATGGAATGTGTTTCCAGCAGACTGGAAGACAGGAGATTGGCTGTCGTGATCGATGATCGAGGGATAGTCGTAATAGATCCTTCTCTCGGTGGTCCCCCACGGCGGATCGAATGGGGCAAGCAGGGTTGCTGACGACCAGTTCCTCAAATCTGGCGAGGTCGCATAATAGACACCGCCAGTATCGTTCGCCCGTGTCGACCAGACGACCAGCCAAACGTTCTTGGCCTCCAGCCAAACCAGAGATCGTATCTTGCCGGTAATGTCACCGCTGCCGAGACGATCGCATTTTGCCTGAATAGGTTCTTGTCCGCTTGGCGGATAAGGATCCGGCGGTAAAACGAAGCGGCCATCGCTCATCATCCGCCAGCCTGCCACGAGATCGGATCGGGGAGCACGGAACAGGCAGTTCCCACGTTTGCCCGGTTCTGCGGCATCCTCTGTCCAGGCGATGAAATAGGCATAGTCTCCATCGAGAACGGTATTCGAGAGCGTGAGAAAGCCTGCAGCGTTGATGCCTGTGTCGAACGGCTTGTTCGACCCGGCAATAAGGCGCCGATTGCGGGGCAGCAACTTGAAAGCAAAATCCCGCTCGTTCGCCTCCAGTCCGACGATCGAAAGATACCAGCACTTCGGATTGTTGGGCCCTTTGGCGCAAAGCTCATCGTGACGGAGCCCGGAGAACTCCTGGCTCGCCAGTCCAAGAACCCGATCGTCACCAAGAGGGATGAGGCTCTGAACCCAGAAGCGGTCGTCATAGGCCGAGGGATCGGCAGATTCCTCGCCTTGGGAAACGATCGAGCAATCGGGACGAAGCTCGGCAAAGTTGGGCCCTTCGAGGACCCTATTCCGGAAGTGAGCCGCAATTAGAGCCACAGAACCGTCACGCCGGCGATAGGCTCTGGCAGGTGAGTCGGGAATTGAGCGCCAGTCGCATCGCTGCCGCTCATAGCTGTAGACCTCTTCAGCCTCGGGAGAGATCGAAAAGTGAAGGGGAGCTCCCGAGGTCGCTGCCACGCTCATCATAAGCACCAGAACCACCAGCCCTGCGAAGGCGTTCCAGCGCGCGGCCGCATTCTTGAGATCCTTGAAGTCGGCCATGATGAGGCACCTCCTATTGCGCGGTCCGGTGGCCGTGAAAGACATTTCTCAAGAGGTCGACGACCGGGACGGGATCTACCGAAACTTGATGCTTCATCTCCTCACTTGCCGGCGGCGATTCGATGTAAGAAGGACGCCGGTTCGAGCCTGTTTGCCGTAAGAAAGTCGAGATATCGCGACGCTGCTGCGCTTCGATGATCGTCATAGGCGTCCGGATCGAAATTGATCATCCTCTTCAAGCTGAAGCGGGTGAGTGGTGCAGCCAAGTCGGATGCGGCAACGTATGGAACGCCCGTATTCTCGCAGAGCTCCCGAGTTCGGGAATCGATCGTGACCGTCAAGCCCATCCGCTCGGCCTGAAGAGCCAAGGCGACACCATGGTAACGGGATCCGATGGTGAGGTCATGCCGGCGCAATGTGTCCATCCAGGCCGGAACGTCATAGAAGGAGCGGACATAGTTCCGGCACCACGCCTTGAACTCCTCGAAGGAATAATGAGGAACGGTGTGGTTATGGATCTCCTTGAGAGCATGAGGATCGATGCCATCGAAAATACCTCGAGATACCCTGATCATCTCGCCCATCGACTGGACCACATACTGACCCGGATACATGGGGTCCATCATCAGGCCGATCAGTTGATGCTCGATCTCGCGGGTCTTCACCCATGCCTGATGACCTGCCGCGACTGAGACGGAGCGCGGTAAGGGGAGTTGCGACCACTGTTTGTGGATTTTCTTGCCTAGACCAGGCTCCTGGTTCGTAAAGTACGAAGGGCAGCCTCCGGCAACGGAGCCGTGGATGCCGAGCTTATCGAGCTGTGAACTTGTGAACGCGCCGCGGGTGTAGATGTTAGAGGTCGATGAGGACAGGCTGGATCGCGCAATGACCTGGGCCCACCGGTAAGTCCCATCCGTGAGTTGAACGTCTTGATCGTAGCTGTCGGCCTGGGCTCCGAGCCCAATGGCAATGATCGGCAATCCGGATCTCTCCAAATTGTCCGCCATGTTACCGTAATCCGTGTGGCGTCCCAATTGGTTGGCACATGGAATTACGATGATATCGGCGTTATCTCTCAGAGTTTCCGCCGACGCGCTCCAACCGAAGAATTTGACTGGATTGGAAATGTGACTGGCAATGGCATGAACGAAGGCCAGATTCCCATTATTGTGACCGATGCCATTGTAAAGATCTTCAAACGGGGAGTTCGAATAGAGACCCAGAGATGGATACTTCCATAGGATTGCAACCCGCAGAGGTTTAGAAGGCACCGCCATCTTGAGAGCGGGCTGATCAAGCATCTTATCTTTAGTGATTTCGTCTAGCATATGAATTCCATCCTGAAATCGAATATCTGTCGGGTCGCCCGCCCATCTGCAGGCTGGTTTCGGAGATAGTAAGTGCCGGGGCCAAAAAGAAATTATACGCCTACGGGGGTGGTCTTGTACGAGTGCGCAATACTCAGTGTTGTGATCCCCACTAGGCCGCTTCCGCTCCGCGAAGCTTCAGGCCGTTCTCCCATGCCAATGCGTGGCGGATGATCGCTTCCAGGTCGTCGAACTTCGGAGACCATTTCAAGACCTCATGAATCTGAGCCACGCTTGCAATCAGCGTCGCGGGATCTCCGGGGCGCCGCGCAGAAAGGTCCACGGCAAAGTCGACACCAGATACCCGCTTAACGGCCTCGACGACTTCAAGAACGGAGTATCCACGGCCATAACCGCAGTTGAGAACAATGCTGTCCGCGCCTGCGTCGAGATAATCGAGAGCGAGCGTATGGGCATGAGCCAAGTCGGAGACATGGATGTAGTCGCGCAGGCATGTGCCGTCGGGAGTCGGGTAATCGGTTCCGAATATGTCGAGATGAGACCTCTCGCCCAGAGCTGCTTGGGTCGCCACCTTGATGAGATGCGTCGCCTGCCGCGTACTTTGCCCGCTCCGACCTTGAGGGTCGGCACCGGCAACGTTGAAATACCGAAGGGCTACAAAGCGCAGGGGATGCGCACGTGCCACATCGCGCAGCATCATCTCCGTCATAAGCTTCGAGGTACCATAAGGTGAGACCGGATTGAGGCTTGTCGTTTCGGAGATCGGGCTCTGTTTGGCGTCGCCGTAGACCGCGGCCGTCGAAGAAAAGAGAAACTGTTCGACACCGTTCCGTACCGCCGCACTGATGAGAGATCGCGATCTGACGGTGTTGTTGAGATAGTAGCCCAATGGATCCGCGACGGATTCCGGAACTACGATCGAACCGGCAAAGTGTGCAATAGCCCTGATGTCATGCCCTTGTATGATATCTGTGACGAGAGCCTCGTCGCCCACATCCCCTTCAATGAAGGTTGCCGAAGGGTGGACCATCCACTCAAAGCCGGTGCTGAGGTCATCCAGGAGGACGATATCCTTTCCGGCGTCGACCAGCGCCAGAACCATGTGGCTTCCGATATAGCCAGCACCACCCGTTACCAACACAGTCATGACTGACCTCTTGTTCTCGGCTACGACTTCGGGAAAGCGGAAGGGATGCCGCAGATCGGCGGTCATCCCTGAGAGACAACTAAGCTGCTTCCAGTTGTCGGAACTCCGGCTGCCTCATTACGGGGAGCATCTTCGTGTCTGCCCCGTTCTCAACGAGAAACTGGTGCATCTCGCGGTAAGTGTGGTGGTATGCTCGATTGAACCTGTCGAAGAGTGACTGGTCCCAATACTCATCGAGATTGAACTCTTTGCCTGAGAACACATCGAAGCTTGGAATCTGGTAAGTTTCGGCGAATTCGACGGTCCGGCTGTCATAGGTGAAGTAGATTGACGGAATACCATTGGCCAGAGCCATCAGGTTGCCGTGAAGACGATATCCGAGGACGAGATCTTTCTGCTGAACAAGAGCCTCATAATCGGCGACTACGTCAGAGTAGAACAATCTTTCTCTGTGCAGCTTCTCCATGGTATCGTCGAGATACCACTCGTTGACTTGCTTGTCGGCCCGTAGGGCTGCGAATGCCTCCTCCCGTTGCTCCGCCGTGCCGAGGACTATTTTCTTTTCCTCAATCTCACCTTGTGCCATCAACACCACATCGAATCGCGTCGCCAAGCTCTTCACGAGATCTCGGTGGAACGTCAGGTACTGCTTGATGTCGCGAGCATAGGTGGATGATACCTCACGGCGAACAGTAATGCCTGCGGTCCGGATGCTCTCGAGAGGCGGCAGCTGAATGTTGAGGTCCGGATTGTTCCGGCGGAATGCAGTTGGACAACCCACGATGCGGATGTTCTTGATTCCGAGATCCCAGAGGACCTGCGCCGAATAGGCTCCCCGCACGCCAATGGATGTGGTGGAATCAGCCATCATGCGAAGGACCGTCTTGGTCTCTTCCGAGAGTTCGATCTTGCCCTTGACCGGCGCCTGAGCCCCAATGCCCCAGGCGACAACCGGGATCTTGAGCTTCTTCAAAACGTCAATCGCTTGGTTCCACACCATGTCCTTGTGTACATAGTTTGACCCCCGAAGAAACACGTAATCATACTCGGCGTTGATGCGATCGATCTGAGTGAGATCAGGATTGGCGATCTCCAATGCGTCGAGCTTGTCGTAATTCAGAAGCTTCAGCGAAGAGTCGAAGACGAACGCGTCGCCAATGTTGTGATAATGATTGATGCTGCGCTGGATCTCCTTATGCCTATACCAACGGACATTGTCGTGGTTGTAGACTTCGCCAGAAGGGCTGATGACGAGGATACGTTTCACTGAATTGTCTCCGAGTTTGTTTGCGCCAAGACCATTAGGCCGTGAGGGCGACAGCCGAGGAGGCCGTCGCCCTTTTCGTGGCAAGTTCCTGATAAAGGTCCAGATGCTGCCGTGCGCAATCTTCATAGTTGATTGGCGGTTGGATGCCCGCGCGCAGATTTTCCCAAAGTTTCGGCGCGGTTAGCGCTTGAGTCATGCAGTCAACGAGATCCTGAGATGAGCCGACCCGGAAGTGCAATCCGTTGACGCCGTCGGTTATCTTTTCTGCCATCCCGCCGATATTGCTGCAGATCATAGGGCGACCATGAAAGAAGGCTTCCTGGATCACGATCGGTGAGTTCTCCCACCAGATGGAGGGAATGATCGTCCAGTCGATCGAGCGCATCAGGCGCGGCATCTCGCTGTTCTGATAGGCGCCGTAGAAGCGGACCCGCGACCCTGCACGTTCCACCAGCTTCCTGATTTTCTCCTGGAACGGTTCAGGTTGCCGTTCTAGATTGCCTCCGAAGATCATCAGCTGGGCGTCATCGCCCCAGACCGCGTCCGGAATGCAGGTAACCGCGTCGAGAAGAATATCGACGCCCTTGAATTGCGTGATCTGACCGAAATAGCCGAACCGGGACCGCCGTCCTCCTTCTTGGGGAAGGCTCCTTGGAGGTGCTGGCTCGGCAATGTCGAGACCATTTTCGATGACGATGAAGCGTGAGCGATCCAGACCCCAATCGACGTAACGGTCGACAAGGAACTGACTGGGTGACACGAAAAAATCGGCAACATCCAGCAGTCCGCGTATGAAATGTTCACGACGCAGGAAACGTGCCGGAGAAATCTCGGGAAAGCAGGCATTGCAGTCTGACGGCGATGCCCTGTGGCATAGTTTGGTGCCGCCCGTCTTCACCATTTGCCCATGATGGCTGCATATCGAGAGGAACTCATGGAAGGTGATCACTATCACGCAATCCGGGAGAGCCCGGCGAACAGCATAGATCATCTCGAGACCAAGGCCGATAAAGTGATGAAAGTGAACGACCTCGGGCCTCAGGTCTCTCAGGACGCGGAGGAAATCGCGCTCGATTTCCTCCGTGTTGCGGTTGGAAAGGAGAAAGTGGTCGTACTCGTCAGCGTGGTAGAGGAATTCACCCTCTGTCTGTCGAAGGCTCATGAGAGCCGTTCCACTATGCCGGGCGACCGGGTGGCCTACGCGGGCGAAGAAGCGGGATTCGATATCACCTATGCGGTTAAGGCCCTTGTGGAGGTTATAGGCAGCAATCTCAGCTCCTCCGAGAGAGAAGCTCGGATGCCCGTGGGAGACGATGAGAACGCGGGGAGAATGCTTGGACATTATTCTACTACCTCATGTTGTTGATGAGGAGCGACCACTTTCGGTCGAAACTCCAGCGGTCGATCTTCTGCGCCAATCGATGTAGGGGAAGAGCCGACGTGCTGACGTCACTGTCGGCCGAGATCATCTCGACATCCGGCAGCCAAACGGCAGGCGTACCTCCAAGTCTCATCTTCAGGCAGAGATCGCGACCCTTTTCGCTGGCACTCAGATAGGACCGGGTAAACCCTCCGGCAGTCTCGATGGACTCACGCGAAACGATGCAGCACGCTAGGGAACCTGCGATGACCTCCGTTGGCTGCGACCCCTGCACCACATCACGCGGGTATCCAATATACCGATCGACAAGTTTCTGTGCTCCGGTATCGAGCCAAGTGCCTGCGAAGCGAATGGAATTGTCCTCGTAGAGGATCGTGGGACTCACTAATGCCTTGCCGCTACGATTGCGATAGGCGCGTTCCAACGATGAAATCCATCCTGGCTGGCGCGGCAGAACTCCTGCCGCGAGAAAGATCAACGTTTCTGCTTTCGTTACTCGAATCGCAGCCTCAAACGCGTCACAGGCATCCTGAACGCCCGTTGCCCCGATAACGCGAACCTTGATCCCATAGAAGCGAGACAGCCGTTCCGCCTCCGGTGCAATGCTGTCGAAGGCTTCGATGGGGACGGAGACGATGATCGGCATTTCCCTTGTCTCGGCATCCAGCGCGAGAAGAGACAATGTCACAGATGCTTCTTCGACATCCGCGCCTGCCCCCACAACCAGAGCCTTGCCGACCTCGATATCGCTGAAATCGAAGTCGCGGATCTCGATGACACTGGGTGCCGGCGAGGCCATCGCTTGCATCATCGGTCCGATATGACGCTCGATCGCAGCGCCGGCGGCTGCCGTCCGTGGGTCGAGAGGTGAGATCAATTTCTCCAGAGATCGGCGAGACATGCTTCGGAGGGGCGTGAGAGGATAGAAGGCGAAGGTTTCCCCTATAGCCATTTCGAAATAGACCGGCGTCTCGGCCAGGGAAGGGGGGGCAGGGACAAATGCCAGGAAACCGCAATCATTTCGGATCGGATCAAGGCGTCCGGCGAAAAGGTTGTTGTGCTGGAATGCCACTGATACGTCTGCGCGCGGAAGTCGGGTCCAGGTATCGTCGATGCGCTGCCTGTTAGAGCCGACACGCAAGGTGAGGGAATCCACATGACCATCCGGGTCGAGCATCCAACCTGCGACCAGAATTCCTCCACCTGGCACCTCGACGACCATATCCATACCGATGCGAACCGGGACTTTGAGATCCGACACAGTATCTCGTCCGTCGAAGCGCTCTCCCGCACGTCGCAGGGCCAATATCGTATCAGCATTCGCACGCGCATGGAGCAGACCATCGCGGATATGGGCGGGCACGTCGGTCGAAGACAAAAGAACGCGGCGGTCATAGACATCGAGCGTCCGCCATCCGTCCTTTCCACGGAAGAAGAGCTTCTTGAGCTCGCCAGGATTGACGGCGGACTTGCCGGTATCGAGCAGACCTACGAAGCCTTTGCCCTTCTCTCCCAAATCACTGCGCGGGACCGAAGCAGAGTTGAACTCACCGGCGAGAAGTTCCTCGTGCACTGCAAGAACGCGTACCGAGTCGCAAGGAAGATCGGACGCCCAACCCTGCAGAAAGGCCTGGCCCGTATCGACCGAGCCGATTACTTCAATCCAGCCGTCATTGGGGGCTGCCGCCGCTAGAACCGATAGGACCGCATCCAATCGCTTCTGATTGGCTTTCCCGCTGATCAAGGTTTGAACGATTCGGTCAACCACGTATGAGGATCGATCTCCAGCGTCAGCGGAGATGCTCTGGATCAATACGGGAAGGGGCACTGCTGGTCTGATCAAAGTGTAGCGAATCGGCTGCCTACTGCGGCGCATGACGATCGAACGCAGGCGAACCTTGCTTGCCAATCGGATCGGAACAATGGCCACAAAGCCAATGGCAGCATCTGGAGGCGCATCCTTGCGGACCCAATAGACAGTCTCGGCCTTCATGGACATGGAAGGATCGCCATTCAGCAAGGCCTCGACATTGTCCGTCATTGCATCGGCCACGCCGGCGATCAGCGCAAGGTCTCCCCCAATCGGAGTGACAAGCGCGCTCTCGCCGTCGAGAGGGAGATCGCGGAGCTCTTGCGCCGTCTGCGTATCAAATTGCATTGTATTCCTGGTGTATATTTCGATGATTGTGTCAGTACGTGCCAAGTTTCGAGTTACCAAGGAGAGTGACGCAGAAGGACGACGAGTGCTGCGATAGCGCTTGCGGCAGAGATCCCCCCGAAACCGATCAGAAGAGCGACCGCTCTTCGCATTGGACGATCGACAGAGGAGCCTAGATCTTCAATCTGCCTTTCGAAATCCGAAAGGATTCTGTCGAAGCGCATATGGAAGATCTCCATATCGGATACCTTAGTAGCGAGGTCGGACTGATTGACGCGCACGACATCAAGGGCTGCTATGATACCGGCATCCTTGCCAACAATGTCGTTGATCTGATCAGAAGAGCTGCGAAGAACCTCAACGACTTCGCGTTGCAAAACCTGCGACCGACGTTGTGCCTCTATGAGCAGTTCCAGTCGATCGAACACGCGGTTGAGCGGCGCATTGAGCGCGGCCTCGGCGATACGCTCATCCTGGCTAGGCGAGCGTAAAACAAGCTCCTCGCCGGTCGAAGGGGATACTGCGGTGACAGAGAAGTCAGCCGCTTCCTGATCGGTGGCGTCAGGGAGATCGATCTCGAAGGCGTAGCCGCCGTCGCCAATCCCGTTGCGGCGCAGGTCGATCCGAGGCATGTCGGCTGTGGCCGACGAAACGGTCTGCCCCTTCACAATGACACGCACCTGAAGTCGCTCTGTGGGGCGGGAGCGATCCCAGACCCATCCAAACAGGCGGCGACCCTCGATCGCGTCCACACGGCCTTGAAGCTGCGTGTTGCTTGGCGTTGTCGCTACGGCCGTCACATTGTTAGGCTGTGCTGTGCTCATGCCGCATCTGCCTTGAGTTCAATGATCTCGGCGCCTCTCAGAAGGTCGCGATAGAGAGCAAGGTGACGCTCTGCGACGACTGTCATATCGGCGGGCGGATTGATCCTCGCTGCGAGACTATCCCAGAGGCCGGGTGTCTCGATAGCTTTTCGCATGGCGCTGGCAAGAGACACCGGATCGTCCGGCCGTACGTGCAGACCGTCAATCCCGTCCCGAACAGCTTCCGCCATTCCGCCGATTCCGCTCACGAGAACAGGCCGCCGGTGAATGAATGCTTCTTGTATGACTAAGGGAGCATTTTCCCACCAGATCGACGGGACCACCACCCAATCGACTGCAGTCATCAGATTCAAGATATCCTCACGACTGTATGGTCCAAGCCTCACGACATGAGGCTCGGTCTTCGCGATAAGTTTGTCGATTTCCTCGACAAACGTGTTTGACTGAAATGGCGCACCACCGTGCAGACGGAGCTCGAAATCATCAAAGCCCTCCTCAACCAAGCGCTGGGTCGCCTTCAGCAGAGTCGGGATACCCTTCCAGGGATTTAGGTTGCCGAAGTAACCGAACACGGATCGTCTGCCCGAATCCGTGCGTCGATGGGCTGCCGGCACTGTGGCCGGGCGTCCGTTAGCAACAACCTCAATCGAGTCCGGCGAGAGCCCCCAGCTCACGAAGCGTTCCTTGATGAATCGGCTCGGAGCAATGAAACGGTGAACCTGACCGAAGTGAGTTTGGATGTATTTCTCACGTAGGAGAAATCTGTCTGCCGCGACGTCAGGAAAGCATCCGTTGCAGCGGTTCGGAGTCGCGCGGTCACACCTTTCCCTTCCCTTCGTCCGCATCATCAATCCATCATGAGCGCATATCGGGTAGTAGTCATGAAGCGTCATGACGATCCGAGCGTCTGGCAGAATGCGACGTACCAGCGCTATGAACTCCACTCCGATGAGCAAAACATGATGGATATGAACGATATCGGGCCGGAAGTCCTCGAGCAAACTGACGATATGAGGGACGACACCGTAACTGTCGATCTGGCTCAAGTTGAGTTGATCGAAGTGCCCGCACCACATGACGACTTCGTCGGCGGCATCTCCCGGTGATTGGAAGCTAGTCCCCGGTCGTTGCCCGCGATGAAGATTGTTCGTCGCTGCCAGAAACAGAGCCGTCACATCCGGACGCGATCGATACTCGCTGAAGAGATCATGGGCAAAGATTTCCGTCCCGCCGGGGTGGAAGTTCGGATGATTATGAGCAACGACAAGTACACGTGTAGTCAAATGATCTACTCCGGCTTAATCGCGATGATGACATCCTGGTAATGATTGCTCTCAATTCCCCGCCAGTGACCGAGACTGAGGCGCTGGATCTTGAGCCCCGCGCGTTTCAGGATGCCCTCGATAATACCAGCATCGAAGCCGATTGCGCCGAGAGGGGCCGAAGGGTCGCCGAACCATGTGCCAGGCTGTGTACCTGGGTTGAAGCGAGGGCGGGCCGCCGGTCTGTCCAAATCTCCTGGTGCCACAACAAACGCGGTCAGAAACAATCGTCCGCCAGGTGCCAACAATCTCATGACCTCGTGAGCGTAAGCGGAAATCTCCGCTTCCGGCAGGTGGGTTGCGACGGATACCATCGTCACGAAATCGAACTTCGCATCTGCAAATGGCAGGACAATGTCCTGGCCAGAGATTGTCCCGCCTGGATTATAGAGATCGTGAGCAACATCCACACGACAGAACCGGAAGTTCGGGTAGACTGAGGTGATGTTCTGCACACACCACTCAACGCCAGAGTTCACAGGGTCGATGCCCTCATAGAAGGCAGTTTTCGGGTCCAGATACTGCGTCAAGGGAACAGCCATCCTGCCGATGCCGCTTCCGATGTCGAGGACGGATTCGAACGGCGTGAGCCCGCCGATGCGGACGAAGTGGCCGAGATACTCTACGCCGATTGCGCGGTAGTCGCCATCACCGACGAAAACGTTCTCGGGTGGCGGAGCCGGCAGCGAATTATTCTGAGAGATTTCCTCCATCAATCGGCTGAGGCCGAATTCCGCATCGGCAGGGAGCTTCAGAGTACCCGAGGCGTCCGAAAATTCGATCTGCACATTCATATTGCGATACTCTTTCCTTTGCGAGGACGTCCAGCGTGCATCGCTGCAATCATGAGATCACGCCAGCGCTCCGTATGAAGGGCGCAGTTGTACTGCCAAGCAATTCCGCGCATGTACTCGGCATTGAGAGACATCGATCGACGCTCAAGATGATAGAGTTCGATGTCGGGGACATATGCGATCTTGCGTTCTGCCATGGTAATTTTAAGGCAAAGATCGCTGTCCTCGTAATCCCCGACCACATAGTCTTCTGTGAAACCGCCAACGCTTTCGAACACGGATCTCGACGTCACGAGGCAGGCCCCGGTCACTGCGGGAACGATGCGCTCCTCACAGGCTGGGGCGTAATCGCGAGGCATGCCCTTATGAAAGTGCTGATTGAGCCAGTATCCGCGATGATCTTGCGAGAAATACATGCCAGCATGCTGAATTGATCCGTCTTCAAATAGAAGCTTCGGACCGACGGCGCCAATACGACGGCGTCCACCCAAACGCCCGGCCAACCTCTCAAGCCAGCCGGGAATGACAGGGATGACGTCGGAGTTGACGAGCGCCAGAACCTCGCCTTGAGCAACTGACGCACCAACGTTGTTCGCGCGCGCGTAGCCACCGTTCCTTTCCATGACGACAAGGACAATAGGCATGCCATAGACAAGATTGAGACCACCCAGCAGGTGCTCGACTTCCTGGGCCTGCTCGGGTGAGTCGAGGACGTAGATCAATTCTGCGCTCGCACGGAACGATGAATCGGCAGCAAAGGCCGCAACTTGGAATCGGAGAAACTCCAGATTCTTATAGAGAGGAACGATCACCGACACCTTCGGCCGGTGCAGAGGTGTTCCGATAGTTCGGAGCGTAGGTCGGCCGATTCTTGCTTTGGATTGCTCGTGAAGGTTTGCAATCACGGGGCTTAGAATCTGCGTCAGAACGGATTGATCGACATGCTGTGCCGGGATTGCCCGCAATGCGGCCGCGCGAGCGGCAACCGGGTCGGCCGGCTGGAGTTTCGGCACGAGGACGTGTCGTGCACCCGACTTCAGGCGAAGATGAAAACGCGGCTGCAGGATATGTTCCGATCCAGGAGTCGAACGCGCACGTACGGCGAAGCCTGTTGCGGCAAGGCGTGATCCATCCCTAGGACCTGCGACTTCAACGGAAAAGGTACGAAGATCTGCTGTCAGATCCTGTACGCCGTTGTCCGGGCTGATGGACTCGATTCCCGCGAAGAGGCCGGCCGGGTCGCGGTACCACCCCGTTACCAGGGTTCCGGCAGATGTTGCTAGCGCAGATAGAATCTCGGCCGATGGTGTCGCGAGATCGCTCGCAATTCGTCGAGGTCGCACGGGTGAGCGCAGTTGCAGCTCGAGTGCGTAAGCCGGCCCTGCCGTGGATCGGTCGACGATTTCCAGCAGGATATGCTCGCGCAAGCCAGATGCTGCTTGGGCCTGCTCGCGGAACCAACGTTCGATCGACGGTGGACGTGCGTCATGTCTGAACATGCGCCGGACAGACAATCCTCCGGGACCGATCAAGATGAGGAACGATGCATCAGAGGGGATTCGGCTACGGTCTATAACAAAATGGATGATGTCTCGCCCGCCCCTTACATCGGGAGTCCTGTAGGGCAGGGCATGAATGCGGGTCGGTCCATGTCTTCCGAACGTGTAGATCGCGTCGACCTTTCCGAAGCCTGATATGAGCGATGTTCTTGCCAGAATGAAATCATCGGCAATCGTCGCTACTGCGACAACTTGGCCGGGCGCGGGCGCAATCTCTGAGAGTAGGCCTTCCAAAATCTCGATGAATATCCTGTCCCGTTGAAGACGGAACATGACGCCCCATACGTTGAACAGGGCTGATACGAGAGCGACGCAGCCATGCTTGTCGATTCCTTCGATCATCTGTTCGGGCTCTACCGAGGTAATGCTTGCTCCTGACCCAATGGTAACTTCCGTCCTGATTCCGATCCCTTCAAGGGAAAGGTCTACAGTGATCTGTCCTGCGGCGGGGCGTTGAAAAACCCAGAAGAGGCGAATGCCGCCACCAGTCGAGGGGAGGCGGAGAGATGCGAGAGGCCAAATGTCTTCGCCGTCGCTCGCCAACGTGGGTGAGGTGATTTTTGTGGTGTGAGGCACATCCCAGGTGAGCAGGACGACATTGTGTCCAAGGGATGAAACTTTCGGAGGAGCAAGATCATCCGCCGGTGATGTGAGCACTGCAAGCTCCGCCATCGCTTCTCTGTCTCCATATGAATCAGTGGGTGTCGCGGAGATTTCCGCGACACCCGTGCTTTGCTGAAATTGCAGGTTAGTGAACTGAGAAATAGTCGCTCGGATTGCTGTTGACGTCGTCGGCGTTCACATTCACGAGGGTGATCGTGTCGCCATTCCCAAGGTCGACAATCGTATTGTTGCCGACCTGTTGGACCCGGTCCGTGAGATCGTCGGCAGAGGCAATGTCGGTCCCGTTGATCCCCTTGGAGATCTGCAGAATATCTTGCCCCGCCTTGAAGTCGAGAACGACGTCGTTGCCGCCGCCGCCGCTGAAGACGAAGGTGTCGCCACCCGCGCCGCCATGAAGCACGTCGTCGCCTGCGCCGCCGTCCAGGATATCTGCACCGGAACCGCCGCGTAGGATATCGTCGCCTGCACCGCCCTGAAGAAGGTCATCGCCAGACCCCCCTTCGAGGATGTCGCTGCCGTCGCCGCCGCGTAGGATGTCATTGCCGTTGCCGCCGCGGAGATAGTCGTCCCCGACACCGCCGAGCAGAATGTCATCGCTGTTGCCGCCGAACAGAATGTCGTTTCCGCCATCGCCTTGTAGGACGTCAGCGCCGACGCCACCGAACAGAACGTCATCGTCGGCGCCGCCGGAGATCCAATCATCGCCAGAGCCGCCAAAGAGGACGTCGGATCCGGTTCCGCCGATGAGCGCATCGCTGTCGCCGCCGCCGAGGATGAGGTCGTCACCGCCGTTGCCGAAGATCACGTCGGCACCGGAGGTGCCATTCAAGGCATCGTTTGCGGCTCCACCACCAATAGTCGCCATATCTTTCATCCTTGTTGTGAGCACCGGATAATCCGCTACGGGCCCGGTTGCATGTTCGAGCCAAAATAAAGCGCCGTCGGCGCAAGGAGATTTCCGGGAGTATATTCTTGCTACGAGGGTCCCGGTGCTGAATCAAGTAGAGCAATAAGTATTAATTGTAAATCATAAAGTAGTATTTTGATTTTGGGATGTTGTAGTAAGATAAAAGGGTCGTTATTGTCCGGTTGTGCTTGTTTAATAATGCTTGTTTAGTTTGAAACTCGAAATGTCATGCGCGCGAGTAGAAGCTCGGCGCGCAGCGACGGCGTCGGCTTTGGTTCTCGCCAAAGAAATGGGCCCGACTGGCTTATTCCTCTCGGAAGGCCCGATCGAAGCTTTCGGTAATTGGGCTGAGGAGATAGTCGATCGCGCGTCTGGGCTTGTTGATGATCAGCACCTCTGCCGGCATCCCAGGATAGAGAACCGCTTTTGGGTTCGCCTTGAGGCTTTCCGGATGGATCTCGGCGCGAGCGACGAAATAGGCGTAGTTGTTGCGGTCGTCCATCTGTTGGTCGGCTGACAGGTAGGTCAGCTTTCCCGCAAGAGGCGGAGTGCTGCGGCTGTTATAGGCGGTCAGCCGAATCTGGACGGGCGCTCCGATACGAACGGAATCGACGTCGCGGAGGCCGATCTTCGCCTCGACGATCAATGGTTCATTCTCCGGCACGATGTCGAGGATCGGTTGGCCGGCGGCAATGACGCTGCCCAGGGTGTGTGAGCGGATGTTGGTCACAACACCTCTCTCCGGTGAGACGATCTCAACGCGGCGCAGGACATCCGTCGCAGCGTCTATCCGCCCAACCGTATCAGCCAGTTCGAGCTGTGCGGTTTGAATATCCGACGCTACCTGCTGCTGAAAGTCATTGCCAAGGGAAAGGATTTCGAGCTCCGCCGCTGCCTTGGCTTGTTCCGCCTTAGCCTTGCGGGAGATCAGCTCACCGGCATCGCCCTGGAGCTGACTTTCGCGCGTTTGCATTTCCGTCAGGCGCGGACGCGGCGCATAGCCTTTCTCGACAAGGCTCGCGATGGCCTTGAGCTCCCGGTCGAGCAGTTCCGATTGCCGCGTATTGGCATCGGTTTGGGATTTAACGGCCTGGAGTTCTGCCACCTGCTGTTCGATGGCCTTTCTATGAATATCGACGCGGCGATTGAACATCTCCCGCCTAGCCATGAAGAACTTTCTTTCGGCCTTCAAAATCTCCTCTGCCGTCGGACCTTCGGCCTGAAGAAGATTATCGGGAAAGCTAAGATCGGTCAGGCTCGCCTGCTCGGCCCGCAGGCGCACAAGCCGCGCCTCAAGGCCGATCCGTTTTGAGCGCAATTGCTCAAGTTCGGCCCTCGCCCTGGTGTCGTCGAGGCGCAGCAGCGGCTGCCCAGCCTTCACGATCTCGCCCTCATGAGCAAGCAGGGTTTTGAGGATGCCTCCTTCCAGGTGGCTGATGGTCTTGCGCTTGGAATCGACCACGACAGTCGCAGTTGCAATCGCAGCGCTGTCCAGATGTGCCGAGAAGGCCCATGTTGTGAGGCCGCCGAGGCCGAGAAAGACCGTTGCCAGGCCCGCAATCACCGGTCCGCGATAGGAGGGCTCACCACGATCTTGCTTTCGCAAGCGGTCTCTTGCAGCTTCGATGTCGACTGCCATGTATGTGGCAGGTGCGGGCGCGGTCCGCTCCACGAGGTCCGAACGCTTCTTCATGCGCTTCCTTTCACGGCGGCAATCGGCTTCTCGCCGGGGGTGATCGCGCTGACAACCGAGGTTCGCGGGCCGAACTGGCTGATCCTGCCCTCCTGCAGGACCATGAGCTTGTCGGCGGCTTGCATGATGGAAGGGCGGTGGGCGATCAGAATGATCATCGCCCCGTCGGCACGCAGGGTCTCGATGGTACGCATGAGTGCCCGCTCGCCATCTGTATCGAGATTCGAATTCGGCTCGTCGAGCACGATCAGGCGCGGCTTGCCATAGACTGCCCGGGCCAATCCGATCCGCTGGCGCTGGCCACCGGACAGGGCATGGCCGCCGTCTCCTAATGGCGTATCATATCCAAGTGGAAGGCGGCCGATCAATTCGTGAACATCGGCAAGCCGAGCCGCTTCCAGCACCAATCGCGGGTCGGAGTCTCGCATCCGGGCGATGTTGTCTCGGATCGTCCCGTCGAGGAGGGATACGCTTTGTGGTAAATACCCGACCATATCGCCGAACGAACTGCGCTCCCACAGATAAACGTTGTTGCCATCGAGATAGATGCCGCCGGATGTGGGCTTGATCACGCCAATCAGCGCACGTGCCAGAGTAGATTTGCCAGCCGCAGAGGGGCCGACAATGCCGAGCACTTCGCCTGGCGATAGGGTGAACGACAGACCCTTGAGAACAGGCACATCGGAACCCGGAGGAGCGTAGACCAGGCGGTCGACCGTGAGATCGCCCTGGGTCCGTGGTGTTGGCTTGGTCTCGCGCTTGGGCGCTTGGTTCTCGATGATATCGCTCACATTCTTCCACGCCGATATCGCGAGGACCCATTGTCGCCAACCGTCGACCATCGAGTCGAAGGGCAGGAGCATGCGGCCCATGATAATGCTCGAGGCAACCATTGAACCCGGGCTGGCCTCCTGTCGGATGACCAGGATGGCTCCGATCGACAGAACGGCAATCTGCATGGCATATCGACAGGTGCGGGTGACGGACGACATGGCACGGCTCCGGCGGGTCATGACATCCAGGAGATCCTGCGTGTGCAATTGGGATTGGCGCCACCGCTCCGAGAGCGCGGGGAGCATTCCCATGGCCTCGATGGCCTCGGCATGACGAAGAGTGCCGCTGATTTCGCCGATATTCTGCATGGAGGATTCGTTGGCGCGCTTCATGGCTCTGCGCGTCAGAAAATCAGAGAACAAGGAGAGAGAGATGATGATGATTGCCGAAATCAATGCCACCAGGCCATAAAGCCAGTGAAGGGCGAAAAGAACGGCCAGAAAGATGGGTGCCCAGAAGGCCTCCAACGGAACGCTGATAGCGCTTCCGACGATGAATGACCGGATGTCGTTGAGGTCGCGGATCACTTGACCGGACTTCGAGATGCCCTTTGTCGCGGAAGCAGATATCGCAGCTTCCAGGACCGGGAGGTTCAGCCTCCTGATCAGCTTGCTCGCCATGACCTGATAGGTGAGGGCGCGCACGTAGTCGAGGATGCAGTAGATCGTCAAGCCGATGGCGGATACGATGATCAGCATGATCAGCGTATCCGTGCTCTGGCTGTTCACAACACGGTCATGCACTTGCAGCATGAAGAGAGGAACCGTCAGCTGGAGCACATTGATGACGGCGCTCAGTGCGGCAGCATAGACGACTCCGGCTGCAAATGCCTTGCGTCCCTGGTGGATGAGATCGGCAGCTTCCGGATTGGCCGTTTTCTTCATGCAGGAGTGACTCCAAAAGAGGCAATGGTACGGCAGATCTAAATTTTGCCTAAAAGTTGTTCGAAGGGATTTATGAAACACAGATGGTAGAACGTCTACCCATAAAGTATGATTCGCTGAACAATAAAAAGTCTCTGGCTGAGGAAACAACAATAAGGGCCGTCCACTTAATCCAAACTACTCTTTGGATGGGCCTTAGACGCCAAGGGAACTGCTAAATTAGTTCGAATATTGAACTAATTTATTTGATAGATAACGGGGTATAACATGCAAAATATATCAAACTCCTTGCCGTGGGTTGTCACGCAGGATGAGCCGGAGCCCACTTTGCATGCTACATTACAGGCTCTCTATCGAAGGAGTGACGAGCACGTGAGCCGCGCGGAAGGCCCTGAAACGCCTCAGGCAGAGCCAGCAGGCATCACTCATATCGAGATTGTTCGTGTCATTGAGAGGCTGCATCGGCGCTCGCTTGATCTCGTACGGGCCGATTTGATCGAAGCGGGCATCGACGATCTAAGCCCATCTCAGGTGATGATGCTGTTCACGATCGGATCAAGCGAATTGTCGGTTCGTGACCTGATTGAGCGCGGTTATTATCTTGGGTCGAATGCCTCCTATAGTCTGAAGAGGCTTGTCGAAGCCGAGTATGTGATTCGCACGGCCTCGGAGCGGGATCGCAGATCCGCCCGCATCCGATTGTCGGATAAAGGACGTGAGTTGTGTGACATGATACGGCGAAACGATAAGACCTATCAGCAGCTTGTCGCCCGCAATGAGGCGGAGATCCGTGATCTTGAAACTACGTTTAGGACGCTCAAGCGCATTGAACAGGCATGGAGCAATGCTGTGCGCTATCGCGGGATCGCCTCCGACGAGTGATTCAATCGGTCGTCACGCACAGGGCCACCATGACTCACGGTGGAGACCTTTTGCAGTTCCTGGGTAAGACAGCCATTCATCGGGCTGAGAAGAATGGCGCTCCGTCTGACGATCGGCGGCATGTCTCGTCTCTCGTGGATTGCAGGAGAGACCAAGAGTGAGACTTATTGGGACGGTATCGCCGGTTTGCCGGGATAGAACGAGTGCCGGAACTGGCAATGATTGTTGCAGAGGATTGATCCTGCGATGTTGCAAGAGTTTATGAAAACTGAATCGATTTCCATCCGAAGTTCGGATCATGTCATTTTCGAGCCCGAGTCTGATTGTAAGAAGCTTCTGATCGTTTTTGCGTATATCAACCAGAAACTTGGAACGCGGTCGCATTCAAGCTTCCTGCGCGATGTCGATTGCAAAAAGCTGTTCCTGAATCCAGGCTCAAATGAGTGGTATCAGACCGGAGTTCCGGGGGCAGCGTCCTCGTATTCGAGCCTGTTTGCATTCCTGCAGGGCGTGAGATCGAGTTTCGCGGACCACGAAATTTTGTGTCTAGGTCATTCGATGGGCGGCTTCGCGGCGCTCGGCATGGGTGTAGGTATAGGAGCCGATCGCATCTTGGCCTCTGCTCCGGAATATGTCCTGAATACGCCGAACAGTCTGAGCATCCGGCACTTGAAGGATACCCGAATCGAGTGCGGGGACCTGACGCCTACACTGGCTACCAATCCCAAAAGTTCGATCACGGTCCTGGTCGGGAAGCAGAATCCGTTTGATATGGATGTAGCACGCCGGTTGAGTATGTTCCCCCAGACCGAAGTCGTCGCCTTGGAAACAGGGCACAACACATTTCCCTATCTGAAGGACATCGGACGGCTTGGTGCAACGCTGAGGGCCTTCGTTGAAGGCCGAGACATTCGGTCGGTTGTTGCCGGTGTATGATGTTCGGCACGATTCACTGGTTCTTCGGCCGGCGTGTATGCAGCGTCATGATGTCTTTGAGCTGTTGCCTACCGCGTGCGGCGAGGATCTTGATCAAGGCATGATGCTCTCGGCTCGATTGCTAGGCGCGAACCTGTGTGCACCATTGACAAGTGGGCGTCGGAGCCAACAGCGGTTCCGACACGACGTCAATGTACATTGAAGATATGCTCAAGCCGCTCTAGGACGCCTAAGAGCGGCATGGCCTCGGAGCCGAGTTCGTCCAGGATGCGGCGTTCGAAGGCTACGGCCTTTGGGACGATGTCCCGGTAGACCTTCTCGCCGAGCGCAGTCAGCGTCAGGATCTCCTCCCGTCGGTCTTCCTCACTTTCGCGGCGCTTGAGCCAGCGCCTCTCCTCCAGGGCCCGCACCGCCCGGCTGACCTTGGTCTTATGCATGGTCGAATGCCGCCCGATGTCCTTGGCGCTCATCGCCTCGAACTGCCCCAGCGTCGCCAGCACCCGCCATTCCGGGATCGTCAGGTCATGATGCGGGCCATAGACGGAGCGGAAGTCCTGGGAGACGGCCGCCGCGATCCGGTTCAGGCGATAAGGGAGGAATTGTTCGAGCTGGAGCTTGGACATGGCGTTGTTGGTTACAAAATTGACAGTTACACTCGTGACCAATTGTGGAGGTCACGACCATGAATGTCCAGAATCCATCTCTGAAGACTCGATCCGCCGATAGGTTGGAGAGTGCCATCCAGCCTGGCTACATGTCCGGCTTCGGCAATGGCTTCGAGACCGAGGCTTTGCCCGGCGCGCTCCCCATCGGCCGCAACTCGCCGCAGAAATGCTCCTATGGCCTCTATGCCGAGCAACTCTCCGGGTCGCCCTTCACCGCACCACGCACTACCAACGAGCGGTCCTGGCTTTACCGTATCCGTCCCACGGTGACCCATTGGGGCCAGTTCCAGAGGGCGGATATCGGCCAGTGGCGCACAGCGCCCGCCGCCGAGGTCGAGGTGCCGATCGCACCCATGCGCTGGAGCCCGATCCCGCTGCCCAACGAGAGCGTCTCCTTCCTCGAGGGCGTACGCACCATCACCACGGCGGGCGATGCCGGGAGCCAAGCCGGAATGGGTGCCCATGTCTACCTCATCACCCGTTCGATGGCGGACGAGTACTTCTACAATGCCGATGGCGAAATGCTTTTCGTGCCGCAACAGGGCTCTCTGCGCCTGTGGACCGAGTTCGGCATCATCGACGTCGAGCCGGGCGAGATCACGGTGATCCCCCGCGGGGTGAAGATCCGGGTCGAGCTTACGAACGGACCGGCCCGGGGGTATTTCTGCGAGAACTACGGCGGCGCCTTCACGCTGCCCGAACGCGGACCCATCGGGGCGAATTGCCTCGCCAATCCGCGCGACTTCCTCACGCCCGTGGCGGCCTACGAGGACAAGGACGCACCGTCCAAGATGTACGTGAAATGGGGCGGCTCGCTCTGGGTGGCGGACATGGATCACTCGCCGCTCGACGTGGTGGCCTGGCACGGCAACTACGCGCCCTACAAGTACGACCTGCGCCGCTACTCGCCCGTGGGGCCGGTTTTGTACGACCACGCCGACCCGTCGATCTTCACGGTGCTGACCGCGCCATCCGAGACGCCCGGCACCGCTAACATCGACTTCGTGATCTTCCCCGACCGCTGGCTCGTGGCGGAGAACACCTTCCGGCCGCCCTGGTATCACATGAACGTGATGAGCGAGTTCATGGGGCTCATCTACGGCGTCTACGACGCCAAGACCGGCGGCGGCTTCGTGCCGGGCGGCATGTCGCTGCACAACACCATGTTGCCGCACGGGCCCGACATGGACGCGTTCGAGAAGGCCAGTAACGTGGAGCTGAAACCCCACCGACTCGAGGGCACCTTGGCATTCATGTTCGAGACGCGTTTTCCGCAGAAGGTGACGGCCTTCGCGGCGAACAGCGAGTCGCTGCAGAGGGACTACGGTTCCTACGGGCACAAGCTGAAGAAGCACTTCAACCCGAACCAGCGTTGATGGGGTACGACGGATTTGCTCGATCACACGCATGATCCGAAGCTGAAAAGCTGGGTGGCCTCGGCCAACGGCCACCCAGACTTCCCGATCCAGAACCTGCCCCTGGGGGTCTTCGCCCCCGAGGGCGGGGAGCCGCGGGGCGGAGTGGCTATCGGTGATCGGATCCTCGATCTGCCGGCGGCCCTTGCCATCGGTCTTTTCGAGGGAAAGGCGCGCGAAGCCGCGCAAGCCGCATCCGGTGCAACGCTCAATGCCTTTCTGTCGCTTGGAGCCGGAATGCGGCAATCGTTGCGCAGTCGCCTCTCGGAGCTTCTGGCGCAGGACAGTCCCGAACAGGACAGGTTGAAGGCTTGCCTGCACGCTGCTGCGGAATGCACGCTGCGCCTGCCGGCCCGCATCGGCGATTACACCGATTTCTATGTCGGCATTCACCACGCTACCAACGTGGGAAAGCAGTTCCGCCCCGACAATCCGCTGCTGCCGAATTACAAATACGTTCCCATCGGCTATCACGGCAGGGCGTCGTCCATCCGCCCGTCGGGCGTGCCCGTGCGCCGGCCCCGCGGGCAGGCGAAGCCTGCGGAGGCCACGGTTCCGGATTTCGGTCCAAGCCAGCGGCTCGATTATGAGTTGGAGCTCGGCGTCTGGATCGGGCCCGGCAATGGTCTCGGCGAGCCGATCCGAATCGATGAGGCATCTGGCCGTGTCGGCGGCTATTGCCTGCTGAACGACTGGTCGGCACGCGACATCCAAGCCTGGGAATACCAGCCGCTGGGTCCATTCCTGGCCAAGAACTTTGCCAGCACCATCTCGGCCTGGATCGTGACGCCGGAGGCGCTGGCGCCGTTCCGCATCGCGCAGCCCGGGCGACCTGAGGGCGATCCCGCGCCGCTGCCATACCTGATGGACGAGGCGGACCAGCGCGAGGGTGCGCTGGATCTGGAGCTCGAAGTCCTGCTCCTGACGCCGGGCTTGCAGGCAAAGGGCCTGCCGCCGCATCGCCTCGCCCTGTCGAATGCACGGCATATGTACTGGACCGTGGCTCAGATGATCACGCACCATACCAGCAACGGCTGCAATCTTCAGCCCGGCGATCTGCTGGGCACCGGAACGATCTCCGGGCCTGATCAGGAGAGCTGCGGCAGCATTCTTGAAGCGACGCTTGGCGGCAAGAACCCGGTGGTGCTCGCTTCCGGCGAAGAGAGGCACTTCCTGGAGGATGGGGACGAGGTGATCCTGCGCGCCCGTGGCCGCCGCGAGGGTTACGTCCCAATCGGCTTCGGCGAGTGCCGGTCCACGATTCTACCTACCGTCTGAGGTGTCCTCCATGACGCTCTATACTTATTGAAGGTCTACCTCCTCCGACCGCGTGTGCATTGCGTTGGCGTTGAAGAACCTCGAGGCCGAGTAGGCCTTCATTCATCTCGTTCGCTATGGCGGCGAGCAGACCACGCCAAGCTATCGCGCCATAAACCCGCAAGGCCGTGTGCCTGCCCTCATTCTCGTCGAGGACGGTATCATCACCCAGTCATCGGCCATTCTGGAATATCTGGAGGAAGCTTATTCCGCTCAATCACCTGAGAAAAGTTTTCGGCTGCTCCGAACAGGACGTGGAGGCCTGGATTGCCACACGGGTGGGGCAGGGGCTTGCCTCTGTCGAGACTTTGATCGGCGACGACGGCTTCTGCTTTGGGCCTGAGCCCATGTTGGTCGATGTTTGTCGCCTGCCACAACTCTGCGCAGCACGTCGGTCGGCGTGCCGCTGGAGGCTTACCCACGCATTCTCCGCGTCGAGAAGGTCGCCGGTGAGCATCCAGCTTTCCTCAGGGCGCATCCTTCCAACCAGCCGGATGCGGGGTAATCCTCGAACCCGACGTCGATCGACCTGAGAGTGGACGAGGCGGTGGCTCAAGACTTTGGACCGCCGCCTTTTGCGTGACCGAATGGTCTGTGACCGCAAGCGACGACCGTTTGCGCATATCGCGTGCGATGTCGCCTTACTCAAGAAGCGACTCCTCAAGCACTAGCCATCCGCTCTGGTGTGCAGGCGCGTTCTCCCTCCAAATAAGGGAAGCTTAGATGGTGCTCTTCCTCTCGAGGCGAGTTTTGAGATCGGATCCAAGATCAAGACGAAGCTTTGCAGAGGAAATGAAAGAACGCCCGCCGTTCGGGGGCATGGCCTAGGCTTCAGCAACGCGACTAAAGTCGGGAATTCGTCTATTGCAAACGCGTTCGCTGTAAGGTACCAATATCGGAAGCTCTGGCAAAAGAGCGGCCAATGCAAAAATGCAGAAGGAGAGGAGCGTCCGTAAGCCGGGAACAGCAATGCTCAAGCTGTCGCGGCCGGCATGCGCAGGATGATCTCCGCGCAGTTCTTCCCTTCCGTTCGACTTTCGATAATCGGCAGGTTCTTGCCGTGCTGAAAAGCCCTGAGCGGGCGATGCGCGACAGGCGTTTCACCCGCAGCTGAAATCGGACCCTTGAGGGAAGGAACACCATGACGCCAAAATATGCAGCGCTGAAAGCGGCTCTCCTTGGAAGCGCGCTCACCATCTCCACCGTCGGTCATGCCCAGGAGATCAAGATCGGCTTCAATGGCGATCTGTCGGCTTCGCCGTCCGCGCAGAGCGGCCAGGCCGGCGTGCTCGGTATCCAGGCCGCCATCGAGGACATCAACGCAGCGGGTGGCGTTCTCGGCCGCAAGCTGGCTCTCGTTGTCCGCGACGACCTCTCGCAGCCGCCCAAGTCGATCCAGAACATGAGCGACCTGATCGACAATGAGAAGGTGGTTGCGGTTCTGGGCCCGACCAACTCGGGTAATGCTCTGGCCTGGAAGCATATCCCCAATCAGAAGAAGAACCCATCCATCGGCTGCATCGGTTCGGCGACCGACATCACGAAGCCCATGGGTTCGAGCACCGAGAACTACATGTACCGCGTGTCGATGGTCGACAGGGCACAGGTCGCCGGCCTCATCGCCTATGCGAAGAACAACGCTTCGACCAAGAATGTCGGCTATCTCGTGGAGACCACCGGCTATGGCCAGGGTGGGCTGAAGGATCTTCAGGAGCTCGGCGACGCCAAGGGTCTGAAGCCTGTCGCGATCGAGAAGTTCGGCGTCAACGATACCGACATGACATCGCAGCTCAACAAGATGAAGGCTGCTGGGGTCGACACGGTTCTGGTGTGGGCGCAAGGCACCCCCATCGGCCAGCTCGTGCGCAGTATGGAGAAGATCAATTACTTCCCCGTGACTCTGACCTCCTGGTCTTCCGACAATGCAAGCTTCTTCGATACGGCCGGCAAGACCCTTGCCGAGAAGCCGATCTTCATGCGGACGATCACTGAGGATCGTACGCCGAAGCAGCAGCAGCTCTACGACCGCCTGGCGCCGAAGATGGCATCCAAGAGCGCCTTCAGCTTTGCGGCGCATTGCTACGACGCGACGATGATCACGGCCGCGGCGATCAAGCAGGCCGGCGGCACGGAAGGACCGAAGATGCGCGAGGCGCTCGAAAATCTTCAGGCTCCCGTCGAAGGCATCATGAAGACCTACAGCAAGCCATTCTCCGCAACGGAGCACGAGGCGCTGACGGCTTCCGATTATCGCTGGACGCACTGGAAGGACGGAAAGCTCGTCTCCTACAGCGACGACGTGGTGAAAGCCCTGAAACCTTCCGACTTCACGCAATAAGCCATTGATCGCCGGGCCTGCCGGCTTTGGTCGGCAGGCCTGGCACTTCGCACCGTTGGAGTGCCCTATGCTGGACGCATATCTCCAGACTCTCCTGAGCGGCCTTGCCGTCGGCGGGGTCTATGCCCTGATCGCACTCGGCTTCAGCATCACCTTCACGACCACGAAGACGCTCAACTTCGCGCAGGGCGAGTTCATCTCGTTCGGCGCCTTCATTGGTGTGACGGTGCTCCTGCTCGTGTCCGGCTTGGCCGGCACGGCCACGGCTGTGCCCAGCGAGGCAGCTGCGGCCTGGCGCTATCCTGCGGCCGTCATTGCCGCCGGAGCGGTTGCAGGCGTCATGGGCATCCTCATCTTCGTCCTTGCCGTCCGGCCGTTCGCCGGAAAGGGTGGGATGAACTGGGTGATGAGCACCCTCGGGTTCGGCGTGATTCTGCAGAGCATCGGGCTTGCCATCTGGGGCCCCGCTCCCGTCATGGTGCCGTCTCCGTTGGGAGACGACGTGCTGCGCGTCGCCGGGGCAGGGGTTCGGCCGCAGGAACTGCTCGTGCTTGCCTGCGCGATTCTGATCATGATCGCGCTCGACCTCGTGATGCGCCGCACGCGCATCGGCAAGGCGATGATGGCCGTCGCGCATTCGCCGCAGACCGCGAGCCTCATGGGCATCAACGTCAACCTGGTCATGATCGGCGCCTTTGCCTTGTCGAGCGGCCTTGCCGGAGTGGCCGGCGTCCTGATCGCCCCGATTGCTTCCGCGTCGCTCTTCATGGGCATGGGATTTGCTCTCAAGGCCTTTTCCGGGGCCATCATCGGTGGGTTGAACAATCCGCGGGGCTGCATCTATGGCGGCTTCATCCTGGGTGTTCTTGAATCAGGCGTCGGGCTCTGGCAGGCGCAATGGCGCGAGATCGTCGTCTTCGGACTGATCATCCTGGTTCTGGCATTCCGCCCGGCAGGCCTTTTTGGCCAGGCCGCCGTCGACAAGGTGTAAGCCGCATGCGCCACATCATCGGATCCATTGCCCTGGTTGCGTCCATCGCGATCGGCGCCTCGTTCATCGAGAACGAGTTCTATCTGCGCACGCTCTTCATGATCTGCGTCTACTTCCTCTGTGCCGCGGGCATGAACGTGCTGTTGGGTTTCGCGGGGCAGAAATCGCTCGGTCAGGCTGGCCTTTTCGCGGCAGGAGCCTATGCAGTCGCTCTCCTGACCACGCACTATGAGGTCGGCCCCTGGCTGTCCCTTCTGCTCGCCTGCGGTGTTTCGGCGTTTTTCGGTGTCCTGATCGCTGTGCCGTCGTTGCGGGTCAAAGGGCCAAGCCTTGCCATGGTGACGCTGGCCTTCGGAATCGTCATTGAAAAGGTGGTGACGGAAGGCTCAGACGTCTTCGGGGGGGCGATGGGCATCTACGCCATTCAGCCCCTGAGCATCGGCGGCACGCCATTCACGATGGTTCAGTGGGTTTGGTTCGGATTGTTTTTGTGCCTTGGGACGCATCTTCTGCTTCGCAACCTGCTCAGCGGGCGATTTGGGCGCGCTTTCCTGTCTCTTCAGGCCGACGAGGTTGCCGCCGGAGCGGTCGGCGTGGCGGTGTATCGCTATAAGGTGCTCGCCTTCGTGATCGCGGCCGTGACCTGCGGCCTTGCGGGTGCGCTGGTGGCGCAGCAGAACCAATACATCAATTCCGACTTCATCAACTTCCACCTGTCGATCTTCATTCTTCTGCTCGTACTGTTCGGCGGGAGCGGTTCGCTCTATGGGCCTCTGCTCGGATCCGTGACGCTCGTGATCATCGGGGCTCTCGTGGCGCGGTGGTCCTGGATTGAGCATTTCGTCAACGGCGCGCTGCTGCTGTTCGCCCTGTACGCCATGCCCAAGGGATTGGCAGGTGTCTTCGGATCCCTCTTCCAGAAGATCGGTTTGGTCCGCAGCACGGGACGTGGGGCTGCCGCAGTGCAAAGCGGGATAGCGCCCAAGCTGCCTACACGGAGTACGTCTCGCAAGGCTGTAGGCAAGTTTCTGACGGCCGATCATCTCAACAAAGCCTTCGGCGGCGTCGTCCCGGCTAGGGATGTATCGCTCAGTCTGACGGAAGGGCATATCCACGCCCTAATCGGCCCGAACGGAGCAGGCAAGAGCACCTTCATCAACATGCTCACCGGGATCATCCGTCCGGATCAGGGCAAGGTGACGTTCCTGGGAGACGAAATTACCCAGCGATCGGTTCACGGGATCTGCAATCACGGGATCGCTCGGACCTTCCAGAACCTCAGGCTGTTCAAGGATCTGTCTGTGCGCCAGAACGTACTGCTCGGCCAGCACTCCCGCATGCGGAACGGTTTCGTCTCATCGCTCCTGGGCCTACCCAAGGCATGGCGGGAGGAGGACCAGGCCCTTCGGAAAGTCAATGATATACTGGCTTTCACAGGTTTATCCCAATATGTTGAGTCTGCGGCCGGGAGCTTGGCTTACGGTCTGCAGCGTCGGGTGGAACTGGCGAGGGCTCTCGCATCCGAACCGTTCCTTCTGCTGCTCGACGAACCGGCCGCCGGACTGAACCCGCAGGAGACGGCGGAGCTTGGACAGTTGCTCGTGCGAATCCGCAACGAGGGGATCACGATCCTGCTGATCGAACATCACATGGATCTGGTCATGACGATCTCGGATCACGTGATCGTTCTCGACTATGGCCAGAAGATCGCCGAAGGCACGCCGGGCAAGATCCAGGCGGATCCGCGGGTCATGGAAGCCTATCTCGGAACCTCCACTGAGGCAGCCTAGGACGGGAACAGCAATGCTGAAGATTCAGGACGTTCATCTCGCCTACGGACCGATCTCGGCGGTTCGCAGAGCCACCATCGACGTCGAATCCGGTGAGGTCGTCGCCATCGTCGGAGGCAATGGGGCTGGCAAGAGCACCTTACTGAAGGGAATTGCCGGATTGATGCCAGTCAGTTCTGGGCAGATTCTCTTTGAAAAGGAAGATGTCACCAGACTCCCGCCACATCGCAGGGTTGCACGAGGCATTGCGTTGTCCCCAGAGGGCAGGCAGGTTTTTCCGGACCAGAGCGTCTATGACAATCTGACCCTTGGTGCTTACTTCCGGCGGCTTTCAAACGACGCACTGGAGGCCGAGGTCGAGGAGCAGTTCAAGCTGTTCCCACGCCTGCGCGAGCGCCGGGATCAACTGGCCGTCACCCTTTCCGGGGGCGAACAGCAGATGCTGGCTATCGCGCGAGCCCTGATGGGCAAGCCCCGGCTGCTCCTGCTCGACGAGCCCTCGCTCGGTCTCGCTCCGAAGATCATCCAGGAGATCTTCGACATCATCGTGTCCCTCCGCCGATCCGGCATCACGATCTTGCTTGTCGAACAGATGGCAAATATGGCACTTGCGATCGCAGATAGAGCTTATGTTCTCGAAACCGGTAATGTGACGCTGTCTGGAACGGGGCAACAGCTCCTTCACGATCCAAAGGTTCGTGCGGCATATCTCGGAATATCCCACGGCACAGCGTGACGCTGCTGCCTTCGGGAGGATTGGATTGAGCCATGAGTATTGATGGACGCGGCGTACAATCGGTCGAAGTCGGGGGCAGGATTCTCGCGGCGCTGGTCAAAGCCGGCAAACCCTTGATGTTGCGCGAACTCGCGACCATGGCGGACGTCGCACCGGCTCAGGCACATGCCTATCTCGTCAGCTTCCGCAAATTGGAGCTTGTCGAGCAGGATGCAGCGAGCGGACGCTACCAGCTTGGCCCTTTCGCGCTGCAGCTCGGTATTGCGCGTCTGCGAAGCTTCGATCCGCTGCGCCTCGCGGCACATGCGGTTGTCGGGTTTGCGGAAGAGGTAGGCCTGATGGTCGCTATTGCCGTTTGGGGCACTCACGGCCCTACCATCGTTCAGGTTCAGGAGGGCAGCGACCAAGTTCACGTGAACGTACGCACCGGAACCGTGTTCTCGATCACCGGCACGGCAACGGGCAAGGTTTTCGCAGCTTTCATGCCTCCGAAGATCATCGAGGCTCAGTTGGCTGAGGAACTCCGAAAAGGCGCTCGTATCCAGGGTGTCGGCGCGACAACGTCGCGCAAGGAACTGGAAGCCGAAGTGGCAACAGTCAGGCAGCTTGGTTATGCAACGACCGAAAGCAAGCCGGTCACCGGCATCAACGCCATTGCGGCTCCAGTTTTCGATTACAGCGGGCAAATGCAGATCGCCGTTACCCTGATCGGACCCACAGGGGTTCTCGACGTCGGTCCCGGCAGCACCGATGCGAAGGCCCTGTTGGCCTTCACTCAAAAGCTTTCGACACAGCTCGGCTATGCGCCGAACGTGGACGAAGACGACTCGCAGGAAGAAGCAGGTCATGCAGAGATCGTTGCAGCCCCTGTCACCAGACGCCGCCGTCGCGCTTAGCTTCATTGAATTTAATTCACCTGCTTTTCGATGATATCTGCTCTGCTGTTGCAGAGTGCGCCCTATCGTGCCGCACTCGCGCTCTCATTGAATTGTTTCTACGACTATTCGCCATTTGCGAACGCGTTCGCTATATGCTTCTCTGAATGGAGCGCCTGATGTGTAGCAAGCGTGCGATTGCCTCAATCAATTCAGGGAGACGAAACAGATGTTGCTCGAAGGGCGTATTGCACTTGTAACGGGCGCCGGTCAGGGAAACGGCGCCGCTATTGCGCGAGGGCTCGCAGCGGAAGGTTCCCGGGTCATCGTAACCGATCTGAATGGAGAGGCGGCGGAGCAGACGGCCAAGGGAATCATTCAGACCGGCGGTGAAGCCTGGCCCTTCACTCTCAACGTTGCCGACGCTGAAGCATGCAAGGCTTTGGCACAAGAGGTTGAGTCGTCCATCGGTCCGGTATCGATACTCGTCAACAATGCGGGAATATGTCCGCGCAACACCATCGACAGTCCCGACATGCGGCGTTCCTGGGACGCCGCGATGCAGGTCAATCTTGACGGTACGCTTAATGTGACGTTGGCTTTCGTTGCCGCCCTGCGAGCCACGAAAGGAACCGTCATCAACATGGCGTCCATTGCATCCTTCGTGTCGACATCCACATCGATCAGCTATTCGACCTCGAAGGCAGCCGTGCGCATGCTGACCCAGAACCTGGCCCAGGAACTGGCCAAGGATGGCGTGCGTGTCAACGCGATTGCGCCTGGAACGCTCAATACACCGATGACGGAAGCCACGCGCAACAATCCTGAACGGGCAGCGCGCTTCCTGGCCCGCATTCCACTCGGGCGATTTGGAGAGCCTGAGGAACTGATCGGTCCGACGGTTTTTCTTGCATCAAACATGTCGAGCTACGTGACGGGCACGACGCTCGTGGTCGACGGCGGCTATCTCGCAGTCTGAGGAGACCGACATGATTGTTCGAATGGGACTCCTGACTCGCAAACAGGGCTCGAGCAGCGAAGACTTCCGTAGTCACTGGCGTAACGTGCACGGCCCACTGGCTGCCCGCCTACCGGGATTGAAGCGGTATCATCAGAACCACGTCGTCGATAGCCGCCAGCTTGCCATCGATCATGCCAGAGGGAACTGGGCGATCGATGGTATTTCAGAATTATGGTTCGACAGTATCGACGACATGCATCGGGCGATCTCTTCCGATGCCTATCTGGATGTCGCGCGAGACCACGAACGCTTCGTTGGTCAAACTGGACTGATTACGGCTGAGCAGAACATCGTTGTGCCGGTTGGATCTGCGGCAGGACCACTCGTCAAACGCATGTCGATCCTAACGCGCAAGCCGGGCCTGACGCCAGCACAGTTCAAGGCGGAATGGTGGGGCTTTCATGCCGAGGCCGTGAAGGCGTTTCCAAACCTCATGGGCTACACCCAGAATTTCGTCACCGAACGCAGCATTGGCCTTGGAAAGTCTGCATCCTACGAGGCGCTGCCCATCGATGGCATGGTGGAGCTCTGGTTCCGCTCTGTTGGCGACATCGAAGCGGCCTTTCGCTCTCCGGCAGCCAATGTCTCACAGACACATGCGCTCAGCTTCATTGCGGAAATCACGACGTTTCTCGTGGAAGCGCACAAGGTGATCTGACGAGCTGAGCGGTTTCGATACTCGATAGGGCATCGAAATTATCTTGAAATAGCGAATGCGTTCGTCTAAAACAAATCAACGAATGCATTCGCAAATGCTGAATCAGAAGCGTCCCAGGACTGCAAAGAGGGGCGAGAGACGAGGAGCGCCATGAAGCCGACGAAAACAGTCACCTGCGATGTTCTAGTTGTTGGGTCCGGCGCCGGCGGTTTTGCGACCGCGCTGACGGCCCGGCTTCATGGTCTCGACGTGATTGTCACGGAAAAGGAGCCCGTCTTCGGCGGAACGACTGCACGTTCCGGGGGATGGATGTGGATCCCCTGCAATCCGCTGGCGAAGCGGGAGGGCTTCAAGGATTCTCGCGAGGCGGCTCGCACCTATCTTCAGCATGAGGCCGGCAATCACTTTGACGCGAGCCGCGTCGACGCCTTCCTTGAGAATGGCCCGAAGATGGTCGAGTTCTTCCAGGAGAACACCGAGATGGATTTCACCCTCGGTCCGGCCTTCTCCGATTATCACCCGGATGCGCCAGGTGGCATGCCCGGCGGGCGCTCGGTCGTGGCAACTCCTTACGATGGACGCAAGCTCGGTAAGGAGATCGCCCGTCTGAGGCCGCCGCTGAAGGAAATCACGTTCCTCGGCATGATGATAGGATCCGGCAAGGAACTCCTTCACTTCTTCAACGTAACCCGCTCCGTCAAATCGGCCGCCTATGTCGGTGTGCTTCTCGCAAAGTATGGCCGCGACCTCGTATCCCATGGCCGTGCAATGCGCCTGACGAACGGCAACGCTCTTATCGGACGGCTGGCCAAGTCGGCGTTGGACCGGAACATTCCGATCTGGACCACGTCGCCCGTCAAGGATCTGATCGTGGAAGACGGCGCCGTGAAGGGAGCACTGGTTCAAACCGAGGATGGAATGACCGAGGTCCGCGCCCGTCGAGGCGTGGTGCTGGCAGCGGGGGGCTTTCCGCAGGACATGCTGCGGCGGAAAGAGCTCTTCCCGCATGCCCCGACTGGAGCGGAGCATTGGTCTCCCGCTCCCCCCGGCAACACCGGCGATGGCATTCGCCTGGGCGAGCGGGTCGGCGGACGGGCAATTGACGGCCTGCCGAACGCTGCGGCGTGGGTTCCGGTCTCCCTTGTTCCTCGCCGGGATGGTACTGCAGGACCGTTTCCGCATTTCATCGATCGCGGCAAACCCGGTGTCATTGCCGTTACGAAGAGCGGCAAGCGCTTCACGAACGAGGCCAATTCCTACCACGATTTCGTCCAGGCCATGGTCAGCGCCTGCAGCGAGGATCCGGAAAAGGCAGCTTGGCTCATCGTCGATCATCCGACGATCCGACGCTACGGCTTGGGGTTCGTGAAGCCGTTCCCGGTGCCGTTGGCGCCGGCCTTGAAGAGTGGCTATTTGGTGAAGGGCCGCACTCTGCGCGAGCTCGCGCAGAAGGTAGGTATCGATCCCGCTGCATTCGAGCAGACAGTCGAGACTTACAATCGCGATGCGCACCGTGGCGAGGATCCTCAGTTCAAGCGCGGCAGCACCGCATATAACCGGTATCTCGGGGATCCGGATCACAAGCCCAATCCCTGCGTCGGCCCAATCGAGCGTGGTCCGTTCTATGCCGTGAAGGTCGTGCCTGGAGACCTCGGTACTTTTGCAGGGCTCAAGACCGATGCCGATGCACGCGTGATCGACGAGAACGGGAATGCCATTCCCGGCCTTTATGCTGCCGGCAACGATATGGCGAGCATCATGGGTGGCAATTATCCTGGGGGTGGCATCACGCTCGGACCGGCCATGACCTTCGGCTTTATCGCAGGCCGGCATCTCGCTGGTGCTGCGGCTGAGGTTGGTTCGTCCGCGAGCCGTCCGGCAGCTTAAGCCTAGAACATGAACGCGCTTATCAAGCGATCGGCAAGTGAGCAATGACTCCAGCGCATCAGCGGCCACGACTCTTCGAGCCCGTGACGATCCGGGGCCTTACCCTCAAGAACCGCGTGGTCATCTCGCCCATGTGTCAGCATTCGGCGGAGCAGGGATTAGCGGGATCTTGGCATCTGGTTCATCTCGGCAAGTTCGCATTGGGTGGGGCAGGGCTGATTTTTGTCGAGAGCACAGCCGTCGATCAGAGCGCGCGCATCGGCGTACGGGATGTCGGGCTGTGGGCAGACGAGCAGGTTGCCCCCTTCAAAGCCATCGTTGACTTCATCCACCAGAATGGCGCCGCCGTCGGCGTGCAACTGGCCCATGCGGGGCGAAAGGCTGGTTCGCAGGCTCTATGGGAGGGGGGGAGGGCGCTCACAATGGAGCAATTGCACGAGACCGGCGAGCCATGGCGACGGGTCGGACCGAGTGCCATTGCGGCTGGGCCGGAATGGTCCGTGCCGGATGCTTTGAGCTTGAACGACATCACTGAGGTCCGGCAGATGTTCGTTGATGCAGCCAAACGGGCGGACCGGGCTGGTTTCGACGTCCTGGAGCTGCATTTCGGCCACGGCTATCTCGTCGCCTCATTCCTCTCGCCGCAATCCAATCTTCGGGAGGATGAGTATGGTGGCTCGCGCGAGAACCGCATGCGACTCGGCCTTGAGATCGCCGCTGACGTGCGAGCCGTGTGGCCAGAGGAGAAGCCGCTCTTCGTGCGTATTTCAGCCGTCGACGGAACAGAAGACGGATGGGGCTTGGGCGATTCCGTTGTACTCGCGCGAGATCTCAAGACAATCGGAGTGGACGTGATCGATTGCTCCTCCGGCGGGCTCTCGGACGAAACCCGGAACATGAACGTTCCGCGCGGGGTGGGCTTTCAGGTTCCATTTTCGGAGCATATCCGCCATGAGGCAGACGTCAGGACCCAGGCGGTTGGCGTCATCCTCGATGGGCATCAGGCAGAAGCAATTCTCCAGGGCGGTAAGGCGGACCTGATCGCGATTGGTCGACAGGCGCTCTATGATCCGTACTGGCCCCACCATGCAGCTCACGCTCTCGGCCATGATCCCGGGTTCGAGCATTGGCCGATCCAGCATGGGCCCTGGCTCGCAAAGCGGGCGCCCCTCATGGAAAAACTCAAGTTCACCGATAACAGCGTCAAGAGCCTGACAGGCTCTGACCATTAGCTGGGAGAGACAAGACAATGACAGCCAAAGCCTTTGCGTCGACGGGGGACACGGCGGCGAAGACGGTGTCGTTTACGGAGATCGGGCCGGATCTGTACGCCTACACGGCCGAGGGCGATCCCAACTCCGGCATCATCGTGGGCGACGAGGGCTGCCTGGTCATCGATGCCCAGGCAACGCCCGCCATGGCCGAGGACGTGATCGCCCGCGTGCGAACCGTCACCGACAAGCCGATCCAGTACGTGGTGCTCTCGCACTACCACGCGGTGCGCGTGCTCGGCGCCTCGGCCTACCAGGCGCAGGGCATCATCGCGTCGAATGCCACCTACGATCTCATCGTCGAGCGCGGCGAGCAGGACAAGGCCTCCGAGATCGGCCGCTTCCCGCGCCTGTTCCGCGGCGAGAGCAGCATCCCGCCCGGCCTGACCTGGCCGACGCTGACCTTCGAGAGCGGCATGTCGGTGTTCTTAGGGAAACGCGAGGTCAAGCTGTTCCATCTGGGGGCCGGCCACACGGCGGGCGACATCGTCGCCTGGGTGCCGGATGCCGAGGTGATGTTCACCGGCGATCTGGTGGAGTACCACTCCGCCTGCTATTGCGGCGACGCTTACCTGCGCGAGTGGCCGCAGACGCTGGATGCGATCCTCGACTTCCAGCCCAGGGCGATCGCGCCGGGCCGGGGCGCCGCGCTGCAGGGCGAGCAGGCGGTGCGCGAGGCGGTGGCGATGACGCGCGACTTCGTCACCACCCTCTATGGAGCCGCGGAGTTGTCGGTGGCGCGGGGGCGCTCCCTGAAGGAGACCTTCGCCGCCACGCGCGCGGTGATGGATCCGAAGTTCGGCGACTTTGCCATCTACGAGCACTGCCTGCCGTTCAACGTCTCGCGCGCGTTTGACGAGGCTTCCGGCATCGACCACCCCGTCATCTGGACCGCCAAACGCGACCACGATATGTGGGCCGANTTCCGGCATCGACCACCCCGTCATCTGGACCGCCAAACGCGACCACGATATGTGGGCCGAACTCCAAGGCTAAATTCATGCGGCCCGAGCGAGAGGGGTAGCCTCCTCTCGTGCAAGGCACGCCACCAGCCGCTTTCCGCGTGCGTCCGGATCGAACGAGCCACTCGGAAAGGTGCCGTAGCATGACGCTTGCCCCGATGAGCGAAGTCCAGAGAAGGACCAGGGCATCGACGGCCATCGGCATTCTTTGGGGGCTGACTGCCGCCGCGGCCTGGACGGGCTACAATGTGGGATCAAGGCTCGGGAGGATGGACGGCCTCGCGCCAATGGACATGTCCATGCTCCGCTTCGGCGTTGCGGCTCTGCTGTTGCTGCCCTTGGTCCTGTCCCGCAGCAAGGCCTATGGACTTGGGTGGGGGCGCCTCTTCTCGCTCGCCGCCTTGGCCGGTCCCCTTTTCGGCCTTCTCATCAACACGGCTTTCGGACTTGCGCCCTTGTCTCATGCGGTCGTTCTGACTGCTGGTGCAACGATGATGAGTGCCAATGCTCTCGCGTGGTGGCTCGATGGCAAGCGGCCATCCATTCTTCGCTTGTTCGGTATGACGGTTCTCGTCGCAGGATTGCTGCTCATTGCATCCGCACAGTACGATCATACGCCTCAATCGTCGGCTCATGTCTGGCTCGGGGACCTGTGTTTTCTCTTGGCAGGATCGCTCTGGGGTACGTTCACCTATCTCTTCGGTCGCTGGAAGGTCGATCCGGTCGTCGGCATCGGCCAGGTTTCGATCCTGTCAGTGCTCGCTTTTCTTCCTTTCTTTCTGGTCTGGCACCACGACAGCGCAGTATCGTCGGATGTTTGGCTGGCTCAAGCATTCTTCCAAGGCATATTGGGTGGATGTCTGGCCCCTGTTGCTATCGCCAAGGCAGTCTCGCGCGTCGGCGCGGGAGAGGCCGCGCTCTTTCCCGCCTTGGTACCTTCAGGTGCACTCCTGCTTGCGATCCCACTCCTGAACGAGTGGCCGAGCTATTCGGAGTGCTTGGGAATCGTGATCTGCACGCTTGGCTTGCTCACGTCATTCGACCTCACACGTTTCTTGCGGCATAGATCTGTCTCAGAATGAGCAGACCGTCTCCGGTTGCCTAATCGGCCCGGCCGTGGGAGTGAAGGCATCCCACGGCCGTCGATGGCCTGGTTCTCTTATCGGCCGTTGATCCGGCGATCATCGCCAGGCTCGAAGCGTTTATCGCGATCCAGGCGACCTCCGTTATCGTCTAGGGAGTTAGCATCGTCCGCACCACGCCCACGGTCCCGTCGTACTTCAAGGAGATGATCTGCCCCGCGGGTACGTGTCCGGGTCTGGTGCTGATCCCGTGCCTGTTCTCTTGCCCGAGTGTCGGCCTTCCTGCCATCATCTGTCCCGCGGCCACGCCGCCCGCCATCGTCTGTGCGGGAACGGCCCTGATCGTCTCTGCCACGGCCCTGGCCGTGGCTGCCACCATCTCCGCCACGCCCCCCACGTCCCCCGCTATCGTCGCTGGAGCGCCCACCCCGGTCGTCACCACTCCGGCCGCTGAGGCCCCCGTTATCATTGCCCCCGCGACCTCCCCCGCTGTGATCGCCGCCCCTTGCTACCGCAGGCGACAATGTTGCGCTGACGACCAACGCCGGGGTGGCTGCCGTCAACGAGGCCAGGATCGTACTCAGCACCAGCATGCCCGCTCCATTCGTAGCTCGCTTCAACATCCTCTCTCTCCCTTCATCCGCTGCGCAATAAGCGCCGGTGAGAAGGCAGCATGGGTGAAGCAGGGCATGCGAACCTGATTGAGCCTGTCAGCGAAATATCAGGTTGGGCGTGTTATGCTGAGGAGCTTTGGAAGTTCCTATGATCCGGCGCCACCTCATCCTTCTGTTCTCAGCGACCTGGGCTTTTGTCGCGGTGGAGATCGGTTGCCCAGTGGCCACGTTTGCCAAGGATGGCGGGAGTGGTGGGAGCGACGGAGGAGGCCACGGTGGTGGAGGCAGCGGTCGCGGGGGCGGCGACAGCAGCGGCAGAGGCAGCGACGACAGCGGCTCTGGCCGAGGATCCAACGGGGGAGGTCAGGGGCGAGGCCGCGGAGGGGACGACGATGCAGGGCGAGGGCGCGCTCGGGGTCGTGGCGATGACGACATGTCGGCTCCGCGCGGATGGGGCAGCACCTCTTCCGAGAATGCTCGAGACGCCGTCTCGCAGGGTTGGGCGCTGGCCCTGAGCGCGGTGCTTCCAACCGTCTCGCGTGCTGTTCCGGGACAGGTCCTGGAGGTCGACCTCCGCCAGTCATGGGGCGGCGAGTGGCGCTATGAATTCCTGATTCTCACCCGGGATCGTCGCTATCAGGAGGTCGTGGTCGATGCCCGCAACAACCAAATCCTCCAGATCAGGAGACGCTGATGAGGGTTCTTCTCGTCGAGGACGAGCCTGCAATCGCCAGAGATATCCAGCATGCCTTGGCCGAAACCGGATATGTCGTAGACAGTGTCCGGGACGGAGAGAAAGGTTGGTTCCTCGCCTCGACCGAAGATTATGATGCTCTCATCCTGGATCTTGGTCTGCCAAAGCTCGACGGCCTGTCGGTCGTGCGACGGTTGAGGGAAGAGGCCAGCACAATTCCGATCCTCGTTCTGACAGCCCGGGGCTCCTGGCTGCAAAGGGTCGAGGGAATCGACGCCGGTGCCGACGACTATCTGACCAAGCCTTTCGAGATGGAGGAACTCCTTGCTCGATTGGCCGCCCTGCTGCGTCGGGTCGGGCGCCATGTCACTCCTCTTATCGAAGTTGGTGCTCTGCGCATCGATACGCGGCGGCTGCGGGTGATGCTCAATGGCAGGTCCATCGAGCTATCGCCCCTTGAATTTCGCTTGCTCAGGTATCTGGCTCATAACCGGGATCGCGTCGTCGCTCAAAGCGAACTCGTTGAACACGTTTATGGATCTGACGAGCCGGAGAGCAATGCGGTCGAGGCCCTGGTGGCTCGTCTTCGGCGCAAGGTCGGACCAGAAACGATCGGAACCCGACGCGGCCACGGCTATATCATGGAGACACCTGCGCCATGACCTGCAATTCCATCCGGCTGCGGCTGCTGATCGTTGCCATCACATCCATCGTCGTGACGATTGCGGTCGCAGGCGCTTCTCTCGTCGTATTCTTCGAGCGCCAAGTACTCCGGTATGTGGAGCAAGATCTCAATATTCACTGGACGGAGTTGGCCGCGGCCTTCGGGACGGAGGGAGCAGCCGGACTCAGCCAGAAGCTCACGGACCCGCGTTATCACCAACCCTATGGCGGAGCCTACTGGCAGGTCTCCGAGGGCGGGCACCCCCTCATGCGCTCGCGTTCGCTCTGGGACAAGGAACTCCCCCTGGCCAGGTCACGCGATGGAACCGAGCGCGACAAAGCATTCGAGACCGATGGACCTGACGGTTCAGAACTCTACGTGATCGAGCGTGAGGTCTCTGTCGATGGGGAGCAAGGCCCCCGCCGCGTCAGTCTTGCCGTTGCACTTGATCACGGACAGGTCGTCGAACTGCGCCAAGCCTTCGGATGGGACGTGACCCGGGTCCTCATCCCAATTGCCACCGTTCTTGTTCTCTTTGCCTGGCTTCAGCTCACGCTGGGGCTTCGTCCGTTGCGAGCCGTAGGACATGAGCTGAATGCAGTTCAGACCGGGCAGATCCGGCGCATGACCCAGCGCTTTCCCAACGAAGTGGCTCCTCTCGTCGACAGCATCAACAAGCTTCTCGATCGGCAGGAGGACCTTGTCCGCAAAGCTCGGGACCGTGCTGGCGCGTTGGCCCATGGGTTGAAGACGCCATTGACAATCCTCGGCGGCGAGATGCGTCGCCTTGAGCAAGCGGGCCTGCAGGATGCCGCAGGATGCATGCAGGAGCAGTTGGACTTGATCTACACGCACGTCGAGCGGGAGGTCGCGCGGGCCCGCACCAGTGGTGCATCGGTCGGATGCGGGGCCTATACGCAAGTCGACCAAACCATCGCTCGGCTCCTGAGACTGATGCAGCACATGCCGCGAGGCGACCGGCTGATTTGGCAGACCAGTATTCCCGCTGACTTAGCCGTTGACATGGATCCTCATGATTTTGGTGAGGTCATGGGAAATTTGCTCGACAACGCCCGAAAGTGGGCAAAGACCTGTGTCAACGTCCAGGTGGAGAGACTGGGCGATAAAGCTCGAATCGGCGTTGAAGACGATGGTCCCGGCTTCTCTTTCAACGCTCACGGAAAAAGACCCGAACGCGGCGTGCCAGGCCGGTCCGAACCGGGCTCAAGCGGGCTCGGTCTTGGCATCGTAGAGGACATTCTGGCTGAATACGGAACAAGCGTCGAGATTGAAGGCGAGGGACACTGCCGTATCGTGTTCGACATCCCCCTCTGTCGACCAGGGCAAGTTCAGGATGCAGCAAAGAGCGCACTGCAGTTGAGTTCGTAACAGGAGAACCCACGGATAGCCGGCGGTTCGAGCGAAACCCATGTTCCAGATGTTCTGAGTGTGTGGACTGAAACATTCCAGGAGGACACCATGACACGTCGCAGTGAAGCAATGCACCGTCTCGGTTTGCTGGCAGGAGCGTTCGTCCTGTCGATCGGCTCCGCAGGCGTTCTCACACCTGCCATGGGTGCAGGCGAGGGCGGGAGCTCGGGAGGCGGTGGCGGCAACGCCGGTGGCGGAGGTGATAGCGGTGGAAGCAACGGAAACTCCGGTCGGCAGGGTGGGCGCGGCAACGATGCCGGTTCACTCAACATGATGACCTGCCCGAGGGGTCAGATTTATAGCCAGAGATCTCGTCGATGCGTCCAGGTTCGAAGCGAGGTTCTGACGGACGAGGCGGTGACGGATTATGCCTTCGCCCTTGCACAAGCCGAGCGTTTCGATGAAGCCCTCGAGGTGCTCAACATGGTTCGAAACCCGGATACGCCAAAGGCGCTCAATTACCGCGGGTACATCACACGCAAGCTCGGACGAACGGATGAGGGTATCGGCTATTATCTCAAGTCCGTCGCCATGGATCCACAATATTCCCAGGTGCGGGAGTATCTGGGCGAAGCCTATGTTACCCAGGGCAAGCTCGATCTCGCGCGAGAGCAGTTGCAGATCATACAGACATTGTGTGGAACGGAATGCGAGGAATACCGCGACTTGTCCGAGGCTATAGAAGCCGCTCGTCGATAAGGCAATAGGAAGCTGAATAATCCTCCAATGCGGCGCATGTGCGAGCGCCGCATGTTAGGGACGATGACCATGATCAGGCTTCAGGCGCCGCTTTCTTTCGCGGCAAGGCTCATGTTGGCGTTCATCTTCATTATCGAGGGCTGGAGCAAGATCGGATATTACGAGGGTACGGTACAGTACATGGAAAACCATGGCGTACCGGGAATGCTTCTGCCACTCGTCATCCTAACAGAGCTGGGTGGCGGTCTGCTGATCGCGTGTGGCTTCCAAACACGCATGGCCGCGCTGGCCCTAGGGGTCTTCTGCGTTCTGACCGCCATCCTATTCCATAGGAACATCATGGATGTCAGTGAGTTCATTCACTTCAACAAGGATCTTGCAATTGCAGGCGGCTTTCTGCTTCTCGCCGCATTCGGGGCCGGTCGCTGGTCGATCGACGCATGGCAGTCACGCGCGCCTTCCTCGGATCTCATCCGAGATTAAAATCCGGTAGGCTATTGAAGAATACGGATCAAACGCCTTCACCATTGCACGTCCAATGACTCCTTTGAATCCCGCACGAGATCTGGATGCAGGGGATCGACACGAGTTCCTTTATAGGAAAGGGGACCGTCTCGCTTCAAAAGCTGCCGTCCGCCGGTGAGAGGATCACGCCCGACATCCAGATATGATCGAGATGGGTGACACTCTCAACCGAAGATCTTCAACGCAATACCCTCTTCGAGTTGGCCCACTCGTGTCGACAAGAGCTCAATCTCGAAAGAATTCTTTTACTTGAAGTGTCAGAATCGTAATGCATCGCCGACTGCAATAGATGTCGCGGTCTGGAATTATTATAATTATAATCTGTTACATTTATGAAGATGTGCAAATCTTGAATCGTTATAATTAAAACTTACATAGGTATTGCAGACTAGATATATTCTAATATTTAATTTTACTCTGGACTCGACTGCGCCCTGTAAGTAGAAGCTGCTCCCCAACACGATCGCCGCTGACGATCCGTATCTATTTCCAAAACCCGCCGATGCGCGGGCACGCGAGACGAAGGGGAGCTGACGTGGGCACACCTAAGACCATCACAATCGATGCATCCTCAGCCACAAGCGGCATCAACCTCGACACTTATTTCGAGGCCTATTACGCGGGGCTGCAGACGGGATCATCAAGCTATTACGGCGGTACAGAGGACGCAGCGCCCTTTGGCTATCAGAACGGAACTCAAGTCGGCTTCCGTTACAAGGACAATGCGGGAGCGGCCACCGCCAAGCAGGTCCTCGTCGAGGGTGAGGATCTCGCCTACGACTACGCCCATTACGGCTCGACCTATGGCCACGGGATCTCGGGCACCATCAACTCGGTTTCCTTCGGCACCAAGACGACGGCGCAGGCGGCCGGCGCAGCCGAGATGACGGGCATGATCGCGGAGCTGGTGATCTCGGGTTGGGATATCACCGCTGAGAAGGGCAGCGGCAATGTTCAGTCGAACCCGGTGTACAGCCTCTATAGCGCCCTGCGCCTGAACCCAATCGGGAGCAAGGATATCCTGATCGCAACCCTTCAGGAGAAGATGGACGCCTACGCCCAGAACATTCTCGGCTCCGGCTTCGACGACACCCTTGTGGCAGGTACGCACGACGACACGATTGACGGTGGAGCGGGCGACGACGTCTTCGTGCTTTCCGGCCTGCGGTCGTTCTACGGCATCGTCAAGAATCCGGACGGTAGCTTCAAGATCACCGATCTCCGTGGCGCGTCCTCCGAGGGCACAGACACGGTTCATAATGTGGAGAGCTTCCAGTTCGCCGACGGCCGGGTCGTGGCCGCGAACGTCGAAGGGGAAGGTGCAGCGCGGATCACCATCGACGCCTCGGGGTCCACGGGTGGACTGGATTTCGAAGCCTTCATCCGCGGGGGCTTCCTCTCGGACATCACGGCGAACGGCTTCCCTGTCTTCGACAACAGTCAGGCATTCTCGGGCGAGGAGATGTTCTTGAACTATGGCGCAACGCCAGACAAGAAGTACCTGTTGGCCCATGGTTCCAGCCTTTCCTATGACATGAACACGCACGTGGTCGGCGGCACAATCAACACGATCGAGTACGGGACGCGTGGCAGCGGATCGTTTGATTCCACGACGGGCTACTTCACAGGCGGCAGCACACAGCTCAGGATCGCCGGGCTCGAGATGTCGAGCAACACCAGACAGGGAATCGTGCAGCTCTTCACCGCCGCGCATATGAATGGCTCGAACTATAACGCGGCCTACCTCAAGGCCTATGCGGACGCTCTCGACGCCATCGGCCAGAACTATATCGGATCGGCCGGAAGCGACATGTTCGGAGGCGGGCAATTCGACGACGACATCGCGGGAAACGGCGGCAATGACATCCTCCGCGCCAGCCAGGGCAACGATACCATTGACGGCGGCGCGGACACCGACACGGTCGTCTTCGCCGGCAACAAGAACGACTACACCATCGCCAAGGTGAGCAGCGTCTACACGGTCAGCCACAAGAGCGGCAACGGCATTGCCATGGTGAAGAACGCTGAGTTTCTGCGGTTCAACGACGTCCAAATAGACACGGCGACGGGCGACGAATCAGTGGTCGGGCAGTCGCCCATCAACCTGGCCCTTGCGCCTGCGAGCGTGAAGGAGAATGCCGCGATAGGAACGCTCGTCGGCGTCCTCTCCGCCACAGACCCCGAAGGCAAGACCGTCTCGTACCGTCTCACAAACAATCCGGGTGACACGTTCGCCATCGAAGGCAACAAGCTTTACGTCAAAAACGGAGTCAATTTCGAAGCCTTCCCCTCTCGCACCATCACAGTCGAGGCGCGGGATGCAGATGGCAGCACCACGCTCAAGGATTTCGACGTCGCCATCGAGGACGTCAATGAAGCGCCGGAGGAGCTCTTCCTCTCGAACTCCTCTATCTCCGAGAAGGCCGAGGTCGGGACTCGGGTCGGCATGCTGTCTGCCGTTGATCCAGAGGGAGGAGCAGTCACCTACAGCCTGATTGGCAATCCCGGTGGGTACTTCAAGCTGACGAACGGCAAGCTCACTCTGGCGAAGTCGCTCGATTACGAGAAGAAGCAGAGCCACATCATTACCGTCGAAGCAAAGGACTCGACCGGCCAGTCGACGACACAGACGATCAAGATCGATGTCGGCGACGTCACGGAACCGAAGGTCGGAACGGATCGAAACGACATGCTGACCGGCAAGATCGGTCGGGACAAACTGTCCGGCGGCGCCGGCGCTGACAAGCTCTCCGGCATTGGTGGCAATGATTATCTCTATGGCGGCAGCGGGAACGATAAGCTGACGGGTGGTCAGGGAGCAGATGATCTCTGGGGAGGATCTGGCGCCGATACCTTCATCTTCAAGGCGATCAGGGAAACGACTGTCTCGGGCGCTGGGCGAGACACGATATTTGATTTTTCAATGAAGCAGAAAGACAAGATCGATCTCTCCGCTATCGATGCCAGAACGACGAAGGGCGGAAACCAAGCATTTTCTTTCATCGGGACGAAGGCGTTTGACGGAAAGGCCGGAGAGCTGCGCTACGAGAAAGCGAAGAGCGACACCTATATCTACGGTGACGTAAATGGCGATAAGGTCGCGGACTTCACGATCCACCTCGATGATCGGGTCAGCCTCTCAAAGAGCTACTTCATCCTTTAATCGCTGGAGGCCGGAGGCGAGCCATGCCTCCGGTCCTGCGATTGATCGCTCGTTCCCCGAAGGCTGCTTCTCCTGTGTTTTCACTTCGCCCTGGTCGTTTTGGACTACACCTGATCCTGGCCGCTCTCGCGAGCCTGACAGCGCCCGCCGAGGCGCAGGAGATGATGCCGGGCGACGATACGACAATCGACCTTGACGCCATCACTGTCACAGCAACCAAAGCGGGTGAGCGTGTATACGAATCCTTGTCGCCATCGAGCGTCATCGGTCGCGAACGGATTGAAACTCAGATTCAGCCGAGCAGCACGGCTGATGTCTTGCGACTGATTCCAAGCGTGACGACCCAGTCGGCTCCAGGGGATCCCGGCATAGGCGTCAACGTCCGCGGGCTCCAGGATTTCGGCCGCGTAAACGTTCTTGTCGATGGAGCGCGGCAGAATTTCCAGCGCGAAGGCCATTCCGCCAAAGGAACTTTCTATTTTGACCCCGAGATGATGAAGTCTGTCGATGTGACTCGTGGGCCGACCTCGTCGATTTACGGATCGGGCGCCATCGGCGGCGTCGTGAGCTTCACGACAATCGATGCGGGCGACGTTCTGCCTGATGGAACCCATGTCGGCGGACGGATCAAGGGAACTTGGGAAACGAACGGAAACACCCCGCTTCTTCATGGAGAGATCGCCGCGCGCCCAAGCGATATGTTCGATCTCCTCGGGGCTGCAACCTGGCGCGATGCCGGGGATTACAGATCAGGGGATGGAGCCCCGAGCGACTATACAGCGCAGGATCTTCTCTCCGGACTGGTCAAGACCCGGATTCGGCCGTCGTCCGATCAAGAACTGACGCTATCGGCGTTGCGGATTACGAACGACTTTGAAAACGGCCTTTCGACCCTCTATCGGACGCAGGCTGTGGCCGACACCTTCACGGCAGGATACCGGTGGACTCCGTACTCTTCCGTTTGGGACTTGAGCGCCAAGGTCTATTTCAGCGGTACGAACGTGAAGCAAACCACCTTGGAGGGTATCACAGCGGGAGCTGCCAAGACCTTCGACATCGGCACGATCGGGTTCGATCTCTTTAACACGTCTAAGTTCGATACCGGATCGTTCCAGCACGAGCTAACCTATGGTGGCGATTTGTTTAACGACAATGTCGAAACGAAAGATCCCTTTGGGAACAGCGACCAGCTCACCCCTTCGGGGGAACGCCTCGTCTATGGCGCATTCCTTCAAGACCGCGTCGTATTTTCCGAATGGCTCGAAGTCATCGGCGCCCTGCGATACGACTTCTATCGTCTGACAGGCGTCGATATCGAGAATGAAGGCAGTCGCCTTTCACCCAAAATCACAGTCGGGATCACGCCCTGGCAGCCTGTCACCTTCTATGCGAGCTATTCCGAGGGCTATCGGGCTCCTGCATTGACCGAAACCCTGATTGACGGGTTCCATCCGCCGCCACTCAGCGCCGGACGTTTCTTTCCCAATCCCGATCTGAAGCCTGAGATTGCTCATAACATTGAGGGTGGGGTCAATCTGCGTTTCGATAATCTTATCGCCGAAGAGGATCGGTTGCGCATGAAAATCGGCATCTTCCACAATCGCGTGGATGACTATATCGAACAGGTTTTCACGCGCTTTCCGATTCCGGGAGGCTATCAGTATCGGAATATCGCCGAGGCAGTTATCGGAGGTGTTGAAGCCGAGGGAATCTACGATGCTGGCTCCTATTTCATCGGCATCGCGGGCCACATTCTTCGTGGCAGGAATAGCCGAACCAATGAAGATCTCGTCAAAGTGCCACCGAACCGCCTGACAGGAACCATCGGTTTTCGCGACTATGATGGACGGCTTGAGTTCGGCACCCGTGTGTCCTTTGTCGGGGCCAAGGATCGGGCGGAGGATTTCGGCTTCGTTGGTGATCCTTATGTCGTCGTCGACCTCTTCGCCAACTGGAAGGTTAACGAGCGGGCGACGACCGGCCTCGTGATCGAGAACCTATTCGATCGACAGTATACCGAGTACCTGAATGGGAATCCAAGTCCGGGTTTTAACGCGAAGGCGTCTCTGTCTGTCAAACTGTATTGAAACCGGAGAAGAGATAAATCACCCGTGGGATGTACCACGCTGCTTTGAGGAGGCAGGCATGACAATTACTATCAGGTTGACCGCGAGCAGCTCAAACAAAGGCGTGAGCTTCAATAGCTATATGAAAAGCTATTTCAAGGACTTTTCATTTGAAGGATGGCCTTACATTCTCGGTGGTGCGGGAGAGTTCAAAGGGACCCAGCTTGTTCTGCTCGATAATATGCACGGTCCAAATACCAAGACCGTCGTTCTCGACGGCCGCTCGATTTCCTATGATCTTGCGAAGCATGTCGTTAGTGGATCCGTAACCGCGGTGCGCCTGGGTACCCTCGGGAACAGCTACAAGGACTCGGGCGAGTTCACTGAGGATCCCGCAGGGCGGATCACGAACATCTCGGCGCAGGTGCAGATCTCCGGATTGGCGATTGCCGGCACGGAATTCCACTCGTTGGTCTCTGGCCTCATGGGTAGAGTCAGTTCAGGCCGGAAAGCCAATCCGGCAATCCTCAATGCGGCGCTTGCCGATGAAGCTCAGAACCTTATCGGGTCAAGCGGCAGCGATACGTATACCGGGACCCGCTTCAGTGATCGGATCACAGGCAATGCTGGAAATGACGTTCTTCTGGGGGGCAATGGCAACGACCGCATCAAAGGCGGCGCCGGTAGTGACAAACTAACAGGTGGGGCTGGAGCTGATGACCTCTGGGGTGGAGAAGGAACAGATACCTTCATTTTCAAGTCTGTCGGGGATTCGACCGTCAAGAGTTCTGGCCGGGACTCGATCTTCGATTTCTCCATCCAACAGAAGGACAAGATCCACCTGTCATCGATTGACGCCAATGCACTCAAAGGAGGAAATCAAGCCTTCGAGTTCATTGGCACTCGGGCCTTCAGCGGAGAGACCGGAGAATTGCAATACAGGAAAGCAGCCAGTGACACCTATGTCTCCGGTGATGTGAATGGCGATAAGATTGCCGATTTCACAATCCATTTCGACGATGCCATCGATTTCAGCCAGAGCTACTTCGTCCTGTAAGGTGCTGTCGTCGGTGGAAGGCGCCGAAGGCCAATGCCTCTCTCGAACGCCTTGCGTGGCATGCACAGTCCAAAATCCTCATTTGATCGGCATCGTGGGCTAAGGAGTGAGTTCTTCATCGACGGTGTCAGTCGCAATACGAATGTGGGACATTATTCTTGGACATGCAGGGCCGTGTGACAGCCCGGCCAAGTGCACGGGGCTCAGATCAACCCATGGCTAGAAGCGACTGTTCGGTGAACGCCGGGACATGCTTGCATCTGTATCAAAGGTTGGATGTCATTATTCCATCCACTGAGATTTCATTCCGGTAGGAATGAATGAGCGAAAGAGCTATCATCCCTTGAACACAAGGGTTCAGCTGTGTACCAGTCCTGGGACGGCGCCAGTGTTTTCGACATCTGGATCGACGCCGCCATGGCGTCGGATGGTCGAACTGACTCTGAACCATCCATTGTCTTTCCGGACAAGGACATCCTCTTCACCGCCGATTTCAGGAAATCCGGAACCGACCTGCTGCTGACGAGGCAGGAGACAACGGCCGTGATCCTCGACTATTTCAGGGGTGATCGGCGTTTGAACATCACGACACCGGAGGGCGCGAGCCTTTCAGCAGAGACCGTCGAGGCGCTGGCCGGCTCCGATCCGCAAGGACAATATGCCCAGCTCTCAGGGACAGTTGCGGTTCGTTCTCCGATCGGTCGGGTCGAGAAGGTATCAGGAACGGCAACCGTCCAGCGAAATGGGGTATCGGTCGACCTGCAGGTCGGCGACATGGTCGCCAAAGGGGACGTCCTCCAAACGGGGGCAAGCTCCTCTTTGTCGATCAAGTTCAATGACGGAACAGTCTTCAGCCTGTCTGCCAGCGCCCGAATGGTGCTGAACGACATGGTCTATGCTGCGGATTCGAGTTCGAATTCTGCGCTGTTCACCCTCGTTCAAGGCCTCATCGGGTTTGTCGCAGGTCGGATCGCCAAGACGGGCGATCTCAAGGTCGATACCCCTGTCGCCACCATGGCAATCAGAGGCACGGCCGTGCAAGCGGAGATCGCAGCTTTCAACGGCGCTACGCGGTTCTCGCTTCTCACCGAGCCGGATGGAACTGTTGGCTCGTTTCTGCTGCTGGACAAGAGCAACCCGTCTCGTGTGATTGGCTCGATGTCGGATGCGCGTACCTCGACGCTTCTGACTCCCGTGGCCGGCTCTGAACCCCGCATCACGCAGATCATGAAGACCGGCGACGATATTCGCGGCGAAAGCGATTTTGTCCGGGATCTCTTCCAGGTGTTTGCCCCCGAGCCTCGCCAGAGGAGGGGAAGCAGTGATTTTGAAGATGCGCCGATCATTCCGGCGAACTTGCCTCAGCCTGTCGACACGCCCGATCCATCACAATTCGCCATCGTCATTCCTGGGGGCGCGGGACGCACGTTGTTCCCCAGCCTAGCCCTTCCGGAGCTCACATTCGCGCCTGCTCCGATCCTTGGCAGGGCTATCGAGGATGGACCGCTCGCGCGGCTCGATGCGGTACCGGGTAGTCTCACGTTGGAGGACGCGGCGCTGCCATTCGTGATCGTGCCGGCCTTGTTGCCGCCAGGCGTAAGATATCTCGATGGGGCGCGAAGCTTTGCCCTGAATCCTTCGCATCCGGCCTATCAGCATCTGGGGAAAGGAGAGACTGAGACCGTTACTGTCGATTATGCATTGATGAGCGATGATGGCATCCGCATTCCGGCTTCGATCTCCTGGACCATCGCCGGCCGGAACGACGCTCCCGTTGCAATAAATGATCGCATCGGGAACATGGACGAGAGCGGGCGCCGGATCCTGACCGTGCGCGCCAACGACCGCGACGTGGATGGCGATGCTGTCAGTATCGTTCGCTGGACGTCCCCGCTCGAAGGCATCGTCTTTCGCAACTCGTCGGGGGATCTGGTTTTCGATCCCGGTCGTGAATTCCAGGCTCTGAGCGCCGGCGACACGGCAACAGTGAGCTTCGCCTACACGATTTCCGATGGCAGGGGAGGGACCGATACTGCGAATGTCACGTTGCAGGTCCGCGGCACGGGGACGTTCTCCTCGCCTAACAAGTCCGCTTTGAGCAGTGGAGTTCTCGGGTTCAACGACCAGTTGGTCTCGCTCACCCTCGAGGCACCCTCGGCGACAACAACTGAAGCGGCAAGCCTCGATCTGCTCATTGGTCTTGGTCCGGTTCTCCAGCCGCAGATGAACATCCTTTACCTCGTCGATATTTCAGGCAGCACATCGGACCAGTTTGAAGGAACGCCGGTCGGAGATCTCAACAATGACGGACAGTCCAATACCATTCTCGATGCAGAGATCGCGAGCTTGATCGCACTGACCGACCGGATCAGAGGGCTGGGATTCTCCCCCGCCGATGTCACGGTTACGGTGATTCCCTTCAACGGCAGCGCCGATCCGGCCGAGGCTTCGGCAGGGGGCATCGTGAATGCGGCGACATTCAGTCTTGGAGCCGTGGGCGAAGAGGCTGTCGCGAACCACCTGAGAGGGCTGAATGCCGGGGGGGAAACGAACTTCGCCGACGCCTTGCGGGCGGCCAATGACAGATTGCTGGGCCTGGATCAGGGAGGAGAGAAGAACTTCCTGTATTTCCTTTCGGACGGCAACGGACAGGGCCCGATCGATGCCGAACTCGCGACGCTGAACGAAGTCTATGAAGCGAAGATCACCGCTCTCGGCGTTGGTGGGAATGCAAGCCTTTCTCAGCTCAATGGCATCGATAATACGGCTGGAGCCTCACTTCTGACCTCCCCGGATCAGATCGACATCTCCGTGCTCGGAACTCCGCTTCCGGGCGGTACGATCGCCGATCTCGACATCTTCGTAAACGGGGCTGAAATCCTCGAGATTGGACCAGAGGATCTCGTCTCGACGCCCAGCGGACTTGCACTCGATGGGTCCGCTAGCGGCCTGAGAAGACTTGTCGGCGATAGCAATACCGTTTCGGCGACCGTGACCTTCGCGAGCGGGGAGGTTCTTACGACGGAACTGACCATCGCAGGCGCGTTACCGCGCTCAACAGACTTCATCCTGTGAGAGCGCGATGCTCCACTCACCGAATGTTTTGAACTCGTTCCGTAAGTGTCGTGGCCGGCGAGAGAAGCGATTGCAACTCCTGGCGGTCAACGCAGCAGTCGCCGCTGCATGGACATGCAGCGCAGCGGAATCATCCTTGTGATCGCCCTTCTGAAAAGGCTGCGCCGCTTCGGAATCGGACGGATTGTCGGTCTCCTGCTTCTCGTTAGTCTTCTTGCGGTGCGCGTCTGGGACCCTGGGCCGATCGAAGCCCTCCGCCAAAAGTCCTTCGACATCTATCAGCTCGTGTATCCGCGCACTGAGCGCCAGGATCTCGTCGCCATCGTGGATATCGACGAGCGGAGCCTGCTGGCTCTGGGGCAATGGCCGTGGCCACGCACCGTCGTGGCGGACATGGTCTCGAAGCTCACTGAGCTTGGCGCCACGGTCATCGGCTTCGACGTGCTTTTCCCGGAGCCGGATCGTAGTTCTCCGGAGGTTGCCGCTACGACCTTCCGAGGGTTGGATGATGCCACAAAGGAGAGGCTGCAACGGCTTCCCGGCAACGATGCCGTCTTCGCCAATGCCATGCGGGCTTCCAGGGTTGTCCTCGGACAATCCGGCTACCGCGTCTCGGGCACGGCGGCGATGATGCGGCCGGCGACTCAGGCGCCCATCGCCACTCTTGGTCCGGATCCTCGCTCTTTCCTGGTCGACTTTCCGCACCTGCTGCGGAATCTGCCGGTTCTGGACGATGCAGCTCAGGGGCACGGCCTTTTTTCGATCACCCCCGAGGGAGACGGCACTGTCCGCCGCATCCCTGTCGTGGCAGTGGCTCACCGAACAGTGGTCCCGTCGCTGTCTCTTGAGATGCTCCGCGTGGCCACCGGGGCAGGGGGCATTCTCATCAAGACGGATCCGAGCGGTGTGCGCAGCGTCAGCGTGCATGATTTTGAGATTCCGACCGATGGCAAGGGGAGGATCTGGATTCATTTTTCGGCCCCCGATCTGAGCAGGTACATTTCCGCCGTCGATCTCTTGCAGGGCCGAGTTCCCGCCGATCGTATCGCCGGAAAGATGGTGCTGATCGGGACCTCCGCCGCCGGGCTTCTCGATCTCAAGGTCACCCCGATTCATCCGGCCCTTCCCGGGGTCGAACTCCACGCTCAACTTCTCGAGAGCGCCCTTACGAGGTCGACCCTCAGCCGACCGAGCTACACGGCCTTCGCCGAGATCCTGCTGGCCGCGCTGCTGAGCCTGATCGTCATCGCGCTGGCCCCCAAGGTGAGTGCGGGGCCGCTCTTTCTGCTCGGCGGCACGATCGCCGCTCTCACCTTGAGCCTGTCCTGGTACGGCTTCTCGTATCTCGATCTTCTGATCGACTACACCTTCCCGCTGACCTCGAGCTTCCTTGTTTATGCGGTCTTGATCTGCACGAACTACATGACCGTGTCCGCGGACCGACGCTGGATCAGATCGGCTTTCAGCCAGTATCTCTCTCCCGATCTCATCGAACAGCTGGCCCATTCGCCCGAGAAGCTGACCCTGGGCGGAGAGCAGCGGGAGCTGACCGTATTGTTCTCTGACATCCGTGGGTTCACGGCCATTTCGGAATCGTACAAGGACGACCCGCAGGGACTGACCGCTCTGATCAATCGCCTCTTCACGCCACTGACCGAAGATATCGTGAAGCATCATGGAACGATCGACAAATACATGGGCGACGCGATCATGGCGTTCTGGAACGCGCCGCTCACCGATCCCTCTCATGAAGCGAATGCCTGCGAGGCCGCGCTCACGATGCAGGAGAGCCTCAAGGAGCTCAATGAGCAACGCCGGCGGGAGACCGAGGACGGGCGGTTGGCGACGCCTCTCCGGATCGGGATCGGTTTGAACACGGGTCTCTGCGTCGTCGGCAACTTCGGCTCCGACCTGCACTTCAATTATTCGGTCCTGGGAGATACGGTCAATCTTGCGTCCCGCCTGGAGGGGCTGACGAAGGAATACGGCGTTGCCGTCATCATCGGCGAGAAGACCGCTCAGGCGATCCGCTCCCAATTCGCCGTTCTCGAGCTTGATCATCTGCAGGTCCGGGGCAAGCAGGAGCCCGAACGCATTTTCGCGCTGCTGGGACGCGCGGACATGGCCTCGGACCCCGATTTCATCGAGCTGTTGGAACGGAACGAGGCCATGCTCGCGGCCTATCGACGCCGGGAATGGTCGCAGGCTCTTGAGATGATCCTCCTCTGCCGGGAGGCGGGCAAGGATTTCGGGCTCGACGATTACTACGATTCCTACATTCAGCGGATCCGCCACCAGATCGATTCCTCGGCGTCATCCAAGTGACCGGGCGTGGTCCCGCAACGATCTACGTCTTCTGAAGTTCGCCGCTGCTCGTCACCTCGCTTCGGATGAGCTGATCCCGCCGGGCAAGTTCCGGAAACCAGAACCGCCATAGGCCCGCGATCATGATCGTGCCGACGCCGCCGATCACGACGGCAGGCGAAGCTCCCACCAGCCAGGCCAGCGTTCCCGACTCGAATTCTCCGAGTTCGTTGGAGGCCCCGATGAACACCGTGTTCACCGCCGCCACACGTCCGCGCAAATCGTCCGGCGTCTCCGCCTGAACCAGGGTCTGGCGCACGACCACGCTCACCATGTCGGCCGCACCGAGAATGGCGAGCAGCACCAGGGTCAGGCCGAAACTCGTGGACAATCCGAACCCCACCGTCGCCAGGCCGAAGACGCCCACCGCCTGGAGCATCCGCAGACCGGCCCGGCGGGCGAGGAGGGACGAGTGCGCCAGCACGACCGCCATGGTGACGGCGCCGACGGCCGGCATGGACCGCAGGAGGCCGAGCCCCCACGGTCCGACATGGAACACGTCGCGGGCGAAGATCGGCATCAGAGCCGTCGCCCCTCCGAGAAGGACGGCGAAGAGGTCCAGGGAGATCGCCCCGAGCAGAAGCGGCTTCGTCCGCAGGAAGACGAGGCCCGCGATGACCCGGGACCAGGTCACCGGCTCCCGCTTGACCTCGGCGGGGCGCAGGCGCAGGGCCGCGATGAGCAGGGCCGCCAGTCCGAAGCACACGGCGGAGCCCAGGAACGGCGCCGTGGGATCGACGGCATACAGAATGCCCCCGACCGCCGGGCCGCTGATGGTGGCCACCTGCTGGACCGAGGAATTCCACGCGATGGCGTTCGCCAGATCGCCCGTCGGCACCAGGGCCGGAACGATGGCCTGTGCGGCGGGATTGCCGAAGGCCCGGGCGGCCCCGAAGGCCACCAGGAGACCGTAGATCGGCCAGAGGCTCGGCACGCCCGCATGGATCTGCGCGAGCAGGCCGAACGAGGTCAGCATCATGGCCGAGAAGACCAGCATGAGGATCCCGCGCCGGCTGTACCGGTCCGCCACGAGGCCGGTCACGAGCACGAGCGCGATTGTGGGCAGGAAGGACGCGAGCCCGACCAGGCCGAGGTTGAGCGCGCTGCCGCTGGCATCGTAGACCAGCCAGGCGACCGCGACCGTCTGGATCTGAATGGCCAGTGCCATGGCGAACCGGGCCGCGCAGAACAGCCGAAAATCCCTGTGGCGGAAGGCCGCCCAGCCCCTGGATCCCATGTCCTGTCCCGACTCTCCCGCTTGGATGTGGCGCGGGTTTCTGTAGCGCATCGTGCGGAAAAGTGGACCCCGTTTCCGCTGACGCGCCCCTTCGGGTCCGCTCGGATGATGCGCTAGTGGAAGGATTGAGCATCGGATCGATCCCAAAAGGGGAAACCACTTTTTTGACCCCGATGCACAAGAGCATTTTTCCGGGAAGGGGATCCGCTTCGCCGGCAAGACATCGCCGCACGGCAAGGAGGGGAGGCGAACCCCGCGGGACGCGGCAACTCCCGCGCATCGGGCGGGTCGCTGTTAGGCTTCGAACCACACGTCCCTCGCCGAGGGACGCACCGAAAGGGCCGGCGAGATCCTGGGGTGGATCCTCTTGTCGCGTCCGATGGGCTTTCTCTCGACGACCCGCAGGACCGCGTCAGCGCAGGCCGCGTCCAGCTTTCGCTAGCGCCCTCTCAGAAGGGCCTCGAACTGGATGCGTTCCTTGATCCAGACCTCGCGATGCTCCTGCATTTCCTCCAGCACCGCATCGGCGAAGCGCTTGCGGTGCTCGTGATAGCACGGCGGGCCGAAGCCGCCCTGGCAGCGCCCCTGGCTGCGGCAGGCGCGCCGGCGGCAGCAGGTTTGCGGCACCTGGATTACGTCGGCCAGACGGCGCAGGGCGTTGCTTGAGGAAGCGTGCGCTCCTCGCGGAGTCCCCCATCGAAACGGCTCAAGTCCAGGTTCGTGAAGAGCATTGCGCGGGGCAGAGGATCGCTCGTGAGGCTGTCCGTTCGCTTTCCCGATCCCAACCATGGTTGGGGGAACTTCCCAGGTGTCCAACGATTGACGGGTTCCCGCACAGGAGCCCCCGCATGAGCCAGTCCGACCAGGAACACATCCAGCCACCCGGCACCGAGGCGGAGATGACGCCGCAGGCCGATCATGGCGAGACGAGTTACCGTGGCTGCGACAAGCTGACCGGCCGCGCGGCGGTGATCACGGGAGGTGACAGCGGGATCGGTCGGGCGGTGGCGATCGCCTATGCCCGCGAGGGCGCCGATATTCTGATCAGCTACCTGAACGAACAGGAGGACGAGGACGCCCGCGAGACCGCGCGCCACGTCGAGGCGGCGGGACGCCGCTGCGTGCTCGTGCCGGGTGACATCGCCGAGGCCGCGCATTGCCGGGCCATCATCGACCGGGCGATGAGCGAGTTCGGCCGCATCGACATCCTGGTGAACAACGCCGCCTTCCAGCGTACATACGGGGCTCTGGAAGACATTCCCGACGAGGAATGGAGCTACACGTTCCGCACCAACATCGAAGCCATGTTTCACCTGGCCAAGGCTGCCGTTCCCCACATGCGACCGGGCTCATCCATCATCAACACGACATCCATCCAGTCGGACAAGCCCAGCCCCATGCTTCTGGCCTACGCCTCGACCAAGGGCGCCGTCTCCAACTTCACGGCCGGCTTGGCCCAGATGCTGGGAGGCAAGGGCATTCGGGTGAATGCGGTCGCACCAGGCCCGATCTGGACGCCGTTGATCCCCTCCACCATGCCGGACGAGAAGGTGAAGAGCTTTGGTCAGGACACGCCGCTGGGCCGTGCCGGCCAGCCGAGCGAGCTGGCCGGAATCTACGTTCTGCTCGCCTCCGACGAGGGCAGTTACATGACAGGCGGCATCTACGCCGTGACCGGCGGAACTCCGCTCCTGTAGGGGAGTAGGGGGAGGCCGGCCAAGGCTGACGACAGGACGGCATCTCCCGCGACCCGTACCTTGGGGAGCAACCGGTGATCCCGGTTGCCGAAGACCGGCGCCCTTTACAGCATCGGTCTCATTCGTCCCGGATGATCGACCGGATCCTCTGCGCGAGCGCATCGACGGCAAACGGCTTCGTGATCATCTGCATGCCGGGTTTCAAAAAGCCCGCCGCCAGGGTGGCATTCTCGGCATAGCCCGTGATGAACAGAATCTTGAAGTCGCGACGGCGCTCCCGGGCGGCGTCGGCGAGCTGGCGCCCGTTCAGGCCCGGCAGACCCACGTCGGTAATCAGGAGGTCGATGCGCCGCCGGGACTGGAGGATCTTCAGCCCCTCCGGTCCATCCGCCGCCTCCAGCGTCCGGTAGCCGAGGTCCTCCAGCACTTCGATGATCAGGCTGCGCACCACCGGCTCGTCCTCGACCACCAGCACGGTCTCGCCGGACTCGGCGCGCGGCGCCTCGGCAAGCGTCGAGGCCTCGATCTCCGCGTCCGTTTCGCCGCGATAGCGCGGCAGGTAGATCTTGATCGTGGTGCCCTGATCCACCTCGCTGTAGATCTTCGCGTGACCCTCCGACTGGCGGGCGAACCCGTAGACCATCGACAATCCAAGTCCGGTCCCCTGACCGATGGGCTTCGTCGTGAAGAACGGATCGAACGCGCGCTCGATCACGTCCCGCGGCATGCCCGTTCCCGTGTCGGTCACGCAGATGCAGACATACTGGCCGGGCTTCACGTCCCGCTGCGCCGCGATGTAGGCCTCGTCCAAGTGGGCGTTGCAGGTCTCGATCGTGAGCTTGCCGCCGTCCGGCATCGCGTCGCGGGCGTTGATGACGAGATTGAGAAGCGCACTCTCCAGCTGATTGGGATCGCAGAGCGTCGGCCAGAGACCTCCCGCCAGCACGACCTCCAAGGTCACCGTCTCGCCGACGGTGCGGCGGAACAGGTCCTCCAGCGAAGCGACGAGCGCGTTCGCCTGCACGGGCCTGGGATCGAGGGGCTGGCGGCGCGCGAAGGCGAGCAGGCGGTGCGTGAGGGTGGCGGCGCGGTTGGCGGAGGTCGTCGCCGCAGTGATGTAGCGGTCGACGGTCTCGAGGCGTCCCTGCGAGACGCGGGTCCGCAGCATGTCGAGGGACCCCACGATCCCGGTCAGCAGGTTGTTGAAGTCGTGGGCGATGCCGCCCGTGAGCTGGCCGACCGCCTCCATCTTCTGGGACTGCCGAAGGGCCTCTTCGGTCTGACGCAGCGCTTCCGCGGCCGCTCGCTCGGCGGTGATGTCGCGGCCGATGGCGTAGAACAGTCCCTCCTTGGGCACCGCCGTCCACGAGATCAGGCGGTAGCCGCCGTCCTTGGCGCGGAAGCGGTTCTCGAAGCGCAGGGTCTGGGCACCGTGGTCAAGGCTCGCAAGCTCCGCGAGCGTGCTGTCGACGTCGTCTTGATGGATGAGCCCAAGGAAGTTGCTGGCAAGCAGCTCCTCCTCGGACCAGCCGAGCATCGTCGTCCAGGCCGGGTTGACGGCGACGAGCGTTCCGTCCGAGCGGCATACATCCATCAGGTCCGTGCTGAGCTGCCAGATCTGATCCCGTTCCCTGGTGCGCTCCTCGACCTGAGCCTCCAGGGTTTCGTTGAGGCGCCGCAGAGCTTCCTCGGCGCGCCGGCGTTCCTCGATCTCACGCTGGCCCTTCTGGAACAGGCGGGCGTTGTCGATGGCCACGGCGGCTCCCGCGGCGAGCCCGGATATGAGCCGCTCCGAACGCTTGTGGAAGACCCCCGTTTGCGCATGTCCGAAGAACAGGCCGCCGATCACCTCACCGGACCGGGAAGCCACAGGCACGGCCAGGTAGCTGCGAACCGGCAAGTGCCCTTCCGGCATGCCTCGATGGGGCTCCGAGCGTCCGTAGGCCGGATCCTGGGTGATGTCGTCCGAGCGAACAATGCGCTCACCGCTGAAGGTCGGGCCGAACACCTTCGTGTTGCGGGGCATCGGGAACTTCGAGAACGCCTCGCGCGGAACGCCCGAGATGGCATAGAGCATGTAGCTCTCGCCGGCCTCGTTCTCCACGTTGTAGAAGAACGCCCCGAACTGGGCTCCGGTAAGCTCCACGCCCGCGTCGGTCACACGCTGAACGAGCCGCTCGAGGTCGTGCTCCGACGCGGCCGCGGCGAGCGCCGTGTTGAGGATTTCCAGGGCGCGGGTTTCTTCCCGCAGGGCGTCCTGGCTGGACCGGCGCTCCGAGATGTCCTCGGTGCTGCCGTACCATTTGACGATTTCCCCCTCCGGTCCACGCCGCGGAAAGGCGCGCGAATGCATCCAGCGGTAGGTGCCATCGCGCATGCGGGCGCGATGCTCGATATCGTAGGGCTCGCCGCTCGTGAACGCATGGGTCCATGCCTCGATCGAGGGGCCGAGATCGTCCGGATGGATGGCCTCAGCCCATGTGCCGCCGAGCCCGCTGGTTCCGGTCCAGTCCTGCCAGCGCTGGGCGACGCGATCGAGCTGGCCGTCGGGGCGGGCCGTCCAGGTGACCTGCGGGTTCAGCTCCACCGTATGGCGATAGTGATCTTCCGCCTCGCGAAGCTGGGCGTCCGCACGCTTGCGCTCGGTGATGTCACGGTAAAAGACCGCCAGACCATCGGGAGCCGGATAGGCCCGGATCTCGGTCCAGGCCTCCCGCCCGTCAGGCCACGTGTACCTGCTCTCGAAGGCGGCGGGAACGCGCTCGGCCATGGTTCGCCTGTAGAACTCGCCCAACCGCGAGTTCTCGGTGTTGGGCCAGATCTCCCAATGGGTGCGCCCGATGATCTCGGACTCGGGCCGCATGTCCAGCCTCAGAGCCGCCGGGTTGATCCTGAGGATCCGAAACTCCCGGTCGAGCAGGATGAAGGCCTCGTCCATGCCGTCGAGCACGCCCCTGGCCCGCTCCTCGCTCTCCCGCAGCGCACGCTGGCCGAGGACCTTGCCGGTCGTCTCCGTGGCGGCACAGAACATGCCGGCAATCGCGCCGACGTCATCCCACACGGGATTGTAGGAGAAGCTGAACCAGGCATCCTCGCGGTAGCCGTTCCGCTCCATCGGGATCAGCAGATCCTCGTGCCAGCTCGCCTGCCCGGACAGGGTCTGGTCGACCAGGGGCCTGATCTGCTCCCAGATGTCGGACCAGACAACGGCGAACGGGCGCCCGAGCGCATCGGCATGCTTGGCGCCGAAGATCGGGATGTAGTCGTCGTTGTAGAGGAAGGCGAGTTCGGGGCCCCACACGATGAACATGGGCTGCTTGGCGTTCAGGACCATCCGCACGAGCATCCGCAGCGGCCGTGGCCAGGTCTCGGGCTCTCCCAGCGGCGAACCCGACCAGTCATGCGAACGCATGCGGGCACCCATCTCCCCGCCGCCCGAGAGGAAGTCGCGATCGGTGGCGGCTAGCCGTGGGTTTCTATCGTGCATCGGCATTCCGGCTGGAGACTGGGGCAAAGCGGGTTTGAACGTGGCCGGGAGGCCTGGGCAACGGAGTGCGATCTAGGGCGACACGATGCATGCTGCAACGGGTGTCTTGTCGCTCCCCGTCGCGGGGGCCGTTGGGGCCGGTGAGCGGAACCGGACTATCGCCCCTGATGATCCGGGCTTGAGATGATACAAGTCATCGACGGCACGAAACAGAAGCTTGGCCGTCTGGATCGGCGAGCAGCAATCGAAATGGTCGCAAGCCGTGTCTTGATCCTCCTCGCGTCCAGGCTATTTCCCAGCCAGCATGCAACCATCAAGTCCCTCACTCCCTCTTGTCCTTGTCGTCGAGGATGATCCCATGGTCCGCGCCATGGCGGTGGACGCTCTCGAGAACGACGGCTTCGAGGTGCTCGAGGCGCCATCCGCCGATTTTGCCGCGACCCTGCTGGAAGCCAGACGCGACATCGGCGTGGTGTTCACGGACATCACGATGCCTGGGACGCTCAACGGCTATGATCTGGCCCGCCTGGTCCGGAGGACTTACCCGCATGTCCATGTCGTGGTCTCTTCCGGCGCCCTGCCGCCCGGGTTCAGCGGCGAGGCACCGGACGCGCGATTTGTTCCCAAGCCCTACCGCATGACGGAAATCGTGCGGATCATCCGCGGGATGGGCGCCTGACATGAGGAGCGGCCACGTGAGCCGGGCTCAACCCGCGACGGGTTCAGCCCGGCGTGAGTCCTTTGCGTCCGGTTGGTCCCCGTGGCGTTCGTCGCCGGCAGGCTGCGTCCGGGAGCCGCGGACCTTCAGGACCAGGATGACGATACTCAACACCAGGCCGAGAGCACTGAAGATCAGCACGGGCAGGCTGCCGAGGGCATAGCCGTAGACCGTCCAGAGCAGCAGCCCGAAGGTGCGTACCGCGAACATGCGCAGCGAGATGGCGGCTACGTCGCCGGTCCGGCAGCATTTCACGACCTGCGGCACGAAGCTGTAGAGGCCGATGCAGCCGGCCGCGGATCCAATCAGGGTCGAGAGCGATACATCCATGAATCAGTGCTCCCGAGCTGCCTTCGGGCCGCGCAGCTTCAGCACCAGGATGAGGCCGGCAAGAACGACGTTGACGACGTTGAACAGGATGACCGGCACGCTGGTGATCATCAGCCCGTGCACGATCCAAAGCCCGTATGCGATCAGCGATGCCACGTACATGCGTTTCGAGATCGCCTCCATGTCTCCCTCGCGCCAGGCCTTGAGCACCTGCGGCACGAAGCTGAAGCTGGTGCACAATCCCGCTGCCAGGCCCAAGGCCGTCAGCCACCATGTCTGCATGTTCCGCGCTCCACTGGAATGAACGTCGTCAACTGACGTGGCGGAGGGAGGGTTCCAGAGATATGTGGTCTTGCGAATGGGGAACTCCGCCCCGATGATTGATTGCCCCAGCGCGGTTGCCTCCGCACGAGATCAACCGCACATCTTCATCAACGCTTCTTCGCGGAAGATCACGCGGATGGGCCGCCCGGAGGTTTGAATGAGTGAGATGGGCGAGGGCATTTCGATGGTCGTCTTCGTCTACGGCATGGCCATTGTCCTTGGGGTCGGCAAGGCCTGCACCCTGCTGATCTGGCGCACCCTCCCGCAGTCACGACCAGGGTTGCGCCGGGAGGCGATGGAAGCCTGGCAGCGCTGGACACGGCGAACATCCCTCAAAGAGGCAACGGATCAGCCATCCGGTGATCACACCCCTCAGACGCAGACGTCTGCACAGGAAGCGCGGGACGGCTCGCGTCAACCCTGATCCCGCGCGGCTGGGCGGCCTACTTGCGCTTGTCGTTGTCGTAGACGTTGGTGCGGCCGGTCGGCGTCCCGGAGGTGGACGAAGTGTCGGTCGTGTGTGCAGTCGTGGTCCGCGACCGCCCGCGCATGAAGTACCAGACGAGGCCGGCAATGATCGCCAGCCCGATGATGATCCACAACCAAGGGGCGCCGCTGTCGGTGGCCTCGGGGGCAGCGGGCGGCGTGGCCTGGGCAAGGGCCGCATCGACCGTCCCGAGCGCTACGATCATGAAGACGGGGAACCTGTTGAGCATCATTGTCTCCTGTGCCCGCAAGAACTGCGGATCAACGTTGGCCGTAAGCCCGCGTTCCGCTGACATGGCCGGCTGTAGGGTCTTCATTGCTCGGACAATCACTCCTGCGCTGTTCCCGCAATCGTTCTACCGCCCTGCAATGCTCTCATCGTCAAACCCAGCGGGTGGAGACCTCTTGCTCCGTCGGCAGGCGGCCGTCCGGTGTGAATTGGTCAACCGCGTCGGGCAGCTCCTCCGAGAGTTCGGAGAGGAGTTGCTGGCGTGGAAGTCCGGTCTGTTGCTCCAACTCGTCGAGCGTGTCCGGCCCGAGCGCCTGCGAGAGCTCGTCCGGTGCGAGCCGCCGGTTCTGACCGGTGTTGACCCACGAATCCACCTGATCGCCATAGCCGTTCTGGCGGAACTGATCGAGCAGGCCACCTAGGCCGCCCCCGGCCTGACCGCCGCCTCCACCGAGCAGACCACCCAGCAAGCCGCCCAGTCCTCCCGGAAGCGCGCTACCAAGGCCGCCCGGCATTCCGCCACCGGGACCGCCGCTCTGGCCGCCGAGCATCCCGCCCAGGCCGCCGCCCTGGCCACCCAGGATGTCCCCGAGGCCGCCACCGGAGGCGCCGCCTTGCGAACCGGAGCGGTGCTGCTGGAAGGCCTTGGCCGCCAGAAGCATCATCAGCGCCTTGACGATCGGCGAGGTTGCTCCGCCGCGCTCCTGCGCCGAGGCGCCCCCGGCGCCCATCATGTTTCCGAGGATCGAGTCGAGCAGTCCCATCGTAACCTCCTGTTACGCACCATCTCACGGTGCAGCGTCATGACCCGGACTAAGCAGCCGCGATCAGAGAGAAGCCCGGCCGGAGCCGGGCTTCTGCGGGATCGTTAGCGATTTCGATCGGTCGGGTTGCCCGTGGTTCCCGTGCGCGAAATTTGATTCCCACGCTCGTCCTCCACGTCCACCTCGGTCTTGCGCACCGTGTCGGAGATCGTTTCCGTGCGCTGGTCGGCTTCCTTGCGGACCACCACTTCCTCCACGACGCGGGCCTCCTTCGAGACCACCGCCTCCTCGGCGCGCTCTTCCACCTCGATGGTGCGCTCCTGGAACGGATCGTTGCCGATGGCGCCGGCCTGGGTGGTGCCGGACACCGGACGCCGCTCCACCTGCACATGCTCCTCGCGCAGGTTCACCTGCTCCTGCACGGGACGCTCGACGATCCGGGAGTGGAGGCGGACCCGGCCGCGGTTCACCTCACGCTTGCCGACGTGCAGTTCCTCCTCCGCGACGGGGATCACCTCGTCGGCCCGATCAGCGGTGGAAGAGACGCGGTCAGTCAGCCCGGACGAGCCCGTTGCAGTGGTGGCGCTCGCAGTGGTGGCGCTGGCGCCCGTCCATCCCTCGGAGCGCCAGGTATTCTCGCGCTCCTCGAAGTCTACCGTGCCCTCGTCGTCGAGAATATCGACGATCCGTTCAACGTCCGCGTCGGAGGCGCGCACCGTCACCAGGGCGCCGCCGCGGCGAATGCCCTCGGCATAGGCATGGGCATCGTTCTCGTCCACGCCGGCATCGACCAGCGCGCCAGCGATGCCGCCTAAGGCCGCACCGGCCCCGGCACCCACGAGGGTGGATACGAGCCATCCGGCCGCGACCACCGGGCCGAGTCCCGGGATGGCCAGCATGCCGAGACCGGCCAGAAGGCCCGCGCCGCCGCCCGCCAGCGTGCCGACCGTCGCGCCCGTGCCGGCGCCGTCACTGACGTCGTCATGATGGTTGGTGCCGTCGAAGGTGCGGCTTGCGTGAGACGAGTAGCGATCACCTTCGTTGCTGGCGACGAGGCTCACGTCGCGATGCGCGATCCCGGCGGATTCCAATCGGCGGACAGCCTCGGCCGCGTCCTCGTAATTGTCGAAGAATGCCGTGATGGTCTTGCTGGTCATGATCGTTTCACTTTCTCGGTTGGGGTTGAGTGGCGCGTCGTCGTGATTGTTCGGTGAAGTACGTTCCGTATCGGCTTACTGGGCCTGCACGGTGCCCTTGTAGTCGATGGCCACACTGACGGATTTGCCGTCACGCTCCGCCTTGCCGCGCCAGATGCCCTGATCGTCCTTGCGCAGCTCGGCGACGTTCCTGAAACCTTGCGCCTCGATGCGGGAGCGCGCCTGCGCTTCCGTGAAGCTGTTGGAACCGGGCTCGACGGTGCCGGTGGTCTGCGGGCTGTCCGCGGGCTTGTGGGTGACGGCCGGATTGGATGCGCCGTTGCTGGTCGTCGGCTGCGCGGTCGAGGAGCCGGTGCCTTGGGGGGACGTGGATTGGGCAACGGCGGTCGTGGCAAGAGCCGAGACGACGGCGAGGGTTGCGAAGCCGAGGCGTATCAAAGTGCTTCTCCTATGAATCAAACACGTAGGGCTCAATGTGTGACCAGCGCGACGGTTCCGAATGTCAGGCTTGAGGAGAAAAGCTGTTCCTGCCGGCGAGCCAAGCCCTGAAGCGCTCCTTTGACACTGGAACTCCGGCTCCCAGGGTCCGTTGGTTGTCGTTCAGATGGGAAGATCAATGGCAAACCCAATCAAAGGCCCGGACGACCAGGAGCAGGTGCCTGTTCTTGACGATGCCTTGAGGAGCAGCCCGCAGGATCTGTCGGAGGAGGTGATCCCTCTCGTCGACGAGACTGCCGCAATCGGCAAGCAGCAGGTGGTGACGGGACGCGTGCGCGTGCGGACGGTCACCGATACGATCGAGGAGGTTGCGCAAGCCGACTTGCTGCGGGAGGACGTAGAGGTCACGCGCGTACCCATCGACAGGGTCGTCGACGCCCCACCGCAGATCAGGACCGACGGCGACGTGACGATCGTGCCGGTGCTCGAGGAGGTGCTCGTGGTCGAGAAGCGTCTCGTGCTCAAGGAGGAACTGCACATCCGGCGCCGCATCGCCACCGAAACTGTCGAGGTGCCGGTGACCTTGCGTAAGCAGCGGGCCATCGTGGAGCGTGACACTCCAGAGAGCTTGAGCAGCGATGAGGAGACGACAGGAAGGGAAACCGAAAATCGCGTTCCGCGTTGACTAACCGTAGCAGTTCGCCAGCGTGAGGGTAGGTGTATGCGTCGGTTCTTGCGGGACAATGGATTGTCGGTCACATTGTTTTTCCTGTTCGCAGTCTCGCTTGCCGGCCAGGCAATCACGGGCTGGAGAGCACACGCCGAAGAGCTTCGCCTCCATGAACTCCCGACGATCGGCTTCCTCGCGTACATGGGGAGCAGCCATTTCATTTCGGCCGTGTTCGAGAACTGGGAGAGCGAGTTCCTCCAGATGGCCACCTACGTGCTGCTGACCGTCTTCCTTTTCCAGAAAGGCGCGTCCGAGTCCAAGAAACCGGATGAGGGCAATCCGGAGGATGAATCCCCGTCGGCCAAACGCGACGATCCGGAGGCCCCTTGGCCCGTCCATCGCGGCGGCCTGCTGCTCAAGCTCTACTCGCATTCGCTCAGCATTGCGCTGGTGGCGCTGTTCATGCTGTCCTTCTGGCTGCACTTGGCGGGCAGCACGCGGCGGATGAACGAGGAGGCTCTCTGGCACGGGCAGCCGACACAGACGATGGCCGAGACGCTCACTGACGCGGAGTTCTGGTTCGAGAGCTTCCAGAACTGGCAAAGCGAGTTCCTGTCGATCGGCGTGCTCCTGGTGCTCGGCATCTACCTGCGTGAACGCGGCTCGCCCGAGTCCAAGCCTGTGGGGTCTCCCCATGCTGCAACCGGGCACTGACGGGATCGGCAAGCGGGCATTCAGACAGGCTTTCGATGGCCGATTGGGTCTGCGTCAGCCTCTTGCCCGGATCGTTCGCAGGGAGGTGAGAGCGTGCAACGACGGCTCCGGCCATCGCGATCGCGACCATTACGCCGATCCATGCCCCTAAAGGGCCTGTCCGGGAATGAGGTCCGCAGGACCGGCGTGACGATGTCGGTGACGGTGACGAGGGATTGAATCGCTCCCATGATAATGCCCTGCCGTTGTCGTGGAGCATGCACCGAGAGTGCCGCCGCGAATGTCGGCCGCGCGAGCGCTACGCCGGTGCTGATGCAGAGAATGGCAAGGGAGAGCGTGGCAATCATCGTCGCCAGACCTGCCGTCACATAATCGACCGACAGGGTTCCGAAGACGAGGCCGATCAGGCCCCGTTCACTGAGCGAGCAGGGGCTTGTACGAGGAGGTGCTATCGAGCGTCTAAGATTTAGATAATGGCGGAGGGAGCGGGATGAGACGCAGGCCTGCCATTTTCCTTATGCCACCGTGAGTCTCGGGACCTTCATTACGGGTAACACCGTGTGACCAACAATCAAGGTCGCAGACGGGTAGTAGTCCCCCGTCATAGCGGTCAAGCTTCATGTTGCCGTTCGGCATCAACCCTTTAGGTCGGCACCTGGATCGGAGCAGCCATCTCCTGGTCACCAGAGACGGGCCGGTCTCCCCAGTTTTGGTGGAACTGAGGGGATTTGCTGCTCGACATGCTGACCTACGGGCTGGACGAGTCGGGATGGGTAGGGCTGCGCAGTATGAGCGGTAGGGGTCCATGCGATCAAATCTGGCATGATCACTGTGACTGATGAGGCAATTAAATATCGACTTCTGGTCGCCCAGTGTGGGATACTAAATAACAGTGATGGCTTGCCATCACCTTATATGGCTCAGGAGTAAGATCGGGGTGACTCCGCCCCACACCGCAAACCGGGACATGATACGAGGCGATGAGGCAGATGAAGCTGCCAGCCGCAGACCGGCCAGCGAGGAGAGCCCCGACCGAGACGGACATCCCGCCCATGATGGTAGGTGAGTAACGGCTGCTCGGTGAAGGATCGACCAGATCGCTTCACAAGAAGGCATTGATCAAGAGGATACGCGTGTCCTGAACATCTGACGCCGTATCCGCGTATGTCCGATCCTCGCATTGTCGAGACATACGAGCTTCGAATTCCCCAATTCGATAACCGTTGAGGTCACCAAGGACCACCCGAAGCACAAGACGCAGAAAATGGAAAAGGCCCCATGTGCGCATTCCTGCACCATCCCAAAGCTTCACCCGATTAGGTGGGTCTGACCAGGAAGGGGCTGCAATAAGCTGGCACCGGGCAACCGCCAGCCGCCGAGTAAGATCGGCTACGTGGCTAATGCGGAGAGTAATGACTCAGGCAGAGTTCCCTCTCATTCATTCCCCTTGTTCTAGGCGCTTTGCTGAGCGTCCAGAACAGGGGGAGAAAAGAGATTCGATCTAGGCAGAAGCGACCTCATATGGCTTGAGCCGAGAAAGAAAGGCTGATGCCCTGAAGTGCGAACGATCACGAGCACGGCGAGTGATCGAGAGCGACGCAGGGCATCAGCAGGCCAGGACGCGTCAGCAGTTCTGGCCTCCAGGACATGAGTTTGCCCATAGGCACACGTGACGATCACGGTCCTCGCACGGCTCTTTCAACCGTCTCTGACCGTCCAAAAGATGTTGAGGTCTGATTATGCGGCCTCGGCGGGTGCTATGGCTTCGCGCTGTCCGGCTCGAAGGGCTGCGTAATAGCTGCTTTTGCTGATGCCCAGGACTCGACAGGTCTCCGGCACCGTGGTGTTCGGATCATCGTGTGCAAGCATGACCTGCCGGATCATAGCTGATGTGATCTTTGGCGGGCGGCCAAAACGAACTTTGCGCTGACGAGCGATAGCCCGGCCTGCCTCGCTGCGCTCCAGAAGGAGGTTCCGTTCGAACTCGGCCAGGACAGCCAGCACACCGACAACCATCTTGCCGGTGGCCGTGCTTGTGTCGATGTGGTCCATCACGGAGACGAGCTTGGCTCCTTTGGCCTCGATCTCCTCGACGATCTGGAGCAGGTGAAGCTGGGAGCGGGCGAGCCGGTCGAGGCGATAGACTGTGGCTTGATCGCCCGGACGGAGTTGATCGAGCATGCGACGAAGTTCGGTCCGATCTCGCTTCGCCCCTGACGCCTTCTCCCGGTAAATGTCCCGATCATCGACACCGGCACGGATCAGAGCATCGAGTTGAAGGGACCAGTCCTGGTCAGAGGTTGAGACGCGCGAGTACCCGAACTTCCGACCACTACCCATCCAGAAACTCCCGTGTAGTTTGAGAGGATTCTCGCACGGACTTTCTCGACTGCCAACGCCTTGTACTCTCGTCGGCGGAGCAGCAGTCCAGAAACTGAAGAGTTTACGGACTGATGTGGCGAAGCGGGTCTCACGATCCGGGCTCACTGAGGCCGGAACCCGAAGGTCTGATAGCGAAGGGCCAACGGCTTTCGACTAAGCAAGGGTGTCCAGACGTGACTTGGGCGATGATCCTGGCGAGAGCCGCCAAAGCATTTAGGCCTCATCACGGCACTATCGCTTAGCCATAGTCATATTCGAAGATAAGCTGAAAGCAGAAAGAGGGAAAGGAACGTGATGAGTAGCGCATTCCTGAACATTAAGCGTCATTTAGCGCTAAAGTCTGGACAGATTAACTGAGTGGCCTACTACGTGATGGCCTCTCCATCTATCGCACGGAGATGAAACATAATTGTCTCATGGGGACAAATACGGTTTCTTTCCCCAGAAGCTACACTAAGACTGCGCCGCGAGAGACTTTTGATTTTATCGGAATCGGCTAAAAGGATGCGGTTTCGCTCGATCCCCCGAAGGACTGACCAATGTCCTTCCTGTTGACTCCATTCAATCCCAATAATGACACCCGAGTAGTGCTCTGCCCAAATTTTGCTTACCTCATATAAGAAGTCGGTCACTGTTCTAAATCGCCTGTCCTTGAATGGTCGGCGTACTTCAATAGTTAACCCGCATTCTTGCAGCATGAACTTTGATGCATGGCGACACAGCTTCTCTAGCTGGAAGACATCCATACCATCCAGAAGAATATCAGCGCGATTTGACTTCGGGACACTGTCCACAAGATGCCTAAATAAAACTCGCGCGACTTCGTCCGTAAATGACCTAGTCTGAAGCAAATGGATCAGTGCATTGATTATCGAGTAGATTCCGCAGAGGCCATCTAAATGCCCCTGCTCAAACCGGCGCAACATACTTCCTCCATACATAAGCTGCCGCTGCGGGTACTCTCAAGGTAACAGGAGCTTGGGGTCGCCTATAGAAGAGCACTGGGCGTCTCGTCCCACGTTCTGCCATCAAGATTACACCTAGTCCAACTCTTCACGGGTCCACCCCACTGCTTGAAGTGGAACGCTACTCTAGCCCATCGGCTCATTCGGCCGTCACTGGCTTAACGGCAGACAGCAAACCTTGAACTTTTTACCCGATCCGCAAGGACATAGGTCGTTTCTTCCTACATCCTTCTTTGCTGAAGCGATAAATCTCGCTCGGTCGGATTTATGTTTCGGGAGGTAGCGGAGCATTGAGGAACTTAATTGGCCTTTGGTTAGCCGAGCTAGATCATCATCGGAGAAAGGGACTTGGGGCAGGCGATCAAGCTGCTCCTTAATCTTTGCCGCACATGCGCAAACCAACTTCGAAGTCTGAACGATGGACGTGGCTGTATGTGGTGATGGGTACGCCAATGTCGTCGCAACCGCAGGGACAGGCATAACTATCTGGTCTCCGGTTCTGAGGGTAACGACACGGGTGGTCCGCATCCCGCGACCAAATAGGCGGTGCCCGGAACCGTTATGATGGCAGATATTCGACAAAAAATCGTAGTCGTTGATGACACTGTCGAAGCCCTGCTCCTTTGAAAGATGCTCCATTGCAGGGAGAATCCTAATAGGTTTGAAGGCGCTTTCCGAGACCCGCTGCTCCCTCATGAACTTCGCGACCTCGGGGTCCGATGACGAATAGCGGCCCCGGATGAGCGCCGTGAAAAAACGCAGGCCGCGACCGTTCCAATCTCGTAGATCAGTCTTCAAAATCTCTTCGAGATCGCGGTAGATCGAGTTTGTCGTTGCGGCGAGTTCCAGGATGTAGCGCGCTAAGAGGCTGACTCAAAAAGACTTGTGGTGTTTCAGGGTCTTGCGAGCCGTCTTGTCAGCATCCGGATATGAGCGATGAAGACCCAAGCCACCGCACTTTCAATGGAGGCTTCGAAGTCCTTGGCCAGGCGGCGGCAGCGTCCAAGCCAACCGAAGGTTCGCTCCACGACCCAGCGGCGCTTGAGGGCCGCAAAGCCT
>NZ_JAHAMK010000034.1 GCF_018383585.1 Microvirga sp. 3-52
GTGGCGGGCGGCCGCGTGACAGGAATGCCCCGCCTCGACAAAGCGCGCCACTCGGCGGCGCAGATCCAGCGAGTAGGACTTGGTCATCGCTCATCTCCTCCCAGAAAGAGGGCTGAGACAAGTGAATCACGAAGCCGCCGCGCCGCATAGCCCCAAGGACTCCGTCAGAACTGCCGTTGCTCTAGAGTGCTGGTCGCCACCGCCACGTTTCGACGCATCGCCAATCCCGGACTCGGGCCTTAACGGAGATGGTGAAGAGTTCTTAACCATCCGCCTGTATGGTCCCGCCCCATGATTACTGCATCTCTCCAGCGCGGCATCGCCGCGGGCATCCTTTCCGCCATATTCGTCATCGGAACTGGTCCTGCAGCCCTGGCCCAGTCCCAGCGTGGGCAGCAATCGACGCGTCCGGCTGCCGCCAAACCGGCGCCGGCGGCAAAGCCCAAGCCTGCTCCGGCGGCCAAGACCAATGCGGCCAAGCCTGCAGCCGCAGGAGCCGCGGCCGGGGCGGCAGCTGCCGCCAGGCCGGCTCAGGCGGCGACGGGCCCGGGCGGCGCCTCGCTCCTCACATCCTATGGCGATTGGGGCGTCTATACGGCCCAGACCGGCCGCTCCAAGATCTGCTATGCCCTGAGCCAGCCCAAGGACCGGTTGCCGAAGAACGTGAACCGGGATCCGGCCTATCTCTTCGTGTCGTTCCGCCCGGCGGAGAACGTGAAGAACGAGGTCGCCCTGGTGCTCGGCTTCAGCGCCAAGGAGAACGGCCCGGCCGAGGCTGCCGTCGGCAATGCGTCCTACGCGCTGATCACCAAGGCGACGAATGCCTGGCTCAAGAACCCCGCCGAGGAGGGCCAGGCCATCGCCACCATGGCCCGAAGCGGAAACGTGACCGTCAAGATGCAATCGGCCCGCGGCTCGAGCCTGACGGACCGCTATTCCCTCAACGGATTCAGCAAAGCCCTGGAGCACGCCCGCAAGGAATGTGCGTCCTAAAAGAAGCATCCCGAGCGGTTGAAAAGACGAATCTCAATATGCATGTTCCGGGCCTTAAGCCCGGAATTTTGCGTTGTGAGGCTCACGTTTCCGACGCAATCGTGTTATAAGACCCGTTCATTCCCAACAACGAGGCTGAATTTCCCATGGCGACGGTGCTCGACATCGCCAAGCGTAACCCCAATGCGGCGCCCGTAACCGTCAGCGATGCTGCGCGTGCGGCCGGGTTCATCGAAAAGACGGCGGAGCTGAACGTGGCGGCGGGGGCCGCCCCCGGCGGCGCGTCGCTCGTCGGCCTCACCCGCGACCAGCTCAAAGATTCGCTTGCCGCCATCGGCGTGGCCGAGCGCGAGCTCAAGATGCGCGTCGCCCAGCTCTGGCATTGGATCTATTTCCGCGGGGCGAAAGACTTTGCCGAGATGACCAATGTGGGCAAGGAGCTGCGCGCCAAGCTGGCGGCCGCTTATACGCTCGCCCGCCCGCAGGTGGTCTCGGAGCAGGTCTCGAAGGACGGCACCCGCAAGTGGCTCATCCGCATGCCCTCCACCGGCCCGCTCGACAAGGGCGCGGAGATCGAGTGCGTGTACATTCCGGAGGTCGACCGCGGCACGCTGTGCGTGTCGAGCCAAGTCGGCTGCACGCTCACCTGCTCCTTCTGTCACACGGGCACCCAGCGCCTCGTGCGCAACCTGACGTCGGCCGAGATCGTGGCGCAGCTCATCGTCGCCCGCGATTCCATCGGCGACTGGCCCGACGCCACCCCGCCGGAAGGCGCCTTCGTGCCCACCGACGGTGGACGTTTCGTGTCCAACATCGTGTTCATGGGCATGGGCGAGCCGCTCTACAACATCGGTGACGTGGTCGCGGCCATCGACGTCATGTCGGACGGCGAGGGCCTGACCTTGTCGCGCCGGCGCATCACCGTCTCGACCTCCGGCGTCGTGCCGCAGATGGAGCGCTTAGGCAGCCAAGCCAACACCATGCTGGCGATCTCGCTCCATGCGGTGCGTGACGAGCTGCGCGACGAACTGGTGCCGATCAACCGCAAATACGACATCAAGCAGCTGCTCGATGCCTGCCGCGCGTATCCGGGCCTGTCGAACGCCCGCCGCATCACGTTCGAATACGTGATGCTCAAGGGCGTCAACGACTCGGATGCGGATGCCCGCGAACTCGTGCGCCTCTTGAAGGGCATCCCCGCGAAGATCAACCTGATCCCGTTCAATCCCTGGCCCGGCTCGAAATACGAGTGCTCGGACTGGGAGCGGATCGAGCGCTTCTCCGAGATCGTCTACCGCGCGGGCTATGCCTCGCCGGTGCGCACCCCCCGCGGCCGTGACATCCTCGCCGCCTGCGGCCAGCTCAAGAGCGAGACCGAAAAGCTGCGCGCCCGCGCCCGCATGATGGCCGAGCAGGTCATCGGGGCCGAAGGCATCTATGCCCTGAGGGACGGAGAGTAGCGCTCCGACGTTCCACGCCTTCGCTCAGAAGAGAGTCATCCCTCTCCTCGTCATGGCCGGGCTTGTCCCGGCCATCCCAATCGGAAAAACGTGACGCTTCAATTCATCGGGATCACCGGCACAAGGCCGGTGATGACGGAGGAGGAAGCGGAGCATTCCCTATGCGTTGTCCCGCACCGCCTGCGCGCGTTTGCCCGCCTGCGAGACGCGCCCGGCGTCCATGGGATTGACGATCCGCTCGCGCCGGGTGCTCGGGTTCTTGCGCATGCCTTTCCGGGCCGTCCGCCCGGAATTGGGGTGCGCCGGCGCCTCCGCGCCCTGTCGCAGGGCGAATGCCCGGCGGGCGTTCGCCCGGAACTCATCCGCTTTCCGGTGCATGCGCTCGCTGTTGATCCGGGTCAGGGCCTCGCCCAGGATTCCCGCCTTCTGACGGTTTCCGGCGTCCTGCTTCTCGAAAGTCGTGGCCTGCCGGCCCTTGCCGCGGACGTCGCGGCGCTGGCGATGGGCGATGTCCCGGGCCCGGTCGCGCCGCTCCCGCAGGCGCTGGGTCAGGTCCTTCAGTGCAGCGTCGTCCAGCTTGCCCAGAACGGGATAATGGGTCTGCTCGACGAGGGTATATTCCTCGTCTGTCATGAGCCGCCGCTCGTCCAGCTTCGACGTCGCCATCGCGTCCTCCTCCTGCATGGATGCCCGCCGCCCGGTTCCTTAAGTAGCGCATCGCTCGGCGAAGGAAACCGAACCGTTCCGAGGAGGCCTCTGGCGGGGCGATGCGAACTTTGCCACTATGCGCGGACATGATCCGCTGGCTTCTCCTGATCCCCTTCGCGCTCCTCATCGCCATCGGCGCGAGCGGCACCTTTTTCCTCATCGCCACCATCGTCGATCCGGTCATGGCGGTGCTGACGGGGGACACGCTCTTCGTCGGCTTGTGGTCGCTGGTGGACGCGGTATTTGCCGCGGAGGATCCCGGGCCCATCGTGGAGGACGCGTTCCTGGCCGTCGGCCGGATCGTCTTCACCCTGCTCGTCTTCCCGCCGCTGATGATCGCGATCATCAGCGAGGTGCTGGGTATGCGCAGCCTCCTCTGGCACGCGCTCGCCACGGGCATCCTCACGGCGGCCGTGCCCTTCATCCTGCGCGGATCTGCGCGGATCGCCTCGCCGGCGGAACTGCATGTCAGTGTTGTGCTCGGACTCACCGGTGCGGTTGCCGGCCTCGTCTATTGGGCGATCATCGGAGGGCGCGAGCCCAGGCGGCCCAATCCTACCGCGCCGTTGTCAGGATCTTGATCGCGAAGACCGAAAACAGGCCGGCGAAGGAATAGTCGATTCCGCGCATGAATTTCGGGTGCCCGCGCAGGAGTGCGATTACCTTGTCGGCGCCCAGGATCATGAGCGCGCCCATGGGCGCGGTGAGCGCGATGAAGTACAATCCCAGAAATACGAGCTTGTCGGCCGCATGCGGATCGGCCGTGTCGACGAATTGCGGCAGGAAGGTCACGAAGAACAGAACCACCTTCGGGTTCGTGAGGTTGATGCCTACTCCCATGAAGAAGGTCTTCCAGAACGGGATCTCCGCCCGTCCCTCTTCTTTCACATGCAGCGCCGAGCCGTTGCGCACGGCATCGAAGGCCATCCACAACAGATAGAGTGCACCGACGATTTTCAGCACCGTAAATGCCGTAACGGAAGCGGCCAGCAGGGCCGAGAGACCAAGCGCCGCAAGCAGGGTATGCACGCCGCATCCGGTCATCGCACCCAGCATCGAGGCCATGCCGGCCTTGCGTCCGCCTGCCATGGTCTTCGCCAGGAACAGGCTCATGTCGGGGCCCGGGGTGATGAAGAGCAGGATCGCGGCCAGAGTATAGGTGAGCAGGGTGCTGACGTCGGGCAGGAAGGTCATGAGGAGGATCCGGTCTGTATCCCGGCGGGATCATGCCTCAATCCCATGTGTACGGCCACTGAAAAGCGGCTTGTTGAAACGCCACCCCTGCTCCATGTGTTGATCCCAGCAAAGGTTCGAAAAACCGAATCGCGGGAAGGACCAAGATGAAGGCTTTGCTTTCGAGGATGCACGTGGCGCTGGCCGGCATGATCCTGGCATTCGGCCTGTCCGCCTGCGGCATCAACAACGTCCCGACCCTGCAGGAACAGGCCAAGGCCGCCTGGAGCGAGGTGCAGAACCAGTACCAGCGCCGGGCCGACCTGATCCCCAACCTCGTCGAGACCGTGAAGGGCTTCGCCCAGCAGGAGCGCGAGGTGCTGACCCAGGTGACGGAAGCTCGGGCAAAGGCGACGCAGGTCCAGGTCGATGCCTCCACCGTCACGGACCCTGAGAAGTTCAGGCAGTTCCAGGAGGCGCAGAATCAGCTCTCCGGCGCGCTGGGCCGGCTGCTGGCCACCGTCGAGCGCTATCCGGAGCTGAAATCGAACGCCAACTTCCTGGCCCTGCAATCCCAGCTCGAAGGGACGGAGAACCGCATCGCGGTGGCGCGGCGCGATTACATTGCGACGGTGCAGGCCTACAACACGGAGCTGCGCACCATCCCCGGCCGCTGGATCGCCTCCATCGTCTATCCCGACGCCAAGCCCATGGAGACATTCACCGCCACGGCCGGCTCCGATCGCCCGCCGGAGGTGAAGTTCTGACGTGCTTCGTCCGATGAAGGGCGGCGCTTCCTCCCTGCGCTTCTCGGTTTGGCAGAGGGTCATCGTGGCGCTCGTCGCCATGGTCTTCCTTGGGTTCGGCCCCGCCCTCGCCCAGACCTTTCCGCAGCTCACGGCCCGCGTCGTCGATACGGCGAATCTCCTGAAACCCGAGGAGCGGGCGGCCCTCGAAGCGAAATTGAAGGCCCACGAGGACAAAACCACCGATCAGGTGGTGGTCGCGACATTGCGCTCCCTCGAGGGCTACGAGATCGAGGATTATGCCAACCGTCTCTTCCGGCACTGGCAGCTCGGCCAGAAGGGCAAGGACAACGGCGCACTGCTCCTCGTCGCGCCGCAGGAGCGGAAGGTGCGCATCGAGGTGGGCTACGGGCTGGAAGGTGCGCTGACGGATGCGCTCTCCAAGGTCATCATCACCACGGCCATCGCGCCCCAGTTCCAGAAAGGCAATTTCGCCGGCGGCATCGATGCAGGCGTCGATGCCATGCTGTCGATCCTCACCGGCGACGCCGAGGAATGGCATCGCCGGGCCGAAGTGCGCGAGGACAGCTCCACGAGCATCGATCCCATCATCGCCTTCGTCATTCTCCTGATCCTGTTCTTCCTGATCTCGCGCCTGATGGGATCGGCCCGGGGGCGCGGGGTCAGGCGGGGCCGCCGCGGCCCGTGGATCGTCACTCCCGGCGGATGGTCCGGTGGAGGGGGCTGGTCCGGTGGCGGGGGTGGATGGTCCGGTGGGGGCGGCTTCTCGGGAGGAGGCGGCTCGTCGGGCGGCGGCGGCGCTTCGGGGAGCTGGTAGATGATTTCAAACGACGATCAGATGCGGCTCGCCCATGTGATCAGCGACGTGGAGGACAATACCTCCGGCGAGGTCGTGCTCGTGATCGCCGAGCAGGCGGGCCATTACCGCGCCATCCCGCTGCTCTGGGCGCTTCTCGCGGCTCTGGTCACGCCGTGGCCGCTGATCTGGCTGACATCGATCAGCACATCGCGGATCTTCCTGATCCAGCTCGTGGTGGCGCTGACCTTGAGCCTCGTTCTCTCCTGGCCGAAGCTGCGCTATGCCCTCGTGCCGCGCTCGATCAAGCGCGCCCAGGCCCACGAGGCCGCCTCGCGCGAGTTCCTGCGCCGGGGGCTTACCCGCACGCGGGAGAAGACCGGCGTGCTGATCTACCTGGCGCTCGCCGAGCACCATGCCGAAATCCTGGCCGACACGGGCATAATGGACCGGCTGGATGCGGGATTATGGGCCGACGTCGTTGCGGAACTGACCGCTGCGATCGGAGACGGGCGCATGACGGAAGGATTGGTCGAGGCTATCCGTCGCACCGGCGCGATCCTGGCGGAGCAGGCCCCTCCCCGCCTCGATGACGTGGACGAGCTGCCCAACAAGGTCATCATTCTGATGTGACTATAGGCCGGGACCTTTCGCGGCGCCCAGGATGATGCCGGGCCGGGACGCATCGGTGCTCTGCAGCAGCACCACATAGGCGTCCCCGCCGCTGCGTGCGGTTTCGAGTGGCACCTCGAAGCGGGCCGAGCCGCCGAGCCATTCGCCGACGCGCGTCAGGCCGCGCACCACATTGGCATAGGTGATCGTCTTGCCGCGGTTTTCGCCGCGCTCAATCGGCACCGTCTGCGTCTTCAGGACGGGCAGCACCCACAATTCAGCCGAACGCTGCGCAGTGTCCGGGGTCTCCTCGACGGCAATCGTCACCGTGCCGTTCTGCTCACCCACGGTCACGTTCACCGGCAGGGTCTTGCGGCCCTTCGAGGTATATTGGATGGCCTTCTCGATCTGGTCCCGGTCGGAGCCGATGCAGGATTTCTTGCCGTTGACGATCATCTGCGGCGTGAAGACCTGCCGGTCCTTGCGGGAATGAGCGTAGGCCTTCTGGCGCTCGGTGAAGGCCACGTGGGCGAGTGTGTCCTTCCAGCCGAGATAATCCCAATAATTCACGGGCATGGACAGGGCGATGATGTCCGGCTGGCGGGAATACTCGACCAGGAGTTCATCCGCCGGCGGGCAGGAGGAGCAGCCCTGGCTGGTGAACAGCTCGACGACCGCACGCGGGGGATCCGCCAGAGCAGGCTGAAGGAGGGCGGCCAGACCGAGGGCCGCCAAAGTCAGTATCAAACGGGACGCCATGGTGCCGCCATGGAACACGAAATCGACCTCAAGGGAAACTCACGTTACCTTGAACGGTGGCCGGAACCCGCCAGCGGCGGTGCATCCACAGCCATTGCTCAGGATATTCCCTTACCCATTCCTCTACGACGGAGGTCATGGCCTGCATGGCGCCCTGCACGTTGATCTGCCCGTCGGGATCGCGGGGCAGGTCGAGTGGCGGGGTGAGCTGCAGGCGGAAGCGGTGGTTGGGCAGACGGATCACCCGCACGCCGTGAACCGGGCAATCGAACCGGCGGGCGAACTTGCCGAGGATCGGATTCACCAGGGCCGGGCGGCCCATGAAGTTCACGATCACGCCTCGGGTGAAATGCTGGTCGATGAGCATGCCGAGGTGGCCGCCCTTCTCAAGCGCCCCCTGCATGGCGAAAGCCGCACCCTGGCGGGCCGCCTCCAGATTGCCCATGGTCTCGCTGCGGATCTCATGCAGGACGCGGGCGATGGCCGGATCGTTGGGCGCGCGGAACACCGCCGTGGTGTCGAGCCCGAAGCGTGCGGCGCAGATGGCGGGCAGCTCCCAATTGGCCAGATGGGCGGAGAAGATGAGCCCGGGCTTGCCATCGTCCCTCAGGCTGAGGAAGTGATCGATGCCGTCGACCTCCGTGCGGCCGGGTATCGTGCTGTCCGGATCGAAATCGAACAGGCGGCCGAGATGGGGATATTCGCCGCCCGTGCGGCCGAGATTGTCCCAGGCGGCAAGCGCGATCGCCTTCACCTCGGCGTCCGGTTTCTCCGGATAGGCGGCACGGATATTGGCGAGAGCAGTCCTGTGAGGCTTCAGGAAAGGGCCGATCCAGCGGGCGAGGGCCGCCCCGACCGCGCCTGAGCGCTCGGGCCCTAGAGCCCGCGACAGAGCAAAGACGCCGCGCACGACGCCGACCATGACCGTTCCAATGAGACGCGAGGCGAGATTCCGGGAACGGTGGGGCTGCTGCACGTCGGTGAAATCCTGGCACGATGAGCCGGCACAGGGCCGGTGTTAAAAAGAAAAGGCCCCGCGTCTTTTTCGCGGGGAGCCCGTTTCGTCAAGATCTGTAGCTGCGCGGCCGTTTGTACCAGAGGCCGGGTCAGAAAGTCACGACGACCTTGCCGAAGACCTTTCGGCCTTCCAGCCGCTCCAGCCCCTGTCGGAACTCATCGAGGGGGAAAACCGCGTCGATGACCGGCGTCATGCCTTGCGCCATCTTCTCCAACGACTGCGCGATGTTCTCGATCCGGCAGCCGAAGGATCCGAAGATCCGGTACTGCTGCTGGAACAGCTGCATCAGGTTCATGGTCGTGGAGACTCCGCTCGTCGAGCCGCAGGTCACGAGGCGCCCGCCGCGCTTGAGGCAGAGCAGCGAGCCGTTCCAGGTCTCGGCGCCCACATGCTCGAACACCACGTCGACGCCCTTGCGCTTCGTCAGGCGCCGCACCTCGCCCTCGAAGCGCTCGGTGCGGTAGTTGACGACGTAATCGGCGCCGAGCGCCTTCGCCTTCTCGCCCTTCTCGTCATCGCCCACTGTCGTGTAGACCGTGCAGCCGATGGCCTTGGCCATCTTGATCGCCGCCGTGCCGATGCCCGAGCCGCCCGCATGGACGAGGATCGACTCGCCCAGCTCCAGCTTGGCGTTGTCGAAGAGCATGTGCTGCACGGTGCCGAAGCCGATCGGCGCGCAGGCCGCCTGCTCGAAGGAGACGCCCTGCGGCACCGGAATGACCAGCCGCTCGGGCCGGTTGATGAGCTCACGAGCGAAGCCATCGATATGGAAGCCCATGATGCCGGCGACGTTCTCGCACAGATTGTCCCAACCCTTTCGGCAGGCCTTGCAGTGGCCGCAGGTCTCGGCCCCGTACATGGTCACCGGATCGCCCGCCTTGAACCGGGTTACGCCCTCGCCCACCGCGGCGATCTCGCCCGAGGCTTCGACGCCCACGGCCTGAGGCATCTTGCGCTTGGCAAAGGCCATGCCGCGAAAGCCCCAGACATCAAGGAAATTGAGGGCCAGCGCCTTCACCCGCACCTGCACTTCACCGGGAGCCGGTACCGGGGGAGGTTCCATTTCGGTGATGCGAAGGTCACGGTCGCCGAAGAGCTGAAGGGAGCGCATGAAAACCAATCCTGGTCGTGTGACCGCCTGCGTCTCAAAGTGCAGCGTTCACAGAGAAATTCTTTTCCGGCGGCTTAAAGGGCTGAGGGGCGGATGACAAGTTTTGTGTCATTTCCCGGCCGGAGCGGGAAAGACGCTCCATCATCGTCCGCAGCGCTTGTCAGTGGATCCCCTCTTGGCCTTTCGGCCGCCGGGACGACACCCTCCAGGTCATGGCCGGGCTTGACCCGGCCATCCCGATAGGAAAAGCGCGGCGTTTCAATCCATCGGGATCACCGGCACAGGGCCGGTGATGACGTGAGAGGTATCATTCTCTCGCAAAGCATCAGCGCCGAGGTCGACAGGGGAGACTACCGATGCACACCCAGCATCGAAGTCAGGCCGCCGTCGATGGGGAGCACTGCGCCGGTGATGTAGGCGGCAGGCTCGCTCAGGAGAAATGCGGCGAGGCCCGCGATCTCCTCCGGCTTGGCGAAGCGCCCGGCCGGGATCTGCTTCTCCATGTTTTCACGGTAGGCCGCATAAGGGGCCATCATGTCCGTGTCGATGAAGCCCGGCGCGATCACGTTGACGGTGACACCGCGCTTGGCGGTCTCGACGCTGAGCGTGCGGCAGTAGGAGATCAGCGCGCCCTTGGAGGCCGCATAGGCCGCATTGCCGGGATTGCCCTGGAGCGCCGCGACGGACCCGATGGTGACGATGCGACCGGCCTTGGCGCGGATCATGCCGCGCATGAGCGCCTTGGCGATCCGGGTAAGCGACCAGAAGTTCACCTGCATGGCGGCTTCGGCCTTGTCCTGCTGCATCATGGCGGCGAGCGCGTCGTAGGGCTGGCCCGCATTGTGCACGAGGCCGAAGAAGTTCTCGCCCTCCATGGTCTCGCAGAAGGCTTCCAGGGCCGCCTTGTCGGCAAGATCGACTTCATGCGCCGCAATGGTGCGGCCAGGGTTCGCCTGCATCAGCTCCTCGGCCAGCGCCTTCGCGGCATCGCCGGAGGAGCGGTAGGTGAAATCGACATCGTGGCCAGCCGCAACCAGCGCCCGCACGATGGCGGCGCCCACACCCTTAGCCCCGCCCGTCACCAGAACCCGGCTCATATCTAAGCCCCTTTCGGCTCGGCCCCGAAGACGAGGCAGGTGTTCTGGCCGCCGAAACCGAAGGAATTCGAAAGCACGTAGTCCACTTTCGCATCGCGGGCGACGTTCGGAACCACGTCGAGCGGGATCGCAGGATCCGGTACCTGATAGTTGATTGTCGGCGGGATGCGGCCGGTGGCGAGAGTGAGCAACGACATCACTGCCTCGACCGCACCGGCGGCCGTGAGAGTGTGGCCGATCATCGACTTGTTCGAGGAGATCGGAAGATTGGCTATGCGCTCGCCGAACACAGCGGTGCAGCTCATGGCCTCCATCTTGTCGTTCTCCGGCGTCGAGGTGCCGTGGGCGTTGATATAGTCGATGTCCTCAGGGACAACGCCCGCATCCTCGAGCGCCTGGCGGATCGCTGTGATGGCGGGCATGCCGTCAGGCGAGGAGCGGGTACGATGGAACCCGTCGCCCTTCTCGCCGCAGCCGAGCACATAACCGAGGATCTTGGCGCCGCGCGCCCTGGCGCTTTCCGCGTTCTCGAGCACGAGGGCCGCGCCGCCCTCGCCCATGACAAAGCCGTCGCGGTTCTTGGAGAAGGGCTTCGAGGCGCCTTCCGGGTTCTCATTCTGGGTCGAAAGCGCCGAGAGCAGCGAGAAGCGGATGAGCGATTCCGGATTGACCGAGCCATCGGTGCCGATGCAGAGCGCCGCATCCGTCTCGCCCCGACGGATGGCTTCGACGCCGAGCTGGATCGCGGTGGCGCCGGACGAGCAGGCGGTCGAAAGCGAGATCGGCGAACCCCTGGTGCCGAAACGATTGGCCACCCGGTCGGCAACGGTGCCGAAGATGAAGAGGTCGTGCCAGGGCTTGAACTCGCCGGAAGCCGCCGCCTTCAGGAGGTCCTTGTACGTGACGTCCCCCTCCTGACCAGACGCCTTGGCCAGCGCTTGGCGCTGCGGCCATTCCATCTCGACTGGAGGCACGGCGATGAAGAGTGCCCCGGGAAAATCCTCTTGGGCGAGGCCCGACTGGCCGACGGCTTCCTCCGCCGCCAGCATGGCGAGGCGCTCGGAAAGCATGGGAGCGCAGAAGGGCTCCACATCGACCGTGTCGATGGTGCCGGCAATGGTGGTGCGCAGGCCTTCCGTGGGGAAGCGGTTGATACGGTGGATGCCGGATTTGCCGGCCGTGAGTGCGGCCCAGGTGTCGTCCTTGCCCTGGCCCAGGGATGTGACCGTGCCCATGCCGGTGACGGCGACGAGCGGGCGACCCTGTTTATCGCGAAGCGCCATAGCCTTCTCCTCAAGCCTTGGTGAGCCGGATGGCGCCTTCGCCGCGCCAGTGACCGACGGAGGTGACGAACGCCTCGCCTGCTTTTCCTTGTGCGATCAGACCGGCGGCCAGCGCCACGCCGGTGGGGGCCTGGGCTTCCATCATATGGCCGACGAGATCGCCGGTGGCGTGAACCGCCGCACCCGGCGCGATGTCCTTGAGCGCCGCCTGCTCCTCGTCCGTGATGCCCTTGATGCCGGTGGCACCGGAGATCACCACGTCGGGCTTGGCTCCGAGCCGCTTCGACAGAGCGTGGAGCGCCCCCTCGATGCTGCCCGCCCTGCGGCGGGAGCGGTCGGAGGCAATGCCCGCGATGGCGGCGAGCGGCTTTGCGCCGCGTGATGCCGCATGCTCTCGGGATTCGAGCACCATGAAGCAGGCACCGGATCCGAGGATCATGCCACCGCCGTCGGCTGGGCGTTCCCGGACCGGGCGGTACGGCTTCTTCCAGAGGAAGCCGCCCATCTCGTAGATCAGGAGCACGTCGGCCCGCTCGGCATTGTAGGCTCCGCCGACGAGGAAGATGTCATCCTGCCCCGATGCGATCCGCTCGCGGGCGATGCGGATCGCATCGACGCCGCTCGATTCCTCACCCATGAAGGTGCGTGAAGCTCCCGTCACGCCGTGAACGATGGAAATGTTGCCTGCCAGGAGGTTCGAGAGCTGCGCGAGAAACAGGGTCGGGCGCAGGTCGCCCATCAGGCGCTCGTTGAGGAAGACGCCCGGGTTCCCGGCCTTCGCCAAGCCGGTGAGGATCTGCCCGTCGACCGCGTAGTCCCGCTCGCCGCCGCCGGCGGAGACGATGAGCTGCATGCGGCTCTTCAGGGCGGCGTCCTCCTTCGCACCCGCCGCGTCGAGGGCGAGACCTGAGGCATAGCAGCCGAGCTTCTGCCACGCCTCCATCTGGCGCTGGTCCGATTTCTTCGGGATCTGCCGGTCCCATTCCAGGGCCGCGACCGGATGGACCGGGAACGGCTCGAAGGTCGTGGCATCCGTGTTCGGAGCGCCGCCGCCCAGAAGCGCCGTCAGATGCGCCTCCAGGCCCTCCCCGGCGCTGGAGACCAGCCCGATCCCCGTAACGACGACATCCCGCATCAAACAGCCTCCTCCAGGAGGCCGATGCGCCTGGCTTGCGCGCGCATCAGGCCGTCCATGCCTTCGGGGAAGGGCATGATCCGGAAGCGCAGCTCCGCGTCGCAGATCGGCTTGCCCTCGGCCATGATCCTGGCCTTGGTCACCGCGTAGCCCGAGCCCTCGTGCTCCAGCTGCGCCGTGACGGTGAGCACCGTACCCGGTCCGACGAACGTGCGAAAGCGCGCCTTGTCGACGCCCATCAGGAACGGCATGTGGGAAAAGCCCATGAGGCCAAGCATGAGATAGCCGGAGGCTTGGGCCATGGTTTCGGTCAGAAGAACGCCAGGGACGAGGGGATGGCCGGGGAAATGCCCTTCGAAAACCGGGCTTTCCATCGGCACGGTGGAGGATACCTCGATCCGCTTGGTCTCGCGGTCGAGGTTCGTCACCAGGTCGATCATTTCAAAATATTCGAGGCGCATTTTTTTGCGGAACCTGTTCCCCCTTCCCTTGTGGGGAGGGGCTAGGGGTGGGGGTGCCAGCGCTGAACCGGACAAGCGTGGCGCTTACACCCCCACCTCCAACTCCTCCCCACAAGGGAAGGAGGGCTGCGTCGCGCCTGCCATCCGGGCTGGCATATCGAAAGGCCTACGGAGCCTACCCGCCAGGATGGAGTTCTTATGATATTAGGCCTGCTTGGCGGCCACGAGGGCGTCGATGCGCGCCACGAGGTTCTTCAGGACGAAGTACTCCTCGGCAGGAGCCTTGCCCTCGTTCACTTCCTGCGTCCACTGCTCCAGAGGCAGCTTGATCCCGAAGGCCTTGTCGATCGCAAATGCGATATCGAGGAAGGCCAGGGAGTCGATGCCGAGATCCTCGATGGCATGGCTCTCGGGCGTGATCTGCTCGCGCGGGATATCGGCGGTCTCTGAAATGATGCCGGCGACGGTCTCGAAGGTGGACGACATGACGCCGCTCTCCTGAACTGCTTGTTGATCTCAACGATCCAGCGCCGGCAAGCTCTCAAGGCCCGGTGTCCAGCCGCTCTTTTCGTCGAGGAGGGTTGTTTCGAAACGCACCCCTTACACGACCGGCCGCAGGGCGGCAACCGATTGGTTGCATCTCCGGGGACCCGTTTCGGCCCAAGCGTCGGAATTTCACCTGCGGCAACTACTTAAAAGGCAAGCGATTGATTAATCGGCTCCTATCGCCGATAAGGGCCACCTTCGGTCGCAAACCGAATTATCTTACATTTAGACAGATTGCTTGGATCGACGTGTTCAACAGGTTTCTCAAGCCTGAAATCCGCTATGCCCGCCGCATGGCCCGCATCGCGCGCTGGGACAGGCCCGTGGAGGGGCTGTCCGGCCGCCTGCGCGCCTGGGCGAACATGCTGCTCGTCGATCATGGGGTCTTCCGCCTCTTCTACCTGAACAAGCACCGGGTGACCGACCGCCTGTGGCGCTCGGCCCAGCCCGCTCCGCACCAGATTGCCGTCCTCAAAGCCGAGGGCGTGCGCACAATCATCAACCTGCGCGGCGGCCGCGAGCACGGTTCGTGGCAGCTTCAGAAGGAGACCTGCGAGCGGCTCGGCATCCATCTGGAGGAGTTCATCGTCCGCTCGCGAGGGGCGCCGGACCGGGAAACGCTGCTTTCCGCCAAAGAATTCTTCGACAAGATCGAGTACCCGGCCGTCCTGCACTGCAAGTCGGGCGCGGACCGGGCGGGCTTCGTGGCGGCCCTCTACCTCGTGGTCTACGAGGGCAAGTCCATCGACGAGGCCCAGCGCCAGCTCTCCGTGCGTTTCGGCCATTTCCGCTTTTCGAAGACAGGCATCCTCGACGAATTCTTCGATCTTTACCGGCGAGAGGGCGAGGCCAAGGGCATTCCGTTCCTCACCTGGATCGAGACGCGGTACGACGCCGAGGCCCTGGAGCGGAACTTCCGCCCGAGCTTCTGGTCGAGCCTCCTCGTCGACAGGATCATACGGCGCGAGTAAGGCCGGCCTCCAAGGACTATAACGCCACCAGGTTGTGCTCCCCGTCGTCGGAGAGCTGCAGGCGGTGCAGGCGGGCGTAAGTGCCCCTCTTCGCAATCAGGGCCTCGTGCGATCCCGTCTCGGCAATGCTCCCGTTTTCCATCACCACGATCTTCTCCGCATTGCGCACGGTCGAGAGCCGGTGCGCGATGACCAGGGTGGTGCGGTCCTTCATGAGGCGACGAATGGCGTCCTGCACCAGACGCTCCGATTCGGAATCGAGGGCGCTAGTGGCCTCATCGAGCAGCAGGATCGGGGCATTCTTCAGGAAGGCGCGGGCAAGGGAAATGCGCTGACGCTCGCCGCCCGACAGGCGTCCGCCACCGGGGCCGACCACCGTGTCGTAGCCTTCCGGCTGCTTCATGATGAAGTCATGGGCCGCTGCCGCCTTGGCGGCCGCAACGATGTCTTCCTCGGACGCGCCAGAGCGCCCGAAGGCGATGTTGGCCCGGATGGTGTCGTCGAAGAGGATCACGTCCTGGCTCACAACGGCAACGGCGCGGCGCAGGCTGGCCAGGGTCACGTCCCGCACGTCCTGCCCGTCGATCAGGACGGAGCCCTGATTGACATCGTAGAGGCGAGGCACAAGGGACAGGAGGGTGGACTTGCCGGAACCGGAGCGGCCCACCAGAGCCGTGGTCTGGCCGGCCTTGGCCACCAGATTGACGCGGTCGAGCGCCACGGCCTCGCCGTCGTAGGAGAAGGTGAGATCCGAGAATTCGATTTCGCCGCCTTCGAGTGCGAGCGGCTTGGCTCCGGGCTTGTCCTGGATCCGGGGCGCCTCGTCCATGATGGTGAAGGTGCGGTGGAGGGCCGATGCTGCCTCCTGCACGATGGCGTTCAGGTTTCCGAGCGCGCGAATCGGCTGCGCCGCCATGACAAGGGCGCTGACGAAGCCGGTGAAGTCGCCGACCGTGCTGTTGCCGGACAGAATCCTGCGGCCGATCAGCATGAGCACGATCGCGACCGCGAGGCCGCCGCCGGTCTCGAGGATCGGATCCATCCGCCCGCGGGCATTGGCGGCCTTCATCTTGAGATCGCGTACATCGTCGAAGGTCTTGGCGGCCTTCGCCTTGAGATAGCGCTCGAGCCCATAGGTCTTGGCAATGCGGGTTCCGGCCAGGCTCTCGGTGATGAGGCTTGCCATCAGGCCCGTCTGCTCCTGGGTCGAGACGGCGACCCGGCGCAGCTTGCGGCCGATCTGGTTCACGGGATAGGCGAAGAAGGGTGCGATGATAGCCGCCACCAGGGTCAGGACCGGGTCGATCCAGAGCATCGCGGCGATCAGGGCGATGATGGTCGTGATCTCGCGCAGGAACACCGTCGAGAGTCTGGTGAGCGCCTCCCGGATGAAGGCGAAATCCGTGGTGAAGCGCTGGGTCAGGGCGGCCGGGCTCTCGCGTCCGATCTGGGCGAGATCGGCCTCGATCAGGTGGCCGTAGAGCGCGGTCTGCATGTCGGCCTCGATCCGGGTCACCACCTTGTTGGTGAGGACCGTCAGGGCCAAGAGCGAAAAGCCCTTCACGGAGGTGACCGCGATCACGAAGAGCGGCGCCAGCATGATGGCCTGCGCGTCCTTGGCATCGAAGGCATCGAAGGCCGCCTTGATCAGTACCGGGTAGAGCCCAGTCGCACCCGACACCAGGATCACGAGCAGGAGCACCAGGGCGAGCGTCCTCGCATGCGGACGCATCCAGTCGCGCCACAGGCGGCTGATCAAGGGAAGGGTGTCGCCCCGAAGGAGGCTTTTGCGGGCCATGCTCTGTCTAAGGTTTTTCGTGCCGGAGGGCTCGCGGTTAGCATGCAAAGCCCCTCGGCGGCAAATCCTGCGCAGGGCTGGAATTCCACATGAGCGCCCGTTCGCCGCTTTCGGGCGGCGCGCTTCCCCTCGACACGGACCTGAATCCATGGCTGCATGACCGGATCGTCGCATCGGAAGTTGTCATGACCCTCGAGACCTGGCTCGCCTTCACCGCCGCCTCGGCCGTTCTGCTCGTCATTCCGGGACCGACCATTCTGCTGGTCGTGTCCTACGCCCTCGGACAGGGCTGGCGGACCGCCCTGCCGATGGCAATCGGGGTCGCGCTGGGCGATTTCACCGCCATGTCATTATCGCTGCTGGGTCTCGGAGCCCTGCTCGCCGCCTCGGCCACGCTGTTCACGATCCTCAAGTGGGCGGGCGCCGCCTATCTGGTCTGGCTCGGCATCAAGCTCTGGCGGGCCGGTGGAGCCCTCGACGCCAGGCCGCGCACGGATGCGGCGTCTTCCCTGAAGATGCTGGGCCATGCCTGGCTCGTCACGGCGCTCAACCCGAAGGGCCTGACCTTCTTCATCGCCTTCCTGCCCCAGTTCATCGATCCGAAGCTCGTTCTTCTGCCTCAGGTGGGCGTGTTCGCGGCAACCTTCCTGATCCTCGCCTTCGCCAACGTCATCACCTATGCCCTCATCGCGTCACGGGCGCGCCGCGTCGTCCAGAGCCCGCGGACGATGCGCGTGGTCAACCGGGCCGGTGGCAGCCTTCTGATCGGTGCCGGAGTTGCGACGGTAGCTTTGCGGGCGGGGCAGACTTAAGGCCCCGCCACGTTTCACACGGCCCTGAGGTGCCGGATCGGGCGGCCGGGCGCGATCATCCCGGCGGCAGCGATGATGCCCTGCGCGTCGATGCCGAAGTGACGGTAGAGATCCTTGATCGTCCCTGTCTGGCCGAAATGCTCGACGCCCAGGGAGCGCGTGCGGTGGCCCATGACGGAGCCCATCCAGGCCAGCGTCGCGGGATGGCCGTCGATCACCGTGATCAGCCCGCAATGGGGCGGCACGTCGGCGAGCAGGCGCTCCACATGGGACCTTGCATGGACGAGCCCGCGCTCGCGGGCGCGCTGCGCCGCCGTCCACCCGGCATTGAGCCGGTCGGCCGAGGTGATGGCGAGCAGGCCGATGTCGCGCCGGTCCTCAGCCATGAGTCCCACGGCTTCGATAGCCTCCGGCGCGACGGCGCCCGTATAGGCGACGACCACCTGGGCATTGGGACCGGGTTTTCGCAGCCAATAGGCGCCGGCCAGGATTTCGGAAGCGAGATCGGGCGCCATCTCGCGCTGCGGCTGTTCGAGGCTGCGGGTCGATAGGCGTAGGTAGACCGAGCCGCCGGTCTCGTCCCGCAGCCAGGTCTTCTCGTCCGCCTCGCCCTCGCCGTCGCGCTGCATGTAGTCGAAGGCCCAGCGCATGATGACGGCAAGCTCGTCGACGAAAGCGGGCTCGAAGGAGGCGAGCCCATCCTGCGCCATGCCGACGAGGGGCGTGCCGATGGATTGATGCGCTCCCCCCTCGGGCGCCAGCGTCACGCCCGAGGGCGTGGCGACGATCATGAAGCGGGCATCCTGATAGCAGGCATAGTTCAGCGCATCGGCGCCGCGGTAGATGAACGGATCGTAGAGGGTGCCGATGGGCAGGATCCGCTCCCCGAAGAGCGAGTGCGAGAGGCCGAGCGCCGACAACACGATGAAGAGGTTCATCTCGGCAATGCCGAGCTCGATATGCTGGCCTTTCGGCGAGAATTCCCAATTGTAGGTGGAGGGAATCCGTTCCTTCTTGAAGGTGTCGACCAAGCTCTCGCGGGCGAACAATCCACGCCGGTTCACCCAGGCGCCGAGATTGGTCGAGACCGTCACGTCCGGCGCCGTGGTAACCACGCGCGCGGCGAGCGCTTGGTCGGAACGGGCGAGTTCGTTGAGGATGAAGCCGAACCCCTGCTGGGTCGACATGGCGGGATTGGCCGGGAAGGCGAGCTTCTCGGGGACCGGCACCTGCGGCGCGTTGTAGCGCCGGGTTCCCTTCTGGATGAACGGGACCCCGCGCAGGAAGCGTTCGATCTCGGCCTGCGGCAACGTCACACCTTCGAATTTGTCCCATTCACGACCCGGGCGGACTCCTTGGGTCGCACGCCAAGCCTCCATCTGGGTCGGCGTCAGCATGCCGGAATGGTTGTCCTTGTGGCCTGCGAGCGGCAGGCCGAAGCCCTTGATCGTATAGGCGAGGAAGCAGACCGGCCGGTCATGGCGGCGGGCCTTCTCGAAGGCGTCGAGCAGGCTCGGCAGGTCGTGCCCGCCGAGATTGGACATGAGCTGCGCCAGCTCCTCGTCCGTACGCTTCTCGATGAGCCGTGTCACCGGGCCCTGATCGCCGAGATCATCGAGGAGGCGCTTGCGCCAGGCGGCCCCACCCTGGAAGGTCAGGGCCGAGTAGAGCTGATTCGGGCAGGAATCGATCCAGTCCCGCAGCTTGCCACCGCCGGGCTCCTTGAACGCCTCCTGCATCAGGGAGCCGTGCTTGAGGATCACCACGTCCCAGCCGAAATTGCGGAACAGGGCCTCGAAGCGCTCCCACAATCCCTCGCGGATCACCGCATCGAGGCTCTGGCGGTTGTAGTCGATGATCCACCAGGTGTTGCGGATGCCGTGCTTCCAGCCCTCGAGCAGCGCCTCGAAGATGTTCCCCTCGTCCATCTCCGCATCGCCCACGAGCGAGATCATGCGGCCCTCGGGCAGGTCTTTCGCCCAGCCGTGGGCCTTCACGTAATCCTGCACGAGGCTCGCAAAGAGCGTCTGTGCGACCCCGAGGCCCACCGAGCCGGTGGAGAAATCCACATCGTCGATGTCCTTGGTGCGGGACGGATAGGATTGCGCTCCCTTGTAGCCGCGGAAATTCTCCAGCTTCTCGCGGGTCTGGCGGCCGAAGAGGTATTGGATGGCGTGGTAGATCGGACTCGCATGGGGCTTCACCGCCACCCGGTCCTCCGGCCGCAGCACCGAGAAGTAGAGCGCGGTCAGAATCGTGGAGAGGGAAGCCGAAGAGGCCTGATGGCCGCCGATCTTCATCCCATCCTCGTTTGCGCGCAGGTGATTGGCGTTGTGGATGGTCCAGGTGGAGAGCCAGAGCACCTTGCGCTCGAGTTCCTTCAAGATGCTCAGGTGCCGCGCGTCCGCCATGTGTTGTCTCCCGGTTCTGCCGAGATATACGCTCGAAGCCACAGGGAGGCGAGACCCAAGCCGGCGGCATCGGATTGGCTTTTGGGAGGGGCCTGAAAAGCGAAAAGCCCGCCATGCGGCGGGCCTTCGTAATCTCTCGATCGTGAGAGAATTGGAGCGGGCGAAGGGATTCGAACCCTCGACCCCAACCTTGGCAAGGTTGTGCTCTACCCCTGAGCTACACCCGCGCTCCGCGATGCGCGAGGCATCGTTGCGAGGCCGTTGATGTGCCCCAAAACGGCGCGCATTGCAAGTGGGTCCTGCAGAACTTTTCCGGCAAACCCTTGAGCCTGCTTCCTCCGGTCGCTAGAAGCCGGTTGCATACGGAGGTTGCAAGCTTGGCCCATCTGTCCCCGCAGGAACTCCTGGATCGCCTGTCCTCGCTCGGCATCACGGCCGAGACGGTGGAGCACGAGCCCGTCTTCACGGTAGCCGAATCGAAATCCGTCAAGGAGCAGGTTCCGGGCGCCCATTCCAAGAACCTGTTCGTGAAGGACAAGAAAGGCCGCTTCTTCCTGATTTCCGCCAAGCACGACACCCCCATCGATCTCAAGCGCACGCATGAGGCCATCGGCGCCTCCGGCCGCCTCTCCTTCGGCTCCGCCGAGCAGCTGCGCGCCCTGCTCGGGGTCGAGCCCGGCTCGGTCACCGCGTTCGCCGTGGTGAACGATACGGAAGGCAAGGTCACGATGGTGCTCGACGCCAATCTCATGGATCATGAGCGGGTGAACTTTCACCCCCTGGTCAATTCCATGACCACCGGTGTTTCGCGGGAGGATCTGGTAACGTTCCTGCGGGCCACAGGACACGATCCGCTCATCCTGCGCCTGCCGGAGCCGCCGGTGGAATTGCCAGACAACGGTTAAGCTCCCATTTAGAGCATCGGACCCAGAGGCGGCGTTCACTTCTGGGATCTATTTGATGCTCATTTCCAAGTGGCGCATCGTGCAGAAAACCGGTCCTGCTTTTCTGCACGATGCGCTAAGACGTCCTTCTCACGACTCTCACTTTTCGAGGATCGCATGCTGTCCGATACCCCTGTCCCCGGAACCTCCTCCGACGATCTCGTGAAGGACACCACCACGGCGACTTTCCGCCAGGACGTGCTCGCCGAATNAGGATCGCATGCTGTCCGATACCCCTGTCCCCGGAACCTCCTCCGACGATCTCGTGAAGGACACCACCACGGCGACTTTCCGCCAGGACGTGCTCGCCGAATCCATGCAGCAGCCCGTGCTGGTCGATTTCTGGGCTCCCTGGTGCGGTCCCTGCAAGCAGCTCACCCCGATCCTGGAAAAGGCCGTGCGTGCCGCCGGCGGCAAGGTAAAGCTCGTGAAAATGAACATTGACGAGCATCCGCAGATCGCAGGCCAGCTCGGCGTTCAGTCGATCCCGGCCGTCTTCGCGTTCCAGCGCGGCCAGCCGGTGGACGGTTTCATGGGCGCCCTGCCCGAAAGCCAGATCAAGAGCTTCATCGAGCGCCTGGTCGGCCCGCTCGGCCCCAGCGCTGCCGAGGAGATCCTGGCCGAAGCCGACCGCCTGATGACGGAGGGCGATATCGGCGGCGCGGCCGAACTCTATTCCGCCATCCTCGCCCAGGACCCGGAGAACGTCGCGGCCCTGGCAGCGCTCGTGAAGCTTCATGTGGAGGTCAGCGATCTGGAAGGCGCCAAGCGCTTCCTCGCCATGGCCCCCGAAGCCAAAGCCAACGATCCGGCCCTCGCCGGGGCGCGGGCGGCGATCGAACTTGCCGAGCAGGCAGGCTCTCTCGGCGACTTGACGGATCTGCAGCGCAGGGTCGAGGCCGACCCCGCGGACCATCAGGCCCGATTCGATCTGGCGGTGGGCCTGAACGCCCGCGGACGGCGCGAAGAAGCTGTCAACCACCTCCTTGAAATCGTCCGTCGCGACCGCAATTGGAACGATGACGGCGCGCGCAAGCAGCTCGTCCAGTTCTTCGAGGCCTGGGGCCCGACGGATGCGATGACGCTGGCAGGGCGGCGGAGGCTTTCCTCGCTCCTGTTCTCTTGACGCCCAACGGTTTGGGAGATCGGAATGGGAATGAACGCGGTATACCGAGGGCCAGAGGATTGCCCGTCGGTCATCCCCGTCTTCCCGCTCCCTGGCGCCCTCCTCCTGCCCCGCGGGCAGATGCCGCTCAACATCTTCGAGCCGCGTTACCTCGCGATGGTCGATGAGGCTCTGAAAGCCGACCGCATCATCGGCATGGTGCAGCCGGACGCGGACAATGATCCCCTGGCGAATGTGCCGAGGCTCTACCGGGTCGGTTGCGCCGGCCGCATCACGCAGCTCGCCGAGACGGGCGACGGGCGATATCTGATCACTCTCATAGGCATCGCGCGCTTCCGCATCGAGGAGGAGCTGCCACTGGTCAACCTGTTCCGGCGCTGCCGGGTGACATTCGAGCCGTTTGCCACCGACTTCATCGCACGCTCCGGCGAGAACGACGTGGATCGCGCCGGCGTGGTGAAGGCCCTGCGCGATTTCGTCAACGCTGTGCATGTGAAGGTCGATTGGCGCGGCATCGAGGAGGCTCCCAACGAGGCCCTCGTCAATGCCCTCTGCATGATGAGTCCCTTCGGCGTGCGCGAGAAGCAGGCGCTGCTCGAAGCGCCTAATCTGAAGACCCGGGCGGAGGTGCTCATCGCACTCACCGAAATCGAGCTCGCCCGCGGCGGTGCCGGCTCGGACTCGACCCTGCAATAGGAATGACCACGATGGTTCCGGACACTCCCCAAGCCGAGACGCCCCAGCCTGTGGAAGCGACGCGGATCGACCCCAAGCTCCTGGAGCTTCTCGTCTGCCCGCTCACCAAGGAAACGCTCGAATACGATGCGGCCCGCCAGGAGCTGATCAGCCGGCGCGCCAAACTCGCCTACCCGATCCGCGACGGCATCCCGATCATGCTGCCGGAAGAGGCAAGGCAATTGGCCGATTGAACTGTTTGCCACCACGTCATCACCGGCCTCGTGCCGGTGATCCCGATCGAGTGAGGCGAAGCGCTTTCCCGTATCGGGATCTCCACTGCGCTTCGTCCAGGACGACACGCTCTACGATCGTCTCGCAATCGCCTCCGCCAGCGCCAATGTCCGCTTCGCCACCTCGGCATGCAGCCGCTCGACCATGCGGCCGTTGAGGCTGATTGCGCCCTTGCCCGCATGTTCCGGCTGGTCGAAGGCCGCGACGATGGCCCGCGCATTGTCGATCTCTCCCGACGATGGGGCAAAAATCTCGTTGGCAGCAGCAATCTGGTCCGGATGGATCAGGGTCTTGCCGTCGAAGCCGCAATCGCGCCCCTGCTCGCACTCTGCACGAAAGCCGTCCGCATCGGATAGAGCGTTGTAGACCCCATCGAGAATGTCGATGCCATGCGCCCGCGCGGCGGCAAGGGCCGTCATCAGCCATGGCAACATGGCCGTGCGGCCCGGCAGCAGGCGCGCCCGCGTGTCTTTGGCAAGATCGTTGGTGCCCATGACGAAGCAGGTCAGTCGCGTGTCGACGTCATGGGCCGCACTGGCAATGCTCTTGGCCTGAAGGATCGCGAGGGGCGTCTCGATCATCGCCCAAACCCTGGTGCGCTCCGCGGCACCGAACCTGCGCAGCCGCAGGCCCACCGCCGCGAGCGTTTCGGCGGAGGAAACCTTCGGCACGAGGATCGCGTCCGGCGCTGCGGCGACGGCGGCCGCAAGATCCGCCTCGCCCCAGGGCGTGTCGAGCCCGTTGACGCGAATCACCAGTTCCCGCTCGCCGTAGCCTCCTGCCTGCACGGCCGCGCAGACCTGCTCGCGCGCCTGCGCCTTGGCGTCGGGCGCCACCGCATCCTCCAGGTCGAAGATCACCACATCGGCGACGAGCGACTTCGCCTTCTCCATGGCCCGGGCGTTGGAGCCGGGCATGTAAAGCGCGCTGCGGCGCGGACGAATCAGGGTCATGGCATTTCCCTCGAGCGGCCAATCGGTTCTAGTAGCCGTCCAACGCGAAGAACAGCGTCATTCCCGGTAGGGCGCCGCAGAGAATAACACCCACCACGGCATCACCGGCCTCGTGCCGGTGATCCCGATGGATTGAAACGCCGCGCTTATCCTTATCGGGATGGCCGGGTCAAGCCCGGCCATGACGTGGAGGATGGCATCAATGGAGGCATAAGCGAATGTGGGTTGCAGGGGTCGACGGCTGCCGGACAGGGTGGATTGCCGTTTTTATGCGGGCGGGCGATCGGGACGCCTACCTCCTCGTGACGGTCCCGACATTCGAGGCCGTCGCCAATGCGCCGGAGCAACCCGCGGTGATCGCCGTCGACATGCCCATCGGCCTGCCCGACCGGATCGAAGGATCGGGCCGCCTGCCGGAGCAGCTGATTCGCCCCCTGCTCGGCGAGCGGCAATCCTCCGTCTTCGCGATTCCATCGCGCCGCGCCGTTGAGGCACTGGATTACGCGGAAGCCTGCACGATAGCCGCAGCCACGTCCGAACCACCGAGAAAGGTGTCGCGGCAGGGCTTTGCCATCTTCCCGAAGATCCGGGAGATCGATGCGCTCCTGGGCGCCCGACCCGACCTGGTGCCGCGCGTCTACGAGGTGCATCCTGAACTCGCCTTCTGGGCATTGAACGGAGGCCAGGCGCTCGGCCAGCCGAAGAAGGTGAAGGGAACACCCTACGGGCCCGGCATGGCGCTTCGTCGCGAGTTTCTCAGGCGCTCCGGGCTTCTCCCCGAGGCTCTCATCGAGGCTTCCCCTCCTCGGGGCGCCACAGCCGACGACCTGCTCGATGCGCTTGCGGGGTTGACCGTGGCGCTGGATCTCGCGAGAGGTGGGGGACAATCCTTTCCCGACCCGCCCGGCCGTGATGCTCACGGCCTTCCGGTCGCCATCTGGACGCTCCGCAGGTAGCTCATGATCATCACCCGCGCCGATATCGAAGCGGCCCATGCCCGCATCGCCCCCCATATCCGCCGTACGCCAGTCCTGAACCTAGGAGACGCCTTCCATGACGGACCGGTGAGCCTGAAGCTGGAATTCCTGCAGCATGCGGGTTCGTTCAAGACCCGTGGCGCGTTCAACACGCTCCTGTCGAATGAAGTGCCCGCGGCTGGCGTTGCCGCTGCGTCCGGCGGCAATCACGGTGCGGCCGTGGCCTATGCGGCGAAGCAGCTGGGGGTGAAGGCGCGCATCTTCGTGCCGGAGATCTCGAGCCCGGCCAAGATCGCGGTCATCCGCTCGCACGGGGCCGAGGTGGTGATCGGCGGCGCACGCTATGCGGATGCGCAAGCCGCCTGCGATCTCTACGTGGCCGAGAGCGGCGCCCTGCGCATCCATCCCTTCGGCGCCGAGAGCACCGTGATCGGACAGGGCACGGCGGCGCTCGAATGGGAGCAGGATGCCCCTGGCCTCGATACCGTCCTCGTCGCGGTGGGCGGCGGTGGGCTCATCAGCGGCGTGTCGAGCTGGTGGGCCGGCGGCGTGAAGGTGGTGGGCGTCGAGCCGGAAGGATCGCGGGCGCTTCACGCCTCCCTCGAGGCCGGGCGGCCTGTGGACGTGGAGGTCGATTCCGTCGCCGCCGATTCGCTCGGTGCGAAGAACACGGGCGATCTGGTCTATGGCATCTGCCGCGAAACCGTCGATCACGTGGCGCTCGTCACCGACGCGGCGATCCGCGATGCTCAGAGGCTGCTCTGGCGCGACTATCGCATCGCCTCCGAGCCCGGCGGGGCGGCGGCACTGGCGGCGCTGGTCTCGGGGGCCTATAAACCCGGTTCGGGCGAGCGGGTCGGCGTGCTCCTGTGCGGCGCTAATGTCGAACTCTCCAAGCTCGCCGAGATAACTCACCCGTAATGGAAGGACGCCCATGTTCCCGCAACGTCTGACCGAAGGCTACCGCGCGTTCCTGGACGAGCGCTTCCCGCGCGAGAAGAACCGCTTCGAGGCTCTCGCGGAAAAAGGCCAGTCACCGGAGGTGATGGTGATCGGCTGCTGCGACAGCCGCGTCTCGCCGGAAGTCATATTTGACGCGAGCCCCGGCGAATTGTTCGTGGTGCGCAATGTGGCGAATCTGGTGCCGCCCTTCGAGACGGGCGGCGATTACCACGGCACCTCCGCAGCGCTCGAATTCGCCGTGCAGGCGCTCAAGGTCAAGCATATTGTGGTGCTGGGCCATGCCCGCTGCGGAGGCATCCGCGCCTTCGCCGACGATAAGGCGCCCCTGTCGCCGGGCGACTTCATCGGCGGCTGGATGAACCTGATCGCGCCGGCCGCTAAACGCATCGGCCCACGGGAAAACACGGATTTTTCCGATTATCTCGCTCGGCTGGAACTCGCCGCCATCGAGAACAGTCTCAACAATCTGATGACCTTCCCTTGCGTCCGCATTCTCGTGGAGCGTGGCAAGCTGCAGCTCCATGGCGCCTTTTTCGGCGTGGCATCCGGCGTCCTGATGGTGCGCGATCCGGAGACTGGGGAGTACAGATCCATGGTCGAGGATATGCCCCACCGTGTCTCGATGTTCAGTGCCCGCCGCGTCGACGCGCCCTAGACGCAGGCACCGATCGGCTGCCAGTCGTTCGGTTTATTCCTATACTGTTTAGAGATTGACGGCCCATTGAGATATAATAACATATCTCAATTATCCAGGGGGCCGTCATGACTACTTTATTCGTTTCCAGTACGCGAACCACCGCCGTTAACCTTGAGTCGTCGACCTACGACGTGCTTCACGTCACGCAAAGCGGATCGATCACGACCGTTGAAACGTCGGTCACGGGAGAACCTGGATCGGAGGTTGTCGTCGACGGCTCGCTCCGCTCGGAGGATCAAGCCGTTGTATTTTGGGGGGCCGGTTGCGCCCTCACCGTCGGCAGCACTGGAACCGTCCGTGGTGGCACACATGGTATAGTCCTGGCAGACAATTCCAATGTGGTGGTCAACAATGGACAGATTTCCGCTTCGTTGACCATCCCCACCACTGCCGCCATCCTCCTCGACGGTTCCGACAATCATATCTTCAATCACGGAATTCTGTCGGGCTATTACGGCATCAGCGGCGCCGTCGACGGAATCGATGGCAGTCTCGACCACATCGCCAATATCGGCAGGATCGAGGCAACCGATACCGGCATTTTCCTTTTGGGAGTGTCGAGCCTCGTGCCCGCCGTCGCATCTCCCGATACTCCCTACGGCGTGTTCAACAGCGGCACGATCGTAGCCGGTGTTACGGGGGTCTACGTGGAAGCCTCCGGCGATGTAACCAATAGCGGCCTGATCCAGGCCGGCAGCTTCGGCGTTGCCTTCGCCAGCGGCGATTCCTTCCTGAGCAACACCGGCACTATCGTGGCGCAGACTGCGGTTTTCGGCTCCTACGACCGGGACATCCTGCTCAATCAAGGGACCATCCAGGGCGACATCCTCCTCAACGAGGGCGACGATCTCTATGATGGACGCACCGGAACAGTGACCGACATCGTGAACCTGGGCAAGGGCGACGACGTCGCCTATGGCGGCAGCGGTGTCGAGACTCTTGTCGGCGGCACCGGCAGGGATTCCCTCTTCGGCAATGGCGGCGACGACAGCCTCATCGGCGGCATCGGGCAGGATTATCTCGACGGCGGCGCAGGCATCGATCAGATGGCAGGCGGTACGGATGATGACATCTATGTCGTCGACGATATGGATGATGTCGTGGTCGAGGCCATTGACGAAGGCACCGATCTCGTCCGCGCGTCGATCTCCTACGCGCTCGGCACGAATCTCGAGAATCTCTGGCTGACGGGCAGCGCCAACCTCAACGGCACGGGCAACGCACTGGCCAACAGGATTACCGGCAATGCCGGCAGCAACCTTCTCGATGGCGGCGTTGGCGCCGATAATTTGGCGGGCAGTGCGGGCAACGACACCTATATAGTCGACGACCGAAACGACGTCGTGACGGAAGCGGCCGACGAGGGCACCGACGCGGTACGCGCTTCCGTGTCTCACACGCTCGGTGCGAATGTAGAGAATCTCCTTCTCGCGGGCGCAGGCGATATCGACGGCACCGGCAACGATCTCGCGAACAGCATCGTCGGCAACGGCGGCAGCAATCATCTCGATGGCGGCGCAGGGGCGGACGTTCTCGCCGGTGGCGAGGGCAGCGACACCTACACGGTTGATCATGAAGGCGACCTCGTGACGGAGCGGGCCGGCGAAGGCACCGACACGGTGCGCACCTCCGTGTCCTATGCGCTCGGCGTGCATGTGGAAAATCTCGCTCTCACCGGATCGGACGATATCAGCGGTTACGGCAACGAACACTCCAACCAGATCACCGGCAACGCAGGCAACAACCTCCTCGACGGTGGCGCGGGGGCAGACCGTTTGGCCGGGGGGCTCGGCAACGATACCTACATCGTCGACGATGCGGGCGACATCGTCAACGAGGCTCTCGACGAAGGTGTCGATACCGTGCGCGCGTCGGTCTCCTACACGCTTGCGGACAATGTCGAGAACCTCGTTCTCACAGGTACCGGCGACAGCGACGGCACGGGCAATTATCTTGCCAACATCATCACCGGCAACGGCGGCGGCAACCGTCTCGAAGGTGGCGGCGAGGACGACCAGCTCGACGGCGGCGCCGGCCAGGACACGGCTTTGTTCTCTGGCCTCCTGTCCGACTACACCATCACACGCAGCTCCGACGGCACCCTGACGGTCCGGGACAACATGGGTGATGCCCGCGACGGCACGGACACGCTGAAGAACATCGAGTTCCTGCAATTCCAGAACGGCACGATCACCGTGCCGACGCGCGCGCCTGTCGCGCCCGCGGTGCAAGGGTCCGTGAGCCCGATCAACGAGAACGCCGCGCCGTTCACCCCCGTGGCGAGCGTGCTATCGCCCGGACTTGCGGCCGGGTCCGTTGCTTACTCGATCACGTCCAATCCCGGCAGCAAGTTCATCATCGACCCCACGAGCGGCGTGATCAGTCTCGTGGGCGCCGTCGATTATGAATCGACGGAGGATCCCGATCTGCAGACCGAGATGGTCGGGGCGCTGGTGCGCAAGTTCTATGTCCTCAGCGTCAAGGCCACCGAGTCCCTCACCGGCTGGTCCTCCGCGGCCACCCAGGTAAAAGTCTATGTGAGCGACTTGAACGAGGCAGCGACGGGCTTCTCCTTCACGGATGGGGCGACGAAGGCCGCGATCAGCGAATCTGCTGCCGACGGCGCCCTCATCGGGGCCTTACAGGCCTTCGATCCGGAAGGCGATGCGGGGCTCCTCTACGCTTTCGACACCACGGGCGCCAATGGTACGAGCGGCGCCGGCAATGCGGGCGGCCGGTTCAAGCTCGAGAACGGCCAGCTGAAGGTGGCGGCGCTGACCGACATCACCAAGACCGAAACCTATACGATCACCCTGAAGGTCACGGACAGGAACGGCGGTCCCGGCGCCGTCTCGACCTACAAGGATTTCCAGATCACGGTGAATCCGGTCGGTGACGGCAACACGCCGCCATCGGCGCCCCAACATGGTTCGGTCACGGAGCTCAGCGAGAACGGCGGACCGGTCGCGACCGTCGCGACGGTGCAGTCGACCGACGACGGTTTCGGCGGGACGACGATCCTCTACGAGCTCGTCGGCAATCCCGGCAACCTGTTCTCCATCGATGAGAATACCGGCGCGATCTCGTTCAAGGGCGGTGCCAATTACGAGGCCGCGAACATCGGGCTTCAGGCCGATAATGCCGGCACGCCTGAAGAGAAGAGATACTTCAACGTGGTAGTGCGCGCCCGCGAAAGCGGGCCGGACGGCAAGGTCTCCGTCAACACGACCGTGAAGGTCTATCTCAACGACGTAAACGAGGCGCAGACGGGCGCGAATTATGCGGTCAATGCGGTGTCGAAGGATGCTCAGGCCGGCGCCACTCTGGCGACCCTGCAGAGCGTGATCGATCCGGACACGCAGCCCGCCTTCCGCAGCTACACCTATGCTCTCGTGAACGCCGATGGCAGCGCCTACACGGGCAACGAGTTCTCGATCGATGCCGGCGGGAACGTGAAGATCGGTGCAGGCGGGCTGCGCGACGTGCTCGGCCCGACCTTGGTTCCGGTTCACGTGAAGATCATGGATCAGAGCAATGCGGCCTTCACCGTCACCAAACAGATCGATCTGACGATCAAGCCGGTCAACCACGGACCGACCGATATCACCCTGTCGAACACCTCCATCCGTGAATTGTCGGCAGCAGGCGACTTCGTGGGCAGCCTGGGCGCTGCCGACCAGGATGCTGGCGAGACGTTCACCTACCAGCTCATCGACACCGCCGGCGGCCGCTTCAAGATTGTCAACGGACACGACCTTGTGGTCGACAACGGCTTCCTACTCGATTTCGAGCAGGCGGCCGCGCACAGGATCAAGGTCCAGGTGACCGACAGCGCCGGAGCCTCCTTCGTCAAGGACATGGCTGTCGGCCTGATCGATTGGAATCCCGAGTTCACGGCGGGCTCCAGCGCCAACGACGTGTTCTATGGTGGCGCCGGCAACGACTCGCTGTCAGGCGGACTCAATCACGACCATCTGGTAGGCGGAGCCAGCGTCGATACGCTCAAGGGCGATGGCGGCAACGACACGATCGGTGGCGGTGCCGGCAGGGACAGGCTCTATGGCAGCACCAGCGCCACCAAGGGCCTGAAAGACACCGATATCTTCCTTTTCGACACCAATCTGAAGAACAAGAAGGCGGAGGCCAACAAGCACAAGGACATCGTCTACGGCTTCGAGCACAAGAAGGATGCCATCTGGCTCGACGGCGACGTGTTCAAAACCTCGGTCTTCACGAAGCTCGACAAGCGGGGCAACGACGTGAAGGCCCAGAAGGTCAGCGCCGCCAATGTCGCCTTCGATAGCGCGAAGGACGGGAACGACTACATCATCATCAAGAAGATCGGATCCAAGAAGGCGCAGATCCTCTTCGATGCGGACGGCACCGGCCGCAAGGCCGCCGTCGAGGTTGCGACGATCAACTATGAACCCAATCCGAAGAAGATGGGTGGGGCTCTCGATCACACCGACTTCTTCATCATCTGATCGAAGATTTTTGAGAGAGACCCGGTTCCGGTAGAACCCCTGCCGGGGTTTCATATCCAGACGAGAATCCGCCGCCGCCAGGCGCTGCGGACGTAAAAAGAGCCGCTGTCGGGTCCGACAGCGGCTCTTTTCATTCATGCATCAAGACCGGGAGCCTTGCCCGGTCAACCTTCAGGCCGCCTGCTTCTTCGGCTTCAGCAGGCCGCGGTTGGCCATGGCTTCGGCGATCTGGACGGCGTTCAGCGCGGCTCCCTTGCGCAGGTTGTCGGAGACGCACCAGAAGGACAGGCCGTTTTCGACCGTGATGTCCTCGCGGATGCGCGAGATGTAGGTGGCGTCCTCGCCCGCCGCCTCGTGCGGGGTGATGTAGCCGCCGGGCTCGCGCTTATCGATCACCATGATGCCGGGTGCCGCCCGCAGGATGTCGCGCGCCTCGTCCGCCGTGATCGGGTTCTCGAATTCCACATTGACGGCTTCCGAGTGGCTGATGAAGACCGGCACGCGCACGCAGGTTGCGGTAAGCTTGATCTTCGGGTCGAGAATCTTCTTCGTCTCGGCCATCATCTTCCACTCTTCCTTCGTATACCCGTCCTCCATGAACACATCGATATGCGGGATCAGGTTGAAGGCAATGCGCTTGGGGAACTTCTTCTCCTGCACGTCCTGCAGCGAATAGAGCGCCTTGGTCTGGCGGTCGAGCTCGTCCATGCCGTCCTTGCCGGCGCCGGAGACGGACTGGTAGGTGGCGACGACCACGCGCCTGATGGTGGCACGATCATGCAGCGGCTTGAGGGCGACGACGAGCTGGGCCGTGGAGCAGTTCGGGTTGGCAACGATGCCCTTCTTGATGTCGCGAAGCGCCTCGGCATTCACCTCCGGCACCACCAGCGGCACATCCTGGTCGTAGCGCCAGGCGGAGGAGTTGTCGATCACCACCGCACCCTGCGCGGCGATCTTGGGAGACCATTCCTTCGAGACCTCGCCGCCAGCCGACATGAGGCACAGATCGACATCGGAGAAATCGTAGGTGTCGAGGGTCTTCGTCTTCAGCGTCCTGTCGCCGTAGGAGACCTCCGACCCTTGGCTGCGGCGGGAGGCGAGAGCCACCACCTCGTCGGCCGGGAAGGCCCGTTCGGCGAGGATGCTCAGCATCTCGCGGCCCACATTGCCGGTCGCACCGACGACGGCGATCTTGAAACCCATTGATCTTCTCCTGTTGCGGCTCTCCCCGGAAAACTAAAAACCCTGTTCGGGCGTCGCCTCTCGCCCCGTGGGAGAGAGGACCGGGGACGACGAGGCTTATTCGGCTGTTTTTGCAGCCGTCGTGGCGGTTTTCGTTTTGCTCGTCGTCAGGTTGAGCATCGCCATTGCCATCGTCCATCCAAAAGCCCGGCTCGGGCTTCGATACGCTGCCAGCAACACACCAAAGATACGCTTTCGTCAAGCATTTCCTTGTATGCGCTACGCTTTCAATCGCCCGTCAGCACGTCGGTCGAGAGATTGAACCGGTAGAAGACCTTGTTCATCCGCTCGGCTCCGAGGTGCTCGTAGAACGCCTGCGCGCCCGTGTTGGTGCCGTCGGTCGTCAGGTCGATTCGCGTCAGCCCCTGGGCACGCGCATGTTCCGCCAGCCAGCGCATGAGCACGAGGCCCACAGCCTGTCCACGTGCGTGGCTCTCGACGAAGAGCTCCTTGAGGAAAAGGAGCCCCGAGAGCTTGAAGCCAGGTCGCAACACCGCAAAGCAGGCGAGGCCGACAGCGTGGCCGTCACGGGAGGCCAGGGCATAGCGCGTGCCTTCCGCCTCCCGCATGGAGCGCTCGACCATGGCCAGGGTCGGCTCAAGGGGTTGGGCTATCTCCGGGCCGACATAATGCAGGTCCACGGCCCGAACCAGGGCCGCAACGTCCGCAGCATCCTTGAGCGTGGCAAGGCGGACGATCGTCTGAGACATGGGGAGCGCTCGGGTGGGTTAAGCTTTGGTTTACCTTGCTTAGCAAAACCTTTCGAAACTTGGCCAGTGTCACGGTAGAACATGTTGATGACGTGATCACCGGACTTGATTGGTTTGAGCAATGCCACGGGCAGTCTTTGCCGAATGGGATGAGGACGACGTCGCCGACTGGGTCGACGAACGCCCCGCTCGTCGCCTGCGTCGAAAGCCCTTGCCCTGGCTGCGTACCATCCTGACCTCGTCCTGCAGCATCGCAGGCCTCGTCTATTTCGCCCTCGAGCAGGAGCAGAGCATTCGTCCGGCCGAGCGCGGGAAAGCGGTTCCGTCTTCTGTTCTGGTCGCGCCGGTGCCGGCCTGGAAACCGCTGCCCCCTGCCCCGGCTGCCTATGCGCTCGCAGGCACGTCCGCTCCCATCACGTCAGAAGCACGCGAGCATGCGAACGGAGCCCGGGAGGACACCCTGGTTCTCGGGCGCTTCGGCGATTTCCGGTATGCGCAGCTTTCTCTGGTCCAGGGAGCGGGCGAGCCTGCGGGAAGCTTCTATATCGAGACGGTCCGACGGGCGGCTCGCTCCGGCCTCGCGGTTGCCTATCAGGGCCAAAGCCGGATTGTCGTGACGAAATTCGGCTCCGTGGAAGCCGCCCCCATGACCCTGGCGAACAAGGGCGAGCAGACCTGCGAGGCATTCCGCTTTTCGGATATGACCGCCGAGTTCAGCTTCCAGGGCTGGCTGTGCGGATCCTCCGCTCCCGACGAGGCGCAGCTCGCCTGCTTCATCGACGGCATCACCCTGGCAGGCGGTGCAAGCCCTTCGTTGAAAGCCGTTTTCGCCCAAGCCGAGCGCAATCGCCCAGATGCCTGTGGGGCGAGCGCCCGCACCGCTTCCGTTACGGTCAAACCTCCGGCCCGACCATAACCGCCACGCGGTGCATCACGTTGCAGCCATAGCCGTTCGGGTTCCAGTTGGCGGCCCGGAAGGGCTGGGCGCGCCCCTGCGAGTCGGTCGCGCGGGCGAAGATCTCATAATAACCGTTGCCCGGCAGTATGAGAGAAGCCTGCCAGCGCACCCAGTCGTAGCGATTGCGCGGCAGTGTCGTTTCCGCCTCGACCCAAGTCGCGCCGCCGTCGATGGTCACGTCGACCCGCGCAACCTCGTCGTCACCGGCCCAGGCGGCACCCCGGATCTCAATGGATCGGGTGCCTTCGGGATATCGTCTGCCATCCGCCGGCGCAGTAACGATGCTCCGCACCGGCATCGATTCGAGGATCCGGGTTTCGGTGTCCTGTCCGTTCAAGCCCGGCGGCAGGGGACGGATTGGAACGCGATAGGATAGCCCCGTCATGCCCGGTCCATCATGCTCCCGGTCACGGATCCAGATCCGCGTGAGCCATTTCTGGCTCAAGGACCCCGGCCAGCCCGGCACGACGAGGCGCAAGGGGCTGCCATGGATGAAGGGCAAGGGCTCGCCGTTCATCGCCCAGACGAGCAGCGTATGCTCGTCCAGGGCCTTGGCGATCGGCATGCCCCGGGACATGGCCTGTCGCTCATGACTTCCGGGCTTGTCCGGATCGGCGCCGAAATGGCCCGTGAACAACGCCGTCTCTTTCAGGCCTGCCTCGCGCAGAACGTCGCCGAGCGAGACACCTGTCCATTCCGCGCAGCCGACGCCGCCATGGGTCCAGGGATTGCCTTCCGCCTCGGGCTCGAAGAAAGAACGGCCGTTGCCGCCGCATTCGAGCACCATGCGAAACGATTTCTGCGGGAAGCGGCATTTCAGCTCCGCGACGGTCAGGGCGAGCGGGCGTTCGACCTCGCCATCGATGGTGAAGGACCAGGACTCGGCGTCATCCACCGGTTGGGGCAGCAAGCCGTTGTTGCGGACGAAGAACCGCGCAATCGGCGTCGTCTCGTCATCGAGAAGCTCCTCGGGGGTTTCCGCCACCAGCGGAGTCTCGCCCAGCAGGCTCAAGCCTTCCTTCGCCGACAGACCGAGACGGATCTTGGGCTCATCCTGCATCGATGATTTCCTTCTCACCTCTGGGCGAACGGCGGAGTTCTACGGAACCAATTTAGAAGCTTCGCCTTGTTCTGACAGTATTTGCATGTGTTGACGGCGCACAACAGAACGTCCATGCGCCACTTTTGGAGATATACCCATGCGCCGCTTCGCACTTTTGGGTTTGGCTTCATTGGCTGCGCTCACGACCGCCTCGGTGGTGGCGGATGCACAGGCCCAGGATCGTCCCCTCGTTCTCCGGGTCCAACCCCGCAGCTTCCTCGATCCTGGTCCGGTGGCGCCGGTCGGATCGATGAACCGCTATGTCACGGCGCCGATGATCTCCTCCGTCGCCAATCCCCCCTGGGCATTCCAGCGCGACCGCTTCGGCGAGGGATCGCTTCCCGACCCGATCGGCGGACCGTTCGTCGGCGCGCGCAACCCGTTCCCCATGTTCGGCGTTCCGGACGTCGAGGCGACGGGCTCGATCCGATAATCGGCCCTACGAGGATGCCCCGGGTCAGGCCCGGGGCTTTTGCTTGTTACGAAAGAGCCTCGAGTTCCCTGACGATGGCATCGCCCACATCCTGCGTGCCTACCGCATTCGCCCCGGGAGCGGCGATGTCCTTGGTGCGGGTGCCGGAGGCGAGCACGTTGGCGATGGCCTTATCGAGACGATCCGCCTCGTCGAGGAGACCGAAGGAATAGCGCAGGGCCATGCCGAAGGAGCCGATCATGGCGATGGGATTGGCAAGGCCCTTGCCGGCGATGTCCGGCGCGGAGCCGTGCACGGGCTCGTAGAGCGCCTTGCGCTGGCCGGTGGCCGGATCCTCTGCGCCGAGCGAAGCGGAGGGCAGCATGCCCAGCGAGCCGGTGAGCATCGCGGCGATATCCGACAGGATATCGCCGAAAAGGTTGTCGGTGACGATCACGTCGAACTGCTTCGGCCAGCGCACGAGCTGCATGGCGCAGTTGTCGGCGAGCACGTGCTCGAGCCCCACGCCCGAGAACTCTGCCTTATGGATGCGGGTGACGACCTGGCGCCAGAACACGCCGGTCTTCATGACGTTGAACTTTTCGGCCGAGGAGACCTTGTTGCGGCGCTTCCTGGCGAGGTCGAAGGCGACGCGCGCGATGCGCTCGACCTCATGCGTGTGGTAGAGCTGCGTGTCGACAGCGCGCTGAGAGCCGTCTTCCAGGGTCACGATCTCCTTCGGCTCGCCGAAATAGACGCCGCCGGTGAGCTCGCGCACGATCATGATGTCGAGGCCTTCCACCACCTCGCGCTTGAGCGAGGAGGCATCGGCCAGCGCCGGGTAGCAGATGGCCGGTCGCAGATTGGCGAAGAGGCCAAGATCCCTGCGCAGGCGCAGGAGACCGGCCTCGGGGCGCACCGCGTAAGGCACGCTGTCCCATTTCGCGCCGCCGACGGCGCCGAAGAGGACCGCATCGGCCTGTTGAGCCCGGTCCATGGCGGCTTCCGAGATTGCCGCGCCATGGGCGTCATAAGCCGAGCCGCCGACGAGATCCGTCTCCGTCTCGAAACCGACGCCGCGCTTGCGGAACCAGCCCACAATCTTCTCGACCTCGCGCATGACCTCCGGGCCGATGCCGTCGCCGGGGAGAAGGTGAAGCTTGTGCGTTGCCATGGGAAGACCCTGTTCTGTCGTGATCGAATGCAGGCCCTTAAAAGACCGAATGCACGGCTTGGCAAGCTTTTGTCGCGTCGTTCCTTAGGCGAAGGCGTCTCAGGCGTTCTCTGCTCGCCGGTCCTTGGGAGTTCTGACGACCGTCACCGAACAGGGCGCCTCCGCCACGACGCGGGACGAAACGCTGCCCAGATAGCGGCGCAGGGCGGAAGAGGCCCGCGCGCCGATGACGATGTGGTCGACATTGTTGTGGTGGGCGTAATCGACGAGCGCGGAGGCCGGATCGGGAGCCTCCAGCACGCTGTAGGTGATCCGCTCCTTCGGAATGTCGAGTGACGCGCCCCAGTGCCGGAGCAGGACCAGGCGCTGGACATGGAGGCTTCTCCCATCCTCGTCCTCCAGGATATCGACGGCGATGCGCGAGGTTTTCAGGATGTTGACGCAGGCAATGCGTGCCTCGCCTTCGATGGAGAGAATGCGGCCGATCATCAGGCGCAAGGCTTCGGCAAGATCCTCGTTTCCCGGTGAAAGATCGACGGCGGCAAGAACGATGGGCGCCCGGGACAGCTGTCCGGCGATGTTGGGCGTCTCGAGAGGTTGCGCCTTGCGGGCCTTGAGCCAGCGCCGGAAGGTCTTCACGCCGCTGTCCCGCTCCAGGCGTTCCGCCCGCTCCGTGAGCCGGACCTGCTCCGGGTTTTCCAGATCCAGGGCCAGCTGGGCCGCCGTAGCGTAACGGTCGTCCGGATCGACCTCCAGGCAGCGCAGGATCACCTCTTGCAGCCACGGGGGGCAATCGGGTGCGAGGGCCCGCGGCGGCACAGGGTCCCGCCACAGGCGGCGGCGGATCTGGCCGCCGCGCGGAGTGCCGAAGGGGCGCTCCCCCGTGACGAAGAAATACAGCATCACGCCGAGCGCAAAGAGATCGCTGCGCGGGTCGGCCCTGTCCTGCAGCACCTGTTCCGGCGCCATGTAGGGCGTGGTTCCGAAGGGCTCGCGAAACTCCTCGGCCAGGAGATCGGGCAGGCGTTCGTGCCGGGCAAAGCCGAAATCGATGAGAACCGCCTCACCGGTCTCACGGATCATCACGTTGCTCGGCTTGATGTCGAGATGGATGACGTGCTGGAGATGCAGGTCGTGCAGGGCATGCGCCGCCTTCGCTCCGATCATGACGACGTCCGGCCAGGGCAGAGGAGCCTCGTCGAGGCGGCTTTTGAGCGATTCCCCGGGAATCCGCTCCATGACGATGTAGGGCATTGGATCGAGCGGACCCGCCGCGATGAAGCGGGGCACATGCGGGCCTGTCAGGCGCGGCATGATCATCTGCTCGGTCTCGAAGCAGACGATGGGCAGTGGATCGTCGCTGTCGATCAGCATCGGGATCTTCATGATCAGCGGCGTCGCATCCCCTTCGCGAGCGACCGCCCAGAGCTGCGCCATGCCGCCGGTCCCCAGGTTCTCCTGGAGTTCGAAACCGTCAATCACCATGCCCGGGCTCAGGCGCCACCGCATGGTCACCGGCCCTGTTCGAGGCGCAGGGCCAACTTCTCCGGCAGCCCCGCCTCCCGTACCTTGCGGGCCGCCGTAGCCGTGTCGTAGGGCACTCGCAGGTAGCGCAGGGTCTGACGGGCAGTGTCGAAGACTGCGTAATTCGCCGCCGCAACCCCGTCCCGCGGTTGTCCGACAGCCCCGATCACAGCAAGCCAGGTGCGGGTCGGCAGAAGCGGGATGTCGTTGTTGGCCACGGGCGAGAAGGTGCCGACCTTGGCGGTGGTGCTCATGTGGTAGAGCATCGGCACGTGCACATGCCCACAGAAGGTGATGTGCGCGTCCACGCGGCTGAAATGCCGGATCGCCTCCATGGGGCCCGCCATGTAGTCCCAGTTGCGGGGGGCATAGCCGTTGGCATGAACGTAGAGGACGCTCCCGTCCTCATGGGTCAGGGGAAGGTCGGCGAGGAACCGCCGCTGCTCCATGCCGAGCTGATTGCGCGTCCAGCGGATCGCCTCCCGGGCCACGCTGTTCATGTCCTCGTCGGAGCCGTCGATGGCCGCATCGTGATTGCCGAGAAGCGCCACGGCACCCTTGTCCACGAGCCCCCTGATCGTATCGACCACCCAGGCCGGATCGGCCCCGTAGCCGACATAATCGCCCAGAAAAACCAGGCGGTCGGTATGAAGCAGGCGTGCGTGGGCAAGGCAGGCCGACAGGGCCTCGCGGTTGCCGTGGATGTCCGTGAGAATGGCGATGAGCATGAAGTCAGTACAACTCCAAACTCACTGCCACTGCAACTGCGCGTTCATGGCGATTATTGATGTGAGGCGCTCAACCCCTCAGCGCTTCCAGCACCTTGCCGCCGGGCCGGCCCCGCGGCTCCAGGCCGATGCGGCGCTCCACATCCTTGATCGCCTCGCGGGTCTTGGAGCCGATCTTGCCGTCCGGTTCGCCCACATCGTAGCCGCGGGCGGTCAGGAGCTGCTGCAGCTCGCGGCGCTGGGCGCGCGAGAGCGGCGGATCATCGGTGGGCCAAGCGGTCTGGATGCCGGGCAGGCCTTTGAGGCGGTCGCCCAGCAGCGCGATGGCGAGGCCATAGGATTCGGCCGCGTTGTAGGAATAGACCGCATCGAAATTCTTGGTGACGAGAAAGGCCGGGCCGTTGATGCCCGCCGGAATGATGATGCCGGCAGCGTAATTGCCCGAAAGCGGACGTCCGTCGACGCGCCGCACGCCCATGGTGGCCCAGGTGGCAAGAGGCTTCTTGTTCTTGCGCCCGGCGAGGCCCGAGTTGAAGTTTTCCGGCAGGCGCACCTCGTAGCCCCAGGGCAGGCCGTTGACCCAGCCGGCCTTTTTCAGGAAGTTCGCCGTCGAGTGGACCGCGTCGGGTACGGAGGTCATGATGTCCCGGTGTCCGTCCCCGTCGCCGTCGACGGCGAGACGCTGGAAGGTCGAGGGCATGAATTGGGTGTGCCCGAAGGCACCGGCCCAGGAGCCGCGCAGATTGGCCGGATTGATGTCCCCATCCTGTACGATTTTCAACGTCGCCATCAGCTCGCCGGTGAAATATTCGCGGCGGCGCGGTCCGTAGCAGGCCAACGTCGACAGGGACTGCACCAGCGGCCGCCCGCCGATATCCTTGCCGAAGTTTGATTCCACGCCCCAGACGCCGGCGATCGCATGACGATCGACGCCGAAGCGTGCTTCGGCCGAGGCGAGCGCCTGCCCCCACTGACGCATGGCGGTCCGGCCATCCTGCACCCGCTCCTCGTCGACGAGCGCCGAGAGATAATCCCAGATCGCGGTCTTGAATTCGGGCTGGTTGTTCATGAGGTCGAGGATCGCCAGATCCGGCGTGACACCGCGGGTCGCGACATCGAAAGCTTGGCCGGAAATACCCTTGGCAGCCGCCTGACTGCGCAGTCTGGCCAGACATGAGCCGAAATCGGCCTGGGCCGCGGCGGGTGTCGCGGCAGCGAGGCCGGCGAGAACGATGAGGATGGGGGCAAGGATGTTCTTCATGGCCCGCACATTGCAGGGAATTTGGTTAATCTTGTGAAAACGGGGCCGCTCCTCACGCTTTCGTCATAGGCGCCCTTAGCTCAACCGGCCTCAGCCTCCGGATCGGAAAGATCGGTCTGGATCCAACGATCGCTCACATGAATGTCGGTGGTCTCCAGCCGCCCTGGGCCGAGATTAACGAATTTATGCGGAATGCCGGCCGGTCCGAGAACGACCTGACCCGCCTCGCATTCGAAGCGCTCATCGCCAACGGTGAAGAGTGCCCGCCCCTCGCGGATGATGAAAATCTCGTCATAGGGGTGAACGTGCCATTTCGGCCCGACGCCGACCTCTTCCGTGGCATAGAAGAGCACGGTCACGCCGGTGCCCAGCCTGTGCCCTTCCACATAACCCTTCCAGAAAAGATCGGGATGGGTGGCCCAGTCGGCGCGGTTGAGTATCCGGGGCTTGCCCTGCGCCATCGACGCTTCCTGCTGGGTTGAGCGCCAATCTCGGCGCTTCGGAAACGATCAGGCCCAGGCGCGCTCGGCGAGCTTCTTCTCGAAGCTGTCGATGGAAGGCGCCTTTTCCATGGTGAGGCCGATCCCGTCGAGGCCGTTGAGGAGGCAGTGCTTCTTGAACGGGTCGATGTCGAAGGTGACCGATCCGCCGTCGGGGCCTCGGATTTCCTGCTTTTCCAGGTCGATGGTGAGCGTCGCGTTGGCGCCGCGCTCCGCATCGTCGAAGAGCTTCTCCAGGTCCTCGGGGCTCACCTTGATCGGCAGGATGCCGTTCTGGAAGCAGTTGTTGTAGAAGATGTCAGCGAAGCTGGTAGAGATTACGCAGCGGATGCCGAAATCGAGCAATGCCCATGGGGCATGCTCGCGGGACGAACCGCAGCCGAAATTGTCGCCCGCCACCAGAATCTTGGCGTTGCGGTAGGCCGGCTGGTTGAGCACGAAGTCAGGATTCTCCGAACCGTCCTCGCGGTAGCGCATCTCCGAGAACAGGCCCGTGCCAAGCCCCGTGCGCTTGATCGTCTTCAGGTACTGCTTGGGGATGATCATATCGGTGTCGATGTTGATGATCCGCAGCGGCGCCGCGACGCTTTCCAGCACGGTGAACTTGTCCATGGTCCTCATATCCCTGAAGGCGGCAGCCGGGCCGCTGTCATCTGCCTCATATCAAAGGCTCGTGAGGACGGCTAGGCCAACGATGGTCGCGGCGGGATGGGACCCTCAGCGCCAGAGATTCGTCCGGGCGAGGTCATAGACCTCGTCGGCACGGCCGTTCAGCACGGCCTTCACCATGTAGAGGGTAAACCCCTTCGCCATGTCCAGGGTCACGGAGGGTGGCATCGCAAGCTCCGTCCGGTTCACCACCGCGTCGATCAGAACCGGCCCGTCATGGGCGAAGGCGGCGGCGATCCCATCCTCCACCTCGGCCGGATCCTCGAGCCTGATCCCGCGAATGCCGATGGCTTCGGCCATGGCGGCAAAATTCGGGTTCTGAAGCTCCGTTCCGAAATCCAGGAATCCGGTGGATTTCTGTTCCAGTTCGACGAAGCCCAGGGTGCCGTTGTTGAACACGACGACCTTCACGGGAAGGCGCTGCTGGGTCAGGGTCAGGAGGTCGCCCATCAGCATGGCGAAGCCGCCGTCGCCGGACAGCGAGATCACCTGCCGATCGGGAAAGGCCGCCTGGGCGCCGATTCCCTGCGCCATCGCATTCGCCATCGAGCCGTGCCAGAACGACCCGAGGAGCCGCCGCTTCCCGTTCATCGCGAGATAGCGCGCCGCCCAGACCGTCGGCAGGCCGACGTCGCAGGTGAACACGGCGTCGGCCGACGCCCGGTCGCTGATCGCCTTGGCGACCTGCTGCGGATGGATCGGCCGCCGGCCGGGTGTCCCGACGGCAAGCTCGTCGAGCGCCTGGCGCGCCTTGGCATAATGCTCCCGCGCCTGGGCGAGGTGTGCGCCGTCGGTCTTCCGGTCAAGCAGCGGCAACAGGGCGGCCAAGGTTGCGCGGACATCGCCCACGACGCCGGCATCGACTGCGACGCGGCGGCCGATGTTCCCACCGCGAATATCGACCTGCGCGATGCGGACGTCGGCTCCGTCCGGATAGAACTGGCGATAGGGAAAATCGGTGCCGAGCATCAGCAGGGCATCGCAATCGCGCATGGCGTAGTAGCCGGACGAGAAGCCGATCAGACCGGTCATGCCCACATCGTAGGGATTGTCCCACTCCACATGCTCCTTGCCGCGCAGAGCATGCACCATGGGCGCCTGGAGACGCTCGCCCAAGGCCAGCAGTTCGTCATGCGCCCCGGCGCAGCCCGAGCCGCACAGGATCGTGATGCGCCCAGCCTCGTTGAGCAGCGCCGCGAGACGGTCGAGATCGTCCGGCGCAGGCGTGACGACGGGAGCGGATTGCAGCAGCCCGTCGAGCTTGGCCGCTGGCGCCGCGGCGGCCGGTTGCAGGGCAACGTCGCCAGGGATCACCAGCACCGACACGCCGCGCTTGGCCCTCGCCTCCCTGATGGCGACCTCGAGGGTGCGCGGCATCTGACCGGGGCCGGAGACGAGCTCGCAATAGTGGCTGCATTCCCGAAACAGATTCTCCGGGTGAGTCTCCTGGAAATATCCGCTGCCGATCTCAGGCGATGGGATGTGCGCCGCGATGGCGAGGACCGGCACGCGCGAGCGGTGGCAGTCGAACAGGCCGTTGATGAGGTGCAGATTGCCCGGCCCGCAGCTCCCGGCACAGACGGCGAGCCCATCCGTCAGCTGCGCCTCGGCGCCGGCCGCGAAGGCCGCGACCTCCTCATGCCGGACGTGAATCCATTCAATCTGGTCTTGGCGGCGGATGGCGTCCGTCAGCCCGTTGAGGCTGTCGCCGACGATGCCGTACATGCGTTTGACGCCCGCGGCGGCCAGGATCTCGACGAACTGTTCGGCCACAGTCTTTGCCATGAGAGTTCTCCTGAATGAGGACGGGTCACGGCCGCCGAGGGGGCGAGCCGGTTTGTCGTGGAGCAAGACCTATGTGGCGCAGCTTCGGGCCGCCGTCAGGGGCCTCCTATCAAAGGCTCGTGAAGGCTTTCAGGCCCATAACGGGTGCGGCGGCATCAGGCGGCTCTGGAAATCTCCAGCCAGGCCGTCCTGTAAGCGCGCAAAGGCAGTCTGGATATGTTCCGGAATGTCAACGTGGGCAATGTATCCCTTTCCGTTCAGGCCATATCCATGAGAATCGTTTCGCAATCGGGGGATCTCACCCATCACAAGGGCGAGAAATCGATCCATGGACCAGGGTCCGGCAATGCCGTTCAACGCAAACCGAAGCTCTCCTTCCATGAGGCAGACACGGGGAGTGAAGGTCGGCCAGCTGAGGAATGACAATTCGGAACGATCGCTCCAGGTGTGGCGGAACGTGGCGTCCGCCCGCCTTTGCATTGTGGGATCCTGAACGAGCAGGATGGTCTTCAACGGCTCCCCGGCGTCCTCGAGGAGCTTGCGCGAGAATCGGGCATTCTCGCCGCTGTTGGTCGAATCCGATTCGACCAGGAGACTTGAACGATCGACGCCCCAGAATGTCATCGCGATGTCGGTAAGGATGCAGGCTTCAGCTCGTCCCTCCGTTGGTACGGACCGATAGACCGGATGGGCGGCCACCTTCCGGCGCAGAACCTCTGTTGCATGCCCGATGCCACCTGAGATCAGAAGCCTTGGGCAGATCCCGCCTCTCACGAGACGGAAAGCGCCCTCCGCCGTCTCCAGCACGCAATTGCCGGACAGGATAATGCAATCGATGGGCATTGTTGCGATGCCCTCAGGAAGCCCATCCGCTCCTTTGGGACCGAAATCGTTTAACGCCAATAAGCCGGCTACGTCATTGAGCGCTGCCACGATCAGTGGGGCGAGGCGGGGTGTATCCTGGTCCATATCGGTTCCATCGAACATGAAAGGGGCGGACTCATGTGCGTTCTCATAATTCCTGCGCCGACGCCTTGTAAACTGTTATTTTAAATCAATGGTTTAGCACTAGGTAAGCTGCATAAATGTGAGTCGTGGCTGCGTAAAAGGTGAGCCAGATTGCGCGGAATTGCGCAAAAGCCGAGTCGTTTTTCCTGGACGGCCCAACGGTATGTGAAATGTGCAAGAAAAGCCTGTTTGGCGAACTCTTTTTATCGAGTTCTAACCCGACCAATGGTGGAGTAGATTTGGCCTAGATTAGGAAATCGCTCCAAAGCCACTGTGCCATATCCGTTAGCTTTTTTAGTGATGGGACCGCAATGCAAGACTGAGACAAATGATACTCTATTATCGATTGTCAGGAGAGCGGATCATGCTCCCGTCTCTATGAGGAGGGATTTTTGTTCCGGTGCCGGACTATAAAGCTCCACATTTCATCATGTTTTGCTTCAAACTCTCTTCGATACGCGACGTATGCCGTTCGGTTAGGAAGAGTCACGCTTTCCAGACCCACGACTCTACCATATCTGGAGGCTGAATTCACTGATATCCCGAGCCGATATCCTATTTCTGACGCCGAAATATAGGTTTCATGCACGCGCAATAAATCATTTTGTGATATCGTACGATAGGATCGAGATGGGGAAACGCTTATCCCTAAGAGGCTGACTGAAAAAGGTTGGGTGGCCTCAAGCCCCTGTGATTCCGTCGGATTTGCGAAGATTCGATGGAGGTCAAGATGGTTTGGACCGAGGCCACTCGCCGACAGTATCGGCGAGATGAACTGCGCTATGCAAGCAATCTCACGGAT
>NZ_JAHAMK010000035.1 GCF_018383585.1 Microvirga sp. 3-52
TCCCAACGACCGGGCGGTGATCCGGCTGGTGGGAGCCCTGATGCTGGAGCAGAACGATGAATGGGCGGTGAGCCGGCGCTACATGTCGCTGGAAAGTCTGAGCGCGTTGAGCGATGATCCCGTTCGCAGGCTGTCAGCCGTGACCGCCTGAGCAACCCGGCTCAGCCGAGGACTGGCGCTCTTACACCACGCCGTGGGACACGATCAACTGGCCCGGCTGGGGGCGGACATCGTCTTGAATGGCCTTGGCGATGCCGACGAGATCGAGGCGACTCGCAGCGGGCTCGAGCGCAACCACCGTGTACGTGCGGTCTACAACAAAGCTGACATGTCGGACGGAGAAGCCGTGCGTGGTTTGATCGCCACCACGGTCGAGACGTTCGGGCGCCTTGACATCTTGGTGAATAATGCCGGCATCCAGTTCACCGCGCCTGTGGAGGAATTCCCGCCCGCCAAGTGGGATGCCATTCTGGCGATCAATCTATCGGCGGCATTCCACGGCATTGCAGCCGCTGTGCCCCTGATGAGGAAGCAGGGTTGGGGGCGGATCGTCAACATCGCCTCCGCTCACGGCCTCGTCGGTTCACCCCATAAGGCCGCCTACGTCGCAGCCAAGCATGGGCTTGTCGGTCTGACCAAGGTGGTTGGCCTTGAGACTGCCGGGAGTGGCGTGACCTGCAATGCGGTTTGCCCTGGCTGGGTGCTGACACCATTGGTTGAGAAGCAGATCGGCTACATTGCCGCAGAGAAGCAGATCAGCGAGAAGGAGGCGACGAAGGAGCTGCTGGCGGAAAAGCAGCCGTCCCTGGAGTTTGTTTCCTCTACGCAACTCGGCGGCACCGTGGCCTTCCTGTGTTCGCCCGCAGCAGACCAGATCACAGGCACGGCGATCTCCGTCGACGGCGGCTGGACGGCGCGGTAGCCCAATGCGACTGAGTTCGCAGCGACGGCCGGCCGCTCCCTTGGGCCGGCTGTCCTCAGTCTGACGGGCTGCACCGTCACTCTTGGAACATCTGATTAGCGTGCTCGAAGGAAGCGCCCTCCTCCGACCGAGGGAGAGAAAATTGAAACATGGCTCCCCGTGGTTCGTTCGCGCTTGCCCACAAGCGTCCGCCGTGTGCGTCGACAATCGAACGGCAGATCGACAGTCCCATGCCCATGCCGGCCGGCTTCGTGGTATAGAAGGCTTCGAAGACACGGTCGGTGCTTGGCAGGCCGGGGCCTGAGTCCCGCACGGTGACGAGCACGTCCCCCGACCGGGCTGGCTCGGTGCTGATCAGCACTTCGCGCTCACCGTCTCCGACGCCGCTCAGGGCCTCTATGGCGTTGAGGATCAGATTGAGCATCACTTGTTGCAATTGCACACGATCGCCGCGAACAAGCGGCAAAACATCAGCGAGTTCAGCCGTGACTCTGACGCGGCTCTTCATCGCCTCGATGCGGGTGAGCTCAATTACATCAGAGATTAGCCCGTTTATCTCTAGCAGATCCTGCTGCGGCGGTGCCTTCTTGATGAGACCACGGATCCGGTGAATGATCTCGCTCGCTCGGGTGTCATTCTTGATGATTTGAGTGAGCAGTTGCCGCACCTTGTCCAGATCGGGCGATCGCCGTGCCAGCCAGCGCAAAGCCGTCTGGGCGTTGATGACCGTTGCCGTTATGGGTTGGTTCACCTCATGGGCGATCGAGCCCGTCAGCTGACCCATGGTGGTGACGCGGTTCGCATGTGCCAGCTCCATTTGCACCTCGCGGTAGCGGCGCTCGCTTTCGCGGGCCTCGGCCTCCGCCTGCTTGCGTTCCGTCAGATCGAGAATGTAGGCAACGCCTTGGTCGGGCGGTACCTCGAAGGCGGCTGCGCCGATCAGAACCGGCACCCGGCTGCCGTCTTTCCGGAAGTATTCCTTCTCGCGGGCTCGCATCATGCCGGTCGCCTGAAGCTCTTTGGCCTCCTCGAGGACATGCGCTTCCTGCCATTCCGGAGGTGTCATGTCGAACCATCGCATTCCTGCCTTCAGATCCTCGCGGTCGTACTGAACCATGCGGAGAAAGGCATCGTTGGCATCGAGCAGACGGCCGTCTAGGTCCCAGATGACGATCCCGATCACGTCAGAGTCAACCAGGCGCCGGATCCTGCCTTCGCGTTCCGCCAAGTCCCGGTACAGGCGGGTATTCTCGAGGGAGATCGCCGCCTGTGAGGCGAGCAGCTTCAGCACCGCAATCCGGGCCGGCGCAAAGACGCGGGGGGCCAAATTGTTCTCAAGATACAGCACCCCAATGACCTTGGCCTGGTTGAGGAGCGGCAGACAAAGAACCGAACGGGCTTGCCGCTGGCGAATATAGTCATCGTCGGAGAATTGGGACCGAACGGCGGCATCGTCGAGGATAGCGCTCTCCCCGGTGCGCAGAACATAATGGAGCACCGTCACCGGCAGCACAGATGTGGCCACAGGCTCGTTGCATAGATGTGCGATTGCCACATTGTTGCTGGTGGTAGCCTCTGCCGCGACGTGCTGCTCACCCCCTTGCGAAAGAATGAGCAAGCCTCGCTCGGCACCTGCCTGCTCGACCGCAGTGCGCATGAGACTGTCGATAAGTTTTTCCAGAACCATCTCTCCTGAGATGGCGTGCGAGACTTTGATGACCGTGGTCAGGTCCAAGAGGTCCGCAGGCGCCAAGATGGTGCTCGTCGGTGTCGCGATCAGCCATTTTTTCTTGAGGTGTGGGTACAACTGGTCGAGCTGTGCAACTTTGCCGTCGGCGCCCCACCGCTCGTAGTGACGGCGTGCTTCGAGCAAGTACGCATCTGCAAACGTTTGGAAGCCGCGACCAGCGTAGAAGCGTGCGGCGACCTCGTAGGCGATCCCTTCAGTGTTGATAAAGCCGTCGCGGTGCGCCGAGTGGATGGCCTGCTCGTAAAGCCGTTCGGCCTCAAGCAGGCGGCCTTCGATACGGGCAATTTCCGCGCCGATCAGTGCGGTGCGGTTCTCAAAATTCTCTGGGCACTGCTGCAACCATATCTCGTGCTGCCTCTGGTGAGCGGCAAGAGCCTCGAAATGCTGGTGCCGCAAATCGTCAGGTGCGGAATCATAGGCCGCTGCTCGCGAGAGCGCACCGTAAAAGTGATACTCAGCTGTTTCGAAGAAAGCGGGCGATGCCCAAAGCAGCCGCTTAGCATTCAAGGACGCGTCGACTGCCGCAAGATAATCGCCCGCAAAGAAGCGGGCTTGCAGCTTTCGGATCCAATACCAGCACTCTGGCAGTGCCAATACGGGGTTACTTGCTAGATGACGTTCGAACCGAAGCTCGTCGAATCGTTCATCATTGAAAGCACCGAAAGTCGCTGTTAAGCCACGGAGCGTCCGGATCAGCCCAAGTTGCGCGGTGATGCAATCTATGACGAGAACGAACCGGATGCCGGTCGCAAAGGCGAGGCCAGTCACAGCCTCGCGCTGCACCTCCGCCAAAGGGGCTCCCGCCACGAGAGAGGTCGTGTTCAGGACGTTGCAGCTGTAGGCGGCGTAGGTGAGATCGCCTATTTCATACGCGGCATCGAAACAGCGGCGATGGAGCTCCCTTGCTGTCTCAACGTGTTTCGCCCATGGAATGATCAGGGTCGCAAACGACATATGGGTGCGGGCCTGATAGCGATGCAAGCCACGCTTCTCTGCCAGATCGCAACCAAGCTTGCCAAATCGGAGCCCAGCCGGATAGTTTCCGAAATGAGATCCCGCGAGCATACCCAGCCATACATAGGCGTAGCACGACCCATCAGTGTTGCCATGCTCCAGACTCAAGCTGACCATCCGACAGATCACGAGAGCAAGAAATCGCGGATCAAGGAATAAGGCGGGTGTCACGATCTCGGTGAAAACATCCAGAACATCAAGGACTTCCGGATCGGTCATCAGGGGCAAGTCAACGATGTCTTCGATCTCGCGTTCCCCGAGCAAGGACCATACGCGGTTATACTCTCGCAATACTTCCTCTTCGGAAGGACGCGGCGACCACTTCATGCCACGACCTCTTAAGTACTCGAGAAAGACCTCGATGGCACGTTCGCTGCGGTCTAACGTGGTGTACAGCGTCAAACGCAATCGCGTGACGAGAGCGACATCATGAACGCTTCCTGCCCGTTTGGCCAACATGGACAGCCGCGTTTCTGCGGCGTCCATAGCCGTGGTCAGCAACTCGCACTCGGCCACGAGAACCTGGATCGAGAAGATCAGGTCGTAATTGTCCGTCCAACTCTCATCGGTTAACAGGTCCAGTCCGGCGTGAAGGTACTTCAGCGCGGAGGTGTACGCGGTTGAGAGCTTCGCGCGCCTGCCAGCAAGGAGGTTGAGCTCAGCGATACGAGCACGCTCCGCATTCGACGTTATCAGGTGAGCGCCATGGTTGAACTGGTTGACGATCTCGAAGATTCCTTCCTCAAGTCTGTCCAGAGGCGTGTGGGTTGCCAGCAACATGCCAATGCGGAGGTGGGCCTCTGCCCGAAGCTCGCGCGGGATGAGCGAGTACGCCGCCTCGTGAACGCGGTCGTGAAGGAAGTGATAGGAGTCTTGCGTGCGCACAACAAAGCCCGCCTCGACCGCTTCCGCGAGATGCGTATGCATCTGCTCTGCCGCATCCTGGTAGACCACGTGTAACATCGTGAACGCTGCGTTGTTGCCCAGGCAGGCGAGTTGCTTCAATGCGTTCTGACAATCAGGGGTTAGGCGGCCTAGTTTCCGGGCCATCAGGTCCGCCACATTTTCAGTATATCCCCTGGCGTGAATGCGATGCAGGTCCCAAGACCATTGTCCTTCAGCATGATCGAAGGTGAGCAAGCCCTCGTCGCAAAGTACGAAAAGAAATTGGATCGCAAAGAAGGGATTGCCGCTCGTCTTGTCGTAAACCAAGGCCGCGAGCGGGCCAGAATGCTCCGGCTCGCAATGAAGGGAATCTGCAATCAACTGCTCGAGATCTTCACTCGTGAGAGGCGCGAGCACGATATCGTTCAGCACCGCTCCCGCTTGGCGCATGTCGTGCAACTTGCGCATTAACGGATGTGCCGAGCCGACTTCATTGTCCCGATAGGCGCCGATCAACAGCAAGTGTCTCACGTCGGGCTGCGTGAGCAAATTCTCCATCAGGTCCAACGTCGCTGCGTCGAGCCACTGCAAGTCATCGAGAAACAAGGTCAAAGGATGCTCGGGCCGGGCAAAGACATTGATAAACCGACGGAATACCAGATGAAACCGGCGCTGGGCGTCCTGCTGCGGAAGATCCGGAACTGGGGGTTGTTCCCCGATGATAAGCGTCAGCTCCGGGATCAGGTTGGTCATGAGCCGGCCGTTCGGGCCGAGTGCCTCCCGCAGGGCCTCACGCCAGCGAGCTAGGTCCACCTCATCCTTGCCAAGGATCTGGCGGACGAGGCCTTGGAAGGCCTGAGCCACCGTGGCGTATGGGATGTCGCGCTTGTACTGGTCAAACTTTCCGGCGGCGAACAGGCCACCTGGCGGCACCAGCACCCTGTGCAGCTCGTTCACCACCGAGGACTTGCCGATGCCGGAGTAGCCGGACACCAACATCAACTCCACCGTCCCGCCGGCGACCACCCGATCGAAGGCGGCAATCAGCGTGTCAATCTCGGCTTGGCGCCCATACAGCCTCTCGGGGATCAGCAGCCGGTCTGACCTGTCCTGCCGGCCCAGTGGGAAGTCATCGATGCGGCCGTGGGCCTCCCATTCGGACAAGCAGTGCCGCAGATCGCGCTCAACGCCGCCAGCGGTCTGGTACCGCTCTTCGGGCGTCTTAGCGAGCAGCTTCATGATGATCGCCGCGACCGGGCCCGGGACATGCTCCACCCGGTCGTTCGGGGCGATAGGCTGTCGAGCGATATGGCAGTGGACCCACTCCATAGGGTCGGAAGCGGTGAACGGGAGCGCGCCCGTGAGCATCTGGTAGAGTGTGACACCAAGAGCGTAGAGGTCGCTGCGGGCATCGATCGAGCGGTTGATGCGCCCGGTCTGCTCAGGCGCCATGTACGGGAGGGTACCGGCGATGATCTCAGGGGCTTCAGGCGCTTGGCGCTTACGCGCCAGGCGCGATGCAATCCCGAACCCGGTGAGCCGCACGTTTCCATCCGCACAGCCGACTATAATGTTACCCGGCTTTATATCCTTGTGAATCAGGCCGTGTTGGTGGACCCTGCCAAGGGCTATGGCTGTGTCGATCGCTAGGGGGAGGAAGCGTTCCACCTCCAAAGGTGAGCCGAGCCGGCTGGCAAGCGGCTCGCCGCCCGGATCCTCGAGTACCAGCTTGGCTCGACCACCATCATGCGTCAGCTCGAGTGGACGCATCGCCCAGGCTGGGTCGAGTTCATCTCTTAAGCTGAATTCGTGAGAAAGGCGATCGTGAGTGGCGGCTGACGGGTATTCTGCGACGGGAACCACCACCAGCGCTGTGGTCCGGTCGGCGCCAGCGTAGCTCACCCGTCTGCACAAGGCGCGTTCATCATCCTCCCATAAAACCTGGAGGCTGTCGGCTCCCTCACCGCCGGCCTGAGAGGTTGAGTCCATCCGGGGCTCCGCTGGCAGGCAGATTGTTTGCGGTCGGTCTCATCACAGTCCGGCCACGATCAGGTTAAACCCGCTACTGCGCCATTGCTAGAGGATGATGGGCAATGCTCGCTCGATAAGCCTTCGACCCATATCCTACTTCGATCTACGTCGTCGCGGGTGGTACCTAACCTTCAGTATAGTCTTCGTAGACTTATCGAGTGGGCCTCCACGCCACCGGCTCAATGGTGCGACCTCTCTTGTGCAGGCATGCTTCTGGACCATGCGGTAAGCCTCTCTTGACCGGTAATGAGTATTACCGTAAAAGGAGCTGGTAACACACATTACCGGAGGGCGCCATGGCGCGTCTTAGCAAGAAGAAGCGGATCGGCATCCTGTTGTGCCTTGGTGCAGGTGTCGTCACTGCGGCCGGTTGGGCTTGGGCCCGCTCAAGTGACGAGACCTCAACCGACAACGCCTACATCCGCGGCGACGTGACCTCCCTCGCCCCGAAGGTTGCAGGCTACGTCACCACGGTCGAGGTTGAGGACAACCAAACGGTCCGGGCGGGTGACGTGTTGTTCCGGATCGACGATCGGGACTACCGCGCCCGGCTTGCCCAAGCGGTGGCCAATATCGAAGCGGCCCAGGCTCGCCTCACCAATGTCGATGCGGAGACCCAGCTTCAGCACGCTCTCATCCGGCAGGCCGAAGCCCAGAAGCAATCGGCTGTCGCCGAGTTGAACCGCGCGACCAAGGCCTCGGACCGCCACCGCCAGCTGATCCGCAGCAATGCCGTCAGTCAGGCCCAGATCGATGAGAGTGACGCGGCGCGATCGCGGGCCGAGGCGGGCGTATCGGCAGCGGCGGCCACGGTCGAGGCTCAGCAGCGGCGCATCGCCGTTCTTGTAACCCAGCGCGAAGCGGCTGTGGCGGCCGTGGCGCAGGCCCAGGCTGCACGCGACCTCGCCCAGATCGATCTCGACAACACCGTGGTCCGGGCACCGATCAGTGGCGTGATCGGCAACCGCCAGGTTCGCATCGGCCGGCTGGTCGCGCCGGGCGCCTCTTTGCTCGATATCGTCCCGGTCGCCGATGTGTGGATCGTGGCAAACTTCAAGGAAACCCAGCTTGAACATATCCGGCCCGGACAGCACGCCCGGATCTCTGTTGATGGCTATCCGAATGAGGTGCTTGAAGGTGTGGTGGACAGCTTTGCGCCGGGCAGCGGGTCCGCCTTCAGCCTGCTTCCCGCGGACAATGCGACGGGCAACTTCGTTCGCGTCGTCCAGCGCGTTCCCGTCAAGATCCGGTTCGCCAACAACCCGTTGCCAGGCCGCCTCGTGCCTGGCCTGTCGGCGCGGGTTGAGATCACCGAAGGCAGCGGCTCATGACCACGGCGGTGGTCGCCTTGCCGAGCCATGGCAAGCCTGCGACAGGAGCTCTTCTTGTTACAGCCATCGTGCTGGCGGCGCTGACGGAGGCGATTGCCAGCACCGTCCTGTCACTCGGACGCGCCGATATCATCGGCGACATCTATGCCACGCCGGATGAGTTCGCCTGGCTGGATGTTGGATACACCGCTTTCAAGATGATTGGGTTCATCGCCGCTCCCTGGCTGATGACCCGGATCAATCTACGCAGCCTGATCATCGGGGCGACACTCGTGATGGGCACGGCCTGTGGCCTGGCTGCCTTCACGGCTCGGTTGGACCTGCTGATCGCGCTTCGCGTCTTCCAGGGTCTTTCCGGCGGTATTCTCCTGGTCGTCGGCCAAGCGATCATCTTTCTCGCTTATCCGCGAACCTACCAGCCGATCCTGCAGGCTCTGTTTGCTATGGGGTCCGTCGTGGCCCCTGCGACCATCGCGCCAGCTCTCCAAGGCTGGCTGCTCGATACCCACTCCTGGACCTGGATCTTCTTCAGCGTTGTTCCGGTGGCTATGGCGGCGGCCGGCCTCCTGCTGATGGTCGATGGCCCGGCTCCCAGTAAGGCCACGCCGCGTCCGTTCGATTGGATCGGCTTCGCGCTGGTCTCCACCACTCTTTTGTGCTTCACCTACGTTCTCAGTCAGGGCAGTCGGTGGGACTGGTTCGAGGAGCCTCGCATCGTGTGGCTGACCGTAGTCGGCTCAGCCGCCCTGCTGGCGTTTCTCGGTCAGCAGGTCATGACCAGCCCGCGCAGCCTACTCGACTTTACAGCGTTTCGGTCAGATGATTTTACCTTTGCCTTCATCGTCAGCTTTGTTGCCGGCGCCGCCTTATTCGGAAGCGCGTTCCTGATCCCCGCGTTTGCCGTCTCCGTCCTCGCGTTCACGCCAACCGGTGCCGGCCTTCTCTTATTGCCAAGTGGCGCTCTTTTTGTCGGAGCGCTCCTGCTCGCCGCTTTCCTCTTCCAAGTGCGCCGTGTTGCTCCATTCGCGACTGTACCGTTCGGAATTCTGATGATCATGGTAGCGATGTGGATGCTGTCCGGATCGACCAGTCAAAGCGGCGCCGACGACATGATGGGCGCCATCCTGCTGCGCGGCCTGGGCCTCGGGTTCCTGTTTCTGTCGATCACCCTAATCGCTTTCAGCACTCTCAACGGCGCTAATCTGGCCTCCGGCATCGGGCTCTTCAACACGGGCCGTCAGCTTGGCGGTCTCATGGGCGTCGCGGGACTTCAGACCCTGATCGAGCACAACGTTGCGGGCAACCTCGCGGTGCTCGGCTCCCACGTCTCCGCAGGCGTTCCGGCAATCAGCGAGCGGTTAACGGCAATGACAGCCATGCTGGTGGCAAAAGGAATGGACGCCGCGGGGGCCGGACGCGCCGCCATGAGCCTTCTGGGGCGGATCGTTGCAGGTCAGTCGACCGTGATTGCCTTTGATACGGCGTTCAATGCGGTCGCTATACTCTTTCTCATCGCCGCGCCCGTGCTGGTCACCATCAAGATCGGCCTCGCCCGGTATGCGAAGGCGCAGGCTGCGAAGTCGCCGGGGACGGTTGGGGTCCAACCTCGGCCCCAGGTGAAGCCGAAGCGCGAAGAGAACCCACGTCAGGTGGTTCAGCTGTACAGTGGAGCGCGCTCAAACCTCGCCGATCGTCCAGCCCAACAACAATATTCCGACAGCGTGATGCTCAGCCTGCAGTCCTGTGCCCCCTCCACGCAGACTCTATGAGCATCCCGCCGGGCCCTGGCATTGCTGTCAGGGCCCACCCCTGACCACGGTACAGGCATTGAGGATCTACCATGCACGGAGCGGCATCCCCCGCGAGCGGCAAACGAGTTTCTGATCGTCGAAGTATCCCGAAGAGTCGTCAGATCCTGAACGGTGCCCGAGAGATCTTTCTGCTGAGCGGCTATGCGGAGGCCACCATGGAGGAGATCGCAACGAAGGCCCAGGTCTCTAAGGGTACGCTTTACAATCACTTCGACAGCAAGGACGATCTGTTCAGGGCTCTCATTCATTCTGAGGCCGGACGGATTGCAGAGGAACTGCCAACGCCTGCTTTGGAGGATCCGAACCCAGCCTCGGCTCTGAGGCAGATGGGGCTTGCAATTCTTAAAGTGATGGAGGCCCCAGCGACAGTGGCGACGCTGCGTCTCATCGTCGGTTCGCTTGGCCGTTTCCCCCGCCTGGGAGGAGAGTTCCTTACGCACAGCCTTGGTCCGACGGTCGAGCAGATCGCGATATACCTCACCATTCATGAGGCCGCCGGTGGCATCCAGATCCTCGATAAGCATGCAGCGGCGGAGCGGTTTACGAGGTGGTGCCTGGCGCATGTGATGGAGCGCATTCTCATGCCTGACCAGCCCCAGCGAACGGCGGAGGACTGCTCCGCGTGGGTGGAGTGGATGTTGTCGCCAGCCGTCTCCCCGTGGGGTGCAAAGACATGAATGATCTCCTGTCGTCGCCTCCTCATCGCGACCTGGTCAGTTTTCGGCGGAAACCTCTCCATCGCGTTCTTCTGCTACCCAGATACCGGGACATTGCACTGCCCGTTCGCTCCCGAGGCCATAGGTGGCGGGGTATTCTGTGCGTCGGCTGTCTGGTCGCTGCATTGATTGTTGGTTTCGCCGTCCAAGCTGATGAGTTTGACCCCCTGATCGTCTATGAAGAGGCGAGAGTTTTGAATGATCAATGGCAGAACTGCGCCGCGACCGTCGTAAAAGGACGACTGCGGGCGGATCAGACGGCGGAGCAGCTTGCAGAGCAAGCACTTGAGCGATGCCGTGCAAGGCAGAACAGCCTCAACCGCTTCTTGATTAAGAGAATCGGGGCGACGAGCGCCAGCAACGTGGTCGAGGTTCTGCGCGATAAGTATCAGTCAGGGTTGATTGTTGCCATCGCCGAGCTGAGAGCACGCAATTAGACCTGCCCGGCAGATCGCTTCTGAGCATCAGGACGTCTAGGTCGGCTTCATAGCGCTCGGGTCATCTCCCCGCTTGCCACTGGTTGATGGCCTCAACAGGGAAGATCAGCATGATGATGTTGAGGAGGAGGTTATCACGGATCCAGTATCCGACGATCAGTTCCATGAGCAGTGCGACCACCACCGTGAGCCAAACGGGCCAGATCCGGGCGAGCCAGAAGCCGGCGACCATGGCAATGACATCCATGATCGAGTTGATGACGCTGTCGCCATAATAGCTGAGAGCGATATTCGTTGCCCGGTAGCGGTCGATGACAGTGTTCGTGTTCTCGGCGATCTCCCATGTACATTCGACACCAAGAGCCATCAGGAGCGCCACGCCCAGCGGCAGAGACTTCCCTCGTACTAAGCCGACGAGCCACGTTCCGCCATAGAACAGGAAGCCGTGGATGACGTGGGACGGAGTGTACCAGTCGGTCAGGTGCTGGGAATTACCAGAATCGTTGACTGTCCCGTGCCATAGCTCGATCGTCCCGCAGGTGCAGATCGCCGTCCGGCCCATAGCGAGCAGGATACCAGCCGTAAGCACGATCAGACCCAGGGAAAGACCGACATAGAGCGTGGTCCGCGCCCTGGGAGGCTTGTTCCCCACGGGCGCGGGTGCCGCAGTGCAGTTTTCCGTTCCTTGCAATGACGTCATCTTGCCCTGGCCTACCTTCAACTTCGCTGATCAGATTGGCCGTTTACCGGTCGACTGGCTCTAGCGTCGAGGTCGCGGCTCTAAACACAAATGCACCGGGTCCGGCGTAGCGTCTGGCCAGTGGATCTTCGATCTGCGCTTGAAATTTTGAGTAAAGTGCTACCATCGCGGTGAAGCGTGCGTGCCTGAAGCTATCAGACGTCGTCAGCTCCGAGATGTCGATCACGCGGGCGCCATATCGCTTGGCCGCAGCCTGAACCCATGGATCGTGGACATCGTCCGAGCCGACACGTCGGCCGCCGGAGATAATGCGGGACAGGGTTAAAGCACTGTCATCGCTCGACACCAGCAGGGTGAGTGGACGAGGAAGCCGGCCGATGACCTCGAGTTGGCGAACCATGTCGACGACGTCGATATCCGGAGCAGCCAACACGACATTCGAAAACCTCTCGATCACCGCCCGCCGACGCTCGCGGCTCATTTTTGCCAGCGTCTCCATTGTGAGCCATCCTCCCATGCTGTGAGCCAGCAACACGACCCGCGCGTTCGGCTCCTCAGCGAGAATTTCCATGGTCCGGGCAAGGCCGTCCGTGGATGCCGCTGCCGCGGCTTTGTCTGCGCTATAGCTCAGCGGCTTCCCCTGGGATGGCCAAGCGAACAGCACCGCAACCCGGTCATCGTGGGCATCCGTCGTGAGTTGGGCGAGCCGATAAACCGTTTCCTGGAAGCTGTTATTATATCCGTGAACGTAAAGTCGGATGAGCCGCCCATCACCCTCCGATCCAGCGATACCGGAACGAAACTCGGCCTCGGAGAGGCGCTCCGCGTCGACGGTAACGAAATCGGTAGCCGGATTAGGTGGATCACTTGGCCACTCGATCGCATCGGCTTGGTGTGTTGGCGGGATCGAGATTACGTACCGGGCAAAGCGAAGTGTCTGCGATTGACCGCTGCTGAACGCAGTTGCCGAGCCGGGCTCTGGTGTTCGCAGTGTCGCGACAAAGATGGTGACGTTCCTTTCACCGCTCTCCGCTGTTGTAGACCGAAGAGCTTCAGGTCCAGGCCGTGAGACACACGCGACAAGCGTGGCGAGCAAGACCAAGTGAGCCACCGGAGTTAACCAGCTTCCGATGACACGATTTGTCCTTGCTACGCCAAGAACCACTTGCCAGCCCTCCCGTTGGCATTTGGTTGAAGTATCTCATCATCTGATATCGGATGGTCATCGACTATCAGCCCAAAGGCGATACTGACCTATGCCAAAGCACAGGGTGACATCGACGCTTTGACATCATTTTTCGAGCGTCTTTGTCGTGCAGTCGCGCCGGATGATCTCGATCACGGTCTCGGTGGTGCGATCGAGATAGCTGCGCCCGTCGGCGAGCCGCGCCGTGGGGCTGATGTAACTCTGCGGGCCAATGTGGGCTGCCGGGTCGAGTGAGTGCACCGTGATTTTCCCAGCGTCCAGGGCCCGGTTCCAGGCGCTGCGCCGCCACAGGCGCCAGCGCTGGGGGAACAGTCCGATGCCCACCCGCTCGATCCAGTCGTTCGCGCTGGTGAGCCGATACAGGTGGAGCGCATGCGTGAGGTCGTTGGCGCCGTTGTGGAAACCACCGAGCGTGATCAGCCATAGCGGAGCGCGGAGCTGTGTGAAGAGCTCCTCGACCGCGCCGGTCGCCACCTGGGCGCCGCCGCTGTAGCAGAGCAGGACGACCGGCATGCCACTGGCGGGCTCGTAGCCTGCGAGCCGGAGTTGGTCGGCGATCTGGGCGCCTACTGCCCGGTTGTACAGCGGGCGGTATCGGTGGTCGGCGGCCACAAAGGTCTGCATGACGTTGTGCAGGAACAGCATAATGCCGACGTGCCGCCGGAGCCAGTCCCACACCGGGCGCCCTACGAGCGGGGCTGCCAGGGGCGAGTAGGGCTGAACCTGGCCCAGCACGCGCAACTCCGGTGCTCCGGCGATGATGGCCTTGACGAATTGGCCGCCGTCGCGCGTATCGGTGAAGCGGCGCTTACCGATCCCGTCCAGGTAGACCACGTAGGCGTCCGGCGGTCGCCCTGGGTCGGCCCCCCTGGCGTAGGGCACCCTAGGCGGGAGCGTGACGACCGGTCTGCGCCGGCCGATGGTGTAAACCATCAGCTCGTGGCGGGCGAGCAAGCCCTCGGCAACCAAAACCGGTCCGAGCGCCAGAAGGACGACGAGCAGGAGCTCGCTCATGCGATCACCTCCCGCTCCCGGGCGCCGGCGATGATCCTCGCGATCAGCCGCCGGACCACCACGACTGTCGCGGCGAGCCCGGCCGCCGCGACGGCGATGCACCCGGCCGCGGTCCACCAGCCCAGTCCCGACGCCGCAACGAGCGGGCCGGCCAGCCCTGCCCCAACACCGGCCAAAAGCAGGATGTGCAGGAACGGCCCGAGGAGCGGGAAGGCGAGGACGGCGGCCAGCAGCAGCGGGGCGACCAGCGCGGGTGTCCAGGCCAACCCGGTCGTGCCGGTCAGCGGGGCCGCGTCAGGCGCCACGACCGGCTGAACCAGGCCGGCGACGGTCCACGCGGCGAGCGGCCACAGCGCGATCACCGTGCCCTCGACGACGGTGCCGGTCACCATCAGCCCGGCCACGAGCCACGCGGACAGCTTAGGCCTGCGAACCACCAGGGGCAGCACCTGCCCGGCACTCTCGGACAGCCCGGCGAGGACCAGCAGGACAATGATGGTCGTCGACATGGTTCAGCGCCCCCGTGCTCGATCGGTCGCGGTGCCTCCGCGGGCGGCGTCGAGGTACCGCTCGAGCTCGTCGGCGGCACGCCGGGCGCCACCCGCCTGCTGCTGTGCGGCACGCTGTGCTGCTGCCGCCTTGCGGAAGCGCGGCTCGTCCAGCAGTCTACGGGTGAGTGCATGCACCGTCTCCGCCGTGGCATCCTCCGTGCGGAGCGCGAGCCCGGCACCGAGTTCGACGACTCGCCGGGCCACCAGCGGCTGGTCCGCGCCCTGCGGTACGACGAGCGTCGGCACCCCGGCTCGCATCGCCTCATTGACACTGTTCATGCCGCCGTGCGTCACGAAGAGCGCCGCCCGGTCCAGCACCTGGAGCTGCGGCACGGATCGGCGGGCCAGCACGTTGGCCGGTAGCGGACCTAGGTCTGCCGGTTCCGTGTGCCCAGTCGAGATGACAACGGTGCCGCCCAGTGGTGCCAGCGCGGTCGCGAAGGTCCGCAGCAGGGCGGCTCCCCCGTCGAACACCGTGCCCAGCGACGCGTACAGCACGGGATCCTCAAGCCGGACGGCGTCAAACTCCGGATCGGTCAGGCGGGAACCGACGCTCGCCCCGACGAACCGGTACGAGGCGTCAAATGCGTCGGCTCCGGGCTGGAACGCGCTGGAGGTAAAGACCAGGTTCAGCGGCTCGCGCACGTTCATCAGGTCGGTCAGGGGCAGTTTGCCGGCGGCGTAGCCGCGGTGCAGAGCCCAGCGTGCGGAGGCGTAACCCCAGCCGATGCGAGGATGGGCCGCCGCGGCGGCCCCCAGCTCGCGGGAGATGCCGGTGGGGCTGGGCACCTGCCGGTTGAACGCGAACGTGGTGAACGTGGCCGCCGCCGGCACACCGAGCTCAAGCGCGGCCACTGCGCCCCATGGACAGGCTGCCCCGTGCACGATCAGGTCAGGCCGGATGCAGCCGAGGTCCGAGAGCACGCTGGGCAGTAGGTCGAGGGCGCTCCGCGCGAGCTCTTTCAGCAACGCGAGGGGGATCGGCGGATCCGGCAGGGGCAGGTCGCCCCCGGGGTAAAGGTGGACCTTCGCACCAGCGGCTTCAATTTGGGCCGCGAACGCGGGAAAGGTGTGGTAGGTCACCGTGTGACCACGCCGGGCGAGCTCTGCTACAACCGGGAGCGTCGGGTTGATGTACCCGTGCATGCCGATGTTGAGGAACGAGACGGTGCTCATCGGCGGCCTCCGGGTGCTGCCGCCACTGGGTCGCGTCGGTACAGGCCGAGGCCAGTGATGACCGGCTCGTCAAGGGACTGGGTTGCCGGTAGCAGCGCGGCATCAGTCAGCCGGGGGGAGTGGCTGAAGTCCCAGAGCACGGGCCAAGCCACCACCAGCGCCATCGTTCCGCCGGCACCGTCATCTAGATCCGTCTTAACGGACCGACTGGAGAGCTTTAGAATTGAGGGTCCGGGCCGGGAGACGCGTGCGACGAGTGCAATGAAAAGTGCTGCGAGCGATGCCCAGCGAGCCAAGGAGACTGGCCAGCGTCCGATGCCTGGGTTCACCCGTGCTCCGTTGAGAACCAACTGCCAGCCCTCCTCGTGGCATTGGGTCCAGTGCCCTGAAGCAACTGTCGCTCATGTGTTCCGGAAACCATCTTTTAGGATCAGAGAGAAATCGGCTACCGACCGAAAGGAGATACTCTCCTATGCCAACGCATAGGCCATCCTAGACGCTTCGACAGCACGCGTTCGCACGGGGCTTAGTCACCCTAAGCCTTGGCACTGCCCAACAGATGCCTGCGTAGAAAAGGTGGGTCCACCAGCCTCTTTCATTCTCCACGCACCACTCCCCTCTGCTCGAATGCAGAAATGTGATACCGGGATCAGGCGAGAAGGAGATCGACACTTCAGCGGCTGCACCGAGACGCAGGAGGAGAAAAAGACACCGGAGCAAATGGCTGAAGGTCTGCCTGCACCCACATCTACGGGCTCTCGTCCTGCTTCAGCTCCGTGCCAAGAGATCGCCGTTAGGGACTCCATTTGGATCGGTCTATGGACGGTGTGAAATATCATATGGATGATCAGAGTTCCCCGCTTCGAGGGATGGCGGTGTAATACTCAGCCGAATGTGCGGTTTGTCCAATGCAATGCATATTTGATCCATTGAGAAGCACATGCCGCCCTCTACCCTCTTTCCTCCTGAATATAGACAAGCGGCAATTATGGCCGCAGCCAAGGGAGAGAAACGCGCATGAACGCCTTCGAACGCCCGCTTCTCGCGACCGCTGTGCTTTGGGTCGGCATCATCCCGGCTCACGCACAGAACGCCTCCAGCTTTACCGCGGCACAGTCCGATGCCACCTTTCGCTCGACGCCGGCATCCCCGCAGATGGCCTGCACGGCTATCGAGCGCTTGGTGCTCCCAGAAGTGTCCTACCTCAAAGCGAGACATTCGGAGGCGACCGACCGGCACCCTGCTCATTGTCAGATTACGGGTGTGATCCAACCGGAGATCCAGTTCGAGATCACACTTCCGGATGCCTGGAACCGGCGGCTCTACATGTTCGGCAATGGCGGCTATGCCGGCGAGAACCTGGCCGAAACCAGCCGGCAGGACACCCGCAACGCCGCTCTGCGGCAGGGCTTTGCCGTGGTCCAGCAGAACAGCGGCCACGATGCCCGGGCCCAACCGCTCGGCAGCTTCGCCGATAACAACCTGGGCAAGCTCGTGGACTATGCTTCGCGCGGGGTCCATGTGACCGTCACCAGGGCGAAGGACCTGATCCAGGCCTACTATGATCGTCCTCCCTCCTACTCCTACTGGGACGGCTGCTCCACGGGTGGACGTCAGGGTCTCATCTCGGCTCAGCGCTACCCAGGCGACTTTGACGGCATTCTCGCCGGCGCCCCTGTGCTCGATTTCACCGGAACCCAGCTCTGGGGCGTGTGGAACGCTCAGGCTTTGGCAAAGGCGCCGATCTCCCTCCGGCAGCTTCCTGTGATCGCCAAGGCCGTGCTGGACAAGTGCGATGCCGTGGACGGGGCCAAGGACGGTCTGTTGGCCGACCCACGCCAATGCTCCTTCAACCCGGCTCAGGACCTGCCGAAATGCGCCGACGGCCAACCTGGTGATCAGTGCTTCACCCAAGCCCAAGTCGAGACGCTCCAGACCATCTATGGTGGCGTGAAGAGCAACGGCGAGGTCATCTTCCCGGGCCAGCTTCCGGGGGCGGAGCCGTCGGATGCCAGCGGCGCGAGCGGGTGGAAGGAGTGGGTCGTCTCTGAGGGACCCAAGAGCCGTCAGCTTGCCTATGGCGAGAGCTTCTTGAAGTACTTTGCCAGCGCTCCCACCTCGCAGCCCAACCTGGAGTGGAAGCAGTTCAACTTCGACAAGGATGTCGAGCCGATCACCCGAATCCGGGAGATCCTCGACGCCAACAACCCGGATCTGTCCGAGTTCGAAAAGCGCGGTGGGCGCCTCATTACCTACTTCGGCTGGGCCGACCCTGCCCTGAACCCGATGATGGGTGTGAACTACTATGAGCGGGTCCGTCGGACGATGGGCGAGGAGCGGACAAGTAACTTCTATCGGCTGTTCATGGTGCCTGGCATGTTTCATTGCCGCGGTGGCTTCGGCCCCGACCGCTTCGACGCCATGACACCGCTCATCAACTGGGTCGAGAGCGGCAAAGCCCCGGATTCCCTTCAGGCGCGGCAGATGGCAGGCTCGCAGGTCGTGCGATCCCGCCCGCTGTGCCCGTATCCGCAGGTGGCGAAGTACTCTGGCACCGGGAACATCGACGAGGCTGCGAATTTCAGCTGCGCGCAACCATAGGAGAGCACAGCGCGTCCTAGGTCGTGTGGACGAATTTGATGAGGATGAAGCTGAGAGTATCCTTCAGCGCGGCCGCTTCGACCACTTGATCGAGATCGGTTATCCAGGTGCGGACGAGGTCCAACTGGCCCTGAAACATATTTGGGCGGGCCGGCCCCATGCAGACATGCCGAACCTGCCCAACATTGCAGCGAAGTTGGCCGGACGTCCATGAGCGATGTCGAGTGGGTGGTAAACGAAGCGGCGCGGCGGACCGCCCAAGCCAAGAGGAATGAGATCACTGAGTTCGATCTTATGGCGTCTGTGGCTCGGCTAGGCTGAGCTAATGGAGCGCGAGCACAATTTCTGCACCCACCTGCAATGTCCGATAAGTAGGGATTAACGGACATTGCTGCAGGCACACGGACCTGTGGCTCTGATCCAGTTTGGATCTCCAACGGCGGTGTGCGTGGGCATCTCAATGGTATCGGCCGTAATCGCGTCCTAGCGGGATTTACACAAGTGCTAGGTCGTGTGGACGGATTTGATGAGGATGAAACTCAGAGCAAGTGCGACGAAGGAACCGTAGTTCACGTCAGTCTTCTCGCAGCGTAAAGCAATGCGCTTGAAGCGCTTGAGCTTTCCCATGGTTTGCTCGATGCGAGCGCGCCCGCGGTAGAGCGCCGTGGGAAAGAACTTCGGCTTCTCTTTGGTGGTCGTGCGGTACGGAATGGCCGGGCAGATGCCGCGGGAGCGGGCAGCCTGTCGGTTAGCCTTGGCGGCATAGCCCTTGTCGCCTACCGCAGCACGGGGCGTGATGTCCGGCCCGACGTCGAGCAGCGTCTCGAACTGAGGACTGTCGCTGGCCTCACCAGCGGTCAGGCAAAAGCCCAGCGGATCGCCAACCCAGTCGGTCTTGAGGTGGATCTTGGTCGAGAACCCACCGCGTGAGCGACCCAGCGCCTGCCGGCTCTGCCCCCTTTTGCGCCTGCGGCCGAGACATGGGCCCGCACGATAGTGGAGTCGAACATCTGCACCAGATGAGCGGTCTCGCTCAGCGCCACCAGAGCCTCAAAGAAGGCCTCGAACACGCCCGCCCGGCTCAAGCGCCAAAAGCGTTTCCAGACTGAGTTCCAGTTGCCGAAATCCTCGGGTAGGGCTCGCCAGGTGATGCTGTGGACTGTGAAGTAATGCAGCGCCTCCAGGAAGCGGCGGTCATTGCGGCCCTTGGCGCCGCGCCGGGAGCATGAGGTCGCAAACACCCGCAGCACCGTGGCCCAATCGTCCTCCGTCATTCCCGTCAGCATGGTCGCGCCTCCTGAAGCCGACCTGCCATGAATCATCACCCAACTGATTTGGGAATCCACTCAGCCAATGCTCAGCCAAATCCGTCCACACAGCCTAGGAGTAGAACCATGGGTTGAGTCCTATTAGGGGGGACCACCTATGCCTCGTTTTTACTTTGACGTAAGAGAAGGTTTCGACCTTGAGCCTGATGAAACTGGGTTGGATCTGAAGAATATCGATGCTGCCGAGACCACCGCGATGCACGTTGCGGGGGAATTCGTACCAGATCGTTTACCAGCAAGCAAAGGTGGCGCAATCACCGTCGAAGTCAGAGATAAACAGAAACAGATGGCGGTATCAGTGAGGATCACTATGCGGAGTGAGCGGTTCGTCCCAGAAACTCTGCATTAGGCTAGCCGGATTTAACGGGCGATGAGATACTGCTGGTCTTTGGGCCAGTCAGCCAATGGCCTGTAAATAGCCTCTCGCCACCATCATGTTTGATTGATCAGTGGTTCCTAAGTTGTGAACCGGCACAGTGTTTGACCCACTGTCAGCGCGCAAGCATGATCCCGGGCAAAGTCGGAAAAGCGATAGAAGTACAGCGACTTGGCCCATCGGAAGAAGAGTCAGCCGCGAGCCGACTGAGGAGTCAAGTGCCGCGCTGATGCACAGCCTGTGCTCCTTCAGCCCGGCAGAACCAGTCCCGGATGTCCGCGGGCGGTGACCACATGCCCATGCTGTCAGCCGGCCTTCCGGGAGAGTGCCTGACCGAGGCGCACGCCGACGGCCGGAAGGCGATGATAATGGGCATTATGGCCAAGGATCCTGACCTCGCGTTCGTCTGCGGGATAATCCCGCACGATCGGGCTGCCAGCGACTTTGCCCAGGGCGGGCTAAAGTCCGGGGATGACCCGGAAGCCAGAACGTTCGCGGAGCAAGTGATCCGTGATCGAGCCAGCGAGATTGCCGAGATGAAGGATTGGCTCAAGAAGTACGCCATGCAACCAAATATCGCGCCTTGGGTGAGCTGGGAGCGTGGGCGCTTTGCCCATCTGCCAGTACTTAATAGTATCCCGTCATGATCTAGCGAGATAGGATCGGCGCATTATCTCCAAGGACGTATCTGTGTCACTGCGCACGCTCAAAGTCATTTTTGGTGCCGTTACTGTCTGCTTCCTCCTGGCGAGTACCTATATCGCGGTGCTGGTTGCTGAACGTCAGAAGGTTCTGGGGGATATCACGCACTATAACCCGGCCTGGCACGCAAGCCAGGCGGTTTCAGAGTTTATGCGCCTCGAGCGCCGTTTGGATGCCTTCAATGTCCCGGGCCGTGGCGCCGATAAGGAGGAGGTCGAACTCCGCTTCGAGATCCTTCTCAGCAGAGCGAAGCTCCTCATCGAGGGCCGCCTTCAAAGCATCATCCAGGACGATCCTGATCAGTTGGCCACTCTCCGCCATTTTGCGGATGTCTTGGCCCTCATGCGGCCTCTCATCGCAGAACTCGAGCATCCAGGCGCCGTTCAGCAGGCGCTTCAGCTCTTGGAGCCGCTGGAGCCACGATTGCTGCAACTCGCATCATATGCACAGATTCGTGGAGGTGAGAGGATTGCCCAGGACCAGCAAGCACTCAATCGCTTGTACTGGATTTTCTCGGGTCTATCCCTCGGGTTGATTCTGCTTGGGCTGATCCTGATCGGCCTCTTCAGCAGGCATAATCAACTGCTGGAACGAGCCCATGGGGATCTCCATGCTCTCACCGGTCGTCTCGCTCATGCAGCCAGCCACGATGCATTGACTAAACTGGCGAACCGCGCGCTCTTCCATGAGCGATTGGCGGTGCATCTCACCAGGTGGCAACAGAAGGGGATCCGGTTTGCTGCCCTATGCTTGGATCTCGATCGGTTTAAGAGCGTCAACGATACCTTAGGTCACGAGATTGGCGATGCGCTTTTGAAGGTTGTCGCTGATCGCCTTCGGAACTGCCTGCGCGAAGGCGACACGGTCGCTCGCCTCGGCGGCGACGAGTTCGGAATCCTCCAGGAGGTTACGGGCGAGCGCGAACCCTGTACCGTTCTTGCGAGACGCATTGTGGAGCGGCTGAGCGCCCCCTACTCTGTCGATGGGCGTGAGATCGTCATTGGCGCCAGCATCGGCATCGCTCCGGTCGAAGCAGACATTGTCTCACCCGACCAGATGCTGAAGCGTGCAGACCTCGCCCTTTACGAAGCTAAATCTCAGGGGCGCGGCATGTTTTGCTACTTCGAGCCGAGCATGGAAGAGCGATTAGATGCACGCCGGTCGCTGGAGATCGACTTGCGCAAAGCCCTGGCAAACGATGAGTTCGAGCTGTTCTTTCAGCCTCAGGTCAATATCAAGCTCAACGAAATCAATGGCTTTGAGGCTCTTCTTCGGTGGCACCATCCCAAATGGGGCAAGGTCTCGCCGGCAGAGTTCATTCCGGTGGCCGAGGAGATTGGCTTGATTTCACCGCTTGGCGAGTGGGTCATACAGACAGCTTGCGCTGAGGCGGTCAAATGGCCGCGGGACATCAAGGTCGCCGTCAATCTCTCGCCTGTTCAGTTCCGGGACGGGACCCTAGTGCAAATTGTGCGCAACGCGCTGGAGGATACGGGACTGCCTCCAAAGCGGCTCGAGCTGGAGCTTACCGAAACGTCCCTTCTCGATGAGAACGAGACGACGATGGCAGCTCTCCATGAGCTGCGTCGGCTGGGGGTGCGGATTGCCATAGATGATTTTGGAACGGGCTATTCATCTCTGAGCTATCTTCGCAGTTTTCCGTTCGACCGGATCAAGGTCGATCGAACTTTTGTGCGGGATCTCTCATCACGGCATGACGCAATGACAATTGTACGATCAATCGCAAGCCTAGGGGCTGGGCTTGGCATGTCCACTGTCGCTGAAGGCATCGAGACGAAGGAACAACTCCTACAGGTTCAGACTGCAGGCTACACGGAGGCCCAAGGCTATTACTTCGGACGTCCCAAGCCGGCCCATGAGCTGGTCTATTCACTGGACCTGGCGTTGGCGGCACCGTCAGCCTAACTCACAGGTGGCGATTTGGGGAATATCGGGAGCACCGATCACTCATGGATTGTCGCCTTTGCGGGCAAGATCCAGTCATACCAGGAAAATTTAGGTGGCTGGATGGCCTTCTAAGCTAATGGAAAGAGAACCGGTGACGGGAGCAAGGTGAATGAAGACATATTGCGAGTTTACGTTCGAGGCTGCCCACTCGGTGGCCCCCTATTCCGGACTGCATGGACATACCTTCATCGTCAAACTCACCTTCGGTGGTGCCGTCGACGAGGTCTACGGCTGGCCGGTCAATCTCTATGATGTCGAGAACTACATCAAAGAGATCAAAGGCGAGCACGGATCGGGCCTGGATCACGGCAATCTCGATCTCAACCCTGAGATCGGCATCGCCTCGCTCGAGAACGTCACGACGTATATCTGGAGGCTCGTGAAGGCGCGCTTCCCGGGGCTTGAAGAGGCCGAGCTCAAGCGCGGAATGCCTGGCTCCTCAGAAGGCTGCATCTATCGCGGCGAAGCAGCAGGCAACAGGCTCGCGGACTAACGCATTGTCAAGGCATGGTGGGTGGCGGACCTCGGCCATGCCATCTCAGGCTGGCTTGCCCTTCATCCATCCTGTAGTCCATCGTGGCGCACTCCTTGGGGAGCCCGGCTTCGAGCTCGCTGATATCCCTAACACACGATCGTAAGCCCAGTTGAACACGAATGCGTAGAGGACGTAGAGCAGAGCGAACACCACGTCCATAAGGAAGGCCTGGAGAAGGCTTATGCCGAGATACCAGGCCATGAGCGGCGTTAGCATGGCCAACAGCCCTGCCTCGAACACAACAGCGTGCAGGACGCGAATGACGATGCTCTTCCCCGATCCGCCCGTCATATGCTGTATAGCGGTATCGAAAGCTAAATTGTAGACATACGTCCAAACCGTTGCGATGATGGCGCAGGCCATCCTGACCACGGTGATGTCGGCCATCGGCAGATCGAAGGCCCACGCGCCGAGCGGGGACACCAGAGCAAGTCCACCGAGTTCGAAACTGATGGCGTGATGGACGCGGTCACGGGTCGAGCGCATGATTCGAGAGCCTCAGTACGATAGATTGGGCTGGATCACTCAGGTGCGGCCGGACTACGCCGATCCTGCCCGGTCGAGAGCCGTGCATTCGTGTAGGAACTCGCGTTTGAACTCAGCAGTCTCCGCCATCTCGCCCCAGTAGTAGGTGTTGACCATGCGGCTGCGGTGGCTGGCGCGTACACCGCGCTGGGTCTTGCACATGTGCACGGCACTGATGCGCACGGCCAATCCCCGGGGAGAGGTCATGTCCATGATGTACTGGCCGATCTGCTTGACCAGTTCCTCCTGGATCTGCAGACGCGAGGCGAAGTACTCGACGATCCGGTCATACTTGGACAAGCCGATGATCTTGCCGTCGGCTGAAGGCAGGATACCGATGTAAGTTGCGCCATAGATCGGCATCATATGATGGGCGCACATCGACCGCAGCTCGATCGGGCCGGTGACGATAAGCTGATCATAGGCCTGGGCGTTGTCGAACTCGGTGATCTTCGGCGGGGCCGTGTAGCGACCCTCCAGGATCTCCTCGACGTACATCTTGGCCACCCGCTGGGGCGTCTCACGGGTGTTGTGATCATTCCGGTGGTCGATGCGCAAGATGTCGAACAGCTCTTCCATCTTCTGGGCGGCAGCCGCCATCATCGCTTCACGCTCAGCCTCTGTGAGCGGTTGGTCAAGCGCCTCGTTGCACAGGCGTGCAAGGTTCAGATCCCGCGGATGGAAGTTCATCATGGCCCCTGCGCAGTTGTTCTGCGATTAGATTGAATGCTTGAAGAAATGAGCCGCCAGCAAGGCGAGCGATAACCCGGCCAGGATCACGACCAGTATCAGGGTGGTCCGGGTTACTTTCTCATGCCGTGCCAGCCGGGCGTCGATGGCTTCCAGGCTTCGCTGCTCATGCTTTGCCACCTCAGTATAATCATAGGCTTTCATTCGCTCCCCCAGGCGAAGTTTTTTGTATACCAGTGCTCTACCAGCCTCATGTCTACATGGGAAGATGGTCCGCAGGTGCGTCAAATCGCGCAGAAGCCCATTGTTGCCGAGCTTAGAAGAGCCTTAATAGCTCCGGAGGGCCCAGAGGTGGTTCGCCAACAGAGCCAGAAGAACGACGCTCACGAGGATTAGCAAAAACAGCGCGAGGCGGCTCAGCCTCTCATGGCGAGCGAGACGGGCCTTGGCGGCTTCGACCCTGCGGCGCTGCTCATCTGGTTCGGAAGGGGGAGAGGACACGATACTGTGACACTTTAGAACTGGACTAAATTTCTATGGGCTATCCTTTCTAACAGCCTTACGCGCCCATGAGAAGATAGTCCGATGTCAGCACTCGTTAAAGAAGTGCGAATCGCGCCGAATTCCCTTTATAGAACAGGCTGAAGAGCGCCGCTCTGGCCGTCTTCTATTGAGTTTCCCAGCGCGTGTCGAACCTACCGTACAAGTTCGCATAAGGCCCGGTATGGAATGCGTCTGCATTTACCTTGGCCGGTTCAGGATGAGTGCGCCGGGAGCGTTGCATATCAGACCGATCTAGGCGAGGACCTGGAGCAGAAACCGGCTTAAGCCTATCCTTGGGGCAGTCGGGGCTGTAGTAACACGGAATGAGCAAGCGATCTCAGCCGGTGAAACCCTGGCATACGAAGCGTTTCGCGTTCTACGGCGCGTTGCTTGGCGTCATTGTGAGTATTGTTCACGGGTATGATCACGCCTTCTTGAGGCCCCATTATGAAGGTGATCTGCTCACGCACGTTTTAATCCGGATAGTGCTCTTCATCACGAGCGGAACAGTCGGTCTTGCGGCCGTTGCAGCGATCCGCAACTGGCTCAGGCGGAAGCCCTAATTCCGATACCCGAGGATGGAACGCGATCTCGCCCGCGTGTCAGAGCCCTGGAATGCAATACGGCCAGACGAGATAGCCGACGATCCCGGTGAGAGCCGCCACGCCGAAGATGACAATTGTGAGCAAGGTGGCGCGCACGGTTCTATTTTGTGGGATGTCACATCAACGGCGAATACTGCCCTGTACTCATCAAGCAAAAAACTCGCGCCGAGGGGAACCAACGACTTGGGCTGTGCAAAGAACTGACCTTGTCGGCCAGCCGAATGGCTATACTCGATTAATGTGATGTCGTGGATGGCGCACTTCACCAGCGTCAGACATGCCAGAATGGGCATGTCGAAGTACCGGAGAGGATCACTGCCATGCCTGAGATTGCCACGATCGGCCTTGATATTGCAAAGATCGTCCTGCGCAGGACGCTGCGCCGCAGCCAGGTGCCGGGCTTCTTCAGCACCCTTCCGCCTTGCCTGATCGGGCTGGAGGCCTGCGCGACCGCTCACCACTGGGCCCGCACGCTCATGGCTTTCGGGCACGATGTTCGCCTGATCCCGCCCGCCTACGTCAAACCCTATCTGCGTCGACAGAAGAATGATGCTGCGGATGCGGCGGCGATCTGCGAGGCCGTCGATGCGGTTCGTGCCGGTCAAGAGCCCGCAGCAGCAGAGCACCTCATGCTGCATGGAGCCCGTGATCTCCTGATTCGGCAGCGGACAGCCCTGATCAATGCCCTGCGTGGTCACTTTGCCGAGCTGGGCATCGTGGTGGCGCAAGGGGCTCGCAACACGCGCCAGCTGATCGCTTTCCTCCATGAGGAGGCCAATCCAGACTTCCCCGCGGCAGCTCGAACTGCGCTTCAGCCTTTGGCCACGATGCTGCTCGGAATCGAGGCGCAGATTGCAAAGCTCGATAAGGCTATTCTGGCCGCCCACCGCAGCGATCCGGTCAGCACGAGGCTCGCTAGCATTCCCGGCATCGGCCCAATTGTGGCCTCCTGCCTCTCGGCCAGTATCCCGGACGCCAGCCTGTTCCAGGGCAGTCGAGAGTTCGCAGCCTATCTCGGCCTTGTCCCCCGGCAGCATTCAACCGGCGGCAAGGCGAGGCTCGGGTCCATCTCCAAGATGGGCAACCGGCATCTGCGCAAGCTGCTGGTCGTCGGCGCGCACGCGGCGCTCTACAGCATGAAGTCGTGCAAGACCCGGACGGCCCTGGCTGACTGGGCGCGAGGCCTCCTGGCCAAGAAGCCGTTCAAGGTGGTCGCCGTCGCGCTGGCCAGCAAGATGGCCCGGATCGCCTGGGCGGTGATGGCCAGGAGCACGGCTTACGAGCCTGGAAGCAAAGGAGTTGCCGTGTCGGCGGCCTCATAGACGGAGAGCTCAGATGATTCGCCCTTAGGGCAACCCAGTTGGCACGGTGATGATGAGATGATGTGAAGCCACAGCGGACATGGACCGCCGGATCTGGACAACCCGTGGCATCGTCTTGCGTCAGCCAAGCGCGATAATTTGAGAGGGACCAGCTCCAGCGTAAAACATCAGGGCCAGCGGTCATGAAGCACCGCGTTCAAAGGCCGGAGACATGACTTGCACCCGCCCCGCTAGGCCAAAACGTCATCAACAATCACATTGCCAAACGGGCGCCATCCAGACATGACGGTGCCCTCCAGACCTACCCCTATGGGAGATATTCAATCGTAGCCCGCCAGTCCTTGCCGTGTTCCGGCGGGCCCCTTGTGTTTAGTTGGGGGACGCGGCTCTCGGTTTCGGGTGCTCAAGAAAGAAGCGCATCATCTCGCGGCTGGCATCGGGGCCCTTGGGTTCGGTGTAGGACCCACTCGGACTTCCTCCAGACCAGGCATGGCCCGCTCCGTGAAGAACCCAATGCTCAAGCATCGGATGTCCGCTGTCATCGCACGCCACCGTGCGGGTATAGTTGATCCCGCCGGGAGCCTGCCCGCGGCTGACTGTTGTCTGGAAATCGGACCCCGCCTTCGACTGAGCAATGACCTGGTCCCCATTGATGGGACTGACGGTCGTGTCGCGGTCGCCATGGAACACGATGGTCGGCACGGGCTGTTCGGCTCCACTGTGTTGAGGCGCCCCTCCCTGCCGCATGGCAGCAAACGCGGACGGCATGTCACGCGCTGCCCCACACGCCAGCCCGGAATGGACCCCCACGGCCGCATAGAGGTCTGGGTAGGCCGAGCCCATGATTGCCGCCGCTGCCCCACCGGCGGACAGCCCGGCGGCATACACCTGTCCCGGCTTGACGGAGAAGTCATGCATGATCTGCCGGGTGATGCCAGCGATCAGCGAAGGCTCGCCGCGATCCCGTTGCTGATCGGCTGCGTTGAACCAGTTCCAGCACTTCGACACATTGGCGGATTGGGCCTGCGCCGGGTAAGCCACCAGAAACGTCTGCTCTTCGGCCAACTCGTTCATCCGCGTGCCAGCCGCAAAATCGTCCGGCGACTGGGTGCAGCCGTGCAGCATCACCACGAGCGGCACTGGCTGACCTGTGTAGCCGCTTGGGATGTACAGCTTATACGTCCGGCTTCCTGCCTCGTTGGCAAAGGTGCGCTCTTCGAAGCGGGCCCCCTCCGGCAGCGGGATAGGCGCACGGGCTGGAACAGGTCCAACCAACCCATCAAAGCCAGCTAGGGAGCCGGGTTGCCCCGTGCGGTCGAGGAAGCCGCGCAGCGCCTCCGGCATCTGGGGCTGGCCCAAACCTCCGGCAGAACCGCCAGGAGCCATGTGCGGGACGTTGAACTTCGGCGAAGTCCACGCCCCTCCTCCGGACGATGGTGGCATCATATTGACGATCCGTGCAGCAGGTCTCCCGCAACGCTGGCCTTCATTCCCGCCTGCGTTGCCTGAAAGAGCTGAGGGACGGCCACTCGGAAGCCCTCCCTGGAGGATGGCCATCGCTTCTGCGAGCCGGCCTTCACGGGTGAGGCGGGTTGCCTCGAGTATGTCGATGTTCGGTTGTGCGTTCATGGGTTCGGTTCCTGTTGTGGGGTCACGTGGGGCAAAGCGAGGCCAGCCCCTTACCGCGTCGGGAAGGGTCAGGTAGGCTCGAAACACGGGGAGACGGGTACTACCTGGTGGTCAGCGCATGCGGTCCTTCAGCGCCTCTTTTACCGCCGGAGGGGCATGCAAGGCGCCAAGGACATGAAGGGAGGCGATCGCCTGCCGCGCCAGCTCAGGTGTGACATCGTTGGCGATGCTGGCGAGACCCAGAACCTGGATGTGCAACATTTCTCCGGCTGCTTGCACGGCCTCGAGGTCCTGGCGACCGTAGTGGCGCAGGCCGAGGTCGAGCTGGTGGCGGTCGACCGATTTCCTGACGGCATCATTGTGCCGATCGAGCTGGTTTCGAATGGCTGTCCGGATGAAGTCGGTCCGGTTGGAGTAGAACCCTTCCTGAACCAAGAGATCAATATGGCCGAGGTCGACATAGCCCAGGTTGATCGTAACCTTCTCGCTGTCGGAAGCCTTAGGTCGAAGTTCGTGCACGTTGCTCGCCATAGCCACCCTCCTGCTACCATCTGTATGGATGGTACATGGATGGCAGGCGTTGCGAGTTCAAGCCTCCTTATCGTCATTACCTGATTTCAGCCTGCTGCTTGGCGTCTATGTCACAGGTCAGGCATCCGGATTGGGAGCACGGACCTTAAAGGAGCCAGGAGGTCAGTCTCGGGGTTAATGTGGAAAGGCCTGGGAACGTCCCTTCACACCGCAAGAAACTGTCGACCCGATATCCTTCTGGACCACAATGGTGCCCCATGAACGAACACGGCGAAGACTGGCGCTCCAAGCTCGAAGAGGAGGCCGCTCCCGGCGTGCAGCCGGACGATCTCAACCGTGCCCGCGAGCCCGGCCGGGGACGGGAGGCGAATACCCCCGGGCAGATCCCGGCCCGCGGCTGGAAGGACATTCTCTGGCGTGTGCTCTGGGGGATCTCGGAAGATCGTATCCTGTCGACCTCGGGCGGAGTTGCATTCTTCGCCCTGCTGGCGATCTTTCCGGCGGTTGCCACCATCGTGTCGCTGTACGGGCTCTTTGCCGATGTCAGCACGATCAGAGGTCACCTGTCCCTGCTGTCAGGCATTTTGCCCGGCGGGGTGCTGGAACTCATCGGGGAGCAGATCTCCCTGATCGTCACCCAAAGCAACGACACGCTCAGCGTCGCCTTCATCATCGGCTTTCTGGTGGCACTCTGGAGCGCGAACTCGGGGGTGGCAGCCCTCTTCGACGCTCTCAACGTGGTCTATAGCGAAAAGGAGAAGCGCAGCTTGGTGCGCTTCTACGCCACGACGTTCCTGATCACCCTTGGCATGATCGGCTTCATCATCCTAGCCATCAGTGCGGTGGTGGTCGCGCCGGTCATTCTCACCTTTGTGGGCTTGGCGACCCCAGCCGAACAGCTCTTGGCCATCCTGCGCTGGCCGATCCTTCTCGTGATTGTGGGCATGTGGCTTGCCGTCATCTACCGCTACGGCCCAAGCCGTCGTGACCCGAAGTGGCGTTGGGTAACCTGGGGCAGTGTCACGGCTGCGGTGCTTTGGCTTGCGGCCTCGATGCTGTTCTCTTGGTATGTTGCCAACTTCGACAGCTACAACAAAACCTATGGCTCGCTGGGTGCTGGCGTTGGCTTTATGGTGTGGATTTGGTTGTCGGTGGTGATTGTCCTGCTTGGTGCTGATCTCAATGCCGAAATGGAGCACCAGACGGCCCGCGACAGCACGGATGGGACGCCAAAGCCGCTCGGCGCCCGCGGCGCCAACATGGCGGATCATGTTGGTGCGTCGCACGCGTGACAAGGCTCGACGCTGGCGCGAGAGGCGTCCCCAGGCCGCTGCCGCGCCCATGTTCAAGACCCCTGATATAGGCAGAGATTGGGCCGAACAAACCCTAACACGCAAGTTCCGCGTAGTTCGTAGAACGGGCTATATGGAATGCAGCGCCACGCAATGATCCGCTAATGGTCAAACTCGGTAGGAGCACAGGTCCGAATGAAAGTCCGCTCATCCTAGCAGTGCGGAAGTACGGCTAAGGTCAGCCCAGTGCCAGTTGCGGACCTTCCCTACTCAACCTGCTAAGGAATGTGGCTTTGCGCTCCTGCTCACGAACCAGCTTTATTGTCCAGGAATGTTTCGAATAACAGCTCGTGACCCATCTGGCCGCCCTTGAGCATCACGAGCATCCGGTCGCGTGATGAATCATTGCTCCGTGCCAGGCTGACGGCGACCCCATTACTGATCTGGCTATGATAGCCAAGACCCCAATAGCCGAGATGGCCGACAATGCGGCTTGACGTGTCGCCGCCGGCAATAGCCAAACGCCGGACCGGACGACGCCTGAGGACCTCTTCTACGAGGGAGGCGCTAACTGTTGCGAGGTTGGCAGCCATAGAATGCGGAGGATCGTCTGCCTCAGGGGCCGTCGAGACTATCACATGCTCGCCTCGAGCCAAGGCAGCCGCGGCATTTTCGATGATCCGCTCGCGAGCATCTGAGCTCGACAGAAGGCTGTCGGGATCCACGTTCAGACAAGTGTAGGACCGTGCGGCCGCTATCTGCACCCTCGTCGTCGGAGAAAGACTTCCCACAAAGACAAACACAGGCCCATCCACGAGGGTCGGCGGAGGGCTAACTATCGGCTGTCCCTCCTCGAAGAAGGCTTGGGCGACGCTGCTGGGACCAACCGCCAGCAGCGAATGCCGCTGGCTTTCTGTTCGGAGCAAGCGGCCAATGGCGTTCACGTGGTGTGCGTCCAACGCATCGAGCAGCACCGCTGGCGCTGCGTTTGCCAGTCGCCGCCATTCGGCAACAACTGCTTCTGAGTCCCCAGTCAGTAGGGGCCAGTGGATCGCCCCTATACTCTGCATGCCAAGAGCAGAAAGATGCTGCCGCAGATCGGCCTCGGTCATCGGGGTTGCCGGATGCCTGCTCATCGTCGGGTGACGATCGAGCCGGAAGACCCCTCCATCGGCGCCGAATGACGCAAATAGATTAGAGAAGGCGCAGTATCGGCCAAGCGATGGCTGGCCGCCAACAATGGCAACGGTTTTGTGCGCCACATACTCACGCAGGATCTCGGTTGCCACTGCTATGTTTCCACGCGCCGACCCGCTGTCGAAGGTCGAGCAGCACTTGTAATGCAGAATGCGAACTCCGAGATCGCGGAAGAACGCCCCAATGGGTGCAAGCTCGGTCCGCATCTCGCCTGGCTCCATCGCACGCGCGGCACCTGCAATGCCTACGGCTTCCAGATCACCGACCTGGGCCATGTTCTGCGGATCCGGCACGCGCAGGAAGAGAAAGGCGCGGAAGCCGCGCCGCGCTACTGTCGCGAGCGTATCCGTCGCCCCTGTGAAATCGTCTCCGTACCAGCCATAGGAAGGGGTCACGGCGGCCTCAGTTTCTCTAGTGCTTCCGGAAAAAGCTGAATGCATCCGCAAGAGCGCGATGCTTCGTGCACGCGCTGTCCATGCTTTCGCCGGCCTCTACAACCCGCCAAGCTTCGCGAATGCTCGCAACGCCTTCCGCAGGTCCGCCCGGATGGGCCATGACCCCACCGCCCGCCATGAAGAGGAGGTCCGATGTGTTCACGGCGCGGTAGGTCTGCTCGACTGTTCCCGCCCATTGACCGGAGGAGAAGGCTGGCATGACACGGTCATCGACGTCACAGAGCGCCGTTAGGCACTCCTTAGCACTGTCAACCACCTCTTCGTCGGCCTGGGCGAACTTTCCGCCCAAGCCGTGCACATGCATGTGATCGACGCCGGCGAGACGCCAGAGCGTCTGATAGGCTCGGAATCCGATGCCAAGTGCGGGGTGACGCGAGAACCCGCCGTAGCCGTTGCGGTGGCCGTGGATCACCAGATCGGTGCCGCGCCGCAATGTCTCAATACTGGAGAAGCCGCACCAGTTGAGGCTGGCCATCACGCAGCTTCCACCCTCCCTTGCGACCAGATCTGCATGACGGCGCATGGCATCTGTCTCATCCGTGATATTGAAGGCGACCATGACGTGCTTGCCAGTTCGATCCTGATGCCGGCGCACGGCGGCCATGACGGCGGGGATGCGGGTAGACAGGGGCGCGTGGACGGGATTGGCCGCAATTTCATCATCCTTGATGAAGTCAAGGCCGGCTGCGCAGAGGCGCTCGACGAGCGACGCAATCTCCTCCGAACGGAGCCCAACATTCGGTTTGATGATCGACCCAATGAGTGCACCCTGAACAGCACCGGTCAGACGTCGCGTTCCCACAATGCCATGCCGCGGCAGCGCATATTGCTTCCGGTAGGCACCGGGAAGCCTGAGAGCTTCGAGCCGCAGGCCTGTAACCTCACCCAGATCAAAGAGGTTGCCAGCAACAGTCGCGGTAAGTGTCGACAGATTGACACCGACATTCGCGACCGGAAAACGCACGACTATCTCGCCGCGGCGCGAGGCAGCCGATAGGCCCTTGCGGTCGAGCCAGGAGCTGCGGACGGAGGGCTGCGCGACCTCCCCCAGATCCCGGACTGCAACAACATTCGCACGGGCTCGCTCGCGCAGTTCGTCGGTTTCGCCTTCGACACGGGTGAAGGTTCCGCAAGATTGCTCGCCCGCCATCACCTCGGCCACCGTCTCAAGTGGCAATGGAGTTTCGACGAGATAGGTCGCCTCGTAATGTGCGTCTGACATGACGGGCCTCACAGCTGAGAGAGATTGGGGAACGGCCGGACCGGATCGTGTCCGTCCCAGCCTTCCGAGGCCTCCCTGATCAACTGAAACATCTTGCCTTTCGGCCCGGCCACCTCCGAGAGCTCGATTACGGTGCCCGGATGGTATTCGGTGTCGAAATAGACGAAGCGGCCGCGCTCGCCGACCTCACCGCTCATAACCGGAACAAAACTCTGCTTCATCAGCCGTTCCAGATCGGCATCGTAACTCTCCGTCCAGTAGGCGACATGCTGCAGGCCGCGATGACCGGCCTGCTTGAAGTCGCGGTACATGGACGGTGCATCGTTGCGGGTCTGGATGAGCTCGATCTGGAGCGGACCGGAATTGGCCAAAGCTACGGAGTTATGCGGCCGATAACTCTCGCCTCGGTACGTGTAGTTCTCGATAGGCACCTGCTCCTTATAGAAGAATGGTCCCACGCCTAGAACACGTGACCAATAATCCATAGCGGCCTCGATGTCGTCGACAACATAGCCAGCCTGCCTGATCTCTCCGAGAAATCGGCTCATACCCTACCTACAAATCTAATGAGTGCGCGGCTCTTGAGCCGCGCCCGAGGAAGAGGAAGATCCGATGACCTTCATCGGATCGCACAACATTCGTCAGGCGAGCGTCCCCACAACGCTCTCGAGGTGCCCCCAGGCCTCTGGGCCGAACTTCTGCTTCCATTCCTTGTAGAAGCCAGCTTCGCGCAGTTTCGCGCGGAAGCTTTCCGTTTCGCACTGGTTGAACTTGAGGCCCTTGCTCTGAAGGTCGGTCTGGATCCCTTCATTGAGTGCCTTGATATCCTCGCGCTGCTTCAGCCCGGCCTCGTTGATGGCGCGGGAGACAATCTCCTGCACATCCGCCGGCATGCCAGCCCACTGGCGGCCGTTGGCAATGAACCAGTAGCCGTCCCAGATGTGGTTCGTGAGCGCGCAGGAGGACTGCACCTCATAGAGCTTCGCCACCTGGATGATCGGAAGGGGGTTCTCCTGCGCATCGACCACCTTGGTCTGGAGCGCGGTGTAGACTTCACTGAACTGCAGGCTGGCCGGCGCAGCGCCGAGGCCGGAGAACATCGAGATGCTGATTGGGCTCACCGGAACCCGAATCTTCAGCCCTTTCATCGAGTCGGCGCTCTGGATCGGCGCGCCGCTCGTGGTCATCTGACGGAAGCCGTTATCCCACATGGTTTCCAGCGCGTGCAGCCGGGAATCGGCAATTGCCCTGCGCACAAAGGCCCCGACGGGCCCATCCATGGCAGCCCAGACCTGGTTGTAATCCTTGAACGCGAAGCCAACGGCGTTGATTGCCGCGACCGGAACGAGGGTGGCGATCACTAGTGCCGACGGGGTGAAGAAGGTGAGAGCGCCGTTGCGCACCTGGGAAAGCATGTCCGTGTCGCCGCCAAGCTGGTTGGCAGGGAAGATCAGCATCTCGACACGCCCGTTGGTCTCCTTCGCGATCCGGTCGGCGGCCTCCTTGGCGCGAATGTTGAGCGGATGGCTGAGCGGCAGGTTGTTGCCGTACCGCAGGGTGATCTCGGCAGCGTGAGCATAGCGCGGGATCGAGAACAGGCTGACAGCGGCCGGAGCAGCCCCGAGGCCTTTGAGAAGCGTCCTTCTGCTGATGGGCATGGCGTAATTTTCTCCCGAAAAGATGGTTTTTGAGCTTTCCGAACGAAAAAATCCGTCATAATGATGATGTGGTCAAATCATAATTTTGATGTTTTTTGATGTAACTTTATGAACCTCTCGCTCAATACGCCCTCCCTCAGCCGGCGCACCACCATCGTGGATATCGCACGGCTTGCCGATGTCTCGACAGCTACCGTCGATCGGGTTCTGAATGGCCGCCAGGGGGTAAAGGCTGCAACGGTCAAGCGCGTCATGAAGGCTGCGGCGGAGCTCGGATACGTTGACGACAGCGACGAGCGTATCCGCGATGTGCGCCCGCTTGGGCAGATCTCGTTTATTCTCCCCCAGGGCACGAATCGCTACATCACCATGCTTGGCCGCATGATCACCGAGATGGCGCCGCAACTGGAGCGGTTCTCGATCAAGCCCACGGTCGAATACATCGACAGCTTTAATCCCGACCTTTTGGCAAAGGCGCTGCACCGTCACGCCAAGCAAGCGGACGGGATTGCCTTTATGGCGATCGAACATCCCGTGGTGCGCGAGGCCGTCACCCGTATCGCCGCAGCAGGAAAGCCTGTGGTGACCCTGATCTCCGATGTGGCCAGCCCCGCGCGGACGGCTTATTTCGGCCTCGACAACCGGGCTGCCGGGCGCATGGCGGGCTATCTTCTCGCCCGCTTCATTAGCAAACGCCCCGCCAAGGTTGCCATGATCGCGGGCAGCCTCAGCTATCGCGCCCATGGAGAGCGCGAGATGGGTTTCCTCGACATCCTGCAGGAACTCTATCCAGAGATCGAAGTCGTCGGGCTGCGTGAGGGACATGACGACGAGGCGCTCAACTATCGACAGATGAGGGCTCTCCTGTCTCACCATCCGGATCTGGACGGCATCTACAACATTGGCGGCGGCGCCTCCGGCATCGGACGCGCGCTGAAGGATGCGCGGCGCGAGAGGGATGTGGTCTTCGTCGGCCATGGCCTGACCAGCGACACCAGAGAGTTCCTCCTCGACGGCACAATGGATGCCGTCATCACCCAGAGCGCCGAAGACACCATTGCTAAATGTGCAGCCCTGTTCCGCGATCTGCGGGAGGGGCGCAACCCCGGCAACCTACCCGATCCCATGCGCGTCGAAGTCGTATTCAGGGAAAACCTGCCCTGACCGCAAACATTCACAACAACGAAGAACAAGAACACCAAGAACATTCAAAGACGACGGAGGAGACAATGACTATGGCAACTGAGAGCATCGGCGTCGGCGAAATCGAGGACATGCCGACCGGTCTGAAAAGCGGGTCGGCGCTCCTCAAGCCCATTGAGATGATCGCCTCCGCCATCTTGGTGGCGATCATCGGCCTGCTCCTGATGGGCGTAACCTCACGCTACGTGCTCTCTTTGCCGATCGTCTGGATCGATGAGGCGGCTGCCTTCTGCTTCCTTTGGCTCGCCATGCTTGGCGCAGTCATTGCGGTCGACCGCAACGAGCACCTCCGCCTGACCCTGTTTCTCCATATGTTTCCGGAAAGACTGCGTGGCTTCTTTGGCGCGCTGGGACCGCTTCTCGTCGCAGTGTTTCTAGTCGGAATGCTGTGGCCTGCCATCGAGTATGTGATCGAGGAATCCTACATCACATCGGCCGCGCTCAACATCCCCATGAGTTGGCGCGTGGCTGCTCTTCCGGTCGGCATCGGCTTGATGGCTCTCCTGGCGCTCAGGGAAACGCTGCGTGCAGCCAAAGGGTCAGAAATCTGCATGGCGGCGGCCGTAATCGTGGCTGCCGGTGCATTGCTGTGGCTCGCCTCCCCGTCTCTGCCATCGCTGGGCAACATCAACATCCTCATCTTCCTGGTCGGCTTCGTCGCCTTCTTCCTCGTTATCGGCGTGCCGATCGCCTTCTGCTTCGGCCTTGGGGCGCTCACCTTTCTCACCTTCACCAGTTCCGTGCCGACGATGGTGATGATCGGGCGCATCGACGAAGGTATGTCCAGCCTCATCCTGCTGTCTGTTCCCATCTTCGTGCTCCTCGGCTGTATCCTTGACGCGACCGGCATGGGTCGGGCCATCGTGGAGTTTCTCGCGTCACTGCTCGGCCACGTGAAAGCAGGCATGTCCTATGTGCTGCTCGGCTCGCTCTTCCTGGTCTCCGGCATTTCCGGTTCCAAGGTGTCCGATATGGCCACAGTCGCGCCGGCCCTCTTTCCGGAAATGAAACGCCGCGGCCACAAACCGAAGGAGATGATCGCCCTCCTCGCAACCGGTGCCGCCATGGCTGATACGGTGCCGCCAAGTATCGTGCTGATCGTTCTGGGATCCGTGGCAGGCGTCTCGATCGCAGGCTTGTTCACCTCCGGCTTCGTTATCGCCATGGTGCTGCTCCTCGTTCTCGCCGTCCTCGCGCGCTGGAAAGCACGCGGCGAGGTGATGGATGGCATCCGGCGGGCTCCCCTTCGAACCGTCGGTAAGGCGCTTATGGTCGCGGGCCCGGCGCTCGTGCTGCCCTTCCTGATCCGAAGCGCCGTCGGCGGGGGCGTGGCGACAGCAACCGAGGTTTCGACCATCGCGGTGCTCTACGCCATGATCATCGGCATGGTTCTGTATGGCGGCATCCGTCCTGGCAAGATCTATGACATGATGGTTGAGACGGCGGCCCTCTCTGGGGCTATCCTGATCATCCTGGGCACCGCCTCCGCCATGGCTTGGGCGCTGACTCAGACCGGCTTTGCCTTCAAGATGGCTGCGATCGTCACCGACCTGCCCGGCGGCTGGGTCACTTATATGCTGGTCACGATTGCGGTTTTCATGGTGCTCGGCTGCGTGCTCGAAGGCCTGCCGGCCATCGTGCTTATGGCGCCGATCATGTTCCCCATAGCGAAGAATCTCGGGATCAACGACATCCACTATTCCATGGTGGTTGTGACCGCTATGAATGTCGGCCTGATGGCACCGCCTATCGGCATTGGCTTCTACATCGCGTGCAAGATCGGCAACGTCTCGCCGGATGAAGCCATGGGGGCCATTTGGCCCTACATCGGAGCACTCTTCATCGGACTTCTCATCATCGCAATGGTTCCAGCGCTGTCGACCGCTTATCTCTAGGTTTCGATGGATATTTCGCCCACTGTCCTAGAGCGCGTTGACATTCAGGCTTTCGACGGGCTCGCAACTCTGATTCAAGCTCCTTTTGGGCGCGGAGGCTTGGGTGAGCGGAGTTCGTCTGATGTTGGAAGATCACCAGTGGGATCGGATGGAGCCGCATTTGCCAGGCAAACGCATGGATCCCGGCAAAACGGCGGTCGATAGCCGGTTGTTCGTGGAAGCCGTGCCCTGGCTGGCCCGAACTGGGTCGCCGTGGCGGGATCTGCCGGAACTCTTCGGCAACTGGAACAGCGCCTTTGTTCGCTTCTCACGCTGGTCCAAGAGCGGCGTCTGGGATCGGCTGTTTGCCACCATAGCGGATGAGCCCGACTTCGAATACATCATGATCGACTCAAACATTGTCCGGGCGCACCAGCATGCGGCGGGCAAAAAGGGGGGTGTGAGGCTCGTGCGATCGGACGCTCCCGCGGCGGGCTGACCACCAAGATCCATGCCGTCGTGGATGCTTTGGGCAATCCGCTCCGCTTCATCCTGACGCCGGGACAGGCGAGCGATATCACTCAGGCTGAAGCCTTGATCGCCGATCTTCCCGCCGACCATGTCTTGGGGGACAAGGGCTACGACGCCAAGCCATTGCGGGAGGCCATCGAACGCCAGGATGCCGTGCCAGTCATCCCGCCCAGGACAACATCGCCGCAAGTCCCCTGCGACTACGCCCTCTATTGCGAGCGCAACCTCGTCGAGCGGTTCTTCCTGAAAATCAAACACTTCACACGCATCGCCACCCGCTACGAACAGACCTCACGGGCGTTCATGTCACTCCTTTGCCTCGTCAGCGCATTCATCTGGACCAAGTGAATGTCAACGCGCTCTAGAAGGTCTGCTAATGGGATGGACCGGCCGTGCTTACCGGCGCACCCTTCATCAGGGGCGCCCCAGCACGAGGACTTGAGCCATGCCCAAAGCTCCGCTTCTGCCCATTGCCACCCTTGGGATCGACATCGGCAAGAACAGCTTCCACCTCATCGGCCTGGACGGCCGCGGCGCCATTGTCCTGCGCCAGAAGCTCTCCCGCGGCCAAGTCGAGCAGCGCCTCGCCAACATGCCCACCTGTCTATCGGCATGGAGGCGTGTGTGGGGGCTCACCATCTCAGCCGTCCGTTGTTGGCCCTCGGCTACGACGTGAAGCTGATCCCCGCGCAGTTCGTGAAGCCTTTCCGCAAAAGCCTCAACAGATACCATGATGGTCACGGCGGCGTCGGTGCTGACTTAGGAGGCAGCCATGGATCAAACTCAGGACTTGGGAGTAGTGGCAGTTCTAGTGGCAATTGAGCTGAGCAAGGCAACGTGGCTCCTGGCGATCCATGAGCCTGTCACCGGCAAGGTGTCACGGCGGCGTGTCGGCGGAGTGAGGCAGATACGCTCATCGCTACAATCGAGCAGATCCGGCACAACACCGAAGCCCGATTGGGGGCTGCCGTCGAGATCGAATGCGTCTTCGAGGCGGGCTATGACGGGTTCTGGTTGCAGCGCCGTCTCGTTCAGAGCGGAATTGCCTGCCGGGTGATGGATCCGGCCAGCCTCAAGGTCGACCGCCGGGCGCGCCGCGTCAAAACCGATCGGGGCGACGCGGAATGCCTCCTGCGGGCGCTGCAGGCCTGGCGTCGCGGGGACCGGCATGCGTGCTCCTTCGTCCGGATCCCGAGCATCCAGGAGGAGGATGCGCGCTGGCCTCATCGCGAGTTGGCGCGACTGGTCAAGGAACGGGTGGCCCACGCCAATCGGATCAAAGGCCTGCTGGCGTTGCATGGCGTCCGAACCTACCAGCCGCTCCGGCGTGACCGACGCGAAGCACTGGCTGTCTTGCAAACAAGCTGCGGAGGGCCTCTGCCGGCGCGGTGCCGGGCTGAGGTCGAACGGGAGTTGTCGCGGCTCGAACTCGTGCTGCAGCACATTGAGGAGGTTGAGCAGACCATGGCAGAATCAGTGTCCATGGCCCCATCGGAGAGCAAGGGTGTGCCAGCTCGATCCGAGCCCGCAGCCTCGGATGCCGTGACCATGCTGGAGAAGCTCACCTGTGTCGGCCGTGAGACAGCCGTGGTTCTTGCTCGTGAGGTACTGTGCCGTGACTTTCGGGATCGCCGCAGCCTCGCAGCCTTCGCAGGACTAACACCGTGTCCGTACAGCAGTGGCCGCGTCCGGCACGAGCAGGGCATCAGCAAGGCGGGGAACGCGATCGTCCGTGCTCGCCTGATCCAGCTGGCGTGGCGCTGGGTTCGTTTCCAGTCGACAAGCGACGTCACCGCCTGGTTCCTGGCGCGCACGACAGGCAACAGCAAACGGAGCCGACGCATCACCATCGTTGCGGTTGCCAGAAAGCTGCTGATCGCGTTGTGGCGTTACGCCACCACCGGCCTTGTGCCAGCCGGAGCCAGGATTCGAGCCGCACAGACCTGACCGAGATTGGAGAAGATCGTCCCGGAGCGACGGCTCCGTGACGTCTGGGGTGGACGTGTGATCGTGAAGTCGTTGGGGCTCAAGACCCGAACCAAAGAGTTGGATCCCGCCCGCCTGCAGCTTGCACGCCGTGCATGAGGCACCTGGGTCGGCTTTGCTGACCGAATACGAGTGGATGGCGCCAAGCGCCTGACCTGATGCAAGCGCGCCCTGGACGTCAAAAATGGCTGAGGATCCGAAGAGATGACTTGACGGAACCATCATACGAACGACTTCCGCGACGCTGAGGCCATTGCTGAAGCCGTGCTCCGCCCCACCATGCGGTTTGTGCCCACCAAAACAGTCGAGCAACTCGACCTGCAAGCGCTTCATCGCGTTCGGTCGCGGTTGGTGAGTGAGCGGTCGGCGGTGATCAATCAGATCCGCGCCTTCCTGCTCGAGCGCGGCATCGCGGTGCGCCAGAGGCTGCGTTCCCTCCGCCAGGCCCTGTGGTCTTGCTCCGCTTTTGTGGAGAGCGGTTTAGTAGCTATTCGGCCAGCCTTTCGAATTGAACCGGACTGACATCATCCAGTGTCGAATGACGCCGGACAGGGTTGTAGAAACCGTCGATGTAACGACCAAGCGCCGCCTTGGCTTCAGCTCGGGTCTGGAACACCGTGCGCCAGACCAA
>NZ_JAHAMK010000036.1 GCF_018383585.1 Microvirga sp. 3-52
GGCTTTGGTCGATGCCATGAAGGGAATGAGCTGGACGAGCCCGCGCGGTCCGGTGTCCATCGACCCGCAGACCCGCGACATCATCCAGAACATCTATGTGCGCAAGGTCGAGCGCAAGGACGGTGAGCTCTACAACGTGGAGTTCGCCACCATCCCGAACGTCAAGGATCCGGTGAAAGCCGCAAAGTCCAACTGAGTTCAACGCCTGCCGAAAGCGCCGTCGAGAGATGGCGCTTTTCTCGCATGTATACATGCTGAGCTATATCGGCCTGGATATCTCGGTAGAACCACAGCATTAGCCGCAAGTATAGTTGCTTCAGCCCATTGTCTGTATACAACCTGTCTTAGGGAGAAAACAGATGACGCACGCCAAAGCCTTTCCTCTGAACGCTTGGTATGCCGCAGCCTGGAGCCATGAGATCAGGCATGAGCTCGCAGCACGCACCATCTGTGAGAAGGACGTCGTTCTCTATCGCCGCACGGATGGCCAAGTCACTGCCCTGGAGGACGCCTGCTGGCATCGGCTGCTGCCGCTTTCCATGGGACGCCTCGAAGGCGACCAGGTGATCTGCGGCTACCACGGTCTCGTCTTCAATTCGGCAGGCCGATGCACCTACATGCCGGCGCAGAAGACCATCAACCCGTCGGCATGCGTGCGCTCCTATCCTGTCGCCGAGCGGCATCGTCTCGTCTGGATCTGGCCTGGGGATCCCGCGCTGGCCGATCCGGCGAAGATTCCGGATTTCCATTGGAACGACGGCACCGACTGGGTGGGCGAGGGCGGCACCTTCTACAGCCTGAAATGCGACTACCGTCTCGTGATCGACAACCTCATGGATCTGACTCACGAGACCTATGTCCATGCCGGCAGCATCGGCGACGAGGCAATCACCAGTGCGCCGTTCGACGTCACGCATACGGACCGCACGGCGACGGTCACGCGCTGGATGATCAATATCGAGCCGCCACCATTCTGGGCCAAGCAGCTCGATCGGCCGGGCGAGCATGTGGACCGTTGGCAGATCATCTATTTCCAGGCGCCGTCTATCGTCGTCGGCGACGTGGGCGTTGCCGTGACCGGGACAGGCGCTCCTGAAGGTGACCGCTCGCAGGGCGTCAACGGAGCCTTCCTGGCCGCCATCACGCCGGAGACGGACAAGACCTGCCATTATTTCTGGAACTTCGTGCGAACCTTTCGCAAGGACGACGAGCAGCTGACCCGGGACATCAACAAGGCCCATGTCAACGAAGGAAAGGGCGTCTACGATCAGGACCACGCGGTGCTCGAGGCGCAGCAGATCGCGATCGACAGAAATCCGCGGATGCCGTTCTACAACCTCAACATCGACGCCGGCGCACTCTGGGCGCGCAAGCTGATCGACGGGATGCTGGACGATGAATACGGCCCGCAGCCTCATGTGCCGAGCCAGGCGGCCGAGTAGGTTCGACCATGGCTGAGCAACTCGACTGGCGGGCCGCGAAGCTGCTCCGGACACGGGATCTCACGCCCGACATCCGGCTCTTCGAGATCGAGCCTTCGGGAGACTTCGTCATCCCGAAGCCAGGCAGCCATATCAACGTGACGGTGCAGATCGGCGAGCGGCCGGACGTGCGATCCTATTCGATCGTGGGGCCCTGTACGGATGGCGTCTACCGGATCGCGGTGAAGCTCCTCGGCGACAGCCGCGGCGGCTCCGCCTACATGTGGAGCCTGAAGCCGGGAGCCCAACTCACCATCTCGACCCCGGGCAATCATTTCGATCTCGGCCGGGGACGGCCGGAATATCTGCTGCTGGCCGGCGGCATCGGCATCACGCCGATCTTCACCATGGCGATCGCGCTCGCCGATATCCGTGCCAATTTCCGGATGCTCTATGCCTGCCGTCGCAGAGAGGATGCCGCTCTCGCCGACGAGCTGCGCGAGCGCATCGGCGACCGGCTGCAGATGTTCGTCGACGAGGACGGGGGCAGGGTGGATCTCGAACGCGAGATCGCCCGCCTTGCGCCGGGCGGCGAGCTTTATGTCTGCGGCCCGATCGGCATGCTGGAGGCAGCCAAGCGGGTATGGCAGCAGAGCGGCCGTCCGGTCGACCAGTTGAGGTTCGAGACCTTCGGCAACAGCGGTCGCTTCGCTTCTCAGCCCTTCAAGATCAACATTCCCCGCCTCAACCTCGTGGTCGACGTTCCGCAGAACCAGACCATGCTGGATGCTCTCGAGACCGCAGGCGTGGGCATGATCTCCGACTGCCGGCGCGGCGAGTGCGGTTTGTGTGCGCTCCACATCCTGGAGGTCGACGGCATCGTCGACCATCGCGACGTGTTCTTCAGCGACGAGGAAAAGGCTGCCAATACCAAACTCTGCACCTGCGTCTCGCGGGTCGCTGGCGGCAGCATCACCATCGACACCGCGGATCGGTCTGCCTGATGACCATGGACAAAGCCAGCGACCGCTCGCTCTCGCAGACCGTGAAGGCGCAGCTTGCCCTGCGCGAGCTCGTTCTTCGTGGCGCGTTGAACCCTGGCGAGCGGGTGTCCGAGCTACAGATGGTCGAGCGGCTCGGAGTGTCCCGGACCCCAGTTCGGATGGCTCTTGTCCGGCTTGAGGAAGAGGGATTGCTGGAGGCGATTCCATCCGGCGGATTTGCCGTGAAGGCATTCTCCGAAAAGGAAGTCTTCGTTTCCATCGAAATTCGCGGAACTCTCGAGGGATTGGCGGCGCGTCTCGCAGCCGAGCACGGTGCCAGCCGCTCGGCGCTCCTCAATGCCGCCGAATGCCTGGACGAAATCGACGACGTGATCCGCCGTGAGATGCTCGAGGTCGACCTCTCGCAATATGTCGAGCTGAACGCCCGGTTTCACCGGATCCTGATCGACATGGCCGACTCGCCGCCTTTGACACGCCAGCTCGAACGGGCGAGTGCCCTGCCATTCGCCTCGGCAAGCGCCTTGGTACCGGTTCAGTCGCGGTCGCCGGAGTTGCATCATATCCTGACCGTGGCCCAGGATCAGCATCGCTGCGTCCTGACCGCCATCGAACGACGCGAGGGGAGCCGGGCCGAGGCGATCATGCGGGAGCATGCACGTATTGCCCATCGGAATCTGGAAAGAGCGCTTTCAAACCAGAGGGACATGGACCTTGTGCCGGGTTCTGCGCTCATCAAACGGCGCATCCGCGCTTGAGGTGAATGGCTAAAAAGCCAAAGAGGGAGTGAGGAAACATGTTGAGACGCACATTTCTAGGGGCCGCGGCCGTGTTTGCCCTGACCGGGGCCGCCTCGGCCCAGGAGACGATAAAGATCGGCCTGATCCTGCCGATGACGGGTCCCTTCGCCTCGACGGGCCGCCAGATCGAGGCGGCCGCGAAGCTCTACATGCAGCAGAAGGGTGATACGGTCGCGGGCAAGAAGATTCAGCTCATCGTCAAGGATGACACCGGCACGGCCGATGTGACCAAGCGCCTGGCCCAGGAGCTCATCGTCAACGACAAGATCGCCGTGATGGCAGGGTTCGGCCTGACGCCTCTGGCTCTCGCCCCGGCGCCGCTCGCAACCCAGGCGAAGGTTCCGGCTGTGGTGATGGCCGCGGCTACGGCCACGATCACCGAGGCCTCACCTTATATCGTGCGCACGAGCTTCACCCTGCCGCAGGCCACAGTGCCGATGGCCGATTGGGCTGCGCAGAACGGCATCAAGAAGGTCGCCACGCTCGTGTCCGATTACGGTCCGGGCATCGATGCCGAGAAAGCGTTCACCTCAGCCTTCACGGCGAAGGGCGGACAGGTGGAGAACCTGCGGGTGCCGCTCGCGAACCCGGACTTCTCGCCCTTCCTGCAGAAGGTCGCCGATGCCAAGCCGGATGCCCTGTTCGTGTTCGTGCCTTCCGGCATTGGTGCCCAGTTCATGAAGCAGTTCGTGGAGCGTGGTCTCGACAAGAGCGGCATCAAGCTGATCGGCCCCGGCGACGTGACGGATGACGATCTGCTCAACAACATGGGCGACGTGGCGCTCGGTGCGATCACGACCCAGCATTATTCCGCCGCTCACGACAGCCCGGAGAACAAGGCGTTCGTCGAGGCCTTCAAGAAGGCGAACAACGGCATGCGGCCGAACTTCATGGCGGTCGGCGGCTACGACGGCATGCACCTGATCTACGAGGGCCTGAAGAANNNGACAGCCCGGAGAACAAGGCGTTCGTCGAGGCCTTCAAGAAGGCGAACAACGGCATGCGGCCGAACTTCATGGCGGTCGGCGGCTACGACGGCATGCACCTGATCTACGAGGGCCTGAAGAAGACCAACGGTGCCGGCGGCCAGGCTTTGGTCGATGCCATGAAGGGAATGAGCTGGACGAGCCCGCGCGGTCCGGTGTCCATCGACCCGCAGACCCGCGACATCATCCAGAACATCTATGTGCGCAAGGTCGAGCGCAAGGACGGTGAGCTCTACAATGTGGAGTTCGCCACCATCCCGAACGTCAAGGATCCGGTGAAAGCCGCAAAGTCCAACTGACAACCATGAGACAAGCGCCGCCAGGAGGCGGCGCTTGTCTCGCGTTTCCTGGAGAGAACGGTGCTGACCATCCTCTTTGACGGTATCGCCTACGGCATGCTGCTGTTCGTGCTGGCCTGCGGGCTTGCCGTGACGCTCGGGCTCATGAATTTCGTCAACCTGGCTCATGGCGCCTTCGCCATGGCCGGTGGCTATGTGACGGCCGTTCTGATGAACCGCTATGGCGTGCCGTTCCTCCTGACCCTGCCGCTGGCTTTCATCGTGCCGGCTCTTGCAGGGCTCGTGCTCGAGCGGACGCTCTACAAGCAGCTTTATTCGCGCAGCCATCTCGATCAGGTGCTGTTCTCGATCGGTCTTGTGTTCATGGCCGTGGCTGCGGTCGATTACGCCATGGGATCGCAGCAGCAGATGATTCAGATCCCGACCTGGCTTCAAGGACGTGTCGAGATATTGGGCATTCAGGTTGGCCTGTATCGAAGCTTCATCATCGCCGTCTGCGGCGTTCTCGTGGTCGCCCTGCAGTTCATCCTCACGCAAACCCGGTTCGGCAGCCGCTTGAGGGCCGCGGTGGACGATCCGCGCGTCGCCCGCGGGCTCGGCATCAATGTGAGCGTGATCTTCGCCGCCACCTTTGCGGTCGGCTCCGGCCTGGCGGGCCTGGGAGGAGCCTTGGGTGCGGAGATCCTGGGGCTTGATCCGACATTTCCGCTCAAGTTCATGATCTACTTCCTGATCGTCGTCACCGTCGGCGGGACAACGAGCATCACCGGCCCGTTCGTGGCCTCCCTGCTTCTCGGGATCGCCGACGTGGCCGGCAAGTACTACGTGCCGAGCTTGGGTGCCTTCGTCATCTACACGCTCATGATCGTCGTTCTCGTTCTTCGCCCACAGGGGCTGTTCGCCCGTGCGCGCTGAGCCGATAGGAAACAAGCCGATGCAGTCCAATACTGCCGACAATGTCAGGACGGCTCTCAGCCGAAGGGGACGATGGGGCGTGGGCGAGATCGCCTTCTGGCTGGTAGCGGCCGCGACCCTGTTCTTTCTGCCTGAGCGCCATCTCATTCTGAACGAGATCGCGATCATCGGTCTTTTCGCACTCTCTTTGGACCTGATCCTCGGCTATGCCGGCATCGTGTCCCTGGGACATGCCGCGTTCTTCGGCCTGGGCGCCTATGCGGCCGGCATTCTCGCGAGGAACGGCGTGGGAGATCCTCTTGTCGGCTTGGGCGTTGCGGCGATCGCTGCGGCGATCCTTGGATTCACCACCAGCTTCCTCGTCCTGCGAGGCTCGGACCTGACGAAGCTGATGGTGACGCTGGGCGTTGCCCTCGTCCTCGGTGAATTGGCCAATAAGATGTCATGGCTGACCGGCGGCGCCGACGGCCTTCAGGGCATCAGCATGGGGCCGATCCTCGGCCTGTTCGAGTTCGATATTTTCGGGACGGTCGCTTACACCTACAGCCTCGTGGTGACATTCGTGCTCTTCGTTCTTGCGCGCAGGATCGTCGTGTCGCCCTATGGCCTTTCTCTGCGCTCGATCCGCGACAATCCCCTCCGCGCCCGCGCAGTGGGTATCCCGGTCAACCGTCGCCTTGTGGCAGTCTACACGCTGGCAGCCGCCTATGCTGGCGTCGCCGGCGCCCTGCTGGCGCAGACGACGCAATTCGTCTCCCTCGACGTCCTTGCTTTTCACCGCTCCGCCGACGTGATGCTGGTTCTTGTGATCGGCGGCGTCGGCTATCTCTATGGCGGGCTCATCGGCGCCGTTGTCTTCAAGGTGCTGCAGGACGTTCTTTCGGCCTGGACTCCGCAATACTGGCAGTTCTGGATCGGCTTGATCCTCGTCCTGCTCGTGCTCGCAGGGCGTGAGCGGCTGACGGATCGGGTCCGGGCCTTGTGGCCGCGCTCGAGACGCAGCCTGGTGGCGGATAGTCCACAACCCTTGCCGACAACGACAGCCCGGGAGGTTTGATATGGCGGCCGCTCTTGAAACCAGAGGTCTCATCAAGCGCTTCGGCGGCCTTGTGGCCACGGACAACGTGTCGTTCAAGTTGGAGCAGGGCGCCCGCCATGCTCTGATAGGACCGAACGGCGCCGGCAAGACCACGTTCATCAACCTCCTCACGGGCGTGCTCACGCCGACATCCGGGCAGATCCTGCTGGAAAGCGACGACATCACGCGGCTGCGGCCCGAATTGCGGGTCCAGCGCGGTCTCGCCCGCACGTTCCAGATCAACCAGCTCTTTCCGGCGATGACGCCCCTCGAGACCCTGGGCCTTGCCGTGTCGGAGCGGCTTGGAGGAGGGCGCGATTGGTGGCGCGTGATCGGCAGCAAGCGCGAGATCGTTGACGAAATCGTCGAGATCGCTCAGCGCTTCCGCCTCACCGATGTCCTGGATGAGCGCACCTCGAACCTGGCCTATGGCAAGCAGCGCCTTCTCGAGATCGCCGTCGCCTTTGCGTGCCGGCCGCGCGTGCTGCTTCTCGATGAGCCGGCTGCCGGCGTGCCGGAGGCCGAGCGGCACGAACTGCTTGCCACGGTGGCGGCCCTGCCGCGGGATGTTTCGGTCCTCCTGATCGAACATGATATGGATCTGGTGTTCAGCTTTGCCGATCGAATCTCGGTTCTGGTCAACGGCGCCCTGTTCACTGAAGGCAGTGTCGAGGAGGTATCGACCGATCCGAGGGTCCGGGCCGTCTATCTCGGGGAGAGCGTCGATGAGTGATCTTCTGAGGCTCAGCCAAGTCTCCGCAGGTTATGGCGAGGCGGTCGTGATCTCGAAGATCGACCTCTCCCTCAAGCCCGGGGAATCCCTGGCGGTACTCGGCCGCAACGGCACCGGCAAGACGACCCTGCTCAACACGATCATCGGCGTGACCCGCCAACGCAGCGGCTCCATCATGCTCGACGGTCAGGACGTCACGACGACGCGCCCCGACAAGCGGGCGCATGCCGGCATCGGCTGGGTGCCGCAGGAGCGCAACATCTTCAAGTCACTGACCGTGGAGGAAAACCTCACCGCCGTGGCCCGTCCAGGAGCGTGGAACGTGAGCCGGGTCTACGAGATGTTCCCGCGCCTGAAGGAACGGCGCTCTAATCTCGGCAACCAGCTCTCCGGCGGCGAGCAGCAGATGCTGGCCATCGCTCGCGCGCTCGTGCTAAATCCCAAGCTCATGCTGCTGGACGAGCCGACGGAGGGATTGGCGCCGATCATCATCGAGGAGCTGCTGGCGGCCCTGAAGCGAATCATCCGCGGGGAGGGCATGTCAGCCATTGTCGTGGAACAGCACGCTCAGAAAATCCTGGGCGTGACCGACAACGCTGTCATTCTCGACCGCGGAACGATCGTCCACGCCGGTTCGAGCCGGTCCCTCATCGAGGATCCGGCAGCTCTTGAGCAGCATCTTGGTGTCACGGCCAAGAAAAAGGCTGCGCGCGCTGCCGCGCATTAGAACAACCTACCTGGAGGAACAGCTTATGCAACGCACAAAACCGCCTTTCCGCGCCGACATGGTCGGCAGCCTGCTCCGGACCGCCGCCTTGAAGGAGGCGCGCCACAAGCATCATGACGGCGAAATCTCGGATGAGGCCTTGAAGGAGATCGAGGATCGCGAGATCCGGGCCCTGATCAAGCGTCAGGAGGAGATCGGCCTGCAGGCGGTGACGGATGGCGAGTTCCGCCGCGCCTTCTGGCATTTCGACTTCCTGGAGCATCTCGATGGCGTCACCTCCATCGAGGCGGATTCCGGCATGAACTTCAAGGGCGGCGTCGGCATTGCAAAGGCCCTGCGTGTCACCGGCAAGGTCGGCTTCTCCGGTCATCATCCGATGATCGACCATTTCCGGTTCGTGAAGGACAATACGGATCGCGTGGCGAAGATGACCATTCCAGGCCCGAGCATGCTTCACTACCGCGGTGGGCGGAAGATGATGAACATGGGCGTCTATCCCGAGATGGGCGACTTCTATGCGGATGTCGGCAAAGCCTACAATAAAGCCGTTCATGCCTTCTACGACGCCGGCTGCCGTTATCTCCAGCTCGACGACATCTCGTTCGCCTATCTCTGCGACCCCGAGCAACGCGAGATGCTGCGCCAGCGCGGCGACGATCCGGAGAAGCAGCCTGAGATCTATGCGGGCATGGTGCGCGAGGCGCTCAAGGACAAGCCGGATGATCTGACGATCACCATGCACCTGTGCCGCGGCAACTTCCGCTCGACCTTCATCGCGTCCGGTGGATACGAGCCTGTGGCGGAAGTTCTGTTCAACCGCATGCCGGTCGACGGCTACTTCATGGAGTGGGATACGGACCGTGCCGGAGGCTTCGAGCCCCTGCGCTTCCTGCCGAAGGGCAAGTCTGTCGTTCTCGGGCTCGTGACCTCCAAGACCGGCATTCTCGAGAAGAAGGACGACATCAAGCGTCGGATCGAAGAGGCGACGAAATTTGTCGATCTCGATCAGCTCTGCCTCTCGCCGCAATGCGGCTTTGCCTCCACGGAGGAGGGGAACACGCTTGCCGAGGACGAGCAGTGGGCCAAGCTGCGCATGATCGTCGAGATCGCCGAAGAGGTGTGGGGCAGCCCTGGCTCCGGAGCCCAAAAAGCCGCCTGACCGGGCAGGCGAGGGAGCTCTTCCGGGCTCCCTCGCAACCATTGTTGTGCGCGAAAGACATCATGATGCAAGACGAACCGGTGCTCGACCTGGCCCATCTCGGTCACCTTGAACTGCTCACGCCGAAGCCGGAAGAAAGCCTGCGCTTCTTCATCGATGTGCTCGGCATGACGGAGAGCGGCAGGCAGGGCGAATCGGTTTATCTTCGCGGCTGGGACGATTATGAGCGCCACTCGCTTAAACTGACCGCATCGACGAAGCCGGGCATGGGCCACATGGCGTTCCGCGCCCGCAGTCAGCAGGCATTGGGGCGTCGTGTCGCTGCCCTGAGAGGATCCGGCTATGAGATCGGCTGGACGGAGGGCGATCTCGGACACGGGCCTGCCTTCCTCTGCCGCGATCCGGATGGGCACGTTGTCGAGCTCTACTACGAGACCGAGTGGTATCAGGCTCCTCCCGAGTTGAAACCGGCGTTGAAAAACCAGGCGCAGCGTTTTCCGGCTCGCGGCGTCAATGTCCGCCGGCTCGATCACCTGAACTGTCTTGCCTCGGACATCTGGGCTAACCGGATCTTCTACGAGACCTATCTCGGATGCCGTCTGACCGAGCAGATCATCCAGAACGACGGCATCGAGGCCGGCATGTGGATGACCCTGACCAACAAGAGCTACGACTTCGCGTTCACCCGCGACCACACCGGAGCAAAGGGGCGCTTCCATCACCTGACTTATGCCCTCGACAGCCGCGAGGATGTCTTAAGAGCCGCCGACATCTTCCTGGACGCTGGGGTCCCCATCGAATCCGGCCCGCACAAACACGCCGTCCAGCAGACCTTCTTCCTGTATGTCTACGAACCCGGGGGCAACCGGGTCGAGGTCTGCAACGCCGGCGCCCGCCTCATCCTCGCACCGGACTGGAAGCCGATCGTCTGGACGGAGGAGGAGCGCAAGAAGGGACAGGCCTGGGGCATGAAGACGGTCGAGTCGTTCCACACCTACGGAACGCCTCCCGTCGATCCTGACGATTAGGATCACCCGTTGCAAACATCCGGCAGATTTTGCGATAGGCGAGGAGATCGTCTCGCACTGCGACCCGCGTTCAAGGACAGGTCAGAGTCGTCGGCAGAGGGAGTTTGAGTGCCGTTTTAAGAATTTGACTTAAAACTTCCGCAAGGTTTCAGATACCTTGCTCAGCAACCTGAATAACGTCGAGCGTTAACTTTACCAAAATATTAACGCGACGTCCTGCATGACATTGCGTTGACTTATAAGAAAATATTTCCGAATTCTAGTGTATCACTATGCTGATACACATGGCGGATTGGGCGCTCACTGAGCTGAGAACGATCCAAAGGCATGATGCCGCCCCGCCATACCGGTGAGAGCCCGGTATTTTTCACCAAAGATATCGTCAGTATTTTCTGGGCCGAAAGGCCATTGGTAACATCATGGATCGGTCTGCCGTCTCTTCCGGGGCGCCATTGATGGCTTCCTCCGGCCCCTGGCTGACACGCCCGTTCAGAGCCCTGATCGGCCGCTTCGGGATCGCGTTCCTGATCCCGGTGCTCGAAGCGACTCTGCTCATTACCCTGCTGGCGCTGGCTCTTCCCGTTGCGCTGCTGCAGGTCTACGACCGTATCCTGCCGAACAAGGCTGTCGGCACCCTCGCGGTGCTCGCCACAACGGTAGCCATCGCGGTCCTGCTGGAGGCACTGTTGCGCCATGTGCGCGGCCGGGTGCTCGCCCGGGTCGCCGCAACGTCAGAGGCGCAGGCGCATCGTCAAGCCATGCAGTGCCTGCTGAACGCTCCTCTGTCGGCGCTGGAGGCGCATGGCAATGGCTATTACGCCGAGCGTCTCTCGGCCATTGGCACCCTACGCGAGGCATGGTCCGGCCCTGCGCTGCAGGCGATGCTCGATCTGCCGTTCGCGCTGCTCTACCTCGTCGGCATCTGGTACCTGGCCGGTCCCCTCGTTCTGGTGCCTCTGACGCTTCTGGCGGGTGTTGGTCTCCTGGCTGCCTTGACCGGGCACCGCGTGCGCCGCGCCGCTCATAACCTCGCCATGGCCGAGGAGCGCCGTTTCAACTTTCTCTTCGATACCCTGAGCTGCATCCATTCCATGAAGGTACTGGGTGCAGAACCCTTGCTCGAGCGGCGCTACGAGCGTTTGCAGAACGGCTCGGCCCAACTGCGCCGGAGGTTGTCGCATACGGTCTCGATGGGGCAGGAGGGCGGCATGCTGCTGGCCCAGGTTGCCACCGTCGGCGTGGCAGCCTTCGGCTGCCACATGGTCCTGAACGGTCAGCTCAGCGTCGGTGGCCTTGGCGCCTGCACGATGCTGGTCGGTCGCACCATGCAGCCGCTGCTCGGTGGCGTCGCCCTGTGGTCGCGCCTCCAGTCGCTCAAGGAGAGCAAGCGGCGCGTGGCGGAGATTGGAGCGCTTCCGCAGGAGCGCAGCCCCGCCCGGCCTTTGCTGCAGATATCGGCGGGACATGTCGTTCTGCAAGATGTCCGCTTCCGCAATCCTCACTATTCCGACTGGCTGTTCGATGGTCTGAATCTGGAAGCGCAGCCCGGCGAAATCGTCGGCATCACGGGTTCCAACGGGTCGGGACGTTCGGCCCTGCTGCGTCTGATCGCGGGCGACCTGAGGGCGACCAGCGGCCATGTCCGTGTCGATGGTCAGGATCTCGCTCGGGTCGATGTCGGACCGGCGCGCCGGCTGGTCGCCCTGGTGCCGCCGGATCCCGCGTTGGTCCGCGGCACGCTGCTGCAGAACCTGACCATGCACCAGCCGCAGCGGGAGAGCTTGGCCCTCCATCTGGCAACGGAACTGGGATTGGATCAGGTCGCCAGTGCTCTGCCTGGCGGCTGGCATACCCAGGTCGGCGTGGCGGCCACGCCGCTGCCACGTGGGGCTGCCCAGCGCATCGGCGTCGTTCGTGCGCTCGTGGAAGAACCACGCATTCTGTTGCTCGATGACATCACGTCCCAGATCGATGGCGACAGCGATGCGCGGCTGGCCCGCCTGCTGGCGGACCTGCGGGGCAGGGTGACCGTGGTTATCGTCACACACCGGCCATCCACCTTGAGCATCGCCGATAGTGTCTATGCGATCCGGGACAGCCGACTGGAGCGTGTGTCATGAGCCCGATGAGAGAAGAGCGCTCGCGTGCGCCGCTGGAACTGCCGGACGATCTGCTGGCTCCGTCCGATCTCGCCCGCTGCCTCTCCACCATGTTGTGGCTTATGGAATGGCCCGGGAGTGCGGACGATCTTCTGTCGGCTCTGCCGCATGTCAAACCTGACATCGATCTGACCGATGTGCGGAACACCCTTGCGATCCTCGGTTATCCGACCCGGATGGAGCGTCTGTCGCGGGGCACCCTGGATCCGAGGCGTCTGCCCGCCATCCTGCTCCCGGTGGGCGGTGCGGCGGCGATCGTCTATCGCGACGAAGAGGGGCGGGTCCTGCTCCTCGACGGTGCTACCGGTGAAGTGCAGCCCTGTGATCCTGATGCACTGCGGGGCACATTGACGCTCGTCATCGACACGGATGCTGGGGCCCCGCGTCAGAGCTGGTTCAGCGGCATCGCTCGACGCTTCCGCGGCGACCTGCCCGCCCTGCTCGGCATCAGCGGCCTGATGGCAGTGCTAGGTCTCGCCGTACCCGTGTTCACCATGACGGTGTTCGATACCGTGATCGCAGGGTACAGCCCGGAAACCTTGCCCATGCTCGTTGCGGGCGCAGGAGCAGCCATCCTTCTCGAGGTCGCCTTCCGTGCCATCCGCCAACGCGCTCTGCTGAGCATTGCCGAGCGGCTCGACCGGCTCGTGCCGAGCGCCGTCTTCACGCAGCTCATGTCGTTGCCGACCGCCCTGGTGGAGCGGGCCGGGACGGCCTCCCAGGTGTCGCGCCTGCGCGACTTCGGGGCCATCCGCGAGTTCCTCACGGGCAGTTTCGCCATCGCTCTGCTCGACATGCCATTCACCCTTCTGGTTGCCGCCCTGATGTTGGTGCTGGGAGGCTGGATCGCGCTGGTGCCGATAGGCACGGCGGCGGGCTTCGTCATCCTGTTCCTGGTTTCCCGTGGACCGATGCGACTGGCGATCGAGCAGGCCGCCCGCGCCAACCAGATGCGAGAAGCGCTGGCAGTGGAAGCGCTCGAGACCGTTCGCACCCTGAAGCTGGTCGGAGCGGAGGAGCGCTGGATCGATCGCTATTCGTCCGCCGCCGCTGCAGCCGCCGTGTCGTCCGCACGGGTCAGCACGCTCGCCGGTTCCGTGCTCGCGACGAGTCAGGCCCTCGTCACCCTGTCGGGGCTGGCCGCGGTCGTCATGGGCGTGCTTTCGGTTCTGGCAGGCGCCATGACAGCCGGGGCCCTGATCGCCGGCATGATGCTGATCTGGCGCATTCTCGGCCCCATGCAGACCTGCTTCGTCATGCTCTCCCGTTGGGAGCAGACCCAGGCCTCCATCCGCCAGGTCGATGGGCTCATGGTTCTGGAGACCGAGCGGCCTCCGCCGCTCGAGGCGCGCATGGCGCCGCCCGAGCAGGGCGCCATTGTGTTCCAGCGCGTGACGTTGCGCTATCTCCCGCAATCCGAGCCGGTCCTGGCCGGCGCCAGCTTCGCCATCCAGCCGGGGCAGGTCGTAGCTGTGACTGGTGCGGAAGGCAGCGGCAAGTCGACCCTGCTGCTGCTGATCGCGGGTCTCTACAGGCCACAGGGCGGTTTGGTGAGGATCGACAGCCACGACGTGCGTTCCTTCAACCCTGCAGTGCTTCGCCGCAGCATCGGCTGGGTGCCGCAATCGCCGGGTCTTCTGTACGGCACCGTAGCGCAGAACCTGCGTCTCGCTCGCCCCAGCGCGTCCGACGCGGAACTGCGCGCGGCGGCCGAGGAGGCTGGTGTGCTGGACGCCATCGAGTCCCTGCCGCAGGGTTTCGATACTCGTGTCGGCGACAACCAGAGCGGCCGGCTGCCGCGCAGCATTCTGCAGCGCATCGCTCTCACCGCCGCATTGTTGCGTGACGCGCCAATTCTGCTGCTCGACGAACCGGTTGCAGGCCTCGACGACGCCTGCGCGAAGGCTTTCACCGACGTCATCGCCTCGCGCCGCGGCCGCTGCACCATCCTCATGGCGACGCACCGGCCGAGCCACATCCGGCTGGCCGATCGCGTCCTGCGCCTGCGTGACGGACAGGTGGAAGAACTCGACCATCAGACGGCTCCGGTCGGGCCCCGCCCCACGAGAACACCTGTCGGTCCAGCGCTGGCGAATGCCGCCTTCGCGAACCTGTCCGCTGCCAACAGCTCGAAAGTTGCATGATGAGCAAGACCGCAACATCGCCCGCCAACGGCGAAATCCTGCCTCCGAGCGTGGACCGGCGCGTCCTGCCGCGTGCCAGCCGCCAGCCGCGTCCCGACGGTCACGTGCTGGCGCTCGAAGAGTTGCGCGTCAGCGGCCTCGAGCGAACCGTGGTGCTCGGTACCGGCCTCCTAGTCGCCGCGGGTCTGACCTGGGCAGCCCTGGCCCACGTACCGGAGGTCGCAGTCAGCGTGGGCGAGATCAGCCCGACGGTTGCGCCCGCACCCATTCAGCATCTCGAAGGCGGAATTGTCGCGGAAGTGCTTGTGAACGAAGGCGATACGGTCGAGGCAGGGCAGCCTCTGCTGCGTATGAACGATGCGGTGGCTCAATCCGAACTGTCGCAGGCGCGGCACCGGCTCGACTCCCTTCAGCTGCAGGCGCAACGCCTTGCTGCTGCCGCGGATGGCAACGTCCTTGCCATGGACCGCAGCCGCCAGGGACCGACGGCCGGAATTATCGCCCATGCCGGTGGGGATGGGCAGACCGTTGTGCCCTTGACTTCGGGTCTCTTCGTCGAGCCGCAGCGCGCCGCATTGAATGCACGCCTGCGGGCTTTGGCCGATCGCGTATCGGTTCTGCAGGAGCAGGTGGCGCAGCGCCGCGGCGACCTGGCGACACTGGCGGGGCAGATCTCCGCCGTGCAGGAGCAGATGGAGCTGCATTCCAAGGAACTCGGGATCCGCGAAGAGCTTGCCCGCAACGGCCTCACGACGCGCCTGTCCGTGCTGGAAGCGCAGCGGCTTCTCATGAGCGCAAAGGCCGAGCATGAACGGTTGATCGGCCAGCGAGCCACGGCGCAACGCAGTCTGGCCGAGGCCGAGGCCCGCGTTGTGGAGGCGCAGTCGGCCGCCGTGGACGAGGCCCGTCAGGAAGCGGCGCGTGTCGCCCTGGACATTGCCGAGACGTCGGAAGTCGTTCGCAAGCTCGAAGACCGCGCTGAGCGCATCGTGCTCCGCGCGCCCATCGGCGGCCTTGTGCGCGGTCTGGCGGTTCATCGGTCCGGCACCGTACTGCCGCCCGGCGGGCTGGTCGCCGAGATTATGCCACTCGATTCGCAACTCGTGGCCGATGTCCGGCTGATGCCGCGCGACATCGGGTTCATCGAGGTCGGTCAGCCGGTGCACGTGAAGGTCCAAGCCTTCGATTATGCCCGCTTCGGCTCCGTTGAGGGTCACGTGGAGCGCGTTTCGGCGGGTACCTTCCTCGACGAGCAGCGGCAGCCGCATTACCGCGCTCGCATTGCGCTCAAGCAGCAGCATGTGGGCCACGACCCGCGTCGTGCGCAGCTCGTTGCCGGCATGACCGTTCAGGCGGACATCACCACGGGCACCAAGACGGTGCTGCAATACCTGCTGAAGCCGATCTATTCGGCCATGGCGGCATCCTTCCACGAGCGCTGAGCACAAACATGACCCAGCAACCCGACCTGACCATTCCATTCGACGCCAGCGTCGTCGATGAGGAGGCCTTGCGCGCCCTGCGTGCCGTGCAACGCACGGTTCCTGTAGGCGACGGCGGCGCCAGCGGAAACCTCGTCGGAGGAACGGAGGCGGTTGCAGCCTTCGGCATGGTGCCGGGATCGCCGTCCGGCGGAGGCTCGGGCGGGTCGCAAGGCTTTGGGCCCGCTACCGGAGAGCTGACGCGCCGTCTGAAGGCCTCGCCATTGGGTACGCTGGATGCCCCGGCCCAGCCAAGCACATCGATGCCGCCCGAGGCCCCGTTGCCAGAGGCGCCCGCTCTGGTTTCATCGGCTGCAACATACTCCGTCGCATCGCCGAGGATCGCAACGACCCGCGGTTCGTCCGGTTATGCTTCGCCTGTGCCGGGTTCGCCGATCGTGCCGGTGTCGGAGCCGGCGGCGACGCAGATCCCGTCGCCGGATGAGCAGGATACGATCACCCCACCGGAAATGGACGATCCGGCGCAGGAAGAACCGCAGGACATCGCGGCCTCTCCTGCACTTGTGCGGGTCACCGATGCGGAAGGGTGGGAGGACCAAGCGATTGCTCTCGATCTCTCGGCGGCCTTGGTCGACACGGACGGGTCGGAACTGCTGTCGATCAAGATCTTCGGCGTTCCCGAAGGAGCCTCTCTGACGCACGGAACACGTCAATCCGACGGCAGCTGGAGCATATCTCCCGCTGACCTAGCTCATGTGGCCCTCGTTCCGCCTTCAAACTTCTCGGGTACCTTCAGCCTCAAGCTGCAGGCCACGTCACAGGAGCTGAACGGAGCGACGGCCATCGTCGAAGCGTCCTTCCAGGTGCAGGTGCACGCGGTGGCCGATGCGCCTGGCGTGATGGTCGCCGATGCCTATGGCCAGGAGGACATGCCGGTGAGCCTTGCCGGCCTCGGCGGCGCGCTGCGTGACACGGATGGCTCCGAGAGCCTCAGCTTCGTGCTCAGCGGTGTCCCGGCCGGCGCGACACTCAATGCCGGCACGGCGCTCGGTGGGGGGCGCTGGGCCCTGACGCCCGCGCAGCTCGAGGGTCTGACTCTGACACCGCCCCCGCAGGCATCCGGACAATTCACCCTTACGCTCACGGCCATCGCGACCGAGAGCGAGCCGGGCGTGCCGAGCGCTCGTTCCTCCGCTACGTTCACGGTGAGGCTCGATCCGGTCGTGGATGCCGGTTCTGTCGGCGGCATGAGTGAGGGATCGGAAGATACGACGATCCTGCTCCAGCCCACCTTTGCGACTTCGGATGCGGACGGCTCGGAGACATGGTCGGAGTTCACCCAGGTCGCCGGCCTGCCCCTGGGGGCCGTGCTCAATCGTGGCAGCGAAATCTCGCCTGGTGTTTGGCAGGTCTGGACTGCCGATCTGCGCGCCGGGCTCGTAACAATCCGACCGGCCGAGCACAGCGATGAGGATTTCACCCTTACCTTGACGACGACGCTGACGGACAGCGCGAATGGCATCGGCGTCAGCCGGGTGGTGACGGGAACTCATACGGTTGCCGTCACCGCGGTTGCCGATGCTCCCGTGGTGTCGGCGGCCGATGTGTCGGGGGACGAGGATCAGCCGATCCCGCTCGATCTTTCGGCCGCCCTTGTCGACGCCGACGGATCGGAAATCCTGTCGGTGAGCATCCTCGGCGTTCCGGTTGGCGCATCGCTCTCGCACGGAACCCGGCAACCTGACGGCAGTTGGAGCGTGCCTGCCGCCGATCTGTCCCGTCTTTCGATCACGCCGCCCAAGGACTTCTCAGGCACGGTCAGCCTGACACTTCAGGCGACCGCCCGCGAGAGCTCAAACGGTTCGACTGAGACGCGGAGTGCCAACTTCCAGGTTCAGGTCAACGATGTGTCCGATGCCCCTCTGGTCGACACCGTTGACGCATCAGGGTGGGAGGACAAGTCGATCGGCCTGAGCCTCTCGGCGGCCCTGACCGACACGGATGGATCGGAAGTTCTATCGGTGAGCATCATCGGGGTTCCCGCGGGCGCCTCGCTGTCGCATGGCAGCCGTGCCGCTGATGGCAGCTGGCAGGTGGATCCGGACGATCTGGCAGATCTTTCCATACTGCCACCAGAGAACTATTCCGGCACGATCGACCTGACCCTTCGCGCGACCTCGCTGAGCCCGAACGGCGTGACGGCGACAACCGACTCTCCATTCAAGGTCCACGTCGAGGCGATTGCCGACACTCCCGACGTGAGCGTGCACGATGCAGCCACGAAGGAGGATCAGCCGATTGCGCTGAATCTCTCGTCCGCCCTGATCGACACCGACGGCTCGGAGGTCCTTTCGCTCGTGGTCGAGGGCCTCCCGGCCGGCTCACGCCTTTCCGCCGGGATCGACAATGGCGATGGGACTTGGACCCTCGCACCCACCCAGCTTTCCGGACTGACCCTGACGCCGCCGGCCGACTGGAGCGGCAGCATGGCTTTGACCCTGGTGGCTCAGGCGCGGGAAACCTCCAATGGGTCGACGGAGACCGTCCGCGCGCCGTTCAAGGTCGACGTGGAGGCTGTTGCCGACGCGCCGCTGATCGTCGCCCCTGGCGCCACAGGGAACGAAGATACCGAAATCCCGCTCGGGCTTTCGGCGCTGTTGAAGGATCAGGACGGTTCGGAACTGCTATCGGTCACAATTTTCGGCGTGCCTCCCGAGGCCTCCCTGTCGCACGGCGTCCGTCAGTCGGATAACAGCTGGATCGTGTCGCCCGCTGAGGTTCCTCTTCTGAAGCTCACGCCGAAGGCGGATTTTTCGGGGCCGATGGATCTGCGCATCGAGGCGACCGCTACGGAGAGCAACGGTGATACCGCCACAAGCACCGCCGACTTCCGCGTTCAGGTTGGCGCCGTAGCCGATACGCCCGACGTGACGGTGGTGAATTTCTCCGGCCGCGAGGATGAGCCCGTTGTCCTCAAGGGGCTGAGCGGAGCCCTGCGCGACCTCGACGGCTCCGAGAGCCTGAGCTTCCTGCTCACCGTGCCTTCCGGCGCGAAACTCAATGTCGGGGTCAAGCAAGCGGATGGCCGCTGGCTCCTCACCCCAGCTCAGCTTGAGGGCGCGATCCTCACACCGCCTGCGAACGTCTCCGGCACGATCAATCTGACGCTCACGGCCGTTGCAACGGAGAGTGACAGAAGCGCCCCAAGCGCTCACAGCCCCGCATCGTTCACGGTAAATCTCGATCCAGTGCTGGACACCGGCACCATCAGCGGCACGGTCACGGGCGACGAAGATACGTGGATCACGCTCAGGCCGAAGTTCCAAACTCCTGACAAAGACGGATCGGAAACGTGGTCCGGCACCACGCAAATCTTCGGCGTGCCAACCGGAGCGACGCTCAGCCGAGCGACGCTGGTGGATGGTGTCTGGACGGTTTCCACCGCGGACCTGCGGGCGGGACGAGTGCAGATCATGCCCCGCGAGAACAGCGATGAAGATTTCACCCTGACGTTCAAGGCAACCTTGAGCGACACAGGCAACGGCAAGACGATCAGCCAGGAGGTGATGGGAACCTACGACGTCAAGGTCACAGCGGTCACTGACGCTCCGAATGTGACCGCTGCGGACGTGTTCGGGAAGGAGGATCAGCTGATCGCGCTCGATCTAAGGGCCTCGCTGGCCGATACCGACGGATCGGAAATCCTGACCGTCAGGATCCATGGCGTACCAAAAGGGGCGTCCTTGACGAAGGGGGCACCCCAGGCTGACGGCTCCTGGCTCGTGGATGCAAATGATCTTCCAAGCGTTTCCCTGAGGCCTCCCGCTGATTTCTCAGGCACGCTGAACCTGAAGATCGAAGCGACCGCCAAAGAGGCTTCGACCGGCAAGCCAGAGGTGCGAGAGGTGCCCTTCCAGGTCACAGTCGACGCCGTCGCCGATGCACCGGGACTGCGCGTCGCACCGGCCATGGGCGATGAGGACACGGCCATTGCGCTGAACGTGGCGGCCTGGACCACTGATCAGGACGGATCGGAGCATATCGTTGGCTTCCGGATCACAGGGATACCCGATGGAGCGATAGTGCGGGCAGGCGGTGCGGCGCTCGCCGTTGTCGGCGGGAGCGTCTTCGTCGATCTGTCCCTCGTGAACAGTCTGACCATCACGCCGCCGGCTCATTCGGACGAAGATTTCACCGTGACGGTGGTAGCCATCTCGGCAGAACCCAACGGCAGCCGGGCTGAGAGTGAGCCGCGGGATATTTCCGTAACGGTACGGGCCGTGGCAGACGCTCCCGTCATGGACGTCACCGGCGCCAACGGCTTCGAGGACAGCCTGATTGCGCTGAATCTCACGGCCACCCTGCCGGACAACGATGGATCCGAGAGCCTCAGCTTCGTTATCAGGGGAGTGCCGGAAGGTGCGATCCTCTCTCATGGAACCTATCGTGGGCCAGGTGTCTGGTCCTTGACCGCCGAAGAGGCCAAGGTGGCCACGCTGCGGCCTCCAGCCGACTTCTCGGGAACCATCAATCTGTCCGTGACCGCCGTATCGCAGGAGGAGCGGGGCGGTGACCAGGCTACGACCCCCGTCCCATTCTCCGTCGAAGTGAAGGCGGTGGTCGATGCCCCTGCGGTCGGTGGTCTCGACGGAACCTCGGGCAACTGGGGCACCATGCACGGAACAGAGGATCAGCCGATCGAGCTGCGCCTCGATCCCGGATTGCGGGACAGGGACAACTCGGAGAAGGTTGTCGGCGCCATTCTCATCAGCGGGATTCCCAGCGGTGCGGTTCTGAAACTGGCGAATGGCGATGTGGTTATCGCCGGCGAGAAGGGAATCTACCGGATCTCCGCCGATGACATGGCCGGAGTGACACTGACCATGCCACCCGACAGCGACAGGGCAGCTACCCTGACCGTCGAAATGACGATCGAGGACCGGGGCGGCGTGCGGGCTACGATCGGCGGGCAGATGGTTGTGGATCCGCTCGGCGACGCCGATCGACCCGTGCTGACGTTCTCGGCGTCGAATGGCGTCGGCCCCACCAGCATCAACCCGCATGAGGGCCGGATTCCGCTCCACATCACGGCGGTCCCCGGCGACACTGATGGTTCCGAGACGCTGTATATCTGGATTCGGAATGTACCGGATGGAGCGACCTTGTCGGCCGGTGTTCCGGCCGGCAATAAGTTGTGGCTGGTTCCGGTCGAGGCTCTTCCGACACTCACCATCCGTCCCCCTGCCGGATTTGCCGGAAGCTTCAATCTGACTGTGACGGCGGTGGGGGTTGAGCGCGAGGGTGACCAAACCGACTGGAGCGAGCTGGTTCCGGTAACGGTCACGGCTCCGCCCGGGGGAGGAGGCACAGGTGGCGGAGATGGGTCGGGCACGAGCCCCACCGCGCCGGTCGCGCAGGCTCCCGATTTGAAGGTCAAGAACGAAAAAACCGACGAGGACCGTACCGTCAGATTATCCATCAAGGCCGATATCGACGACACGGACGGCGGCCGGGAGACCCTCGGTATCCGCATCGAGGGCGTGCCCGATGGCGCACGGCTGTCGGCCGGCGTCAGGGATCCGGCGACCGGTGCCTGGGTTCTGCGACCTGATCAGCTGGATAAGCTGACCCTGACTCCCCCGGCCGATTTTGCAGGTACGATCAAACTCAGTGTCGTCGCGGTCGCCACGGAGGCCACAGGCAGCCAGAAGACTACGACGGCCCAACTGAATGTGAATGTCCGTGCAGTCGCCGATGATGCCGCCATCAGTGCCAGCCCGCCCGCGGGAGTGGAAGATACAGGAGTTCCGCTGAATCTCTCCGTCGCTACGGGAGATCGCGACGGGAGCGAGCGCGTCACGTCGATCGTCATCTCGGGTCTTCCGCCTGGCTCCCGTCTCGAGGGGGACGGTGTCATCACGGTCAAAGGCGGAAAGTGGACGGTCGATCCGACAAACTTCGCGAGCCTGCGCTTCGTGCCGCCCGCGGACACGTACGGGACTTTCGAACTGAAGGTCGAGGCGACGACCCGAGAAGCGAGCAACGGGGACACGCAGACTACGAGCCGGACGATCGCCATTGCGGTCGCCCCGGCTGCCGATGCCCCGATCGTCACCGCGCACCGTGCGGCCGGAGCGGAGGATGGAAGCATCAGGCTCGACCTCTCTGCCCGCCTCACGGACACCGACGGGTCAGAAGTCCTCTCGATCGTCATCGAGGGGCTGCCGGAAGGTGCGCGGCTTTCCAGGGGCATCAACAACGGTGACGGCAGCTGGACGCTTGCGCCGTCGCAGCTCGCCGGATTGACCTTGATACCGCCCGCCGACTGGAGCGGGACCATGAATCTCACCATGCTGGCGCACGCGCGGGAAACTCACAACGGCTCGGTGGCGACCACTCGCGACACGTTTCGAGTGCAGGTCGATGCCGTGGCTGATGCGCCTGTTGTGAGCGCTCGCGACGCATCCGGTCTCGAGGACCAGTCGATTGCCCTGAACCTCTCGGCGGCCCTGACGGACCGGGATGGCTCCGAAGTGCTGTCGGTGGTCATCTCCGGCCTGCCGGCCGGCGCCACTCTCACAAATGGCATTCGCCAAGACGATGGGACCTGGATCGTGTCCCCGTCAGACCTGCCACACCTTGCGGTTACCCCACCGCTGAACTTTTCCGGCACGTTCAATCTCACCGTGCGCTCCACCACGCGGGAGACGAATGACGACACCGCGACGAGCGAAGCCACCTTCCGGGTGGAGGTCGGCGCGGTGGCGGATGCCCCGGAAGTGACCGTGGTCGATTTCTCCGGCAGCGAGGACACGACGATTCTCCTTACGGGCCTGGAGGGCGCACTGCGTGATACGGACGGCTCCGAGACGCTGACCTTCGTACTCAGTGGCCTGCCGGTCGGTGCGAGTCTCAGTGCGGGGACGAAGCAGGCAGACGGCAGCTGGCTTCTCACGCCGGCGGAGCTCAATGGCCTGACCTTTACGCCGCCACCGCAGGCCTCGGGACGTTTCACTCTCACGCTCACCGGGATCGCCACCGAGAGTGCAGGGGGATCGAGTGCCCATACCGCGGTGGATTTCACGGTCAGCGTCAATCCGCTCGTCGATCCAGGAACGATCAATGGTGCGAGTTCGGGACAGGAAGATACCCCGATCCTGCTCAACCCGACTTTCACCCTCCAGGACAACGATGGGTCCGAGATCTGGTCGGAATTCACGTACGTTTCAGGCCTGCCGGCCGGCGCGAGCCTGAGTGTCGGTTCACAGCTCACGGACGGGACATGGCAGGTTTCGACCGCCGATCTGCGTGCCGGCCTCGTATGGGTCAATCCCGCGGAGCACAGCGATGCGGATTTTGTGCTGACCCTGAAGGCGAGCATTGCGGACACCGGCAACGGCATTACCGTGAGCCGCGATGTGACCGGCACCCATACGATCACCGTGAATGCGGTGGCGGATGCGCCGTTGGTTGCCGCACATGATGTGACGGGGCCGGAGGGTCACGCAATCTCGCTGGATCTGTCCGCCGCTCTGGTCGACACGGACGGCTCCGAGACATTGTCCGTCGGCATTCTCGGGATCCCCGAGAACTTCAGGCTTTCGCACGGCGAGGTGCTCGGCAACGGCGAGTGGAGAGTGCCTGCCGGTAATCTGGCCAGCCTGCAGCTCATTCCTCCGCAGGACTGGAACGGCACTCTGAACCTCACCCTTCAAGCCACAAGCACCGAGGTCACGGGCCAAGCCGCCACGAAGGCCACGTCTTTCACGATGACCATCAATGCCGTGAACGATGCGCCGGAACTGACGCTGACGGCGCCGGTCCATGCGCCGGCGGGGTCGCACCAGGCGGAGGCGATTGGTCTCGTGCAGGCTGGAGATGTGGACAGTTCGCACCTGGCCGGCGCGACCGTCACCCTGTCGGGCGGACAGCCCGGCGACCGGCTCGATTTCGATGGCTACACCCTCCACATAGAGGACGGGCGCATGGTGATCGGCGATACGGGGATCGAGATCGAAGGTGGTGGGTATGCTGCGGGCACCTTGACCCTGAGCGGAAATGCTCGACCGGAAACCTATGCCGCCGTGCTTGGGTCCTTGGTTCTGGAGAGTGGAGACGCGTCCGGCCTTGCGGCAGGGTCACGCAGCATCTCAGTGACATTGCGTGACAGCGACGGAGCCACCTCGGTGCCGAAAACCGTCGAAATCGTCGTGGATGAGCCCCCACCATCGCAGCCGGAATCCACTGGCCTCACGGCTGATGCGGGTTCCGGAACCACGCAGGATCTGTCCGGTTCCGACATTCTTCTGCTGATGACGGACGGCGTAACGGACCCGAGCCATGGGGCTGGCGGCACATGGACGGAGCAGATCGATGCCAACGATGCCTCGACGACGGCCTCTCACGCATCCGTGGACCTTGACCAGCCGGCGGGCGATCACATCCAACCTATCGACGATCTCCAGATCGACACCGCACGGTCCCATTGGTCGTGAGGTCGCTTCGGGCAATCGGAGGATTTCTGCCTGATGAAGCGGGCCGTTTCAGTTGACGGATCCGGGGCGGCGGCCTTAGAGAAGGCTTAGTGCCAGAGCGATCTTCTCCGCTTCTGGAGGGGTGGCCGAGTGGTTTAAGGCAGCGGTCTTGAAAACCGCCGTGGGTGCAAGCCCACCGTGGGTTCGAATCCCACCCCCTCCGCCATAACCCTTTGGTTGTTATATGCAAAACTTGTTGACGCGAATAACGAACTTCTGCACGCACTGCGTGCATGGCAATTTTCCGCGACAACATGGAAGCAACACACATGTTGTTGCAGAAGGTCGAATTGCGGATGTCCTCCCGTCAGGAGGCGTTTTCGGCAGGTTTCTGACCTGATCTGATTCGTGGCTCAGTCCCAACAGACCTCCGCGGCTAGGTATTCCGAGAGGACCATTCTGACGCGGATCCCAGGGTCTTGTGTTACGGAGTATCGGTAGACCCCTTCCTGAACGATGACCCAGCCGCCCGAGAGGTCGTGGCCAGTCATGATCCGCGTCATCATCCGACTTCCGACCTCCGGCCAGAAACCGCTGTCTCCAGGATCCTCAAAGGCGTCCCGTCCTTCGGCGGTGAGTGTTTCGAGCGGCCTTGACCACACGATGTCTGGTTCTGACAACATGGGTTCGCCGTTCTCGAAAAACGCATGGCCTCGGGCGTTCTTTAGAAGTACGCGGTCAATCCGCATCTGCTCCGGCTTCCAAACGTGCCGGGTCTCACCACTTATTGTCCGGTACGTGGTTTTCGACTGCTCAATCCTGGCTCGAAGGCTTTCATTCGTCCGTAAGATTCGGCTAGCTGCCGGATTTGATTGGGCACTGGGGTCGGTCGTCCCTGAGAGAACGCTTCCCAAGAACGCCACGAGGTACTGCTCGTCTAGGGAGAACCCTTCATTACAATCCTTGCAGACTTTAACGACTGGAAGGTTCTCAGGGAAAGGCTTATGGAGGAGAGTCTTTGTTGGGACGTGGTCCCGATTGGTATCCAGTTCGGCGATCCATCCGCCGCAATGAATGCACCAAGCCTGCTGTCGTTCGTCGACGAACTCGTCAATATGCTTCATTCACGGAACCCTGGTGGAGGATGCTCATCCGAGTAATACGCGGCCTGCGGACATGCCGCGTCAATCGTCCCGTTCAATGGAGTCATAGGGCTGGTTGCGAGTGATAGGGTTCCTCTTGCGCAGTGCCCGCAATCCTTCGTCTACGTGAGCCTCCAAGGCTTGGAAGAGTTCCCTGTATGCGGTCGCCGCCTTGATATCCTCAGGTACATGAATTCCATGCGCCTCGATCCTTGTGCAATCGAACGGGAGCGTGGGCCAAGCGCCGCCAGTTATCCACCTGTATGGCGAAAACGAAGGTAGTATTAAGCCAAGATACAGGTAATGGCGATGTATCTCCTGATACTCCCTGATCTCCGTTTCGTCCTCAAGCCGGTGGATGCCAGGAATACCAAACGGCTCATAGTAAGTATTGAAACCGCCGTAATTGTTCTCGAGCGCCCAGGACTGGGCCTTTAGCCATCTCTCAAAGAAAATATCCTGGAACTCTTCGAAGGTCACAAGTTCAATGTTCGTCGAGCTCGCAGCCTCGATTGACCCAGACTGAAATCCCGCCTTCGATATGATATAGCCCCGGTTGGCGCCTGCCTCATGGACGACCGTCCGGAATGCATGGACAACATGCTGCGGGATGGCCGCAGTCCAATTCTTGCACTCGCATATGATCTTGTGAACGATTCCCTCCACCCGATCTTCCGCGAGCACGTCGATATTGGCGCTACCTCGAGGAAGCGTCAGGGTGACTTGGCACTCGGCCTGCATCCCACATTCCCGGAGGATGTCCCGAACTGTTGTCTCAAGTTCCTGCCAAGTTCCAGGGGTTCGACTCGTTATCAGGCGCGGCATCCAAATCTCATCGTGCAGGCGGTTCCGGCCCGATCCCGATAAGGGGATGGGCAAGCCTGATTGATGGCTTCTGACCTGCCCGTCAACATTTTGAGCGATTTCCAGCCCCGTACAGCGCGTGTTTGGGGTCAGGTGGTATGATCCCTCATCCCAAATCGGGAACGAATCCGGTCGAAGGCGCGGTACCCTTGGGAGGGCCTCCCGGGACAGCGTCCCCCCTCAAGGATTCGACGGCTTGGGCGATCCGCCTCAGATCAGTGACGCCTTCCGCCGCCACCGCGGCAGCAGCCAAGTCGGCATCGACCTCGGCTCGCCATGCCTGGAGGATCATATACTCGGGTACACCCGGGCGAACGTGGATCGCGAGTCGGTTGATGTCGTCCTCATGAACACGACGGTTCACCCAGGCCCGGGTTTCTGGATCGTCGACACGCTGGCAGAGGATACTCAACGCTTCACACCGTGAAGCAGGCCGCCTCAGGTCCTTCATCAAGCGATCATACGACGGACGGGACGAGTAGCGCCCTTGCCCCAACTCCCGGCGACGGAAGGGACTTGGCACCCCCAACTCGTACTCGTTCGGAGGACGGTCATCCCCACCTTCCTCGCGACGGTTCCGGACGATGAGGATCACCTCGTCATGCGGGATCTGTCGTCTTCGAGGGAAAGGGGCCATCAACAATCCCGCCATAAGGGACGATACGAGCACGACACCGAACAGGATCTCGCCTTCCAGGAAGCTCCGCCCAGCCGACCTTGATCTCTGCCGAGCCTTCTGCGCCCTAGCCCTCGCAACCTCGCCACACGTCGGCTGCCTGCGCTTCTTCGTCATGAACACCTCCTGCCACTCTCTTGATGAGGTTCGCTGAGGGAGGGTTGTTCCTTGCGCCGGTACGAAAGAATCCATCAAGCGGCATTTCATGCCTGACGAGGTCCGCGGCTGTCGGGCTCTCGGAAGGGGGCCAAGCCCTTGCTCAGCGCGCCTTGTACCTGGCATTCGGTAGCAATAACCACAAGACCTTTTTATCCTCCCGGAGCGATGGTCTCGTGTTGGATCTACGAGGGCTCCCGCGACATGGCCCAAGGGGCGGCAGAGTTGCATAAGCTTGGACGATCCGCGACCTGCTACCGCCTCGGTTGTACCTAGGAAGCTTGGCCGTTATCCCAATGCTCATTTGCCTACGCTTCCGCGGTCTAGTGATGATGCGGCGTGTTCAACAACTGCCCATGAGGAACGAATTCTGACGCCCTCGCGAAGAATCTGCCCCGGAAGGCGGTTTCGTGAGGGAGGGGCAAACCAACGGGCGAACGTAACCTGAAATCGCAAGTCGCCGACCTGCCGCGCAGATCAAATAGGGGTGACAATGCCATTCATAAAGATGAACCCTCAATCGAGAAGTTTGTCCGTCGATTTATCCTCTCTAGGTTTCAAGGACGGCGACATCGTTCGCATCAGCATTGCAGGCGATTACAATCCGGCAACTGGCTCGGAAGACCTCTTCTACAATAGGGACGCATTCCAGTTCCTGGGCTTCAGCTACGGTGGGGATCAAGGGGATCTCTACATGCGTCCCTATTTCATCGTGATGGGTTCCCAATCCTCCCTCGAGCTCCGAAACCTGGACGATCCCCTTGAGGACAACACGGATCCGGACAACGACTATGGCGTCCTCATCGAGAAGGTGGACCTCAGCATTACCTCTGCCGGAGCTGATCCCGGCAGAATTGAAATCACGGAGGGCGAGCCCCCCGGAAGCGTTCGAGTGAAATTGTCCCAACCCGTCGATTTCGACATTGATCTCATGATCACGCCGAACACCCCGGGATGGGAGTCCGAAGCCGCAGCCGTGCCGACAGTCCGTGTGCCGAGAGGCACTACGGACATCACCCTCCCTGCGATCGTCGGACTGCGCGATGAAGAGATCGAGGCGGAGGTTGCCCGCGGGAACCTGTGGATCCACGCGCGCCACGCAAATACGGACAAGCTCCTTTCAGTCACCGGCCCATCGGGTACGACCCTATCCCAGGCAGAATTCGTATTCGACATCAAGGACCGGGTCCTCGCCGGCCTCGAGCCGGGCGACGAACAGAGGGGATATGCCTGGGCGGAGGGCGTTCTCTCCTATTGGGTTGGGGTGACTGACATCTATGCGGCTTTGGAAGTCGTCAAGCACGGGAAAGAGAGCAAGATCGCGTTGGACGCGGCAAAATACGCGCAAAAGCTGAGTGCCTTTGCCAGTTTCGCGGGAGCAACCATCGATTACGTCGCCATTGTGAGCCAACTTCGGTCCAAGATCGATAAGGCCAACGATCCGACAACGACACCGGAACAACGTGAGAAAATCATTCACGATGCCAATCGTGATGCCATGGTGCAGGCGCTGGACAAAGCCGTTGGCTCGGTGTTGCAGGCTGGAACCGCGGCATTCGCTTCAGGCGCCGTGACCTTCTTCGTGGGAGCGGGGGTGGCAGCCGCCTGGCCAGTCTTCGCTGGCATCGCGGCCGGATACCTACTTAATCTCACCTATGAACAGTATATCTCCGGTAAGGTGAAGGCGCTTGCAATCGAGCAATATGAAGCACACTCCCTCCACCAGTCCCTGGACCTAAGCAGCGTCACGGATGTCAATGGCAGTCCCCGATCAAGCGAAACCCTTTCCGGTCCTTCCTACCGGAACACATTTTCATTCGACGTGAGCGCGATCACGGGAAAGGACGTGATCCGGAACTTCCAGAAGGTGGACGTCCTTGCGACCTCGAAGGCCCTGCCGGACAAGGACAAGGACGGGATCGTCACGTTCGGCAAGGGCGGATTGCTGGATTTCGACGGGAGCGGGAAGCAAAAGGACACCGTCCTGATCAAGGGTGTGGACGGGACAAAGGGGCTGCGTCTTCTGGGCAAGGATTGGGACGACTCGTTCGTCTACGCGACCGCGAGCGTGCGCCCGGCCGGGGCCAAGGAAAGCAAGATCGGTAACGATCGGCTGTCCGGCGACAAGGCGGACAAGAAGGAGAACATCTTCTTCTTTGACACCGCACTCGACCTTTTCCTCGGGGACGACGTAATCAGCAATTTCGGACGGAAAGACCTCCTAGTGACAACCACGAAACTGTCGGATCCAAACAGGGACAACCGCATCGATTTCGACATCTCGAACAAACTCGCGCTATCCGGTGGTGTCGGTGGGCCAAGTGATCCCGGCATGCCCGGGGAGGGTGGCCTCGTGTCCATGACACAGACGAAGGGCAAGGCCCTTTCAGCCCTGGAATATGACGGTGCGGTCTCGAGAGGCGGCGTGAAGTACTACGTCTACAGCATCGTGGGCACGCGAGCGACAGACGAGGGAGACCTATTTCTATGACGCAGGCGTTCATGGATCTCCCCGACCAAGCGCTTCGTGCTGGGGTCGAGGCTTCCGGTCGCTCGGGGACGCACCCTCCGCTGTCGTCTTCGGGCGTGTATTAAAGGAGCACTGAAATGAAGCAGGAAACCAATGCGCCACCACCTTCTTGCCGGCCGTTGATTGTCCGGCTCCGCCGCTTAGCACACTTCGCGTTGGCAGGCGCTGTCATCATGGGTGGTGCGCCATTCGCAAGAGCCATCGCGAAGGATCTTCCCGCGAAGGCCGTGAAACTGTCGGCCACCGAGGTGCGTGCGCTCTACGAGGGCAACACTTGGAACCAGAAAGACGATTGCTGCGGGTTCTACTTTGCATCAGACGGCACCTTCATCGGGATGGGGCGCATCCCGGGCAAGGGCGACCTGGTGCACGGCACGGGCAAGTGGACCGTCGATGCGGACAAGATGTGCATGGTCGGGACATGGACCAACAAGGCCGGAAGCGGAACCCACGAGGAATGCTTCATCCACGCGAAGGCGGAGGGAACGATCTACAAGAATTGGGCCAACGGGAAGAAGGGCGATTGGTGGTTTTTCCGGCAGGCCAAGCCCAACCCTGCGGACGAGGCCAACAGGGTGAAGCCCGGCGACTCCGTGACGCCTCGGGTGAACGCCTTCAAAGCGTCGATCGGGTAAGTAATCGAGCTGATGCCGACGAAGTGACCTCCTCCGCGTGACCGCAGGAGGTTCCTCACGACGAACTCCAGGAGGCTTGATGCCACCCGCGCTGTCCCAAGTGACACCTTGGTGACAGACCACTTTCCGTGGCTTGCTGCACGGGGCCGAGGAGACATCCATGGGTCATGCGGTGGCGACACCCATGAACCAAGCGAATACGATCAGGCAGGCCCGCTAGGCCCAGAACATGACCCTGGAGCACCTCGCCACGCCGATCGTTCGTAAGTGCCTTGTTCAGAGCAATACGGAAGACCAGCACATTGAACCATGAACTCGCCTCGGCTTCTTTCCGAGCCATCGTGATCGCAGTCTGGATGTGCGAGACCGCGAGTCTGATAAACGTCACCAACAAGGCGATTAGGACCTGGAACGTCAGTGGGATAGGAACCAGGAACGCCCATGCGATCACGATGACGCCTAGAAACTGGAACGATACCGCGGACAACATCGTGCCCCGACGGCCTGACGCTGTGACGATCATTGTAGCTCCCACCCATTGAAGGCGCCCAAAGAAGGGGGTGACGGGCCTCCTGTCCACAAAACGATGCATTTCCAAGGCCGTACAAGCCCATCTTCAGGTCGGCTGGTATGATCCCCTATCGGAATCTGGGCGCCGCTGGCTCGTCCTCGACGGTTCGACGTCGGGCCGCATCTGGGAGGAAACCCACCCTCTGGCCGTTCGCCCCGGGAGCGCCGTCGATGCCACTCTTTCTGTCGAGCCGCCTACGGGTCTCGGCGAGAACCCCTTCCACTCCTTCGGCCGCGAGCTCGGGATGCTCCTTCAGGACCGTGCGGGCCTCGTCGAGGAGCTTGAATTCCTCCTTGGCCTTGGTGGCCGCATCCTCCCGTTTCCTGAGCTGGTCGTTGAGCTGCGGCCGGAACGACACCTCGTGGGTTTTGATCTTGTTCCCGTAGGTCTCGATGTGCTGCTCGATCTTCGCCTTCCTCCCGTCGTAGTCCTCAATCACGGCCCGGTGCGGAGCCGCATCGCGCTTCCAGCGCGCCGTGCGGCCGGTGATCCATGACTTGAAGCCGGTGGGCTTCTCGCCGAGGAGGAGGAGTTGGCGCGCGGCCTCGTCCCTATCCTTTCCCTTGGCGTAGAAGAGCTTCGTCGAAGCCGCCTGCGCCTTGGCGAGATTTTCACGAGCATCCCGGAGCGTCTCCGGTTCCACCACGGGCGACTTGCTGAAGGCGAACGTCTTCTTGGCCTCCCGCTCGCGTGCGTCGAGTTGCTCGGTGACCTTGTCGACGGCCGGACGCATGGCTTCCGTGAGTTGCGCACGAAGGCCCGCGATGTCCATTCGAGCCAGGCCAGCTACTGCTGCGAGCCTCCGTGCTTGCCAAGCCGCCCTCTCCCTTCGCGGATCGCGACGAGATGATTCTCTAGGCTCTGGAGCCGCTGCTCCTGCGCGCCCAACGCAGTCGCGATCTGCGTCAGGAGATCCTTCACGTCCTGCAACGGATCGGGCATTTCCTCGCCCTCCTCCGACGGGGCCAGGAGTTCCAACACCTGCTTCGACGCTTGGTGGGCACCCTTCGCTTCCTGAAAGATTTTCCACTCGGCCTCGGTAGCCTTCGGGGCCGGCTTGGTGGACCTGGCCGGTGAGGAATTCTGCTGCTGCGACATCATCCAATCCTTTCATTCGAGCGGCGACGGCCGCACGCTTCTCCTTCACGAGACGGTCGACGGAGCCGATCTCGATGCCGTCCTGCGTCACGACGAAGACCCCGTCCTTCTTGCCCGGGGTGACGTCGAATCCCTGCTCACGCAGGGCGTTCCGGAACGCTTTCGCATCGTCCGAGACCGTCCACGCCCGGGCGATGAGCTCCTTGGCCTCCGGCAGCTCCACGCCCTTGCGCTTGAGTCCCTGACGCTTTGCCGGTGACGCCGCGGAGCGGGGCCTCTCGGGATCGGCACCGTGGGCGGCCTCAAGCCAGTCGGCCACGTCCTCGCGCCCGTTGGCCCGCAGCCATTTCAGGCTCGACGCGTGATGGCGGCCGAGGGTCGGCTTCTCGCCGAACTCGTACTCGACCAGTCGCATCGCCGTTTCCATCTTGATGATCTCGAAGCCCGACGGGATCACCTTGCCGCCGTAGGCCCGCTGGATCGCGAAATGCCCGTGCAGGTCTCCATCACCGCCTATCCGGTCCTTCCGGTGAGGGACCATCGCACAGGGATGGTCGACCGCCCCGAAATGCTGGCGGACGATCTCGCCGGCACGACGCATCTGATCGATCGTCATCGAGATCGAGGGCGAGATATGGAAGTGGAGGAAGGCGGCATCGGCGCCCGCGCCATCGCGGGCAACCTGCATGTCCTGCAACAGCTCGTTCAAGGTCGGCGCGATGCTGTTGACGATCTCAACGTCCGCCTCGCTCGCGTCCTTGAGCAAGTGCGCTTCCAGATTCTGGGCGTCTCGGCGGGTACGTCCGTGACGTACGATGCCGCCGATGCTCACGGCACGTCCTCGAGGGTCGCACGGACGACGGCACGCAGCGCGCGCAGCTCGTCGACGAGGGCATCGACGGCGGCTGCCGTGGCGATCTCGCCGGCAGCGTTGGCCTTCAGGGCGAGCTGGTTCGCGTTGTTGCCGATCTTGTTCACCGCGCCGACGAAGGTGTCGACCGACTTCGCGAGACGATCCTTCTTCGCGGTCATGGGAGGCAGGGGCTGCTCGGCTGCGTGAAGCGCGAGACGGCGCACCCATGCCGTCGGGCCGACGCCGCGGGCCTCCGCCGCCTCAACGACGGCCGCATGCTCTTCCGGCGTGAGCCGGAAGGTCATGAGCTTCGACGTGCGGCGGTTCTCGGAGCCCATGGTCAGTCGTCCTCGTCCTCGTCGTCGACGGGATAGAGGGCATTGTTGACCTGGCGCGGCAGGTACTCCTCGAACACCTCGAGGCTGCAATCTTCCTTCATGACGTGTTCGGGCTTGGGAACGAGCATCTGCATGAGGGCCATACGCTCGGCAGAATTCATGCGGTCGTAGGTGAGCGCGAGGATGCGCCCGAGGTAGAGGTAGCACTCCTCGGCGTACCCATTGCCGCCGCACCAAAGCAGCTCGCCGATATCGTCCATGGTGTCCACGCCCCATGAGACGGCGTATCGATCTTCCGGCTCGGTGATGGTCGCGTAGCACATGGCACCGCCATCGCGGGCTGGGCGGGCACGTAGGTTGCGGCGGTCCACGCCGGCAACACGAGCCGCGACCCGCAGGGCGATAGCCTCTGTGGGCGCATGGACTCGGATCTTGATGGGCTTATCGGTCATGGCAGCCTCCATCAGCGCGGCGCGAAGCCGCGCTCGCGGAGAGCGGCTTGCAGGGCAGTCACGGCGCTGACGATCAGGCGAGCCTCGCGGTCATCCGCGGCGAGCTGGTCAGCGTCCGACCAGGAGAAGCGCTTCGCCATCTCGGCGAGCGCTTCGGCTTGGTCGGCCGGAAGGGTGAGGGTGATTTCGACGTCTTGCATTCGAGGCTCCTGTCTTGGGGGTCCACGGGGGCTTGCCCCCTGGCCAGATCGGGCGGTTCTACCGCCCGCTGCTGGCTTACTTTCGAGGCTTCCCCTGCATGGAACGATTGCGGGCTCATTCCGCCGGCGCAAACTCAGGCTGCGTGCCGACCTTTCAGACCTAGGCGTGCGGTCGCCCATAGGTCGGTCGGATCGGTCTTGAGTTTCGCCCTCTTCGGGAGTTTGGCCTCCTTCGGGGACTTCATCTCCGCTCGAAGTCTGTCGACGATCGCCTCGTATTCGAGATCGTAGCGTTCCCGCTCGGTCCAGTCGTCCGGAGGATCATAGGGGGGCTTGATGACGTCGATTTTCGCTTTCGGAAACTCTCTCAGAAGAGAATTCAGCATCGGCCAAGCGGCCGATTGGTCTCTAGTAGGCACCACGTCAAGCGCCGCGTGCGCGTCACTTGACGTGCCGTTGTGAACTCTAAGGGTCCCGGCTGTCGCCGGTTTGGCGGCTGGCGCCGCCTTGGCCTTCTTCCTCGCCTCTGCGACTTCCTTCAGGATCGCAGGGAAGGCCATAGGTGTGATGTCGCCGCGCCGGAGGGCCCGAACCTGCGCCCGGCGTTCCGGCCGCTCAGCGGCCGTGAGACACGCCTTGGCGGCCGCGTTGACGCGGTCGGTGATGTTGGCCACCTGTACAGGCTTGAGGCCATGAATGTCCTCGAAGATCTGCATGGCGATCTCACGAGCCTGGCGAAGGTCGGAGTCCATATCCCAGAGTGACGTCTGCCGGTCGTAGCCCACGACGATCGCGTGGGGCGTGACCCACGGGGTTGCGGTGCGGGACCACATGAGACCGCGCAGCACGTTGCGAGGAGCTTCCTTCTCTTCCTCCGGCTGCTCGACGGGTTCGAGGATCTCGCCGGTCTCAGGGTCAACGAGCGGAGTCTCCTCGGGCTTGGCCTCGCGCTTGCGGACCGGCACGATGACCACAGAGTCGGACTCGCTGTCCCAGACGGTGCGGAGGTCTGCGTCCCCAAGTGCTCTGCGCCATGCCTTGAAGGCACCGAGAGGCTGGACGAGTTTCGGTCCCCTCTTCTTCGGAGTTCCGGAGACGACCTCCGTGAACTCGACGAAGGCGTCGATGTCTTGCATCAGGTGCTCAAGGTCCTCGCCCTTCAGGCAATATTTGATGGCCTCCTGAGGCTTCTCCAACTCGCCGCAATCCCTGATCCAAAAGCCACCGTTCGCTTTGCGGAGGGTGGCGAGGTAGAGGCTCCACTCGTCCTTGGACAGGTGCCTGTCGGCAAGGATCACCAAATTGACATGGACGTGGAACGTCTTGCTGATCGGGTCATAAGGGAACTCGGTCGCCCGGAGGAGAACGTCGACGCCCATGTCCCGGAGTGCCTCGGCCACCCGTTTCACGCGGATCCTGACCTCGTCGATTCGGTCGGCGAGCCCTTCGATGGTGACGCGCTCGCCACCCGTCAGGACGACGTACCGGGCGTTGTCCCCACGCGGGTGACCCTTGAGGTAGGCCTCGAGGTCACGGCAGATCGGCCCGCGCATCTCGTGCCATGCGGCGGGGAGAATGGTCCGACGCTTCCAGCGCTCGGCCGATTGCTCAACAACCCTGCCGGTGACGAGGTCGACGAGGCATGCGCCGTCGGAGGCCCGACGGTAGCTCTCGCCTGTCATGTGCTCCAGGATGTCGGCGACCTCCGTCGTGAGCTCGAACATGATCTTGCGGTTCTCTCGCCCGGCCACCCACCTGCGGAGGCGGACGTCCTCTTTGAAGCGGTTCGCGGAGACCTGGATGCGGTCGGCGAGGGTCCAGCGGCCACCATCGTGCTCAAAGATAGCGTTCGGCTTCTTCTTCTCCTTGAGGGCGGAACGGACACAACGAAGGTCGTCCAGCTCCGGAGATGGGCGGTCAGACTCCGAGGGGTCAAACGCCAGTGGAGCCGCCATTTCTGGCGGAACAGTTATTGCCCCTCCAAGGCAGCCCTCGCTGGCGCGCACGGCGGCAACGCTCTCGGAGGTTGCACCCGGGCGATGCAAATTTTGTTGACGGTTCGGATCAGAGGGAGGCGTCGTATGGCTGGGGGTATGTCCCAGCCTGGCAATCACCCGTCAGAACGACGGGCAGGTTTGACGCGTGCGATGCCGGTGATCATCATGGACCTCGTTCACACGCCCCCCGCGAGCGCCTGCAAGCGCGAAGACCGGGGGGCTCCTGTTTTCAAGGCTGGCTTTCGGCGGCGTATGGGTCAACCCGGGCGGCCGTCTTCGACCCAAGATCACTCCGGCTCCCCTCGACAACGCCTCCTCCAACTGACGATGCCTTCGTTGTGCCGGTCGGAAAGCAATCCAGAGATGTTCCTGAGTTCCCAGTGGAGGGACGAGATCGCCCTTCGGATGTCGCTCCCCGGGGGAAGGGCCGCCGCCTCGACGGCGTCCTCCAGTTCGGAGAGAGATGCGACTGCCTTCTCGGCCCAAATTCGTGTCTGAGACACTTGGGCCGCAGTTGCAGCCTGACGATCCCGGCGCCGAACTGAACGTTCCGCAGGCGACATCGCTTTCTTCCCGTTCTTCGGCGGACGGCCGCGACGCGGCCTGGACACTTTGGGCTTGGAAGCCATACAGAGCTCACTTTTTGTAGCGCACGAAAATGCCGAGTGGGCGTCCTCCTTGCAAGAGAGAGGTGTCTGGTCCCCCGGACCAAGAGGTCCGGCTCCGGCCCCCAAGGGCCTCACGCCCCTCGCAGGGGCGACCTGGATATGCCCGGGTCGTGCTAGCCAAGGCCAGCACGACCCGGACACGTTGTCCTACAAGCCAACGGATTTCGCCATGGGCTTTCGGTATTCCGAGCTGGTACCTGTTACATGCTCCGCCGCTCAGGATGGCGGCACATCGAGAGGTATGATACGCAGCGTCCTCAAACGTCGCTTCCGCTGGCTGGAAGATCTCTCCCAATACCGCATAGAGCAACGGATAGTATGTCCGATTATATTTTTTCGTCCGCTGAGAAATGGGCAATATATAAGGTCCATGGAGAGCGATGTTACTTGTGTCGCAAGCCTGTTGATCTGAGATCAATGCAGGTTGATCACATCATTCCCGAATACCTTTTGTCGCGTCCCAGCGAATTGGTCGGGCATTTGATCAGTTATGGATTACCGTCTGATTTCGACCTGAATTCCTACGAGAACTGGATGCCATCATGCAGTTCGTGCAACAACAAGAAGAGGTCTACCCTTTTCGAGGCCACCCCTATCTTCCAAATCGTCTTGCAAGAGGCGAGAGCCAAAGCCGACAAGTGTAGGAAGGCCGCAACCCAGGCCATCTCGGATGCTGCATTGGCAAAAGCGTTGAATGTCGTGGAACGATCGGTCGCGGACGAATCCTTGAATTTGGTGGATTTGGAGCCTCTGATCGTTGCGTTCGCCAAGGCACGGCCCGATGCCCTGAGGGCGCTCAGGGATCGCGTCAGCTCTCACATCATCGAGTTCAAAACCTTTGGCACGGCCGACCCAGAGTTCCGCATTACGCCATTCTTCAAGGTTCTCTACACTTCCGGAGCGATCAGAGTCGTTCAGACTCCATTAGGGACAGGCTACGTCCCGACTGAGGAGAAGCCGCATAGTAGCTTCTACTGTGGTCACTGCGGCTCGAAAGGTCCTTGGAACGGTGCGCGATGTCTCTCCTGTGGAATGCTCGACGATGGTGACTAGGGTTTTGACACCGGGGAATAGCCAGTCAGAGGCATGCCGAGAGATCCGCCGGTCGGTGCCATGAGAACGCTTCTCAAGGCACCGCCCCGTGACGGTCCTCACGCTGCGACTTGATGTTGGAAGTACGACGAGCTTTCCCCGAAAAGCTTGAGGCGCCGTTCCTCCCGGGTTGGATTCAGGTACCGCATGAGCATTGCCGGAGTCTTATGTCCCGACTGGGACATCATCGTCTTGATGTCGACGCCACGGGCGGCCATTCTTGAAAGCGCCTCATGGCGAAGGTCGTGAATACGAAAACCGGATACCTTTGCCGTAGCGCGTGCCAACTTCCATCGGTAGTCCACTACCCCCTGACCAGGGAAAAGCAGTTCATCATCGTCCAAGCCCCGTATGTGGTCACAGAGGTCAGTCCAAGCTTGGTCCGATAGGAGGACCTCGCGGGTCGTGCCATTCTTCGTATCCGGCAGGAGAAGACTCCTTTCGCCATTGCGGACGGTGGCCACGGTGAGGCCAAGTGCTTCGCCTAGGCGCATTCCCGTGTCCAACAGGACGCGCCAAAGAGCGAGCATTCCTTCCCCATCTCCTCCTTCGGTCAGAGCCTTCTCGAGGCGGCTTTGTTCATCGCCGACAAGGCGCCGTTCGCGCCCAGGTCGTGCCTTGGGAAGAACGCCCTTCCGTTGGCTCAGCAAATCTCGGACTGGGTTTTCGAGATCATAGCCCCAATCGGATTTGGCGTACCCGAACACCGCCGACAGCGTGTTGATCTCATTCCGGATCGTCTGCGGTGCCTTTTTGGCCCGCACCCGCTCGTCTCGATAGGTTGCGATATCGGACCGAGCGATCGTGCGCGTGGGCCGGTCTGCCAGTTCATGGCGCATCCAACGCTCCAGGAGAGTGGCTTCCTTGGCAGCGCCCTTCTTCGTCGGCGTAACCGTATCCTTGTACCGCTGGATGGTGTCCCGAAGCGGCCGGTCCTCGCATCTGCCCGACGTTTTCCGATCTTCCAAGCGCGGATCGCGCCACGTTCCCAGCTTGATCCCGGTCTCGATACCGTCGGCCCATGTCTGGGCCTCGCGCTTCTTCGGAAATGTCTCCGAGATCGACCTCGCGGCGACTGGACCTTGAAATTCAGCAGGGATTCGAACCGTAACGGTCCATCGCCCTTTATGCGGCCGAAAGCTTGCCATGTTGATGCTGCCCCTTTTCTGGCAACATATAGACAACATGAGCTCGAACGCAGTCAATTCCCTTTGTAAGTTAAGCCTTTGGCAGCGGTCTTGAAAACCGCCGTGGGTGCAAGCCCACCGTGGGTTCGAATCCCACCCCCTCCGCCATCCCCCGCAGCTAAGTCACTGAAACAGAGTTCAAATTTTTATTGTTAAGGCGGCCACCTCGCCGGCCTTCCCATCTGCAGCGACAACATCTGCTTTCGACGGTTGTGAAAATGTGCGCCGGGTCGCACGTCACAGCGCCGTGCCGGCCGCATTGCGCTCGCCTAGAGTGCCCCGCTGATTCGCATGGCAAAGACCGGGGCGCTATGGCAGCCATTCTGCGCAATTCCTCGCGGCTCGACGGCTGCTCGGCCTCATTGTTGGTCTGACATTGTGGGGCTCCGAGGCTGAAGCTCAACCTTGGCGGGGCAAGGGGGCGAGGTTAGATCCCCGCCGGCAGAACTGGATGAACAGGTGCGCTTTCAACATCTGAGCCATCGCGCCGGACGTCCGGGAGATCTCCTCAGACCGTCGCTGTTATATGCTTATCAGAGATAAGGAAATGAATGATCGTAACAAGCTGCAAGGGTAGCACTCGGTGACAGCCGCGGTGCCCTTAACGGGAGAATGTAAACGTCACCCTGCTGCACGGAAAGCCGGACACACGAGCACGCTGGCGATAGCGCACAGAGCTTTCCCACCCATCGGAAAATTGATCGTCCTTGCGTTCTTGGCAGCCCAACACGAACCGACCAGTCGGATGGCGCATATAAAAATCGTGCATCAACGACATGTTCAGAAGCCAGCCAGCTCCGTTGGATTCAATCGTCCCACCCTCAAAGTAGTAGCTTGCATTGCCTACCTCGACGCCACTGAAGCTCGCGACTACATGCCGGTTCTTAGACAGTATGGCCGAGAAAGCTTTGTTTTTTGTAAGTAAAATTCTGATAAAATAGTATGATGGATTCAATAGAAGTAGAAAATGTAAAAATCTGGGCTTTCTCAGTTTGTGTAGCTTCCGTCTCAACATCATGAATTTTGCGTAGTACACCTTGTGAAAAAGTGCAGCCGACGTTATCCCATATTTTATTTCTATTTTAAACGGTTCCAACTCATCCTTTGCTTTCTTTACGCTCCGCTTGATATTTGTGCTTATCGCCTTCTGATAGTCCTCCCAAGAGTTCCAGCGGGCGAAATCTACCGCTTCTGTCATGTATCTTTGCACGTCTGTGACCGTCACGCCGGCTAACGTGGATAAGCAATGTTCCCGAGGCGGTTCGAAGCTCCAATCCGAACCGTAAACATACTGCCCGGGTCCCAATTCGTTCAGTGCCATTTCCATGCATGTCGGCCAGGCATCATGGTACTCGGGAAGAAGATGCAGTCCACCGGCAAAGATTCTCTTGTTCAGCCCGAATCCCACAGCGAACTGACCAATTTTTGTCGAGTGCTCTGTTTGGCAATGCAAAATATTATATGTGTAGATTCGAAACGGTATGTGACTCCGAATTTGTCGAAACCTAATCCATCCGCTCAATTCCATATGAGATGCATTACATTTGATCGCAAATGCGTCCCAATCAGAAGGTGAGTTCTTCACACGCTCGACTTTGATAGTCCTAATTTCTTTCATGCAAAATCCAGATCTATTGATGACCTTCCAATAGTGGCACTTTACCCGGCCCCTGAACTCAAGTCACGACGTGTTTCCATCTCTCCAGTTCTATGTTGTGTCTCTTTAGTCATAAGCTGAATGAGCGACTGTGCGGACTGAATCCACAGCTTGCCTTCTTCAGATCTCAGTGTCGGACAGTTCAAGTATTTTTGCCGAGAAAGGACCATCTGCTAGAGATTGCCGACGTTGCGAACGTCAACTGGATGGCACGCAACGCGACAAGAATGGCAACTCGATCGAATGGCTGTCGAAGGCAAAAGCACATCCAGCGCTCCCGTACCAGCATTGGGACGTGCAAATGGATCATCGACAGCGGACCTTCGGGCGAACGAAGAGGAAAAGACCTGGTTGGAGAGGCTGCCGCGCGAGGCGTGAATGGAAGTGGAGCAGATCAGGCCGAATGATGATGCAAGGATTGATCGGCGTTCATGAGGCGGTGCGGGGCATGCGCGCTCGATGTCCCACCCGACTAGTCGCAGTCATCATAGTGCCAGTTGGAACCTGGAGCGCGGTATGGTGGCCCATCCATTCGGCCCATCTCCAAAAAGCTGCTAAAAAGCCGTCGTATTCCGGTCAGGGGGATAGCAGCTGGTTGCGCGCTCGGTCGAAGCAAGTGGGTCATGGCGAGCCCTCCATATATGATCTTCCCAGCTGGGTTAGCCTCTACTTGAATACGCAAACTCGCAACCGAGCCATATGGGGTACCCCGTGCGGTATCCTGGTCCAAGACGTCGATATGAACCAGGGAGAGGGGTACGGTAAGATCAATGCAGGGCGGCAGATTAAGGGAAGCGTCTAGACGATGTTCCAGTAATTCATCGCCGCTGCTGTTCCGGCTTGGGCAATAACAATGCCAATCTCAAACGTGCCGTCTAGATCCTGGTCCGAGAAGACATAGCCCCTGTTTATGCCCGGGTTGTAGAGGAATGCATGGGTGATTGTCGCACTGTCAAAGAAGCTCTCGGCGCTCGTAAGGGCAGCTTCTACAGTCGTTGCACTGGTGGCAGCCTCACCATAGTTCGAGGCAGTTCCGTCGATACTTAGGTCAATTCGGTCAGCTGCCGCGCTCCAATCGGCTATCGTGCTGACCAGCGCAGAGGTCGTTCCAGACGAATACAGCCCGAAGCTGAAGGTATCGGCCCCGCTTCCGCCAATCATCCAGTCTGTTCCAAGCGCGCTACCCAAGGTGTCATTGCCGTCTCCTCCGTCCAGGGTGTTATTTCCGTCCCCGCCATCCAGCCTGTCGTTTCCTGCCGAGCCATACAGGTGATCATTGCCGCTCGATCCGGCGACGGTATCGTTACCGGTTCCACCGATGACGATGTCATTGCCTACATTGCCATTCAGGAAGTCATCACCGCCGGCGCCCATCAGAGTATCATTGCCATACCCCCCGGACAGGTTATTTGCCTTACGGTCACCCCTCAGCATGTCATCCGAGAATGAGCCGACAACGTTCTCAATCCCGAAGAGATGGTCCGAGCCCTGGCCAACAGCCGTTTTGCGGGCGAGGTCAACTGTCACGGCCGCGTCAGACGAAAAGTAAGTCGTGTCGATGCCCACCCCGCCGTATAAGATGTCGCTTCCATCTCCTCCATCCAGCCAGTCGTTGCCGGCCCCACTGTCGAGTATGTCAGAGAGAGCCGTTCCGATGATTGTGTCGCTGTCACGTGTTCCAATGATGAATGCCATTGCTTGCCTCTTTAAATTCCAGCCGGCAGTAATCTTTAGTCAGCAGATCCGTGCGCTAAAACCTTTTATATTACTTGATCATTAGTATGTATGCCATAGTAAAACCGTGCGCTTAGCGCCGACAAATGATAATATTCATCAGTCATATTCTGCTAAATGCTTGAACAAACGTAGCTGGAATTCAGAGATTCGGACAGACATTCAGAAGAGGTATTTTCACTAGCTGCCAATGCATCTGGACTATTGACGGAATATTTAGATGGGATCTCCGCTTTTTTGCCTCAAATTATAGGTTCGGCAGGATCAGAAGAGTTCGACCATTTCGCCGGTCTCAAGAAGGGAGATGCCGCTGCCTCGCAGGAGAATGTCCCTTTGCATTCTGAAGCAGAACTGAGCCGAAGAGCGATGTCAGGTTTGCTGGGAAACAGCCTGAACCACACAGAGCCCTGCCAAGACGTGACGTTGCTCAGATGGTGAATTTGTGAAGCCTCCAATCATGGGGACCGCACAGCATCCTCTCGCGTGTGATCTGTTACCAACCCTGACACGAGCATCGAACTCCATCTCGAAACCCTTGTCAGACAGCCTTTCATAAGACCGACACACATTCACGCTCGACGGTTTGGCGTAGAAATCATGCGCATATGGCTCGAGGATGCGTCAAATCGCGAACGCCATAGCTGGACGAGCTAAGGCGTGTGGACAATCATTTGAGAGCCGTGAAGCGGGCGGCGAGAAAGATCATGGCCTCAAAGCTCTGATCGGTCTTGTCATAGCGCGTGGCGATGCGGCGGAACTGCTTCAAGTCACAGAAGAAGTTCTCGACCAGGTGACGCCAGCGGTACATGGCGAAGTCACACGCAATCTGGCGCGCGCGATTGGCCTTGGACGGGATAACCGCGGTCGCACCACGGGCATCGAGCTCCTGGCGCAGCACATCGGTGTCGAAGCCCTTGTCAGCGATCAGAGCGCTAATCTCGAGCCCCTCGAGCAAGGGATCGGCTCCAACGCTGTCATGACGCTGGCCCGGCAGAAGCAGGAAGTCCGCCAGATTGCCAAGCGCATCCACCAGGGCCACGATCCTGGTCGTCAGGCCGCCACGCGAGCGCCCGATGGCCTGACCACAAGTCCCCCTTTAGCGCCCGTCCCGTGCTGGTGGACGCGGATGATCGTGCCATCGATGAGCGCGTACTCGAAATCGGGATCACCGGATAGAAGTTGGAAGAGCCGCTCGAAGATCCCGGCCTGGGCCCAGCGGCGAAAGCGCCGGAACGCGCTGTTCCAGGAGCCAAACGCCTCGGGCAGGTCGCGCCAGGGTGCCCCGGTGCGCACCATCCACAACACCGCCTCCAGAAACAGCCGATTGTCCGAGCCTGTGCGACCCGGATCGCCGGCCTTCCCAGGAGCAATGGCGCGACACGCTCCCACTGTTCGTCCTTAAGCACCAACCGATTCAAAGCTGACCTCCAGTTTGCAGCCTCGAATCAAACTTTCTCTACGGCGGGAATCCCAAAGGCACCTGAATGTCCACATGCCTTAGCACAGCATTGAGCGGTGTTCAGGAACTCCACAACTCTGAGCTGCCGGGGGGAATCCTCCGGCATTGGGCAGCAAAGTCCACCAACTGTCTGCCACCCCTCTCACGTCGCGCCATCGAGATCCTCGATCATGGCCGCGAAACCGTGAACACCCTCCCGCGGCCAAAGATGTCCGACGCCTGGTACTTCCATGTGCCGGGCATGAGGAATGCACCGTGCGGCCGCGCGTGATGGAATGGCGAAGACGGGTCGCGTTAGACTACCGTGGGCGATCGAGACGGGCATCCTCAATGCCGCAAGATCCTCGCAGGTGATCTTCGGTGGCGTCTCCTGAGCCATCAGGCGCGGCAGTGAGTGAAGGTTGTCGCGAACGATGGTCCGGTATTCCGGACTTTGGCGGTCTAAATAGCCGTCTCCTCCGGAGCCGTCGATCATCAGGCAAGCGGCTTCTTCCAGATCACCATTGTTTACGGCGGTAGCAATCTGTCCGTAGATAGCCTGGGCATCCCGCCCGAAGGCGGACAGTTCCACCGGATCGGTTACATAGCTCGGCACGCCCGGTTCGTAGACCATCACACGTCGGAACAGGTCCGGCCGCCGCAGCGCGGCCTGGAAGGCGACATGACCGGAATAGGACCAAGCGACGAGGTACACTGGGGCGAGGCCGAGAGCCTCCACGAACGCAGTGAGGTCCTCGGCGTGCGTGGTGACGCCGAACCGGGGGCCGTCATCGCGCCAGGGCGTGAGGCCGAAGTACCGCTGCGTGTAACCGATGCAGCGGTAGCGGGGTGACAAGGCCTCGCAATGTCCTTGCCAGATCCTGAGGTCACCGAGCGCTCCGTGCAGGAACAGGATCGGCCGACCATTCCCAACATCGAAGTATTCGAATACATCGCCGTTCAGGGCGACGCGACGGAGTTCATTCATGGCGGCTCCTTATGGATTTCTGTCTGATCGCCTAAAGCGCTTTTGGTCTCAGTGTAGAGCATAGCCGGCATGCCTGATCCAGCCTTGAGCATCCTTTGCGCTGATGGTGTCGAGGGCTGGTTTGAGCTCTGCCTCCAAGGCTTCAAGGCTACGTGGGGCTTTTGCCTTGAGCCG
>NZ_JAHAMK010000037.1 GCF_018383585.1 Microvirga sp. 3-52
GTCCTGTGTGCGGGTCTCGCAAGCCCGCATGACAGGAGGCCCAGGAGGTGGGCGGGTAGTCGGGATCGGTCGCAGGCCCCCGTCGCGCAGACGACCCCGCCTGCGGCGGTCGACTGAGCCTGCCTCTCCTGTCCGCCTAAAGAAGCCGTGCGCGAAGCGGCCGTCCGGCTCTTCCATCAAACCCATCGCCATCGAGCCGGGCCGCCACTCGCGCCACCCTCGATCAACCTCACGGCTCAGGGCTCCCAAGCCCTGGGCCTACGGGTGCTGGCTCTTGGACAGGTGACAGGTGCTGGTTCTTGGACAGGAGACGATCGTCCACCCGCAGACGTCATCACACCCTCCTACGTCATGGCCGGGCCTGACTCGGCCATCCCGATCGGACGAGCGCCGCACTTCTCCACATCGGGATCACCGGCACAAGCCCGGTGACGACGTCGGAGGTGTCATGAATCGTCGTGCGGAATGAAGCGGAATGAAGGGAAGGGAGCCTTCCCACGCGCGCAATGCTAGGATCCCTTCCTCTCGCCGAACTTGCCGGGGATGACATCCCGGACGGAGCGCCGCGCAGGCTCGGGGTCGCCAGCAGAACCAGACATCGGCCATCTGTCGGGATCATCGGCACAGGGCCGGTCATGACGCGACAGGTCGACTATCGGCCAGGCTCTGAGGCGCGATGCTTCGTGGCCTGTCGTCACAAATCTGCAGGAAAAGCGTCATGGGGACGAGATGCGAATCCGGTTGGCTCCTGTTCAGCAAGCCCGCCGGAGGAGCCCATGGCTCAGGATGTGAATGCTCTGCGCGTACGGACGTTGTTCCTGTCCGATCTCCATCTCGGAACGAAAGGGTGCCAAGCAGGGGCCCTGCTCGAATTCCTCAAGGCCTACGACGCCGATACGATCTATCTCGTCGGCGACATCGTCGACGGCTGGCGGCTGAAATCGGGCTGGTACTGGCCCCAAGCCCATAACGATGTGGTGCAGAAGCTCCTGCGCAAGGTCCGGAAGGGCGCCCGCCTCGTCTACCTTCCCGGCAATCACGACGAGTTCCTGCGCGACTATATCGGGGTCAATCTGGGTGGCATCGAACTTGCGGATTATGCGGTTCACGAAACCGCCGACGGCAAGCGCTACCTCGTGATCCATGGCGATCAGTTCGACCTGGTGGTGCGGCACGCCCGCTGGCTCGCGCTTCTCGGAGACGGCGCCTATTCGGCAGCTCTTCTCATCAACACCTACCTCAACATCGTGCGGCGAAAGCTCGGCCTGACCTACTGGTCGCTCTCGTCCTGGGCCAAGCTGAGGGTCAAGAACGCGGTGAACTACATCAGCAGGTTCGAGGAGCTTCTCGCCGCGGAGGCCCGGCGTCAGGAGGCCGACGGCGTGATCTGCGGCCACATCCACCACGCCATCATGCACGACCACTTCGGCGTGGCTTACGTGAACACCGGCGACTGGGTCGAGTCCTGCACGGCCGTGGTCGAGCACTATGACGGCTCCTTCGAACTGATCCGGTGGACGGACGTGGAACGGGATAAGGCCCGGGATCTGAGCCCCCCCGCCGTGAAGGTCAGCGAGAGGGCCGCCTGATGCGCCTCCTGATCGCCACCGATGCATGGCGCCCCCAGATCAACGGGGTGGTGCGTTCGCTGGAATACATGGCGGCCGAGGCACCACGCTTCGGCGCGGAGGTCGTGTTCCTCACGCCCGAGCGCTTCCACTCCTTTCCCATGCCGACCTATCCGGAAATCCGCCTCTCCCTGGTCCGGCCCGGGTCTCTCGCCGGAATCCTCGAGGAGATCCGGCCGACCCATGTCCATATTGCCACGGAAGGGCCCATCGGGCTCGCAGCGCGGCTGGCCTGCGCGCGCCAGGGGCGGGCCTTCACCACGAGCTACCACACGCGCTTTCCGGAATACGTGGCTGCGCGGACCAAAATCCCCGAGGCCTGGTCCTACGGGGCCCTCAAACGCTTCCACCAGGCGGCCCGCGCCATGATGGTCAGCACGCCCTCCCTGGAGCGGGAGCTGACGGGGCGCGGGTTCAGGAACATCATGCGCTGGACCCGGGGCGTCGACACGGCTCTGTTCCGGCCGCGGAACGAGCGGATCCTGGATTCCTCCGCGCCCATCTTCCTCTCCGTCGGGCGCGTCGCGATCGAGAAGAACCTGGACGCCTTCCTGAGCCTCGATCTGCCTGGCACCAAGGTCGTTGTCGGGGACGGCCCGGCTCGGGCCGAACTCGAGCGGAGATATCCGGACGCCCGCTTTCTCGGCGCTCTCACGGGTGAGGATCTGGCGCGGGTCTATGCCTCCTCGGACGTCTTCGTCTTCCCGAGCCTCACCGACACCTTCGGGATCGTGCTGATCGAGGCGCTGGCCTCCGGCCTTCCGGTTGCGGCCTTCCCGGTCACCGGACCGCTGGACGTGATCGGCGCCTCAGGCTGCGGCGTCCTCGAAGCCGACCTGCGGGCGGCCGCTCTTGCGGCGCTCGACATCCCGAAGGATCGATGCCGGGCCCATGGCGAGACCTTCACCTGGCACGAAAGCGCCCGGCAGTTCTTCTCCAATATCGAGAAAGCCCATTCCGGGAGATAGCCTGCCCTACATCAGGAAGGCGGAATGCGGGTGGAGATGCTGGGCCTTCTCACCCTCGAAAGGGCCGGCTTCCAATGAGACCTCGGTCCGGTCGATTTCCACCCGGCTGAGATCGATCATACCCTGAATTTCGTTCTCCAGGCTCTGAAGCGTCGACACCATGTGCCGGATGCGCTGCTCGGCCGCGTCCTGGAACTCCGCCTCCGAGAGGGTGTTCAAGGGATCGTCGGCTTCCAGGTTTGGGAAGGAGCGAACTTCCGCCTTGGTCTGCCGGATCGAAGCGATCATCTTCTCCAGGCAAGCTCTGAAGGGCTCGACCGTCCGGGCATCCAGGGGCACTTCCTTCAGGCGCCTCACGGCCTCGAGGACGGCCTGCGTGTCCGCATTGCGGTTGCGCCGGGCATATTCCTTCAGGAACCAGCGGCCGCGTGCGGTCTCCATGACGGCTGCTTCGATCGTGTCGAAATCCAGATCGCCGAACGTGACGTTGGTCTCTTCATCGGGCATGGTGGCGCAATCCATCTCTGCCGGGTTTGATTCCTGTCTCCAACAGATGTGTGCAAAGTGCCTGCAAGCTCAACCCCTACAAGGCCTTCAGGGGTAGTCTTGCACCGCGTTCTTGCTCCTCTAACCCCAATTCTCGATCTCAGAAGACCACATTCCCAATGCAGCCGCTCAAAGCTCTCGAACTTCGCCTGGGTGCGTTGCAGGCTGCAAGCTTCACCAGCCATGGGATGTATCTGCCGTTCTTCCCTCTCTGGCTGCAGAGCAAGGCGCTGTCGCCGACAGTGATCGGGTTCGTGGTCGCCATCCCCATCATCGTGCGCATCCTGGCGACCGCACCGCTCCTGAGCCTGGCGGACCGGTCGTTCGGGGCGAGGCGGCTGCTTCTGGCGAGCCATCTCGGCCAGCTGATCGGTTTTCCGCTCTTCCTGCTGGTCGACAGCAGCGCCATGATCATGACCCTGGTGGCTCTCGTCGCCGTCGCCCAGTCCTGCATCATCCCGGGCAACGACCTCGTCTCCACCAATGCGGTCCAGAGGCATCCCGGCCTGAACTACGGTCGGATCAGGGGCGCCGGCTCCGTGGCGTTCTTCATCACCAACATCGCGGGCGGCTATCTGGTCGGCGCCTTCGGGCCGGACATCGTGATCATCGCCCTGACCCTGATTCCCATCCTGGGACTCACGGCGACGCTGATCGCCGTCCCACACGAGGTCCCCGAGCCGTCGAGCCCAAGTGAGGCTCAGACGGAAGGAGCCTCCCCAAAGCTCTCCAGGATCCTGTGGCTGGTGCTGATTGCTGGAGCGGTGACTCAAGGGAGCCACGGCGCGCTGAACGCCTTCGCCAGCATCTATTGGCGCTCCATCGGCTTCTCCGACGAGGTCATCGGCTATTTCTGGGCGGCCGGCGTCGTCGCCGAGATCCTGGTCTTCATCTATCTCGGCCGCCATGTCGGACGGAGCTCCGGCGTCGGCCTGATCCTGCTCGGATCGGCTGCGGCGGCGATCCGCTTCACCATCATGTCCCTTCAGCCGGGGGCGGAGGTGATGTTCGTGCTGCAAACCATGCACAGCCTGTCCTTCGCCGCCACCCATATCGGCACGATGGCGGCCCTGGCGGCGCTCGCTCCCATGAAGGCGCGGGGACGGGCGCAAGGGATCTACGGTTCGCTGGCCGCCCTGACGACGGCGGCCTCTACGATCGTCAGCGGCGTGATCTACAGCGAAGCCGGTGCCGGCGTCTTCGCCGCCATGGCTCCCTTGGGAGCCATGGGCTTCGTGCTGATGCTGGTGGTGATCCGGCTGCAGAGGGGTCAACCCCAGAGGGCGGGTTCCGGCGGATAGACGATGCTGCCCTCGTAGCGCAGGCCCGGATCCCGGTCCTTGGCGAGGAGGAGCGGGCCGTCGAGATCGACGAAGCGGGCGCGGGGCGCGAGAACCAGGGCCGGCGCCATGGCGAGCGACGTGCCGACCATGCAGCCGATCATGAGCGAAAAGCCCTTCGCCTCCGCCGCATCGGCCAGGGCCAGGGCCTCCGTCAGGCCGCCCGTCTTGTCGAGCTTGATGTTGATGACCTCGTAGAGGCCGACGAGCCGGTCGAGGCTCGCCCGGTCATGCACGCTCTCGTCGGCGAGGAGCGGAACCGGGCGCGGGATCAGGCTCAGGTAACTGTCGGCCTTGGCGGGCAGGGGCTGTTCCACAAGGGCATAGCCCTCATCCGCGCAGGCGGCGAGGTGCTGTTCCAGGTTCTCCTCGGTCCAGCCCTCATTGGCGTCGGCGATCAGGGTCGCCTGGGGTGCTGCCCGGCGGACGGCCCGGATCCGCGCGATATCGCCATCGGGAGCGCCGAACTTGACCTTGAGAATCGGCCGTTCCGCAGCCTTGGCCGCCGCCTCGGCCATGCCTTCGGGCGTGTCGAGGCTGATCGTATAGGCCGTGGTCGCGGGCGGCCAGCGGGTCAGCCCTGCGGTCAGGTGGGCGCGGATGCCGGAGCGTTTGGCGTCCAGGTCCCAGAGGGCGCAGTCGACGGCGTTCCGGGCCGCTCCTGCAGGCATGAGGTCTTGAAGCGCCTCGCGCGACAGCCCCGCTTCGATCTGCGACCGGATGGCTTCGATAGCCGCCGCCACGCCTTCGACCGTCTCCCCGTAGCGGGGATAGGGCACGCATTCTCCATGCCCGACGGCCCCGTTCTCCGAGATCGTCGCCGTGACCACCACCGCCTCCGTGCGGGAGCCGCGGGCGATCGTGAACTTCCCGGCAATGGGGAAACGGTCGATGGAAACGGTGAGCTGGCGCATTCTCTTAGGTCTCTTCTTAACTTCGTCTCGACTTGTGGCGCAATGACACGCTATCACCAAGCGGAATCAACGCCGAAGGGATGATCGTGGCGCAGAGCACCTTGGCTCGAGAGCCGGAAGTCACAATCGACCGCGCCGGAAGGCAGACGACGGTCCGGCTGGCCGGTCCCTGGACGGCGCCGCATGCCGAGAGGGTCGAAACACTGGTCGATGGATTTGCGACGGAAGCCGACACCTTTCCCATGATCCTCGATCTGAGCGGCATCGAGCGTCTCGATACTCTCGGCGCCTGGACGCTCAACCGCACACGGCACGAGCTTTCCGCCAAGGGGCAGGTGGATTTCGCCAATGCGACGCCGGAGCAGAAGATCCTTCTGGACGAGGCGGCCTATCGCGACTTTCAAGGCGCACCAAAGCCGCGGCACTCCCGTGCAGTCGATTTTCTCGTCGATGTGGGGCAGAGCGTTGCCGGAGCCGGCAAGGATATGGTCGGCGGCGTGGGCTTTCTGGGCGAACTCATCTCCGCTCTGCTGCGCGTCATCGTCCATCCCCGCCGCTTCCGCATCACGGCCGTGGTCAACCAATTGGAGCAGATCGCCTATCGCGGCGTTCCGATCATCGTCCTGATCTCGTTTCTCGTCGGCTGCATCGTCTCGCAGCAGGGCATCTTCCAACTCGTGAAGTTCGGGGCCACGCCCTTCGTCATCGACCTCATCGGCATCCTGGTCCTGCGCGAACTCGGTGTGTTGCTGACCTCCATCATGGTCGCGGGCCGCTCGGGCTCGGCCTTCACCGCCGAGATCGGCTCCATGAAAATGCGGGAGGAGATCGATGCCCTGCGGGTCATGGGTCTCGATCCCATCGAGGTTCTCATCGTCCCGCGCATCATGGCGCTGGTGATCGGACTGCCGCTCCTGACCTTCATCGCCTCCATCGCGGCGCTCGTGGGCGGGGCTTTGACGACCTGGGTCTACGGCGATATCAGCCCGGACATCTTCCTGACGCGCCTCAGGGCCGCCGTCAGCCTGAACACCTTCATGGTCGGCATCATCAAGGCTCCCTTCATGGCGCTCGTCATCGGCATCATTGCGACCCTGGAAGGACTGGCCGTTGCCGGTTCCGCCGAGTCCCTGGGCCAGCACGTGACGTCTTCGGTGGTAAAGTCCATCTTCATGGTCATCGTGCTCGATGGCCTCTTCGCCATGTTCTTTGCAGCGATTAATTACTGACATGATGCTCGAACGGCGCCCCACCGTCTCTCCCAATGACCGCGACGTGATCATCAGCGTCCGCGACGTCGAGGTCGGCTTCGGAGACAGGACGATCCTGAAAGGCCTCGATCTCGACGTCTATCGCGGCGAGATCCTGGGCTTCGTCGGCGGCTCGGGCCAGGGCAAGTCGGTCCTGACGCGGGCCATCCTCGGGCTCGTGCCCAAGCGGGCGGGCACCATCGAGGTGCTGGGCCAGAACCTGGACGGCCTGTCTGCCGAGGAACGCCGCCAACTGGAGCGGCATTGGGGCGTGCTGTTCCAGCAAGGGGCGCTCTTCTCGGCCCTCACCGTGAAGCAGAACATCCAGGTTCCGATGCGGGAATACCTGCGCCTGTCGGACCGGCTGCTCGACGAATTGGCCATGCTGAAGATCGAAATGGTGGGCTTGAATCCGGATGCTGCCGACAAGCTGCCGTCGGAGCTCTCGGGCGGCATGATCAAGCGCGCGGCCCTGGCGCGGGCGCTGGCTCTCGACCCTGAGATCGTTTTCCTCGACGAGCCGACTTCGGGCCTCGATCCCATCGGCGCCGGCGAGTTCGACGACCTGATTGCGACGTTACAGCGGACTTTAGGCCTGACGGTATTCATGGTAACCCATGACCTGGACAGCCTTTATTCGGTCTGCGACCGCATAGCGGCTCTGGGCGAGGGAAAAATTCTCGCGGCGGGTCCCATCGAGGTGATGCTGGAATCGGATCACCCGTGGCTTCGCTCTTACTTTCACGGGAAACGAGCACGTGCGGTCATGGCCGGCGGCGCGTAAGGGTAACGATGGAAACGCGTGCAAACTACGCCTTGATCGGCCTCTTCACCCTGGCGGTGATCGCCGCTGCCTTCGGATTCGTCTACTGGTTCTCCGGCGGCGAGCGGGGACAGGCCCGCCAGAGCATCCGCATCGTGTTCTCAGGCTCGGTCTCGGGGCTCTCGCAAGGGTCGAGCGTATCCTTCAACGGCCTGCGTGTCGGCGATGTGACCGAGATCAGCCTGCTGCCCGAGGATCCACGTCGGGTCGTCGGCATCGTCCAGGTCGACGCCCGCACCCCGATCCGTTCCGATACCCGCGCCCGCCTGGAATACCAGGGCCTGACCGGCGTCGCGAATATCGGCCTCTCGGGCGGCGAGCCGAGCGCTCCGCCGCTCGTGGCTGGCCCGGGCCAGCCCATGCCGACGATTTTCGCCGACCGTTCCGACTTCCAGGACCTGATCGAGACGGCACGCAACATCGCCCGCCGGGCCGATGACGTGCTGGAGCGGGTCGGGCGGGTCGTGACCGACAATGAGGGTGCCATCAGCCGGACGATCCAGAACGTGGAGCGCTTCTCTCAGGCCTTGGGCGAGAACTCGGAAGGCATCGACCGCTTCCTGGCCCAGATCGGACAGGCCGCCGAGAAGGTCGGCCCTCTGGCTGAAAAGCTTGAGACGCTCGCAACCAACGTCGACACGGTGGTCCGCGCAGTCGATCCGCAGCGCGTGACCCGAATCATTGAAAACGTCGAGGGTTTCTCCCAGTCCCTCGGCGAGAGCCGACAGGCCATCACCGACACCCTGCGCAACGCGGACAGCCTCGTCGCCCGTCTCAACGAGACCGCTCCCAAGCTCGACAGCGCCGTGGGAGACATTTCGAACATCGCGAAGGCCATCGATCCGGCGAAGGTCGGGCGCACCGTCGACAAGGTCGAGGAGGTGGCAAACTCGGTCGATGGCCAGCGTGTCGCCCGGATCGTCGAGAATACGGACAATTTCACGAGAGCGCTCGGGGAGAACCGCGAGGCGATCAACAATGCCCTTCGGGACGCCGCCAGTCTCATCGCTCGCCTCAACGAGACCGCACCCAAGCTGGACAACGCAGTCGGTGAGATCGCCGAACTCGCCCGTGCCATCGATCCTGCCAAGGTCGGCCGCACGGTCGAAAATATCGATACCTTTACCCAAACCCTGAGCCAGCGAAGCCCGGATGTGGACAAGGCTATCCAGGAGGCACGCTCCATCACGGAGAAGCTGAACAAGTCGGCCGACCGAATCGACGGCGTTCTGGCGGGCGCCGAGAAGTTCCTGGGCTCGGCCTCCGGTGAATCCGGCAAGGGAGCCTTCGACGAAATCCGGGCCGCCGCCGTTTCCGTCCGGGAGCTTGCCAACGACCTCAACTCGAGGACCGAGGGCATCCAGGGCATTCTCGGCGGGGTCAACCGGTTCACAGAATCGGGCCTGCGGGAATACGAGGCCCTGGCCGTGGAAGGTCGCAGGACGCTGGGCGACATCAGCCGCGCGGTTCGGAGCATCGAACGTAATCCACAGCAGTTTCTTTTCGGTGGTCGTTCAAACCTCCCCGAGTATAGTGGACGCCGCTAAGTAAACAGTATGCGTGGATCCCCCGTGTTTACCCCCTCGACTGATCGAGCCTGCCTGCTCCGGCACCTTGCCCCGGTGCTGGTTCTGGCTGCCCTGACCGGCGCCTGCTCGTCGGGACCGGCGCCGGCAACCTTTGATCTCTCGGCACCCACGTCCCGCATTCGGGGAGCAGCAGGCGTTCAGGTCCTGGTCAACGAGCCTGCGGCCCTGCAGGCGCTCTCGACGCAGCAGATCCTAGTGAAGGATGCCAGCGGGTCCGTGTCGTTCATCGGAGGAGGGCAGTGGGCCGACAACCTGCCGCGCCTGATCCAGACCCGCCTGATCAACACGTTCGAGAATGCCTCGCAGCTCCGGGGCGTCTCGAGGCCGAGCAGCGGTGCCGTGGCCGACGTCCAGCTCATCTCCGAGCTGCGCCGGTTCGAGATTGCGACGCCCGACAATCAGGCGGTTGCCGAGATCTCCGTGAAGATCGTCAGTGATCAGAACGGCCGCATCGTGAATGGCCGCATCTTCCGCGCCAGCGTTCCGGCCAGTGCCGTGGACGCACCGAATGCCGCCCGCGCCCTCGATGAGGCCCTGTCCGTCGTCATGCTCGAAATCGTGCGCTGGGTGAGCGGAAGCCCGCTGCCGCGGCGGGAAGACCCGAGCACCGCAATGGGCGAGTCGCAGCCGCCGGCTTGAGGGCCCGTCATTTCAGTTCATAGAACGCGACAGAACCGCAATGCCCGGATTTGTACCGGGCTTTTTTGTACCCGCTCCATGTTTGGCATTGTCATCCCAGGGCAGCTCGGAAGATCCGAGCCTGGAATCCATGACCGCTCCTGCGTGACAGAATTAGGCGCAACGGGCGGAGCGCCCTCTTTGGGCACATCATATTGACGGCTGCCAGGCTCTCGCTGACGCTCGCTCCGGAACGACAGATGAGCCCCAAAACGAAAACGCGGCCTAGAGGCCGCGTTTTCTACATTCAGCTCGGGGCGTTATCCGGTTCAATCGAATCGGCCGCTCGCGTGAGCCAGCATGGTGTAGACCTTGCCGGTCTCGGACGTGAGGTAGGTCTTCGTCAGCATGGAGTCGCGATCGTCGCGCGAGACCTCCGAGAGCAGGCGCTCGAACTCCTCCACATAGCGGTCCACCGTCTGCCGGAACTCCCCGTCGCGGCGGTACTTGCGGCTGATCTCGTCGAAGGTCTGCTGACCCTGCAGCGTATAGAGGCGACGGGTGAATACGTTGCTCTCGCCGCGGCGGTAGCGGTCCCACAGCTCGACAGCCGCCTCGTGATCGATCATGCGCGCAATGTCGACCGAGATCGAATCCAGGGATTCGAGGCTGTTCGTGCGGGTGCGATCGGCGCGGGCCGGCGTGCGGGCGGGCTCCTCGACGTCGTCGCGGGAGGCCCGGTTGAGGAGATCCGACAGCCAGCCGCCACGGGCGCCTGCATCGCGGGCTGGGGTCTCTTCCCGGCGCGAAGCCGGTCGCTCAGCCGTGGGCGGAGCCTGACGAGCCGGCGCGGGAGCCGGTGCCGGTGTGGGAGCAGGGGCCGGCTTGGGCTCCACCTGGCGGGCGACCGTCGGAGCCGGGGCAGGCGCGGGAGCCGGAGTCTGCGCGATCCTCTGCTCGACCGCAGCCGCGACGGCCGCCATGGTGGCGGCAACCGGCGTTTCGTTGACCGCAGCCTTGCGCGGCTGGGCGGCCGGAGCGGCATCGACCAGACGGTTGGAGCGGGATACCAGAGCGGACAACTCGTTGAGAGCCTTGATCTGGTCGGCGACGACGCGGCGCATATTGGCGCTCGCCTCCTGGGTCTCCTGCGGCAGTTCCACGACGCCGCGGCGGAGTTCCGCCCGGGTCGACTCCAGCTCGCGCTGGATCTGGCCGGTCATGCCGCGCAGTTCGCCCATGGTGTCGCGGAACTTCGCGGTGGCGTTGCTCAGCGCTTCCGTCATCTCCGCGGCCGCCTGCTCATAGCTGGTGCGCAGGGCGGCTGCCGTACGCACGCTTTCCTCGCCGGTGGTCGCGCGGATGCGCTCGAACTGCTCGCCGATGGCGTTCGTGGTGGTCTCCGCGGCCGCGGCGAGGACCGAGCCGAGCTGGCGCGCCTTGGCGTCGGCGCTTTCGAGCGAGCCTTCGAGCAGGGTCGTGAAGGAACGCGTGACGGATTCCAGATCCTGCGAACGATCGTTGATGCGGCTGAGAAGCTCGTCCAAGGCCTGCTGGCGGCCGGACAGGGCCTCGCTCATGCGAGCCTCGACACGCTCCAGAGCGGTTGTTGCCTCGGTGAGGGTGCGCATCTGTTCGCCGGTGGTGTCGGTGAGCGCGCGACCGCGCTCTTCGAGGCTCTGGGCCAGCTCCAGTGCCTGCTGGATCGCTCCTGAGGACACGCTGCGCAGCGCTTCGACCTGATCGGCCACCTGATCGGAGGCGCGGCCGGTCTGGCTGGCGATTTCCGAGAGGAGCGATTCGATGTGCTGGACCCGGCCGGCCAGTCCGTCCTCGACGGCCCCGAGATTGCTGCTGGCGGTAGCCGCGACCTGCTGAAGCAGACGATTTCCGTCCTGCAGGCGGCCGAGGACCTCGGTGAGTTCGCCCCGCAGGCGCTCATTGGCGCCCGTGAGGGTTTCAACGGTCTGCTGCGTGCCTTCGTCGATGGCGCTGCGCATGGCCTCCGTCGACTGCATGTAGGAAGCGGTCAGCTCCATCGTGCGCTCCTGGAGAGAGGAGAGCAGGGTGCCGCTGCGCTCTTCGAGGTCGCGCAGCGTCGTGTCGCTGATGGCAGCGACTTCGCGGCCGATGATGTCGCCACGGTTGCCGAGGCTCTCGACGAGGGACGCGCCTTGCGTGTCGAAGATCGAGCGGATTTCGCCGATGCGGCTGGTGAGCGACCCGAGAACGGCCTGGCCGCGCTCGTCGATGGTTTCGGCAACGCCGCTGAGACGGTTGACGACCCGGTCTTCGAGCATCGTCACGCTCTGGTTGAGAGCATTGGCAATCTCTTCCGCGCGGCTTCCCAGGGTCTGGTTGATCTCGAAAGCGCGGGTGCCCAGGGTTTCCGTGATCTCGTCGGCGCGACTGCCGAGGACCTCGTTGATCGAGGCAATGCGGCTGTCCAGCGACTCGCCGATCTGCTCGGCCCTGGAGGTCAGGGTGTCGGCAATCGCATTGGTCTTGGCGGTAATCGCCTGGTTGATCTCGTCGACGCGAGCCTGAAGTCCGGTCGCCACGTCGCGTCCGCCTTCGGCCATGACGCGGGCCATCTCGCCGGTGCGGATGACGAGAGCCTCGTTGAGGGCAGTGGACCGGGCACCGAGAACGCTGTCGACACGCTCGACGATGGTGTCGAAGTTGACCGCGATTTCCGAGGTGCGGCGCGAGGCGTGCTCCTCGAGAGCGGCGAGCTGGGTCTCGATGGCGGTGGTCGCCTCGCGGGCCCGCTCAGCGAAGGTCTCGGCCACGGTGCGTCCCTGCACGGTGATGAGACGGTCCATCTCCTCGAAGCGGCCGCTGATCGTCTCGGTCAGGCTGCCCACGTCACGGGACATGCGCTCGGCCATCTCGCCGCCGCGGGCCATGACGCCCTCGAATGCCGTGAGGCGCGAGCCGAGAGTCTCTTCCATCTCGCGGGTGCGGGTATCGACCGTCGTGGAAAGGGTCTCGGCGGTCCGGTTGAGCACTTCGTTGACGCGCGATCCCTGGGCCGCGATGGCGAGAACGATGTCCTTGGCTGTGGTCGCGAGACGGGTCTGCGCTTCGTCGGAATGGAGGGAGAGTGTCTGCGAGAATTCCTGGCCGCGCGTTTCGAAGGCTGTGCGGAAGTCCTCCACCTGAGTGCCGATGAGCAGCGAGACGCGCTCGCCGGCCTGGGCGAGGCTGGTCTCCAGCGCCTGGCCCTGGACGGTGACGGATTCGCTGACGCGCTGGCTGGCCGTTTCCAGGCGGGTCGCTAGATCCTCGACACGGTTGCCGATGGATTCGTCAGCGAGGCGCACGGCGCTCTCGAGCTGTCCGCGCACTTCGACGCCGCGCTCGTCGATCTCGCGGGCGACGTCGGCCGCCGTCGCTGCCAGGCGCTCGCGGAATTCGTTGCCGCGCAGGACGATTTCGTCGACGACGCCGGTCCCGGTGGTGGCGAGCTGTTCGCGCACCTGCAGGCCGCGGCTCACGATCTCTTCGCTCACGGTGGAGCCTGCAGCCGCAATCTGATCGCGCATCTCCGCGGTGCGGGCCGAGATGTCGTCCGCAATCACGCCGCCGGTGGCCGCCAGCTTCTCGGTGATTTCGCTGCCGCGCTGCGCGAAGCTGTCTTCCAGGGTGCGGGCCGTCTGCTCGAAGGCCTCGCGGACATCGTTGCCCTGCTGGGCGAGGGCATCAATCACGCCGCGGCCGGTTTCCGCAAGCGTGCGGGTGACCTGGCTTGCGCCCTCCTGCAGGTGGCGGGTCAGGAGGTCGCCGGTGCGCTCGAAGGCGCCGGTGATGTCCTGCGCCTTGCTCTCGAGCGCGCCCGTGATGACGGTGGCCACCTCCGCAATGCCGTTCTTTATCTCTTCGCTGGAGCCCGAGAGACGTTCCACCAGCTCGACGCCGCGGCCTGCCATTTCCTCGACGACGCGCTCGCCGGCGCGGCCGAGGGCCTGGGTGATGTGATCGCCCTGCTGCTCAAGGGATGCGGTGACCTTGTCGCCTGCGCCGCTGACCGCGCTGACGACGCGCTCACTGGCACCGTCGAGATCCTGGATCAGGGTCTGGTGCACGCCGGTGATGGAGCCGCGCACGCGCTCAGCGTTCGACACGATGGCCTCGCGCTGCGCCACCAGTTCGTCGATGAGCGAGCGGATGCGGATCTCGTTGTCGGAATAGGCGCGCTCCAATGTGGAGATCTCGCTGCGCACCAGGGTCTCGAGCTCGCCGGCACGGGCCAGCGCCCGCTCGACGCCATCGCCGACAGCTGCCACTTCCCGACGCACGGCCTGCGAGACGGAGAGGACGGCATCGGTGGAGAAGTTTTCGGGCTGAGCCAGACGCATGGCGACTTCGCCGACCGCGCGCGCCACCATCTTCATCTCCTGCGAGCGGACCGTGAGCATCGCGGCGATGAAGAACAGGAAAACGGGTGCCACAAGCCCGACGGCGCCGAGTGCCAGCTGCGAGGTCGAGAAGGTGGCGAGCAATTGCTCGGGGGTCGTGATGCCCTGGGCATAGACCAGGGCGCCGACACCGCCGAGCCAGAGCAGGGAGGCGAGGGTCGCGATCACGTAGGGACGGGGGGAGGAGCGAACCTGAAGGGCCTGCAGCATCACGCCCACGTTCTGGCGGTCATCGTTGGCGACGGCGTTCCGGTCGGGGGCGATGAAGCCGGAGCGGGTCATGTCGTCGAGCCTGGGGTCGTGGTCGTCTGCCTGGGCGGACAGGGAATCGGAGCCGAGGCCGAAAGGACCCTTGGTGAAGTCGTGATCGTCGATATCCGGCAGCTTGGGCTCTTCGTAAGGCTTGCTGCCCGAGCGCTCCGGGGTGTGGATCACGAATGTTTCGTCAAGGTTGAGTGCCTGCTCGACAGCCGACAAGGCTGCCTCGGCCGGGTCCTTCATCTTCTTGTTCTCGGTCGCCATGATCCGCCCTCGTGACGCAACTGATGATGGTTGAAGCCGCCTCATTGTCTGAAAAACGAGGTGAATGCATGGCTTCAACCGGTACGGGGCCCCGTTCAAGGGTTTCCGCACGGTAATCTGTTATTTACCAAGCAAGTCTAGCGGCCGATCTGAAACAAGGAAACCCGATGTCCCCTGTCATTTATGAACGTCGTTAACGGCTTAGTAACCTGCTCTACCGGGAAAAATTGCGGCGAAAAGACGGCAGGTTTTGTATGCGTCTCTCGTCTTCCGGCGCAGTCTGTCATAAGTATGCGCCGACAAGCAGAGGTCCGCAATGATCAATATTACGTTCATCGATGCCGAAGGCACGGCTCGCACCGTCGAGGCGGAGGAGGGCGCGACGGTCATGGAAACTGCCATCCGTAACGGCATCCCGGGTATCGAGGCGGAATGCGGTGGCGCCTGTTCCTGCGCGACCTGTCACGTCTACGTCGCGGAAGAATGGGAAGCCACGACGGGCCAGCCTCAGCCCATGGAGGAGGACATGCTCGACTTCGCCTATGACGTGCGCCCGAATTCGCGGCTCTCGTGCCAGATCCGCGTCAGGCCTGAACTCGACGGACTCGTCGTTCATACCCCCATCCGTCAAGGTTAAGGCTTGCCCGACCGCGGGGAGGAAGCTTTCGTCGTCATGCCGCATTTTTCATGGTGATCCGGATCCGCTTCGCCGAAAAATGCCCTGTCTGGAGATACGCTCATGTTCAAGACGATCTTGGTGCCCGTCGATCTCGGTGAGGTGGAGACGGCGCAACCCGCCATCGACAAGGCGGTGGAACTCGCCAAAACCTCGGGAGGCTCTCTGCGCCTGATCTATGTGCGCGCCGTCGTGCCGGTCACCTACATGGAGTTCATGCCGCCGACCTTCGACGAGGAGCAGCAGGGCGAGGCGGACAGGAGGCTGGCCGAGCTGGCCGCCAAGGTGCAACTTCCCGCCGAGCGTGTCTCCGCAGTGGTCCGGCTCGGTTCGGTCTACAACGAGGTGCTGGACGAGGCCGAAAAAACCGGCGCCGATCTCGTCGTCATCGGTTCCCACCGGCCGACCATGGCAACCTATCTGCTCGGCTCCAACGCCTCCACCATCGTGCGCCACGCCAAGTGCTCGGTGCTGGTGGTGCGGGCTTGAGCTTCACTCCTTTCCCGTCATGACCGGGCTCGTCCCGGTCATGTCGATACCGAGAAGCGCCGCGCCTCGTTCAATCGGGGCCACCGGCACGAAGGCGGTGATGACGAGGATCACCGGAATGCCAATCCTCAACTCGCCTTCGGCAGAAGCTCCGCCGGCAATTCCCCGGCCCGGAAGGGGCGGGGCTTGTTGAGCCTGATCATCGGTTCGATCTGCCATGCGCCCACGACGGCGAGAAGCGCTCCCAGCAGGGCGACGCCCGTCGCTCCCGTCTGGAGGGCCTGCCAGATCAGGTAGGCCATGGCCAGCAGCGACGCGACGGCGAGTGCCGAGGTCGGCAGCCAGAGCCCCAGGGGCTTCCCGGCCACGAACCTCGCCTGCGGATTGGCGCGGGCGATGGCCTCGCAGAGGGCATGGGTGAAGGCGCGGTATTCCTGAGTCAGCTCCTGGGCCTCTACCAGGCTTTTCCAGTTGAGCGAGTTGAAGGTGAAGGACTTGCCGTCCTTCAGGATCACCTTCGTGCGGAAGGCCCTCTGCGCCAGCCGGCCCGGCTCGTAGGTCATGCGCACGGTGCTGACGGCGCCGAGCTGGACCTCGTGCACCTTGCGGCCGGAATCCACGGTGAGCCTCTCGCCCTTGAGGATGAAGGAAATCGGTCCGCTGAAGGGTTTCGGGCTGTGGCTGTAGGTCTGGGTCATGCGGCTTCTTATCTGCGCATCGTCGGTTCGGCAAACGGTCCCATATTGTCGGGCGACATCTACCGGACCAATTCGCGCATCGCGTGGTCGATGCCTTCGAGATTGAGCGGGTACATCCGTTCCCCGAAGAGCTGCCGGATCAGCCCGATGGAATGGGTATAGCCCCAGTGCGGCTGCGGCACCGGGTTCAGCCACACGGCTTTCGGGAAGTGGTCGAGGATGCGGCGGAGCCAGGCCTGGCCCGGTTCCTCGTTCCAGTGCTCCACCGAACCGCCCGGCGTGGTGATCTCGTAGGGGCTCATGGAGGCATCGCCCACGAACACGACCCGGTAGTCGGACGGGTAGGTGCGGATCACGTCGAGGGTCGGGATTACCTCGTCGAAGCGGCGGCGGTTCTGCTTCCACAGGTTCTCGTAGACGCAATTGTGGAAGTAGAAGTGCTCGAAATGCTTGAACTCGAGACGGGCGGCCGAGAACAGCTCCTCGGCGATCTCGATGTGCCAGTCCATGGAGCCGCCGACGTCGAGGAAGAGCAGCACCTTCACCGCATTGCGGCGCTCGGGCCGCAGGTGCACGTCAAGATAGCCCTTGTGGGCGGTCTCCTGGATCGTTTCGTCGAGATCGAGCTCTTCCGCCGAGCCGGTGCGGGCGAAACGGCGCAGGCGGCGCAGGGCTATGCGCATGTTGCGCACGCCGAGTTCGACGCTGTCGTCGAAATCCTTGAACTCGCGCTTGTCCCACACCTTCACGGCGCGGAAGTTGCGGTTCTTGTCCTGACCGATGCGGATGCCTTCCGGATTGTAGCCGTAGGCCCCGTAGGGCGAGGTGCCGGCGGTGCCGATCCACTTGTTGCCGCCCTGATGGCGGCCCTTCTGCTCCCGGAGGCGCTCCTTCAGGTTCTCCCAGAGCTTCTCCCAGCCCATGGCCTCGATCTGCTTCTTCTCCTCGTCGGTGAGATAGCGCTCGGCGAGCTTGCGCAGCCACTCCTCCGGGATGTCGGTCTCGCCGGCCGCATGGCCCATGCTCTCGATGCCCTTGAACACATGGGCGAAGACCTGGTCGAACCGATCGAAATGCCGCTCGTCCTTCACCAGGCAGGTGCGGGAGAGATAGTAGAATTCCTCGACGCTCTTGTCGGCCAGATCCTGATCGAGCGCCTGCAGCAGGGACAGGTACTCCCGGAAAGAGACCGGCACCTTGGCCGCGCGCAGTTCTGTGAAGAAAGTAAGGAACATCGGGCCAGTGTCCGGCAAGTGACCGGAAGGTCAATAGGGCAGCGCCGGGTTCAGGCCCCGAACTTCATGAATCGACCCGTGTTGCCTGACCGGCCATCACCGAGGGATGCGACTTGCCGATCCGCCGGCGTGATTGGAACACCGCCCGGTCCGGATCGCGGTTCGGGTTGCTCTTCTTGAGGATTTCCCGGAACTCGTCGCGCCGTTCATGGATCGAGGCGATCACCAGTCCCATCGGAACCCCGATATCGCTCAGAACCGCCTCGCTCAGCTGCAGGGACGCCTCGATGGTCTCCGGAACGGCATCGTCGACGCCGAGTTCGTAGAGCTGGGTGGCGTGGCGGGCGTCGCGGGCGCGGGCCACGATGGTGATTTCGGTGCATTCCTGCCGTGCAGCGGACACGACCGCCTCGATGGAACTCAGGGTGTCGAGGGTGATGACCAACGCCACCGCCCGGTCGATGCCGCAGGCCCGCAGGAATTCAGGGTAGGATCCGTCGCCGTAATAGACCGGCTTGCCGGCCCGTCGCTCCGCCGCCACGCGGGCCGGGTCCAGGTCGATCGCGAGATAGGGCACCTTGTGGCGTTCGAGCATCTCGCCGACGAGCTGCCCGACCCGTCCGTACCCGGCGATGATGACGCGCCCGACCTCGTCGGCGGGTGGGGCGATGGTGGCGAGGGGATCGAGCGGCCGGCGAACCTCGAGCTTGCGGCTCAGGCGCTGCCCCAGACGGGCCAGGAGGGGGATCGCCACCATGGTGAGGGTCGTCACGAGAAGAAGGTTCTGGCCGATGCCGCCCGGCACGAGCCCGGCGATCATCGCCGCGCCGAGGATCACCAGGGCGAACTCGCCGCCGGGGCCGAGGAGAAGCCCCGTCTCGGCGGCCTCCGCCGTGTTGAGGCCGAAGTGGCGGCCGAGCGCCACGATGGTCATGCCCTTGATGATCACGACCGTGGCCGCGAGCGAAAGGATCAGCAGCGGCGCTTCGAGAAAGCGGAACAGGTCGAGGCTCATGCCGACCGACACGAAGAAAACCCCGAGAAGCAGCCCCTTGAAGGGCTGGATCGTCACATCGACCGCGCGGCGGTATTCCGTCTCGGACAGGAGGATGCCGGCGATGAAGGCGCCGAGGGCCATCGAAAGTCCGCTGACGGCCGCGATCAGGCTCGTCACCATTACGACGAGCAGGCATGCCGCCATGAAGAGCTCGGGGCTCTTCGTGGCCGAGACGAGCTGAAAGAACGGCCGGAGGATGATGCGGCCGAGGCCGATGATCAGAACCAGCGCAATGCCTGCCTGCGCCAGCAGGATGGCAAAGGACGAAAGAGTCACGTCGGGTTTGCTCGTATCGAGCACCGCGATGGTGAACAGGATCGGCGCCACGAGGAGATCCTGGAACAGCAGGGCCGAGAAGCTGGCGCGCCCGGCCGCCGTATTGAGCCGTTTCTGCTCCGCCAGAACCGGGATCACGATGGCCGTCGACGACAGGGCCAAGGCCAGGCCGACCACCGTCGCCGCCGTGATCGTGTCGACGGTCTTGAACGCGTAGAAAGCCAGGCCGAGGGTGAAGGCTCCGAGAAGGACCTGAAGGGAGCCGAACCCGAAGACGAGCCGCCGCAGGGTGCGAAGGCGCTGCCAGGACAGCTCGATGCCGATGGTGAACAGAAGGAAGACCACGCCGAACTCGGCCAGCCGGGAGGTTCCCTCCGGATTGGTGAAGGTCAGCCAGTCGACCCAGGGGTAGTTCGGGATGAGCCGCCCAAGGCCATAGGGTCCCAGCAACGCGCCTGCGGCCAGAAACCCCAGCACCGGGCTGATCCTGAGCCGGTGAAACAGAGGGACGACGATGCCTGCCGTTGCCAGAAAAAGAATGGGTTCCTGATAGGCGTACAGGTCTATCGCTGCGGCCATTGCTTCCTTCCGGTCAGAGGTATTGTCCTTCTAGGGGCAAGTGGTGCGCAAGGGGTTAATGCTGTCCAAGGTGGAATGGTGGGCGCGACATGAACGCATGGCGGAGGATGGAGGTCATCCGTGGCGTTCCCTCACCGTCACGGCCGTCCCCGGACTTGATCCGGGGATCGGTCCCGGCCATCCCGATGATGAAAAGCGCCGCACCGCACCGAAGCGGGATCACCGGCACAAGGCCGGTGATGACGTGAGAGAGCCGGTTACCCGCAGGCCCCACTGATGGCTTCCATTCCCCTTCGCTTCAGTCGGGAATGACACGCAGAGGCTCGCCGCCTAGTCCAACGTCGCCAAGGCCTGGGCCAGATCGGCCACCAGGTCGTCCGGATGCTCGATGCCGATGGAGACGCGGATCGTCGCGTCGGAGACGCCGAGACGGTCGCGGGTGGCCTTGGGCACGCCGGAATGGGTTGTGGAGGCCGGGTGCGAGATCAGCGATTCCGTACCGCCCAGGCTCACCGCCAGCTTGAAGACCTGGAGCGCGTTGAGCACGCGGAAGGCTTCCGGTTCGCCGCCCTTCACGTCGAAGGAGAAGGTGGAGCCGGGGGCGTCGGACTGAGCCTCGTAAACCTCCTTCGCCCGGGAGCCTTCCGGCAGATAGGCGAGGTGGTGCACCTTCACGACGCTCGGATGCTCGGACAGGAACTGCGCGACGATCTCCGCATTGCGGTTGGCCGCGTTCATGCGCAGGGCCAGGGTCTCGAGCGAGCGCCCGAGCATCCAGCAGGAATGGGGATCGAGCTGGGTGCCGATGGCCGAGCGCAGGAGGCGCACCGTCTTCATCAGCTCCTTGGAACCCAGCGCCGCGCCGGCGATCAGGTCCGAGTGGCCGCCCACATATTTCGTCAGCGAATAGACCGAGATGTCCGCCCCGTCCTTGAGCGGCTTCTGGAAGAGGGGGCCGAGCAGGGTGTTGTCGCAGACGATCACCGGGCGATGCCCCTGCGCCTCGCCGATCTCGTCCGCGATGGTCCGCATGAGCGCGATATCCACCAGGGTGTTGAGCGGGTTCGAGGGCGTCTCGACCATGATGACCGAGACGCGGCCCTTGCCTTGGGCCTCCTTGGCCGCCGCGCGGATGCCGGCTTCATCCACGCCGTCGCCGAAGCCGGCGGCGCCGATGTTCATGTTGGCCAGCGTCTTGGCGATCAGGGTCTCGGTGCCGCCGTAGAGCGGCTGCGAGTGGAGAATCACGTCGCCGGGCCGGGCGAAGGCCAAGATCGTCGTCGCGATGGCCGACATGCCTGAGGAGAAGAGGAGACCTGCCTCCGCCTCCTCGAAGATGGCGAGCCGATCTTCGACGATCTCGGAATTGGGGTGGTTGAAGCGGGAATAGACGAGGCCCGCGGCCTCTCCCTGAGGCGGCTCGCGGCGGCCGGCCACGTAATCGAAGAATTCCTTGCCGTGCTCGGCGCTGTTGAACACGAAGGTCGAGGTCAGGAAGACCGGAGGCTTCACCGCACCCTCCGACAGGGTCGGGTCGTAGCCATAGCCCAGCATCAGGGTCTCGGGCTTCAGCTTGTGATTGCCGATTCGGTCCTTGTGGTAGCGGTTATTGGCCATAAGTCATTGTCCTCCCGGTTTGTTTGTCATGGGCTTATCCTATGAAGGCGATTGCCGAAAGGCACGGGCCGGTTTTCTTGCCGGGTGCATCGCTCAGCGGGGAAAACCGGGTCCACTTTTTCGCGCGATGCGCTAGGGTCTGGCTGAAATCAAGGAATGGTGGGAATGGCGCGTTTTGCCGGAACTGAATCATATGTGGCCACCGAGGACCTCACGGTCGCGGTCAACGCCGCGATCACCCTGGAGCGCCCGCTCCTGGTGAAGGGTGAGCCCGGAACCGGCAAATCGGTTCTGGCGGAGGAGATCGCCCGTTCCTTGAACGCCCCGCTCCTGACCTGGCACATCAAGTCGACCACCAAGGCCCAACAGGGGCTTTACGAGTACGATGCGGTCTCCCGCCTGCGCGACAGCCAGCTCGGCGACAGCCGCGTGTCCGACATCCGCCATTACATCAAGCGCGGAAAGCTGTGGGAGGCCTTCGCCTCCGAGACCCGGCCCGTGCTGCTGATCGACGAGATCGACAAGGCCGACATCGAGTTCCCCAACGACCTGCTGCTCGAACTCGATCGCATGGAATTCTTCGTCTACGAGACGGGCGAGACGGTGAAGGCCGCCCGGCGCCCCATCGTCATCATCACGTCCAACAACGAGAAGGAACTGCCGGACGCGTTCCTGCGCCGCTGCTTCTTCCACTACATCAAGTTCCCCGACGCCGACACCATGGCCCGGATCGTCGAGGTGCATTATCCCGGCATCAAGCACCGGCTCGTGGAGGAGGCCCTCAAGATCTTCTTCGACGTGCGCGAAGTGCCGGGCCTGCGCAAGAAGCCGTCCACCTCGGAGCTGCTCGACTGGCTCAAGCTCCTGCTCTCAGAGGATATAGGCCCCGAAAACCTGCGCGAGCGCGACACCCGCAAGCTCATTCCGCCGCTCCATGGGGCGCTGCTGAAGAACGAGCAGGACGTGAGCCTGTTCGAGAAGCTGGCCTTCATCGCGAGAAGGGAAGGGCGCTGATGCTTCGCCTTCTGCTTCTGCGCCACGCCAAGGCTGCCTGGCCTTCAGGCACCCTCGACCTCGACCGACCCCTTGCCAAGCGGGGGCAGGAGGCCTCCCTCGTCATGGGGAATTACCTGAAGAGCGAGCGGCTCGAGCCGGATCTCGTCGTCATCTCGCCGGCGCGGAGGACGCAGGAGACCTGGGAACGGGTCCAGCCTTTCCTCGGCGAGATCGAGGCACGCCGGGACGGGCGGATTTACGAGGCTCCCGTCGGCCGGCTTCTGGACGTCTTGCGCGAAATCGGGCCTGAAACCCGCACCCTTCTGGTGATCGGCCACAATCCGGGCTTCGAGGAACTCGCGAAGCTCCTCATCGGCGAGGGCGACATGGATGGGATCCTGCGGCTCGGCCAGAAATATCCGACCGCCGGTCTCGCGGTGATCGATTTTTCCCTGGAGGACTGGGCCGATGTCGCTCACAAGTCCGGACGGCTCGAACGGTTCGTGACGCCGAAGTCCCTGGGGAGCGGCGAGGACGATTAGAGCATTTTCCGGCGAAGTGGGTCCGGTTTCCCGTAGCGCCGATTTTGGTTCGCTCCGAGACGAACACGGTCCTCGATGGTCGTTCCCCCGTCGTCACCGGTCTTGTGCCGGTGATCCCGATGGATCGAAGCGCCGCGCCTCACCGGACCGGGATGGCCGGCACGAGGCCGGCCATGACGACAGGAGTCGTGGTGCGACTGGAAGATGGAAAACACTGGATGAGCCGCAGCCTCTCAGTCCCCACTCCCACGTCATCACCGGGCTTGTCCCGGTGATGACGTGGGAGTGGGTTTAAGATCTTCTTCGAGAACATCGCGCGGAGTCAGGGGCCGCACGATGCACTAGGCATCTCCCGGCCGCGGAAGATCCAGGTACAGCAACTCCTCGTCGTGGAAGACGTCACCGACCCTGATCGCCTTGCGCTCGATGCCGTAAGGCTTGAAGCCGAGACCGTGATAGGTGCGCCGCGCGCTCTCGTTCGTCATGCCCACGGCCGCCTCGAGCATGATCACATGTCGGGAGGCGTGGTCGATCACATGCTGGACCAGGGCTCTCCCGACACGCTGCTTCCGCCATTCCGGCTTCACGAAGACGCCCCACATCACGCCCTTGTGGCGGGTCTTCAGCCGCTCATAGACGGCAAAGCCCGCCATGCCGACGAGATCCGTGCGGGCGAAGGCGCCGAAGATTGCGTTCGGAGCGGATGAGGGCATGCGGGCCTCGATCGTCTCGAGGGCAATCGGCGCCTCTTCCTCGTAGCTGGAGCCGAAGGCGTCCGGACTGCTTCTCAAAGCTTCCAGCCTCAGATCCTGATAGGCTTGCGCGTCCGATGGCTGCAGAGGTCGGATCTGTATGGTGGCGGACATGGGTTCCTGCCGGGCGATTGCGTCGGAGCGATCAAAGCAAAAGACGTCAAATCCTGGAAGAGGACCAGCGTACCCGGCCTTGAGACTGAACCTATCGGTCCTACCATCGTTCTGCCTGAAAGCTTTTCCATTGTTCTCGGCCGAAGCGGGGGCTGATCTCCAACATGATGCCTCAGACGATTGTGATGCTCGCCCTCGCGGTGCGCGCGCTCCTGCCGGGCGATGCTCACGAGACAGGTGAAGCCTCGACGCAGCCCGCTCAGGACGCGCAGGCCCTGCAGGCCCGTTACGAGCCGGAAAGCCGCGAGGTCAGCAACTGGCGCCGGGAGGCCATGGATGCCCTGGAGCCGAAGCCGGTCGTCGCGATGGCAGCCCTGTTCAAGGCCGAGCGTCCGTTCGTGACCCGCTGCGTGAAGCTCAACAACTACTGGTGCATCAAGAGCGCCCGCTGGAACGGCGAACTCGCAACGGACGGCGAGGGCCATGTGGGTTTCGCCTCCGCCGACCATGGGGCCGATGCGGCCGCCACCCTATTGCGGCGCTATTACCTCGAGTTCAACCGCAAGTCCGCCCTCGACATCGTCCGCCGCTGGGCCCCCGCCGAATGCAATGTCGCCACGGGGATCGGCGGCATGGCGATGCTGGCCGTGAGGGGGATCGGCGGGACGGTGCGGGCGCAGTATCTCGCGTCGCGCAGGAAGAAGGGCGGGGCGGTGCGGTACACGGCGAAGGCCGGTCCTGGCGGCAAGCCGGGGCGTGTCTCCATCGTGATCCCGATGGCGCCGAAGACCCCGCAATTCCGGGTGCCGAGCATCGCCGAAGGCATGGGCGAGAAACCGAAGCCATCGAGGCCGCAGGCGGTCGCCCGCCGCAGGCCGGTGAAGGAACCGGCGGTCGCCGCCCCGGCGCCCTCCAAGCCCGCCGCGAAGGTTCAGGTGGCCACCGCCTGTCCGTCCGAACTGCAGCGCCACCGCAACTATGCGAGCCGGATGGTCGAGGGCCTCGGGCTGAGCCCGACCGACGATCTCAAGCTGTTTGCCGACGACGGCACGCCTCAGCCCAACCTGACCCATGTGATGCTGGCCATGTCGTCCTTCGAGCTGGGAGCCCTGCGTGCCAGCTCCGATCTGGTGGAGGAGGCCATCGAGCGGGCCGCCGCCAGGTTGAAGGACGGGGTGAGGACCCAAGAGAGGAAAGCGGACCTCTCTCAGGTGCCGGCACCGCGTGTGGAGCGTTGAAGCCGACTTGCACGTTAGGACTGCAAGCCCCACCTTCGAGCTTGGCTTGAGAGCAGTAGGTTCATCTTCGTGTCCGTTATCACCGATTTCGCCTCCCGCGCGGGTTCTGCCGCGCAATCGCTCTGGGAGGCCTCCGGCCAGCTGATCCAGCCCTCCCTCCGCCTCGGTGTCACGGGGCTCGCCCGTTCCGGCAAGACCGTGTTCACCACTGCCCTCGTGCATCATCTTACGCGCGGCACGAACCTTCCGGCGTTCCGGGCTTCTGCCGAGGGCCGCATCCGGCGGGCGCATCTGGCGCACCAGCCGGACGATGCGGTGCCGCGCTTTCCCTACGAGGAGCACATGGCGGCGCTCACCGAGAGCCGCCGCTGGCCGCAATCCACGAACCGGATCAGCGAGTTGCGGGTGGATGTTGAATACGAGCGCAAGTCGGGTTGGCGCACGGGGCCGGCCTCGCTTGCCCTCGATATCGTGGATTATCCCGGGGAATGGCTGCTCGACCTCGCGCTTCTCGATGCCGGCTATGCGGAATGGTCCCGCCAGACCATCGAAGCAAGCCGCAAGCGCGACCGGGCGGCCACGGCAGGATCCTGGCACGAGACGCTGAAAATCCTCGATCCTGCAGGGTCTTCCGACGAGATGCTCGCATCGAAGGCGAGCGAAGCCTTCAAGGATTATCTCACCGCCCTGCGCGCAGGCTCCGAGGCCGTTGCGACCACGCCGCCGGGGCGGTTCCTCATGCCGGGCGATCTCGCGGGCTCGCCCGCGCTCACCTTCGCGCCCCTCGACCTCCCTCAGGGGCAGCCGATCGCCCCGGGCAGTTTCGCGGCTCTCATGGAGAGGCGCTTCGAGGCCTACAAGACCCACGTCGTCCGGCCGTTCTTCCGCGATCATTTCCAGCGGATCGACCGACAGATCGTGCTGGTTGACGTGCTCGCCGCCATCGACGCCGGGCCGGTGGCCCTCGCCGAACTGGAAGACGCTCTCGACCAGGTGCTCATGGCCTTCCGGATCGGGCGCAACACGCTCCTGTCCCGCCTGTTCTCGCCGCGCGCCGACCGGGTCCTGTTCGCGGCCACCAAGGCCGATCACATCCACCATACGGACCACGACCGGCTGGATGCGATCCTGCGCCTTCTCGTGAACCGGGCCTCGCGCCGGACCGAGGCCGCCGGTGCGCGGGTCGGAACGGTGGCGCTTGCCTCCGTGCGCGCCACGCGGGAGACGAGCATCCGCGAAGGCCGCGAGACCCTGCGCGCCGTGGCGGGCATTCCCGAGGCGGGGGAGCGGGTCGGGGACGACATCTTCGACGGCGAGACCGAGGCCGCGATCTTCCCGGGCGAGTTGCCGGAGACGGCGGAGGCCGTGTTCCAGGGAGCCATTCCGCCGGGCTCCTTCCGGTTCCCGCGCTTCCGTCCGCCGAAACTGCCGGTCGATGCGGCGGGCCGCACGGCCAAGATGCCCCATATCCGCCTCGACCGGGCCCTTGAATTCCTGCTGGGGGATCGCTTCGCATGAGCCGCCAACCTCGCGCCTATCGTCTCGACGACCCGAACGTCACGGCCGGCGCCGTGCAGGTGACCGAGGAGCCCTTCGACGCCATCGAGGCCGCCGACGGCATCGTGGTGCCCATGGGCGAGAAACGCCGTGCGCCCTGGCTCGGCATCCTGCTCTCCGCGTTGTCGGGCCTCCTCCTGCTGGGGCTCGGGCTCGCGGTCGAGAACCTGATCGTCGATCTCTATGCCATTGCGCCCTGGCTCGGCTGGGTGGCCCTGGGGCTCGCTGTCCTGGCCCTCCTGGCTTTTCTCGCCATCATCGGTCGCGAGGTGTCGGGGATCTGGCGCGAGCAGAAGATCGAGAGCCTGCGCGAGGCGGCCATCGACGCGCTCGCGGTCAAGGACCACAGGGCGGCAAAGGGCATCGTCTCCGAGCTCCTGAACCTTTATGGCGGCCGCGCGTCGGCAGCCCAGGGAAGCACCCGCCTGCGGGGCCTTACCGACGAGATCATCGATGCCGACGACCGTCTCGCCATTGCCGAGCGCGAGTTGCTGGCGCCCCTCGATCTCCAGGCCAAGCGGGCGATCGCCGGTGCGGCGAAGCAGGTCTCCCTCGTGACGGCGGTGAGCCCCCGGGCCATCGTCGACGTGGCGTTCGTGATCTTCGTGGCGGTCAGGCTCCTGCGGACGCTCGCCCGGATCTATGGCGGCAGGCCGGGCCTGTTCGGATTTCTGCGGCTGGCCAAGGCCGCCTTCAACCACCTCGCGGTGACGGGAGGCATGGCCGTGGGCGACAGCCTCATGCAGCAGGTTCTGGGCTTGGGCCTGGCCGCCCGGATCTCGGCCAAGCTCGGGGAGGGGGTCCTGAACGGGCTCATGACCGCCCGGTTCGGCCTCGCGGCGCTCTCCGTCTGCCGTCCGCTCCCCTTCATTCGCGAGGAGGCGCCCAAGATCGGCGATGTGGCCGGCGAACTGATCAGCCGGGCCGAGGCGGCAGCCTCGTAAAGGTGCGGCAAATCGTTCAGGCCCGATCTTTCCAAGGCTCAAAAGAGGGACCTTGGCCACTTAGACAAATCGATGACACTTAATGTCGTTGTCGCCGACCCTGCTTGCCTATATAGGGGCGCCACGGTTCATCGGGGAAGAACGGCTGAACATGACAGATATCGTGATTGATGAGGGTTATCGTCCGACAGAAGACGAGCCCTTCATGAATGAACGGCAGAGGGAGTATTTCAGGCGCAAGCTGATCCGTTGGAAGCACGACATCCTCAAAGAGGCTCAGGAAACTCTCGCCACCTTGCAGAGCGAGAACGAGAACCATCCTGACCTTGCGGATCGCGCCTCCTCGGAAACGGATCGCGCCATCGAGCTTCGCGCCAGGGATCGCCAGCGCAAGCTCATCGCCAAGATCGATGCCGCTCTCTCGCGGATCGAGGACGGCTCTTATGGCTATTGCGAGGAGACTGGGGATCCGATCTCCCTCAAGCGCCTGGAGGCGCGGCCCATCGCGACGCTTTCGCTGGAGGCGCAGGAGCGTCACGAGCGAAACGAGCGCGTCTATCGGGACGACTGATCGCTCCTGCCACTAACCTACCATCAAATCGAAAGGGCTCCGCAAGCGGAGCCCTTTTCCGTTCGCCTTGAGATCGCTGAGGTGCCTCAGCCCTTCTTGCTCGGATCGAGCGGACGTCCGAGAAGGCGGGCGAACTCCGCCTCGATATCGTCGACGGAGAACGGGTCCGTCGGCTTCTGAGCTGCCCCAGGCGCTTCCTTGGCCTGAGGCGGCAGCGGAGCCGTCACGAGGGGGGAAGGCGGCACAGGACGGATGGGCTCCGGGGCGGGAGCGAGCCTGGCTGGCGGGGTGGCCTCCGGCTCCTCTGCAGGTTTCTCTTCGTCCCGCGGCTCATCCAAGACGGCGACATGCTCCGCATCCGCCTGAGTCGGCTCGAGAATCTCCTCCTCGTCCCTGACATCATCAGGTTCTGACGGGGCTGCGGCAGGGGGCGGAGCGGTCGGGGAAACGGCGGGAGGAGGAACCGGGATCGCCGGACGCTTCAGTGCCTCTTCGAGCTGCTTTGCCATATCCGACAGGAGACCCGCATCCGGTGCTGGCCGATCCGACGGAGCCGGTCTTTCTACCAGTGTAGGCTCAGGCTCCCGGACCGGTTCAGGCTGCACCGGGGGGGCGGGAGGAACCGGGGTTGGACGGGACTGAAACGGCGGAGGCGTGAAGGCCGGGCGCGGCTCTGGACGCTCCACCACGGGCGCGGATGGGGCGTTTCGCGGAGCATCCTGGAAAGAGGGTGTCCTCGCCTCGGCACGCAGGCCCTGGATGGCCGGAGCGGCCGAGACCGCAACGGCGTCAGGCTTCAGCACGGGTTCGGGATGGGACGGAACCGGGGCGCTCACCGTGGCGACAGGTGCGAGCTCCTGATCGATGTCCGACTCTTCGGAGGGGCGTCGCACGAAGGCGCCGAGCTGGGCCGCGAGCTGGCTTTCGATGGACGGGCGACCATTGGACTCGACATGCGGGGGACGGGGAGCCTGATCCAATGTCGGCTCGAAGCGCTCCACACCCGTGTCGTTAGACGGAGCGGGAATGCGAGCGCCGGCGACGCGAACGATGTTGGTCTCGATCACCACGTCATTGGGGCCGCCGATGAGAAGAAGGTGCTCGACGTTGTCGCGCCGCAGAAGAAGAAGCTGTCGTTGCCGGTCGAGATCGTAGACATCGACGATGCCGAGCCGCGGCTGTCGGCTGCCGCGGCCGCGATCGCTGCCCGGCATCATCAGGCGGGCGCCTGTCAGCTTGCGGAAGACTACACCGAAGAGCACGAGCAGGATCAGAATGATCGCGAATGCAATCGCGAATTGGACTGCTCGTGACGCTTCGATACCGAAAAGAGATGACACGATGTACTCTCAAGTGTTTGCAGGCCTATGCAGGCCAGTTCTGTGGTGGTTGTACCACATTGACCGTCAAAGCCAGCGACAAGGTTAACAGATGGTTAACGCATGCTGGGTTCTGAGGGCGGGCATGTGGATGAGGATCGGTCCTCAACAATGGGACCAAAATGGGTCTGTTCGCACTTTCATCAAGGAAAATAGGGATTTCCTATGACGAAATCGTTCTGCAATGGCTCTACTTACGCAGTTGAGGCCTTGCATCGGCTCATGGCTCCGCCTTAGAGGTCGATCAATAATTTACGTGTAAGATGAGTGACAAAGATCGAGCGGCTGGCTGCAACGTTGCAGCCGGTGCTGTAAGGCACACCCGCCTCCGTTGAGGATGTTGACATTCCATGGCTTACGAGGGCGACACGCCGAAGGGCTCGGCCATCGACCGTTCTGACCGTCACGGCCATATCGGATGGGTCCTGCTTCTGGCCGGCGTCTTGGTCGGCGCGACCTTGAGCCTGCGCTTTATCGGCATGGAGCAGACCCAGCCTCTGATCCTCGGGCTTCTCGCCTTCTTCGCCATGGCCGGCGTCTTCTTCCTTTTCGCCATGGCAATCGGCGTCGTTCAATTTTCCGGGCAGACAACACGCAACGATATCACCAAGCTTATGGCCGACACGTCGAGCGACGGGCTCGTGGTGATCGAGGCCGACGGGCGCATCACCTATGCCAACGAAGCCTATCTCCTGGTCGCCGGTTTGCAGGGTGGGGAAATGCGCCCCGTGGAGCGGCTGTTCATGGGCGCACCCGAGGTCTCGGAGGCGATCTACCGCCTGGCTCAGGCCGCACGCGAGCATCGCACGGGCACCGAGGAAATCCGCCTTTCCCCATCGTTGAACGGCGCTCAGGAATTCGGCTGGTATCGCGTGCGCGTGCGCCCTGTGCCGCGTCCCAACGGACGGCAGGCGGCGCTCTGGACCATCTCCGAGGTCACACATGAGCGCGAGCGCCAGGAGAACGTTTTCCAGGAACTCCAGCACGCCATCGATTATCTCGATCACGCCCCGGCGGGATTCCTGTCGGTCGATCCCGAGGGCTCGATCATCTACCTGAACGCAACCCTCGCCTCGTGGCTCGATTACGACCTCGCCCAAGTCGGCTCGGGAGGACTGAGCCTCACCGACATCGTGCCTCGAGACGTGGTGTCATTGATGACATCGTTCTCCGGTGAGCCGAGCAGCGTGCGAACGGAGACGTTCGATCTCGACCTGCGTCGCCGTAACGGCCAGTTTCTCCCGGTGCGCCTCTATCACCGCATCGCCTTCGGGCAGGACGGACGGATGGGCGCTTCCCGGACGCTCGTTCTCAACCGCTCGGCGGGAGGAGAGGTGGACGAGGGACAGCGCGCCGCCGAAGTGCGCTTTGCCCGGTTCTTCAACAACACTCCCATTGCCATCGCGACGGTCAATCAGGCTGGTCGTATCATCCATGCCAACGCACCCTTTTCCAAACTGTTCGGCACGGTGACGCGTGTGGTCGAGAGCGGGTCCAACGGAGCATCGATCCTCGACACGTTCCGTGAGCGCGGGCCCATCGAGGCTGCCCTCAGGGCGGCGGCGGACAACAAGGGAGACATTCCGCCTCTGGAACTCCAGACGGCAGGCGAAAGCGGCGGCTCCGTGCGGGTCTGGGTGACCCCGGTCGGGGATACGGGAGCGGAAGGCGAGACGGCCATTCTTTACGCCCTCGACACCACCGACTTCCGTAAAGTGGAGGAGCAGCTCGCCCAATCGCAGAAGATGAATGCGGTGGGGCAACTCGCCGGCGGCGTCGCGCACGACTTCAACAACGTGCTGCAGGCGATCATCGGCTACAGCGATCTGCTTCTTGCCAACCACCGGCCGACCGATCCGTCATTCCAGGACATCATGCAGATCAAGCAGAACGCGAATCGGGCCGCGAGCCTGGTGCGCCAGCTGCTCGCCTTCTCCCGCCGCCAGACTCTGCGGCCGGAGGTTCTGAACCTCAACGACCGGCTCTACGACCTCTCCATGCTGCTGAAGCGTCTGCTGGGCGAACGCGTGGAGCTGGATCTCAGCCACGGCCGGGACCTCTGGTTCGTGAAGGCGGACGTGAACCAGTTCGAGCAAGTGGTGGTGAACCTCGCCGTCAACGCGCGAGACGCCATGCCCAACGGCGGCAAGCTCGCGATCCGCACGGCGAATGTCTCGACAGCCGAAGCGGCCCGCCGCAACGTAAGCGCCATGCCGCCGGCCGATTACGTGGTAGTCGAGGTGTCCGATACGGGCTCGGGCATGACCGCGGAGGTTCTGGAAAAGATCTTCGAGCCCTTCTTCACCACCAAGGAAGTGGGCAAGGGTACGGGTTTAGGCCTCTCCACCGTCTTCGGCATCGTCAAGCAGTCGGGCGGCTATATCGACGTGAATTCGAAGCCCGGCGAGGGCACGACCTTCAGCATCTACCTGCCGCGCCACGTTCCGGACGTTCAGGAAGCCCCCGAGGAAGCGAAGGCCGACGTGCCGAAGAAGCCCGCCGCCGACATGACGGGGCAGGGCACCATCCTTCTCGTGGAGGACGAGGATCCGGTCCGCGCCGTCAATGCCCGGGCGCTCTCCGCCCGGGGTTACACGGTGCTGGAGGCCGAATCCGGCATCGCGGCACTGGAGATCATCCAGGAACGGGGCGCGCCCGTCGATCTCGTGGTCTCCGATGTGGTCATGCCGGAGATGGACGGACCGACCTTGCTCGGCGAGCTGCGCAAGCTCTACCCCGACCTGAAGGTGATTTTCGTCTCCGGTTACGCGGAAGAAGCCTTCCGTAAGAACCTGCCGGAAGGTGAGGATTTCAACTTCCTGCCCAAGCCCTTCAGCCTGCGTCAGCTGGTCGAGACCGTGAAGCAGGTGATAGGACAGTAAGTGGCTGATTTAACTGCATTTTAACCCTGCGGCATCGTGGCCCGTACGACTTCTGTGAATTCTCTGATGAGAACGAAAATAGAACTTGTGTGGGGGAACAAAGTGAGTACATATATTCTCTCAACACCGCGTTGAGATTCACTCCTCCTCCATGCCATAAGGATGTTAGGTCATGTCGCAGTCCTCCCTGAGACTGGTGGAAAGCTCATCAATGGATAAAGATAAATCGAAAGCTCTCGACGCGGCGCTCTCTCAGATCGAGCGTGCCTTCGGTAAGGGCTCGATCATGCGGCTCGGCAAGGGCCAGCAGCCAGTGGAAATCGAAACCGTTTCGACGGGTTCGCTCGGCCTCGATATCGCGCTCGGCGTAGGTGGTCTGCCCAGGGGCCGCATCATCGAGATTTACGGGCCGGAATCGTCCGGTAAGACCACGCTGGCGCTGCATACCATCGCCGAGGCCCAGAAGAAGGGCGGCGTCTGCGCTTTCGTGGACGCGGAACACGCGCTCGATCCCGTTTATGCCCGCAAGCTCGGCGTCAACTTGGACGATCTCCTGATCTCCCAGCCCGACACCGGCGAGCAGGCGCTCGAAATCGCCGACACGCTGGTGCGCTCCGGCGCGGTGGACGTGCTCGTCATCGACTCGGTGGCGGCCCTGACCCCGAAGGCTGAACTCGACGGCGAAATGGGTGAGGTCCAGCCGGGCCTTCAGGCTCGCCTCATGAGCCAAGCCCTGCGCAAGCTCACCGGTTCGATCTCGCGTTCGAACACGATGGTGATCTTCATCAACCAGATCCGCATGAAGATCGGCGTCATGTATGGTTCGCCTGAGACGACCACGGGCGGCAACGCGCTGAAGTTCTACGCCTCCGTGCGCCTCGACATCCGCCGCGTCTCGACCCTGAAGGATCGCGACGATCCGATCGGCAACCAGGTGCGGGTGAAGGTGGTCAAGAACAAGGTCGCTCCGCCCTTCAAGCAGGTCGAGTTCGACATCATGTTCGGCGAGGGCGTGTCCAAGGTGGGCGAGCTCATCGACCTCGGGGTCAAGGCCGGTATCGTCGACAAGTCCGGCGCCTGGTTCTCCTATGACAGCCAGCGTCTCGGCCAGGGCCGCGAGAATGCCAAGCAGTTCCTGCGCGACAACCCGGAGGTCGCAGACAAGATCGAAGGCCTCATCCGCCAGAATGCCGGCCTCCTGGCCGAACGTATCCTGGAGCAGGCGACCCCGACCGCCGACGACCTGGATGAAGGCTCTGCCGAGTGATGCATGGCCCGGGCTCAGCGCGACCCGATTAGCCGATAAGGCCATGCACAAAAGAGGTTTGCTCTCCTTCAAGGGCAAAGAGAGGCCGTCGCGAGAGATCGCGGCGGTCTTTTCGTTGTTCTCTCGACCAAATGTCGTCCCGGACGAAGCGAAGCGGAGATCCGGAATCGCCGGACAAGAATGGCGCTACCTTCTGCATCCGGTCCCGGATCGCCTGTCGGCGTCCCGGACGACGCAAAGGGATTAGACGACACGCCGCCTCGACAGCGCGGGCGCGGGCGGCTAAAACCGGCCACCACCAAGACCTTGATGGGCCTTTTGGCCCCTATCCCTGAGTTTGAGAACCCATGAGCGGCGTCAACGAAATCCGGTCGGCCTTCCTCGATTATTTTGCCAAGAACGGCCATGAGGTCGTGGCCTCGAGCCCCCTCGTGCCGCGCAACGATCCGACCCTGATGTTCACGAATGCCGGCATGGTGCAGTTCAAGAACGTCTTCACCGGCGTCGAGAAGCGGCCCTACAGCACCGCGACGACGTCGCAGAAATGCGTGCGCGCCGGCGGCAAGCACAACGATCTCGACAATGTGGGATACACGGCGCGCCACCACACCTTCTTCGAGATGCTGGGGAATTTCTCCTTCGGCGATTATTTCAAGGAGCGCGCCATCGAGCTCGCCTGGGGTCTGATCACCAAGGAGTTCGACCTGCCGAAGGACAAGCTCCTCGTCACAGTCTATCACGATGACGACGAGGCGGCGAACCTGTGGAAGAAGATCGCCGGCTTCTCGGATTCCAAGATCATCCGCATCCCGACCTCGGACAATTTCTGGCAGATGGGCGATACTGGCCCCTGTGGCCCGTGCTCGGAGATCTTCATCGACCAGGGCGAGAGCCTATGGGGCGGCCCTCCCGGCAGCCCGGAGGAGGACGGCGACCGGTTCCTCGAATTCTGGAACCTCGTCTTCATGCAATACGAGCAGATCGAGCCCGGCAACCGCATCGGCTTGCCCAGGCCCTCCATCGACACCGGAATGGGCCTGGAGCGCATCGCCGCGATCATGCAGGGCGTGCACTCGAACTACGACACGGACCTCTTCCGCACGCTCATCGAGGCGGTGGCGCATGCCACCGGCGTGGCGCCCGAGGGTGACCGCAAGGCCTCGCACCGGGTGATCGCCGATCACCTGCGCACCTCTTGCTTCCTTGTGGCCGACGGCGTGCTGCCGTCGAACGAGGGCCGCGGCTACGTGCTCCGCCGCATCATGCGCCGTGCCATGCGTCATGCGCAGCTTCTCGGCGCCAAGGACCCGCTCATGTACCGCCTCGTGCCCGCCCTGGTGCGCGAGATGGGTCAGGCCTATCCGGAGCTGATCCGCGCCGAGGCGCTCATCACCGAGACGCTGAAGCTGGAAGAGACCCGCTTCCGCAAGACTCTGGAGCGCGGCCTCTCGATTCTCGACGAGGAGACCCGTGCACTGACGAAGGGGCAGAACCTCTCCGGCGATACGGCTTTTACCCTCTACGACACTTATGGCTTCCCGCTCGATCTCACGCAGGACGCCTTGAAGCCCCGCGGCATCGGCGTCGACACGGATGCCTTCAACGCCGCCATGGAGCGCCAGCGCGAGAAGGCGCGGGCGGCCTGGTCCGGTTCGGGCGAGGCGGCGACGGAGACCGTGTGGTTCTCCGTCAAGGAACGCGCAGGCGCGACCGAGTTTCTGGGTTACGACACCGAAGCTGCTGAAGGCATCGTCCTGGCTCTCCTCAAGGACGGCCAGGAGGTGACGGAGCTCAAGGCCGGCGAGACTGGCCTCGTGGTCCTCAACCAGACCCCGTTCTATGGCGAATCCGGCGGTCAGGTCGGCGATACCGGCGTCATGCAGGGCGAGGGCGCCCGCGTGTTCGTGACCGGCACCGAGAAGAAGCTCGGCGACCTGTTCGTGCACCATGTCACCGTGGAGCACGGGTCCCTGAAGCTCAATCAGTCGCTGGAGCTGATCGTCGATCACGAGCGCCGCTTCGCGGTGCGCTCCAACCATTCGGCGACCCACCTCCTGCACGAGGCCCTTCGCCAGGTGCTCGGCGAACACGTGGCTCAGAAGGGCTCGCTGGTGGCGCCCGACCGCCTGCGTTTCGACTTCAGCCATCCCAAGCCGATCGAGGATGCGGAACTCGCCAAGGTCGAGGAAATCGCCAACAAGGTGCTGCTCCAGAACGAGCCGGTGGTCACCAAGCTCATGGCGGTGGACGAGGCCATCGAGTCCGGCGCCCGCGCCCTGTTCGGGGAGAAGTACGGCGACGAGGTCCGGGTCGTCTCCATGGGCAAGGGCGAGACCAACAAGACGTTCTCGGTGGAGCTCTGCGGCGGCACGCATGTGAACCGCACGGGCGATATCGGCGTCATTACCATCGTGGGCGAGAACGCGGTCGCTGCGGGCGTCCGCCGCGTCGAGGCCATGACGGGCGATGCCGCGCGCCGCTACCTTGCCGAGGAAAGCCGCAAGCTGCGTGAGGTTGCGGGTCTCCTGAAGACGCCGGTGGACGAAGTCTCCTCGCGCCTTACGGCCCTTCTGGAAGAGCGCCGCAAGTTGGAGCGCGATCTGGCAGAGGCCCGTCGCAAGCTCGCCATGGGTGGCGGCGCCAACGGTGGTGAAGATCCGGTCAAGGACGTCGCCGGCATCAAGCTCATGGCCCGCGCGGTCACCGGCGTCGAGATGAAGGACCTCAAGAGCCTCGCAGACGAGGGCAAGAAGCGCCTGGGCTCCGGGGTCGTCGCCATCGTCGGGGTGGCGGAAGACGGCAAGGCGGGCATCGTGGTCGGCGTCACGGACGACCTGACGGCGAAAGTGGATGCGGTCGCCCTCGTGCGCATCGGCTCGGAAAAGCTCGGGGGCAAGGGCGGCGGCGGACGCCGCGACATGGCCCAGGCCGGCGGCCCCGACGGAGCCCAGGCCGAAGCGGCGCTCGCCGCCATCGAGGCGGCTCTGGCGGCGGCCTGACACCAGTCTTCCCAACAGCGATCCCGGACGGCGAAAGCCGGTCCGGGATCGTCTGACGACAAGGGCACCGAGCCTGCCATTCTGCGGCAGATACCGATGCTTGGGCGAGGGGACTTAGTTTTTCGTGACTCTCCAGATCGTGTTCGACAGGTCGTCGGCGACGATCAAGGCTCCGCGCGGGTCCACGGTCACGCCGACTGGTCGCCCCCGCGTGTTGCCGTCGTCGACCAGGAAGCCGGACACGAAATCGATCGGTTCGCCGGCGGGCCGACCGTCACGGAATGGCACGAAGATCACCCGGTAGCCGACCGGCACGCTGCGGTTCCAGCTGCCATGCTCGCCGACAAACACACCCTCGGCGAAATCCACCCCCATGGCCGGGTCAGAGAAGGCCACGCCGAGCGCTGCCACATGTGATCCAAGACCGTAGTCCGGACGGATGGCCGCGGCGACTTTCTCGGGATCCTGGGGCTGTGCGCGTGGGTCGACATTCTGGCCCCAATAGCTGTAGGGCCACCCATAGAATCCGCCCTCACGTACGGAAGTCAGATAATCGGGCACGAGGTTGGGGCCGATCTCGTCCCGCTCGTTCACGACCGCCCAGAGTTGGCCCGTCCCCGGCTGGATGGCGAGAGCCGTGGGGTTGCGAAGGCCGGTCGCATAAGGCTTGTGCGCTCCCGTCTGTGCATCGATCTGCCAGACCATGGCCCGATCTTCCTCGGCGTCCATCCCGCGCTCGGTGATGTTGCTGTTGGAGCCGATGCCGACATAGAGAAAGCGCCCGTCCGCACTGGCGGTCATCGCCTTCGTCCAGTGATGGTTGATCACGGCTGGGAGATCCGCCACCTTCGTCGGCGGCCCGTTCGCCTGGGTCTGTCCGTTCTGATAGTCGAAGCGCACCAGCGCATCCTGATTGGCGACGTAGATGGCGCCGTTGACGAACGCGAGGCCATAGGGTGCGTTGAGGTTCTCGGCGAAGATGCCTTGCATCTCGTAGGTGCCGTCGCCATCGCCGTCACGCAGCAGCGTCAGCCGATTGCCGCCTTTCACGGAACTCTTGCCGAGGCTCTTGATGAAGCCCGCGATCAGGTCCTTCGGGCGCAGGGTAGGGGCGTTGCCGCCGGACCCCTCCGCAACCAGGATGTCCCCATTGGGAAGGACCAGGGTCTGACGCGGGATCTTGAGATCCGTGGCGATGGGTTGAATCTTGTATCCCTGCGGCACCTTCGGGAGATCGTTGCCCCAATTGGCCGGCCTCGGAATCTTCATGCTTGGCAACAGCCCGCGTTGCGGCTCGGGCAGGTTCGGGTTGGCGCCATATTGCGGCGGCTCGGGTTCGCTGCCGCAGGCGGAGAGGACGACGGCCAGGGCACCGATCAGAAGAAACGAGCGGATCATTTCATCTCTCCGGAACGAAACCCGGAATAACCGATCCAGGCTGCAACAAGGGCCAGCAGCGTCGTGATCGCCGAGAGATAGAGGCTCTCCGGCATGGTCGCCCAGGCATCCTTCGCGTGGACGAGGGCGTTGACGAAGCCGAGCCCCCACATGACGAGCAGCACGACAAAATACACGATCAGGCGCCCCTTGCTGGCCGGTCCTCTGCGAAAGAGGTTGATCAGGGCCCAAAGCACCGCGAAAGCGCCGACGAACAGACCGCCGGCGATGAGCCAGGATGAGAAATTCGCCCACTGCACGTGGAAGGTCGATCGATAGGCGAGATCGCTGAGCAGCGCGCCCAGGAACAAGGGAAGCGGAAAGGCCAGAAGGATGGCATGCAGGGGATGGAGCGGCCTCGGAGGACTTGAGCTGGAACCGGCAACCACAGCTTCTCCTCTCGTTCCTGGCACGACCTGCGCCCGCCAAAGGCGTCAACGGGTCAATGCATCAGAGATCGGTAGGTTTCGAAAACAGTCCCCTCCGATGCCGTTCCAGTGACCGCTCGATGCTCCGGATGCTGTGGATCATGACTCCCGGGACGTGGCCCGGGTTGGCGGAGAGGGCCCAAAATCCTCAGTCGTGGTCCGGGTGCTGCCGCGAGGCCATCTTCTTCAACTCCTCCGGAGAGGAACCGTCCTCTGTCCGTTCGCCGGGCAGGGTGTGCAGCATTTCGAACACCGGGATCCTGCTCTCGATCCCATACTGGACCTCGGGCCTGATACGGGCCGGATCGTCGAGGCTGCCGATCGACACGCTGATGCGGTCATTCTCCAGGTAGGAGTAGGTCAGCGGCGTGCCGCAGTCGCGGCAGAATCCGCGCTCCACGGCCTCCGAGCTCCGGAAGGTGCCGGGCTGTCCCTTCGTCCAGACCAGATCCTTGCGCGGCACCCCCGTGAGGGGCGCGAAGTAGTTGCCGAAGGCCTTCTGGCACATCCGGCAATGGCAGATGCTGGCATGGGTCGGTTCGGACAGGAGCGCGTAACGGATCGCGCCGCACTGGCAGCCGCCGGTCATGACTGACTCTGTGGCATGGGTCATGGTATATCCTCTGTCTCGATCGACCAGCTAGGTCCAGCGGCACCAGTGTCAACCGGGTCCGCCGAATCGGCTGGGCTGACACTGGCGGCTTTTGGCTATGATCCAGAATTTCATTCGCTTCTCAATCCTTTCGGAACGACCGAAGTGACCCGCGCGGACGATTCTGCTGAGGCTTCCGAAAGCCGTCCTTCACCGGCGCGCCGGCTACTCGTGATCCATAATCCGACGGCTGGGCGACGCCGGCGCCGGCATCTCGCAGCCGTCGTGAGCGAACTTGAGAAAGAAGGGGCCGAGGTCCAGCTGCAGGAAACGGCAAGGACCGGCGATGCCGAGCGCGCCGCACGGGATTGCGGTTCCGATTTCGACGTGGTGGCGGTGGCAGGCGGCGACGGAACGATCAACGAGGCGATCAACGGACTGATGGCGCGGGAGCGCTTGCCGCTGCCGGCGCTGGGAATCATCCCCATCGGCACCACCAATGTGCTGTCGCGGGACCTGCGAATTCCACGACAAGCCGATGCCCTGGCACGGCTTCTCACTCGTGGGAGAATCCTCGACATCCATGTCGGCTGCGCGAACGGGCGGTATTTCTCGCTCATGTGCGGGGTCGGAATGGATGCGCGGATCGTCAATCGCACGAGTCTTCGTCTGAAGAAAAAGATCGGCAAGCTGGCCTATGTCTTGCAGGGACTGCGCGAACTCGTGGCCGGGGTGCCGCACCGCTATCGGGTCGAGATCGATGGATCGGAGGTGGTGGACGCCAGCTCCGTCATCGTGGCGAAAAGCCGGTTCTACGGGGGCGAGTTTCTGCTTGCTCCGCAAGCCGCCATCGGCAGGCCCGATCTCCAGGTCTGTCTCTTCCTGCGTGGCGGACGATTGAGCACTCTCCTCTACATCGTCGGCATGGGGACGGGACATCTCGACCGGATCCCCGGCTATCGGACGGTCGTGGCCAAGAGGGTCCGCATCGCCGGCCACGACGGCGATCCAGTCCAGCTGGATGGCGACCCACGCGGTAGCCTTCCAATGGAGATCGGCCTGGGGGAGCGCCCGCTGCCGGTCGTCGCGCCGTAACGAACGGCAAAAGAAAACGGCCGGGGGAGCCCGGCCGTCACCATCGTGGTCGAATCTGGCAGAGCAGATCTTAAGCCGCCATTGCTTTTTTGAGGTTTTCGTCGATCTTGTCGAGGAAGCCGGTGGTGGAGAGCCACTTCTGCTCGGCGCCGACCAGGAGGGCGAGATCCTTGGTCATGAAGCCGGACTCGACCGTGTCGAC
>NZ_JAHAMK010000038.1 GCF_018383585.1 Microvirga sp. 3-52
GCCGCCGGCACCGTTGGTCTTCTTCAGGCCCTCGTAGATCAGGTGCATGCCGTCGTAGCCGCCGACCGCCATGAAGTTCGGCCGCATGCCGTTGTTCGCCTTCTTGAAGGCCTCGACGAACGCCTTGTTCTCCGGGCTGTCATGAGCGGCCGAATAGTGGTGGGAAGTGACGGCGCCGAGCGCCACATCGCCGATATTGTTGAGCAGATCGTCGTCCGTGACGCTCCCTTCAGCCAGGAACCGGATCCCGCTCTTGTCGAGACCGCGCTCCACGAACTGCTTCATGAACTGCGCGCCGACACCTGAGGGCACGAAGGCCAGAAGTGCATCCGGCTTGGCATCGGCGACCTTCTGCAGGAAGGGCGAGAAGTCGGGGTTCGCGAGCGGCACCCGCAGGTTCTCTACCTGCCCGCCAGCCTTGGTGAAGGTCTCGGTGAATGCCTTCTCGACATCGATGCCGGGGCCGTAATCCGACACGATGGTGACCACCCGCTTGAGCCCCTCCTTCGCAGCCCAATCCGCGAGAGGCACCGTGACCTGCGCCGCCGTGAAGCTGGAGCGCACGATGAACGGCGACTGCTCGGGAATGATCGAGGTGGCAGCCGCCATCACCACTTCCGGAACCTTCGCCTGGGTTGCGAGCGGCGCCGTCGCCAAGGCGAGCGGCGTCAGGCCGAAGCCTGCCAGGACGGAGACCTTCTCCTGAACGATCAGTTCCTGAGCCAGGCGCTTGGTCACATCGGCCGTGCCAGTGTCATCCTTGAGGATGAGCTGAATCTTCTTGCCCGCGACCGTATCACCCTTCTGCTGCATGTAGAGCTTCGCGGCCGCCTCGATCTGGCGGCCCGTCGAGGCGAAGGGCCCGGTCATCGGCAGGATCAGGCCGACCTTTATCGTCTCCTGGGCCGAGGCGGCCCCGGTCAGGGCCAACACGGCCGCCGCTGCACTTGCAGCGCTTATGAAAGTCCGTCGTAACATTTTCTTTCCTCCCGTTTGAGCCCTCCCCGGCATTCTTGTCGGGCACTTGGCAGCCTCTTGATTGGAGCTGGGGAAGGAGTGTCTTTTGAGACTGTTGCCCGAGCTATTCCGGCTTGATCCCGGTACGCTTTACGAGTTCACCCCACCGCGCCATTTCCTTGGCGATGTGTTCGCGGAAATCGGCCGGTGTGTTGGTCCAGACTTCGGCTCCCTCAAGCGACAGGCGCTCGGCGATCTCAGGGGCCGCCATGGCGGTTCTGATTTCGGTGTTGAGCCGATCCACGATGGCCTTCGGCGCGCCGGCGGGAACCAGGATCCCATACCATTGAGACGCTTCGAATCCGGGAAAACCGGACTCGGCCACCGTGGGAACATTGGGGGCTCCCTTGAGGCGCGACTGCCCTGACACGGCCAGAGCCCTCATCGTACCGGCCTCCACATGTTGAAGCAGGTTCGGGGCGCCCGTGAAGGTGAGCTGCACGCGCCCTCCGAGCAGATCCGTCACGGCAGGCGCCGTGCCCCGATAAGGAACGTGGGTCATCGTGATTCCGGCGCGGTCGGCCAGGGCGACCATGGCGATATGCGCCGCGCTGCCGATGCCGCCGGAGGCGTAGTTCAGCTTGCCGGGGTTCTGCTTGGCGTAGTCGATCAGTTCCTGAAGCGTCTTGGCCGGCACATCCGGGTGGACGACGAGCATGTTGTGCACATTGGCGATGCCGCTGACCGGTTCGAAGCTCTTCACCGGATCGTAAGGCAGCCTCGGATAGAGAGCCGGGTTCACGGCGAACGTGCCGATATGGCCCATGACCAGGGTATGACCATCCGCGGCGGCACGGGCTACGGACCCCACGCCGACAGAGCCACCAGCGCCAGGACGGGATTCGACGACGACTGGATATTTCAGCGCCCCCTCCAGCCTTTGCCCGAGAAGCCGCGCCAGAATGTCCGTCGATCCGCCGGGAGTGAAAGGCACGACCAGAAGGATGTTTTGACTTGGATAGGTCTGGGCTGCGACTCGCACCGAGTAGCCGGCGGACAGGCCGAAAGCCGCGGCTCCCATGAGGATCTGGCGGCGATTGATGGTTGCGTGAGCAGGTCCGCTAGGCGACTTGTTCTGCATATGGCATTTCCTCTGGCTTGTTCTTTTGATAGTGATCGGTCTCGATGGTTAGCCACCGAGGGAATGGGCCTTTTCCGTCCTCTAGCGCGTCATGGGATCGATCCGATGCGCCTGGAACCGTGATGCCAGGGCTGTGATCTCGATCGACTCGACGAGGCCCGCCAGCGCGAACGGATCGTTCTCCGCAAAGGCTTGAGCGGCTTCGCGAGATGGAGCCTCCAGAACGCCGAAATTGCCGATCGGCGTCTCGCCGTCGTCCTCCGTCAGGGCGCTCCCGATCAGCACCTTGGCGAGCCCACCGCCGCCGGTAGCGACATGCTCGCGATGCGCATCCCGGTGCTGCTCCCGTAGGCCTGTCGCATCGCTCCGGTGGCGGCAGATCATGAGCCAGTACATGGCGTCACGCCGCCTCGGCCGAAGTAGCGATCGCCTGGTTTTCCATGACGATCATACCTGCGCCCGTCATGGAAGCCGGCACGAAATAGTGCTTGTGTCGAACCACCACGTCCGGATCCATGGCGCCGCGCATGACGAGCCACATCATGAGTTCGGCGCCCTCGCTGCCGAACATCTCCACATACTGCTCGCGCGACATGTTCGCGAGCTTGTCCGGATCGTTGGCGATATCGTTCAGGAAGGCCTGATCGGCTTCCGGATTGACGAAGCCAGCCCTGGCGCCCTGGAGCTGGTGCGAGAGACCGCCGGTTCCGACAACGACGAAGCGCTCGTCACTGTCATAGCTCTCGATGGCTTGGCGGAGAACGCGGCCCATCTCGTAGCAGCGGCTCGGCAGCGGAATCGGATACTGGATGACGTTGACGAAGATCGGTACGACCTTCACCGGCCATTCGTCGGGCTTGCCCCAGAACAGCTCCATCGGAACCTGCAGCCCGTGATCGACCTCGATCTCCTGGCAGATCATCGGATCGAACCGGTTCTCGACAAGTTTGTCGATGAAATGCCAGGAGAAGTCGACGGCCCCTCTGAAGGGAGCAATGGCGCGTGGTCCCCACCCCTCGTCGACCGGGTGGTATTCCTCCGCGCAGCCGACGGCAAAGGTCGGCACCTTGTCGAGGAAGAACGTGTTGCCGTGGTCGTTGAAGATCACTACGGCCACGTCGGGCTTGTTCTCTTTCACCCATTCCTGACCGGGAAGGTAGCCGTCGAAGAACGGTTTCCAGTCCGGCGTATCGCGCAGGCCCTTGTCGAGAGCGGCGCTGATGGAGGGAACATGGGACGTTCCAAGGCCTCCGATGAGCTTTGCCATTCTTATTTCTTCCCTAAACGATCCCGCAGGAAATCCGCATGTTCCATTCCCGCCTGATGGGCGCCGATCTCCGTGATGCGGACCGGATCGACAGCCGAGATCTTGAGAATGAAGAAGAGGTTGCCGCCCAGGCGCACCATCTCGCGCCAGTTGCGGGACATCACAGCCTCCTTCTCCTCGGACGTGAGACCGAAGCGGTCGAGATAGGCGCTCTCGTTCTCCCGGAACGCCTCCCGATTGGCGGGAGTGCCGAGGCCCATGGCCATCTTGTTGATGCGGTATCCGCGAAGCGACCGCTTGCGATCGAACAGCGGAGTGTCCGGAATACGATCCGGCGCGGCGTCCTCGCCCATCGGTTTCAACCCCCTAGTCGCGGCATGATTTGCGCGCGTGTTGTCGTTCCTGAATCCGAGGAAGCGGAGCAGCGCCTCGGACACCTGCTCGGGCTGCTCCAGGAGGGACATGTGTCCGCTATCCTCGATCACGACGAGTTCGGCATTCGGGATCAGGGACGCCATCTCCTCATGCTGTGCCAGCGGGCTCCAGCGATCCTGCCGGCCGACCATCACCAGGGTCGGGCAGGCGATGTTCGGAAGATGCGGCCGCACGTTCGGCCGGTTCAGGAGCGCCTGGATCTGCCTATGGTGCTGCTCGGGCGTGGACCGCATGACCATGGCCCTGAGCGGAGCAAGCAGGCTCTGGTCCTCGGTCCTGCCCTCGTGCAGCATCGGTGGCAGCCACCTGTCGGCCAGGGCTTCCATACCCTCGGCAAAGGCCAGATCGATCATGACCTGGCGCTTCGCCTCCTCTCCTTCCCGTCGGGCGTCGACACCCGTGTCGATCAGGGCGAGCTTTTCGATGCGCTCGGGTGCAAGGCGGACCATCTCCATGGCCACGCGCGCTCCCATCGAGTGCCCGATGGCGATCAGCGGCCCCTCGGCGACGGCGAGTGCGGAGTGGGCCATGGTCTCGATCGAGGCGAGTTGCGAGAAATCCGCAATGCGGATGTCGGCATAGGGCTCGAGAGCCGTCCTTTGCGCCTCCCAGATACTGGCATCGCAAAGGAGCCCCGGCAGCAATACGATGGTTGGCCGTTCGCTCATTTCTTCGTGTATCTCTCCTCGCGGCAGGCAAAGATGAGCCACGGGTCAAAGATGAAGCAAATGGTTTGTTTTGGAGGATTGATGAAAATCCTTCATAAGCCTGATGGTTACTGCTTCGGAATGCCGGCCTTCTCGATCACGGCCCGCCATTTCTCGATATCCGAGCGGAGGCGGTCGCTGAGCTCGGCTGGCGTCTCGCTGCGGGCCTCGATGCCAAGATCGAGGAGGCGAGCCTTCACGTCCTCAGCCTTCAAAATCTCCTGAAGGGCCTTGTTGAGGGTATCGATGACGGGCTGGGGAGTTCCCTTGGGGGCGAACAGGGCGTTCCACGAGGTCACGTCAAAACCCTCGATCCCGGACTCCCGCACGGTCGGAACGTCGGGCATGGCAGCGGAGCGGCGCGGTCCGGAAGACGCGATCGCCCTCACCTGCTTGCCCTCGAGGCCGGATTTCACAGCCGCCTGGCTGTCAATGAGGAGCTGGCTGTCATCCCTGAGCAGGGAGACCAGTGCATCGGGTGTGTTGCGGAACGGCACATGAACCAGATCAACTCCTGTCTCCTGCTTGAACAGGACCGAGGAGAGATGCTGGCTGCTGCCGACGGCGACCGTGGCAACGTTCAGCACTCCCGGCTCGTCCTTCGCCTGCTGAAGGAAGTCCTTGAGACTCTTGAAGTTCGACTTCTCGTTGACCACGAAGAGGAAGTCGAACGTGCCGAGCGTGGAAACGGGGACGAAGTCGGCCTGCGGATCGAACGGGAGCTTGGAAAACAGCGGCACGCTGATCGCGGTGCCGTTCGTGAGCATGGTCAGGGTGTACCCATCGGGAGCGCCCGAGAGAGCCGCCCGGGCCGCTGTGATGCCGCCGGCGCCTGGCATGTTCTCGACGATGAAGCGCTGCCCGAGCTTCTCGCTCAGCTTTTCGGACACGATGCGGATCGTGATGTCGGCCACGCCGCCGGCTCCGAAGGGCACCACCACCTTCACCGGCCGGGTGGGATAAGCCGGCTGGGCCTGCAAGGGAGCGAGTGGTCCGAGGCCCGCCGTCATGGCGAGAGCCAGCAGAGATCGTCTCGTGACCGTTCCGAACATGATGTGTTTCTCCCTGATGTTTTTTAACGCGTGGTTCGTCTTCGCGGAATTCCTGTCGCGATCTTCAATCCGCAAAGCGGAACAGGCGCGCCGGGTTCTCGACGAGAAGCTTCTGCTGAAGGGCCGGATCCGGCGCATAGAGCGGGATGAGATCGACCAGATCGCCGTCATCGGGCATGACCGGCACATTGGGGTGCGGCCAGTCCGTTCCCCACAGGACGCGATCCGGGGCCGCATCGATCAGGGCCCTGCCGAACGGAACCACATCGTGGAAGGGCGGTCCCGCGCGTGAAATGCGCTCAGGGCACGTAACCTTGACCCAGCACTTCTCGTCGCTCCGCACCAGATCGAGCAATGCCACGAAGGCAGGCTGGTCGAGGCCGAGGCTCGCATCCACGACGCCCATGTGATCCAGCACGTAAGGAATGGGCAGCGCCGTCAGCCTGGGTCTGAAGTCGGCAAGCAAGGTTGCGGGAAGATAGAGATCCACATGCCAGTCGAGGGCGGCAATGCGCTCCACGACCCTGTCGAAGGAGGACATGTCGGGCATCTTGCCGAGGCGCGGCAGGAAGGTGAAGCGGCATCCGGTGATGCCCGCATCGGCAAGGCGCCGGAGATCCTGGTCGCTGAACGTCTCGTCGACGTTCGCGACGCCCTTGTAACGCCCGTTGCTCTGGGCAATGGCATCCGTCACGACGCGGTTGTCGCGCCCATGGGGTGTCGCGTTGACGATGACCGCCCGCTCGACGCCGAGACGATCATGCAATGCGCGGAACATCTCCAAAGGCGCATCCGGTGGCGTATAGGGCCGCTCCGGCACATAGGGATAGCGCTCATTGGGCCCGAAGATGTGGCAATGCGTGTCGCATGCCTTCGGCGGCAGCTTGAAGGATGGAACATGCGGATCGGGATGCGGGGGCGGGATCGTCGGCGCTGACGTCATTCTGATGAATTGACCTTCAAGGAGCGGTTTCGGCCGCCCATGAAATGCTTCTGAGTTAAAATGAAGCAAATGGTTTATTTTTGCCTATTAATGAATATACTTCATATATCCGGACGAACCGAGCCTTTGCTTCCCCTCGAGCGAATGAACCCGATGCGCATCGACTTTCTCGGACTTCACGCCTTCGTCGCCATCGCCGAGCGCGGAAGCTTCCAGCACGCGGCGGCGCATCTCAATCTGTCGCAGACGGCCCTCAGCCACCGGATCCGCAAGCTCGAAGAAGACCTTGGCGTGAAGCTCCTGTCCCGGACCACCCGCGAGGTCTCGCTGACCCAGGCCGGGCTCAATCTTCTGCCCAAGGTGAAGGAGACCATTGAAAGCCTCGCGGGCTCCCTTGACGAACTCCGTCATGAGGGGCGCAGCCGCCAGGAAACCCTGTCGATCGGATGCCTCCCCACCATCGCGTCCGGACGCCTGCCCAGGGCGTTGCGTCACTTTCAGGAGCGGCATCCGGATGTGGTGCTCCGGATCTACGACAACTCGGCCACCGAGATCAGCAATCTGGTTCAGGACGGCACGATTGCCTTCGGCATTACGCTCGTGGCAGCGCACCGGTGGGATTTCGACATCGAGATGCTGATCAAGGATCCGTTCACGCTCGTCTGTCCCGAGGACCACCCCCTGGCCGTGCAATCGGACGTAAGCTGGTCGGATCTCGCGGAGGAGCCTCTGATCAGGATCAGCCCCCAGACGGGAAACAGAATCATCATCGACGATGCGCTCGGAAGCCGCCGGGAGGTGCTGAGCTGGCGCTTCGAGGTGCAGCACATTCAGACCGCAGTCGCCCTCGTCCGGGCCGGTGTGGCGCTCACCGTGATACCCAGCCTCGCCTTCGACACGGTGGACGAGCGCGGGCTCAAGCTGATTCCCTTGCGCAACCCGAGCGTCACCCGTCAGCTCGGCATCATCTCGAAGCGAGGCACTCCCCTGTCTCCGCTCGCGGACGAGTTGCGCAAGTTGATCGTGCAGACATTTGCCGAGCCAAAGCACAAGTCCTCGGCAGGACGGATCAACAAACCTGGCCGCAGGATGAAAAAAATTCATCAAAGCCCATAAATAAACCATTTGATGCACCCGTATGGCTGATGCACCCTGCCCGCGATCCATTCACCAGCCGGTGGGAGACGGACCATTCAGCCTCGCATTCCTTGCATGATCCTTCGGGGCGGCACCTCCAAGGGGGCCTACTTCCTGGCGGACGATCTTCCGTCGGATCCCGCGCAGCGTGACGCGCTTCTTCTATCGATCATGGGATCGCCGGACCCGCGTCAGATCGACGGCATGGGCGGCGCTCATCCGCTCACGAGCAAGATTGCCATCGTGTCCAAGTCCAAGCGTCCGGACTGCGATGTGGACTTCCTGTTCGGCCAAGTCGTCGTCGACAAGCCCAAGGTGGACGTCACGCCCAATTGCGGAAACATCCTTGCCGGCATCGGACCGTTTGCCATCGAGCGTGGTCTCGTCGCGGTTCAGGGTCCGGTCACGCAGGTGCGCGTCCATACGGTAAATACCGGAACGATTGCCGAACTGAGCGTCCAGACCCCTGACGGCCATGTGGCTTACGGAGGCGATGCCCGCATCGACGGCGTGCCGGGGACCGCCGCGCCGATTGCCGTCGAGTTTCTCGATGCTGCCGGCTCCGTCTGCGGCTCACTGTTGCCGACCGGAAATGCGATCGATCGTGTCGCCGGTGTCGATGCGACTCTGATCGACAACGGCATGCCCGTCGTGGTGCTCGAGGCCGCTTCGGTCGGTCGAACCGGATACGAGGCCCGCGACGTGCTCGACAAGGATTCGGAACTGAAGGCGCGGCTCGAGGAAATCCGCCTCGAAGCCGGTCGACTCATGGGCCTGGGCGACGTCTCCTCCAAGGTCGTGCCCAAGATGGCGCTGGTCGCGCCGCCGCAAGCAGGCGGACATGTCTGCACCCGCAGCTTCATTCCCCACGAATGCCACGCCTCCATCGGGGTCTTTGCCGCCGTGACGGTCGCCACGGCCTGCGTGTTGCCGGGCTCGCCGGCGGCCCGTGTCGCCACCATCCCGCCCGGACGCGAGAAGACGCTGTCGGTGGAGCACCCGACCGGCGAGTTCAGCGTCGTGATCGAAGTCGGCGGAACGGAAGAGAGTCCGGTCGTGGAGAAGGCGGGCCTCCTGCGGACGGCGCGCCTGCTCTTCGAAGGGTATGCCTTCGCGCACGAGGCCCTGGCGCAACCGCTCGAGGCCGGCCGCGACGCTGCCTGATTCAAACAATTTTTGTTCTTGAGGCTCTTATGACTAGTGGAAAAACCGGACTTGTCGTCACCGCCCATCCCGGCGACTTCGTGTGGCGCGCAGGCGGCGCCATCGCCCTGCATGCGAAGAAGGGCGATCGCATGAAGATCGTCTGCCTCTCCTTCGGGGAGCGAGGCGAGAGCCAGTGGGCCTGGAAGAAGGGCGACGAGTCGCTCTCGGACGTGAAGGCGCAGCGGCGCGAGGAAGCCGAGCGCGCGGCCGAGACGCTCGGAGCCGAGATCGAGTTCTTCGATGCCGGCGACTACCCCCTCCACACCACGCCCGAGATGCTCGACCGCCTCGTCGACATCTACCGCGAGCTCAAGCCGTCCTTCGTGCTCACGCATTCCCTGGAAGATCCCTACAACGTGGACCATCCCGAGGCGACGCGCTTCGCCCAGGAAGCCCGCATCGTCGCCCAGGCGGCCGGGCACAAGCCGAACCCGGACCTCGCCTACAATGCGCCGCCAGTGTTCCTGTTCGAGCCGCACCAGCCCGAGCAGTGCAACTACAAGCCCAACGTGATCCTGAACATCGACGATGTGTGGGAGACCAAGCGCAAGGCCTTCGAGATTCTCGCCGCCCAGAAGCATCTGTGGGAATACTACACCCGCGTCGCCCTGAACCGGGGCATGCAGGGCGGCCGCAATTCGGGCAAGGCCATGACCTATGGCGAAGCGTATCAGCGCATCTTCCCCCAGATCGTCGAGGAACTGGCATGAAGCCCGTCGTCGTCACCAACACCCCGCGCATCGACCGTTCAGTGGTCGAACGCCTCGCGGAACTCGGCACCGCGACGACCCATGAGGCCATGGGCCGGGTCGGTCTCATGAAGCCCTACATGCGGCCGATCTGGGCGGGAGCGCAGGTGGCCGGCAGCGCCGTGACGGTGCTGGCCCAGCCGGGCGACAACTGGATGATCCACGTGGCCGTCGAGCAGTGCCAGCCGGGCGACATTCTGGTCGTCGGCGTCACCACCGACAACACGGACGGCATGTTCGGCGATCTGCTGGCCACGTCCCTGAAGGCCAGAGATGTGGTCGGCCTCGTGATCGATGCCGGCGTCCGTGACGTGAAGACGCTGACCGAAATGGGCTTTCCCGTATGGTCCCGTGCCATTTCCGCAAAGGGAACGGTGAAGGCGACGCTCGGATCGGTCAATGTCCCGGTCGTTTGCGCGGGCGCCCTGGTGAAGCCCGGCGACGTCATCGTCGCAGATGACGACGGGGTCGTGGTGGTTCCGCGCAAGGAGGCTGAAGCCGTTGCGGTCGTGGGCGAGGCCCGTGTCGCCAATGAAGGCTCGAAGCGCGAAACCCTCGCCTCGGGCGTTCTCGGGCTCGACCTCTACAAGATGCGTGAACCGCTGGCGGAGGCGGGTCTGACCTATGTCGAATACAAGGATGAGGACTGACGCCTTCGTCAGCCTCATGAGGAGCGGTGGAACCACATGAGCCTTAAGATCGCCTTCATCGGCTATGGAGAAGTCGGACAGGTCTTCTCTCGTCAGCTCGCGGCCAAACCGGGCGTGAGGATCACGGTCTATGACATCCTCTTCGACAATCCCCGGAAAGGATCGGAGCTGCGGCAGCGGGCTTCGGAGACCGGCGTTCGGGCGGCCAACAGCGTGGCCGATGCATGCCGCGGAGCCGATATCGTGATCTCTGCCGTCACAGCTGATTCCGCCGTCTCCGCGGCGGAACAGGTTGCTCCGTCCCTTCACGCGTCGCAGGCCTACATTGACCTCAACTCCGTCTCTCCTGCCACCAAGGAGCGGGTGGCTGAGCCTGTCCGTGGAAGAGGCGCTGACTTCATCGAGTTTGCCGTGATGGCCCCTGTCAAAGAACCGGGCATCGAAGTGCCGATCTTGAGCGGCGGGGAGAAAGCCGAAGAGATCTCCGGCCGGCTCAACGGGCTCGGCATGAAGATCACCCCGGTCAGCACCGGGATCGGAACGGCCTCCGCCACGAAACTGTGCCGCAGCATCGTGATCAAGGGAATGGAAGCCCTGATGGTCGACTTCACCCTGGCGTCGGAAAAAGCAGGTGTCATGCCGGCGGTCCTGGCGAGCCTGAAAGCCTCCTATCCCGGCATGGACTGGGAGAATATTGCAAGGGTCATGATGTCCCGCGTGCGGCAGCACGGCGTTCGGCGCGCTGCGGAGATGCGCGAGGCCAGCCGCATGATCGATGAACTGGGCCTGGACGGCTCCCTCGCCAGTGCCATCGCGGATCGCCACGAGCGCTTTGCCAAAGCCGATAAGATTTAAGAGTTCGGCGAACATTCTCCACGTCATGGCCGGCCTTGTGCCGGCCATCTCGATCCTATGAGGCGTCGCGCTCTTCCCCGTCGGGATCACCGGCACAAGGCCGGTGATGACGTGTGGCGTGCTATCGCCGCCGAGAACGTCAGATCGGAAGCCCAGTATAGTTCTCCGCGAGAGAACGCGCTGCCGCTTCCGAACTCCTGAGATAGTCGAACTCCGCCCGTTGGATTCGGCGACTGAAGGCGTCGGTTTCCGGAAAAGTATGAAGAATGGAAGTCATCCACCAGGAGAACCGCTCCGCCTTCCAGATCCGAGACAGCACACGGGCGGAATAGCCGTCGATCCCGGCAGAGGATCGCTCGGCGTAAAATTCGATGAGCGCTTCCGCCAGAGCGCCCACATCGCTCGCGGCAAGGTTCAAACCCTTGGCGCCCGTGGGTGGGACGATATGGGCGGCATCCCCCGCCAGGAACAGGCTGCCGAACCGAAGCGGCTCGGCGACGAAGCTCCTCAACGGCGCGATGGATTTCTCAATGGAAGGACCTGTCACCAGGTTGTCGGCTGTTTCCTCGTCGACCCTTCGGCGCAACTCGTCCCAGAAACGAGCGTCGGACCATTCCTGGACCTGCTCGTCCGCAGGCACCTGAACGTAGTAGCGGCTGCGGGCGGGTGAGCGCATGGAGCAGAGGGCGAATCCGCGTTCGTGATGGGCGTAGATCAGCTCCTCGGCGACGGGCGGTCTGTCGACGAGGATCCCGAGCCAGCCGAAGGGATAGACCCTCTCGAACGTCCGGACGGATCCTTCGGGCACGCTGGCGCGAGCCACGCCGTGATAGCCGTCGCACCCGGCGATGAAATCACAGGCGAGTTCGTGCTCCACGCCATCCTTGACGTAGCGCACCTTGGGCTTCTCGCTGCCGAAATCATGGAGCGACACGTTCTCGGCTTCATAGATCGTTTTCGCCCCCGAGGCGTCGCGTGCCTGCATGAGATCATGGGTGACTTCCGTCTGGCCGTAGACAGTGACCGTCCTGCCGATCAATTCCCGGAAGTTGAAGTGGTGCTTGTCACCGTCGAAGCAGAGCTCAACCCCATCATGAACCAAGCCGTCCGCGTGCAATCTCTCGCCGACCCCTGCCTTGTCCAGGAGCTCGACCGTGCCCTGTTCGAGAACGCCGGCGCGGATGCGCCCGAGCACGTAGTCCTGGCTGCGCCGTTCGAGGATGACGGTTTCGATTCCGGCATTGTCCAGAAGGCGTCCGAGCAGAAGCCCGGCCGGGCCCGCACCGATGATGGCGACCTTGGTCCGCATGCTCGATTTCCTCCGAAATGGCAGCCGCAGCCACCTTGGTCATTTCGGGATACGATGAACCCTGCCCTCCAAACGGCCAATAGACAAAGCGAGCATCTGATTGGACAATTCGAACATTTCGCCGCACATGGAGGAGAGAGCAGCGTTGGCCATCGGCAGCATTCCGACTTACGCGCTCTATGGAGAAACCGGCGACGATCCGACGACGGATTGGGTCCACTGTGAAACCATCCAGATCCGCAGTCGCTTGCACAATTACAGGATTCTGCCCCACCGGCACGAGAAGCTGTTCCAGATCCTTTATCTGGCGGGCGGCACGGCTGAGATCGTGGTCGATGGCCGGAGCACGCAGCTGATCGGACCGTCCATCGTCACCCTGCCCTCGATGGCGGTGCACGGCTACACGTTCTCGCCGAACGTGCAGGGGATGGTGCTGACCCTGTTCGATAGCCGCCTAACCGATATTCTGGCAGCCATGGACGGCGTTCGAGAGACATTTCGATCCGTTCAGGTGATCAGCCTCCAGGACCACGAGGATGCCGCCCGCACCGTGGCCGCCGACATGGCCTCCCTCGCGGCCGAATTTTCTGGTCGTGGGTCCGGACGCCTTGAAGCCATTGAGGCCCGCCTGATGCTCATACTGATCGCACTCCATCGGCTGCAGGGATCAGGCCAGTCCGCCGGCCATCACGGTCCTGGGCGAAGGGCGCTTCAGCATGCCTTGCGCTTTCGCGAACTCGTCGACCGCGATTTTCGTAGCCACCATCCGATCGAGGTCTATGCCCGCAAGCTGGGCCTGACCTCACCCCATCTCAACCGCATCTGCCGGGAGCATCTCGGCGACACGGCGCTCGGCATCGTCCATCAGCGGATCGTCCTCGAGGCCAAGCGCTACCTGACCTTCACCACGTTGAGCGCCAAGGAGATCGCCCTGTCGCTCGCGTTCGACGATCCGGCCTATTTCGCCCGCTTCTTCAAACAGAAAACCGGACTTCCGCCCCTCGCCTTCCGGGCAATGCAGCAGAGCACGATGGCTTGAACCATCCATAGAACCCCGACAGGCCCCTAGCGTTACCTGCAGGAGGAGATACGCCATGGCCGATACCGAGCGAAAGAATCCCGGCGACGAAGACATGCCGGGCACCAAGCAGACCGGAGAGGATATCTGCCCGACCTGCGATGGGTCCGGCAGCGTCGGACAGAAGCCATGCCCGGATTGCGGCGGCTCCGGCCGGATCACCGTCATCGTCGGAGACGCCTGAGGAAGGCTACTCTTGAGCCGCCTTCGAGGGCGCGAAGCTCATGCTCTCGATGAGGCCCTGAGCCCTGCTCAAGGCCGCCGCCGAGGAGACCACCATCTGCGGCAGCACCATCCACTCGAGGGTCCAGGCCGCTCCGGAGCGCTCGCCCTCATGCACGAGGGCCTGATGCAGGGTGCCGAGCATTCCGGCATTGAAACGGGCGAGCGTCACCAGCACCTCGGCCGGAACCGGATTGGATTTGTGCGGCATCGCCGACGAGCCGCCACCTGTCGCGAGCCGCACTTCGCCGACCTCGTTTTGCGCCATCAGGGCGATATCCTGGCCGATCTTGCCCAGCGTGCCGGTGAGGAGCGAGAGGAAGGCGCCGAACTCGCCGATGCGGTCACGCTGCGAATGCCAGGATGGGGCACGTCCGAGCCCCAGGATCTCGGCCATGGTATCGGCCACTTCATCACCATGACCTTTCAGCTCCGCGCGCGTCCCGATGGGGCCGCCGAGCTGGAGGACGAGCAGGCGCGGTGTGAGAGTCTGAAGCGCTTCCCTGTGCCGCTCCAGGGGCTGGATCCAGGTATGGATCTTGTCGGCCGCCGTGAAAGGAAGCGCCTGCTGCATCCGTGTATGAGCCATGAGGCGTACCGAGCCGTCCCGGCGCTTCAATCCGTCGAGGGTATGGATCAGCGTATCGAGGCGATGTCCGAGATTCTCGATCACGCTTTTCAGGCGCAGGATCAGAGCGGTGTCGATGATGTCCTGGCTGGTCGCTCCCAGGTGAACGGATTTGCCATGGGGTTCGCCGACGGCCGCGCGTAGCTGCTTGATGAAGTCCGGAACGATCACGCCGTCGCGGGCCAGGCCCTCGGCAAGTCTGGCCCAGTCCGCTTGGAAGCTCCCGCAAATCTCGGCGATGCGACGCGCGGCCTCCTTGTCGATCAGCCCAACCTTCGCCTCGGCCTCCGCAAGAGCCGCCTCCACGCGCAGCATGGCTGCGAGCTCGGCTTCGTTGGAAAAGAACGCCCCCACCTCCTTGTCGCCGACAAGGGCCTGCAGGACTGGATATGGGAGCAACTGTGTCATCATGAGCCTCGCGTCACACGGCCTCGAGGGCAATGGCGATACCCTGCCCGACGCCGATGCACATGGTGGCGAGCGCGCGCTTCTTGCCCCGGAGCTTCAGCTCCAGCGCGGCCGTGCCGGTGATGCGCGCGCCCGACATGCCCAGCGGGTGGCCGAGGGCAATGGCGCCGCCATTCGGGTTCACGTGCTCGGCATCTTCCGGGATGCCGAGCTCGCGGAGAACCGCGATGCCCTGGCTGGCGAAGGCTTCGTTCAGCTCCACCACGTCGAAATCCGTCGGCTTGAGGCCGAGACGCGCGCAGAGCTTCTTCGTGGCAGGAGCCGGCCCGATGCCCATGATGCGCGGAGCGACGCCGGCGGTAGCGCCTCCCACCACGCGGGCAATCGGCTCGAGCCCGAACTTCCGGACGGCCTCTTCCGAGGCGACGATCAGGGCCGCCGATCCGTCATTGACGCCGGAGGCATTGCCGGCCGTCACCGTGCCGTCCTTGCGGAACGGAGTCGACAGCTTCGCCAGCTGCTCCAGGGTGGTGTCGCCACGGGGATGCTCGTCCCTGTCGACGACGACCGGGTCGCCCTTCCGCTTCGGGATCGTGACCGGCACGATCTCCTGGGCGAGACGCCCGTTGGCCTGGGCTGCAGCGGCTTTCTTCTGCGAGCGCAGTGCGAACGCGTCCTGGCCCTCGCGCGAGACGTTGAAATCCGCCGCCACGTTCTCGCCGGTCTCCGGCATGGAATCGACGCCGTATTGGCTCTTGATCAGCGGGTTGATGAAGCGCCAGCCGATGGTGGTGTCGTAGATCTCGGCATTGCGCGAGAACGCCGTGTCTGCCTTCGGCATCACGAAGGGCGCGCGCGACATGGATTCGACGCCGCCCGCGATCATGATCTCCGCCTCGCCCGCCTTGATGGCGCGGGCCGCGGCGATGACCGCATCCATGCCGGACCCGCAGAGGCGGTTCATGGTGGTGCCGGGAATCGAGCCCGGCAGCCCCGACAGCAGCACGGCCATGCGGGCCACGTTGCGGTTGTCCTCGCCGGCCTGGTTGGCGCAGCCGTAGATCACGTCGTCGACAGCCTCGAAATCGAGGTTCGGAAGACGCTCCCGAAGAGCCTTCAGCGGCACCGCCGCGAGGTCGTCGGCGCGGACGCTGGAGAGGGAGCCGCCATAGCGGCCGATCGGTGTGCGCACATAGGCGCAGATATAGGCTTCACGCATCTTAAGACCCCTTCTTGCCGCCGTGAGCTTTCTCGGTCCGGGCCTGAAGCTCGCGCAGGGTGGTGAGTTCGAGTTCGGACGGCGGAGGCGTTTCCTCGAGACGCTCGGAGAATCGGACCTTCCAGCCGCAGGTTTCCTGCACCTTATCCCGGGTCACGCCGCGATGCATCGACACCACGGTGAATTCCTTGGTCTCGGGATCCGGCTTCCAGATGGCGAGATCGGTGATCAGGAGGGTCGGGCCCTGGGTGGTGATGCCGAGCCGCTCGCGGTGGTTGCCGCCCTCCCCGTGGCCGAAGGAGGTGTAGAAGTCGATCTTTTCCACCATGCCACGAGTAGCCTGCTTCATGGTGATGAAGACCTGCCTGCAGGAGGTGGCGATCTCCGGCGCGCCGCCGCCGCCGGGCAGACGAACCTTCGGCTTGTGATAGTCGCCGATCACCGTGGTGTTGATGTTGCCGAAGCGGTCGAGCTGGGCGGCGCCCAGAAAGCCGATCGAGATCCGTCCGCCCTGGAGCCAGTAGCGGAACATCTCCGGCACCGACACCGTGGTCACGGCCGTCTCGCACAGCTCACCGTCGCCGATGGAGAGCGGCAGCACGTTCGGCGCCGTGCCGATGGTGCCGCTCTCGTAGATCAGGGTGATGTCGGGCGCATGGGTCAGACGGGCCACGTTGCAGGCGGCCGAAGGAGCGCCGATACCGACGAAGCAGACGTCGTCGTTGGACAGCGCCCGCGCCGCCGCGATGGTCATCATCTCGTTGGGCGTGAAGTCTGAGAGGCTGGTCATTCTTACAATCCCTTCACGCGGTCGGCGAACACCTCGGGACCCTTGTCGAGCACGTTCTCGTTCATCCAGGCCGTGAAGAGGTCACGGTCCGCGGAGATCTTGTCCCATTCGAGATAGGCGGCGTTGTCGCGGTCGTAATAGCCGTGCGTGTAGGACGGATGGGCTCCGCCCGGCACGTGCACGATGGATGCCACCGTCCAATGCGGCAGTACGCAGAGGTTGGGATGCAGATCGTCGAAATCCTCCACGATCTCCTCGACCGTCACCACCGAGCGCTTGGAGGCCAGAACGGCCTCCTTCTGCACGCCGATAATGCCTTCCACCAGCACGTCGCCGCGTTTGCTGGCCTTCTGGGCATGGATGACGGCCACGTCTGGGCGATGCGCGGGCACGGCCGCGAGTTCCTCGCCCGTGAAGGGGCAGGTGACGCTCTTGATCGACGGATTGACGTCCTTGAGGCCCGCTCCGCGATACCCGCGGAACACGGCGCAGGGCAGGCCCGCGGCTCCCGCCTCGTAGGCATTGGCCATGGCCGCATGGCTGTGCTCCACCGTCTCGATGGCCCGTGGCCAGCTGTTCTCGATGGCGTCACGCATGCGGCGCAGCAGGCCGACGCCGGGATTGCCCGCGTAGGAGAAGATCACCTTCTTCACGAGCCCCATGCCGATCATCTGGTCGTAGATGATGTCGGGGGTCATGCGGATCAGGGTGAGATCCTTGATCCCCTGCCGGATCACCTCATGGGCGGCGGCATGGGGAATGAGGTGGGTGAAGCCTTCGAAGGCGACGGTGTCGCCATCGCGCAGGTTCTCGGCAACGGCCTCCTTGAGGCTCTGGAACTTGGCCATGATATGCTTTCAGATCGACGATCAGATATCGAAGAACACGGTTTCCTTCTCACCCTGCAGGTGGATGTCGAAGGTATAGGTTGGCAATCCGTTCTCCTCGCCGCGAGAGGCCATGAGGGTCGGAATCCTCACCTTGCGGGCGATCTGCGCGAGGACCGGGCACTCGGCGTTCGCCGCCTCCTCGTCGGCGAAATAAAGGCGGGTGTGCAGGCCGATATTGATGCCACGGGCCACGATCCAGACCGTGATGTGCGGCGCCATCATGCGCCCGTCCTTGTAGGGCACGCGGCCGGGCTTGATCGTCTCGAACCGATACTCCCCGGTGGTGCCGTCGCAAGGCTGGCGTCCCCAGCCGACGAAGTTTGGATCGGCCTTGCCGCGCGTCTCGGAAGGGCTGTTGTAGAGCCCTTCCGCATCCGCCTGCCAGATCTCCACGAGGGCATCTCTCAAAACATCACCTGCCCCATCGAAGATGCGGCCCTTGACGATGATGCGCTCGCCCATGGTCTCCGGGCCCACCAGCACCAGCCCGAGATCCTCGTTCCAGACGCCCGTGATCTCGACCCAGTTCGGGTTCGTGCCGATGTGAACGTAGGGACCCGCCGTCTGGGAGGGCGTCTCCTTCAGGAAATCAAGCTTCTGGACCATCAGTTCCCCTCCATGCGGTTCTCGAACATGGTCGAGCGGCGGCCGCGCAGGACGATATCGAATTTGTAGGCGAGCGAATCCATCGGCAGGGTGTTCTGCCGGTCGAGCGCCGCGATGAGCTGCTCGACGGCGACCTTGTCGGGCACCGTCATGGCGATCGGATCCTGCCAGATCATCGGGTCGCCCTCGAAGTAGCATTGGGTGATCAGGCGCTGCGCGAAGGCATGCCCGAAAATCGAGAAGTGGATGTGCGCCGGGCGCCAGTCGTTGACGCCGTTCGGCCACGGATAGGCGCCGGGCTTGATGGTGCGGAACCAGTAGCGCCCCTCCTCGTCCGTGATCATGCGTCCGCAGCCGCCGAAATTCGGGTCGATGGCCGCGAGATAGGTTTCCTTCTTGTGCCGATAGCGTCCCCCGGCATTGGCCTGCCAGAACTCGACGAGAGCACCGGGAACCGGCCGGGCGTTCTCGTCCAGCACGCGGCCGTAGACGATCATCCGCTGGCCGATGGCCTCGCCGGTCTGCGCGTAGTTGCGGATGAGATCGTTGTCCAACGGGCCGATCTTGGAATGCCCGAAGACCGGACCGGTCATCTCCGAAAGCGTGTTCTCGAGCGAGATGAGCGGCTGCTGGGGTGATCGGAGCACCGACGTCTTGTAGGAAGGCGTGAAGGCCGGCGGATGCCAGGTCCTGTCACGCTGAAAATATTGGCCGTTATCCGTCATGTTTCCTCCTGTTGGACCGTGCCGTCTCCGACCCGTTCCCGCATTTTCACCTCTACTGCCCCTGTTCCGGAGCGGCTTCCATTTCGGCGAAAGTCTTCTTGACGATCTTGATGGCGTGATTGGCCGCCGGCACGCCCGCATAGACGGCCACGTGCAGCAGCGCCTCCTTGATGTCCTCCTTGGTGGCGCCCGTGTTGCGGGTCGCGCGGACATGCATGGCGACCTCGTCATCCTGCCCGAGCGCGGCCAGGAGCGCGATGGTCACGATGGAGCGCTCGCGTTTGGTGAATCCGGGGCGTGCCCATACCGAACCCCAGGCTCCTTCGGTGATGAAGGTCTGGAAGTCGGCGTCAAACTCCGTCATCTGCGCGGTCGCGCGGTCCACATGGGCATCGCCGAGCACCTGACGGCGCACCGCCATGCCCGCCTTGTAGCGTTCGCTTTCCTCGTGTTCAGACAAGTCCCGCCTCCTGAAGATGCTGGCTAATGAGTTTCGACAGCACGGCAGGTTTCTCGACGCAGGGAATGTGCCCTGCCCCGTCGATCAGCGCGAAACGTGCGCCCGGAATGAGTTCTGCCGTGCCCTTGACCACCTCGGCAGGCGTCGAGCCGTCCTGATCGCCGGCAACGCACAGCGTCGGAGCCCTGATCCGGCCGGCATCGGGCCTCAGATCGGCATCGCGGATCGCCGCGCAGGTTCCCGCATAGCCATGATCGGGCGTCCGGACCAGCATGTTGCGCCAGCCCGCAACCTCGTCCTTTCGCGTCTCCCGGAACAGCGGCGTGAACCAACGCTGCAGGACATTGTCGGCAATCGGCTCGATGCCGCCATCCTCCACGGCTGTGATCCGCTCGGCCCAGAGTTCCGGCGTTCCGATCTTCGCCGCCGTGCAGCAGAGTGTGAGCGCCTGAACACGCTCGGGAGCTCGCACGGCGATGCGCTGCCCGATCATGCCCCCGACGGAGAGACCGACGAAGGCGGCCCTATCGACCTTCAAGTGATCGAGGAGAGCCAGAAGATCGTCCGTATGATTATCGATGGAGTAAGGCGCTGGCGGCGCATCCGAGAGGCCGTGTCCGCGCTTGTCGTAGAGAACGACCCGGAACCGATCCGTGAAGGCGGGAACGACCTCCTGCCAGATGCGGAAATCGCTTCCGAGCGAGTTGATGAAGACGAGAACCGGACCATCCTCCTGCCCGAGGACCTGATTGTGCAGGACGATTCTGTTGACGCGTGTAAATGCCATGCCTCACCTCAATGCAGCGAGCCGACGCCGATGTAATGCTCGACCAGTCCCTGATCGGCGCGCAGAGCCGCGCTCGTTCCCTGCCAGGCAATCCGCCCGCGCTCCAGAATGAGGACGGATTCCGCGAAATCGAGAGCGCTTTCCAGGCGCTGTTCGACGAGCAGGATCGTCATGTCGCCGCTGGAGGCGAGCCGGGTCAAGGCCGCCATGAGTTCCTCGCAGATGACGGGAGCCAGACCTTCGAGCGGCTCGTCGAGGAGCAGGACGGACGGACGGCCCAGGATGGTTCGCGCCGTCGACAACATCTGCTGCTCGCCACCGGACAATTGCCAGCCGAGATTGTTCCGCCGCTCGTGCAGGCGGGGAAACATGTCGTAGGCTTCCTGAATGACGTTACGCGGCCGGTCCTTCACCCCGACGATCAGGTTTTCCTCGACGGTCAGCGAGCGGAAGATGTCCCTGGTCTGCGGGACGAGACCGATGCCTCGGCGGGCCCGCTCCGAGCTCTTGAGCGACGACACGTCGGCGCCACCGATCAGGATCTCGCCGCCATAACGCCGGTTCATGCCCATCAGGGTCGATAGCAGGGTCGTCTTGCCCATTCCATTGCGGCCGAGAATGGACAGGCGCGCGCCGGTGGGCACGGAGAACGAGACGTCCTCCAGGACAACCGTCGGGCCGTAGCCCGCGCTCAATCCGCGGACTTCAAGCGACGCTGCGGGCATAGGCATAGTTCCCCAGATAGGCCTCACGGACCTTTTCGTTGGCGGCGACTTCCGAGGGCAGTCCCTCGAAGATGATCTCGCCCGCCGCCAGCACGACCACGCGCTTGGCGAAGCGGAAGACGAGATCCATGTCATGCTCGATCATCAGCACGGCGAGGCTCGGCGGCAGGCGCTCGAGCGCCTGCTCGATCTTGGGCGTATCGCTGGACGGCACGCCGGCCGCCGGCTCGTCGAGAAGCAGGACCTTCGGCCGAAGCGCAAGGGCGATGCCGATTTCCAGAAGGCGCTGCTGGCCATAGGCGATCTCGCCGACCTTGCGCCGCGCCACGTCCAGCAATCCGAGGGTGGCGAGAATGCCCTCCACCTCGCCGGCCACTTCGGAATTGCCCGTGAAGCGGCTCAGGATCCGCGAGGCCTTTCCCTCCCGTTGCAGGACGGTGAGCGTGACGTGCTCCTCCGGCGTCATCTCGGAGAAGAGCCGCGTCACCTGAAACGTGCGCACAAGTCCCTTGCGGACGCGCCGAACGGCTCCGAGACCCGTGACATCCTCCCCGCTCAGAACGACGCGACCGGCGCTTGGCTGGAGCTGACCCGTCACCAGGTTGACGAAGGTGGTCTTACCGGCGCCGTTGGGGCCGATGAGGGCGAGCCGCTCGCCCGCCGGCATGGACAGCGAGATGTTCCGGCTGACGGCGAGGCCGCCGAAGTTCTTGGTCAGGCCCTCGACACGAAACAGTTCGCTCATGCCCGACCTCCCTTCTTGCCCCTGCCCGATCCCGAGATCCTTTCGAGAACGCCGCTCAGCCCGCCGGGCGCGGCGATCACAACGGCGATCAGCAAGGCGCCGACCATCGTCATCCAGTGGAACGGGTTGATCGACGATACGATGTGCTCGAAGCCCATGAAGATGACGGTGCCGACGAGCGCCCCATACAGGGTGCCGAGGCCGCCGAGCACCAGCATCACGAGGGCATTGGCGGACAGCTCGAAGCTGACGCTGTCGAGGCCGACCACCTGGGTTGATATCGCAGCCAGTGCACCGCCCATGCCGGCGACCGCGCCGGAGATCACGAACATCTTCAAGAGCACCGGAAAGACGAAAGAGCCCATGGCGCGGATGCGGATCGGGTCCTGTTTGATGCCACGGCACAGCATGCCGAAGGGCGACGACACGATGAATTTCAGGACGACGAACACGACGACCAGCAGGGCGAGCCCGAAGAGATAGGCCGTCTGGCCCCACAGATCGAACTCGAACACGCCGAAAAGCGGGCTCACCGTCAGGCCGGCAAGCCCGTCGCTGCCGCCCGTATAAGCCGACGCCTTGTTGGCCGCCTCGTGGAACAGCTGGACGATGGCGATGGAGAGGACGAGTTGGGCGAGCCCGTGGGCGCGCAGCATGATCGTACCCATGAGAAGCCCGGCCGCCGATCCGGCCACCGCTCCGATGACGATGAGGGTGAGTGGCTCCGTGACGCCGTTCACGCAGGCGATGCCAGCCGCATAGGCGCCGGCGCCGAAGAGTGCGGCCTGCCCAAGGGTCGCGACGCCGCAATAGCCGGTGATGAGATCGATCGAGAGGACGAGGAGCGCAATGGCAATGACTCGGGTCAGGAGCGCCAGGTTGTCCGGAAACAGCCAGTATCCCGCAAGGCCCGCGGCGATGATGAGGATCACCCCGGTCACATCCCGCAGCCACCGGCTTCCCGTGGAAGGTGCCGCCGCAACACTCTCTGTCTGAGCGATGACCTGCACGTTACTGGGCCCTTCCGAAGAAACCGCGCGGGAACACGCACACGATGGCGATCACGGCGGCATAGAAGAAGAAATTGCCAAACTCGGGCATGAGGTAGCGCCCGGTCGTGTCCACGGCGCCGAGCAGAAGACAGGCAACGACCGCACCGGGAATCGAGCCTGCGCCACCGACGGACACGACGACCAGGAAGGTCACCATGTAGCGCAGGGCATAATAGGGCTCGATGGGCAGGAACTCGGCCCCGACCACGCCGCCGAGCGCCGCCAGCCCGATGGCGATGGCGAAGCTGATGGCATAGACCACCTGCGTGCGCACGCCGAGCGCATCGGCCATGGCGGCATTGTCGACGGTCGCCCTGAGCTTGATGCCGAAATCCGTTCTCTCGATCAGGAACCAGAGCCCTCCGGCGACGACGCCGCCGCAGGCCATCACGAAGAGCCTGTGCGCGGCAATCGTCTTGAACCCGATATCCACGGGCTGGCTCAGGCTGCCCGGCAGCGGAATGGTCTTCAGGGTCGGACCGAAGAAGTAGTTGGTGATGCCGATCACGCAGAAGGTGATGCCGATGGTCATCAGCACCTGGATGAGCTCGGGCTTTCCGTAGATCCGGCGGTAGAGCAGGCGCTCGATCGGGATGGAGATGATGACGGTGCCGATGATCGCCAGGAAGATGGCGACCGCGTAGCCCAGCCCGAGATCGCGTGCCGCGTAAGAGGCGATGTATCCGGCAATCATGGCGAAGGCGCCGTGCGCCAGGTTCACCACCCTCATCAATCCCATCGTGAGCGACAAGCCGATGCAGATGATGAAGAGAGCCATGCCGTAAGCAAAGGCGTCGATCGCGATGCTGAGGATGGTCTGCATGGAGGATCCCGGACGCGTGGCTGATCGGTTGACGGGAAGACGCAGCTGGAGGAGCCGCGTCTTCTGGACGGTTGGTCTGTCTCGCCTACTGCGTGGCGAGGCCCGGATCCTTCTGGTTCGGGAAGGTCTGGATTTCCTTGTTGAAGGTCTTGCCGTCCGGGCCCTTGACCACTTCACGCAGATAGATGTTCTCCGTGATGTGGCGGGTCTCGGCGTCGATGCTCACCGGGCCGCGCGGGCTCGTCCAGGACAGGCCCTTCACGGCATCGACGGCCTTCTGGGCATCCTGCTTGCCGTCCGTCGCCTCGATCATCTTGTAGATCACGTGCATGCCGTCATAGGCGCCGACCGACGGGAAGGAGAGCTGCTCGGCTCCACCGACAGCCTTGGTCGCGGCCTCGACGAACTTCTTGTTCTCGGGGCTGTCGTGCGAGACCGCATAATGGAACGTGGTGAGCAGGCCCACGGCTCCATCGCCCAGTGCCGGCAGGTCCGATTCCTGCGTGAGATCGCCTGGGGCGAAGAACTTGATGCCGGCCTGCTTCAGGCCCGTTTCGTTGTAGGCCTTGACGAAGCCGAGGGTTGTCGGGCCCGAGGGAAGGAACGCGAAGACCGCTTCGGCGCCGGAATCGCGCACGCGCTGCATGATCGGGCTGAAATCGTTGGTGTTCAGCGGCATGCGGATGGCTTCGACCACCTGGCCGCCGGCGGCTTCGAACGCCTTCTTGAAAGCCGCCTCCGCATCGACGCCCGGCCCGTAATCGCTGACGGCCGAGATCACCTTCTTCACGCCGCGCTCGGTCGCTATCTTGCCCAGCGGCGAAGTCGTCTGCGCCGTGGTGAAGGAGGTCCGCACCACCAGGGGCGACTGGGTCATGATGGCGGAGGTCGCGGCGTTGAAGATCACCAGGGGCGTGTTCGCCTGCTTGAGCAGCGGCGTGATCGCCATGGCGTCCGGCGTGAAGTAGACGCCGCCGAGGTACTGCACCTTCTCCTTCACCACCAGTTCCTGCGCCAGCGCGCGCGACTGCGCGGGATTGGCGGCCGGAAGGTCGCGATAGATCACTTCGATGTCATGGCCTTTCACGGACTTGCCGTTGAGCGCCATGTAGGCTTCGACACCGGCCTGGAAGTTCTTGCCCTGGAGCGCGAAGGGCCCAGAGAACGGGCCGATGATCCCGACCTTGATCGTGTCGGCGTAAGCGGAGACCGAGCCCAGCAGCAGAGCCCCGATGGCCGCGCCGAGAATTCCCTTGGAAGCTTTCATTCCGTTCCTCCCTCTGAGCTGCCCCGATCTCACTGTTCGGATCGCGGTTTTCTCATCCTATCGTCTAGCTGCATGTGCGCATTGCGAACATTGAAATCTATAGCGCACATGTAGTACGGTTCGCGAAGGTAGTGTCAAGGCTACCAAAGTTCAGCATACCCTTTCGGAGACCAGGATGCAGGGTACGGAAATCGAGGATCAGGGCGGCGACCGGGACTTCGTGGCGAGTCTCGAGAAGGGCCTCCTCGTCATCGAGGCTTTCGATGCCAGCCGCCCCCGCCTGACCCTGTCCGATGTGGCCAAGCTGACCGGCATCACCCGCGCCGCTGCCCGCCGCTACCTGCTGACGCTCACCCGGCTGAACTATGCGGATTTCGACGGGCGCTACTTCACCTTGAGCCCCCGCATTCTGCGGCTCGGCTATGCCTATCTCTCGTCGGCCTCGCTCTCGGCGCGGGTGCAGCCCTTTCTCGAGCAGGTTTCGGAAGCGACAGGCGAATCGAGCTCGGCCGCGATTCTCGACGGCGACGACATCGTCTACATCGCCCGCTCGGCCACACGCCGGATCATGTCCATCGGCCTGGGCGTCGGAAGCCGCCTCCCCGCCTATTGCACCTCCCTGGGGCGTGCGATCCTGGCATACCAGCCCGAGGACGTGATCGCGGCCTATCTCCGGCGCGTCCGCCTGGAGGCAAGGACGCCTAAGACCGTCACGGACAAGACCGAATTTCGCGCCGTCCTCGAAGCCACGCGTGCCCAGGGCTATGCTCTCGTCAACGAGGAGCTCGAATTCGGCCTGCGTTCCATTGCCGTGCCGGTGATCCAGAAGAGCGGACAGGTGACGATCGCGCTCAACCTCAGTGCCCAGGCCGGGCGCGTCTCGGCGGACGAGATGCGGGAGCGCTTCCTGCCGTCGCTGAGCGCGGCCAGCGAGTCGCTGCACTATCTGCTCTGAGGTGCAGCGACAGGACTGCAGCCCAGCAGAGCCCGCGCCTCCTCCGTCGTGGCGATCCGGTGCCCATGACGCTCGATGGCGAGCACCGCATGCTCGACCAGCTCCGCGTTGCTGGAGGCGAGCCGGTCCCTGGTGATGCGGATGTTGTCCTCGAGCCCGGTCCGGACCGCGTCTGCCCCACGGACAAGCGCCCAGTCCATGACCTTCGCCTGATGCCGGCCGATTCCGGCGGCCGTCCAGGTGCAGTTCGGAAACAGGTGCTTGGCCTCCTTGAGAAGAATGTCGAGCAGCCGCTCCTCCGCCGGCAGCGCATTCTGGATCCCCATGACGAACTGGATATGCGGCTGATCGTCGAGCAGCCCCTTGTCGGCCAGGCGCCTGGCGCCGTGAAGATGGGACAGATCGAAGATCTCGATCTCCGGCCGTATGCCGAACGCCTTCATCTTGCCGGCCATCTCCTCGACCAGAACCGTATGGTTCTCGTAGACGATGGTGGGGAAGTTCACGGAACCCGTCGAGAGCGAGGCCATGTCGGGGCGCAAGCCGAGCGCCGAGCTGCGCTGGCTCGGATCACGCCCGCGCCCGCCCGTCGAGAACTGGATGATCATCCCCGGGCAATGCCTCGCCACGCCGGCCTGAACGGCTGCGAACCGTTCCGGATCGGACGAGGGCGTCTCGTCGTCGTTGCGCACGTGAATGTGCACGAGGGTGGCGCCAGCCTCATAGGCCTGCTGCGTCGACTCGATCTGCTCGGCCGGCGTGATCGGCACCGCCGGATTGTCCTTCTTGCGGGGGACCGATCCCGAGATCGCAACGGCGATGATGACAGGCTTCACGAACTCTCTCCCGACAGGCGTGCGACCGCAAAGGTTTCATCTGCACATAGGGCGTCGTCCTTGGCCAAGCGAGCCGAGCACATGAAAGTTCCGTGACGGGCGGCTGGGTCATCGCCGATGTCCGCCGCTCAGGGTGAGCGGCGGACAGAGCCCTTTCAGAGATCCGACCGATCAGATGGGAAAATGCTGCGGGCCCGTCTCGATGGTGATCCAGCGCAGCTCCGTGAATTCGTTGATCCCGGCTTTGCCGCCGAACCGGCCGTAACCGCTCGCCTTCACGCCGCCGAAAGGCATCTGGGCCTCGTCGTGCACCGTCGCCCCGTTGATATGGCAGATGCCGGAATCGATCCTGTGAGCCACATCGAGGGCGCGGGTGATGTCCCGGCCGAAGACGGCGGCCGACAGGCCATACTCCGTATCGTTGGCGATCCGCACAGCCTCCTCCACACCCGTTGCACGGATGACGCAGACGACCGGGCCAAAGGACTCCTCACCGTACAGGCGCATCGCCGGAGTGACATGGTCCAGCACCGTTGCGGACATGACGGTGCCGTCAACCCGCCCGCCCGCGAGGAGCTTGGCCCCCTTGGAAACCGCATCGTCGACCAGGCCGCCGATCCGCTCGGCGGCTTCCACGCCGACCAGCGAGCCGAGAGCGAAGTTGCCGTGGCGCGGGTTGCCCGCCTGGAGCGATTCCGCCTTTGCCGCGAGCTTGGCGACGAAATCGTCGGCCACCGCATTGTCGACGACGATGCGCTCCGTCGACATGCAGATCTGGCCCTGGTTCATGAAGGCGCCGAAGGCCGAGGCCGCGACGGCTGCGTCGAGATCGGCATCATCGAGAACGACCAGCGAGGCCTTGCCTCCCAGCTCCAGAAGCACCGGCTTCAGGAAGCGTGCCGCCGTTTCCGCGATGATGCGGCCGACCCGGGTCGAGCCGGTGAAGTTGATCCGGCGCACCGCCGGATGCTCGATCAGGGCTTCGATGATTTCCGGCGCATTTTCCGGCGCGTTGGTGATCACGTTGATCGCACCTGCCGGCAGCCCGGCTTCCCGAAGAACGGCACCGATCAGGTGATGGGTGCCAGGGCAGATCTCGGACGCCTTCAGCACGACGGTGTTGCCGCAGGCGAGCGGCGTCGCGATGGCGCGGACGCCCAGGATTACGGGCGCGTTCCACGGCGCGATGCCGAGAACGACGCCGGCCGGCTGGCGCACCGCCATGGAGACGCAGCCCGGCTTGTCGGACGGAATGATCTCGCCCGTGATCTGGGTGGTGAGCGATGCGGCCTCTCGCAGCATGCCGGCCGCGAGCTTCACGTTGAACTGGGCCCAGCCGGCGGTCGCGCCGATTTCGGTCGCCATGAGGTTCACGAACTCAGCCGCCCTGCCCTCGAGAAGATCGGCCGCCTTCAGGAGAACCGAGCGCCGGGCATTGGGTCCGAGCTTGGACCAGACCGGGAAAGCCGCCGCCGCCGCATCGGCCGCAGCCTGCGCATCGGCGACGCTCGCAGCCGCGGCGCGGCTTGCCACGTCGCCGGTGATCGGATCCCGCCGCTCGAAGGTGGCCCCGGTGGAGGCCGCCACGTCGCGATCGTCGATGAGAAGATTGATGTCCATCATGTCTGCTTCTCCGCGTTCAGTTCAATGGGAAGGTTGGAGGTGTGGCGGGGCTCTTACCGGCACCGCATGCTGGCCCCGCCCGTGTTCGGACCGGTCTTCGAGATCGCATAACCGAGTTTGACGGAGTTCTGGGCCTGGGCCGCCGCCCCGGCGAGGCGACAGCTCACGGCAGCAAGCACGTCGGCGGCAGGGCGCCGCGTCATATCTCCGGTCATGATTTCCTCCAAGTCGTTCTGATCGAGGGCTCTTGTTTGAACCAAGCCCTTGGTTCCCGAAGCTTACGCTTGGCGCAGTTTCTGGGAATTGGACAGATCTGGGGAAAGATTGTACCGAACCGACATGCCCGAACGCACAGGCCCTCGCGCTTCTTCCCCTGCAGTACCCTCCGGCCGCACCAGTGCATTGTGGCCTATACCGAGCTCTGTCCTGCATGCCGAGGTGATCGCTCCGTCCCTGTCCGAGCGGGAATGGGTCCTGGCGGGGAGCAAAGGGGAGCAGCGCGTGCATGCCTTCCTCCTCCTGTCACGAGGAGGCACACTCCTCGGCGAAGAGGTCGTCGATCTGCCTTCGCCGGCCCTGCTATGGCTTCCGAGTCACGCCGCGCGAACGGTCCGGGTGAATGCGGGAGCCCGGGGATACATGCTGGCGGCGGATGACGACTTCCTGACCCGAACGATCAGCAGCGCTCCCGAAGGATCCCTGCTCCGCCACACGATCGACGGGATCGTCCTTGTGCCGGCCCACCTCCTGCAGAACAGGGCCGAGGAAATCGGTCACTCCTTCCAGGCTCTCGCCCGGGAGGTGCGGGCTCCCGACCGGGGCTCCATGGCGGTCATCGGCGCCCATGTGACGCTCATCTGCCTGCATCTCTGGCGCCTTGCCGAGGCAGATGCGTCGTCCGAAGCGGGCCTTCGAGGCACGGGCCACCACGTGCTCCAGCAGTTCCGGCAACTGGTCGAGCTCCGGTATCGTGAACACTGGAGCATCAAGCGCTATGCCGGCGCCCTCGGCGTCACGGAGAACCGGCTTCATGCGGTCTGCATACGCAACGCCGGTCACCCTCCCCGGTCCCTCGTCTATGACCGGATGGTGCAGGATGCCTGCATGCGCCTTCAGCAGATGGACGTGCCGGTCGAGCAGATCGCCTTCAGCCTGGGGTTCAAGGATCCGGGCTATTTCAACCGCTTCTTCAAGAAGCATGTCGGAGTTCCTCCGGGCACATATCGGCGCCGCGCCAAACCCCAGCATGCCGGCAGCACGAACTCCTATGCCGCCTGGCCCTGAGTGATAGGCGGTGGATATGGCCTTCTGACATTTCGTCCCATGGACCTTCCAACCTTGATCTAGGTCAAGGCGGATCGCGGGACTTCCATGCAAGGTCCCGAGATGACGCCAGAACTCATCGCCCGCTACGACCAGCGTGTCCCACGCTATACGAGCTACCCCACCGCACCTCATTTCAAGCCGGACGTGACCGTCGAGACCTACGCGTCGCGGCTAACGGAACTGGCACCGGACAGCCCCCTGTCCCTGTACCTGCACGTACCGTTTTGCGCCGAACTCTGCCTCTACTGCGGATGCAATACCGCCGTGACCCGCAGCTACAAGGCAATCGCTTCCTATGTGGACTGCCTGGAACGGGAAATCGACTTCGTCACGCAGCCTTTGCCCGGTCTTATGGCCGTCTCCCATATCCACTGGGGCGGCGGCACGCCGACTATCCTGTCTCCGGCGGATCTCTCGTCACCTCGATTCGGTCTTCGAAATTCGGCCTGGGGCCGAGATCGCAGTCGAGATCGACCCGAGAACCATCACATTGGAGCATGTGGAGGCCCTCGCGGCATCCGGTCTCAACCGGGCGAGTCTCGGCGTCCAGGATTTCGACCCCAGGGTGCAGGAAACCATCAGGCGGGTGCAGTCATTCGAGCAGACGGCGCAGGTTGCCGTCTGGCTGCGCAACGCTGGCGTGAAGGGTCCCAACCTCGATCTGATGTATGGCCTGCCGCTCCAGACAGTCGAGAGCGTAAAGCGCTCCGTTGACCTCGCTCGGACGCTCGACCCGGACCGCATCGCGCTTTTCGGCTACGCCCATGTTCCGTGGATGAAGCGCCATCAGGCCCTCCTGCCTGAAGAGGCTCTTACCGATGCCGTGGCTCGTGTGGAGCAACGGGAGGCTGCGAATATCCTTCTCGTCGAGGCCGGCCATGTCCAGATCGGCATCGACCACTTCGCCAAGCCTGACGATCCCATGGCGCGGCAGCACAAGGATGGACGGCTCCACCGCAACTTCCAGGGCTACACCACCGACGAGGCTGCCGTCCTGATCGGCTTCGGCACCTCGGCTATCGGGTCCCTGCCGCAGGGCTACATCCAGAACGCCCCTAGCACGGTTGCGTATCGGGAGGCCGTTCGCAACGGCCGTATCCCCGTTGTTCGCGGTGTTGTCCTCTCCGAGGACGATCGTCTGCGCAGAACGATCATCGAGCGACTGATGTGCGACTTTTCGGTAGATCTCGACGAGGTTGCTTCGGAATTCAGCTGGAACCTCTCGGACTTCCAGCCCGAGATCGATGTCATCGACGAGCTGGCACGGGACGGGCTCGTCGTCCGCAACGGGCCGACCTTGACGATTCCTGACGAGGGCCGCGCCCTCGTCAGGAATGTCTGCGCCGTATTCGATCGCTATCTCGAAAACGGCACCCAGCGCCACTCCCGCGCTCTGTAACGCATCAAACAGGCGAGCCGCCGAGCCTTTTGATCTGCATCAATGCCCCTTTCCCTGCGGCTCCTTACACGATTCCGCTGACGGCGAAGCTCACGGCCTCGCTGATGTTCTCAAAAGTTTGAAGCCTATGGCTCAAGCGGTAGCACCCTCAAAAGGAATGACTTTCGGCGAAATGGGCTCGGCCCTTGCTTTCGCCGGACTGGCATTCCTCAGCATCATCATCGCGGCGAAGGCCTATACGCCCGAATACGCCTTCCATGCCTATCTCTTTGCAGCAGCCAGCGTGGCCGCCGTTTTCGTCATTGTTAACCGGTACTACGAGCGCCCTGCTCAACTCCCCCCGCTGACCATCGGTGTAAAGCCGAATTACAACATGGGTCCGGTGAAGTTCGCGACGATCGCCTCCGTCGTCTGGGGCATCGCCGGCTTTGCCATCGGGCTGCTGATCGCCCTTCAGCTTGCCTTCCCGGCGCTGAACTTCGACACCGCATGGTTGTCCTTCGGCCGGATGCGGCCGCTCCACACCTCGGCGGTGATCTTCGCCTTCGGCGGCAACTTCCTGATCGCAAGCTCCTTCTATGTGGTGCAGCGCACATGCCGCGCCCGGATGGTTGGCGATATCGCGCCTTGGTTCGTGGTGCTCCGCTACAACTTCTTCATCGTCATTGCCGGCACCGGCTACCTTCTCGGCATCACCCAGGGCAAGGAATACGCGGAGCCCGAGTGGTACGCAGACCTTTTCCTGACCATCGTATGGGTCACCTATTTCCTGGTCTTCCTCGGCACGGTGATGCGCCGCAAGGAACCCCATATCTATGTGGCGAACTGGTTCTAACTCGCCTTCATCCTGACCATCGCGGTCCTGCATCTCGGCAACAACGCGGCGATCCCCGTCTCGATCTTCTCGCCCAAGAGCTACATCGTGTGGTCGGGCGTGCAGGATGCACTGGTGCAGTGGTGGTACGGCCACAATGCGGTCGGCTTCTTCCTCACCGCCGGCTTCCTCGCCATCATGTACTATTTCATCCCGAAGCGGGCCGAGCGGCCGGTCTATTCCTACCGTCTCTCCATCGTTCACTTCTGGTCCCTGATCTTCATGTATATCTGGGCAGGTCCCCATCACCTGCACTACACCGCCCTGCCCGACTGGGCGCAGACCCTCGGCATGGTGTTCTCGGTGATGCTGTGGATGCCTTCCTGGGGTGGCATGATCAACGGCCTCATGACCCTCTCGGGCGCCTGGGACAAGCTCCGCACGGACCCTGTACTGCGTCTCATGGTGGTGTCGGTCGCCTTCTACGGAACTGCAACCTTCGAAGGCCCGCTCATGTCCGTGAAGGCCTTCAACTCCCTGTCGCACTACACCGACTGGACCATCGGCCACGTTCATGCGGGCGCTCTCGGCTGGGTCGCCTACATCTCCTTCGGCGCTGTCTACTGCCTCGTGCCGTGGCTGTGGAACAAGAAGGAGCTCTATTCCATGAAAGCCGTGTCCTGGCACTTCTGGATTTCCACCCTCGGCATCGTCCTTTACATCTCGTCGATGTGGGTCGCGGGTATCCTCCAAGGCCTCATGTGGCGCGCCTATACCGGCCTCGGCTTCCTCGAATACTCTTTCATCGAGACCGTGGAAGCGATGAATCCGTTCTATGTCATCCGTGCACTCGGCGGCGCCTTCTTCGTGGCAGGTTCCCTGATCATGGCCTGGAACGTCTGGAAGACGATCACGGCCGCAGAGGCGGTCGAGGAAGCTCCTCATGCCATGCAGCCAGTGCTCATCGCCGCGGAATAAAGGAAACGACCATGTCATTCTGGTCCCGTCACAAGATCTTCGAGACCAACTCGATCATCCTCATCATCGGCGTGCTGATCGTCATCTCGATCGGCGGCCTCGTGGAGATCGTGCCTCTTTTCTATCTGAAGAGCACCGTCGAGAAGGTGGAGGGCGTCAGGCCCTACACTCCGCTCGAAATGGCCGGCCGCAACATCTACGTGCGGGAGGGCTGCTACAACTGCCACAGCCAGATGGTGCGCCCCCTGCGCGACGAGGTCGAGCGCTACGGCCACTACTCCCTGGCGGCCGAGAGCATGTACGACCGGCCGTTCCAGTGGGGCTCCAAGCGCACCGGTCCGGATCTCGCCCGTCTCGGCAACAAATACTCCGACGACTGGCACAGGGATCATCTGAAAGATCCCCGCGCGGTAGTCCCCGGCTCGATCATGCCAGGCTATCCCTGGCTCGAGAAGACCGAACTGGATGCGTCAGCTATTGCGCAGGAGTTGAAAGTGCAGGCGACCCTCGGTGTGCCCTACGACGAAGACATGCTCAAACATGCCGAAAGCGACATTCGTATCCAGGCCAATGCCGATGATCCGAACGGAGTCGATCTCGCCAAGCGCTATCCGAAAGCCCAGTCGCGCACCTGTCCGGCCAGCATCACGGATTATGCACAAGGCCCGATGTTTCCCTATTCAGGAATGTTCCTTAAGGGGCTACTTCGGCTCGATCAGCAGGGCGAGGCGGACGAGTTCGGACAGGCTTTTGGCCTGCATCTTCGCCATGACGTTTGCGCGGTAGATTTCCACCGTACGCGGGCTGATACCAAGATCATAGGCGATCACCTTGTTAGCCTTGCCGGCGACGAGCCCCTCCAGAACCTGCCGCTCCCGCTCGGACAGAGCGTCGAAGCGGCCTTGGATCTCCGCGACCTGGGTTCCGTGATGGCTGTTCCTTTCCTGACGAGCCAGTGCAGAGCGGACCGCAGCCAGGAAGACCTCATCGCCAAACGGCTTTTCGAGGAACTCGACCGCACCTTCCTTCATGGCCTCGACGGCCATCGGTACATCCGCGTGACCGGTCATGACAATAACCGGAAGTGCGATGCCACGCTCCTTCAGACGTCGGATCAGCTCGATGCCGTCGATGCCCGGCATACGCACATCGGTGACGATGCAGCCGGCCTCTATGCCTGGAGCGTCACCGAGGAAGCCTGTGGCGGATTCGTGTAGGCGAACCGGGATTCCTTCCGAGGCGAGTAGGAACGCTAGCGATTTGCGGACAGCCACGTCATCATCAACCACATGCACGGCAACGTCACTCTGCATGCGCCATCTCCTCGCGTCCGACAGATCTCAACGTGAAACGGAATGTGGTTCCCACGCCCTGGTTCGAGTCGGCCCAGATCTTTCCGCCATGGGCCTCCACGATTGTACGGCAGATCGACAGACCGACGCCCATCCCATGCTTCTTGGTGGTTACGAAGGGCTGGAACAATTGCGCGGCCACCTCCGGAGCTAGACCAGGGCCCGTATCTGCCACGCTCAGCTCCACGTGACCCTCATCCACCGTGCGGGTGGCCACCTTGAGCTCTCGGTGCTCTGTCTCTTGCATGGCCTCGAGGGCATTTCGGATCAGGTTCAGCAGAACCTGCTGGATCTGAATTCGGTCAGCAAGCACGAAGGGTGTACGCGGGTCAAATTCGAACGTAACCCGGACACCCTGCTCCTTAGCCCCCACGAGAGAGAGTGCGCTCGCTTCCTCGATGAGCTTGGGCAGATTTTCGATATGACGCTCGCTCTCACCGCGGGCCACGAATTCGCGCAGGTGACGGATCACTTGTCCGGCCCTTAGTGCCTGCTCGCCCGCCTCATTGACTGCATCCCGGAGCATGGGGACCGTGTCTCCCTCCATTCGCTCCAGAATTCTCCGGCAGCCTTTGAGGTAATTAGTGATCGCGGTCAGCGGTTGATTGATCTCGTGAGCGAGCGTGGAAGCCATCTCGCCCAAAGCTGTGAAACGCGACATGTGAACAAGTTCGGATTGGAGCTCCTGCAGGCGCGTTTCCGTCCTCTGCCGCTCAGTCAGATCGCGGATGAAGCCCGTGAAATAGCGGAGACCTCCAGAATGCATCTCACCCACGGCCAGTTCCATTGGGAAGGTTGAGCCGCCCTTGCGCTGACCGACGACAACGCGACCGACACCGATGATCCGCCTCTCGCCGGTGTTGCGATAGCGCAGCATGTAACTGTCGTGCTGTTCGCGATACGGAGTGGGCATGAGAATTTTGACGTTCTCGCCGATCACCTCGTCTGGCTGGTAGCCGAACAGACGGACGGCTGTCGCACTGAAGGATTGAATGCGCGCCTGCTCGTCGATGACCACCATGGCATCCGGAACAGTCTCCAGGATGGATCGCAAATGGGCCTCGCGGGTTTTCAGGGCTTCCTCGGCCGTGACCCACTCGGTGATGTCCCGCGTGATCATCGCAAAGCCGCTTCCAACGCCCTCGGCAGCAATCGGGGCGAGCGTGATGCGTGCCGCGAATGCCGATCCGTCTTTGCGCATCCGGAAACCCTGTGCCGCATGGCGTCCGCTATCACGAGCCGATCGAAGGTCCTGACGAAGGGCATCGGAACCATCGTCCGGCATGTAGAGAATAGAGGCGGAACGTGCGAGCACCTCCTCGCTGCTCCACCCATGGATATGCTCGGCACCCGGACTCCAGCTCGCGATGTTCCCATCGGAATTGAGTACGATAAACGCGGTGTCCGTCACGGCGTTGATGAGAAGCTCGGCTGTCCTGTCGTGGGTGGATGGCTGATCGGCTTTGGAACCCGTCTCTGACACTAAGACCTCTTTTGTATAGGACACAGCTTAACAATTCTGAGCCATGATCCACCAGTGGCCGATCCCCAATACATCATGGCATAACGCGATCCATTTAAGCGTGCTACCCTTGCACCCACGTGAACGCTAACTATATTACTTTATGGAGAACTTGAGTTCGATCCTCCTAGGATCATGCCGAATTGCAACGAGCATAGATCAAGGCCCTCTTGCAATTTGGCTTGGAGGCTTTATATCGGCGCCTCCCTTGTGGTTCTGCGCGAGCGGGCTGCGGGGTTTTTTTCGGACAGGGTCGGACCATGGCGTCCTGCGGCAGCGATGCCCGGGCGTGTGGTTTGCGCCGGT
>NZ_JAHAMK010000004.1:0-353 GCF_018383585.1 Microvirga sp. 3-52
GTGCAGGAGACGCTCAAACGGGATCCGCATTCGGGCAACCTCTTCGTCTTCCGGGGACGCAGAGGCGATCTGATCAAGGTTCTCTGGTACGACGGCCAGGGCCTGTGCTTGTTCTCGAAGCGCATGGATCGGGGTCGTTTTCTGTGGCCCTCACCGGCGGATGGAACAGTGTCGATTTCCACCGCGCAGTTGGGTTATCTGCTCGAGGGCATCGACTGGCGCAATCCCCAGCAAACCTGGCGCCCGACTGCGGCCGGATGAGCCACAAAGCCTTGCCATGCCACGGGTTCGTGGCACACTCGAAGGGTGGCAAATCACCCTGATCCGCTTCCCGCCAGTCTGGCTGACGCTCA
>NZ_JAHAMK010000004.1:441-202456 GCF_018383585.1 Microvirga sp. 3-52
GCGATGATCCGCGCCGAGCGCGCCGCCCGTCTGGCGGCCGAAGCCCGCGCGGGGGATCTGGAGATCGCTCGCGCTGCGTTGGAAGTCGCCCGGCTTGAAGTCACGCAAGCTCACGCCGCCCGTTATGCCCTGGAGTTGGAGATCGAACGGCTTAAGCTGCAGATCGCCAAGTTGCGCCGCCAGCACTTCGGCACCTCGTCGGAACGCAGTGCCCGTCTCGAACAACTGGTGCTCGCCCTGGAGGATCTGGAGGAGAGCGCCGCCCACATGGACGCCGAGGCCGAGGCGAAGGATGCCGCCGCGGCGCCGGAGGCGCCCCAGTGGACGGTCGAAGAGTTGAAGCGGGCCAAGCCCGCCCGCAGGCCCTTGCCCGGACACCTGCCGCGTCGGCGCGTCGTCCTTCCTGCCCCGACGGCGTGCGCCTGCTGTGGCGGCGGCTTGCGCAAGCTCGGTGAGGTGGTGACTGAGACCCTCGAGCGCATCCCGGCGCGTTGGGTCGTGCTGCAGACGGTGCGCGAGAAGTTCAGCTGCGCGGCGTGCGAGACGATCACCGAGACACCCGCCCCGTTCCATGCCATTCCGCGGGGCCGCGCCGGTCCCCACCTGCTGGCCGAGATCACGGTCGGCAAGTTCGGCCTACATCTGCCGCTGACCCGCCAGAGCACGGTGTTTGCCCAGGAAGATGTCGATCTGGACGTCTCGACCCTGTGCGACTGGATCGGTGCGGTCGCGGTAGCGACCCAGCCGGTGAGCGCGCTGATCACCGAGCATGCCCTCAAAGCCGAGCGGCTGCACGCTGACGACACGCCGATGCCGGTGCTGGCCAAGGGCAAGACCAAGACCGGCCGGCTCTAGACCGTGGTGCGGGATGATCGGCCCTTCGCCGGGGCTGATCCGCCGGCTGCGGTCTACTTCTACTCGGCCGATCGCAAGGGTGAGCACCCGCAGTCTTTCCTGAAGAGCTACAGCGGGATCCTGCAGGCGGATGCCTATTCCGGCTTCGGACAACTGTATGAACCGGGTCGTGCGACCGGCCCGGCGACTGAGGCAGCGTGTTGGGCGCATGCGCGGCGCCAATTCTTTGAACTGGCTGAGTTGAAGAAGGGGCCGATCGCGATCGAGGCGGTCAAGCGCATCGATGCGCTGTTTGCGATCGAGCGCGCGATCAACGGCCGGCCGCCTGACGAGCGACGCTCTGTCGGTGTGGCTCAATCCAAGCCTCTGGTGGATGATCTGGAGAGCTGGTTGCGGGCGCAACGGGGACGGTTGTCGCCCAAGAGTGAGACCGCCAAAGCCATCAATTACATGCTGCGGCGTTGGTCTTCGTTCGCGCTCTTCCTCGACGACGGGCGGGTCTGCCTGTCGAACAATGCCGCCGAGCGGGCGATCCGCGGCATTGCCGTCGGGCGCCGGAACTGGACCTTCGCCGGCTCGGATGTGGGTGGCCATCGGGCGGCAGCCCTGTACACGTTGGTCGAGACCTGCAAGCTCAACGAGGTCGACCCGCGCGCTTGGCTGGCTGACGTGCTGGCGCGGCTGCCGGAGCATCCAGCCAAGCGCCTTGAGGAACTCCTACCTTGGAATTGGAAAGTCCTGCGGGATGAGCAGGCGGCCGCTTGGGGCTCAGGGCTTTCGCGTAAACAGCACCTTGAACAGCTCTTCGGCTNGGCTGACGTGCTGGCGCGGCTGCCGGAGCATCCAGCCAAGCGCCTTGAGGAACTCCTACCTTGGAATTGGAAAGTCCTGCGGGATGAGCAGGCGGCCGCTTGGGGCTCAGGGCTTTCGCGTAAACAGCACCTTGAACAGCTCTTCGGCTTTCTGCAGTCCCTCATCGGTGAGGACGACGGATTTGGCCTTGTTGGCCGGATCGCAGATGAAACCCTTCTGGTAGAGCCGGTCTGTTGCGCCCCAGTCAAAACTCTTCCAGGCCCGGCACCCATCGTGCAGCGTCAGCCACATTAGGGCGAGGACAGCCTCGTCAATCTTATCGTGGTCGATCTCCATGCGGCCACTTTACCACGCCGCGGNGGTAGAGCCGGTCTGTTGCGCCCCAGTCAAAACTCTTCCAGGCCCGGCACCCATCGTGCAGCGTCAGCCACATTAGGGCGAGGACAGCCTCGTCAATCTTATCGTGGTCGATCTCCATGCGGCCACTTTACCACGCCGCGGCCGAAATTCCGCGGTCCTCGGCGGATGCGTACAGACGGCCTCACGGCAGTGGAGTACGAGGCTGTATGCCTGATCGCCTATGAGGGCCGGGCAGCCTACGCTCGCGCCCGGCAGCAAGCCTTTTATTGCCGCTCTCAGGGAAGCGAACAGGGCTTTCAGTTCTGGTCAGCCGTTGCCGTCGAGATTGATCGGCGGGCAGGTGCCAGCGCCAAGAGAGCCGACGAACGGTCGAGATAGGATGAGACCACCGACACGATGGTCGCGTTCGGCTGCTTCCGTTCCCGGAAATAACCCCTCCAAGACAGCCCAGGCACTGACCTATGACCGTCATCAACACAGGCTCATTGACGGCATTAAAGCTCCCTGACCGGTCGACCCATGAGACTGTTAATGATTACAGGACGCGCATGGCGTGATTTGCCCATAATCATCATCCTGGGCCTGGTGATCGGGCTCGTGTTCGGCCAGATCGTGAAGCTGACGTCGCCTGAACCCTCGAACATTGCCAGCCAAGCGAAAGCGATAAGCTTCTGGGAGGCCCGCCCTCCCGCAGGCTCACGGATCGCGACTATTCGCAGAGAGACGGTCGAGGCGCTCGATCTGCGCCCTGGCGCACCGCGCCAGATTTAAGACCCGCGCTCCGCTCTCCCGGACAGGGAGAGGATAGATGGGGGTATTCCGGCAACTGCTGCCAGGAGTGCGATGCGGTCATTTGAATGGCTGAACAGGCCCTTCCAATGGCTCCGCTTTCCGGGCCATAAGTGTCCCAGAGAAGGACGTAAGCATGAGCGAGACCGGCCTATGAAGCGCGATATGGATCTTATTAGGAACCTACTGCTCGAAATCGAGGAATCCGAGAAGCCGGTCGTCTATATTGCCGATCTTATGGCCGCTGAGCGTCTCCAGGGCATCGAGCAGTTGGACATTGATTTTCATCTGAAGTTACTTATCGAAGCCGGCCTCATCGACGCGAACAAGAAACAAGGAATCAGCACGGTCGGAGGTTGGTACATTCGACAACTAACTTGGAATGGCCACGAGTTCATCGACAGCATTCGCGATCCCGAGATCTGGAGGAAAACAAAGGAAGGTGCCTCCACTGCCGGCAGTTGGTCAATCGGTCTGCTGAAGGATCTTGGCACAGCCTATTTGAAGCTGAAAGCAAAAGAGGTGCTCGGTTTCGATCCAGGCTAGGCCTCAACCCTCTCTTCTTCCCTTCATGCCATAACCCTCGGCATGACGCCGCCCGTCGGGCTGCTAAGGGTAGCGTTTAAACGCAAGCCGCAGGAAGCCTCCCAGGCGCGATTTCCAAGCTCCCGGCTACACGTACCGGCGGAGGGCACTTTGGCCGTCCTGGGCGCGATGCCCGCCATTTCCTGAGCCCATCGGCTGCAGAGGGATGGTCGATAGTCGGCGAACGGGATGCAACCTTCGTGAGGCTCCTCCACGGTGAGCCTTGCCACTTGCCCGACGCTTGCCCGCATCGCGACGATGGCCGAGCCCTCATGGCGCATGCTCAGCAGCCTGGACGGATCGCAGCAAAGGAATACAAACCATGACGCATGACGCTTTATGACGCTTGTTTCGGCATAAGTGCCTATACGTGTGTGCGCCCGTAGGGCGATTAACGGAAAAATGCTGCATCAAGCGTCATGCGTCATGGTCGGTCCTCTGGGCAGGCTTCAGCCGAATGCCTTTGAAGCCTCGTCCAGCGTACGATCTGTAATGCTCAAACCCTCGGCGCTTCAGGTTGTCGGCGAACGCTCTCTGGCTGCCCGCCTCTTCGCCTGCCCGCTCAGCATAGCCTCGCCAGGACTGGAACAGGATGGTGCTGCTCTCGGCCTTGTAAGAGTTGTCGGGCTCGACCTCGCATGCGTCTTGCAGCCATTGCCCGAAGAGGTCCTGCTCGCCGAAGTAGTCATCGGTTGCAGCAACCACGCTCGCCGGGCGCGTCAGCCCCTTTCTCTGCCAGTCTAGGCAGCCCTCAATCATCCAACGCAGAATGGCCGGGTATTCGGCTCTCAGCTTCTCCTCCAACTGAGGATCGGGCTGCTCGGGCTTGCGGGTGAAGGGCACGATATTGAAGCGTCGGCGCGCTGCATCGTCGACGTTCTGGAGGACCGGCCTGTGGTTACCCACGATGGTCAGCTTGAACTGCGGGGTGAAGGTGAAAAAGTCCTGCCGCATGAACCGAGCGGTGATCCTGTCTCCGCCCGTCATCTGTTTGATCCTGGCCTCCGCCCAAGCCCGGCCTTCTTCCGTCTCGGAGGCGGTCACGAGCCGCGCTCCACAAAGCATTGCAAGGTCTGTCGGGTGCTTGTCGCTTTTCGACGTGGTGAAGGTGTCCATGGCGGCCGTCGCCGCATAGGCAGCCAGGATTTCGGTTAGGACATTGAGAAAGACGGACTTGCCGTTCCCGCCGGGGCCATAGATGAACACGAGAGCCTGTGCTCGTGTTGCGCCCGTCAGGGCATAGCCGCTCCATTGCTGGAGAAACCGGATCAGGTCAGCGTCTCCGCCTGTGGCTTCATCAAGGAACAGAAGCCAGAGAGGGCAATCGGCACGCTCTGCCGGAGCAACGGCCGTCGAGCGCGTGAGGCCCTCTCTGGCTTCGCTCGGCCTGAGCCTGCCGGTGCGCAGGTCCACCGTTCCGCCAGGGCTGCCAAGTAGGTAGGGGTCTCCATCCCACGCTTCCATGGTGACGGCGAAGGTGGGATCGGATCGAGCGAACTTCTCTACGCCGCTCGCGAAGCTCGTCTTGCTGGTGACGTAGCGAACCCTGTCGGGCTCGCTCAGGCTCAGCCGACGGGCCAGTTCTCGCGCCCATTGGAACGCCAAGTCGGTGCGGTTCAGACGCCAGACCGAGCCGGTCCAATCGTACCACGCACCGGTATCATGGCAGTAGCGCAGCCGGTCGCGGTAGATGTCCGCGAACGCGCAAGCCGCCGAGTCTTCCGTGATGATGTCGGTTCGGGGCTTTGGTGCCTTGCGACGTTGGCGCGGCTGGGCAGGTTCGACTTCCACCGGGCCAAGAGCGGCCATTTCCGCCGCGAAGGGATCGTTATCGAGGGCCATGTTTGTGGCCTCCCTTGTGCGCTTTCATAGCCTTGAGGTCAGCCATCGTGGCGAGGGCACTGCGCGTATACGCAACCCAATGGCGGATGGCGTATTCGAGGCCGGTGTCGTCGCCGAGTTCGGCGTATGTCATCGCCAGCTTGACCTGGAGGGAGACCATCCCGGCCATCTCGTGAATGGCCTCGCGAAAGACATCGGGCGTGCCGTGCGATATCTGGTCCGAGTTCATGACCTCCCCTTCCGGTCCATCAGGAGACCCGTGCTGCGGGCGTGGACGAGTGCGTTGGCGAGCGCATCGGGGAGGTCAGGCAGATGCCGCACCGCAAGCGTCAGGCCGCTCTTGCCGGGCCGCAGCTCGCCATTCGCATCAGACCACCACGAGCGGCAGTCGATGATGGTCTGGCCGTTGAAGCTGTCGAGCCGTACGCGCAGCGTCTCACGGCTGTTGCGGGGCCACTCGGCCAGGGTGACGGGAAGCTCATTCCGCATGGTGTGCCTCCCCGGCCCGAAGCAGCTTCAGGACCGTGATGGACGGGCGCAAGACGTATCGCCCGTGACTGCCAGCAAACGGGCCTGAGTGACGCTCGTCTGCAGTCTCGATGTCGAGACCCTTGCGCCGCAGCTTCATCACGTAATGCGACATGCGGGCACCGGGGACCTCAATTGTCGTGACGCCTTTGTCGCCGCGCGTCTTGAGGAGATCCAGCATCCAGGCCTCGCGCCCGATGATCTGGATCTCCTGTCCCTCGTGGAGAAACATCATCGCAACAACCGGCTGGTTGTGCGCGGGTTTGCGCTGCGCGGTGGAGGTGATATGAATGGTCATTGTAAACATCTTCCTGGCCCGGTCCGAGTTGGTACCTCGGTGGGGCTTTCTCGTGAGGGGATCAGGCGGCGGTCGCGGTGCTGTCGGAAGTCGAGCAGCGCACGCGCTCGTTCATCCACGCCCTTACAGTCGGGATGTGGTAGCGGACCGATTTGCCAATCTTGGTGAAGGGTGGCGTGTCGCCGGTCAGGCGGCGTTTATTCCAGGTGCTGGCGCTGATGTCGGTAATCTCGGCCAGCTTGCGCGTATCGACGTATTCGTGATGGTCCATAACCGTCTTCCTTGATGAGGAAATGCCCGGAAACCCTGGGGACGGTTATGCAAATGAACCAATAATCACCGCTTTGATAATACAGATTAGTACGTGTCTAATCTGTACTTTCACTCTCGTCCGTGGCCGGGCGTTTAGCTCCATAGGAGAAGGCAAGAAATTCAAGCTCCTCTGCCGGGGTGAGAGCCTTGGCGACGATGCGCTCCACCATGTTTTGCGCTTCGTGGTAACGCGTTTTGATGCAGTCCGGGTGCTGATTAGCGGAAACGCCACTGGGAAGCAGGTTGTTGTCGGCGATGTACTTTGCGGCGGCGTTGATCTTCATCCCTTTATCTCGTAGCGTCTCCACCGTATCCAAAAGCTCCAGCCGCGCGCCTACCGTCCAGCAGGTCTCTTTCACGCCCGGCTTCCTGCCCTTGACGGTACGGCGGAAACCCGCCGGGAAAAGGTCCCGGCCCATCATCAGGATGAGCATGTCCTTGGCGTCGGGGTCGGAGGGCGATAGGCTGTAGTATTCGAACAGGGCGCGGTAGCGTGCCCTGCCCTGCTCCAAGATTTGCTGGCGGGCCTCCATCGCAACTTCGTCGACGAAGTTGCGACCTTTGTCATCTGCCTCAGTGACTGCGGCAATGAGCTGCATCACGGTGTACTCGATGGGCGACCGCAGCACTTCCGGCAGTTTCGGATCGTATTTCTTCTTGCCCCGCGCCATCACTCACCTCGTTTCAGCAGCACATCCTGTTCGTCAGGCTTGATGAGCGGAGCCCCCGCCAATGACAGGATGGAGCCCGCAATACGCTCCGATAGTTCGCGCACGGGATTGGTCTGCCGCGAGACGTAGCGTCCGGTCATGGCCAGCGTCTTGTGCCCGAGCGCATCGCGCAGAATGAGCGCGTTCGCCCCGAGCGATGCCCCTCGGGTGGCAAAGGCATGACGCAGATCATGAAGATGTAAATCGCCGACCTTCGCGGCCCTGCACACGGCGGCCCAGGCGTCGCGGATGTTGGACGCGGTGAGCGGGCCATTACCCTCGTCATTGGCGATGACCCACCCGCCCGGCCTGGAGGCTGAGCGCAGAAGCGCCACGACAGGCCCAGGCAGGGGCACCGTGCGAGCGCCCGCCTTGGCATTCTCTGCGCGCAGGCGGAGCACGGCGGCGTCCAGATCGACATCGGACCATTTGGCCGTCAGCCACTCGCCCCGGCGGCACCCGGTCAGCGGGAGAAGTTTGAACAGGAGGCGGGCATTGGGCCGGATCGGCGCTTCGTCGATGGCTCTCCACACGGCTCTCAGCTCGTCGTCAGTGGGCACCCGATCACGGGATTTCTTGGGATGCGGCGTGATCCCCCGCGCTGGGTTGTCGGCGATCAGCTCATCCGCGACCGCGAGCTGAAGCGCCTTGCGCAGGATGGCGAGGTCGAGATTGGCCTGCCGTGGCCGATGCGTCTGCTTGGCATGCCAGCCTCGGATCTGCGCCCTCGTGAGGTCGGACAGGCGCGTTGCTCCGAACTCGGGGATGAGCGTCCGATTGATCATCTCCTCGAATGCCTTGGCCGTGCTGGCCTTGCGCTTGGGCTTCCAATGCTGCTCCAGCGCCGTGAGCAGAATGTCTTTGACCGTGGGCTCCTTCTTGCGAGCTGTCCGGGCAGCCGCCGGATCTTCACCATGGGCGACACGGGCCAGGATTTTCTTCGCCTCGCCTCTGGCCTGATCGGGCGTCAGAGAGCCATGGCGGCCTATCGAGATCCGGCGGGTCGGAAAGCCCCTCCCCCGCCCGGCCCGGTATTCCACGAGGTAGGTTTTCGAACTGTCCGCATTCAGCCGGACAGCGAAGCCGGTCAGCTCATCGTCGCGGACGATCCGTCCGGCATCCTCTGGCTTGAGCCCATCGACAAGGCGCTTCGTAATCCTCGGCATCGCACCCTCCAGGGGGCCGTTTCCCGCCTCCGTGTCGGCACCATGTCGGCACCGAAAGGCAAACGCAGGACAACATGAGGAAACGTCGTGCTAAGGAAGAATAAAGCGCATCAGAGGCAACGAGACGCACCAAACTCAAAATCGAGTTCCGCAAGGAGTGCTGGTTCGATCCCGGCCAGGGGCACCATAGCCTTTAGATCGCATTGTTTTTCCTCGCTTTTTTCGGGGTCTTTGTCCCACCATTATCCACCGAGCCCGAAAGTGGGACAGTCTCGTTCTCGGTTTGATGCGGCACGATCAGATGCATGGCATCCTTAGTGAGCCGCTTCGGATTTGCCTTTTTGGTGTAGTGCGCGGCCATTTTCGGATCTGACCACCCGTAGATCGCCATGAGCTGGCGCTCGGTCGCTCCGTTCTCGGCAGCTATCGTCGCGCCCGCCTTGCGCAAACCATGCGGGGAGCAATGCGGCAGACCTGCTTCATTGCACCAATCCCGGAACCGGTTGCCGAAGCTGTCACCGCTCGACCAATGCCGGCCATGGTCTGAGATCAGAAACGTCAGATCGCCCTTTTCCGGAGTGGCGTCGATGATCTGCTGCAGTTCAGGGAGCACAGGGATCTCGACCTCGGTATGCTTCCGGAGGTGGTTTTTGTAGACGCGGAATTTAAGCCAGCCATCGCGCACATGCTGTCGCCCAAGCTGAACGACATCAGAGCGCCGCGCGCCGGTGTAGAGCAGCAGCGCCATGGCAAGGCGGCCCTTGGTCCCGATCGGGTGCCGCTGCTCATACTGGCGCACCTCATCGACAGACCAAGTATGCCAGCCCTCAGGATTTCGGCTCTGCAGTTTCGCCACATCAGTAGTGGGATCCACGGTGACGTATTCACGGTCGAGAGCAAATGCAAAGAGTCCGCGCAGAGCTTTTAGAAAAGTGTTTGCGGCCTCAGGCTTGTCTTTCCGCCGATCCATCGCCTTGAGCACAACCCTTTTAGTGATGCTCGTTATCGGTTCATCGCCAGCCTTCTCGTACAATGCCTCCAACTCACGGCGTCGAACCTGACGGGTTCGAGGAGATGGGCACCGATCAAAGAAAAATGCAGAGCCGAAATATTCTTCGGCTACCCCTCGGAAGCTACCTTGCTTCGCCTTTGACCTCTTGGCTGCTGCGTTAGCCTCGGTCTTTCCTTCTAGGGCGAGCCTGTACGCCTCCATAAAAGATTCGGACCAAGGAATGCCCTTCAGACGGATCTTCTTCTGTCCGGGGCGCCGGAAATAGATCCGGAGGTTTCCGTGACGGTCCTCGTCTTCAGTGCAATATCGGGGATATTTGCGGGGCATGTCAGAGCTCGATCTCGCGGCCATTGGCGGCCTCCTGCGGATCAGAGAGAAGATCGAAGGCAGCGTCTAGCTTTCGAATATCCCACATGACACATCCATCGATCGGGAACGGTGCTGGCATCCGACCGTCAGCAACAAGCGTGTCAAACTTGCTAGCGCTAACTCCGACATAGTGGGCAGCATCATCGCGCCTCAAGCCGCGGCGGGGCCTAGCATCGAACCGAGCATATGAGACGGGGGTAGGATGGCCCTCGTACAACGGCTTGGCAGTGTGTGGCGACCGTCTGGGCATGGGCTAGCTCGCGAGGGAGACGGCTTCGATACCCTTCTGGATCAGCCTGCGGATCACCTCCGCTCTGCTGGTCGCCCGAGTGGCGAAGCGCACCTCGTCGATCTTCTTCACGTCGCTTGGCGACATCAAAACCGGGACCCTTTCGGTTTTTCTCTCTGATCTGCTCTCGCTCATAGGCTCCGACTCCATGTGCAATATGCGCATATTTGCAAGGATGGGTCAGAGGCTCTTGTCCGTCAACGAAAAACATGCGCATATTGTGCATATCTGGGGATGAGGCGGTTATGGCTGACGAGAAAGAGAAAAAAACTGAGCGGGTTCACCTGCTCATGAGCCCCAAGGAAGTCGAGGCGATCGACGACTTCGGCTTCAAGAGCCGTATTCGAACACGTGGCGCCACAATCCGTGTTCTAGTTTCCATGGGCCTATCATCGTTTGAAACGATCCATGCGCTTGCCGAGGCGTCCAAGGCACTCAACGAGTATGTGGATACCGGCAAAATTCAGCAGGAAACGCTGGAAAAGTTCGCAACCGCAATAGCAGGAACAGCTGACGTACTCGAGAAATCTAGCAACAGACTCACTAAGCTACACAGTGAGCTAGAGGCGTCTAAAAAGCTGGGATAGACCTATCCCAGCTCTGACTTGAGAGCCTAGACCAAGCCAACCTAGCCGTCTCACGCTTGCGCAGACCCAATCCGCGCCAGCCTGCGGATTGTCTCACAAAGATCAGCGAAGGCCGGCTCTGAGGCACCCGAGCCGGACAGCTGGGCCTCAATCTCTTCCTGACCCGCATCCAGCTTCACGAGGAGTCCGGCCCAGGAGCGGGCTTCGGTTTGCACGATGTCATCCTCAACCGCCCAAAGCTGGCGGGTGAGGCTGTCGAGATGCTCATCGGTGAAATCAGCCGGAAGGGCTGCCAGGGACTTCTTGAGAGCCAGGCGCTGCTGGCCGAGATCGATTAGGCGGCTGTCTGCTCCCGGCGATGCTGCGGCACTTGCCGCAGCGAAGCCAGTGGGGATTGCAGCGGCGAGGCCTGCAAGGATCGAGCGGCGTGTGGTATGGCTATGCGTAGCTTGAGACATGATCTACCTCGTGTCGATAGTTAGGCTGCGCTAGGCGTGACAGCACCTAGCGTGGCCGTTTTTCCTTGTTCTGAAATCAGAACGTGGTTACGATGATGGCGTCTGATGATCCTGTCAATAAAAATCGTAACGTGGTTCTGAAAATGCTTCCAGTCCAGTGCAAGATGGCGAGAGTTGCTCTCGGGCTTGGCGTCCGAGAATTGGCCGAAGCCGCCAAGGTTTCACCCGACACTATCGCTCGGCTCGAGCGCGGCGAGGATCTCAAGCCGCGGACGATCGATGCAATTCAAGCGACCCTTGAGGCAGCTGGTGTCGAGTTCATTCCTGAGAATGGAGGGGGAGCAGGCGTAAGGCTTAAGAAGGATCCTAAATCGTGAGTGAATTCGACAACCTGTACCCACACTCTCGCACGAGAGAGGACAGGCCTGGCTGGCCTAAAGGGGTGAAAGGCATATCGATGGAAGGCGTCGACCAACTCGGAGTCGATGACGAAGGAAACCTCTATTGGGCGGGCAAGCGCCTTGAGGTCGCCCGTACGATTACCCTCAATACCTTCCAGCAAGCCATCGCCGTTATTGGGGTCCTAACCGCAGTTGCCGTGGCCCTTGTGGAGTGGCTTCGCTTCTTCGGCTACGGCGTTCGTTAGGGCCATGAACGTTTCGAATCCTCCGCTTACTCTCTCGAAAGCCGATGCAGCCCGCCGGCAGGCTGAGGCTGCCATAATTGCGTTCGAGCAAGGTCACTTTGACATTGCGATAACATTAGCTGGCGCAGCCGAAGGAATGCTCTCGCATCAAAAAGGTGAAGATCTATACTCGGTGATGATCGACCACCCAAAAGCTAAAGAACATTTCAATAAGAAAGATTGGAATTCTATCCTTAATCTTGAGCGGGATTGGTTGAAGCATCCAACATTAGAACTTCCCGACACTTGGGAGTTTGGCGCTCGTGACGCTTCTTTCATGATTGCAAGAGCGCTGTCTAAGCTAGACAGCTGGTCGCCTAAGATGGATGAATTCAAGGAATGGTATCTAAGAAATCTTGGGCTCCGATGAGCGCGCCTGTCCGCACATGAAAAGGCCGGGCAGCCTTGCGAGCTGATCTCATGAGGAAGTCTCAATGCGCTACCAATCCCCTGTTCCATCCGACCCAGAGTACATTCAGGCGCTAGGTCAGGCGGTTTACAGTTACTGCTACTTGGAATGGCAGGTCATCTGGCTCGTGGAGAGATTAACTGGCACGTTCTTTGAGGTCGATGTTCACAGAATGACGGGTGGGAAGATCGGACGTGCATTCAAAGAAGCCGTTGATGCTGCCGAAGGCAATGTGCCAGACGAGGTTCTTCAGCGCCTAAAAAGGGGCAGTAACCTGTTCTGGAATGCCGTGGAACTAAGGCAAGATCTTCTGCACGCTCATCCCTTCACGGCCGACGGGGGGGAGCAGATGCTTAGCCGTAAGAAAGAAGGGCGGTTTGATCCTTGGACTATCGAGAAGATCGACAGCGCAACTCGGTGCTTTGACGAACTGGATCATGAACTCAACGATCTCTTCCAAAACGCACTGCGGCGCTAGAAGATACTAATAGAGGGGCTGCCCGACCTCGTCTTAATAAAAGGCCGGGCAGCCTTGTGAGTCGATCCCGGCCGCTTCACGATAGGGAAACCAGTCACCTATCGGAGCAGTTTATGGCGGATCAGGAAGAACCAGGCATCCCGGTATCAGCTCAGGTCGTCGAGCTCACCGCGACGCACATGGCGTACGTTCTCGCCAGTGTGATCAGCAAGGTTCTCGCCGGTATCCCTAACGAGCACCGGCAGAACGTGTTCTATGCTCTGAGCGGCGCTGCTCTGCAGAGCGCCAATAACGTTGACCGGGACCTACCCGACCATCTCATCAGAGAGGTTCAGCAGGTTGCCCGAATTTACGTTGAGGGCAGCCTAGATAGCGTCGCCAGTCACCTTGGATTGAAGGCCCCCGAAAACGACCGTGGCGGCCCTACAGCACATTGACGGGCTTGCGAGCTGATCTCGGCCTTATTTCGATGACTTCCGATAGTAGTCAATTGCGCTTGGCAGCCCCGCCAACGGGCCACCGTTGTCACTGATTAGTTGTATGCAGACACTTTCTGCATCGTTGATCCTTTGGAAGATCTGTCTTGCATTCGGTGGCCCCTGCAAGCCCAGTGCCGTCAGTTCAACATACCGCTTACGCGACGATATATACTTGTTGTGATCCAAAAACATTATTGCCACAGCTTCACTTAACTGCATCTCGGCTGCGACAGCTCTCTTAAAGGTGCTACGAGATACTATCCAAAGCGCCGCGAAAAGTGCAGCTAGAGCCCAAGGTAGATAATCCCACATTCTGCACCTCATCCAGGTGAGTTCGGTGATGGTAGTTCGTAGATTCCTCCTCTTAAGATCTGGTTCCCATAAGTTCGTTCAGCGGCCCCATGCCGGTTAGGCTGTCGGCGCCAGGATCTCTGCCGCCCGCTCCGCTCCATATGCCTGCTTGGCTGCTGCCACGAGATTGGGCCAGAACTCATCATCCGATGACAGGTATTCTGCCGCGTCGAAGATCGCCTGCAGCCGCGGCGGAAGGGTCCGTGAGCCTCGCGCGACGCCGATAGAGGCTGCGCTTCCCCGAAAATCTGGGCCACGCCTAAACCAAAGGAGCACTTTTAGGCGCATGCCCGGACCGTTACTCTAGACCTGCGGCTACTCGTGGCTTAGTCCGGTGGACTGCCCTCATTATAAGGCCCCGACTCCGGTCGATCTAATAGTCTGCCTAGCCGCGCCAGCGTTCCCCGTTCGGCTTTAGGGTAACATCATGGGTGGTTGGAGGCCGTGGGCCATGCAGCAGCATCCCCATCATGACCAAGCGGCGGAGTACCGCCGCCAGGCGCAGGAGATCCGGACCATGGTCCAGAAGCTCTCGATCGACGAGGCACGCGAGCAACTCCTCGAGACAGCCGAGCGCCTTGAGAGGTTAGCGGAGGAAGAGGAGCGTACGGCTCACGCCAACAACTCCAAGCCAAAGCGTCAACCAGAGGCATAGTTTCAGGAGCCGGTCCGTGAAAGCCGCTGCCTCAACCGCGAGAAAAGAGCAGCGGGCTGCCAGTTTCCGACAACCCCTGATGGAATTATGATGGTTGTATGTTCGGCAACGGCGTATAATTGGGGCGTATAATTGGCTATCGCCGGTGTGAATGATCCGGGCACCGACGGCTGGGAGATGCGCGTGCTTCCGCCGGCAAGGCTTAGGAGCTTCCAATGCCCCATTTTTATGACACCTGCGCAGGACCCATTGAGGGTCTCTATCTGCCCCCCATCGCCTGGGAGGTGCTGCGGAGAGAGAACATCCAAACCCTTGACCAGCTCAGGGCGAATGCGGACCAGCTTGAGCAGTTCGATGGCATTTCGGACAGGATGGCGGAGCTGATCAGACTAGCGCTCGCCTATGTCGCCCCATTTGAAGAGCAGACAGCGAGCACAATGCGTTACGACTCGTGGAGCGCGTAGTTCCGATCTGTATTCTCGTTCACTGTTGCGACCATAGGGTCTGTAGCTCCTCNGTTACGACTCGTGGAGCGCGTAGTTCCGATCTGTATTCTCGTTCACTGTTGCGACCATAGGGTCTGTAGCTCCTCGCTGATATCGGGAATGTCTACCAGGGCGGCGTTCTGCGCCCTCTTGGCGGCCCAGTAGTCCTTCCAGGCCTGATGTCTCTGCGCGGGCGCGATCGATCGGCTGTATCGCCCACCCTTCCAGTTGCCGTTGCGCTCGCCTTTAGGGGCTCCGCTGCCAGGTGCACCGCCATGGAGGCGGCACCTGACCTTGCCTGGAGCAGGAGAACGCTTGCACGGCTCTCCTAAGCGGGTTTTCGCGCCACATTGGCGAGTTTTGGGGTCATCCATGGGGTTGATCCGAAATTAATTCTGAAATTTGCGGCGGCGCGTGTTTTTGGATGGGCGCCGGTCCGGCTTTCGTAGTATTCTGACTTTTGAGGCCGCCCCCCTCGGGTGAGGGAATGCATCATGCGAGAGCCCACGATGCAGGTGCTAAAGCGCCCTAAGCACTGTCCTGCCAATGACAATTGGCCGGCAGGGAGAGCAGGGCCTATCGCTCGAGCGCCAACCACCCAGAGATTGAATGGAGAGCGGTTCGTCGTTCTCGCCTCTGGTCTGGTCGGCGTAACCATTGGATCCTGTTTGCTCGGCATTGGCGCGGTAGAGTTCGTCCTACGATGGATGTGAGCGCTGGTCCTGCGTATCGCCTCCACAGGACCAGCGCCGAGGCTCACGGCGAGGGACATTCGTTCGCGAGCCAAGCTCATTACGCCACGTTGCCGAAGTCGCCGTGCACCAGAGCCGTTGTGTCTTTGGCGGCGAGCGCAATCCGCTCTTCAGCAAGCACGGTGACGAGGTTCCGGATGAAGTCGTCGTTCACCGTTCCCACCTCGACGCGAGCCGTCCAGCGGTCGTAGAGGGTTGCGGCAGCTCGCCAATCGCCGAGGAGGAAGGTGTCTTGCGCGATGGCCTGTGTCACAACTACCGGCAGACCAAAGACGCGCTGGTCGATGGAGGTGCCAGGCGCACCCATGATGTAGTTACCATCGGCATCTTTCATGAGCGTGATGCGGGTCCAATCGCTGGGGTGCATCACAATGCCGGTTGCCGGGTGCTCAGCCAGCGCGCCTTGCAGGATGGCGAGGCCCAGCGTGTCCAGCATGGTCGGGTCAGTGACGGGGAACGGCGCCGCGAAGTCAGTTGCCTGCGGGATAAGCCCCTCTAGGTTCTGACCAGTGCCGTCACCGTTGAGGATCTGCACCTCTTCCTTGAGCGCCAAGCCGTCAAGCAACTCGGTGTCGATGATGCCCATTAGTTGCGGCACGTCATCCAGCACCTGGCGCGAGGCCTTCGTCCAGTGAGCGATGACGCGGGCCGGCACGGTGTCCAGCCCGAACTGCATGTCGCTCTCTGGCTTCAGGGCGGTCTCTGCAACGGGAGCCGCGTTATTGGTGCGTCCCGTCTGTTTCAGCACCTCAACGGCGTTGCCGCTCATCTGCAGAACGGTTAGCAGGTCGCGAATGATTGGCCGGCGCTGCACCAGCGGAACGATATTCGGATCCCGATAAGCCTGGATCCCGGCGCCAACAGAGCCAGCCGCATTAGAGGTGGACGAGGTGAGGGTCGCCTTGGTCTCGAACTGGAAGCGGTCGTTGCGGGCGTTTCGCTGGGCAAAGTCCTTCAGACCATCCTGCTCGATGAACTTGGCGCCCAGGCTCTTCGGGGTGCTGTCGTAGCCGTCGCCACCACGGGGCCGAGCCATCTTCTGCTCGATCTCCATAAGGCGGGCATCGGTCGCCTCAAGCTTCTGCGTCGCCTTCTCGAGGATCGTACGCACTTGGTCTGTGTGCTCCTGGAAGAGCTGGGAAATAGCCTTGGTATCCATGTTCAAAGTCCTTTCAGCGCCAGCGTTGCGCGCTTGATGCGCTTGGCTAGCTCTTCGATGTCGGGGTTTGGTTCTTCGCCCTCGTCGTCGCTCAATGCCGACCAGCCGCCAGACAGGAGCTTTTTGACCGCCCGTCCGGGCAGGCCAGTTCCACGAAGGATGCTTTCAAGCTCGGCACGCGAGCCGAACGATTTGACGCTAGTGATCCCGGCCCTGCGCTGCGCAGGGATGGTTACAAGCGAGATCTCACGGAGATCGATCGCCTTGAGTGTCCGGGTGCCGTCGTCGTTGTAGGTGTAGCCGTCTGGGTAGATCCCGTAGCCGATGGAGAGGCCGCGCACATCCCCAGCCTTCACATGCGAGTGAGCGCGCTTGCCGGCGTCGGTTTCTAGGTTGAGTTTGCCGCGGACGAAGAGTCCCCGGGCGTCTTCCTTCGCCTCTGTCCATCGCCCGATAGGCTCGCGCATATCGTGGCCCCAGAGCATGACGGGGAGCGAGCCCTCCTGTGCATGCTGCGCTAGGGTTTTTGAATAGGCGCCTTGAGCGATTATGTCGCCGTAGCTGTCGGGCTCGCCACCGAAGTAGGAGGCATAACCCTCAATCGTTCCTTCTGCAGCCTTGTCGCCTGCAAGCTTCAATTCGAGCGCAGGAGAAGCGTGGAGATAGTTCTCATTCAAGTCGTGTTTGGTGAAAAGCCTAGTCATCGAGCACCTTCGGCAAGCATCAAAGCAAAGGACCGCGAGGATCCGTTTTGGCTCTGAGCAGCGCGCCAGGCGCATGCCGTAGAGGTGTCATTGGTGAGAGGCAGCGCGAAGCATACCGGCTCGATGACATCTCTATAACTAGCGTGGCGCGCTGCCGGTTTCAATGTTTGGGCTGGCTATCCACAGCGTCGGCACGCGCGCCGAGGTTTATGGCAAGCATGTACAGCTCGCGCCCGGTCTCCCGATCGCCTTGCACGTCAACGAGGCTGCCGACGCCGACAGACACGAAGCTGGTTGCAAGTTCTTTCGGATCGTGGCCGCGTGCCTCAAGGTTCATGCGGGTTTGCGTGAGCATGACCAGGAGATCGTCTCCGAGGCCAGCGCCCTTCCTGTCGAGCCGATCAGCGATATTGCGGAACTCGGCAGCCACCTTCTCAGGCCCTGCGAGATGGATCAGCGCTTGCAAGCCGGCCTCGATCATGGCCTCGGCAATGAGGTCGGGTCGCTCGCCGTTCACCTCCAAGAGGCTACCGGTGTTCTTGAACTCGCCAATGAGGCGGCGGAATGTCTGCTTGTTTTCGTTGTCCATGATTGTCCTCTGAAGTGTTTTTTCTACAGGTTTAGCGAAAGGGATTGGGGGGCACTGGTCCGGGATGTGAGGGTGGGCAAGATGTTCTGCCCCCCGGTAACAGCGGTAACGGTGGTAACTGTGAGCGGGACGGATCAGTCATCATCGTCCCCGTCATCGCGATATGACCGGTAACTGTTACCGGTGTGACCAGTGTTACTGGGGTATATGTACCGGCCGTACCCAGCCCGTTCGATCTCGCGGTCTGCCACCATCTTGAGGAGGAGCCGGCGAACGTTCCCATCCTTCATGCCGGCAGCTGCGGCCAGGTCTGTCGGGCCCATTGCGCAGCCGGCATCCTGCAGAACCTTCAGGATCGCATTGCGCTCTCCGGATCTCCGCACATCCTCAGCACCGCCAAGAACTGTCCACTGTCCGGTTGACCGATCGAACGAGACAGCGGTCTCTATCTCCTCGATGTCGCGCCCGCGGCCGTAGAGCGTCGTGCCTTGGCTATCCCGTGCAAGGACAAAGGTGGCATCTGCCGTGCCGCTCAGGCCTGTCGAGCCGCTCAGGCAGTCAAAGGGGTCTTCAGCTTCTGCTTTGCGGGTGTGGTGAACCACGATGATGGCAATGCCGTACTCCGCTGCGAGCGATTGCAGGCTTTCCAGCGACCGCACGTCATAATCGTAGATGCCCTCATTGTTCTTCTGTGCGGGGCGCACCTTGTTGAGCACGTCCACGATGATGAGGCGCGGGCTCGGCACACTCCGGATCCAGGCGCGGAGATCATCGATCAGCCCCTGGTCAAGTCGCTGGCAGGTCAGATCGATGAAGAGGCGCTCCGGCTTGTCGCCAGTCGGCAGGAGCTGATTGAGACGACGCTGCAGGCGCCGCTCATTGTCTTCGAGGGCGAGGTAGAGGACATCGCCCTCCTCGACCTCGACAGTACCGAGGGCATACCCACCGGTGGACACCGCGATGCTGCAGCCGAGCAGGAACCAAGACTTGCCGAGCTTAGGCTTGCCCCCGAAGAGCGTGAGCCCCTCGGCTATGTAGCCCGGAATGATATAGTGAACGTCGGGAAGCTCTTTCTCCATCAGGTCCGCTGCGGACATCTGGCCGAGCCGGCGACGGGGCGCGCGTTCGGTCGAGTGGGCTCGTTCAAGCTGCATGGCTTTGAGCCCCCTGGTTCATATCGCGAAGGTCCTTGCCAGTAGCTGCCGCAGCCTTGGTGCAGGCGACCAGACAGCGCAGGGCATAGAGGGATCCTGCGACGTTCCCAGCCTCCGCATACCGCGCAGCCATCTCTGCATGGAAAGCAGCGCCGGCCGCGGCAGCGGAGATCTCAAGCAGGAGCATTTCAGGGGTGCCGTGAGAGATGTGATCGCTCATCGCGCCACCTCCCAGCCGAAGATGCCGCCTGCATCATTGTAGCAAGGCAGCAACCGCACACTTGTCAGACAGTGGGCTTTGGCCCTAAGGTGAACGGAAGAAGTCTTTGCGGGCTTCCTGACCAGATTACCGCCGCTGCCTTGGGCTCCTACCCCCTCGGCGGCGGTTTTCTTTTGTACGGTCGCAGGCGGCTTGGACTGTGGGACAATCGCAATAAAAAGCATTGGAATTGCGTGGGAGTTTTTGTGTGTCCCACTCTTCGTAAGTCGTTGATTTCCTTGATCTGACTTGCCCCGGCCAGGGGCACCATTCCGGTTTTCACCCGCGTCGTCCGCACATGATGAGCAGCATCCCTTTATGTTGCTGCTCCCCTTTGCAGCTTTGTGTCATCCGGCATTCTCGCCACAGAACGCCCTCCTGGCAGGGTGGAATGCCGCAACGACATGCGCTTCGTATCACCCGTTGCTTCTCCCTCGCGATGCACTCGCCGAGGAAGGGAGGATCCGATGGAGCGCAGGTGCGGACCCCACCTTTAGATCCGACGCACTACCGCTTTAGGATTACCTCATCTTTAAACTTGCGAATGACATTCCCTTTCGAACAAATGGCCACGGCCGAAGAAAGATGCGGATTTTTAATCGGGGCGGCGCAGAACTGCGCCATGGGGGATTTTCGGCGCATATGATCGATTGCCTTCAAAGCCGTGAGGAGGGGCTTGTGATGGAAGCCGAAATCGAATTCGTTGCGCGTGCTCTCTATAATGCCGAGGATGATGCGCACGATTGGGACCGTGAACCTGAGATCATCAAGGACGAGTTCCGTCTTTATGCCCGCACGGCCCTGGAATTGCTTGCGGAGAAATGCAAATCCAAGACGTTCGACGCCCAGATCTTTGTATTTCCCTATGCCGCGTGACGAGAGCACTTCTCGGCGAAGTGGATCCGGCTCGCCGTCAAAGAATGCGTCAGAATGGAGAGGCGGTCACCCCGCATGTTGCTCTAACCCTCTGTGAAGCGCAGCCAAGATGTCATGTGAGAACGATTGAACGGCGAAGGCCCGCGGCCGATCGGCCGCGGGCCTCGCTTCTTCAATGCGCGTCCGTGAAGTGTGAATTCCTCAGCCTCGGCGCTCGATCACCGTGACGATCCGACGCGAGCTCGGTTCCACGATCACAATCTGATCGCGCACGACCACGTACTTGCATTCCGGCAGGCCGGACAGGATGCGCTCCACGTTGTCAGGGCAGTCGTACAAGGTCGTCACGGTCGTCGGAATGGTCGAGCCGACACTGACGCTGAAGGTCACATTTGTGAGCGGCTGAACATTCACGCTGCGGAACGACTCGGTGATCTGGGTCCGCTGCTCCGACGTCACATTGACGTTCGTAGAACTGGACGACGTGGTGCTGCCGGTCGTGTTGGCGGCTCCGCCCGGCTGGCTGGCGGTATTGCCGGTTGTGCTCGTCGTACCCCCGGTTCCGCCAGAGGCCGTACCGGATGCGTTACCGCGTGTCCCGCCGGACGTGCCGGATGAGGCGCTGTCGCTCGCACTGCCGGCGCCGCCCGAGGGAGCGCTCGTGCCGCTGGAAGCGGAGCCCGAGGTCGTTCCGCTCGACGTCCCGGAGGCAGCACCGCCTGCGCCACCACCGGAGCCGGAGGAGCCACCAGGAGTCGTGATCGTCGAGCCGCCCGACGCTCCGCCAGCAGCACCGCCGGAGCTGCTGCCACTTGAGCCGCCGCTCGTCTGGGCCATGGCCGCGACGCTCAAGGAAAGAGCCGCTGCCGCAACGGTTGCTGTCAAAATTGTCCGCATTGTAAGATCTCCCGTGAATAGAGCGCCCGCAAGAGCCCCCCTGCAATGCGTATCAACGAGATGTTTTCGGCAGAGTTCCACCCCTCTCTTTGGGTTATGAAGCGTACAGCTCCCGTTCATCTTCATGAACGTTTGTACGGCAACCTCATTTACTTTATGGCCCGAACAGACATCGGCTGACGAAGCTTAAGCTACGATGCCGATGAGGCAGCCTCGACTTGATCAGGGGCGATTGGAGGGTTGTAGGTTCTGCAATGAAAGCGGGGCAAAAGCCGCGACGACCTTCTCATAAACCGGTCGCTTGAATGGGATGATCAGTTCGGGAAGCTTATGCATCTCCTCCCAGCGCCATTCATCGAATTCAGGCCTGTGGCCGCCACCGCCGGGTTGATGAATGTTGATCTCGCTCTCGTCCCCTTCGAAGCGAAAGGCAAACCACTTCTGGTTCTGTCCGCGATAGCGTCCGCGCCAGGCACGACCTGCAACCATGGATGGGAGGTCGTAGGCATACCATTCCGGCGCTTCGGCTAGGAGGCTCACCGAACGGACACTCGTCTCCTCATGGAGTTCGCGCAGGGCAGCCTGGTAAGGCTCTTCGCCGGGATCGATTCCACCCTGCGGCATCTGCCAGGAATATCCGTCGGCGGCGGTATCGGTCTCAGAGCGACGCCGGCCGATAAAGACCAGACCGTCTTTATTGATCAGCATGACACCGACACAGGAGCGATAGGGCAGATCTTTTCTGGCCTGTGATCCTCTTGCGCTCCTCATCCGATTTTCACTCCCTCGATGACGCACCATGGTGCAATCGGTTCTTGATGATTGCCGACGCTGACGCATGGCTCCAAAGCTGGCAGAGAGAGTGCCGTTTCACTGCTCCTTGCACAAGCGTTTCCGCGTGGTTGTGGGAAGCGGAATGGAAAACGGGCCTGACGGTGTATTCCGCCAGGCCCGTTTGCACCATTGTTTCTCAAACGAAAGGACGAACCGCAATCAGTTGGGCGTCGTGGTCGTGTTGGCCGCCCCCTTGCGAACGCCATGCAGCAGGTCGTAAGCGGCAAGAAGCTGCTTGTCCTTGGCCGGATCCGGCGGAACGTAAGCGGAGGAACCGCCGCGCTCTTCCTTCTCGCCGCCATTCTGCAGGTGGCCACGCAGACCGGCCTCGCCCTTGGTCTCGTCCTTGCCCTTCAACTCGTCAGGAACCTCCTGCAACACCTCGATGTCGGGATCGATGCCTTTGGCCTGGATCGAGCGGCCGGACGGGGTGTAGTAGCGCGCCGTCGTCAGGCGCACCGCGCCATTGCCGCCGAGCGGGATGATAGTCTGCACGGAGCCCTTGCCGAAAGAGCGGGTTCCGAGAACCGTCGCACGCTTGTGGTCCTGCAAGGCGCCGGCCACGATCTCGGAAGCCGAGGCCGAACCGCCGTTGACGAGCACCACCAGTGGCTTGCCCTTGGCCAGGTCACCGACCTTGGCGCTGAAGCGTTGCGTATCCTCGGCATTCCGGCTGCGGGTCGAGACGATCTCGCCCCGGTCGAGGAAGGCATCCGAGACCATGATCGCTTGGTCAAGCAGGCCACCCGGGTTGTTGCGCAGGTCGATGACGAAGCCAGCCACCTTGTCGGCCCCGATATCGGTCGTGAGCTTCTCGATGCCGGAGCGAAGGCCCTCGAAGGTCTGCTCGTTGAACTGGGTCACACGCAGAACGCCGATGTCACCCTCGACGCGGGCGCGCACCGGACGGACCTTGATGGTCTCGCGCGTCAGCTTCACCACCACGGGATCCTTGGCTTCCTTGCGCTGGATCTTGAGGGTGACCGAGGAATTGACCGGGCCGCGCATCTTGTCGACGGCCTGGTTCAGGTTGAGGCCCTGAACGGGCTCGTCGTTGATGTGGGTGATGACGTCGTTGGCCAGGACGCCGGCCCTGGAGGCAGGCGTCTCGTCGATCGGCGTCACGACCTTGACGAGGCCTTCCTCCATGGTGACCTCGATGCCGAGACCGCCGAACTCGCCGCGGGTCTGCACCTGCATGTCGCGGAAGCTCTTGGCGTCCATATAGCTCGAATGCGGATCGAGGGAGGTCAGCATGCCGTTGATGGCCGATTCGACGAGCTTCGACTCTTCAGGCTTCTCGACGTAATCCGTTCGGACCTTCTCGAAGACATCTCCGAAAAGGCTCAGCTGACGATACGTGTCAGCCGAGGCGGCAACCGCGCTCATGCCCGACAGAAGGCTGGTCTGCGACACCATGGTCGCACTGCCCGCGCCAATGGCCGCACCGAGAATCAAGAGGGATAGTTTGCGCATTATCCGCGAACCTTTTCGCTTAGCGATTTTGCCCACCAGGGACCTGGGTCAATTGAACCGCCGTCTTTCCTGAACTCAACATAGAGGACGGGATTGTTCTTTTCTATGGCGGCGCCGATCAAACTCATGAGAGGAGCCTCCCCCATGGTCGCAACGGGTTCGCCTGCGAGCACGAACTGCCCGACATCGACATTGATGTGGTCCATACCGGCCAGGAGAATATAGTATCCCCCACCGGCATTGATGATCAAGAGTCGACCGTAAGATCGGAAGGGCCCGGCAAAGGACACCCATCCGTCGGTGGGTGATACCACACTCGCTTTGGGCCGTGTCGTGATCGAAATGCCACGCGTCGTTCCGCCATAGCCGTCCGGAGCCCCGAAATCCAAGGTCGTCTCGCCGCTGACCGGCCGCGGCAGGAGGCCCCGGGCTTCGGAAAACGGGATCTTCGGGGCCAACCGAGCCGGATCCCGGAAGGCGAGCTGGGCGAATTTCTCCCGGGTTTCGCGTTGCTGCGCTTCGGCAGCCTTGCGGGCCTCCTCGGCTGCGCGCTGCGCCCCTGCGATTTCCGCTTCCATGCGGTCGACCAGTTCCTTCAGCGTGCCCGCCTGACGAGCGAGTTCCTCGGCCTTCTGCCGCTCGGCGCCGGCATTGCGCTCAACCTCGGCGATGCGGCTCTGCCGGGCCGCCATGAGAGCCGCTAGGCGCTCCTGCTCCCGGTTGAGGGACGTCAGCTCACCATTCAGGGTCGCGCGGTCGGTGGTGATGGCCTCCTTGAGGCGTACGAGCTCGGCAAGGTCCGTTGTCAGAACCTCGGCCTCACCCCGCAGCTCCGGCAGAACGGCGCCCAGCATGATCGAAGCGCGGACCGCCTCAAGCATGTCCTCGGGCCTCACCAGAACGGCCGGAGGCGGGCGGCGGCCCATACGCTGCAGGGCAGCGAAGACCTCGATGATGACGCCACGGCGGCTTTGAAGGGAGCGGCGAATGGCCGCTTCGCTTGAGCTGAGGGTTTGAAGCCTCTGTTCCAGCCCCCGGATCCGGTCTTCGATGCCGCGCACCCGGCCGGCGGTGTCGATCAGGGCTGCATTGAGCTTGGCCCGGTCGGCCTTGACGTCCTCGATTTCGGCCTCGAGGCGCTTGCGTGCATCGGCATTGGCCGCAATGGCCTCTTCCAGGACCTTCAGGTCCTGCTGCCGTCTTGCCTTTTCCTCGGCCGTTTGTTCCGGGGCTGTCTGTGACGCGGACGCAGCAGGTCGCGGCTGAGCCCCGACAGGGCTCAGGCTGGCAGCAACCATCAATGCGGCAAAGCCAAAAGCCTTGCGTGAAAATAAGAACTTGAAGCGCGTCATCCGTCAGGAATCATCGTGGCCGGCGCGATGATACGGGTGTCCGGCTATGATTGTCAGGGCCCTATAGAGTTGCTCGGCCACGAGCGCCCGTACGATCTGGTGCGGCATAGTGAGCGCCCCGAAAGAGACGACGAGGTCGGCGCGCTGGCGGATCTTGGGATCGAGACCGTCGGGACCGCCGATCACACAGGCCACCCCGGAGCAGCCCTCATCGCGCCATTGCCTGATTCGCCCGGCGAAAGCCTCGCTGGACGGGCTCTTGCCGCGCTCGTCGAAGACGACCAGCACGGACGAGCCGGCCTTTTCGAGAAGGGCCGCAGCTTCTTCCGCGCGCCGGTCGTCCTCACGGCGTGCCCGGCTCTCGGTCAATTCGACGATGTCGAGCCCCGCCAAGCCCAAGGCACGGCCCATGCCCTCGACCCGCTGCTTGTAACGCTCGACAAGCTCACGCTCGGGGCCGCTCTTGAGACGGCCCACGGCCAGCAAGCTCAGTCGCACGTGTCTCGCCTTGTCATTTCAGTGCCGCATGATCCTGTTCGGGCAACCGGTTCTCGCTTGCCCGGATCATGCTTCAGCTGACGCGGTCCTGCGGACGGTCGGCGCCCCACATCTTCTCGAGGTTGTAGAAGCCACGGACCTCGGGACGGAAAACGTGGATCAGGACGTCGCCGGCATCAATCAGCACCCAATCGCAGGCAGGCAGGCCTTCGACGCGTGCATTTCCGAACCCCTTGTCCTTGAGGTCCTTGATCACGCGGTCGGCGATCGCGCCGACATGGCGGTCGGAGCGGCCCGATGTCACGATCATGGTGTCGGCAAGCGAGGTTTTTCCGGCCAGGTCGATCTCGACCGTGTTCTCGGCCTTCATATCCTCGAGGGAAGCCAGGGCAACGGCCCGGATGTCCTCATCGTGCGGAGCGTCCGCTCCGGAGAGAGGAGGAAGCGGGTTCTTGTCCGCTTCGACGGAAGATAGTCGGTTCAGGTTCAGACCCTTTCTCAGCAGCACTCGATGGTGCCGACCCTTAAGATAATGCGGGAGGACCCCATTTTTCAACGCCTTCCAGAGGGAGAAGTTCGTCTCATTTGGCGCAGCTTGGTAGATGATAAGTGGGATCGAGGCCCGTGCAGGAAGATCCAGGCGGGCGGTTCACGTCCCGGTAGGGCAAGAGCCTCGTTCTCGCCAATCCGATTGGCGGACAGAGCCGCGGCGGTTTTGGACCCGACTGCCTTCAGGGTCCAGCCGGGGCGGTCGATCACGGCCATCGGCATCATGCGGGCGATGCGCCGCCAGCCGCGCCAGCGGTGGAAGCTGGCCAGATTGTCCGCCCCCATGATCCACACGAAATGAACGCCCGGATAGCGCCGCTTGAGGTAGGCCAAGGTGTCCACCGTGTAGCGGGCCCCGATTTCCTCCTCGAAGGCCGTCACATCGATGCGGGGATCATCTGAAACCTGCCTGGCCTCTTCCACACGCATCGCGGTCGTCGCCAGTTCGCCAGTATCCTTCAAAGGATTCCCGGGGGTGACTATCCACCAAACCCGGTCGAGGCCGAGTCGCTTCAGGGCCATGAGGCTCACATGGCGGTGTCCGGCATGGGCCGGATTGAAGGACCCGCCGTAGAGTCCGATCCGCATGCCCGCGGCAGCCCGCGGCAGCCGGGTCAGGCCCGAGGGCCTGGTACGAAAACGGGAAGAGGCTGGCTTCACGGGCGCGTCTGGCCCGAGCCGCGGATGCGGTACTTGAACGACGTCAGCTGCTCCACCCCGACCGGTCCGCGGGCATGCATGCGTCCCGTAGCGATACCGATCTCGGCGCCGAACCCGAACTCGCCACCATCGGCAAACTGGGTCGAGGCGTTATGGAGAACGATGGCAGAGTCGACTTCGGCCAGGAAGCGCTCGGCGACCGCTTCATCACTCGTAACGATGGAATCGGTGTGATGAGAGCCGTAGGTCTCGATATGCGCAAGGGCGGCATCGAGGCCGTCGACGATACGGGCGGAGATGATGGCGTCGAGATATTCGGTGCGCCAATCCTCTTCCATGGCTGGCGTGACGCGAGAATCGGCCGCCTGCATGGCCTCGTCGCCGCGCACGGCGCAGCCCGCGTCGAGCAGCATGGAGACCAGGGGCTCGAGATGCGTCTCGACACAGGCCCGGTCCACCAGCAGTGTCTCGGCCGAACCGCAGACGCCGGTGCGGCGCATCTTGGCGTTCAGCACGATGGCCTTCGCCATCTCCAGATCGGCCCCGGCATGCACATAGACATGGTTGAGCCCTTCGAGATGCGCGAAGACCGGAACCCGTGCCTCCTCCTGGACCCGCGCCACGAGGCTCTTGCCTCCGCGGGGCACGATCACGTCGAGATTGCCGTCGAGTCCTGACAACATGGCCCCCACCGCAGCCCGGTCACGGGTCGGCACAAGGCGGATCGCATCGGCAGGCAGGCCCACCTGTTCCAGCCCGTCCCCCATTGCCTGCGCGATGGCAAGCGAGGAGCGGAAGCTTTCCGAACCGGCCCGCAAGATCGCGGCATTGCCCGCCTTAAGGCAGAGCGCTCCCGCATCGGCCGTTACGTTGGGACGGCTCTCGAAGATCACGCCGATCACGCCGAGCGGCGTTGCCACACGCTCGATCTGCAGGCCGTTGGGACGCTCGAACCGGGCGAGCACGCGTCCAACCGGATCAGGCAGCGCCGCGATGCTCTCGACGGCATCGGAGATCGCTTCGAGCCGCTCGGGGTTGAGGATGAGGCGGTCGACGAAGGCGCCGCTCTGCCCCTTGGCTCTCGCATCGGCCAGATCCTCGGCATTGGCGGCAAGGATCGCATCCGCCTGGGTCCTGATGCAGGCAGCCATGGCATGCAGCGCCGCATTCTTGTCCTCGGCACTCGCCAGCGCCACCCGCCGTGCTGCCACCCGAGCACGACGCCCGAGATCGGCCATGAGAGCCGGGACATCCGGATCTCCAACCGAAGCCGCACCTGAAGCGTTGAGGTGTTGAGGGAGCGATTGTGCGCCCAGGGCTTGAGTATCGTCCATGTCCAAGTTCCAGCCCCTGATCGCTTCGGGGGAAATACGCCGTTCAGAACCCATAGCACGCCCGGCAGCTCACGAGCCAAGCGCCCGATCTCGTCTGCCATGATGAAGACAGAGATCCGGATCGGAACCTCGGGCTGGCACTACAGATCCTGGCACGGACCTTTCTACCCGCCGCGCTTAAAGATCAAGGACTTCCTGTCCTATTACATCCAGCGCTTCGACACGGCAGAGATCAACAATTCCTTCTACAGGCTCCCGACCGAGCAGGCCGTAAGAGCGTGGCACGATTCCACGCCTAAAGGCTTTCTGTTCGCCTGGAAGGCTTCGCGCTTCATCACCCACATGAAGCGACTGAAGGGAATTGAGGAGAGCATCGACCTCGTCTTCGGCCGGATGAACGGCTTAAACGACAAATTCGGCCCAGTCCTGTTCCAGTTACCGCCCACCTTCAAGGCCGATGCCGACACCCGGGAGCGGGTGGCGCGTTGCCTGTCGCTGATCCCCGTGGGCAGGCGCTGCGCCTTCGAGTTCCGGCACCCCAGTTGGTACGAGGAATCCGCCTTCCGCATTCTGCGGGACCACAATGCGGCGCTCTGCGTTTCCGATCACGCGGACGCGCCTGCGCCCTGGCAAGCCACGGCGGATTTCGTCTATGTGCGTGCGCATGGCACCAACGGACGCTATGCGGGCAGCTACTCCGCCGAGACACTGCAGAATTGGGCGCGCCACATCGCCGATTGGCGGAAGAGCGGGCGCGGCGTCTACGTCTATTTCGATAACGACATCAAAAGCGCAGCTCCCGGCGACGCTCAAATACTGCTGCAACTCATGAACGACGATCAGTCGCTCAAAGCCATATCGTCCCGGTGAACCATCTCGGTTCTGCCAGGATAGCCGAGGATTCCCTCGATCTCGCGGCTCGGGCGGCCGATGATGCGCGCGGCATCCTCCGCGTCATAGGCCACGAGGCCCCGGCCGAGCACGCGGCTCTCGCTGCGGATCGTCACCGCATCGCCGCGATGGAAGGTGCCCTCGATCCGGCGGACGCCCACCGGCAGCAGGCTCGCGCCGCCCTGGAGAGCGAGCGCGGCGCCCTCGTCCACATAGAGCGTGCCGCGAGGCTCGAGCGCGCCCGCGATCCAGGTCTTGCGCGCGGTGGCGGGATTGGACGGCGTGAGGAACCAGGTGCAGCGCCCGCCCTCGGCAATGCGCTTCAGGGGATTCTTCGTCCGGCCATCGGCAATGATCATATGCGTCCCGCCTGAGGTGGCGATCTTGCCAGCCTCGACCTTGGTGCGCATGCCGCCCCGCGACAGCTCGGAGGCGGCCCCGCCGGCCATGGCCTCGATGGCCGGCGTGATGCGTTCGACCACCGGAATGTGCTCGGCATTCGGATCGGCCATGGGCGGTGCCGTATACAGACCGTCGATATCGGAGAAAAGGACCAGAAGATCGGCGCCAATCATGGTGGCGACGCGCGCGGCCAGGCGGTCGTTGTCGCCGTAGCGGATCTCCGAGGTCGCGACCGTGTCGTTCTCGTTGATCACGGGCACGGCCCGCATCTCGAGGAGCTTCAGGGTCGTCGCCCTGGCATTGAGATAACGCCGCCGCTGCTCCGTGTCGGCGAGCGTCACCAGGATCTGCCCCGCCGTGATGCCGTGATGAGCCAGCACTTCCGACCAGGTGCGGGCCAGTGCGATCTGGCCCACGGCTGCAGCCGCCTGACTTTCCTCGAGCCGCAACGGGCCAGAGGGGAGCCCCAGCACGGTGCGTCCCATGGCAATGGCGCCGGAGGAAACCACGAGAACGTCCGCGCCGTTGGCATGAAGATCCGCAATATCCTCGGCGAGTGCCGCGAGCCAAGCATGATTCAGCCGGCCGCGGACCCGATCAACCAGCAGCGCGGAGCCGACTTTCAGAACCACACGGCGGAATCGACTCAGTTCATGGCTCACGGATGCCACTCTTCCTGGGATCGTGCAGGCTCTTCCTCAGCCCTGGCCCGATCAATCACGGTGAGCAGTGCCTGCAGCACCTCCTGGACGCCCTGGCCCGAGGCGGAGGAAATCACATAGGGCGTCTGCTTGCAGGCTTTTTTCAGCTTCTTCAGCTGCTCCTTGAGCATCTCCCCGTCCAGGGCATCCGCCTTGGACAGAGCGACGATCTCGGGCTTGTCGGCGAGCCCATGGCCATAGGCCTCGATCTCGTGGCGGACGGTTTTGTACGCGTCTCCAGCATCCTCGCTCGTGCCATCGACCAGGTGCAGCAGCACACGGCAGCGTTCCACATGGCTCAAGAAGCGGTCCCCAAGGCCCACGCCCTCGGAGGCACCCTCGATCAGGCCTGGGATGTCGGCCAGCACGAACTCCCGGGAATAGGCGCGGACGACACCGAGGCCGGGATGGAGCGTGGTAAAGGGATAATCGGCGATCTTCGGCTTCGCCGCAGTCACTGCCGCCAGGAATGTGGATTTGCCCGCATTGGGAAGTCCGACGAGGCCGGCATCCGCGATCAGCTTGAGACGGAGGATGAGCGTGCGCTCCTCGCCCTCCTGGCCTGGATTGGCCCGGCGCGGGGCGCGGTTGGTCGAGGTGGTGAAATAGGCATTGCCGAAGCCGCCGTTGCCGCCCCTGGCCAGCAGCACCTTCTGGCCCACATGGGTCATGTCGGCGATGACGGTCTCGCCGTCCTCGTCCAGGATCTCGGTGCCAGCCGGAACTTTGAGAACGGCATCGGCCCCTTTGGCGCCGTGCCGGTTCTTGCCCATGCCGTGGCCGCCGGTCTTGGCCTTGAAATGCTGCTGATAGCGGTAGTCGATGAGGGTGTTCAACCCTTCGACGCATTCCGCCCATACGTCGCCACCGCGACCGCCATCGCCGCCGTCCGGCCCGCCGAACTCGATGAACTTTTCACGGCGGAAGGAGATGGCGCCGCCGCCGCCATTGCCGGAGCGAATATAGATCTTGGCTTGGTCGAGAAATTTCATAACCCGCATCCTTTACGGGACTGGAGCACTTTTCGCAAAACCGGATCAGGCTGTGCGGTTAAAAAATGCGACCGTCCATTCCAATTGTGCGGGAGCAACGCCGGCAAGAAAGAAGCGCTCCCGAAAGTATCCGGGAGCGCTCGGATCTCAGCAGGCGAGGGAGACCTCCCGGTCCACCTCGACCTCCACGGAGAGTGGCTCGCGCACGAAGCCGGTATGGCCCCATGCCTTCAGGCTCTCCCAGGTGCGCCTGTCGAGCCGGAAGTGATCCACCGGATAGAGGCCGCACCGGGCCGGCAGCTCGGAGAGCCCCGCGCCCTGATAGGCAAAGCCGCACTTCTCCAGCACGCGCCGGGATCCCGGGTTGATCACCCGGGCGCAGGCCGTGACCTCGTTCTCCTCGCCATAGGCGAAGAAGGCATCGATCAGCGCGCGCGCCGCCTCGGTGGCATAGCCCTTGCCCCAGTACGGGGTGCCGAGCCAATAGCCCAGGTCGGGCTTGCCCGTCTCCGGGCTCGGACCGATGCCGACCATGCCGATGAGGTTGTTTGGCTTGCCCTTCGGCGTGATGGCAAGCTGCAGGCCCTGGCCGTCCGCATTGGACCGCCGGGACTGGAAGATAAATCGCTCGGCATCGTCCGGGTGATACGGATGCGGAATTCGAGCCGTCATCTCCGCGACCGATTTCTCACCGGCAAGGCGTACGATGGCTTGGGCATCCGCAAGACGGGCCCAGCGCAGCCACAGGCCGCGGGTCTCGAGGCGGAAAACATCGTCACGGGTGAGGTCGGGAAACATCGTCTTGCTCCGATCCGTTGGGCCCTCCCTGGGCCCCAGAAATGACGAAGGGGAGGTGGACATCCCACCTCCCCTGTCGATTTCGGATCTGAGCTTGGCCTTTTGGGCCTGATTGGAGCTTTAGATCCGCCGGGTCGGTGTGATGCCGGCGGGAGCTCCTTCGTTTCGCTCTCGCCGTTTACTCTGCGGCCTCTTGGGCCGGTACGACCGATACAAAGGCTCGGCCTTGACGCGTAAGGAATCGGACTCGGCCATCGGCCGTGGCAAAGAGGGTGTGGTCTTTGCCCATGCCGACATTGGCGCCGGCATGCCATTTCGTGCCGCGCTGACGAATAATGATGTTGCCGGCGACAACCTGCTGGTCGCCGAATCTCTTGACGCCCAGACGACGGCCTGCCGAATCACGACCGTTGCGAGACGAACCGCCTGCTTTTTTGTGAGCCATGGGTTACTCCCGTGTTCCTGTGTAATGCCTACGCTTATTCAGCGGTGGCCGGCGCAGCTTCGTCAGCCGCAGCCTTGGTGGTCTTCTTGGTCGCAGCCTTCTTGGGCTTTTCGCCCCCGGCGAGTATCTCGGTGATCCGCACCACGGTGTAGTCCTGGCGATGCCCGCGCTTGCGACGCGAATTCTGGCGGCGGCGCTTCTTGAAGGAAATGACCTTCTCGCCGCGGGTGTGTTCCACCACCTCGCCTGCCACGGTCACGCCCTCGACGAGGGGGGCGCCTACCTGGGTCGAGCCATCGTTCGTGACCATGAGAACCTGGTCGAACGTAACGGCGGTGCCCGGCTCTCCTGCGAGCGTGGCGACGGTGATGACGTCGTTGGCGGCAACGCGATATTGCTTGCCGCCGGTCTTGATCACTGCGAACATCTTGATCCTCGTGTTCAAACCCAATTCTCAGCGGGGAAAGCCCCACCGGATTGGCTTTTTGGCAGTTTCCGGCTTCGTTTCACGGCAACACGAGGCTACCGCATGGATATGGGCAGGCACTCTTACCCGCTCATAGAGGAGGCCTACCTACGGACTGACCTCACGTTTGTCAATCAAAAACCTGATTATTGGCGCTTGAAGACCCGCCAAGCCCGTGATATCCACCCCGCCTCAACCAGCGGGCCGACGGCCTTCGCACCCCGGAGAGGTGGCAGAGTGGTTGAATGCACCGCACTCGAAATGCGGCATACGGGCAACCGTATCGGGAGTTCGAATCTCCCCCTCTCCGCCATTATCATGCGCTAAGTATCTGATATCTGTATAGAAATTACCTAGACCGCAGGGCTGACCCTAACATTAGCCCCAACATGGCGCGCGGCTTAATCTCTCAAACATCCAAACGAATCTCATCAGACGAACAGTCCGCTTACGGCCTTTGCGAAAAACCAGTCTACTTACGCCTCGTGCCATAACCAGACCTTCGGCACAGGAAGGCGCTTGGTGAGTGCCACGATTAGGGTTACAGGTCTCCGAAAGCAGCACAATCAGGACGCTCCGCCAACACACCTTGATTCAGGTGCCGCTGATATGTGATTTGGTGTGAACCAATGGCATATTGGAGGCCCATCAACGGCGCCTGGATGGACGCTGAATAGGTATAGTAGAATGGGCAATTTTTCCAAAGCCACCGAGTATTTCCGGGCTTTTCGTGAAAGTCACTTGCAAGACTATTTTGATGTGATGAGACACTACAATGTGAGCCACACTTCGGGATACCATCCGTTCCCAGGCTCCGACCTTGTTGTGCAGACAATTCGTGACATCTATTACAATCTGGAGGAGACCTATGCTGACCTCTCTGTTCCCAGTGGTTTTGTCACGCCTGACGCCTTAGTGCAAAGCTGGAACGGTTTCAGGGGATTGCTTGAACGCAAAAACGGGGAACTCGCGCAGATTCGCCAGAAACTTATAGAGACCGAGAAGAAAAAGCAGTCCCAAAGAGGCTACGGGATCGCCGAGTGGAATGATTTGGATTATCTACCCGAGCCCCTCATACAGGCTAAAAAGGTCTGTCAGGAAACTTTAGCCGCGGTAACCTACACAATTGAATTGTATAATGGTATGCAGACCCGGACAGAATCTGAAAAATCCATAGCCGAAGAGAATATTATCAAGATACTTCAGAGATTTCATAGGTTTTATCTTCAGATTAAGAAACGTCATGCAGGTCGACAGTCCATCCAAATTGATGACGAATACGACGTTCAAGACATACTACATGCGATACTGCGCCTTGAATTCGATGATATCAGAGAGGAAGAATATACCCCCTCATACGCAGGGGGGTCCTCCCGAGTAGATTTTTTAATCAAAGCCTCACTTATTGCTATTGAAGTCAAGAAGACAAGATCTTCGCTAAAAAGCAAACAAGTGGGAGAAGAATTGATTATAGACATCGCCCGATACAAGTCGCATCCGAGCGTTAAAACTCTGATATGCTTTGTGTATGATCCCGAACACTACATAAATAACCCGCATGGAATCGAAAATGACCTAAGCAAGAGTCATGACGATCTTTCTGTTAGGGTGATTATCAGTCCAAAGCCGTAATGCCTAGCTTGTACCTTGGCGGCACAATTGCTTCTGATCCGGCAGGAGATGCACCAAGAGCAGCCTAACACGCCTAGAATCATACCTTCTGCCACAGCTTGGCTCGCTGTCTAAAGGAGATTATTCTCGTTGTAACTGTCTTCGGCTGTCGCAGATATGGCTTGCCATGTTATAGGCGCGTCTCTGTAACGATGATACGGAGCGAGGCGGTTGAAGGCGCAGATACAAGCTAACTATGAGAAGCGGCTCCGGAGTTATGCCTCGCTTATCCACGGGAACGAACCGCCAGGCATGGTCGCAAAGCTGGCAACCTACTCGTCCCTAGTGAAGCAGCATGCCCTGCATGGAGACAGGCTCTGGCAGATCGAGCCCCTACTCTATCCGCTCATTCGAGCGGTCGAGGTCGATCTCCATCTCGCGACGGCAAAGCTACTCGAGAAGCCGCAGCGCAGCGAGCGTAGCTTATTCTCATTTCTCAGCTTCTGCCTGACGAACCGGACGAACATCTCCTGGAGAACGGGCTCGCCGCCGGAGGATCTAATCCAACGGCAGCTCGATGACTTAGAAGCCCACCGTGCAACGATTACAACGATCATGGCGCGGAGGGACAAGTTCTTTGCCCATCTCGATAAGCGGTACTTCGCTGATCCAAGTTCGGTCTATTCGGACTTCCCGTTGGACGAGACGGCGGTAATCGCACTGGTGAACTGCGTCATTAAGATCGTCTCGGAACATCAAGTCAGCCTGAACGGCGCCGTCAACTTCCATCTCGGCGAATTCTATCACATCGCGGTCGACAACATGGTGCGTAATCTTGAGACCGGACGTAAGGTGAATTGTCTAGGCCAACTCAATTAACATATGGGGGCATTCTCGACATCGTCCGATAGCCTCGACAATGAATTTGAATGCATAGTAGGAGCGATCACTCCCAAGCCAACAGTTGCGTTATGGGAGGGAGCGGGGCTTTAGCGTATGGCTGTAACTGAAGAAATCTACGAACTTGTGCGGCTCCTGGATGAAGAGGGCTTTGGCCAACTAGCTGGTGAACTCTTGTCTGATCTTAATGTCGGCCGCCTCGAAACGGAGCACGAAGATGGTCGCTCGGATCCCGAGATTGATTCCGACGAAGATGACGATAGGCCGAGCCCCTCAGTTCCCTTCGAACCAGACGAGCAACTGCCCGAGGCAGTAAGGTTTCTCCACCTGCGTTTGGTTGAACCAGCACGCCGTCTCGTCGAGGCTGAACGCATTGCGGCAGAATTGAGTGGGTACGCCGAAGTCAGAATTCGCTTCGGTGACGAAGATCAAGTCAGCGGAGATCAAGAAGGTCTGCGAGCTCCACCAGGTGATGACTCATTGGTGAACGCACTCGAAAAGGCCGTTAATCGATTGATAAACCCAGCACACTGAGAACTTACCTAATGGCTCTTGATCCGACGCTGGTCACAGAACTTCGTACGATTTTGAGGAACTTCCGTGCCGCGCATGGACCTGCGGCCGTCCCTACAGGCGCAGGAAAGGCACTTGAGGCTTGGTTGTTGATGAAACTTGCACGAGAGGCGCAGGCATCAGGCAAGTGGGATGTTGAACTCTGCGATGGCGCTGGGAACCCGATTGCGGCGGGCAATGCATTCGTCATTCGCAGCAACCCGGGAGGAATAGCAGCGAGTGCGCCGAGTGCCCCCGGCTTCGTACGTCTGAAGGCATCCCACACAAACTGGAAGCTTTGGCTTCGAGGCCATCATTGTCATCTTGAACTTCATGGTAGCCTACAGTGGATCGGCCGCAGTAATGCCAAGCATGAGTGCGACATCTCCGTGCTACCAGCAGTAATCGGAGATGCCATCCGGGGAACAGGTGGTGGACGACCAAGCGGGCTGCCGGTGGTTGCTATCGAGTGCAAGGACAAAGTTAGCCATGGCACGCCCGACGAGATGCGACAGACTTTAGCGCGGCTGTTTGATCTTGCCCATGTGAGCCAGACAATGCTCGGCGGGTATCATCGCATCTTCCACGCTGCTTCTATGACGAGCTGGGGCCGACGTAGTTCGGCCTACCGTTCCTACTTCGCCAGTGGCCATTTCGGTATTGTTCGGGTCGGAGCATTCCAACGCAGCGCTACTCGCATGGCGCAACATTACTACATTGGGCGGTATTTCGACATCTACGACCCAGCCAAGGTTACGGTAACGCAAGTAGCGTCGCGCTTCCTTGACGTAATAGGATCAGTGGCGAAAATGGCTTGAGCATCAACCCAGCTACTGACTGGATGTGCGAACAATTATAAGAGGTGCCACCCGTCGCTTTAGGTGATGTGCGGGAACGGCGCCTACGATCCTACAGAAGTCCTCATCTTACATAAAGTTGCATGCGGAGCGCCGCATCCTGGAGATTGTGAGTGCGCTTCGGCGCAGAGAAGCTCGGTATCTTGAGGGAAGGAACCTGACGAGCCGGCGTGCTTTCTGTGAAAGTGAACTAAAGCAGGAGTTTGGACATGGACTATATTTTCCAAATTCAACTCCCAAATATGAAGCCTATGTGAGAGCGCGGTGGACAGGCTTTCACCCGAAGCCCGCAGCCGAAACATGGCAAAGATATGCGGGAAAAACACTAAACCCGAGCTGTGGGTCCGTAGGATGCTGCACCGGTTGGGATACCGGTATCGCATTCATGCGCGGGGACTTCCTGGGCGACCTGACATTGTGTTCCCGGCTCGGCAAAAGGTCATCTTTGTTCACGGATGCTTTTGGCACCGGCATATGAACTGCCGGTATTCCTATCATCCTAAATCACGCATAGAGTTCTGGACTGAAAAATTTGCCAAGAACATCCAGCGTGATCGCGAAGCGGCGGCGAAGCTCAAGGACGCAGGCTGGGAGGTACTGGTGGTCTGGGAATGCGATATCAGAGAGCGGCCCGCAGCAGTCGAAAGGCAGCTGACCGCTTTCCTCGGATCTCCGCGCCGGGCTACGGAGTCTAAAGGTTAGCTGTCCAGCAGCCCCTGATGCTCGCCTCCGAGGGCTATGCCGCACGGGTCCTTCTTCCGTCGGCAGCCCGGCGGCGCGTCCCGTGGCGCTGGTCTCGCAACACCTGCTTGAGCACACCGGCTACCACATTCGCCAGCTGAACGGCCAGATAAGGCGGGACGGCGTTCCCGACCTGCTCGTACTGCTGGGTGCGTGTGCCCTCGAAGAAGTAGTTATCTGGAAACGTCTGGAGGCGTGCCGCCTCACGGACCGTCAGGCTGCGGCATTGCGCCGGATCGTAGTGGATATAGTAATGCCCATCCTTCCGGATGTGCGACATGATCGTTGTAGCCGGTCTTGTCTCCACTTGGACACGGAACCGGTCATGAAAGTCCCTGGAACCGGTAGGTTCGCCACTGGCCGTCCGTACGTTCTCATGATGAGGCAGAAGCGACGGCGGAAAGTGGCGGATCTTCGGAGACACTCCCGTGACCTGGCTGCAGGCAGCCGCGAAAAGATAGCGTCCGAAATCCGAATCCATGTGATGTCGGGTTTCGTGCTGAATGACGCCCTTGAGACGGTCATCACGGAGCCATCGCTGCAGCTCGCTTTTCGGCGGGCGGGAAGAGACTTTGCGAGGAAGGAAAGAGCCGCCCCGATCCAGCTTTGGACAAAGACTGTTCCGTATGGTCCTGACGAGCTTCCGCACTGCTGGGAGCTCGATCTCTGCAATGGTCTCCTTGGGCAAGGAGTCCCTGACAGCTTGGATCCACTGTTCGGCCGTATCGAATCGCTCATGACGCTGACGGCTCTTGCCGCGTCCACTCCGGCCGCTCCTAAGTGCCGGCAGATCGCCGATAACCTGACCGACGCTGACACGTTCACTCCGCACCGAGAGCGGCTCCGGCAGCAGGTCAAGGTCATTGCGGATGCCGAGAAGAATGACGCGATGACGTTCCTGAGGCACGCCATGCCGTTCGGCATGAATGAGATAGTCTTCCCGGGAGCACTCACCTGTTGGCCCATCAGGCCGTGTCGTGAATGAGTATAGCTGATATCCTTCCCTTCGGCCATCAGCGATGGCCTCCCAGCCTGCCGGAAGATGGTCGTGCTGGAGTGCTTCCCAGGGATTACGCATGTCCCTGAGGATGCTGTCGAAGATGAAAGCAGAACCCTCGCTGCCATCGGCTTCACAGACGGGAACCTTGGATGTCAGAATGCCCTTGACGTTCTCCATCACGAACACCGAGGGCTGGTGGAGAGCCACGATCTCCAGATATTCCCTGTAGAGAGTATGCTTCTCATCCCGGAAGAATTGTTCACTCCGCTCGCGGCGGCGGCGTTCCAGCTCCTGCGCAGGCAGTTCCATGCGACGGTCACGGCCGTTGCCAAGACGGCGTGACCTGCCGACGACAGAATAGGCCTGACATGGCGGCCCGCCCAGCAGGACCCAATGAGGGGCATCACCGATACGATGCTTGATCCGGCGATGCAGCTCGAAGAACCTCTCGTCACCCTCATTGCCCAGCGCTGTCTGCCAAACTTCCGCCTGCGCCTGATGCCACTCGGGAAAAGCTTGCAGTCTTTCCCACCAGCGGCGCCGGTCGTCTGGGTCGATGCTGCGGATATAGTTGTAGTACTCCTCCGGAACTGGTCTCCCGTAGAAGTGACGGAAGAATGCCCGCAGTCGAAGCGTCCGCACCGCAGCCTCATCCTTCTCGATAGACAGGCGGACATCGTAGTGCAGTGGATCGCCGTAGAATGCGGAATGCCGGCTGAAGCCTTCGCTCAGACCTCCTGGGCCGGCGAAAAGGTCGATAACAGGGACTATGGTCGGGACGAAGCTCATGATGAGGAATCTATAAATGCTAATGGATGGGCACACCAGGCCTGCTGCATGATCCACGACGAAATTTATCTTCGAGATCTTTCTAGCAGCCAGAAGCATGCCCTTGATCTTCCGGAGACGCTCCACGCAATTCCTATGTAGGCCAGCATGACGCCTTCTTGAGGCAATGCCTGCACCACCGACACACTCACTCGGGCCCTGCCGCTGAGTGCACGTATTTGGGGGATGGAGCAACGAGGCAACCTATTTCCGACCTATGGCATGTCCCAAGGGAATGAGTTTTCAGTACGGCGGCACAAAATGGAGCCGAAGCTTGTGCTGATCGCCCTTCCTTCCTAGAGCACCTCGTCGAAGATGCAGAAACTCCTGCAAGCAATTTGAGATTCAGCACAGGATTGCAACATTGTCTTACGATATATCGCTGCTCAAGCCTTAGGCTTTCACCTGCTCGCCGTGTATCACGCGTGCCAATCGTTTGTAGATGCAGTGGAGGCAACGAGCTTATTCTCTTGCACTCCATAGGTTGCTTGCTACGCTCCCAGAAAGACAGCGGGGGCATTCGGAAAGACGTGGCTAAGTCAGGGGACATTCGCGAACGCATCGAAGCACGCATCAGCCAAGGCGAATTCCTGGCTAGCATGTTATTTGTTGCAGGGAAGCAGTCGGAGGAGGTTCAGGATAGTTTTGTCGCAAATCTATCCAAGATTGCCACCTCTGTCCGGGAACTCCTGGAGAACAACAACCTTCTTGAAAAGCTCCCGTATCGACCGGCCAGCTACTGGCCCAGCGTCAAAGGAAAAACATTCGCATTTATCGATGGTGGCGTGGCAAACATCGATCTTCCATCTGCAGCACCGATCGGAATACGGGTTGGCTCGTACATCGTGCGTCCTGGAGATGAGAGTGAGCGACGGGAGCGTTTCAACATCGAGCTCCAGCTCGTTGATGACCTCTACAGTGCCTCTGGATTCCTCTACGATGACGATTTCTTAGACATCGCCAAGCTTAGAGACGCTGCTCGCATGGTCAGCGAGGTGGCGGCTGCATACCGCTTAGCAGCGTTGTCTGGGGATGAACAACTAGATGCTGTCGTACTCCATGGCCCACTTATCAATCCTGTCGCACCGTATGGCCTAGAAGATTTTCCCGCGTTTAGCGTTAGCGCATGCCGCAAGCTGCTTAATGACGAGACTTGGAACGGCGAGGAACGCGAGCGACAGTTTGTATCTATTTACCTAGAGGTGCTTGAACGACTTCGTTCTACGGGTACACCTGTAGTTGGTGCTGTTGAGCGCTCCATCGGCCGCGACCCGGTGTTTACCCGGCGCATTTTAGATCGGCTCCAGAAGAGCAAGGTGCTGAAGGAGAAGGATGCCAAGAAGCTCGAGGACGCGATCATTGCATATGGCCTAAACGATGCCTCCCTACTCGACGTGGTGCTGGCTGAAGACGAATATGTCACTCCTATACCCGTAATGAGGCAAGGACCGGAGAACAAATGGCCCGAGGAGTGGAAACGTAAAATCCGCGAGTATCCTGATGCCCTGACTACGTACATTAAGCCCTCAGCTCTCGTGATGCCATTCCGGGTTGAGGCCTTCGAAGGCATCTCCGATTTTGCTTCTGTTCTTGAATTGATACTTCACACGAGCCGTCTTCTTCCTTCCTATGGCTTTCCGGTCGGTTTAGATATTGTCGACAAATTCGCCAAGGTGCCTTCGTGGATGAGCCGCAGTGTAAAGGGCCAACATCAGGTGGTTCTACTTAAGAAGGCCTTAGAAAGCGGTGACCCGCGCACTGTGGCCTTTGCAAAACGAGTACTAGCTGCGAGAGGACGGGACTGGCTTTTCCGTCCGTCCGTTTAAAGAATAATTTCGGGGGCGAAAAATGGATGTACGGGCACCTAAGTTAAAGTCTGCGGCGAAGAAGAAATCAGAGAAGACCACTGGAAGGCCTGCAGAGGATCAATCCCATGAATGGCCTCGAATTGGCACCGTTGTCGGAGAGACCTCTACCGGAAGATACACATTCATTCTAAAAAACCTTCAAGGGAAGCTCGGTGACATCGTAGCAACGCGCGTAGAAGTTCCCATTGCGACTGGTGGCAAGAAAGAGGTCGCGACGGTTTGGGGACGGATCACATCGATTGATCGTTTTAATCCATTTTTCCCAGCGGAGGCAGCTCAGGAGCTCGCAAACGAGAACATCAAACTCCTTGATACGGTTCTGTCAGGCAGCCGTGATCATCTCGAGGCCGAAGTGCTGATCCTGGGAACTACGTTTGGCGACGATCCAGGTGCCGCCCAGTTATCACCGCTAACCTATCCGGTTAAGCCGTCAGCCGAGGTTCTCTATCCTCCGGCCGATGATGTCCGACGTCTGCTTACTGGCGAAGATGACAAAAAGACGCCACCACCACCGAAACTCTCTATTGGCAGCCTGATCGCGCGTAGCGATGTGCCAGTGTCTCTTTCAGCGCGTGATATTGTGTCTCGCCACTTGGCGATTCTCGCAATGACAGGCGGCGGCAAGACGGTTGCTGCTAGGCGGATCATTAGGGAACTCATCGAACTCGCCTATCCATTAGTGATTTTTGATCCTCATGGGGATTATCTGGGCTTCTTCGAGAAGCGGGCGTTGTTCCCGAAATCACGAGTGCGCGTGCTGTTCCCAAGCATTCGCGTACGCCAAGACAATCTCGGCGTTATTAGCGATCTCATCGACAAGATGGGCAAGAAGCTTACCGACGCACAGCAGCAATTCTACTACTATCTTCTTAGCAACACCTCCGCGACCGATGGGCAGAAGGCTGTCGAGTACATTCAGCGGCTCATCGATCATGCCGACAACATTGCTGCCAAGAAGCGTAAGAAGGACGACCACATAGCCGACGAGCTCGCAGATACACGCAGTGGCACCATGAACGCAGTGAAGCGTTCGCTGGAGTTCGTGCGTGACAACCTAAGACAGATGGAGTCGAATAACGCTCGTCTGCGAAGCCAAAGCCGGTTTAAGGAATACACTTTTGAGGAGATGCCAGATCCCTCTGACGCGCCGGATGAAATTGTGGCTCCCGGGACAGTGTCGATCTTCTATTTGGCTGGCTACGACCACCTAAACCAGTCTGCAATCGTCAGCATTGTGCTCGAGGCCCTATTCGCTCACAGATCAACACTCTCGGGCGTTATCCCGCCGTTTCAAGCTGTCATTGAAGAGGCCCATAACTTCATTCCGAGCAGGCAAGAGGGAACTGATGAAACGCCTTCACTGCCAACAATTCGTAAGGTGATTACTGAAGGCCGTAAATTCGGTACTGGCTTGGTTCTCATCTCGCAACGGCCTTCGCGCCTAGACGAGACTACGCTGGCTCAATGCAACAGCTTCCTCGTGCTCAGATTAGTGAACCCACGAGATAAAAGCTTTGTCCGATCGGTGATGGAAAACCTCTCTGAATCCGACGCCAATATCCTGCAGGCGTTTGGCCGGGGCCAAGGTATTGTCTCGGGACAAGCTGTACGCTTTCCACTGCTGGTCCAAGTCAAATTCGACGCCGACCTCGTGAGTGAGGCAATCGGCGACGAGGATTTCATTACTGAAGCACGCGCATGGAAGCCTGATCCGCAGCGCAAAGCAAATGCCGAGATATTCAAACGCAATATGAACAAGGATACGCAAAAAGCCCGATCAGATGAGAACGAGCGCACGACTAACGATCGGCGCAATGCGAGGAAGCGCCCTAGCCGTCGCGGCGGCATCAAACCAGACTTCTGATAGAACTATTCTATAAGTCTAAGTTAGGTACATTATCGAACGATCGAAAGCCAGACACTGATGGTTCGCCTAGTACTCGTAGATGGGCGGCATTCGGCTAGCAGTAGGTCAGTGTCTGGACGACTTTATCGCAAAATTGATCTGCTCGTTCAGGGTCTCTCAGCTGTGGCGCGTTGGCAACCTATGCTGAGGGAGAGGCCATCCTCGAGGCATTGGCTGTCGGTGAGACGGAGCACGCGCTACGACGTTCACGACGCTTTCTGAATGGATCAAAGCAATCGCGATCTTCGTCACGAGTAACGTCGAGAGCCCAAGCAAAGTTTGTGCGCCAAGAGACAGGGCCGTCTGATTTGTCAGGCACCCTGTACCCTTGTACGACGTACTAAGCTAGGCAGCTTCGGCTGTGTCAATTCCTGCTTCTCGAGCAGCCTTAATAACTCTTACCCCTCGCAGAGCCTGCTTTATGGATGGCTCTCGTCGCCAGCCACCGATAGCGTATCCGCTTAGGGTGTGAGCTACCTGACGATCGTAAACCTCAACGGCATCGGTGCTAGCGGCCCAAGCCACTATCTTTGCCCAAGCCGCACCGTCCAATGACATGCAAAGGGTGATAAGCTCATTCTCATCAGTCCCAGCGTTGGCCGATATCGCCTCGTGATCGTCGGTGGCAGTACTGAACTCGGGCGGCAATGGAGATGGAAGCGGCAGGTCTAGCGCTTGGATTGCCTCCCAGCAGCCATCTTTCTTACACCACTCGGTGACGTTACGCTTGCCGGCGCTACTTACAATCGTTGCATGTATCTTGGGCGTCCACGTAGCAATGAGATTCGTCAGCTCGGGCGAGATTTCCTGCATGTCCCAAAGATAGTCAAAATCAATAGCATTCCCATAATTCGCAGCCAATTTTGCGACCAAATAGGTGACGACGTTGGCACCATAAGACTGAAGCTTTGCTCTTCGGACAACGACCTGCGTGGCCTTGAACAACAGAGCTTTGGCAATGGTGTCTCTAAAGAACTGCTTATCCGGGGCCCAATCATCCCCCATACGTTCACGCAAACCGAACATAAATGTCGCGTAATTCTTTTGAGCCCCTTTACTAACCGTGTGCGGCTCACCCATCCAAGTCATGAGATACTTCGCGAGATCCGTTTTCCCAAAATGTTGGCTCTTGGGATATGTGCGGTCGAATTCACGCCGCTTCGCGGGTGTACTGCCAAATCGATTGCGAGCCACTTGGTACGAGCCGCGGGCCCGCTCATAAAACCATCGTGTTTCTTCACCTGGACACCAAACGGCCTCCGACAGGCTTTCAAACTGCTGATGGAAGCGGTCGCTCGCCGAGAGATCCGCGACTTGGATCGGGTTCTGAGTATTTGCGAACCGCGCAATAAGCGGCACAAACTCGTCGAGCTTTTCTGGCGGTACCAGTGTAAGTTTCATTGAGACGGCGACGTCGTCGACGGACAGTTTATCAATACGGTGAGCCCTGTGGATTGATGCAGTGGTCTGAGCACCATTTACAATCTGTAGCCCCTTTATTCGCTTGATGACGGTCTCTCCGTGCCAAGTCCCGACCTCGATTTCATCGGCAGTTGCAGTTAACCCATTATTATAGGCTAAGAAGCGCCCAGGCTGCTCCCGGACCGTTTTCTGGATCCCTTTGTTGACCGCTCCTTTTGCTTGCAAGAACGACCTGACATTGAATTCGAACAACCGCGGACCATACTGATCATACAGTTTGAATACCAGATTACCTGGTAGGATCAGCAAGTACGTCTCGTATTCGCTCGGGCGAGGCTTCATCTCTAGGCAAGAGATCGGCCGGCCCATAATCTTTGGAAAGTCTATCTCGATGCGATCACGGGTGACATCCTGTCCAGCTACACGATAAAGCCGTTCAAGATCCCAAACTTCGGTCGCTACATTCCGTCCTAGAATGGCAATGTCATCTACAACGCGATCGCGCACGAAGGCATCGGTAAGGACATGCACTATCACGTCTTCAATTCGACCAAGCTCGCCTGAAATCAGGGAGGCTGCCTCCGCTGCTGCCGGATTAAGCGAGAACCTAGAGGTGTCCCCTTTAGCGGCATATTCGAAGAAGCGCGCTGCCCAACCAGATAAGCGCGCCACCTCTTTCCTAGGTAGGGTCTGCAAGCCTGCTGCTGTAGTGCTTAATGCGGTGAACAGCTCGAGCCGAGTCGAGTCTTCGGGAAGGGAATATCCAATTAATCTGCAAGGGCGGTGACCAGCTGTATCCTCGTGAGGACAAAGGTCATGACCTACGACTGAGCCGGCCTCCTCCAGGTAGCCTAGAATTGCCTCCGCCAATGACGTGTCCTCTGACAGAGGAGCATCAGGAGATAACTCAGTTAGCTTTTCCTTAGCTTCGGCCCGGAGCGTGTCGCCAAATTCTGAAATTAGTTGTTCTTCAAGCACTTACGTTTCGACCCCGTACCTTTAATCATGCCAAGAGGGCCTAGAGCGCCTGTGCTGCGTTCGAATTAGGACACACCTTAGCCAAGTTTTCGGGAGGAAGGATAGCACGAGGTAAGGCTCCAAGATCAAGTTCCCAAAACTGCTGTATTTTGAACCGTGATCGTTAGGCAGCTCGAACCGATGTTGAATCTATATCACACTTGGATCATCCACTTTGAGCGGACAAATTCCCGGGGCAGAATAAATTGTGTATCATCAACCCTAATCTTAATCTTGGTTTAGCTTAGGATGTAGAAAATCCAGACTTTCCTGTAGACAGGCATAGAAAAATCCAACAAATCTCTTGATTTTTACATTGCATCTAAGACGGTTGTAGGGCTTCGCCAGCGAAAACATCGCTTAGACTGTGCGAGCCATCTTACCATTTGATGACTTCATCTGCACTTTGCCTCGTACTTGCTTCTCAAACCAGCTCGCCAAGCGCTTGGGCCAGCGGTCACTAAGTTCCTCCGGCGTCAGGTCGAAGGCGCTCAGCCCTAGCTCCTTAAGGGCGAGCTCCTCTTCGACCCACCGGTTGACCCAGCGTTCAGGCAACTTGGGATTGTTCACGTCAATTGGGCCGTCATACGCTGCTTTCAGCAGATTGTTGACCCGGACCTGCCTCGGCTCGCGGCGCGGCTTGCTGGGGTTCTTCCTTGGGGCGCGCTCGGCTGTGAGCATGCGGAACTGCACGCACTCGCCTATGAAGCGCGCATAGGCGCTCGTGTTCGTCGTCCGAAGCCTTTCAACCACCTGTGACCCGTGCTGCGCAAAATCAGCAGCGACGATCTCGAGGAGGTGCTCGGCTAGCCGCTCGCGCGTGGTCGCCTCCCCGACCGCCGGAACGGGCTTGTCGGGGCTAGCCTGTGATCGGAGAAGTGGCTTGAAGGCGACAAGGTCGCTCAGTAGCCGGGTATAGGCGACTGGATCGCGATCCCGCAGGGTTGGAATGACCTGTGGGCCGTGGGCCGCCAGATCGTCGGCTACAATCTCGATCACCGTCCGCCCGGCCCGGTTGCGGGCGTTGAGCAGGCGACTAGTCGGATCTACTGTCGTGACTTCTGACGGCTTTTGGTCCTCAGAACGCCTCTTGGGTCGACCGAAGCCAAAATCGGCGTCAGTGATGCTTGGAAACGGATTGCCGAAGCTCTCGAACAGACTGCCCTTCATCTCTTGTCACTCTTCTCAGGTCGACAGGGGCGAAACGATGGGGCAGCCGTTCTGATCCCTTGCTGCGACTGGAGAAGCCAGCTACCTACCGGGGTCGGTACGACGACTAGAGAGGAGTGAGCTCACTCTATTCCAGTCCAGCAAGCTTCCATAGAACTTATTTTTGCAGATCTTTAGCCCAGTCGTCGCCCCAAACCTCCGCCATTTCCTCTTCGGTCAGACCAATTTGTTCTTTATCAAAACTCTTCAGGGTCACGCGGCCATCAATCGTTATTTCGGGGCTGAGATCCCATCCTCTGAGAACCTCTTCATCTAGCTCCGAAATGTCGGCGAATGCTCCAACATCAACTTTCGCGCCAAATCCAATATGGTCAGCTATCACTTTTGGTAAACCTTCGAAACCTTCGTAGATGCTGCCAAATAGATCTTCATTCCTTGGGTGCTCTGTAGCGACTTCAATAGTAATCGGCAAAAAGTATTTGGCTGTATGGGCCACGAACCTAACTCCCTAGCTCCGTCAACAAGGATTGTGCTGTGACGGCATGTAGTATGCGCATACGCGAGTATGCGACTAGTTCCTTCGCACAGAGTCTGCCTCTTTAATGCGTAGCTCTTTTGGGATGGTGTTGGAAAAATCGGCCACGAGCGTTAAACAAGTGCCTTTCCGGCAACGGGACCTCGCTTTATCGGTCATCGCAGAAATCCATTCTCGCGGCCACTGAGCCCGGTTGAGATTCGGATTAACACTTCCCCCGTTAAAGCCGCTGATGCCCCTCCATGAGTCTCGTAGCCCACCTGACTAACGATTGCCGCGAGCTCCCTCCCAGCTGAGCCGGACCTGATCGAGAGGCATAGCGTCTGGGCGCTTCTCCCGCGCGTGCGCGCGCAGAGCGCGCGAGAAAGGGTTCTGATTTTCTATTTTCCGCGGCTTTTCTTGGGGCAATCCACTTGCAGCAGAATCACCTTTGTCGGCGTTGTCGACATCTCCCCCGCCGACAATGTCGACAGGATGCAAATTCTTATCGTTGCAACGGGTTAGCTCGATCGCGACAGATACATTGGGCTCACTGTGATGAGCCGGCACGCTGTTTCGGAGGCACCGGAAACCGTTGCTGGGCAAGTCTTCTGGGTATTTGTCGACGTTGTCGCCTCGCGTAGGCGTAAGACTAGATTTTGAAGCACTCTATTTCTCTCTTTTCTGACAGTGTCCGCATGTGCCTTAATGCGCGAGACGACAACGTCGACGGTTAACCATGGCTTGCCCCGATAATCCGTGACCGGATTTCGGCTTGGAGACGCACCTCCGCCTCGTGCTCTGCCGCGAACCGCTCCTTCAAGTTAGGAGTGATGTGCCAGGCTGTGTTGTAGGGGCCGCGCTCGACCGGCGTGAGCCAGCCGCCCGCCTCGAACGAGAAGAGCTGCTTGAGAGCATCCTCGCGTGTCATCCCCTTCAGTGCCCGTGTGGCACGCATTAGATCCCGCAGCTGGATTATTGGCCCCTTGTGCTTGATAATAGCGGTAGCAATCTGCCGAGCACGGCTGTGTGCTTGGCCCCCAGTTTGGAGATCGTAGAACGCGGCCCCATGCGGGATTAGGAACTCTCGCACGATCCTCTCTGCAGCGGCTAATGCTTGGTCCGAGACATCATCAGTCACGCCACAACGTCCCTCGGCGATGTCTACAAGGTGCAAGATGAGAGCAATTGCCCCTAGCGTACGGGGCAGCTTGGCCAAAAAACTTCCGAAAGCCGGCGACGGATCGGTAATCCGTCCCGCTTTTGTCATATCGTCCGTAAAACGCGCAAAATGGGTCCGGCCCTCGTCGCTGAGGAGAAACGTCCCGGGGCGCACCAAGTCGAGCCTGTCAATAAGGGCTGTGAGAGCGCGCTCCACCCCGATATCCCGCTCGTCGTCTCGGTACGGTTGCGCGTCGCCCATCATCACTGGCAGGAAGCGCTGGAGAAGCCCGTCCGTGTCGAGCCTGCCCATCTCTGCGAGGCGCTCGGGTTGGATTGAGCCAATGACCGCAACGGAGAGGTTGCGGACCCGACGATCTCCCGCTGTGAGCCGATGCTGGGTATACGGCCCCCCGTCGAAGGCCCTGACCCAAATCGAGCGATCCTGCGCCGCGCCGCGGCCGCCGCCGCCGTACTTATCCATTGCACCGATCCAGCCCGCCAGCTCGTCGCGGATCAGGATCGCGCCGGAGTCCTGGTGCGAGAGGAGATCGCACAGTCGCTCGCTCGTAGCATCCGTCAGGATGCGGTGACGAGGCGGGGGGACCTTCTCAGGCTTGCGCTCCTCTGCCTTCGCCCGCTCCTCCTCTTCGGCAACAGCGACCTGGTAAGCCCCAATGTCCCGCTCGTCCAGCCGGTCGATGGCGCGGTGGGCATCGCGCATGATGGCCGTCTTGCGCGCGCTCGGTGGTGCGACGATGAGGGTCCACAGCACAGGCGAGATGAGCAGATCGTCGTGGTACCGCTTGGGCTTTAAGACCACGCGGTGGTCAACGACACCCGCGAGCATAGTAAGTACCGCCATAGCATATGCGTTGATGTCTGCGCCTGAGGCGACTGCCCGTTCCTCCGCAAAAGCTCTGAGCGTTAGCGGCAGTGCGTCGAGTGGGAAGGACGGGACTGCCGGGCGTGCAAACGCATTCCAGGCGTCGGTGGTTGACGGCAGCATGGGCTCAGCATCATTAACCCGGTCTGGCTTATCGGTGGCGGTGAGCCGGGGTGCCTTGCCCTTCATCACGGTCAGCTGTGGGATGCGCTCCACCCGGCGGGCAGCAACGTCCTCCATTAGGTACGGGCTTTCCTTGCCGGCCGCCATGGCGCTGTTGATTGTCCTCTGCACGCTGGCGATCCCCTTGTCTCTCACGATGCCATTCTTCCGACATGCCTCTACTGCCGCTGCTTCGATTTCGCTCTCGCTCAGAAGACCGTGCGGCACGACTTGGGCGCAGTTGAACACGGCGCGATTCAGTCGGATGTTGCGTCCGCCCTTCTGGGTTTCTGCTAGCTCATGCATTTCGTTCTGGAGCCGCGCTTGGGCCCAGCGACGGTCGAGAGAGCCGCCGTGACCGTCGAGAGGGGGCTTTATAAGGCTCGATACATCAACGACATCATCTACCTCGTGACCCTTGGCGGCCAGGATCTCCCCAAGAAGCCAGTCCGGTGCACGCTCGAACCGAAACAAGTCGAGCGGCTCGGCGAGCTCGTACTTGCGGCCGTCCCGGCGCACACTGGGTGGCATGATGATATAGCCGCCTTCGCCCCTGACGTGGATGCCAGGTGGCAAGCGACCCGACGAAGTGCCGATCTTTACCTCCTCCGGCAATGCGAACAGGAGGTGTCGCCCTCCGCCAGGCGTGAGGTGAGTATGGGTGGGTGGCAGGCTGCCGTACCGCTTCTCCAACTCCCGGAGCGCAGCCTCGCCATCCGGTTCGCCAGGACTCTCCGGTCGATCGGGATCAAGCGCGAATGCGCCGATAGTGCGCCCGGTTGGCATGCCGATCATGGCGTGCGGCCAACGCTTCCACCAGCGCCGGATCTGTGCCTCGTCGCAGGTTGCATCCTTGAACCCATGAGCCGTATAGGGGCGTTTGGTGGCCGGATCACATGGGAACACCGGCAACCCACGCCGCGAGTAGTCCAAGACGGCTTCCAGGATGTTCACGGGAGGTCCCCGTCATCGAAATCGCTGAAGTCCAAGGGGTACCGGTCAGCGAGCTGGCGCAGGATGCGATCGGACCAGCGCCGCCACACATCACGATCGGTAAAGCGCAGGCCTGCCCGTGGCATGACCCAAAGCGCGTTGGACTTGGTGTGCCGGTGTACAACGCAGGCGTCGAACAGAAGAGACAGACCCGGAACTTCCAGGTCCACCCAGCCGAAGCGCGTGCCCTGCACGTCTTTCTGGAAGCGTAGGACGGCAATGGGGAGCTGGTCCCACCAATTGCGAGGTAAACTGTTCATGGGCTTCTCCGAACCGAGAAGCCACGTCGACGGCAGGCCGGAATGGTGCTAAGGTGCTGATGTTTCCGACATTGCACCCTTTATGCGCCACGGGCCTCACCGGGTCCGTGGCATTTCCTATTTCGTGTGCGCGAGACGTGCGAGCCGACGCTCTTGGATGGCCTTCCGCTCCAGCTCATCGACGAGGGCGTTGATGTCGCTCACGCGCCAGACGGCTTTGCCGGCGATCTTGAGGGGCTTGGGGAACTCACCCCGCTTAACGCCGATGTACCAGCGGCTTTCGCTGATTGGGATCGGCCCACCATTCTTGCCCAAGATTTGCTTGATCGTGACGAAGCCGGTGGCGGGCCATAGCGCTCGCTCGACCAGCCTCGTCCTCGTACCATTTTCCTCAACTGCCAACATCAGCGTACTCCGCTATCACTGGCGAAGCAGCATGGTGGGGCGTTGACGTCGGAAAAAACGTCGGAAAATACCGGATTTCTCGACGTGCTGATCAGTCTCTATAGAACAGTCTCAAGACGTCCTTGATCGTGTTCTCCGCCGGAACCTCTGCGCTGGGATACTTGCGCGCGAACCACGTACGCAGCTCTCGCGCCTCGTCGGTGATCCTCTCGCTTATTTTGCCTTCTGCCAGCCGGCGCTTGAACTCGGGCATGATAAGGCTCTTCGCCACGGAAGGCCGCCCCTTCTTGCCCGTCCGCACATGCGGATTGGCGAGCAAGTCGACCTCACGGTTGAGCCACTTCTTGAAGGCCTCCTCCTCGACGAAAACGGGGCTGCCGCCGACGTTGGGGCCACGATTGTCAACAGGGTCGACGAAGGTATCCAAGCCCGGGATGGCGAAGTTAGGCTCTCGCCAAGCCTCCCGGTCAGGGATCTCGCCCCATTCGTTGCCACTTGGATGATACGCGTAGACGCGCAGCTCGCCTGTGCTCAGAGCGTCGCGGATGCGGCGCTCCACGCGCCCCATCGCCGCCTCCTCGCTCACGACCATGTCCGAGTCGAGACTATGCAGGGTGAATCGGCCTTGCTCGATTCGGAGGCGGCGCGTCGCGGCGCTCATCGCCGCTTCCTGCTCCTTCGGGAGTGGATAACGCCTCTCGACGATCCCCCTCTCGACCGCCTCGCTTTCGAGCATGGCACTGGGCAGATCGAGCCGGGTCACCTTCGGTGCACTCTCCAAGTCGTGCGTAAATCGCTCGGGCCTTTCGAGCTTCGCGTACGCGGCCTCGAAGGCGTCCCTGAGCCCGATGTATCCCAGCGGGATCGGCAGGTCGGTTCGCTTCCTCATGCCGTGATCCTCTCCAGGCGCACGATCTTTTCGGGTGTGGGTGCGAGAAAGGCTGCCCAAGCGCCCATCAACTCCCGCCGCCTCTCCAGCAGGTCGCCACGCCGATAGGCTGCCTCCACCTTGTTTGCGACGGTGTGCGCAAGAGCCATCTCACAGACCTCGTGCGAGAAACCGGTGCGCTCCGATGCCCAATCCCGGAAAGTCGATCGAAAGCCGTGGACGGTAATATCATTTCGCTTCATGCGTCGCAGAACCATCTCCATAGACATGACCGAGAGCGGCCGGCCAGCCCTCCTGCCCGGAAACACAAACGGATTATCCTCCGTGCGCACCGGCTCCAGCTTGTCAAGAATTGCGAGCACGGCCTCCGGGAGCGGCACGCGGTGCTCGCGGCCGGCCTTCATGCGCTCGCGTGGAACAGTCCAGATCCTCCTCTCGCGATCGATCTCCTCCCACCGAGCGCCCAGCACCTCACCGGACCTCGCGGCGGTCAGGATGCAGAATTCCAGCGCCCAGGCTGCGACAGCATCGCGCTGCCGCAGCTTGGTCATGAAGTCCTGCATGGAATCGATCGGCAGGGCTGCATGATGGCCACGCGTGAGGCGCTGGCGTTTGGGTAGCAGGTGGTCGAGATGACCGCGCCACCGGGCCGGATTCTCGCCCGAGCGCAGGCCCTTGGCCTTCGCAGCGTCGAGAACCTTCTCGATCCGACCGCGCAGGCGCGAGGCCGTCTCCGACTTCGTGTCCCAGAGCGGCTTCAGCACATTCAGGACCGCGTCCGTGTCGACCTCATTGATGAGCAGCTCCCGGAGCGGTGCCGCGTACCGCGTCAGGGTCATCTGCCACTGCGCCCGGTGCTTATCGTTGCGCCAGCTGGGCGAATGCGCGGCGATCACCTCGTCAGCCATCTCGCCGAACGTCGGTACGGCCTGCGCCACCTCTCGCGCCTGCAGCGGGTCACGGCCGGCAGCGAGTTGACTGCGGGCCTCGGCCGCAAGCTCACGGGCACGGGCAAGCGGCACGTCCCGAGCAGAGCCGAGACCCATCTCGCGCAGTCGGCCATTCCAACGAAAAAGGAATACCCACCGCCGCGCGAGGCTCTTGTCGACTACAAGATACAGGTTACCGCCGTCCGCGTGACGCCCTGCCTCTTTGATGGTTTCAACCTTCCGCGCTGAGAGCCTGTTGATCTGCCTCGCCATCCACACCACCCTAACTTTCACCCCAACAATGAGCGTGGATTCTAGTGCAGCTCTATGCAGAGCGGTAGAGGGCTCGCAGCCTTACCTACTGATAAATAGACGTTTTTCTGGAGATCTATGGAGTCTTATAGAGAGCAGTATGGCGGACCCCCTCTCCGCCATAACTTCCCAAACCCCTTGATTCCGCGATAGAATTCTCGCCGTGCAACGGCTTCGTGGCGCCCCATGCTACACAAGGGTGCTCCACATGGTGCTCGGCATGGCCCGTCCCCAGAGGCATCGCAGGACCGGGGTCTACCTCTTCCGCCGGCGAGTGCCGCAGCGGCTCCAGGCCGTCGTCGGCAAGACCGAGGAGGTGCGCAGCCTTGGCACCAAAGATCCCACTGTCGCCCGCGCGTTTCGCCGCCATCGCGGCCGAGGTCGACGAGCGCTGGAAGAACCTAGCGCGCGGCCCGGCCGCCCTCACCCACGAGCAGGTCCTGGCGCTGGCCGGCGAGCTCTACAGAGACGAGGTCGCGGCCCACCAGGCCGACCCGGGTGACATGCGGGTCGGGGCGGCGGGCGGCCAGCCGGACGGGCACCGGCTCGCGACCGCCTGGTCGCTGCCGGAGACCCTGGCCCGCGACTACCACGGCGCGCGCGTCGACGCCCTGCTCGCGCGGCGCGGGCTGCTGGTGAGCGAGGGCGACCGCAAGCGCCTCGTCCTCGCCACGGTCGACGCGATGAAGGACGCCCACGCCCAGCTGCGGCGCAACGCCGAGGGCGACTACCGGCCCGACCCGCAGGCCACGCGCTTCCCGCCGCCGCGGCGGCTCGGCCCGCCCCTCACCGTCGCGGCGCTGTGGGCCGACTACAAGGAGCAGAAGCAGCCCAGCCTGGGCACCATCAAGCGCTGGGAGCCGATCCTGACCAAGATGGCGGCCTTCGTCGGGGTCGCGGACGTGCGCGACCTCACCGAGGACGACCTGATCCGCTGGCGCGACCATCTCCTGCAGGCCGGGGGGCTCGGCCCCAAGACGGTCCGGGACGTCTACATCGCCGCCGTGAGCGCGGTGTTCCGCTGGGGCAAGGGTCAGCGCAAGCTGAAGGCGAACCCGGCTGCCGATATCGAGGTCACGGTGCTGGCCAAGCCGCAGCTGCGCGACAAGGGCTTCACGGAAGTGGAGGCGCGGACGATCCTGTCAGCCTCGCTGGCGCCGCCGGGCCACCTGATTACGCCCGAGCACGCGGCCGCGCGGCGCTGGGTGCCGTGGCTGTGCCCCTACACCGGCGCGCGGGTCAACGAGATCACCCAGCTACGCGGCCGGGACGTCATCGAGGGCGCGATGGTCCGGATCAAGGATGGGCATGCGGTCGAGGAGCCGTTCCACTTCTTCAGGATCACGCCGAAAGGGTCCCTGCCGCCTGAGCGGGTCAGCGGCAGGGTGGATTGATGTCGGCTCAGGCGACCTTCGGCAGCACGGCCTCGATCTTCTCGCGCTTCGGCTCCAGGAAGCGGGGCAGCTTCAGGGCCCGGCCGAGGGATTCGGCCGGCTCGTCGGCCGCAAAGCCCGGCGCGTCGGTGGCGATCTCGAACAGCAGGCCGCCCGGCTCGCGGAAGTAGACGGCGCGGAAGTAGTCGCGGTCCTTCTGCTCCGTCGTGCGGATGCCGTGGTTCTCTGCGAGCTTCTTGACCATCCCGGCCTGCACCGCGTCGCTGGCGGCCCGGAAGGCGATGTGGTGGACAGTGCCGGCGCCTGGACGTCCCGGCGGGAAACCACCCGCCTCGCGCAGGTCGACGATGCCGCCCAGCGCCGTGTCCCCGGCCTTGTACCGAACCAGCGAACCCTCGCGGGCCACTTCGGTGAAGCCGAACACATCCGTCAGGATGGCTCCGGTCGGAGCCGCCTTGTCCAGCAGCAGGCTGGCGCCGTGGAAGCCGCGGATCGCATGCTCGACCGGAATCTCGCCGATGCTCCAGGCGGGCTCGGCCTCGATGCCGGGCACGGCTACCAGAGCCAGCCGCATGCCATCGGGATCCTTGAACGCCAGGACCGTCTCGCCGAAGCGCTTCTGCGGCGCCTCATGCGGCACGCCCTTGTCGACGAGGCGGTGCGTCCAGTAGCCGATGGCGCCTTCCGGCACCCGGAAGACGGTCTCCTGCGTCTCGCCGATCCCGAGCCGGCCCGGGGCGGCATGCTCCCACGGGAAGATGGTCAGGATCGTGCCCGGCTGGCCGGCCTCGTCACCGTAGTAGAAGTGGTAGGTGCCGGGATCGTCGAAGTTGACGGTCTTCTTGACCAAGTGGAGGCCGAGCGTGCGGGTGTAGAAGTCGAGGTTGCGCTGGGCCGGGCCCGCGATGGCGGTGATGTGGTGGATGCCGTTCTGACGCATTGTCATGTCCTCCAAGGGGCGACCACCGCCCCGTTTGCTGCATCAGAGATACGCCGGTCCGGCCCGAATGCCATGCGCGTTCGATTGCGTCCGTGCAATTTCAACGCTGCAGCGAAGCCTGTTGAATTGCATCAACGAAATGATCAACCTTGTCGCCATCGGACCAGACCCAGTCCCGGAGACAGACCCGTGATCGACAACCGCCTTACTCCCTATGGCGCCTTCACCATCCGTGCCGCTCTCGGCATCATGTTCATCGCCCATGCCTATCTGAAGATCGCCGTTTTCACGGTGCCGGGCTTCGCCGGCTTCCTCGGCCAAGTCGGCTTCCCGCCCTTCCTCGCCTGGCCCATCATCCTGGCTGAACTGATCGGCGGCATCGCCATGCTGGCCGGCTTCTACGCCCGGGTCGTCTCGGTGGCGCTGCTGCCGGTCCTGCTCGGCGCCCTGCTAATCCATGTCCCGAACGGCTGGGTGTTCAACGCCCCGAACGGCGGTTGGGAGCACCCGGCCTTCCTGGCAGCCGCGGCCGTCGCCCACGTCCTGATCGGTGACGGCGCCTGCGCCATCAAGCCCTTGACCCTGCCGGCCAACTCCACTCCCACGCTCCGGCCCCGAATCGGGTAACAAGCCTGGCCATGGAAGCTGCCGGTGCGGATCCGCGCCGGCAGCCGCACGTCTTTCGGGAGATCGTCATGGGCGAACTGTTCAAGAACCTGGCCTGGGACGATTTCCGCCTGATCAAGGCCATCGCTGATGTCCGCAGCCTTCCCGCCGCCGCGGCCCTCCTTGGCATCAATCACTCGACAGTGTTCCGCCGCCTCGGTCAGATCGAGGAGGCGCTCGGGGCCAAGCTCTTCGAGCGCCACCGCAGCGGCTACACCCTCACCACGCCCGGCGAGGAGATGGTGGCCTTGGCCCAGCGGATGGACGACGACATCACGGCCTTCACGCGCAAGATGGCAGGACGGGAGATCACGCCCGCGGGCGAGGTGCGCGTGACCACCAACGACTCGCTCCTGATCCACCTGCTGACCCCCCTGTTCGTGAAGTTCCGCAAGACCTACCCCGACCTGCGCCTCGACGTGGTCCTGGCCAACCAGGAGCTGAACCTGTCGAAGCGGGATGCCGACGTGGCGATCCGCGCCACCGACAGTCCGCCCGAGAACCTCGTCGGCCGGCGGGCCGCCACCATCGCCTGGGCGCTCTATGGCCGCGCGGACGATTTCCCCGATCCCCAAACCCTGGATCCGGAGAGCCTCTATGACCGCGACTGGGTGTCCCTCGGCGACAATCTCGCGATGCTAAAGGCCGTGAGGTTCGTGCGCGAGCATGTGCCGCCGGAGCGGATCGGCTACAAGGTCAACACGGTGCTCGGATTGGCCGAGGCCGTCGAGCAAGGGCTCGGCATTGGCCACCTTCCGTGCTTCATCGGAGATGCCCGGCCGGGGCTCGTCCGGATTGGTCCGCTCAATCCCGACTTTTCGGCAGGTCTTTGGCTCCTCACCCACTCCGACCTGCGTCAGTCCCCGCGCGTGCGTGTGCTCCTCGACTTCCTGGCGGCGGAGATCGCGCCGCAACGTCATCTCATCGAAGGCTTGTGAACGGACAAGCCGACCGTGGGAGATTGAATTGACCCGGAAGATATGCGCAGACTCGGTTCCAGATGGCGGCAAGAGGATTCACGCTCCAGTCGTTCAGTCTTCGCTTCTGCCGGATCCCGCGCAGCAAGAGCATCAATAGATCAAGGCAGGGGGCGAACCAGTGAGCTTGCCGTTGCATGAGAAAGGTCACTCTGAGCTGCAGGATCAGGGGCCCGTTTCGGAAATTATTCTTAGAAACACTTCCGAGATCGCTTTCGGTCCGTTCCGGCTCGTCCCAGCCCAGCGTTTGCTGCTGCAGAATGGCGAACCGGTTGCGCTGGGCGGCCGTGCCTATGACATTCTCCTCGTCCTGACGAGCAAGGCAGGCGAGATCGTCAGCAAGGATGAGATCTCAAGTATCGTCTGGCCGGGGTTGTTCGTCGACGAGAGCAATCTCCGGGTGCAGGTTTCTTCCTTGCGCCGGGCCCTTGGCGAGAGTTCCTCCGGCAATCCCTACATCGTCACCATCCCGGGCCGGGGCTACTCGCTTTCGGTCGATGTGACAGCGACGGCGGCACCGGCCAAACAGCCCGCTCCCAAGCCGGGTCCGGCGCCGACCGCAACGAGCGTCCCCCTTTTCCTGAAGCAGCTCGTGGGCCGGGAGGAACTCGTCGCCTTGGTCGACTCGAAACTGTCGCAAAGGCTGGTGACGCTGGTCGGCCCCGGCGGCGTGGGCAAAACCTCATTGGCTCTCGCCGTCGCCCAGAACGCCCACAGGTTTGCGGATGGGGTCCGGCTCGTCGAGCTCGCCACATTGGAGGATCCGCGGCTCGTTCCCACGGCGCTCGCCTCGGCCCTCGGCCACCCGGTGCGGTCAGAAAACCCGCTTCCCGGCTTGCTGGCCACCTTGCGCGACAAGCAGATGCTCTTGTTGCTCGACAACTGCGAGCATCTCATTGAGGCTGCCGCCAGCCTCTCCGAACAGATCATGGTCGAGGCTCCGGCCATCAGCGTCATTGCGACGAGCCGCGAGCCTCTGCGCGCCGAGGGGGAGAACGTCGTCCATGTGACCCCCCTCGCGTTCCCTGCGGAAGGCGGTAGCTTCTCCCGCGAGGCGGCCTTAGCGTTCCCGGCCTTGCAGCTGTTCCTCCTGCGGGCGAAGGCCAGCGATGATGGTTTCGCGCTCTTGGAAACGGAGGTCCCGCTACTGGTCGAGATCTGCCGTCGTTTGGATGGCATTCCTTTGGCGATTGAGCTGGCGGCGGCGCGGGTGCACGCCTTCGGGATCGCGGGCCTGGCATCCTTGATGGATGACCGTTTCCGCGTCCTGACGAGCGGGCGCAGGACCACGCTGCAGCGTCATCAGACGCTTCGCGCCGCCATCGACTGGAGCTACGAGCTCCTCTCGCCCATGGAACGCACCGTGCTCAGGCGGCTCTCGGTCTTCCAGGGAGCGGTCTCGCTGGCGGCAGCGACCGCCGTGGCGGGCGCAGACTTCCTTCCAGCGGAATTTGCCGACATCGTGGCCGACCTTGTGCTGAAATCGCTCGTGGTCGCGGAGGGGGCGCCGGCGATCCGTTATCGGCTGCTGGACTCCGTGCGGGCCTACGCGCGGGAGAAGCTCTCAGAAAGTGGCGAGGACCTCGAATTCGCTCGCCGCCAAGCCGAATATTTCGCGGCGGCTCTCTCTCGTCCCGCGGGCGGCCCCGGGGCTGCGCCGGAACCGTCCCTCACGCGGAGCGACTCGGAGATCAGCAATGTGCGCGCTGCCTTGGACTGGTGCTTCTCCGCGCAGGGTGACCGCAATCTCGGGGCCACGCTCACGGCCGCTGCCGTTCCGCTTTGGCTGAGCCTGTCGCTGCTGGAGGAGTGTCGCTCGTGCGTGGAGCGCGCCCTGACTGCGCTTGGACCGGCCGCCGCCCAGGGTGGGCGTCGTGAGATGCAGCTCTATGCCGCCTTGGCGGGCGCCACGATCAACATCAGGGGAGCCAGCCCGGAAACGGAAGCCGCCTGGTCGGCCGCCCTCGCCATCGCCAGGCGCTTGGGCGATGTTGATTACCAGTTGCGGACGCTGTGGGGCCTGTGGCTCCACCACTATACGAGTGGTCCCCACAGCGAAGGCCTCTCCACCGCGCATCGGTTCCAGGAGATCGCCAAGAGCGCGGGCCGCGACGATGACGTCCTGATTGGCTTCCGGATGGCCGGCGCGGCGCATTGGGCTCTTGGCGAATTAGCCGACGCCCATCTCGTGGTCGAGCAGATGCTGGCCCGGTATGTCGCGCCGGCCGACCGGTCGCATCTTGCCCGCTACCACTTCGACCAGCGCGCCGCAGCAACGGCTGTTCTTGCGCACACACTCTGGCTGCAAGGTTTCCCGGACAGAGCCATGCGCATCGCGTTGGACATCGTTGATGAGACGAGTGCGCTCCAGCACGACTCATCGGAGTTCGCCGCTGTCGCTCTTTGCGGCTGCCGGCTGGCGCTCTTGACCGGGCATCGGTCCGCGGCCGAGTGCCTCGTGAACCGCCTCCAGGAGCTCACGAAACGTCAGGTCAATTACGGCACCTGGGTACGGGCCTACAGCGCGCAAATGCTGATCGACCGGGGAGAGGCGGAAGCGGGGTCGCAACTCTTGAAAACCGCTCTGGCGGAGCTGCCGCCGACGGCATTCCATGTGCAGCATTCGCCCTTTCAAGCAGCCCTGGCGGAAGGGCTCGCGGCGGCGGGCCGGGTCGCGGAAGCGAGGGCGGTGATTGGGGAGGCGTTGACCGGAAGCGAAGCCAAGGAAGAACATTGGTGCAAAGCCGAACTCCTGCGTGTCAAAGGCGAGATCCTGCTTCGCGACCCGACAGAGCAATCGGAGGCGGCGGAGCAGGTCTTTGCGAGCTCACTGGCCTTGGCGCGCGCGCAGGGAGCGCTCTCCTGGGAACTGCGGACCGCAACCAGTTTGGCAAGGCTGTACAGGGCGTTGGGGCGTCCTAAGGACGCTCTCGACCTGCTCGCCCCGGTCCTTGCCAAATTCGAGGAGGGTTCCCGGACGGCCGATGTCGCCGCAGCCGCGGCTTTCGCAAAGGCCCTCGCGGCCCGAAGAAGCACCCGATCCTCCCTGTCCTGACCGGATCCTGCCCGGATCGCTCCGACAGGAGCTTCCTTAGCGATCCCAAGCCTCGCCCGACGCGGCTCAGGGCCACCGGAAGCGACCCCGCTCGCGCGGACGGCGCGCATTTGCGCCGTTTCACGGAAATTCACAGCGATTAACTCCCTGTCCGGACCGGATCCGGGCACTGTGGCTGCGGACATCGGTGGCCTCACGGAACGGCGATGATCCACGCCGACCTTCCGGTACGCACTTCACGCCGGGAGCAGCAGGTCAGCAGCTCCTTGGAACAGGAGAATGCGAACCACCTGGTCGAGCCATCGTCCGCATGGCCCGGGCTGATCAACCTATCACGTGAGGACCCGGTCCGATGACGATGCTCACCACCAGGGATGGAACGCAGATCTACTTCAAGGCCTGGGGGAGCGGCCCTCCGGTTGTTTTCAGTCATGGCTGGCCTTTGAACGCCGACAGCTGGGAAGCGCAGATGCTGCACCTGGCCGCGAACGGCTACCGCTGCATCGCGCATGATCGCCGCGGGCATGGTCGTTCCAGCCAGCCTTGGCATGGCAACGACATGGACACATACGCGGACGACCTTGGCGAGTTGATGGAATGGCTTGATCTGCAGGACGCTGTGTTGTTCGGCTTCTCCACCGGTGGCGGCGAAGTCGCGCGTTATGTCGGACGCCATGGCACGAAACGCGTCGCGAAAATCGGCCTGATCGCGGCGGTTCCACCGCTCATGGTGCGGACCGAAGCCAATCCCGACGGAACGCCCATCGAGGTGTTCGACGCGATCCGCGCCGCCTCGTTGAACAACCGCGCCGACTTGTACCGGGACCTCGCCGCGGGACCGTTCTTCGGTTTCAACCGGCCCGGCGCCAAGCCTTCCCAAGGCCTCATCGAATCTTTCAGAACCCAGGGCATGATGGCTGGCCACAAGAGTGCTTATGACTGCATCGAAGCCTTCTCGGAGACCGACTTCACACAAGACCTGAAGACCTTCGACAGACCGACGCTGATCCTGCACGGGGATGACGACCAGATCGTCCCAATCGATGCAGCGGGACGCGCGTCCGCGAGGCTCGTGAGGGACGTCACGTTCAAGGTCTATCCGGGGGGGCCGCACGGCATCACCGAAACCCACAAGAATCAACTCAACGAGGACCTCCTGGCCTTCGTGAGAGCCTGAGCTTGCCTGACCGGTCATCGGTGCGCTGGTCGGTGCCCCACACGGAAGACAGCATCGAATGAAACCCAAACGCGAGGACAACCCATGCCAAAAGCCACCCCCACCCCCGGCTCGACGCTCGTCAGCCCCACCGATCACGCCCTGATCCTGATCGACTTCCAGTCGCAGATGTCGTTTGCGACCAAGTCCATCGATGCGGTGAACCTACGCAACAATGCGGCCCTGATCTCCGAGGCGGCCGCCGGCTTCAAGGTGCCGACGATCCTCACCACGGTTGCGGAGAAGAGCTTCTCTGGCCCGATGTTCTCCGAGATCACCGATGCCTTCCCGGGCCAGAAGCTCTTGGACCGCACCTCCATGAACACCTGGGAGGATGCCGCCGTCATTGAGGAGGTGAACCGGATCGGCAAGAACCGCCTGGTCTTCGCCGGCCTCTGGACCTCCGTCTGCATCGTCGGCCCGACGCTCTCGGCCCTCGATCAGGGCTTCGAGGTCTACATCATCACCGATGCCTGCGGCGACGTCTCGACCGAAGCCCACGAGCGTGCGGTGGAGCGCATGGTCCAGGCCGGCGTCCGGCCGATGACCTCGCTGCAATACCTGCTGGAGCTGCAGCGCGATTGGGCCCGCACCGAGACCTACGACATGACCACGGGCATCGCGAAGAAGTTCGGCGGTTCCTACGGCCTCGGCATCATCTACGCCAAGACCATGTTCGGCGCCAGCGAAGGCGCTCACGGATCCGCCCCGGCCGTCGCGGCCGAATAAGTCATCGAAGGCAGGTGTCCCGCCCCCTGCCGAAGGGGCGCCGCGTCGGCATCGATGCGTCGCCCTCCTCATGCATTCCACCAGGGAGGCGTTGTTGAAAGTCTACCTTCTGTCGCTCGGGGCCGGCCTACTGGTCGGCATCATCTACAGCCTGATCAACGTGCGCTCGCCGGCACCGCCGGTGGTCGCTCTGGTGGGTCTGCTCGGCATCCTCGTCGGTGAGCAGATCCCGCCTCTTGTCAGAAGCTTCTGGCAGAAGGAGCCGCCGACGCAGTCCTGGTTGTACCAGGTGCGTCCACACGTCTTTGGCCACCTGCCGGAAGGGGTCAGATCATCGCAGCAGGCGCGCGACGCCCAAAGGAGGGCTTCATGACCACGCGCCGCACGTTTCTCGGCGCCGCAGCGGGCTTTGTCCTTCACGGATCACACGCGTCCGCCGACGCTTCAGACCCAACCCAGCCCCCGATGGGAGCCACATCCATGCAAGCCGACCTGATCCTGTTCAACGGGAGGATCACGACCCTCGACCGCCAGCAGCCGGAAGCCTCGGCGCTGCTCATCCGGGACGGACGCTTCGCGGCCGTCGGCAACGAGCAGGAGGTGATGCCGCTCGCCGGACCGACCACGCAGCGGATCGATCTCAAGGGGCGGCGGGTCATCCCAGGCCTGATCGACAGCCACATGCACATCATCCGCGGTGGGCTGAACTACAACATGGAGCTGCGCTGGGACGGCGTGCGTTCCCTGGCCGACGCCATGCGGATGCTGAAGGAACAGGTCGACCGCACACCGGCGCCGCAATGGGTGCGCGTGGTGGGTGGCTTCACCGAGCATCAATTCGTCGAGAAGAGGGTCCCGACCCTTGACGAGATCAACGCAGTCTCGCCCGACACCCCCGTCTTCATCCTGCACCTGTATGACCAGGCCCTGCTCAACGGCGCTGCCCTGCGGGCCGTCGGCTACACCAAGGATACGCCGAACCCGCCCGGCGGCGAGATCCAGCGCGATGCGAACGGCAACCCCACGGGCCTGCTGATCGCCAGGCCCAATGCCACGATCCTCTATGCCACCCTGGCGAAGGGCCCGAAGCTCCCGCCCGAGTACCAGAAGAACTCGTCGCGCCACTTCATGCGCGAGGTGAACCGGCTCGGGGTGACCGGCGTGATCGACGCCGGCGGCGGCTTCCAGAATTATCCAGACGACTACCGGATCATCGAAGAGCTGCACCGGGAAGGCCAGCTCACGGTGCGCTTGGCCTACAACCTGTTCACCCAGAAGCCGAAGGAAGAGCTCAAGGACTTCGACAGCTGGTCCAAGCAGGTGAAGCCGGGCCAGGGCGACGATCTCTATCGCCACAACGGCGCGGGCGAGATGCTGGTGTACTCCGCGGCCGACTTCGAGGACTTCAAGGTCGAGCGGCCCGAGATGCCGCCCAACATGGAGGGCGACCTGGAGCCGGTCGTCCGCCTGCTGGTCGAGAACCGCTGGCCCTGGCGGCTGCACGCCACCTACAACGAGACCATCACCCGGGCGCTTGACGTGTTCGAGAAGGTGAACCGCGAGATACCCTTCGACGGCCTGCACTGGTTCTTCGATCATGCGGAGACCATCGACGACCGCAACATCGACCGCATCGCGGCGCTTGGCGGCGGCATCGCCGTCCAGCACCGCATGGCGTTCCAGGGCGAGGACTTCGTCGAGCGCTACGGCAGCAAGGCAGCCGAGCGCACGCCGCCGATCAAGCGCATGCTGGACGCCGGCGTGCCGGTGGGCGCCGGCACGGATGCCACCCGCGTCGCCTCTTACAATCCCTGGATCTCCCTGTCCTGGCTCGTGACCGGCAGGACCCTGGGAGGGCTGACGCTCTATCCAGCCGCCAATCGCCTGGATCGGGAGAGTGCCCTGCGGCTGTGGACCGAGGCCAACACCTGGTTCTCCAACGAGCCGGGCAAGAAGGGTCAGATCGTGGAAGGGCAACTGGCCGATCTGGCGGTGCTGTCCGACGACTACTTCTCGGTGCCGGAGGACGCGATCCAGGACATCACGTCGGTCCTCACAATTCTCGGCGGCAAGCCCGTGCATGGCGACGCCGAGTTCAAGCATCTCGCGCCTTCGCTGCCCCCACCCATGCCCGACTGGTCGCCGGTCCGGAGCTATGGCGGCTACCAGCAGCGCGCCGGCAATGACGAGGCACGCAAATACGCCTTCGCGGCGGCGGCAGCCTGCGCCTGCGCCAGTTCCTGCGGCGTGCATGGCCACGCGCATGCCAGCGCCTGGGGCGCCAACACGCCCGCCTCCGATGCGCGCTCGTTTTGGGGCGTGCTCGGCTGCTCCTGCTGGGCATTCTGAGGGAAGGCGCCATGACTGACATCGCAGTTCCCCGCCCGATTGACCGCATGCTGGCCCTGCCCGGGCTCGACATCGTGGCCCGCCTGGCGCTCGCATCGCCCTTCCTGATCAGCGGCGTCGTGAAGCTCGTCGATTTCGGCGGAGCCACCGCCGAGGTCACAGGCCTTGGCCTTGAGCCCGCAGGATTGATCGCCGCCGCAGTCATCCTGACGCAACTTGGCGGGTCTGCGCTCTTCCTGACCCGCCGCACCTGCTGGCTCGGTGCCGGCATCCTGGCCGTGTTCACCGTCATGGCCACATTACTCGCGCATCCGTTCTGGATGTTCGAGGGTCCGGATCGGGGCCGCCAGACCGCGACCTTCTTCGAGCATGCCGCCATTGTAGGCGGGCTCGCCGTTGCGGCCGTGTTCGTCAATTCCCGGAGAGGACAGCTATGACCGGAGCTCAAGGAACGATCACCGAAGGGGCAGCGCCTCCCCCTCCACCGGGCACCTTCGCGCCGCTGCGGCACAGTCTCTTCGCGGTGATCTGGACCGCGACGGTGCTGGGCAACGTCGGCACCTTCATGCGCGATGTGTCCTCCTCCTGGCTCGTGACGGAAATCTCCGCCTCGCCGGCCGCGGTCGCCATGATCCAGGCGGCAGGCACTCTCCCGGTCTTCCTCCTGGCCATTCCCGCAGGCGTCCTGTCCGACATCCTCGACCGGCGCCGCTTCCTGATCGCCATCCAGATCATGCTCGGCATCGTGAGTTCGACGCTCGCGTTCCTGTCCTGGACGGGATCGGTCACGGTCGAGAGCCTTGTCCTTCTCACCTTCCTAGGCGGCGTCGGCGCGGCGCTCGCAACGCCGGCCTGGCAGGCGATCACGCCTGAGCTCGTGCCGCGATCCGACCTCAAGGGCGCCGTGGCCCTGAATTCCTTGGGCATCAACATCGCCCGCTCCATCGGTCCGGCCTTAGGTGGTTTCCTGCTGGCAGGCCTCGGAGCCGCGGCGGTCTATGGTCTCGACGTGATGACCTATGTCCTCGTTAGCGGAGCCCTGCTCTGGTGGCGGCGTGAGGCTGACGCGGACGACGGACTGCGCGAGCACTTTGGCGGGGCACTGCGGGCAGGTCTGCGCTATGCCCGGGCTAGTCATGACCTGCATCGCATCCTGTGGCGCGCGGTGCTGTTCTTCGCCTTCGCCAGTGCGGTCTGGGCGCTTCTGCCCATCGTGGCCCGCCAGGAGATCGGCGGTGGCCCGGGCTTCTATGGCTTGATGCTCGGCAGCGTTGGGGCTGGTGCCATCCTGGGAGCGGTCCTGCTGCCGCGGGTTCGCGCCCGGCTGGGACAGGACCGGCTCGTGCTCGCCATGTCGCTCGTGACCGCAGTCGCGACCGTCCTCCTGGCCCTGACGAACTCCGAGGTCGTGGCGATCATCGCGACCTTCGTGCTCGGCATCGCCTGGATCGCTATGCTGACTACGCTCAACAGCACCATGCAGGCCATCCTGCCGAACTGGATCCGGGGCCGTGGCCTGGCGATCTATCTCACGGCGTTCAACGGCGCCATGGCGGCGGGCTCCCTGGGCTGGGGCTTCCTCGCCCAGGAGATCACAACCGACACGACCCTGATCGTGGCGGGCATCGGCCTCACCATCGCGGCGCTGCTGGCGCACAGAGCTCCCCTGCCGAGCGGAGAAGGCGATCTCACCCCCTCGCTGCACTGGCCCGAGCCTGCGATGGCCGAGCCCGTCGCGCACGACCGGGGCCCCGTGATGATCATGGTCACCTACCGTGTCCAGCAGGCGGATCGCCCCGCCTTCCTGATAGCCCTTAAGCGTCTCTCCGAAGGTCGCCGCCGCGACGGCGCCTACGCCTGGGGCGTGTCGGAGGATGCGGCCGATCCCGAGCACATCATCGAGTGGTTCTTCGTTGAGTCCTGGGCCGAGCATCTGCGGCAGCACAAGCGGGTCTCCAAAGCCGACGCCGATGGCCAAGCCGAGACACGCCGCTTCCATCAAGGGACCGAACCGCCTCTCGTGCAACACTTCCTTGCGGTCGGCAGATCCGGCCGGGACCCGCACTGAGATTGCGGCGAGGAGCGATTGCGCTGCGCGATCAGCCGCACATCGCCCTTCCCGTCACCCGCTGCGACGCCTTCCTGAGCGCCGCGGCGGCAACACCCACCCAAGCACAAGAAAGACGTTCAATGGGCACGATCACGACGAAGGACGGAACCAAGATTTTCTACAAGGACTGGGGCTCGGGGCAGCCGATCCTGTTCTCGCACGGATGGCCGCTGTCGGCCGATGCCTGGGACGGCCAGATGCTGTTCTTCGGCCAGCAGGGCTACCGCGTTATCGCGCATGACCGCCGCAGCCACGGCCGCTCCGACCAGACCTGGGACGGCAACCACATGGATCAGTACGCGGACGACCTGGCCGAACTGATCGAGACGCTCGATCTGCGCGACATCGTGATGATCGGCCATTCGACCGGCGGTGGCGAGGTGGTTCACTACATCGGCCGCCACGGCTCCGCGCGTGTCGCGAAGGTGGTGCTCGTCGGTGCGGTGCCGCCGCTCATGCTGAAGACCGAGTCCAATCCGGAGGGCACGCCCATGGAGGTCTTCGACGGCATCCGCCAGAACACGGCGGGCGACCGCTCGCAGTTCTTCAAGGATCTCACCATCCCGTTCTACGGCTTCGACCGCGATGGCGCGAAGGTCAACGACGGCCTGCGTGAGTCCTTCTGGCTCCAGGGCATGATGGGCGGCATCAAGGGCGAGTACGATTGCGTCCGGGAGTTCTCGGAGGTTGACTATACCGAGGACCTGGAGAAGATCGACAAGCCGACACTCATCATCCACGGTGACGACGATCAGATCGTGCCGATCAAAGCCTCGGCGGAAAAGGCCGCGAAGATTGTCGAGGGCGCCCAGCTCAAGGTCTACCCGGGCGGATCGCATGGCTTGGCGCAGATCGAGGCGGACAAGTTCAACGCCGACGTCCTGGCCTTCATCAAGGCTTAAGGCAGGGCTGACCCAACTTGGGGAACATCCCGCCAGCACGCGGAACAGGTCGGAATTGCAGCGGCCGAGGGGCATACTACGCCTATCGTACAGTCGACCGACAGCAAGCTAGGGAGCGCAATGGATGAGTGATAGCAAAACTACGGCACCGGTTAATGCGGCAAATCACGGAGTGGCTTGGGAGAAAGCCTACGGATATGCGCAGGCGATCAAGGTCAAGGATACGATCTACGTCTCTGGGCAATTGAGCCACGACGCTGCGGGCAACCTTGTGGCTCCGGCCGATCTCGATGAAGCCGGAAAGCCGCAATCATTCGACAACATGGAAGCGCAGATCCGCCAGACTTACGAAAATGCGCGGATCCTGCTGGCGCAGTTCGGAGCCTCATTCGATGACGTCGTCGAGGAGACACTGTACGTGCTGGACGTCGACGCTGCGTTCAGTGCGGCTTCCAAGGTTCGCAAGCAGGTTTATGGTGCAGAGATACCCCAGCTCGCGAGCAACCTTATTGGTGTGTCACGGCTCGCCTTCCCGCAACAGCTCGTTGAGATCACGTTCCGCGCTGTAGTGGATCGATAGAGCGCTTTGGCGGAAACGTTGGGAAGGCCGCTCGGCCCACGCCGGGCAGCTTTCTCTGTGGCGATGGTCCTTTGTTCCTTGAGACCTCTGGGCTCTTCCGCCGCGTTGGGTCAAGAACCGAGCTTCTCTGCGCATTGAAAACGTCCAGTTTGTTGAGGATTGCTGTGTTCCGTTCGCGAGGATCATCGGCCTCAACACCCTCGTCTCGATGCTGATCTTCGGCCTGTTCTACCTCTACTGGCACAGCGACTTCACCCTCGATGACCTTTCGCTCCTGCCATGAGGACGCACATCCAAACCATTGCGTCCCCTGTTGCGGTAGGATGCGAACGACCGGAACGGGTCAAGGAGCGAGGTACAGCGAGGATTCCTGGGGGTCCGCTGACCACCCCATCCAGGGCATGAGGGCATTCGACCTGGTTGGCGTAATGCGGCTCACCGCTGGGGCTGCCAGTGCCCGGGGCGGGGGATGAGACCTTCGGCCTACCACCGAAAGGATTGGATCCGATACCTGATCGCGGTTGTGCTGGGCCCCACCGCGGTGGCACACTGGCGGGGCATCGGCAGCCACAAAGTCATTGAAATTCAACGGGTTTGGGCGGCGGGACCGGAGTCTCCCCCTCTCCGCCATTTAACTCAATCATCGAAGATCGAGGCGATCAAGCAAGCTCTTCAGCGCGTGGGGCGCGTCATCATTGCCACCGACCGAACTGGGAGGGCTCGATGATTGCTTGGGCGATGCTTGAGCACCTTGGCTATCGAGGTCAGGTAGATCGCCTCAAACCGAGTGCTCTTGATGAAGTCTCGATTCGACGTGCCTTCGCGGCGATGACCAGGGAGGTAGAATCCGGCGAGCGGGACTATGCAGGCTACCTCGAGCCCCTGTGCCGCCAATATGAGGATTACCACCTGGGGCTCAACGGCACACGCGCCATCTCTTTAAGGCTCCGCACCTGCCCTCGTCGGATCTGACGCCGGATGAGCACCTCGCCGGTAGGACTGATGCCATGCACCTGGAAGACGGACTTAGCGTTGTCCAGACCAATGGTGGTGACCGTGCTGAGGGGCTGCTACTGTGCCGCTGGGTGGGAGCCGTCCACAGCATCAGAAGGCGACATTCCACCTGGCTCTCTGTCGGCGCGGTCCAGCCCCTTGGCTTCGATCCTCGAGCTGCATGAGCAACCGAAGCGAGACTGCTTCGATGCCAAGCTGACATCGCTCGCGATTTGTGGGACAGTTCGTCCGCGTCGGATCTCTTGCCGATGAGCCTGCCGGGACCGTTCGGCTGACTGATCAGCAAGAGCCGCGATCGATCCGCCATGACACGGGGACGACGAGTGCAGAAGATTGCGCAACGGCTGCCGTTCTATACAGGCCTTGGCTTGGTCACTGCAGCAACCCTGATGCTGCAGATCGTCGAAACCCGGATCATCTCCGTCACATCCTGGTATCACCTCGCGTTTTTCGTCATCAGCATCGCGATGTTCGGCCTCACTGCCGGAGCAGTCTGGGTTTATCTCCACCCCGAGCGGTACCGCCCGGAGCAGCTGTCCTACCACCTGAGCACCGCCTCACTCAGCTTCGCCCTCGCGACGATCCTGGCGCTCCTGGTGCAGTTGACCATCGTCACGAGTCTGCCCGCATCGGTCATGTCACTCGTCGTCTGGGCTGAGTTCGCCGTTGCCTTGTCTCTCCCGTTCTTCTTCTCCGGCATCGTTGTCAGCCTGGCTCTGACCCGCAGCCCCTTCCCCGTCGGCGTAGTCTATGGGATCGACCTGCTCGGCGCAGCTCTCGGCTGCCTCGGCGCCCTCGTTCTGCTCAATCTGGTCAGCGGTCCCTCGGCGGTGCTCTGGATCGCGGTCCTGATGGCCGCCGGCGGCCTGTTCTTCGCGCGGGCGGACCTCGGGGATGTGCCGTCCGACCGGTCTGTGGCCGGTTGGCTTTTCCGGTATCGCGGCGCCGTGCTTGCGGGTCTTGCGATCCTCGCCCTCGCCAACAGCTTGATCGAGAGCATCCGGCCGACGGTGGTGAAGGACCAGATCGAGCATCCCGCGACGATCGCTTACGAGAAATGGAACTCGTTCTCGCGCATCACGGTCGGCCAGTCTGAGAGGACGCGGCCGGCACTCTGGGGGCCGTCCCCACACTATGTCGCAGATCCGATTGAGCAGCGCTGGATGAACATCGACGGCGGGGCCGGGACGGCGGTCTATCGCTTCTCCGGCGATCTGAATGAACTGGCCTTCCTCCGCTACGACGTCACCAACCTCGCCTACGCGGTTCCCGGCCTCCAGACCGGGGCGGTGATCGGCGTCGGCGGCGGCCGGGATCTCCTGTCCGCGCGCTTGTTCGGTGTCTCAGACGTGGTCGGCGTCGAAATCAACCCGATCTTCATCGACCTGCTGACCCGGCGGTTCGCGAACGACACCGCCATCGGTCGACAGTCCGGCCTTTCCTTCGAAGTCGATGAGGCGAGAAGCTGGTTTGCCCGCGCCGAGCGCTCCTTCGACGTCATCCAGATGAGCCTGATCGACACGTGGGCGGCCACGGGTGCCGGCGCCTTCACCCTGTCGGAGAATGGCCTTTACACGGTCGAGGCCTGGCGGATCTTCCTCGAGCGCCTGACGCCGTCGGGGGTCTTCACTGTGAGCCGCTGGTACGCCCCTGGCGAGGTCAACGAGACCGGTCGCATGGTGAGCCTCGCTGTCGCGACGCTCCAATCCCTTGGGGTGACCGACCCCAAGAGACACCTCTTCATGGCGGCGTCGGACCATGTGGCGACCCTGGTCATGTCGCGCCTGCCCTTGTCGGAGCAAGCCTTGGCGGCGCTCCGGCAGGCTGCGGATACCTACGCGTTCCCCGTCCTGCTGAGCCCGCAGGCACAGGCCGCTTCGCCGCTGCTCGAGAGCATCGTGTCGGCGCCCGATCGTAGCGCTCTCGCGCGCGCCACCGAGGCCTCCTACCTCGACCTGAGCCCGCCGACCGACGCACGCCCGTTCTTCTTCAATCAGTTGCGACTCGGTCGCCTGCTTGATCAGGACGTCTTCACTCTGGCCTCGCGGGTGGGCGTCTATGGGGGCAATCTGAGCGCGACCCTGACGCTCGCTATGCTGATCCTCATCTCGGCCATTCTCGTCGCGGTGACGATCATCGTTCCGCTGCGGTCTTCCACAAAAACGGGACCATCCGGGCTGATCGGCGCCGGAACGTTCTATTTCGGCCTGATCGGCATAGGCTTCATGATGGTCGAGATTGGCCTGCTTCAGCGCATCAGCGTGTTTCTGGGCCACCCGGTCTATGCCCTCAGTGTCGTCCTCTTCAGCCTGATCCTGTCGACTGGCATCGGCAGCCTGGTGTCCGAGCGTGTTCCACTCGACAGCAGCGCGAGGCTGGTCGGCTGGTCCGTCCTGACCAGCCTGTACCTTCTTCTCCTGCCGTTCTGGCTGCCCGACATCCTGCTCCGGCTTGAGAGCGCCGGCCTCCTGCTCCGAGCCGGGCTCGCGGTCCTGGTTCTCTCACCAGCCGGCCTCCTCATGGGCTTTGGTTTTCCGACCGGAATGCGGCTGGTGTCAGCGATCAGCAAGCTACCAACCCCTTGGTTCTGGGGCATCAACGGAGCAGCCGGTGTGCTCGCGGCCAGCGTCGCCGTGCTGACGAGCATCGAATTCGGCATCGACACAACGCTTCGCATTGGGGCGATCTGCTACCTTCTGCTGCTCGGACCTGCTTTGCTTCTCGTCCGACGTGCAAGGGGGCTGCGCGAGAGCGGCAGTTCAATGAGAGAGGAAGGTCAACCTTCGGAGCTCGACCTGACATCCGTCTCATGACCGAGATCCCACGAGGAGTGCATTTCTGATGCTGGATCCTGATGCGCTGCGGCGGAAGCCGACCGGCCGGACTGAAAGACGGTTATGCAGAAATTAGAAGCTACAGGCCCCGCTGCTCGATTGTAGGTGAAGTCAGCGGAGGATGGCGAGGGGCCGCTGCGGGTCAACTTTTCACGTTCCGGCTGCTCAACGAATGTCTGCTCGTGCGACGAGGCTGTGTGGAAACGCGGTGATTTGGCAGACTGTCTCCCAGCTTTGGGAGGTCACGATGACCCGCTTCATCGGAGGCAAGAACCGCTGGCAGATGCTGCTCCTGCCTGAATGCCTGGACGACCATGTCACGCAAGACAATCCGGTGCGGGTGATCGACGCCTTCATCGATGAACGCGATCTCCAGGCTCTGGGCCTCACCCGCGCCCAGCCTGCCGCTACGGGACGGCCCGGCGACCATCCGGCGATCCTGCTCAAGATCTATCTCTACGGCTACCTGCATTGATTGCCCTCGCGGCTCCGGGCGCGTCCTGATGCCATGTAGGCGCGCAAAAGCACGGTTGAGCATGTCTTCGGCACGCTCAAAGGCTTGATGGGAGCCACGCACTTCCTCACGAAGGGGCTGAAGACCACCGCGGCTGAGATGGCCCTGTATGTGCTGGCCTACAACATGAAGCAGGAGATCAGTATTCCCGGCGCGCAGCCGCTCCTGGCCGGGATCAGAGTGTTAGGGACCACACCGCTGCCTGCCCAGGCATACTCGCAATGGGTCATCAGACCTTGCCGATCTGCGCGTTTCCACACAGCCTTGAGTGCTGAGGAAGTCCAAACGCTTACGTCTCAGGAGAGCCAGAAGGAGACCTTCCGGATACATAGAGGGAGTTCCGGAGCCGGAATTCTACAAGTGATCTCTGCTTGAGCCCTGCACTAGGCTGACTGCCCAGGCAATGATCTGACTCGGTCTTGCGATGGTCGCTCCGCTTGCCCTTGCTGGCCGGCAATGACCGGAAGGTTTACCTACCAAAGCATTCTGTTCTCTCGTGTTCAATGGCTCATCAACCGAGCGATATCGGCAGCGAAACGCATTTCAGAGTCGTCCTGTGGCTGGTAGTCTATCACCCGACGGGCATTGGTGATGCTCCAGAAAGTACGGGCATTGTTAGAAACCCCATAAAAGATATGGAACGGAACACCGTACTCATCATCGATCTGAGGTGTCTCAATGGATTTGCAGAAGAGCTGCTGCAAATCCCGTTCACTGATGTAACCTGCGAGCTCCCGCACGTAGCGGTAGCGGGGCAGATCGGCAAACTTGCTGGCATCGATCTCTCGAGGAACGACAATCCGCAGTTGGATCACCTCCAGCTTCCGTCCTAGGCTGCCACATGCATACAAAAACCCGAGCGACTCGTAAGCCGCCTTGGCCCAACCATAGAAATTGTCTGGTCGCGGGTAATCCTCCGGACCAACGCGATCACGCAGACCAGCAAAGTAGGGTTGCTCGTACCACTTCGCTGCCTGATTGGTGCTGGCCGCCACTACCCGTCGTACACCGTGGTCCAGAGCCATCTGGTAGACCCGCTGCATCATATCGACGTTATGGCGTTCGCCGTCGTATTGGCTTTGCGGATCAGACCCGTCCAACCGCTGGTAAGCCAAGTGGACCACCACCTCCATTCCGGTGAAAATAGCCTTCAGATCCGTTGAACTCGCCTTAAGTAAATCGAGCACCTCGACATCATCAATAGGCTGACCTGCTCCGTTCTCCTGCCGAGTGTCGATAAGCCGCAAGTCATAACGTTCCCGAAGGGCTGGGAGCAACTGACCCGCGATGTAGCCGGTCGCACCTGTTAGCAGCACCCGTAGCTTTGACATAGCTCATCTCCCTCACATCCCTTGCTGAGTTTTGACCATCATGCGCCAACAACAGACCTTCCCCCTCGCACAATTCACGCGCTCGAAGATGGCAAATCGCTAGGAGGGGTGAGCCCCTCCTGGCCGATCCATTGCAAGCTTAAGTTGTCAGGCCGCCCTCTATGCGGGAGCCTACTTCAGGCGCTTACTGCTTCTGAACTTCCAACCGGATGACGTTCCACGAGGCAGGTGCGAGCTTGGCCCGTACCCGCTCTCCCCATATCTCAACACCCTCCAGAGGAGCGGGCTTGATCGTATCCGGCGCATCCTTTGTGTTGACGGCCATGAGATCGTCGTTGCGCAGTTGGTGCGCCTCCTTCACTGACAGACCCTCGAAGCCGCGCACGAGGGCTTCGATCGACAGGCTCTCATCTAGGCTGCGGTTGAGCGCAAAGATGGTGACGCAGTCCTCTCCGTGGTTATGAACCACGGAGAGCTTGAGATAGGGTACGGCCGGAAGCGGGAACCGCAGCTCTGATGTACCACGTGGATCATAGTAGGTCGTCTCGTAGGTAGGTGAATCCACCCTCGTTTGCAGCACCGTACCTCGGCCGAGATTGCTCATATCCTTGAAGGGATAGAAAATCGACTGGCGCCAGGCAGGCCCGCCAGTCTCGGTCATAATCGGGGCAATCGCGTTCACCAGCTGTGCCAGGCAGGCCGACTTAATCCGATCGGCGTGATTGAGCAGGGAGATGCAGGCGCCCCCGAAAGCAAGCGCGTCCTGCATGTTGTAGATCTCCTCAAGGATCGATGGCGCGACAGGCCAACCGAGCTTGACCCGACCCTCGTTCTTGCGGCGGGTCCGGTACCAAACGTTCCACTCGTCGAAACTCAGCATGATGCGCTTGGGCGAGCGACGACGGGCGGAGACCGCATCAGCAATGGCGACAACCTCTTCGATGAAGCTGTCCATCAGGTCCGGACTTGCGAGGAATGCCGGAGTGTCATCCGCATAGTTATTCAGGTAGGTATGTAAGGAGATGTATTCGACATGGTCGAACGAGTGCTCGAGCACAGTGTCCTCCCAGCTGCCAAAGGTCGGCATGTTGCGCGAGGACGAGCCGCAGGCGGCGAGTTCGATAGTCGGATCGATCCATTTCATAAGCTTGGCGGCTTCAGCCGCGATCCGTCCATATTCCCACGCTGTCTTGGTCTCCATTTGCCATGGGCCGTCCATCTCGTTGCCCAAGCACCAGAACCGCACGTTGTGCGGCTTTTCCCATCCATGAGATCGGCGCAGTTCGGACAGCTCCGTACCACTTGGAAAATTGCAGTATTCCAGGAGGCGACGAGCATCATCAGGGCCTCGTGTGCCGAGATTGACAGCCATCATGGGCTCTACGCCGGCCACTTGGCACCAATCCATGAACTCGTTGGTGCCGAACGTGTTCGGCTCGGTCGACATCCAAGCGAGATCAAGCCGGCGCGGACGGTTCTCCACGGGGCCGACGCCATCCTCCCAGTTGTATCCGGAGACGAAGTTTCCACCCGGATAGCGGATAATGGTAGGAGCCAGCTCTCGGACGAGCTCAAGTACGTCACGTCGGAACCCCCGCTCGTCGGCCGTCGAATGGCCCGGCTCGTAGATGCCGCCGTAAACGCAGCGTCCCAAGTGTTCGACAAAGGCGCCGAACAGACGTGGATCCGTTTCCGCGATTGAGAAATCGCGGTCAATGGTGACTTTGGCTTCTTTCATGGGAAGGCTCCGATCAGTTAAGCAGGCAAACTCTTTTTGAGCTGGTGACGGGAATGAGGGGTGGACTAGGTCACTACTGCGGGGATGGTGTCCGCGAAGGGCTCGTCGCGCCAAGCGTTGTCGACGGACAGCACCGCCTGGCGGAGCTTGATGGAATAAGGATGTTGCGGGGCCGCGAGCACTGTCCGGGCGTCGCCACCTTCGACTATCTTGCCCTTCTGCATGATGATCAGACGGTCGCTGATGTAGTAGGCGGTCGCGAGATCGTGCGTGATGTAGATGATCGAGACTCCGATTTCATCTCGGAGCTTTTTGAACAAGTTGATCACAGTCATACGCAGCGATGCGTCGATCATCGAGACTGGCTCGTCAGCGACGATCAGGGACGGATTGGACACGAGCGCGCGCGCGATCGCCACACGCTGGAGCTGCCCTCCCGACATCTCGTGCGGATAGCGCCCCCGGATTTCGATAAGCGACAGGCCGACTTTGCGCAGGGCCTCGTCAGCCCGCTCTGCCGCCTCCTCGGTCGTGCGGGATTCCGTAAAGCGCTGAGCCGCACTGAACAGGTAGCGGTCGACGCGCTTCAGCGGATTGAATGCGTCGAAGGGATTCTGGAAAATCGCCTGCACATGGCTCATGAACGCGAGCCTGTCACGGCGGCTGCGGACGTCGCGCAGGTCTCTTCCCTGGAACAGGATTCGCCCGCTCGTTGGAGCGAGGCTGTTCAGGATCATACCCGCCAGAGTGGTTTTTCCGCTGCCGGACTCACCGATAATGGTAAACACCTCAGGCTTATCCGCCGCGAGAGAGAAGCTGACATCATTCACGGCATGGTTAACCGTCCGCGAAATGAGACCGCCCATCGTGAAGATTTTATTGACATTTTCCACGTCAAGAAGGTTCGGACTCATGCGCTTGCCTCCTTATGCAACCGCTTCGACTCGGGTGGGATCGGCCTGAGCAACGTGGCAGGCTGCCCGGTGCCCGGGCAGGATTTCCACCATTTGTGGAGCCTCGCGGTGGCAGATATCGATAGCGAGAGGACAGCGGGGGTGGAACCGGCACCCTGACGGAGGGTCTGCAAGACTCGGTGGTGAGCCTTCAAGGCCCTTCTTCGGCGCTTCGTCCCCAATGCGCGGCAGGCTGGAAATCAGATGCGCGGTGTAAGGATGGAGCGGCTTCTTGAACACGTCCCGTGTTCTGCCCTCCTCCACCAGCCGGCCGGCATACATGATGCCGAGACGGTCGGTGAGGTTGGCGTGCACCGCCATATCGTGGGTCACGAACAAGACCGAGGACCCGAGCTCCTGCTGAATCTCCCGCACCATGGAGAGCACGCCCTTCTGGACGATCACGTCCAGCGCGGTCGTCGGCTCGTCGGCGATAATAAATTCCGGGCTGCAGACGGTTGCTAGAGCGATGGTCACCCTCTGCCGCATGCCTCCGGATAGCTCGTGCGGGTAGGCCTGGAGGACTGCGGGATCGAGGTGGACCCGTTTCAGGTGCCGCTCCACGAGGCGGGTAAAGTCGGCCCCCTTCACGCTCACGTGCGGCAATGCGAAGTCCGCGAAGGCGTGCTTGATCCGCCGAACCGGGTTCAGCACGCTCATGGAGCCTTGCATGATGTAGGACAGATGGCTCCAGCGAATCGCCGACAGCTCCTGCGGCGAAAGCTTGTAGATATCCCGCTCTCCATCCTTGAAATTGAACCGCACGGAACCTTCGACAACCCGGAACGGAGGACGGATGGCGCCCGCAATGGTCTTGATAAGGGAGCTCTTTCCGGAACTCGACTCGCCGGCGAGGCCATAGATTTCGTTGCGGTTGATCTTGAGGCTTACGTCGTCGACTGCCCTCACCTCGCGGTCGACGCCGAACAGCTGCGTCTTATAGTAAGCCTTTAACCGGTCCACTGTGAGCAGCGGCGCAGTCTGCGGAGCCTTTAGTTCGACGGAGGGAGGAATGGGTCGGAGCTCGGTGATCATGCCTGCCCTCCAAGACGGCTGAGACGGCTACGCGGGTCGATGTATTCATTCATCGAAATGGCGAGCAGGAACAGCCCGATAAACAGCATGATGACCAGCACGACCGGGAACGTGATCCACCACCAGATGCCTGAAACCAGTGCGGTGTGCTGGTTTGCCCAGTAGATCATGCCACCGATGGTGGGAGTGTTGATGTCGGTGAAACCCAGGACCGACAGCGTTACCTCGATGCCGATCGACCAGTTGATGTTGTTCATAGTCGTCGAGAACACGATCGGCAGAACGAAGGGCAAGTGTTCCTGGAGAACGATCTTGCCGGTCCCCATGCCTGAGAACACGGCCTGGCGGGTGAATTCGCGGGTCCTCAGGCTCATGGCAATGGACCGGATCAGCCGCGCATCATAGGCCCATCCCAAAAGCGCGGTGATAACCGCGAGCATCACCCAGGACATCTGGTCCCGCATGATGAAGTAGAACAGCACCAAGATGGGAAAGAGCGGGATAACGACGAAAGTATCGTTAATCGACATCAAGACACGGTCCACCCAGCCGCCCTTGTAGCCTGAGATCAGCCCGACCGCGAGAGATATGATACGGCTGAGAACCGCCACCACTATGCCAAACAGAAGAGTGTTTCGGATCGCAAAGGTGAGCTGCCAGAATACATCCTGCCCGCGTGAGGTCGTGCCCAGCGGATACTCCCAAGAGGGTGGCACATCGGGCGGTACGACGTAGACGTCCATCGGCGGATAGGGCGAGAAGAAGGAACAAACGGCAACTGCCAGCACGACAAGTACCAGCACAAGGCCGATGGCGAACTCACCGTTGTAGCGGAAGAGGTCACGAAGAATCTTGAGAGTGCTCATCAGCGTGCCTCCACGCGCGGGTCGATCAAGGGATAGAGGAGATCGATCAGCAGGACAGTGGCGGAGACGGCCACGATCGAGACAGTGGTGATGCCAAGAACTAGGCTGTAGTCGCCGGCATGGACCGCGCTGATCAGGAGAGACCCAACGCCTGGGTAGCCAAAGACCTGCTCGGTGATTATCGCGCCGTTGAAGATGGCACCCAGCTGCAAGGCGAGGCCAGTCACCTGGGGACCGAGGGCATTCCGCATCACGTAGGATTGCAGGATCTTGCTGCGCTTGACGCCCGCGAGTTCCGCGTAGACCACGTAGTCCTCGGTCACGATGTTGGACACGAGCGACCGCATTCCCATAAACCACCCGCCGATACCGACGGCCATAAGGGACAGAACCGGCAGGATCGAGTGGACCGCCACGTCGAGCATGAAGGCAGGCGTGTTGGAGCGGTCCGACGCCATTGTGGCGCCGCCGCTGATCGGCAGAACCGGCCAAAGGAAACCGAAGATGATCAGAAGGACGAAGGCGACGACGTAGTACGGGATGGGGTGGAGCCCCATGCTGAGAACGCCGAACGCCTTGAGGATCCGGCTGTTGCGGTAATAGCCCGCGAGGCCGCCAAGCAAATTGCCCAGAAACCAGGTCAGGAGCGTCGAAACCAGCAGAAGGCCGACGGTCCAGGGAAGGGCCCGCAGGATGAGCTGCGAGACCGGTGTTGGAAAGGCTGACAAGGAGGGTCCAAAGTCGCCGACCAGAACCCGTTTCCAGAACGAGACGTACTGTTCCCAGGGCGATCCCTCGAGACCATAGAGCTGGCGCAGCGACTGCCGCATCATCTCGATGGCTTCCGGACTCGTCGCCCCGTACGCAGTCGCAGCCGAGATCGACTGCTCGACCGGATTGATCGGGGTCATATGCGTCACCAGATAGGTGATGTTGATCCCGACGAAGACGACAACCGCGAACTGCACCAGCCGCTTGGACAGGTAGGTGAGGTAAGCCCTCATGGACCGCTCCTTGTCTGAAGAAAGTAAGGAGATGTCTGCGCGCTACTGCTGCTTGGGCTTCAACTTCACCATCATTGAGCGGGAATTGCCCCAGTTTGGTACTGGATTGGCATAGGGATTGTCCGCAGTCGGGTATCCCGTCCAATATGTCTCATCCATGGCCGTGAAGACATTGTATGCCATCAGTGGGATGATCGGCATTTCGCGAACAATAAGCTTGGCGTATTCACGACCAAGTTCGACAGTTCGCTTATCGTCGAAGGAGATCCGGCGCACCTCCTCAATGATCTTGTCGAGTTCCGGATGGCTCCAGCGCTGCCAGTTGCGCGGCGATTGTGTCTTGCCTGGGGCTGCGACAAACTGAGAGTGCCAGCTGTCGAGGAAGTACGACAGGTCCGGATGGCCGCCATAGGTCTCAACGCTCCAAGAAATCAGCGTCTCGAAATCGCCAGCGTTGCGGCGGTCGAGCATCGTGCCTTGGGCGACTTCCGTCTTGGCATCAATGCCGAACTGGCGCCACTGCTGAACGATCATCGTTCCGGCGCGAGTCAGGATCGGACGGGAATCACCCTCAACCATTAGCTTGATTGAGAATGGCTTCCCGTCCGGCGTGTGCCAGACATTGCCGCGTTTGGTATAGCCGGCCTTTTCGAGCAGCTCCGCAGCGGCCTGCGGGTTAGGCTTCCACCACCCGTAGCCGAACGCCTTCCTGATCTCCGCCGGGTCTGTCGGAATCTGCTCCTTCAATGTGGGACGCAGCATATCAGCAATCTGATTGCCGATATTCGGATCGTACGGCTTAAACTTGCTCTTGCCAGTATCAATCTCATAGGAAGCAAGCCAATCCTGAAGCGGGATATGGTAATCGTCCGGATGAGTTCCTGTCGGCGGAATTCCAATTGGTGACAAGGTCGCAGCACCGCGATAGGACGCCATAGAAACGGCCTTGGCATCGATCAGTAGAGCCAGCGCCCACCGCACATCACGGTTCTGGAAGGCTGGGTTCTGCATGTTGAAGATCACTGACGGCAAGGTCGGATCGGGATGCGCAAACGGGAAGTTCTTGAACCAAGTCTTTAAGCTTGGCGACTGCTTGGACAGGGTGAACATGCCCTCGGGCGCAATGTCATGCACCACATCCAAGTTGTGGTTGAGCTGCGCAATCACGCGTTTATCTGGCGGACCCGGGTCGATATAGGCCGCAAATTTTGGACCCGGCTCACCATAGCGCCCGAGCGTCGTGCGCTGCCAGTCATCGCGTTTCTGCCAGATGTACCACTTCCCGTCAGGATCAAAGCTGTGAATCTTATAGGCGCCGAGAGACACTGGTGGATTGAAGTCGAACTTCTGAGGATCGGCCGCCTTCTCGAAGACATGCTTCGGCATCATCCAGATAGCGTTGAACCGCACTGTAAAGAGCGAGTGGAATCGTGAGTTTGGCTTTTTGAGCTTGAATCGGACCATCCATGGCTCTGGCGATGACACGCTCTCGACATTCAGCCCCAGCAGCGCACTCCAGCGCATCCCCGGGTTCTTGATCTGGGTCTCGACCGTGTAGATGAGATCATCGGCTGTGAACTCAACGCCGTCACTCCAGTAGATTCCAGGGCGCAGCTTTACCGTCATCTCGGTGAAGTCCGCGTTATAGATCGGCTTCTCTGCCGCTAGCGAATTTTCCCAAACTCCATCGAGGCCGCGCTCTGGATCGATGTACCAGAGCGTATCAAGGGCAAGCTGGTGCAGACCGGTGTACTGGCCGCCGGCATTGATGGTCCAGATGTTGAACCATCCAGGATTCTTAATCGTGCCTTCTGGGTTTTCGAGAATGAGCGTCTCGTTCCGGGGCACTCCCGGGACGGTCGTTTGAGCAAGTGCGGTGGTCGCGGCTAAAGCCAGACCTGTCGCAACTGTAAGCAAGCGTAGAATTCGCATCGGCGCTCCTCCTGGGTTAAACTTTATTTTTTCTTAATTAGCCCTTAGTTTTTGGGATTGGTCAACGGGATCATTGATATATATCGGAACTCCCGATACATATCCTTTTCAGTTGAAGGGCCTCTGAGTAGCCCGAGATCCTAGTCGAGCGGCTAAATGTCGACATTTAAAAGAAAATTTCTGACGCTTGTTGCAGAGGAAAGCTCTGAAACAATCCGAGGGATCGCTTCACCGGGCCGGATCCGGATCCTTAAGCTCCTGCGGGCGCGAGGTCCGCTGAACGTGAATGAGATCAGCGATGCACTGGACTTGCCTCAGTCCACGATCGCAACCCATATCCAGGTATTAGAACGCTCGGGACTGATTGAGACAGAGACGCTCAAAGCCTCTAAGGGCCAGCAGAAGGTCTGCTCAATTCGCTACGACGAAATCATCATCCGATTCGACGATCAGGATGCACTCAAGAGCAAGGACCACGTCGAAGTGTCCATGCCTATCGGCCTCTATACAAGCTGTGATGTGAGCGCCCCCTGCGGACTCTGCTCGACAGAGAATGTTCTAGGTGTTCTTGACGTGCCGGATTTCTTTCTCGATCCCCACCGCATGAATGCATCGTTGATCTGGTTCAGGCGGGGGTTCGTCGAATACAAATTCCCTAACAACGGCAAGGTTCTCGGGGCTAAGATCGATAGACTCGAATTTGTTATGGAACTTTCGTCCGAGGTTCCGGGCACGAGCCTTGACTGGCCATCCGAGATCAGCCTCTGGGTTAACAATGTGAAAATCGGGACCTGGATCTCCCCGAGTGACTTCGGCGACAAGCGCGGTCTTTACACGCCACAGTGGTGGAAGCTGGAAGGGTCACAGTATGGCAAGCTCGTTACTTGGCAGATCTCCCGGAGTGGAGCTTCAGTAAACGACGTCCAGATATCGGACGTAACACTCGACAAGCTTGATCTTGATAAGCATCACGGGATCCGGTTGAGGATCGGGATTGACGAGACGGCCCAACACCCTGGTGGAATCAACATCTTTGGTCGCGGTTTCGGAAATTATGATCAGGATATCGTCATGCGTATCCATCTGAAAGAGCAGCCAGGCGCCTTGGTGTAAATGGCAAAGTCCAAAGGCCGTAAGGTCTGGAGCGGGTCAGAGAATAACCAGCAGCGAATGAAATAAAGGTCTGCTTACCGCCTCATGAACTGACCAAAGCTCCTCTTCCGCTCAATGTTATCATGGGACATTCCAACTCACACTGTTGCTCGGCCCGAACCAAATCACGGCGATACTGGGCTCTCGGCGGCATCAATGCCGCCGTTCCCTCGCAGGCCACGAGGCTCGTTGACGTCCAACCTCTCGCGACATGCCAGTCGCCGGGGAAAAGGCCGCTCTGTCGTGTCTGAGCTGGGTTGATGCCGGTCACAGGCTTACACCAAGACTTCCGGTCGTCGGATGCAATAGGGCCCGAGCCTGAAGGCGCCGCCTAGCTTGCCGCCTCTTCGACATCAAGCTAACATGTCAGTGATCAGCTAAGGAAGACCCGCCATTTCTCCCTAACCGCCTCGGCCATTCTGCCGCCTTACAATGCCGGTGTGGGAGGACGATGCTGTCGAAGGGACGAAGAGTACGCATATCGGCTGCGCTCGCTGACGGGCAATGACACTGGCGCTGTGTCGATTGGACATGAAGGAGCCGAAGAATCGGCCACATTGGGAGGAAGCGAAGATGAGCATATTGACGAAACGTGCCTTCGTTCTGGGAACGGTCGCAGCGGGCGCCACTGTCTCGATGCCCAGCATCCTGCGCGCGCAGGCGACCGTCATGCGTTGGGGCGAGATGCTGCCGACCACGCATCCACAGGTGCAGATGGTCGAACGCATTGCCAAGCAGGTGAAGGAGAAGACCTCCGGCCGCGTCGACATCCAGTCCTTCCCTGCTGGTCAGCTCGGTTCAGGCAAGGACATGATGGAGTCGGTTGCCTCCGGCGCACTGACAATGACGACAGACGGCGCTGCGGCGCTCAGTTCCTTCCTGCCGCAGCTCTCGGTGGTTGAGGCGCCCTATCTGTGGCGGGACGCCGCCCATATGGCGAAAGTCGCCAAGGCGCCGGTCTTCGCGCAGATGAACGCCGAGCTTGAGAAGAAGCGTGGCATGCGTATGGCCGCCGTTACCTATTACGGCAAACGCCACCTTACTACCGGCACCAAGCCCGTGAAGAGCGCCGCCGACGTCGTGGGCCTCAAACTGCGTGTGCCTCCGGTCGACACGTTCCGCGCCATGGTCGAAGCTTGGGGGGCCAAGGCGACGCCAGTAAACTTCAATGAGCTTTACCTGGCGCTGAGCCAAGGTGCCGTCGACGGGCAGGAGAATCCGCTCCCGACCATTCACAGTGCCAAGCTGCAAGAGGTGCAAAAGCACCTGATCCTGACGGGCCACATCATCACGCCCCGACTGATCATCGTGAACACCGACTTCTGGAAAAGCCTCAGCGATGCTGATCGCACCATCATCGAAGCGGCGATCGCTGACAACGTCGCCTGGCAAGATCAGGAGCTGGCGAACCAGGAGGCGGGCTTGGTCGCGACGCTGAAGAGCGCCGGTATGAGCGTCACCGAGCCGGACATGGAGTCCTTCCGCAAGCCCGTGCTCGACAGTGTGCCGAAGCAGTTCGAGAGCAAGTGGGGCAAGGGTACCTGGGACGCGCTGGCGTCGCTTTAAGGTGAACTATCCTTACCGCAATGGCCGACGTTCAGGCCAAGCCGCGTGAGCGCCTTGGCTTCGCCTCGGCTGGAATGATGAGCAAGCACCGCCATCTCCAAAGGGTCCGTGGAAGATGAAGTCCTTCCTCTCCATCGCCGATAGACTCCTGCGCTGGAGCGCTGTCGTGCTGCTGCTGACACTGCTCGCAAGCGTGCTCGTCGGCGTGATCTCGCGCCAACTCAACGCGCCTGTCACCTGGAGTGACGAGCTCGCGCAATACCTTCTCGTCTGGACGGCGTTCGTCGGCTGGATCATCGCTAGTCGGCGGCGCTCGCATATCCGCATCACCGTCCTTGCCGACAAGCTACCTGCCCCGCTCGGCCTTGCGCTCGAGCTGCTGACGCAGGGCTTGGTTGTGCTCTTCGCACTCGTCCTGTTGCGCTACTCCTTCGGCCTCATCGACCGGACATGGGACGTGGAATCGATCGCTTTGCCGATTACGGCAGCTGCGCTCTATGCCTTCATGCCGCTGGCGGCGCTCGCGCTGATCCTGCAGGCGATTGGCGATGCCGCGCTGGCTCTGGCCGGGAGGCGCATCGCCGCTCCGGAACCGGGAGCTCAGCCGCTATGAGCACGCTGATGCTGCAGATCCTGCCGGTCTGGTTTGCCGCGCTGCTGCTCGGTGTGCCGCTCTTCGTCTCGATGGGGCTGGCAGCCATCGCCTTCGCCTATTTCGGCGCTTTTCCTCTCGGCATCGTTCCGCAGAAGATTGCGCAGTCGGCATATTCCTTCCCGCTGCTCGCGGCGCCACTGTTCATCCTGATGGGCAACATCATGAACTCGGCCGGCATCACTGACCGCATCTTCGCCTTCGCCACCGCCTGCGTCGGCTTCCTACGCGGCGGGTTATGCCATGCCAACATCCTCGCCAGCGTGATCTTCGCCGGCATGTCCGGCTCCGCGGTGGCGGACGCAGGCGGCGTCGGCACGCTCGAGATCAAGGCGATGCGAGACGAGGGTTACAGCCCAGAGACGGCTGCCGCCATTACCGCCGCCTCGGCGACGATCGGCCCGATCATCCCGCCTTCCCTGCCGATGGTGATCTACGGCGTCTCGGCCGACGTCTCGATCGGTGGGCTCTTCCTCGCCGGCGTGATTCCCGGGCTGCTGATGGCCGGCGCACTCATGGCGATGGTGGTCTATGTCTCAAAGAAAAGCGACCTGCCGCGCCACCCCTTCCCTGGCTTCGCGCAGCTGTGGGTGGCCTACAAGGAAGCGCACTGGGCGCTCATGACTCCAATCATCCTGTTCGGGGGTATGATGGCCGGGATCTTCACACCGACCGAGGCGGCCGCCGTCGCGACCGCCTATGCGCTGGTTCTGGGCCTGTTCGTCTACCGCAGCTTCTCGCTCAACGACCTGCCCGAGCTTGTCGTGCAGACGGTAGAAACGACCGGCGTGGTTCTGGCGCTGGTGATGACGGCCGCCGCGCTGGGCTGGTGCCTTTCAATCTCACGCATCCCGCAGCTCGTCGGCCCCTGGCTCGTCGACCTCGCCGGCTCGCCACTAATCTACCTCTTGATCGTCAATCTGCTGCTGCTCTTCGTCGGCTGCTTCATGGAGGCGCTCGCAGCGATGCTGATCCTGATCCCGATCCTGACGCCGGCTGCGGCACAGTTCGGGATCGATCCGATCCAGTTCGGTCTGATCTTCGTGCTCAACCTGATGATTGGCACGATCACGCCGCCGGTGGGGGTCGTGCTCTTCGTCACTTCGAAAATCGCAAACATCAGCTTCGAAGCAATGTCGCGCGCCATCATCCCATGGTTGCTGCCGCTGATTGCAGTGCTGGTCGCGATCACGTTCTGGCCGCCGCTGACCACCTGGCTGCCGAATCTCGTGCTCGGCCGCTAGCATCGTTCGGAAAAGTAGACCCGGTTTTCGCTGACGCGGCCCTCTGGGTCCGATGCCCTAGCGGACTTCCGCGGCCGTCCCGCCAATGGCCTGCTCGAGCAGTTGCATGGCTCGGGCTCCATCGGCAATCGTGGGAATTTCAACTGGCTCACGGGTGGCACGGACGAACTCGCCCAGCAGAGCATGATATCCCTTGTGATCCTCGTTCGCCGCGGCGGTCATATTAGGCTCCCAGACCAAGGTGTCGACGCCATCCGCCAGCGTTGCGCTGCGGTCGGAGACCTTGAAGGGCGGAGCGCGGTAATAGCGGACCTCATGGACATTCCTGACCTCGACCCGGCGATGGTCGCCCATGACCTCCCACCATTCCATGGGTGTGCCGCGGGATTGATGCGTGCCCACCACGAGGGTTCCGATGGCACCACCGACGAAGCGAAAGTCAACATGGAGGAGGAGTTTGCCCGGTGCGAGCTCATGCCGCCGGGAGCTCACCGTTTCGACTTCGCCCATCAGGTAAGGAACGAGATCGAAGTAATGCACGCAGTGGTGCAGATAAAAGCCGGTACAGTCCGGGTCCTTAGCGAAGTAGGTAGGTGCCGTCATGTACTGCCCGAGGAAGCTGGTCCGTTCGCCGAACTCGGGTGCCAGGAGGATGTTGGACGCAATCCGGTTTGCCGTCGAATAGCGCTTCATGAAGCCTATCACTACCGGCGCGCCCTGGCGCTTCGATGCCTCGGCAAGCTGACGAGCCTGAAGCGCCGTCGGAGCCGGCGGCTTTTCCATGAAGACGGGGAGGCGCCGCTCGATGGCGGCCATTCCGATTTCGAAATGTCCCTGCGGGCCTATCGCCACAGGTCATTCTCATCGATTGCGGCACACTCGGTTGCCGACCCTGCCCTGCAAGGCAGGCATGCAGGGCAGCCACGACCTGGGCGCCCGCCCCGACCGCGGCTGACACCCGCTTGACCGAACCAGCGCGCACGTCGCCAATGGCAAATCCCGGATAGCGGATTAGCCTGTCATCACTCCCAACTTCCCCTTGCTGAGGCACAACTCATCCGCATACATTGTGATTTGCACAAGAGAAGAAAATCGCCATCCTATAGCTCTGGGGGATTCATTGGCCGAGTACAATCTGGTCATCAAAGGCGGGCGCGTCGCGAGCACCGAAGGTGTCGCGACGATGGATGTCGCAATCGAAGGCGGCGTGATCGCCGCACTCGGAAGAGATCTGCAGGCGCACCGCACCATCGATGGCGCAGGCAAGCTCGTCCTCCCTGGCGGTGTGGATGCTCATTGCCATATCGAGCAGCTCTCCGGTGGCGGATTGATGAATGCCGACACGTTCGAGACGGCGACCCGCTCCGCAGCATTCGGTGGCACGACGACGGTCATCTCCTTCGCAGCACAGCATCGGGGGGATAGGCTGCGCGATGTCGTGGAGAACTACTCGCGCTTGGCGGCCGCTGGCGCAGTAACTGATTACGCCTTCCATCTCTGGATCTCCGATCCGACCCCAGAAACCCTGGAGCAGGACCTGCCCCGGCTGATCGAAGCGGGACATAGATCGATCAAGATCTTCATGACCTATGATCGTGTCCGCTTGCTCGATGAGCAGGTCCTCGACGTGATGATGGTGGCCCGCAAATACGGAGCCCTGGTCTGTGCGCATGCCGAGAACCATGGCATGATCAAGTGGATGGCCGACAGGCTTGTCTCGCGCGGCTACGTCGAACCGAAGTTCCATGGCATCAGTCATCCGCGAGTCTGCGAGATCGAGGCGTTTGAGCGTCTCATTCGTTTCTCTCAGCTCCTGGATCAGCCTGTCATGCTGTTTCATGTCTCCACAGCGGAGGGAGCTGCTGTCATCCGGCGAGCCCGCGGCGAGGGCATCAAGGTGTTTGCCGAAACCTGTCCGCAGTATCTGTTCCTGACGGCCCAGGATCTGGATCAGCGAGGTCTTGAGGGGGCCAAATGGATGTGCAGCCCTCCTCCTCGCACGACATTCGATCAGGACGCGTTATGGCGCGGCCTCGACCTTGGAGACCTTCAGCTCGTCTCTTCTGACCACGCACCTTACAGGTTTGATGCCAGCGGCAAGCTTGCCGCTGGCTCAAGCCCGGACTTCAAGCAGATTGCGAATGGGCTGCCCGGGCTCGAAACCCGCCTGCCGCTGCTCTTCGACGCCATGGTGAGCCAAGGAATGTCGAGCCTTGAAAAGTTCGTTGAGCTGACGGCGACGGCTCCGGCGAAGATTTACGGACTTCACCCTCGAAAGGGTGCCATAGCCGTCGGTGCCGATGCAGACATCGCGATATGGAACCCGGATCGAGAGGTGACGCTCACGGATGACGGATTGCATGACAATGTCGGCTACAATCCCTTTACGGGCCGCAGACTGAAAGGCTGGCCAGAGATTGTTCTGCGCCGCGGCGACATGATCATTGTCGACGGTAGGCTGCAGGCAGAACCGGGATCCGGACAACTGCAACTGCGCAGCTGTTCGGCCGTCATGCGCCCAACCGGACGGCTAAGCCCGGAATTCAACCCCGCCACCAATTTCGGCGCACAGCTCCTGTGATCAACATCCTTGAACCCTATCGGCAAGTTGACTCACCAGCATTCAACGCAATTGCATCGGCTTGATAATTCATGACTGACACAACAACAGTTGTTCGAAATGCTGCTTGGGTGATCGCGTGGGACGACGACACCTCGCAGCACGTCTACATGCAGGACGCCGATGTGGCTTTCTCCAAAGCCGAAATCCTGTATGTGGGGCCGAGCTACCAGGGCGATGCCGATAACGAGATTGCCGGCTCAAGCATTATGGTGATGCCCGGCCTCGTCAACATCCATTGCCATTCCGGCGACGAGCCGATTGCGAAGGGTTTGTTCGAGGACATTGGGACCACTGCCCTTTGGGGTAACGCCCTTTACGAGTATTCGGCGCTGATCGACGCTGATGAGGATGCCAAGGCCGCCTGCCAGACGGTAATGCTGAGCGACTTGATGCGCAGCGGCGTAACTACCCATCTCGACATCGCATCGCCTGCCCCTAAATGGCTTTCTCTCGCGGCCGACAGTGGATTGCGTTCATACCTCGCACCCGGCTTCCGCGAGGCGCAATGGCGCCTCGCCGGGAGCCACCGCCTGGACTTCGAGTGGAACAAAGCTCGGGGGCGGGAGCGCTATGCCGAAGCCCTGGCATTCGTAGCCGACGCCCGCGCGCATCCTAGTGGCCGCATCGACGGTGTCATCGCGCCATCGCAAATCGAGACATGTTCCGAAGAGCTGATTCAGGATGCTGTCGCGGAGGCCCGTAGCCGCAGGATGCGCATCACCATTCATGCTGCTCAAACTATGGCGGAGCACGAGGAATTGCTCCGGCGGACCGGAGAGACTGCGCCCGTAATGCTGGAGCGAATGGGGATCCTTGGGCCGGACCTGATCCTCGGCCACTGCATCTTTCTCGATCATCATTCCTGGACTCGGCAGCGCAGCCGGGACGATCTCACGCGGCTCGCCAGGAGCGGCACGTCGATCGCGCATTGCCCCGTTACCTTCGCGCGCAGCGGCATGACCCTGGAAAGCCTCGGTGCCTATCGCCGAGCAGGCGTCAATGTCGGTATCGGAACCGACAGCTATCCCTTCAATATGCTTGAGGAGTTGCGAGAGGCGCTGATCTGTTCACGCGTTTCCGGCCGCAGCGTCTTTGATCTCGATACGGGCGGCCTGTTTTCCGCCGCGACCATCGGTGGGGCAAAAGCTCTCGGTCGCGACGACATCGGTCGATTGATATCCGGCGCCAAGGCGGACTTGGTCCTGGTGGATTTGAGCCATCCGGCCATGCAGCCGATCCACGATCCGCTGCGCAATCTCATTCATTGCGCCGCCGAGCGCGCCATTCGCGACGTCTATGTGGATGGCCAAGTGGTCGTGAAGGACCGTCGCGTCGTCAAACTGGACTACGACGGTGCGGTTCGGGAATTGCAGGATGCGCAGAAGCGTGCCTGCCGGCGGGCCGAGCAGGACGATCCGCAAGGCCGTTCTCTGTCAAGTCTCGCCCCCTTCTCTCTGCCTCTTGCTCGCTGAGGATATGAGAATCATGGGCTCGCCGGTCTATGTGATCAATCCGAACTCTTCTCAAACGATCACGGCGGCGATCGATAAGGCCGTGGCTCCCCTTCGCAGCGTCGACGGGCCTGACATCGTATGCCTCTCCCTGGCCGAAGGGCCGCCCGGCATCCAATCTCAACGGGATGTCGACAGTGTCGTGATCCCTATGCTGCGTAAAGCATCTGAGTTGGAGCACAGCGCGGGCGCCTTTGTCATTGCCTGTTTCTCGGACCCAGGCCTTCATGCACTGCGTGAGCAGAGCCATCGTCGCGTCTTTGGGATCGCCGAATGCGGGGTGCTGACGGCCCTCACTCTTGGGCAGCGCTTTGGCGTCATCGCCATCCTGCCGACGTCCATTCCGAGACATCTTCGCTATTTCGGCGCGATGGGCGTCATGGACCGCTTTGCCGCCGACCTGCCGATCGGTTTAGGCGTTGCGGAACTCGCTGACGAAGATCGAGCTCTGAACCGCATGGTCGAGGTTGGCCTCACCTTGAAAGACAGCCACGGGGCCGATGCCCTTGTGATGGGCTGCGCTGGCATGGCCAGATACCGAGCGGCTCTGGAGGAGGCTCTTGGAATCCCAGTGGTCGAGCCGACTCAGGCAGCCGTTGTCATGGCGGTCGGCCATGTCCGCCTCTCGCAGACCTCCCCTTCATGAATACCTTCTGACCGGCCCCTTCTCTGCTCATATGGAGTTTGAAATGACCAGTGTTGTCGCCAAGACGACCCTCTTCCGGAACTGCGACTGGATCGTCGCCTGGGATGAGGCTGCTCAATCCCATGTCTATCTCCGCAATGCGGATTTCGTAATTCGCGGTACGGATATCGTCCATGTCGGTGAAGGTTATTCCAGCTCCGTCGATGCAGAGGTCGACGCCAGCCGCATGATGATTATCCCCGGCTTCGTGAACATTCACAGCCATCCCGGTCACGAACCGGGCTGGAAGGGTATGCTGGAGGAGCTCGGCAGCCCGCGTCTCGGACAGAGTTCTCTCTACGAGTTCATGCCGGTCTTCCAGATCGGTCCTGAATACACACGCCCGGCGCTGCGGGTTGCAGCTTCGGAGCTGCTGAGGAGCGGCGTGACGACCATTTGCGATCTCGGCAGGCCCCGCGAGACCTGGGCCGACGAATACGCGGAAACCGGAATCCGAGCTGTGCTGTGGGGAATGTTCAGATCAGGGCCATGGAGAACCACGAACGGTCACTCGGTTGAGTATGATCTCGATCCGGCCACGGGCGACCGATTGCTGCGCGAGGCTATCGAGATTGCCGATGCTGCCTCGAAGCATTCAAGCGGACGCATCACAGGTTTCATCGGCCCAGCGCAGATCGATACCTGTACCGAAGGCCAGATCCGCGACGCGCTCGATGCAGCTCGGGAGCGAGGCCAGCCGATCCAGATCCATGCCGCCCAGAGCATCGTGGAATTTCAGGAGATCATGCGCCGTTATGGTTCCACGCCCATCGAATGGTTGGACAGGATCGGAGCGCTTGGACCGGATACGATCATCGGCCACTGCATCTTTCTGAATGACCATCCCTGGCTCCACTGGCCTCATGCCAACGATTTCGAACGCCTGCGCAACAGCGGTGCTCAGGTGGCCCACTGCCCCGTGGTCTTCGCGCGACGCGGAATCGCCCTCAATACCCTGAGCCGCTACGTGAAGGCGGGCATCCGCTGCGGCATCGGCACAGACAGCTTCCCCCACAACATGCTCGATGAACTCCGCATGGCCTGCTATGCTGGCCGCATCGTTGCGGGCAGCTTCACGGCCTCAACAACGCGCGATGCGTTCATGGCCGCGACAGCGGTCGGCGCCGACATGATCCGCCGCCCCGATCTGGGACGCCTCGCACCAGGGTGCAAAGCGGATTTCTCGATCGTCGATATGAGCAATCCCTATATGCAGCCCGATTACGAACCCATTCGCAGCCTCGTCTATTCGGCGAACGACAGAGCCATAAAGGATGTCTATGTCGACGGTCGTCAGGTCGTCCGAAATGGGGAAATCTTGGACTTCGACATCGGCGAGGATCTTGAGATGCTTCGCAGAGGGCAGGCAGACGCTATTGCAGCAGCGCCGCAGCGCGACTGGGCCGGGCGTGGGCTCGAAGAATTGAGCCCACGCGTCTTTCCGATACGCAGCTGACTTGCTTTGAGCAGGTTGCGCGGAATACAAAAGGCCCCGAGGAAGTTCGGGGCCTTTTTACTAGTTTCAATAGCTTTGCGATGAACCGAACGGATCAACGCGCTACCTCTCCATGACGATCGAAGACGACCTCTCCGCCGCGGATCGTGAGATCGCATTGGGTCTCTTGCAGGATTTCCTCTGGCGAAGCCGCGAGGAGGTCGCGAGAGAAAACCGCGACATCCGCTGCAAGACCGGGGACAAGACGGCCCCATTCATGTTCGGACTTGTTCACATAGGCTCCGAATTCCGTGAATGCTGTGATCGCCTGTTCGATGGACACCACCTCCCGCTCATCCATAACGGTTCCATGGGATGTCTTGCGCGTCAGCATCGAGAAGAAGTTCGGGAAGGGATTGATGTCGCAGACCGGGGCGTCGCTGCCGGCTGCGGGCCTGAAGCCGAGATCGATCCAGGTCTTGAGGGGATAGGAGGGCTTCGCACGCTTCTCGCCCACAACGGAAACGTACAGATCACCGAAATCATAGATGAACACGGGCTGCGGCACCGGCTGAACGCCGAGGTATTTCATGCGGGCGTTCTGGTCGGCCCTTGCATAGCCCGCATGCTCGATCCTGTGGCGGCGATCCGGATCCGGCATAGCCTCGAGCGCGCGCTCGAATGCATTGAGGGTCTGCTCGATGGCAGCATCTCCAATGGCATGAACCGCAAGCTGATAGCCTTTTGCGTGATAGTCATGAACGAGATCATTCATCTCGTTGTCGTGAAGGAGCATCAGGCCGGTGGTTCTGGGCTCTCCCACATAGGGCTCCGTCATAGCGGCGGTCCGGCCGCCGGCACTGCCGTCGGTGAAGATCTTCACCGGCCCGACACGCAACATGGAATCGCCTACGCCTGTCACGACTCCATCGGCATAGGCCTGCTCCACGATGCCTCCCGGCCCGCCGAGCAAGCACTGGGTCGTCCGCACAGGCAAGCGGCCGAGGCGCTGAGCCGTGCGATAGGCGGCGACCTCGCGGTAGCCTGCCCTCATGCCGACACCGGCATCCATCACGCTGGTGATGCCGTACGACAGACATGCTCTACCAGCATCGCCGATGGCCTGAACGAGTTCCTGATCCGTCGGTTCCGGCAGCACGGCCTTGAGACGGTCACGTCCTGTCTCGGCAAGAAGGCCCGTCAATCGCCCGTCCCGCTGCTCGATGGCACCTCCCTGAGGAACAGGAGTCGTCTCATCAATGCCCGCAAGTTCAAGTGCCTTCGAGTTGCAGATCGTCACATGGCCGCAGGCTCTCACGATCGCAACGGGATGATCGGGTGCCGCGGCATCGAGCTCTTCACGAAGGGGGTGACGCCTGACATCAAGCTCGAACTGGTCATAGCCGCGGCCCTGGATCCACTGGCCCGGGGGCGTAACAGACGCGCGCTGCCTAACCCTTTCGAGCAGCGCGGCAAGGGTCGGCGCGGAGGAAGCACGCACGTCCACGTGACCCATGATCACCCCATAGGGGAGAAGGTGCATATGGGAATCGCACAATCCTGGAGTTGCAAGGCGGCCTGCAAGATCGATCACCCGCGTCCCTGGGCCGATGAGTGGCTCCATGTCGGCAGCGGATCCTGTTGCCAAGACCTGTCCTGCCCAAAGGGCGATGGCTTCGGTCACCTGTTCTGAAAGGCTACGAAAGATGCGGCCGTTTGTGAGGACGATGTCGGCTTTGGGCAGGATGGGCATTGGCCACTCACGCAGCAGGAAGCAGTCGCAGCATCTGCTGCAGTTGAGGAACGACGAGTTTGCATACCTTTTAGTCAGTCGCAAGGTCTCACGCACTTTACGCTGGGAAAATCTGCCCTTGAAACTCCAGTTGTTTCGGGTCTAGCTTTAAGCGTTAGCGACCAAATAAGGCGCATGGGTAGAGGGAATGAAATGATGCAATCCAAAACTATGGCCCGCTGGCTCGCGCTGGGCCTCATCGCGGGTATCACCGCCATTTCGGCGGCACCGGCGTCTGCTCAAGCGACGCTCGACACCGTCAAGAAACGCGGAAAGATTCTCTGCGGCGTGTCGCCGGTCGCTCCCGGCTTCTCGTATGCCGACGATAAAGGTGTTCGGCGGGGCTTCGACGTCGATATCTGCCGCGCCGTGTCGGCTGCGGTCTTCGGCGATCCTGACAAAGTCGAATATGTTCCGCTCAACACCAATGTCCGCTTCCAGGCGGTTCAGTCCGGTGAAGTGGACATCCTGTCCCGCCAGAACACTTGGAGCTTCTCGCGTGACACATCCCTCGGTCTCGATTTCGGGCCAGTCGTATTCTACGACGGCCAGGGCCTGATGGCGCCGGCCAAACTCAATGTGAAGGGCGCCAGCGAGCTCGCCGATGCCGCAATCTGTCTGCTGCCCGGCACCACGACTCTCCAGAACCTTGAAGACTTCTTCCGCCCCAAGAACATCAAATATGAGTCCGTGGTGTTCGAGAACTCCGATGAGTGGCGAAATGCTTTCTTCAATGGGCGCTGCGATGCCATCACGACGGACCGCTCGGATCTGGCATCCGTCCGCGCCATCGCCAACGATCCCTCACAATACGTAATTCTGCCCGAGACCATCTCGAAAGAACCCCTCGCTCCCACCATTCGCCAGAACGATCCGAACTGGCGCGATATTCTGAACTGGTCGGTTTATGCTCTCATTGGAGCAGAGGAGAAGGGTGTGACCCAGGCCAATGTGGATGAACATCTCAAGAGCGAAGATCCTGAAATTCAGCGCATGCTTGGGGTGAACGGAGATTTCGGCAAGATGCTCGGCCTCGACAACAAATGGGCCTACAACATCATCAAGTCGGTCGGAAACTACGCTGAAGTCTTTGATCGCAACCTTGGCCCGAAGACCCGCCTAGGTCTGACGCGCGGTCCGAACGAGCTCTGGACCAAGGGCGGGCTGCTTTACGCACCGCCGTTCCGGTAATCTGAGATCAACGGGCGGCCCTGCGGCCGCCCGTTTCGCCCTTGGCAGAATCCGGAAAGGATGATCATGCGCGCCGATGCGTCGAGCGGGACGAGCCTCCTTTATAATCTTCGCTTTCGGGCTGTTCTCTACCAGGTGCTCGCCGTCGGGAGCATCGTCCTTGTCGGTCTTTATCTGTTTTCAAACGTCTCACAGAAGCTGGCGGAGCAGAACATTGCCACAGGCTTCGGTTACCTGAGCCGTGAAGCCGGCTTCGTCATCAGTCAGTCCTTGATCGACTACAAGCCCACTGACACCTATGGCCGCGCTATCCTCGTCGGCATCGTCAACACCGTTTGGGTTTCGGTCTGGAGCGTGGCGCTCGCCACGCTCATCGGACTTTTCGTCGGCATCGCCCGTCTTTCCCGCAACCCGCTGCTCGCCTTCCTGGCCTTCCTCCATGTCGAAGCACTGCGCAATGTGCCTCTCCTGCTCTACCTCTTCCTCTGGTATGCCCTAATCGTTACTGGCCTACCGGCTGTGCGCGAAGCATGGGAAATTCTGCCCCACGTCTTCCTGAGCAACAGCGGCCTGACCGTACCTTCCCTAATATGGACGAGCGCCCATACGATCGTTCTTCTGGCGCTGATTCTGGGAGGAATTCTCGGAATTTTCGTGCGCCGCCGTGCAATCGCCGAGCGCATCAGAACGGGTCAGGCGCAGGTGACCTGGCCTCTGGTTGCACTGGCTCTTCTTCTCCCACCTGTTCTCGCGGCTCTCGTCGTTCAACCCGATCTAACGCTCAGCATTCCGGAGAAAGGACGCTTTCGGTTGACGGGCGGTTCTCAGCTCACTCCGGAATTTACCGCTCTCCTCGTCGGTCTCGCACTCTCGGCCTCAGCCGGCATCGCCGAGATCGTGAGAAGCGGGATATTATCGGTGCACAAAGGGCAGCGGGAGGCTGCGCGTGCACTGGGCCTGAGGGACGGGTTGACCATGCGCCTCGTCGTTCTGCCGCAGGCGCTTCGCGTCATCATTCCTCCTCTCACCAGCAGCTATTTGAGCCTCTTCAAGAATTCGTCGCTTGCAATCGCTATCGGCTACCCGGATCTCGTCATGGTGTCGAACACGACCATGAACCAGACCGGACAGGCAATTGAGGGAATCGCGATCTTCATGCTGGTCTATCTCGGCCTGTCGATCATGATCTCCCTGTTCATGAACTGGTACAACAGCCGCGTTGCGCTGAAGGAGCGCTAGGCCATGACGACCGCGACAGACATTGCCGAAGCACAGCTGAAGATGCCGGTTCAGCGAGAACCGAATGTGGAGCGTCGCCTGCTCCACCGCATGCTCAAGCCTCTCTTCGGGACGCCCGTCAATGCCATCGTCACACTAGCTTGCTTGTGGATCCTGTGGCTGGGGGTCAAAGGCGCCTACGGCTGGCTCGTGACCCGAGCCGTCACGGAGGGCGGAGCCCAGGCTTGCAAGGTCGGGCATGGCGCCTGCTGGCCCTTCTACGAGGCGAAGCTTCGCTTCATGATCTTCGGCGTCTATCCCTATGACGAGCATTGGCGCGTGGCGCTCGCTATGATCCTATTTCTGGGTGCTATGGGGATCACTATGATCCCGCGCTTCTGGAACAGAAATCTCCTCGTTCTCTGGGGCGTGACAATCGTCACGACGGCAATCCTGATTTCGGGCGGCGTGTTCGGCCTTTCCTATGTACCGACGACGCAATGGAGCGGTCTGCCCCTCTCCTTCCTGCTCTCGGCTGTCGGACTTGCTTTCGGCTTTCCTCTCGGTGTCGTTCTGGCTCTGGCACGATCCTCGAAGCTCCCCGCCATTCGTGTGATCGCTATCGTCTTCATCGAGGTAATCCGGGGGGTGCCGCTCATCAGCATTCTGTTCATGGCATCCGTCATGCTGCCGCTCTTCATGCCGAGCGGCATGACGGTGGACAAGCTGCTGCGGGCACAGATTGCCATCATCATCTTCGCAGCGGCCTATATCGCAGAGGCAATCCGTGGTGGATTGCAGGCGATTCCACGAGGCCAGCACGAGGCTTCCAGCGCGATGGGCCTCCATTACTGGCAGGCCATGCGCCTCGTCGTTCTGCCGCAAGCCCTGAAGATCGCCATTCCGCCACTGGTGAACATTTCTATCGGCTTCTTTCAGGACACGACGCTCGTCACGATCATCGGCCTTCTGGATTTCCTCTCCACCGTTCGTACGGCGATGACCGATCCAAACTGGGTTGGCATCGCCGCGCTGGAAGGCTACGTCTTCGCGGCCGTCGTGTTCCTGGTATTTTCCTACGGGATGGGCGCCTATAGCCGGTTCCTGGAGCGTCACATGCGCCTCGGGTACGATTAGCGCATCGGCAGGGCCATCGTTCAGGCAGCGCGAGCTGCCTGACGCTCCTTGGCAAGATCCATAGCTTGATAGGTCCAGTAGGTGAGCTGCGCTGCAGCAAGTCCGAAGGGACCTCCGTTCCACACGAGCCCGAAGGGTTCATAGAGGCGGTATCGGTCGCTTGCGCCGAGGATGCCTTCGGCGATGACGCGACCTCCAACAGCCGTTGTGTTCATGCCACGTCCGCCGAATCCAAAGACGTACCAGACACCCGGCTGGAGTTGCCCAATGAGCGGCATCAGGTGGCGCGCGTAGGCCATGAGTCCTGACCACGCTGTCTCCACACGAATGCCCTTGAGCTGCGGATAGGTGGAGACCATCGTCTTCTGCATCATGTCGGCAAGACGACGTGGCTCGGTTCTGCGCGTCGTGATACGGCCGCCCCAAAGAAGCCGCGCCCCCTCATCGACGAGGCGATAGTAATCGCCCGCACGACGGTTGTCGCTGATCGCCATCGGCGTACGCACGGCGTCGGCAATCCTTTCCGGCGCCGCCTCCGTCAGAAGCACGTACGTCGCAATTGGCAGAATGCTGCGGCGCAAGCGAGGCATGAGATCGTCCGTATAGCCACCACCTGCCAAGATCACGTCGCGTGCTCTGACTTCGCCGCGTGTCGTCCTGACGACCTTTTCCGCGCCTCCGAGATCGCAACCGAGAACCCGGGAGCCCTCAAAGATCCTACCGTTCAGGGCCTCGATTGCCCTTGCCAGGGATCGGGCATAGTTGAGGGGATGGAAGTGAAAGGAGGCAGGGTCATAGAGCGCCTGATAGTATTTCGGCGAGCGCAGGACATCTCGTACGGCATCGGTTGGTATCACTTTGAGGTCGTAATTGAACTCCCTCTTCATCATCTCGCATTGGCGGGCAAGGCCGTCGGGATCGTGATATCGGAGCACGCTCATCTTGCCGTAGACGCGCTTGTTATCGGTCATACCAAGGCTGTCGATATTCCCTTCGACGATGCTCACGCCCTCGATCGAAAGCCGATGCAACATCTGTGCCCTCTCATGTCCCACCATGCGTGTGATATTGGCGTGACTGGTTGCGTAGCCCGGACCGACGAAGCCTCCATTGCGGCCCGACGCCCCCCACCCGACGCGCTCGGCCTCCAGAATCACTACCGAACGGCCTGCCCGCGCTAGATCGAGAGCTGCTGTTAGACCTGCAAGCCCACCACCGACAATTGCGACATCGGCCTTCACCGTCTCATCGAGAGAAGAGCGTTGTGAAATATCCGTAAGGGTGCGGGCGTAGTAGGTGTCTCCATAACCGGTCATGAAAATCCCCCGATCCTCGTGATCTCCGCAAAGCCTACCGCATCCTGGGAAAAAGTGGACTGCCTTTCCGAGCAGAACACTACGAGATTGAAGAAATCGACACGCGACGTGTACGGTCGTGGCATATGGTGAGGCGGACTGGATCGGGCCTCGTTGCAGAAACTTGCATGTAACAGGTCCAGAGGGCCGATTTTGTTCAGGCGGCAAGACCGAGAAGCTTGCTCATGAGACGGATGATGTTCCACTTATGGGCTGCAAGCGCTCCTTGACGCACAGATCTTAGAGCTTCCACCCCCACTTCGATGCTTGTTAGCGTCGAAGTGAGCCATTGATGCCCCCAATATTACCCCCATGAGGCGTGCTAGGGCAGTTGTGGCGCAACGGGTAATTCCTGCTTCCAACCGCTGAAAGCTGATCGACATCCTCTCTACGAAGAATCCTGAGCATCCCTTCCCGGGAGCCTCCTGTGCCGGAGCTGATCATCGCATGGCTCACACAGTCTGAGATGCCGTGTCCGGAGATCCTCTACGCGACGGGGGCATTGACGGTACAGACGACCCCCGTTGGCGCAAATGTAATTTCCACTTGGCCATCCAGATCATGGGCGAGGCTGCGCTCGATAAGTCGCGATCCGAAGCCCCGTCGGCGGGGAGCGACCACGGGCGGCCCTCCGGCCTCAATCCAGCTCAAGGTCAGCTGGGGCGGCGCAGCCCCGTTTCTCACATTCCACGACACCTCGATCGTGCCGGTCTTGTTCGACAAGGCACCGTACTTCACCGCGTTGGTTGCTAATTCGTGCAGTGCCATCGCCAGAGCGAGCGACATGCGGGGAGTCACACGCACATGCGGCCCCTTGATGTGGAATCGGATCTCCCCCGAGATCTGGTACGGCTCGAGGGCCTTATCAACCACTTCAACCAGATCGGCCCCGTCCCAGCTCTCGCGGGTGAGCACATCGTGCGCCCGAGAGAGGGCGAGCAACCGCCTCTCCAGCGCATCTCGCGCACCCTCCTTCGTCTCTGCCGTACGCAGGGTCTGGGCCGAAATGGATTGCACCGTCGCAAGCGTGTTCTTCACCCGGTGATTCAGTTCGTCGATAAGCAGGCGTTGATGCTCGGCGGCGCGCTTTTCCTTATCAAGTGCAGACCGCAGACGCTCCTCGCTGCGATGCAGGTCCTCCAGCCGGGCCCGTGCCTCGTATTGCCGCCGCCGCCCGCGCAAGGCGGACCGGGCAACACTCACCAATGTGCTGGGGTGAAAGGGGCGCTCGAGGAATATCACGTTGCCAAGAACGTCGGAGAGGCGCGCCAGGGCTGGATTGCGTTCAATTCCTCCGCCGCGAAGGGTAAGCAACACGAAAGCGAAGTCCGACCAGGGAGGCTGACCCGAGAGCCAGCAGGAGAGGCCCTTCAGATCCGCCGTACGGAAAGACTCATCCGTGACGAGCGCGAAGCCCGCACCCTGCGCGATCTCACGCACGAGCGCCGGCATGTCAGGGCAGACCTCCGCCGCGATACCCGCGCTCCGCAGAATGTCTGCGGCGATAGTTGCATCCCGTCCATGAGGCGCCAGGATGATCGCGCGCTCCGAATGCGGGTGGAGAACGTCGTTCATGCTCAGCGGTCTTTGAGCAGCTGCGCGCGGTCGCCGTCGGTAAAGACGGGGGTTCCACGCAAAATGCCCTGAAAGTTCTCCAGCGGTTCGCCGAGGGCGATGCCCCTGTTGGTGATGCGCATCTCGCGAATGGTGTTCTCATGCGAACCGAACCGCTTCTTGATGATCGAAATCGCCCGCCGAACCTGGCCGAATGCCTCGAAGTAGCGCAGCAGGATCACCGTGTCGGCCAGATAGGTGACATCGACAGGACTCTTGATGTCGCCCACAAGCCCGTGCTGAGCGACTGTGAGGAAGGTCGAAACACCCTGCCGGTTCAGGTATTGCAGAAGCTCATGGATATGCAGGGTCAGGAATTGCTCTTCCGGCATGGCGGCCTGATAGCCGTTGAGGCCATCGATCACGACCGTCTTCACGCCAAAGCGATGGATCTTGGTGCGCACCCGGTCTGTGAATTCGCCAGGCGAGAGCTCGGCGGCGTCGACCTGCTCGATAAACAGATGGCCGGCAGCGCACAGCGCCTCCAGGTCGATGCCGATCAACTTGGCCCGGTCGATCAGGAGGCCGAGTTCCTCGTCGAAGATGAACAGGGCTGCCTTTTCACCGCGGGCGGCCGCAGAAACGGCGAATTGCACGGTCAGGAGGGACTTGCCCGTCCCTGCCGGACCCATCACCAGCGTGCTCGAGCCCTGCTCGACACCGCCGCCGAGGAGTGCGTCGAGCTCACCGATTCCGCTCGTGAGGACATTGCGGGCAAAGCCGGTCTTGTGCTCGCCGGAGACAAGGCGTGGAAATACCTGGACGCCCCCTTCCGCAATGATGAAATCATGATACCCGCCCCGGAACGACTGGCCACGATACTTGATCACCCTCAGGCGGCGGCGCTCGGCGCCGTAGCTGGGCGTAAGCCCCTCGAGGCGAATCACGCCGTGGGCGAGGCTGTGAACGGTCTTGTCATTGGTATCCGTGGTCAGATCATCCAGCAGGAGAACCGTTGCCCCCTGCCGGGCGAAGTAGTGCTTCATCGCCAGAATCTGGCGACGGTAGCGCAGAGAGCTTTGCGCCAGAAGGCGGATCTCGGACAGGCTATCGATTACGATGCGCACTGGCTGCGTCCGGTCGATCGCCTCGAACACGGCCTTGGTGGTTTCACCGAGCTCGAGATCGGACGAGTAGAGCAGGCTCTGCTGATGCTCGTCATCGAGAAGGCTCTCGGGCGGCACGAGTTCGTACACGTGAATGCTGTCGCCGAGTGTCCAGCCATGGGACGCTGCGCCATCGCGCAGCTCCTTCTCTGTCTCGGACATGGTGATGTAGAGCCCGGTTTCTCCGGACTCGGCCCCATCGAGCAGGAACTGAAGAGCGATGGTGGTCTTGCCGGTGCCGGGATTGCCCTCCAGAAGGTAGACATGTCCGGGCGACAGGCCTCCCACGAGGATGTGGTCGAGACCTGCAACCCCGGTCCGCGCTTTCGGAGTGGTGTGAGGCTTAGCGATCATGGGACAATCCGATCTCAGCCTGAAGAGCGGCCGGAAGCGTGTGGGTTGGGATCAGCCCGAGCAAACCTGAGAGCGCCTGCTCCGCGTGCCAGAGGTCGTGCTGCTGCTGCCGCTCCAGCCAGAAGCCGGGCGTTGTGCCTGAGAGACGGGCAAGGCGCGTTGCCATTTCCGGACTGATCGCTGCCTTGGCGGCAAGAACCCGATGAAGTGTCTGGCGGGCGATGCGAAGCTCACGGGCGGCCTGGCTGACCGACAGGCCGAGACCCGGCAAGACTCGGTCACGCAGGATCCAACCCGGATGGGGCGGTGCCACCAGGAGAGCCTCTCGGGCGAAGGGCATGATCCTACCTTGTTTAAGCCGACTGTAACGTTATGGGTTACAGGTCAGGAATGACAAGGGCTGTAGCTGCCTTCAGCACGAATCATCAATACGATGGGTAGGTGCAGATGAGAGCCGGTTGGTCCGGTGAACGCAATTCGCGGCCGACAATAGTCGGGCTGGCTGGCCGGAAGTCCAGAGGGTCCGGCCGACTGCGTTCACCGTGATGGTCTTAACCGATCTGTTCGAGGATGATTGCTCTAACTTCTTCCCGGGTGAGACTGGTTTGCTGCGGCTGCCACGTGGAGGTGGACTTGCATGGCTGCTTCTGCGGCGAAGGCCGGGAGAGCACCTTTACGGGCTTGGGGGAGGGAATTGTGTACATAGTGTCCTTGAGCGACTTCGGCGGCGAGCCGTGCCACTGTCGTTGATTGTTGATGAAGTCGAATGCGGGGCAAAACGACGGATCCACTGCGAAGTTCCACGCAGCGACCAAACTTCAAAGGCGCGGAAAGCAGGCTCGGCGCTCAATCATGAGCTTCAGAGAGCAGGCCGAACATATCGGTTGGATTGATCCAGTATGGACTAGTTTCTTTGGAATTACAAGACAGAACGGGAAAATAATGACAAATTCATGAGATGAGAGCTATCGAGGAGCGCTCCTGACCGGCACTTCACATCCAAAATGCTCGAATCGGGCGCTCAGTTCTGGGTTATGACCACGGCTCACCTAGAAAATTACTAGGGATCATGCCTTGTATTCGCCGCAAGTGGGCGCTAGATAACCCTCTATCGACATTTGGCCGGACAATCGGGCCGTTACGCCTTGGCCTTCCAGGCGCACGTTCAGACACTCTTCCAAACATCGACGAACCCGAGTGCGAGGTCGTGCGGCTGCACGCTCTCGGCTCACGTGCACTTCTAGCCTAACCAAGGATCTTCCCATGATTACGGGCACCGTGAAATTCTACAACGACCAAAAGGGCTTCGGCTTCATCCAGCCGGACGATGGCAGCAAGGACGTGTTCGTCCACGCCACCGCGCTCGAGCGCGCCGGCATCCGCGGCCTGCGCGAAGGCCAGAAGGTCTCCTTCGACACCGCCGAAGACCGCCGCTCCGGAAAAGTCGCCGTCAACAATATCCAGGCTGACTAAGGATGCTACGGCACTTCTCATAAGTGCAGCCTATGGAGCCGCTCCCGGGTGGGGCGGCTTTTTCTTTTGAATGGCCAACGACCCAATGGCCGGACTGGTGAGAAAACGATGTATACTTTTCGAAAAGCTCCCGCCAAATCGGTGATGTTCGTAGTGGACTATGACGATGCTCGCCGAGCCTATCTCTGGATCGACAATCCAGAAAAGGCCTCCGACACGCGCATTGTCGAAATGATGGCACGAGCCCAGCAGGAGCAGGGTACCCTTCCTGAAGGCACCATTACCAGCATCAGGCGCGTCCGATAACCGGCATAGGACGGGATTGGCAGCCTCCATAAGATCGACAGGTGACATGAAGCAAAAAGAATTCGGCGAGCGCCTCCAGGCTTCTCAGAGCGCGAAGCAGGCCATGATGGCAAAGTTCCGTGAGCGGCCTGGGTCCGACGACCCGGCTGTTTCCGAACGGCGGGCGGCCCGGGCTGCTTTGAGCGCAGCGCGCGACGTTCGCGCGGCTGAACGCGAGACCCAGCGCCTTGCGGAAGAAGCCGACCTCGCCACCCTGCGCGCAGCCCATGCCGCGGATCAGGCGGCACAAGAACAGCAAGCAGCAGCCGAAAAGGAAGCGAGCGATGCCAGGCTCGAGGCGGAGCGCAAGGCTGCCCGCGATGCTCGTTACGCCGCTCGTAAGGCACGAAAGTAACGGCGTCCGATCCAGTCGCCTGAGGAGATTTACTGATGTCCCATAAGTTCAAAGTCCGACAGATGGTCCGCTTGGCGCAGCCAGGGTTCTCTGACGCCCGTACAAGCGCCGCCAGCATTTACGAGGTCGTGCGACTTATGCCGGCTGACCAGAGCGGGGAGCTTTCCTATCGTATCAAATCCGGAGCGATCGAGAGAGCCGTGCGCGAGAGCGAAATTCGGAGCACATAGCCCCCTCTCCAGCGTATCGTTTGTCGATCCCTCGATACATCCCATGGCGGAATGACGTCATCAAATATAGAAAGGACATACCTTGCAAGTTCTCGTACGCGACAACAATGTCGATCAGGCCCTCAGAGTTCTCAAGAAAAAGATGCAGCGCGAAGGAATTTTTCGCGAGATGAAAGCGCGTAAGTCTTACGAGAAGCCCTCCGAGCGAAAGACTCGCGAGAAAGCCGAAGCTGTCCGCCGCAGCCGCAAACTGGCCCGCAAGCAGGCTATCCGAGAAGGGCTGATCGCAGCTCCGAAGCCCAAGCCCCGTTTCGCCGGGCCGCGCAAGCCCGCAGCAGCTCTCAACACGAGCCCGCGCCCCGAGACTACAGAGGCGAAGGTCTAGCAGGACCAGAGCAGCAGAGCCGTTCTCCGGCTGGCAAGCGGCGCAACATCAATCCGGCGCCGCTTCATGCTCTGTGCTCAAGCTGATTGAGTACGCTCACTCGGCAACCCGAACTACCTGCTGAAAGTACTAGGTCGGCGAGTTCTGATTCCTTATCCAAACAGCAACCCACATAAAGAAGTAGCTTTTCTGTGCAGCGCGTCCGTTCAACTCTGTTCGATATCCTGCTGACCGTCTGGACCGGGCTCTTCGCACCCGTTTTGGCAGTCTTGTGGCTGATTGGCTCTCCTGAGCGTGGTGTCCGGCTGACATCCCGGTTATGGGCTCGCGGTGTTCTCGCCGGCCTAAAATGGCTTGTCGGCCTGACCTACGCCGAACGGGGCCGACACAACATTCCCGACGAACCATGCCTGATCATCGCCAACCACCAGTCGACATGGGAGACTCTGGCGTTCCTGACGCTCTTCCCGGATGTGGCGATCATTGCAAAGCAGGAATTGCTCACGATTCCCGTCTTCTCATGGTTCCTCCGCAAGTCGCCGATGATCCTGATCGATCGGGAGAGCGGCTCGAAAGCCGTTCGGAAGATGATCGACGAAAGTCAGGCGGCGCTTGCCGAAGGCCGCTCCGTTCTGATCTTTCCGGAGGGAACCCGAAAGTCGGCTTCCATGCCTATCGAATTCAAGCGTGGGGTAGAATTGCTCTATACAAGGCTCGACCGGGTGGTTCTCCCGGTGGCTTTGAATTCAGGCCTGTTCTGGGGTCCTGATCGTGCCTACAAGCGGGCCGGCACGATTTCTGTCTCCTATCTCGATCCGATCGAGCCAGGGCTCTCGGGAAGCGAATTTACCCGCAAGGCGGAGCAGCTCCTCGAAACTGAGAGAAGACAATCGTGGTTGCAGGCAGCCTGAAGCAGATAACCATTCAGTCCGACAATCATGCGTGTTGTCGGACCTGCCAATGACCAGTGATGTCGACGGATTGTGAGACCTGTGCCGATCTGGATCTAACGATCAGTCACTAACTCGATGACAGGTTCAAGGCTCGTATAGGGTAGTGTGAACTTCTCGCCCCGGAAGAGCATCGGCACATCCTGCCCGCCTGCGAAACCGGGCGTCAGCTTACTACGAACCGTGAAGGTCTCGCCTGCCTTTACAGGCCCCCAGGGCTCATCAAGATGGTCGATCACGCCAAGTTCGCTCAGCTTGGCTTCCACTGTTTGCGTCCGCACATAGGAAGGCAGCTGTCGGAGGCCACTCTCGATATCATCGCGCACAGCAGCATAAGCTGGATTGCGAACCTTGTAGCGAAGCTCCGTATCTTCGGTGAACCGCCACACGGATCCCGTGACCATCTGCTGCTGCTTCGTGGGAGACTTCTTCTCAGGAGCATCGAGTTTCTTGCCAGTCTTCGCCCGAGCAGGAGCCTCTGCCGGCTGAAGATTGGCAATCAACGCCCATTTGGTCGACCATTCGACAGCACGGTAGTCACCTCTCGTCAAACGGTCCGCAAATTCCAGAATGTCAGGGTCGATAGGGCGTTTGCTGCCGCTGGCCTCGAAATACCGCAGCCGCATCTCGTCAGGGAGAAGCAGGTAGAAATTATCACTCTTGACGTCCACGTCGAAGATCTTGGCGACCTTCACCACCTGATCACGGGTGGACGAAGCCTCTACGCCATCGCCCGTCGGGTAAACCATCGTCCCTTTCGGAACCCGGACGTAGCCGTTCACTTGGATCTCCGACATTTTCAATTGAGTCTTTCTTTCATATGAAGTGGCGCTTCTGCAAGGAGTTGCAGGCAGCTCAAAAAATGGGAACGGCACCCGAAGGTGCCGTTTCTGTTGCTAGGCTATCCCGAGCCCCGGATGGTTACGCCGCGAGGCGCACCGCACCCATGTCAACGTTGTCGTTGGCATTTGTGAATTTGCACTGTTAAGGCCGTAGCTCAGCCTAATCGCAGCCTAGCCTTTATCGCGCCCAGTCGAACCCAGATCGCCCCCATCACAAACACACCAAGACGGCCTCAACGAGGGCCTGTCGCCCAAAACCCATCCTGCGGTACCTGGACGGCCGGTGTGTTTGTGGTGGAGGCGGCGGGAATCGAACCCGCGTCCTAAACGCCTATTCCACTCTGCCTCTACGATCATAGTCAGGCGAACCTGACACCCTTGATATAGGCACGATTTGACCTGATTTCCAGGCTTCATTGCGATTTCAGTTCTCGGAGCGTCGATAAACCGAAGCGGCCTGCAGAATCGATCATGCCATTTGCTGGCAACGATGTCGTCAGCGCAACGTGTAGAGCTAGGCTGCGACATGCCTCGCCTTGGCTCGGAAGATGCCAGTTACAGGTATGGCTGCCTTGGAATCGATGGAGAGCGGGTCTCAATCCATTGGATGAGCCTGCCTGGTGACTTGACCGCAACGCCGAGGGCGACCCATCCTGCCCTGAGCTCTCGGGGAACGCCGGGAATGGTGTGGAAGCCGGCGCAGCCATAGCCGCAAGATACTGCTCTAGGTCAGGGTCGCCCATGGTGAGGGCTGTGATGCGAGTAGGCCTCCGGATCGAGCTCATCTAATATCCCACAGAGATATCGCCTCCGTTCAGAAGAAGCAGAACGAAGATCAGATAGATGGAACGGGAACGGAAGCGGGATGGCCCGGTCTCCCGTATGCCCTGCGGGTGAGCCTGGAGGCTGAAGGGTGTGTTGTCCCCGCCTGGAGCGCAATGCGGATCCGGTACGCCAGGGGCCGATAAGGATACGTCCCGCTCTCAGGGCCAGTGTTGCTACAGCCCTAGCGCGTCGCATGAAGATGGGGTCGTGTTTACGTCGCTAAGACCAAAAGCGGGAAAGAGCGTGCCCTAGATACCCGCCATCTCTTTGTCGTCATCCGGGCTGAAGGTAGAGAGCCGCCGATGCGAGACCTCCTCCAGATATCTCTGGCATTCCGGGATGTTGCCGAGCGGGATGTTCGGCGTCGAGTCCATTGTTCACCAGTTCCACATGGCCAAGTTCCTTGGTCGTGATGGCCGCAACGAGGCTATAGAAGGGGCCCAGCTTGCTCCTGCTGCGGAAATTGAAGCTTTGGAACATGGAAGGCCCTCCTGGTAGGTAAGACCGTTGAACCTGCCATCGAACATCGATTTCATCAGCAAAGAGTTTCGGTCAAAAGCTTGGCCGCATCGCAGTGAAGTTCGATACGGGAGATGGATCCGGAACTCGGCGTTCACCGCCTGCACGACGACCTTCAGGATGGGATACCATCACCACTCATCACGAGGTGGCGTCCGATCCGTCTGCCAAACGCTGGCCGAACGGCTCATTGAACCCCGGTGAGAACCTTGCCGACATTATCCTTTTGTCAAACTTCACTGTTCAACTCACTATGGTTGCACGTCGACCGGCCGGAACCTTAGGGAGAATACAATGAATTCGAAGCCGTGCATCGTTCTGGGCGTGCCGGTTCAGGAGGGAGCTGGCCGCCTTGGCTGCGACATGGGCCCAAGCGCCTTTCGGACCGCCGGCCTGCTCACCGAGCTGCGAAATCTCGGCTATGCCGTGGAGGATCGAGGCAACATCGTACCCAGGCCGCTCCGGAACCTGCAGCATCCGAATGCTTCCATCAAGGCCCTTTCGGAAACTGTCGCCTGGACCGAGGCCATCGCCGAAGCGGCCTATCGGGCAAGCGGCGACGGCATGCCGATTTTCGCCGGCGGCGATCACAGTCTCTCGGCAGGTTCGATGACCGGGCTCGCCCGCCGGGCGGCTGAAGAAGGCCGTGAGCTCTTCGTTCTGTGGCTCGACTCGCATCCGGACTTCCATACCCTGGAAACGACCACGAGCGGCAACCTGCATGGCGTGCCGATGGCCTATGCAACAGGCCGAAATGGGTTCGAAGGTTACTTTCCCGCGCTTGCGGCTCCCATCAAGCCACAGAACGTGTGCATGATGGGGATCCGCAGCGTCGATCCCGCGGAGCGTTCCGCTCTGCAGACCGCAGGCGTGACGGTTCACGACATGAGGTCCATCGACGAGAACGGCGTCGTGTCGCTCCTTGATGCATTCCTGAAGCGCGTTGCAGCGGCACAAGGGGTTCTTCACGTGAGCTTTGACGTCGACTTCCTCGATCCCGTGATCGCGCCAGGTGTCGGCACCACGGTTCCTGGCGGCGCGACCTTCCGCGAGGCGCATCTCATCATGGAGATCCTTCACGACAGCGGTCTCGTGAGCAGCCTGGACCTGGTCGAACTCAACCCGTTTCTGGATGAGCGCGGACGTACGGCCCTCCTCATGGTTGATCTTGTGGCAAGTCTGATGGGGCGGCGGGTGCTGGACCGCCCGACGCAGAGTTACCGCTATACCCCGAGGATCGGCTGAGCCGATCGAAAAGCACTTGGCGCGGCGCCGAGGACCTGGATGATGCCTGGAAATTGCCGGTTCCCTGATCTGCCGAGCTCAGGCATTGGATCGACGGGCTTTGGCCCAGGAGGCTTCCGTACAATCCAGGGTGTGCTCCAAATTGCCCAGGTGCGAAACATGGGGACTGCCCTAATTGGGCTGCGTGGGACGTGCTGACGAAAAGCAGGCCTTCCCTACGTAACGACAGCGAGGGCCGTTATGACCGATGCAAGACCGAAGGTCGTGATCGTTGGAGCGGGATTCGGAGGGCTGACGGCGGCTCAGTCCCTGGCGCAGGTTCCTGTCGATGTGACAATCATCGACCGCCATAACTACCATTACTTCCAGCCGCTGCTCTACCAGGTCGCTACGGCGGCCCTGTCACCGGCCGATATCGCTTGGCCGATCCGGGGTATCCTCAGGCGGCAGAGGAATGCGACGGTGCTCCTGGCGAATGTCACGAGCATCGATGCGGACGCGCGTATTGTTCGGGCTGGATCGGTGACCATCCCATACGACTATCTCGTCCTCGCGACAGGTGCCACGCACTCCTATTTCGGACATCCGGAATGGGCCTCCTCGGCGCCGGGACTGAAGCAGATCGAGGATGCGACCTCCATCCGCCGAAAGGTTCTTCTCGCCTTCGAGCATGCCGAACTGACCGACGACTATGAGGAGCAGCGCCGTCTCCTCACCTTCGTGGTCGTGGGCGGCGGTCCCACCGGCGTCGAAATGGCCGGAGCGATTGCGGAAGTGGCTCATCACGCCCTGCCAGCCGAATTCCGGCGGATCGACCCGCATGCCGCGCGGGTGATCCTGGTGGAGGCAGGACCTCGCTTGTTGCTGACCTTTCCGGAGGATCTCTCACTTTATGCCCACAAAGCCTTGGAAAGGATGGGCGTCGAGGTCAGGACGCTTGCACGGGTCACGAACTGCGACGAGGCCGGAGTGGATCTGGAAGAGACACGGATTGAGGCCGGCACGATCATATGGGCCGCGGGCGTGGTAGCCTCTCCGGCGGCCGAGTGGCTTGGCGCGGAACGCGATCGCGCCGGGCGGGTCAAGGTCGAGCCCGATCTGTCGGTTCCGGGCAAGCCGGAGATCTTCGTGATCGGCGACACCGCGTCAGCAGCCGATGCTACTGGAGGGCCGGTGCCCGGAATTGCGCCGGCGGCCAAGCAGATGGGCCGCTTCGTGGCCCACGTGATTGCCTCGAAGGTCGAAAACACGACTTCGCCCGGGCCGTTCCGGTATCGCCATCAGGGCGATCTGGCCACGATCGGGCGCAAGGCAGCCGTGGTGAAGCTCCGTGCCATTCATCTCACAGGCTTCATCGGCTGGCTGTTCTGGGGCTTCGCGCACATCTACTTCCTAATCGGCTTGCGCAACCGGACTGTCGTGGCATTCAGCTGGCTCTGGAACTACCTGACCTATCAGCGGGGAGCGCGCCTCATCACCGATAGCCCTGACATGCAGAAGATTGCCCGAGATGAAAAGATGCATTCCCTCCACTCGGCGGCCGACGCGCGTCACGGACACGGTCGGGATCAGGCCCGTTCAGGCACAGCGGACTGGCAGTGATCCGCTTCCGAGCCGATCGGCTTCGCTTTGGCCAGCAGCGCCTACATCTGCCCGTCGCTTGCCACGGCCGTCGTCAATCGTCTGCGCGAACCTTGAAGAGATCCGGATATTGCCGCGGCTGCGAGCGAAGGTACTGGTTCGGCGCCTTGACGGCAGCACCGAAATGCGCGGCCGCGTGCCAGGGCCAGCGAGGATCGTAGAGGACTGCACGGGCAACGGCAATCAGATCAGCGTCGCCCGTGACGAGGATGGATTCCGCCTGCACAAAATCCGTGATGAGACCTACGGCAATGACAGGCATTCCGACCGGCTTCAGGGAGCGGGCGAGCGGCACTTGATAGCTCGGCCCTACCGGAATCTTCTGAGTTGGCGTCAGCCCGCCGCTCGAAACATGGATCGCGCTGCATCCGTGAGCCTTGAGCACTTTTGCGAATTCAACCGTCTCCTCGATTGTCCAACCGTCCGCTGCCCAGTCCGTGCCTGATACGCGCACCGTTACGGGACGCTCGGCCGGAAATGCGGCGCGAACGGCGTCGAACACCTCGAGTGGAAAGCGCATCCGGTTTTCGAGAGAGCCGCCATAGGCGTCCTCCCGCCGGTTGGACGAAGGTGAGAGAAATTGGTGGAGCAGATAGCCGTGAGCCACGTGGATCTGAATGGCGTCGAGACCGAGCCTGGCGGCGCGTCCGGCTGCATCGGCGAAGGCGCTCCGCACACGGGCAAGCCCATCCCGATCGAGCGCCGTCGGAGGAACGTCGCCGTCTTGCTGAGGGATTGCGGAAGGAGCCTCCGTCTGCCAGCCATTGACATGATCGGGCGGGATTTGCCCGCCTCCCTTCCAGGGCACCTCCGTGGAAGCCTTGCGCCCGGCATGGCTCAGCTGAATCCCGATCGGCATGTCGGACCATCGCCGAATGCCTTCCAGGACGCGCCTCATGGCAGCTTCGCACTCGTCCGAATAGAGGCCGACATCCGCATAGCTGATCCGGCCTTCCGGCAAAACTGCCGTCGCCTCGATGGTGAGAAGCGCTGCGCCCGAGAGCGCAAGCTGGCCCAGATGGATCATGTGCCAGTCGTTCATGCAGCCATCTTCGGCCGAGTACTGACACATCGGGGCAATGACGATGCGGTTGGCGAGTTCGAGATCTCCGACCCGGAAGGGTGTGAAGAGCTTCGCGTGCGACATGGATGGCCTCTTCCATTGGAGCGTTGATTGAAGGCTTGTGAGGAGTTCGGTGGCATTGAAACGCGCCAGCCACCGGAAAGGTCTGACCCGACACGACACTCTGGCCGCCAAGCTAGAGGGTTCCTTGGTCGGCTCGGGCCGTTCGGATTGTCACGACAGATTCTTCCATGAGTTGTTCATGAGCCCGAGCGTAGCCATGGCAAATCCGTTTCCGCCCTCATCAGGTTGCGTTCCAACGAACCAGGATCGTGATTTTCTGAAACAGAACGGCTGCTCCCAAGCAGGGGCGGTTGGCCACGGGAAACTGCGCCGCTAATTCCTTTCTATTCAGGGCCGGGCGTTTCTCGAGGAGACATATTGACCGTAGGACGAGATCCTGGCCGTCAGGGTATCCTGCATGCTTTCATCGCGTACGTGAGTCCTAATCCTCGCGGAAGGCACGGTTGAAGCTGTCCATCACCGGGCGCAGCATGTAGCCGGCTGCGGTGAACTTGCCGGTCTTGATCAGGACCTCCACCGGCATGCCCGCCATCACCTCTACCCCCGGCAGCGACGACAGAGCGCCCTCGTCGAGACGGATGCGCGCCGTGTAATAGGAGCGTTCAGTGGTCTTGTCGGACATGCGATCGGCCGACACATAGGTGAGCGTTCCCGCGACCGGCGCAACGCGGCGGTGCTTGTAGGGCATGAGCCGAACCTGGGCCGGCAGTCCGGGGTGGACGACATCGATGTCGTCAGGTCTTACCTGGGCGGTGACGATGAGGCGGTCGTGCTTCGGCACGAGATCGAGCAATGGTTGGCCTTCCGCCACGACGCCGCCAGGCGTCCGAATCCGAAGATCGGTGACGACACCATCCTCAGGCGCACGCACCTGAGTACGGGCAAGGACGTCCGCAGCAGCTTCGGAGCGTTCGGAGAGCTGGAAGACGAGCGCCTGGACCTCGCGGAGACTCTGCGCGATCTCGGCCTCCCGATCGCTACGCAGCTTAAGGATCTGGGCATGAGCCTCGCCCACCCCCTGCTCGGCGCGCGCCATCTCTTCCTGCGCCTGACCTTGCCGTCCGTCGATCTCGGCCTGCTCTCGCTCGAGTGCCAGCTTACGCGGCTGGGCGATGACGCCTCTGGCGACGAGCGGCGCGATGGCCTCCATCTCTCTCTTGATGATCTCTGCGCGCTTCTTGGCTGCATCGACCTGATAACGCAGGCCGAACATCTGGCGCGAGATCTGCTGCTGCCGCTGCACCAGCACTGCGAACTGCGACTGGTAAAGCTGGCGACGGCTGTTGAAGATGCGCTCCTGACCAGTCAGCATCTCGGCGAGTGCCGGATCCTTTCCCGCCGCCCGGCGCAAGGGGAGCGGGAACAGGATGGTGTCGTGTCCGTCGCGTTCGGCCAGCAGCCGCGCCTCGCGGGCCTGCGCCTCGCGCAATTGGCCCTGAAGCGCCTGTGCGGTCGCCTTGGCCCTGGTGTCATCGAGCTGGATCAGCGGCTGGCCCGCCGTCACGGCATCTCCGTCCTTCACCAGGATCCTGGCAACGATGCCGCCTTCCAGATGCTGCACCGTCTTGCGACTTGTCTCGGCCTCGACCGAGCCTAGCGCGATGGCGGCACTTTCCAGCGGTGCGGTGACCGACCAGATGCCAAAGCCGCCGATGAATACGGTCACGAGCCCGAAGGCGATTGCCGTCAGCCACCGGATCCGCTGGAACGGCGTGGGAGGCGGCGGCGGCAGGACGTCGGACAGGTCGATGACGGGAGATGTCCTGGCCATCACGCAGCTCCCTTGTCGGCCTGCAGACCCGGTGCAGCGATCATCGGTCCATCATTGACCTTCGGCATACGTGCGTCCGGTTTCGACTTCGCCTGCTGAACGACCCGAATCGCGGTGCGCCCCTGTGCGATCCGCTCGGCGATCTCGCGGCGCTCGCCATAGGCGTTGACCATGCCGTTGTCGAGCACGAGTACGCTGTCGGCGACCGACAGGATGCCGAGACGCTGAGCGATGACGATGATCGTCGCACCACGGGACTTCATCTCGTCGATGGCCCGACGCAGCGCTTCCTCGCCTTCGGGATCGAGGCTGGCATTCGGCTCGTCGAGCACAATCAGACGCGGATCGCCGAAGAACGCGCGTGCAAGCCCCAGCTTCTGGCGTTGGCCGCCGGAGAGCCGCGCCCCGCCTTCGCCGATATGGGTGTCATAGCCCCTGGGCAGTCGCATGACGGTATCGTGGAGATCCACGAGCCGGGCGGCTGCGATCACCTCCGAGGAACTCGCCTCGGACAGACGGGAGATGTTCTCCGCGACGGTACCGGCGAAGAGCTCGACGTCCTGCGGCAGGTAGCCGAAGTAACGGTGCCCGCCGGAGGCCATCCACACGCCGACATCGGCTCCGTCGAGGCGCACATGCCCTGTGGTCGGCGGCACGGTTCCGGCGATCAGGCGACCGAGCGTCGACTTGCCGGCTCCGGAGGGGCCGACCACGCCAAGTACCTTGCCGGCACAGACCATCATCGAGAGGCGGCGCACAATAGGTTCGGTCGATCCGGGGGGCACATAGGTGAGCTGCTCCACTTCGAGGAGGCCGCTCGGCGCAGGCAGCTCCATGCCTTTCACGGGTTGCGGCGCCGCCTGCATGATGCGCCGGATGCGGTCATAAGCGAGTCGCACATTGGTGACCGCCTTCCAGGTGCCGATCGCGCCTTCGACGGGCCCGAGCGAGCGGCCGAGCAGGATCGAGGCGGCGAAAATCGCAGCCGGGCTCACATCGTGCCGGATCACGAGGAACGAGGCGGCTGCCATCACCAGCACTTGTGCGAGAAAACGGACGAAGCGGGCCGAGGCCTGAATTGCCGAGGCGCGCGCTCCCGCCGACAGCTGGGCCGCCTTGGCATGCGCCTGCTCGTCGGACAGGATGCGTGCCACGCCGGGCAGCATGCCCATGGCGGTGATCGCTTCCACGTTGCGCATCAGCGACTCGAAGCGGTGCTGGCTCTCCGAAGAGGCCGCAGCGGCACGGGCAAAGGGAGCGCGCGTCACGGTCTCGTTGAGCCAAGCGAAGCCGAACAGGATGAGGGAGGCCACGATGCCGATCGCACCCAGAACCGGATGAACCAGGGTCATGGCGAGCAGGAAGATGGGCGTCCATGGCAGGTCGAAGAGGGCCGTGCAGGCGGAGCCGCCGAAGAACTGCCGCAGGGTGCCGAGGTCACGCCATGCCTGGGCTGCTCCAGCAGGGTCGGCCCGCAACGCTGCCTGCACCGCAGCGGTAAGCACGGGAGCCTGCAGGCGCTCTTCGAGCCAGGCACCGACGCGGGCGAGCATCTCGCGCCGCAGGGCCTCGATGACTGCGTGGAGCGCCAGCGCAAAGACGACGATGAGGGTGAGCATGAAGAGCGTGTCGAGGCTCTGGCTCGACAGCACGTGATCGTAGACCTGCAGCAGGTAGAGCGGCATGGTCAGGGCGAGCAGATTGACGAAGAAGCTCAAGCCCGCGACGAGGGCCAGCGAGTAACGACAGAGCCGGAAGGCGTGCTCCACCTCGGTCTGGTGGCGGACCTTCATCCAGTTCATGGCCATACGCGGCCTCCAGGCGCGTCAGTCAAGATCGGGCTGGCGCTCGCGCTGGCTGGGGGGCTGTGTTGCGCGAGCGCCGGTCCGGGGCCGCGGGTCTCCCCCTGGTCCCGGATGGTTTTTCAGGCGCTCAGGCGCTGAGGCCGCCTAAATCGAAGTCGCCGAAGTCGAAGTGGAAATCCACGCCCGCCTCCTGCATAGCGTCCATCACCTGCTCGACGGTCACCCCGACGTCCTGCTTCTGCTCGTTGGTCGCGTCGGAGTCGTTGTTCTGGTCGAACGCGAAGTCGCCGATGTCCTGGTCGGAGTAGGCGTGGCCACCCCCGCCCTGCTCGGTGGCGGCCACGGCGTTGCCGCCGGCAGCCGACTCGATCTGGGACATTGCGTCGTTGTCGGTCTTCGAGTCGGCATCGCCGCTCGTGTCGCCACTGTTGGCGTTGGCGTTGCCGCCGGTCGCCGCGCCGCCGGCCGAGTTTCCGCCGGTGGTGTTGCCGCCCGTGGCCGTGCCGGAAGTCGCCGCGCCGCCCGTGCTGTCGCCGACCGTGCCGGTGCCGTAGCCGCCGGCTCCGCCGGTGCCTTCACCGCCCGTGGCTTCGCCGCTCGCCGCGTCACCCGAGGTGCCCGCGCCGCCCGTGCCGGCACCCGAGGTGCCCGCGCCGGAGGTCGCCGTGCCTTCGCCGCCGTAGCCGCCGTAGCCACCGTTGGCTCCGCCGCCGGTGCCCGCTCCTCCGGTGCCTGCGCCGCCGGTGCCCTCACCGCCGGTCCCGGCTCCGCCGGTGCCCGCGCCGGACGTGCCCGCGCCGCCACCGCCGTTGCCGCCGGTGCCGTCGCCGGAATCACCGTCGCCGCCCTTGCCGAATCCGCCTTCACCGTCGCCGCCCTTGGCCCAGCCGCCTTCACCATCGCCGCCCTTGGCCCAGCCGCCGTCGCCGCCGTCGCCGCCGTCTGCGTCGGCCCATCCGGTCTTCACGTTGCCAGAATCGCCTTCGCCGCCGGTGCCGTCGCCGCTATCGGCGTCGCCGGTGTAGGCCTTGCCGCCGTCGCCGTCGCCGCCTTCGCCGCCCTCACCCTTGGCGATGCCGCCGAAGACCGGTCCGGTCTTGGCGTCGCCGCTGTCGGTGTCGCCGCCCTTGGTGTCGCCACCGAAGTTCCAGCCGCCGGCGAGGTCGCCGGCCTTGGCAAAGCCGCCGTTCGAATCGTTGTCGGCGATGGCTTTCGAGTCGCCGTTCGAGGTGTTGGTGTTGGTCACCGTCGAGTCGTTGTCGGTATCGACGTCCGTGTACGCCTTGTTGTTGGCGCTGGCGTCGTTCGCGGCGATCTGCGTCGGCTTGTAGTCCAACTTGCTGGAGTTGTCGTTGTCTTGGTCGATGTCGGACTTCTGCTCGGCCTTGGTGTCGATATCCTGGTCTTGCCATTGGTCGAGCGAGTTCTTCACGTCGGCGTGGATGTCGAATTCGAATCCGAATTTGCTCAGGAACTCTGATAGATCTGCCATTCTCGAGCCTCCTCAAATGATTGCCGCCGCCTCGTGGAGTTTTGAGGCGGTTTAGCAAAGCCTCCCGCACGCGGAGCCTGAAAGAAAGTTGCCGATTCGCATGCCGCAGAATGGGTGAGGAGAATGTTCAGGTCGCCCGTTCAGGCGATCAGCATACATCTGTAGATGTTTATTGCCTGACGGATCAGCCGAACTGGCGATTTTATTGATGCGCTAATCCTTCTGAGGTATGGGCGCCGTAGATCCTCTAACCTGATGATCGATATCGGGAAATCTCGCCAACTCGGCGTTCCCACAGCGGGAGAATAAGGCTTACCTCACATTAGCTTCACATTCTGGCGCTCGGTTGATCCGTGTGAATGTTCAAACGGGCAAAGGATGGGAAAGCTTCCTTTCTCATCACAGGAAGGAGCCTGTTGTGACAATCGACCTATCGAGAGCGCCTTCGAGGCTCTCTGGGGTGGCATGCCAGAAGCAATAGTCTTAGCGAGGGCTTCAAGGCGTGCATGAATTGAAGCCAAGCTTAGCGGCTCTATCCCTAGAAATCGACATGAAAAACGGTTAAAAGAACCGTCTACTTATTGTAGAATAACCATCGCGTATCGTGTGCATCTTCGAAGTTAAATGCTAAGTTTTGCTGTATGGCAGATCAATGGCGGAATAGCGCTGGTACTAGTGCCTTTCCGACCGTGGCGTCCAATCGTTGCGTGAGAACACTCGATTTAGGAAACGCAAAAATTCTTGGGAACCGATTCAACGAGATGCGCCTCACATGAAGGAGGGTTGTAATGCATTTTTCGTATGCAACGCCCGATGGCGACTCAAATGGTATGAGCCAGGAGGCTCTCGTCATCATTGATGACGAGCCATTCTCGCAAGAATGCCTCGTCCACGCGATAGGCAGTGCGTTCCCTGGCACGCCGGTCGTAGGATTTTCAACGGTCGAGGAATTCTCTCATGCTGCGGAGACGGCAGTTGGGCTCGTGCTGTTGAGAGCTCAGTCGCATGCACCCTCGGGAGGTCAGCTGACGAATGAAGCCAGGGGCATCCTCCAGTACCACCCCGATGTTCCGATCGTCATCCTCTCTATGTGCATGAAAGCCAAAGATGTGCAGGAAGCGATCGCCATGGGCGTACGCGGCATCATCCCGATGTCCACCTCATTCAAAGTCGCAGTCGCCGCATTGCAGCTCGTGATGGTAGGCGGCACGTATTTTCCGCGATTCATCAATGGGGATTTGCCACTGGCCGATGGGACCAAGGATACGCGCGATTTGATGCCGGAAGATCATGAACCGCTTGTTCTGCCCCATGCCGGTCATCAACCCTACTTCGCGATCGTGGAGCAAACCGGCGACGTGCTGAAGACAGAGGCAAACGGCGCGACAGTCATCTTTACAGCACGGGAACTGGACGTGCTGGAAGCACTCCAGAAAGGCTGGTCCAACAAATGGATCGCCCATTCCCTCAATATTTCCGAGAACACCATAAAAGTGCATATCCAGCGTATCATGCGCAAGCTGCACGCCACCAACAGGACGGAAGCGGTCTTCCGGCATCGTCAGCTCAACGGCTTGCGTTAACGATCGTAATCCATTCAGGTGTCGCCCGTTGGGCTGGATCGGGTTGTATCGACGTCGTGACGGGTCGCCAGCATTGCCCATGGGCCACACCATGATTGTCTGAGACAGATCGATGCCGCCTGAATGGATAACTGGCGGATCGATGCGTCCGCGCTCTAGACTGCCTTGTCCATAACGGCCGCGCGAGGTCGACGCTGATGCTGCCACCCGACAGGGGAACACGCAACCTGCTCCCGCTCCTGATCGAAGAGCAGGATGAAATCGTTCAGACGGCCGACGATGGCGGCCGAGTTCGCCAGATCTCGGATTCTGGGCTACCAACCTCCCCCTCCTCCAATCCCGTCATTGACCCTACAGCGCCGCACGTCGGGCCGATCCATCAGGACACCGGTTCGTCACCTCAAGGGGTCACGGCTCCGGCGGCTCAGAACCCGGCTGCACATACTTCTCCGTCCTCAGTCGATCTGAACCGGGCGGATGCAATCGGGGGCGGTCATTCAGTCATGAAGGACGATGACAGCGGGTCGGGCACATTCTCGGCGCATGTATCTCCCTCAGGGGCTCCGCATGGGGCAGGCTTTACTCCCAACGGCGTCTCGCATCACCCGGCAGACGGCGGTTCGACGAACGAAGATCAGAACGGCCCTGAATACGACCTCGAAGAGAGGGGCGCAGACAATCCGATGTCCAACCCTGCGGCGGTCGGATTTCCGCCGGAAGGGGCCACGCCATCGGGAACACCAGTCCAAGCCGGGATCCCGATTGCGATTCCGGACAGCGACGACATCCACATCGTTCAGACCGCCTTCGTGGATCAGGACGCGGACGTTCTGCTCAACGGCTGGATGGGTGAAAGCAAGATCCGCGTCTTCATGGACAACGATGCCGATATGGTCCAGGACGCGGACGTCCGGCTCGACATCGACGACAACAATCGCATGTTCCTGCGCCTTGACCAGTCGATGATGATCGACCAGAACACTGAGATCGACCTCGATATCTATGAAGCCGAGGGCATCCTCTATGTCGATCTCTATCTCAAGAACGAGGTCGATATCGTGCAGGATACCGAACTCGATTTGATGTTGGATGGCTGGAACGGCAAGAGCCAGTTCTTTGTCGCCAACGATCTCGACGTCCGCCAGAACGTCGATGTCGACGTGGACATTGACGATGAGCTTGAGGAGAAGTTCGCGATCAAGGTGGCGATCGGTGTGAAGCAGGCCATCGATGTCGATCAGGATGCGGATATCGACGTCAGCTACGCGGATGGCGGTTTCGGCGTCGATGTCGATGCCATCCAGACGGCGACGATCGATCAGGATACGACGCTCAGGATCGATTTTTCGGTCGTCTAGCGCATCGTACGGAACAGTAGATCGGTTTTCCGCTGAGGGGACTGTCAGGTCGCCCGGACGACGTGCTGACAGGCAGCACGACCTCCCATGCCGATCATCGACTTGTGCTGAAATAGCGGGGCATCGGCACTGATCCGATCAAGCTCCCTTTTCCTCCGAGATCGATGCAAAGGCCGAGCTCGAACCCACGCCGATTGGCATAGGGTGTATGACCGAGCTCCCGATCACTGCTCTCCTGGGGGGCCTTTTAACCATCGGCCCGTCCGGATAGGGACGACCAGGCCGACGAGCCCCCTCTCTTGAAGATAAGGCTTGACCTGACCGGTCACGGTGTTCTCCATTTGGCCGTCGACGCTGCCGCACGCCCTTCATCCTGCCTGAGGATCTGCATTGGACTGGGACAAGATCAGACTGTTCTACGAAGTCGTCAACGCCGGGAACTTCACCCGGGCCGGCGAGAAGCTCGGGGTCAACCAGTCATCCATCAGCCGGCAGATCAGCGCCCTCGAGCATGAATTGAAGATTCCGCTCTTCCACCGGCATCCCCGCGGCCTCGTGCTGACGGAGCATGGAGACGTGCTTTTCCGGGCCGCTCAGGATATCCGCGTTCGCCTAGACGAGACACGTCAGCGCCTCACCGAGACCAGTGAGCGGCCTGCCGGTGATCTCAGGGTCACGGCAACCGTTGGAATCGGCGGCATCTGGCTTGCCCGGCGTATCACGGAATTTCTCGACCTCTACCCTGAAGTGCGCATCCAGCTTATCCTCACCAATGATGAACTGGACCTTGCTATGCGGGAGGCGGACATCGCCATTCGCTTACGCCTGCCGGCTCAGCCCGATCTGATCCAGCGCCGCCTCTTCACCATTCAGTATCATGCCTATGCAGCCCACACCTATATCGAGCGCTTCGGGGAGCCCGAGAGCATCGACGATCTTGATCGTCATTCCATCGTCAGCTTGGGAGGGGATCAGCCTTCCTTCATCCTCGGGCTGCACCGCCTCACGAATCTGGGACGCAATCCCAAGGACCCTCGTCCCAGCCGTTTTGTGGTCAATGACAGCCTGGCTCTCCGCCAGGCGATCGAGAATGGGGCCGGGATCGGCATGGCTCCCGATTACGCGATGAGTAACAATCCACGGGTCCAGCAGGTTCTGCGTGACGAGCAGATGCCGACCCTCGACAGTTATCTCGTCTATCCCGAAGAGATGCGCTCCGTGGCGCGTGTGCAAGTCTTCCGAGACTTCCTCGTCTCCAAGGCGCAGCGCTGGGATTTTTGAGTGTCCTCAAAGCTGGGGTGAGGTCTCAACCTCATTTTCTCCACGATTGTTAGGCTAGTAGAATCTTTCCTCAAGCCCTTAGGGGATCACCCCGATGTCACGGTCCGTTCTTGCTGTTTTAGCCATTGCCCTCGGTCTCCCCTTCCTGATCCTCCTGGCTCTCGTCTCTTCGGCTTCAGGGGTCAGCGCGAGCGTATTCACACACGCGCTCGGTCTCGTGATAATGTCGGTATTCCTGATGCTGGTCGTTTTCGAGATCAAGCGGATCGCCGATCTGCCACCGGATGCGCACTGAGAGCCGGCATCGCTTCCAAGCGAACTTGAGGATCGAACGTCGTGAACGCGATCCTCAAGTCCTCTACTCAAATAGAAGGGGTTGTTTAAGCTGCGGCGCGCGACCGTTCCGGATGCTCATCGGCCGTCGCTCTCTCCAGAGCCAGCAGCAGAACTCCGATGTCGTCATGAAGAAGATTGATGGCATTGCGAGCGTATTCGCGGTATTCCTGCTTTATGAATTCAGCCTCGCCATCCCACAGGCAATCTTCATACTCGGCATCGTAAAATGCACGAGCAACCAGCTCTACTTGATAATCCATGTATGCCCCGCTGCACCATTCAGGTGATTTGTTATCGCTTTGAACCTGAGGCGCAAAATACGCATTTACATCGTCAGTCAACTGATCCGCCATCAGGACAAGATCAGGCTTACAGCCGGATTCGGCTGATCCGCAACTCGCCACATGGGCTACCCCCTAAGAGGTAGTCCGCACATTGACGACCTGAGTCGATGAGATGACTCGCGGAATTCAGCCAAAAAGGATCAGGGGCTGGCAATCGCCCTCATTCGCCCGAGACAAGGGATGCGGCATTATCCTGTGAAAAGTTGAGATGGCCGGTCGCCCACATGGCTGCCTGGGTTCTATTGGAGGCCTTCACCTTCCGCAAGATGGCTTTGATATGGACCTTCACCGTTGCCTCGGCTACGCCGAGTTCCCGTGCGATTACCTTGTTCGAAGCCCCTTGCGTGAGGCAGCGGAGGATCTGGGCTTCACGACCCGACAGCTTGCTATGCAGCACCTCAGGATCATTGGCCGGTGCGGTGGCAACGCCATGGTCGAAATGAGCTCGGCCCTGACGGACCTGATCGAGAAGCATGAGCCCGATCGAGGCGGGAATATAGGTTTCGCCCAGGATCACGATCTCAAGCGCCTTGACCAGAGCATGCCGATCCATGCTTGTCGGGCAAAACCCGTCCATGCCGGCGCGACAGAGTTGCATGGCGGTGTCAGGTTCCATCCCATCGGCCAGAACGACCACCCGGGCGGATGAGTATTGCGCCTTCAGATGTCCGACAGTTGCCGCGTATTCTTCCGTCAGCCGACTCTCGCAGATGATGAAGAGCAGAGGAACGCTGTCGGTGAATGCAGGTAGGTTCGACAGATCGTCACAAGGTTCCTTCGTAAGGACGAAGCGCGTTCCGGAGAGGATATGGCTGATGCCAGTGCGAAGAAGGAGATTCTGACAGATCAGGACAGTGGTGACATTCTGGTAAGAGTCCTGAACAATGGGAAGAATCTGTTCCTTATAGACAACATCGTGTCTCATGATGGCTGTGCCCCCTGATAGCGTTCAGCGATGTATGGTGCAGGATCGTGACGCCGTTCGCACGTGATGTGAGGCGGAGAGCCTTGGTCGAAAGGTGCTGGATCCAGGAAGCCGATCCGCGTTAGGATCAGGCTTGGCGACAACAATCGGTACAGGCATTAGTTCCTCGATACCATGGATCCGAAAGGGGTAACTCTCCACCTGACGGATAGCGCAAGGGAGCGGCAGGCTTCTTTGTACAACCGAATAGTAAGCGGCATCCTCGCCACGATGCAGCGGTCAGCCGACTTTGAAGACCGACGGCCCACCGACGTAACATTGGTTCTCCTTTGCGGATGGCTGCGTCAGCAACCAGGTGATCTGTTCCTGTGAGAGCGCCTTCGAGAACAGAAAGCCCTGCATCTCGTTGCAGCCCGCCGTGCGAAGAAAATTCTTCTGAACCTCCGTCTCGACGCCTTCGGCCGTCACGGTCAGGGACATGGCATGTCCGAGCGACACGATCGCCTTGATGACAGCGGCCGCCTTGGTTCCCTGCCCCAGACTCTGGGTGAAGGAGCGATCGATCTTGATCTTGTCGACCTCGAACCGGTGAAGGTAACCCAGGCTGGAATAGCCCGTACCGAAATCATCCAAAGCGACGCGGAACCCTGCGTTTCGTAAGGCTCGGAGTGCCCCGGCGGTCCCGCACTCCTCATCCAGAAGAACGCTTTCAGTCACCTCAAGCTCGATCCTTCTAGGATCGGCTCCGCATTCACGGACGATGGAGATTACATGATTGGCAAAGTCGCAGGACCTGAACTGAACCGGAGAGAGATTGACCGAAACGAACAGATCGGGCCAACGCTGCGAGGCGAGGCAGGCCTGACGCAGGACCCACTCGCCCAGCGGAACGATCAAGCCGGTCTGCTCGGCAACCGGGATGAACTGGCTTGGTGGAATGTATCCGCGCTTCGGGTGCCGCCAGCGGGCGAGAGCTTCCACGCCGACCATGGTGTTGCCGCCCATCGCAATCTGCGGCTGATAGGCGACTTCGAGCCCCTCGCCTGTTGTGAGCGCGATGCGAAGCTCCTCCTCAATGACCCTGCGCAGATTGACGGTCTCGTCCATCTCCGGCGTAAAGACGCGATAGCAATTCCGTCCTTCGGATTTGGCTCGATAAAGGGCAATATCGGCCTTCCTCAAGAGCTCACTCCGATCCGTCCCGGCTTCAGGAGCAAGCACGAGGCCGATGCTGGTTCCCACGAAGATCTGATTGCCCATGATGTCGTATGGCTCATGAACCATGGCGAGGATCCGGTCACAAAGCCCTTGGGGGTCCTCCGTCCCTGCCGTGCAGACCTGCACGATGGCGAACTCGTCTCCCCCCAGCCGGGTGATGCAGTCCTGGCCTCCGACGAGTTTGGCCAAGCGAACCGAGAAATCTCGAATGAGGCTGTCGCCGGCAGGGTGCCCGAGCGTGTCGTTGACATGCTTGAAGCGGTCGAGATCGAGCATCATCACGGCGATCTGCTCGCCGTCCTGCCTCCGTGCAATGGCGTGGTTGAGCCGGTCCTCAAACAGAGCCCGGTTCGGCAGGCCGGTCAACACGTCATGGAAAGCCAGATGATGGGCCTGAGCCTCGCTCGCCTTCAGCTCGAGAACGGTTCTTTCCAGTGCGGACATGGACTGCTTCAGACGCCGCACCAACGCGCCGAGCAGAAGGAGAATGAAGGCGGCGGCAATGGCGGTTGCCGGCCCGACATCCTTGAGAAGATGGTCCCCCGGCAGTTCCGGATTCCAGATGAAGTATCCGATGAGATCGTCCACATCGGACCGGATCGGCACCGATATCTCACCTGATTGCGGGCTGTCGACAACGGAGAAGCGCAGCCCCTCGATCAAATTCCTGTCTGAGACCTGCTTGATGAAGTTTCCGTCGAGATAACGGATGCCGACGAGGAGAAACTCCCTGCCATGAGGGTAAGGCACAGCGTCCGTCTCGGGGATGATCTTCATGACGCTCACGGCCGCTGGCCGGCCGAGCAGCTCCAGCAGATGGGCGTCGTGAATAGCTCTTCCCGTTATCAGGTATGGTGCCTTGGCGTTCTCTGCAGCGTGGTCCTTGTGCGAAGAACCCGGCTCCCCACGAATGCCCGCGACAAGGCTGCTGATACTCTCCCGGATGCGTTCGAATTCGTGGTTCGAAGCGCGCGTCGCATCGATCACGGCATTGATCGGCTCATTGCGGTCATTCAGGATGTAGACTTCTTCCTGACCGAATGTTCGGCTGAGCCAAACGCCGATATTGGCGTCGATCCATCTGAGATCCATCGGGCTCTTGTTGAGCTCCACGATCGCATCATCCCAGATGGCAACCATTTCCTGCTGCTGAGCGAGCTCCTGAACGACTGCGCGGATGCTGCGGTCCGTCATGCGAAGCTGGCGCTCGGCGGAGACATCATTGCTACTGTTGACGGCCCAGAGGATCGAAACCGCTCCGAGAGAAAGGGTTGCCGTGGCGACGAGCAGAACAGGCAGAACGACACTGCGGAAGAAAGGCGGACCCGCACGATGAATGGAAAGAATTGAAAAACCAGTCTTCAACACATCGACACCGGAGCGATACCCGACGCTGGTTAGCCGAAAAGGCCGCCGACGGGATCGCATTAAAAGATTTCTGAGAATTGAAAACCGCCGGATTTGCACCGACCTGACAGGATGGCATCATGCCTTTGAGTTGCGCAATGAGCAGCCAACAACTCAACCTGTCACAGGTATCATGCTGAGACTGTAAATTTCTACACTTGTGCCGCAAAGTCAATGATCCGGAAATTTAAACCGGATGCTTCCCATTTTATAGTTAATGACTTTTCCGCGTACAATGATCCCGCAACAGAAAGGATGTTAACTCAACATTACTCGAGCCAATCAGTATCGACATCGAGAGTGAGCGGCCGGATTCTGTTTAGGCACCAAGCAACGGATATCGCTGTTTTTTCGGAGAACCTTCAAAAATCATTCCGGCTGCGCATGGTCCTCCAAAGCCTGAATAAGCTCCATGCATTTCTCGGCAACGACGGGCGGCACCTTCGGATCACCATGGTAGTAACGCATGGCCACGGCGTTCGCCTGCTCGAACAGGTCCGTTAGGTTTCCGGAGATGAAAGGACGGGAACTCGGGAACTCGAAGGACTTGGGTTCGGCGTGGGACTTCGATTTTGCGGGACGCTTCGGCTCGAACAGCGTCAGCACTTCGCACCGGTCGGCAATTTTCTTGAGATCCTTGAACGCAATGATCTCGGCCATGTCCTACTCCTACGCAACGAACCGGCCCTGCTTTATCCCCTTCTGAAGCAGGGGTCATGGGGCATGGATGAAAAACAATCGGTTCCTGAAAACCGTTCCAAAGAATAATCGCTGAGAGCGGGAATGTGACCCGCCTCTTTCGGGTTAGGCCGACCTTGTGGAGTACAGCCGCTCTTAAGCATCCAGCCCGAACGATCGGCGCGCCCATAAGCCGTCGCCCTGAGAACCCGACCCATCAAGGGCTAGCAGCCCCTCACGTCATCACCGGCCGTGTGCCGGTGATCCCGATTGAGTGAAGCGCCGAACCTCACAGGATCGATATGGCTGGGTACACCCAGTCATCACGGCGAGGGAAGCCGCATACTAAGCCAGCCTCTGAGGAGGTCGCGCAGCGACTGTCTCGAAAGAGGGTACGGTTCGCAACGAGTCGTTCAGGATGAAGCGCGGTTCTTCCGGGCCGCACATCGTTAATCGCGATCAGCGCTCCCAGGAATGACGTGGCCCCTTCGGTCGACTCGCACTGTCGACGCTCCAAGCGCCCGGGCCAGTGAAGACGAACAGCAGGAACACGAAGCAGTACAGAATGGCCGCGTCACCGCCGTTGAGCGCCGGATACGGGCTCTGGGGAGCATGAAACATCCAATAGGCCACCGCCATCTCGCCGGCGAGGAGGAAGGCGACGGGTCGGGTGAACCACCCGATCAAGATCAGAAAGCCCCCGGCGAACTCGAGGATGGCCCCGATCCCGAAGAGCGAGAGGAGCGGCGGCGTTCCGCCTTCGGGAGGGGCCGGGAAGCCGAAGAGCTTCTGCGTGCCGTGCTCCATGAAGATCAGCGCCGTGACGATCCTCAGGACAGCCAGCGCATAAGGCGACCAACGATCGAGTGTAGCGGACATGCGAATGGGAACCTTCTGCTTGTGATCTGCACTCCGAGGCGGACTCAGGTCTCTGCCATCCAGGTTATAAGGCACATGGAGAGGACGGCCAACGTTGCCGCGCCCGATGGCCCCTCACTGTGCCCGAGCACCCCTCCCATGTGTTAGTGGGTTACATTGCCCTCACGCTAAATTGAGGCACACGGCGCGACACTTGAGACGATCTAACCTTGCCCGCCGGGAGATTCGTGTCAGCTTCTCTGGAAATGAATGGAGGTCGGGATGGATGTCAGGCGTCTCAGCATGGTCACGGCTCTCATGGCAGCGTCGCTCTGGCTCCCTGTCCTCGACGCGAGGGCGGAAACCGAAGTTGACGTTGCGCTCGTCCTGGCGGTGGATGTCTCGCGCTCCATGGATCCGGACGAGCAGGAACTCCAGCGCCAGGGCTTCATCGACGCCTTCCGCTCACCCCAGGTGCATGATGCGATCCGCAGCGGCATGCTGGGCCGGATCATCGTCACCTATTTCGAATGGTCGGGTGTCGATTACCAGAATGTCATCGTTCCCTGGACCATCATCGACGGCCCGGAGGCTGCGATGAAATTCGCGGACGGCCTGCACGACAACCCGATCGGCCGCCTGCGGCGGACATCGATCTCGGGTGCCATCGACTTCGGGGTAAAGCTTTTGGATCAGACCGGCGTCGAGCCCATCCGCCGCGTGATCGACATTTCGGGCGATGGGCCCAACAGCAGCGGACGGGGCGTCGTCGCAGCCCGCGACGAGGCCATTGCGAAGGACATCACCATCAACGGTCTTCCCATCATGCTCAAGCGCCCGAGCGGCTTCGGCGATATGGAAAACCTCGATCTCTATTACAAAGGCTGCGTCATCGGCGGAGAAGGTGCATTTCTCATCCCCGTGCGCGAGCGCCAGCAATTTGCCGACGCCATCCGCACGAAGATCATTCGTGAGATTGCGGCACTGCCAGCAAATCCCCTGATCCAGACGATTCAGGCGGATGCGCCCGTCAACTGCTTCGAAGGCGATCGCGGGGTGTATCGTTGGGACCGCAACTGACCCGGACCGCGCCCTGGGCAACGGTCATTCCAGAGTGATGCCCGCCGTCCTGATGACCTTCTCCCACTTGGCACCTTCTTCCTGCATGTAGGCCGCCATCTCGGACGGGGAGCTTTGGAGCACATCGATGCCGGCCCCGGTCAGCTTGGCGCGGATCTCCGCATTGCCGATCACGCGGCGATAAGTGTCGTTGAGCTTGTTGACGATGTCGGATGGGGTATTCGCCGGTGCGACGAAACCCTGCCAAGCCCAGGCCTCGAACCCCGGATGATCGGCCGCCACCGGCGGCACGCCGGGAAGCCACGAGAATTCCTGCGGCGATGCGACCGCGATGGCCTGAATCGGGCCTGAGAGCTGCGAGCGGGCTGTAGCGAAGTCGATGAACATAATATCCACCTGCCCCGCCACCAGATCCTGCACGGCGGGAGCGGCACCTCGATAGGGCACATGGGTCAGCTTGATCCCGGCTCCTTGAGAGAGCAGTTCCGTGGCAAGGTGGAACGGGCTGCCCAAGCCCGGCGTCGCATAATTGATGCGGCCCGGATTCTTCTTCGCCTCGGCCACGAGTTCCTGAACGGATTTCACCGGCAGCTTGTTCGTGTTGACGAGGAGTACGAGGGCAAAGCGCCCTGTCAGCGAAACGGGGGTGAAATCCTTGTAGGGATCGTAGGACAGCTTGCGATAGAGCGTGCGGTTCGTCGCGAAGGTCGCGGTATCGCCTAAAAGGAGCGTATAGCCATCAGGCTCCGCGCGCGCCGCCGCGTCGGCTCCGATATTGGTGCCTGCTCCAGGCTTGTTCTCGATAATGAATTGCTGGCCGAGCTGTTCGCCCATGGCGCCGAAGACGAGGCGGGCGAAAAAGTCCGTTCCGCCGCCGGCAGCATAGGGAACGATGACCCGGATGGGTCGGGTGGGGTAAGCGGACTGCGCGAAAGCCGTCCATGGTGACAGGGCTGAGGAGGCGGAGGCAGCAGCCAGGGTCTTGAGGATGCTGCGGCGTGTCGGACTCATGGCGTTCTCCCGAATAACGGTCCCATTATGGTTCAGGTGCCCGGCTGCAGATAGTGGGGCAACCTGCGACGACCAGGGCCGCACCGAGTCGATGATCGTCTTTCAAGGGATGGGACCGCGTTCAGTTTTTTACCGCCCCGCCTGAACATGGCGACGCTCCCTGCATTCTCTCCTTGAGCGACGGAAAGCTTCAGAAAACAGGAGATGGCCTATGGGCGTGAAAAAAGAAGAAGACGACCTGGTCGATGCCGGCTCGGAGTATTCGTTCCCGGCCAGCGATCCGCCCTCCTATATGGGCGGCTCAGCCGTTGCCGGTCCGCCGCCGCAAGAGGAGCCCGCGCGGGAGCCTGTCACCAAAGCGGTGTCCAACCCCGACGAGGTGAAGCCGGCCGGTGATGCTCCCCAGGGAACGGATCCTGCCCAGGCCGGCCATGAGCCCAAGCGGCCGTCCGGCGGCAACAATCCGTAATGCCATCCATCATGCAGGTTACGAACAGCAGCCAGTGTCATGTCACACATGCTCCGGCACTCAGCGATCACCCTGCAGGATATCATACACCTGCCAGAGAGTGAGACATCGGAGCGCCTTCAACTCGTGACGTCCGAGGGCGCTCTCCCCTGCCGCTATCACCCGGCTGAAGGCGAACACGCCGTTCTTTGGGTGTTCGGCGCCGGAGGCGGACTTGGCGGCCCAGCGGGTGGTCTCTACACGCGCCTTGGCGGCCGATTTCGGGAGAGTGGAACAGCATCGCTCGAGCTGGACTACCGCCATCCCGGATATCTGGAAGATTGCATTCTCGATGTGCTGATCGGGCTCGCCTGCCTGGAAAGCCTCGGCAAGCGCCGGATCGTCCTTGTGGGGCATTCTTTCGGGGGAGCTGTTGTCATCAACGCAGGCCTCAGCAGTGACGCCGTCATCGCCGTCGCGGCACTCAGCAGTCAGACGGCGGGCATTGACGTCGTCGGCAAGCTCAGCCCCAAGCTTGTCATCTTCATCCATGGCGAGAAGGATGAAATTCTGCCGCCGGCCTGCTCACAAGATCTCTACGCTCGTGCACGCGAGCCCAAGGAGTTGATCCTTTATCCCGGCTGCTCTCACGGCCTTGATCAATGTCAAGAAGCCCTCGACCGGGATCTGTCCCGATGGATTCGTGACGTAATCGCCTGATTAGCCCGCCGACTGCGCCTCGATAGCGTGGCTCTTCTTGACGTCCGGCACTTCGGTCGGGCGGCGCTTTGCCAGGTCGAAGGCGTCGCCGGAGCTCAGCACATGCATGCGGATGTCATACATGGACAGGGACCGCTCGGGCTCGGCCTCGGCAATGTTCGAATGGGTGACGCCGGCCCCGTCGACCACATAGACACAGCCGCTGCCGATCACCTCGAAACATTCCCCTTCAAGGATCAGTGCCGTGTCCTCGTCAATTCCGATCCCAAGTTCGCGTGGATTATGCGCCACGGCACCAAACAAGCGTCCGAACCGTCCTCGTTCGGCAAAATGCTGGTCGATGATGACATTGCGCACAAGACCAAGACCCGGTGCCATGTGCAGGTCGCCGATTTTGTAGGACTCGCCGCTGGTGCCCTTTACCAACATGGTCTCGCTCATGACCGATGCGCCGGCCGATGTTCCGGCAAGGACGCCGCCGCGCTCGTGAAGATCCCGCACGCGCTGCTCTATGGGTGTGTCGCCAATCTGGCTCGAGATGCGCAACTGGTCACCTCCGGAAAAGAAAACGCCGGCGGCTCCGTCGAAGACGCGCAGCTTTTCCGGATCGAGCGTCTCGGATCGGTCTTTGACGTAGATTTCCACGAGATCCGTCACACCGAGATCGCTGAAAGCTCTCTGGTAGGCCTCAAAGTAGCCTTCCGGCTCATGGGATGCGACAGTTGCAATGACGAGCTTTCCTCCGCCCAATCGTCTCGCAACCTCGCGCAGGATAGTGCGCACGCCTTCCTTGTCCTCACCACCGCCTATGATGATGAGCGGCCCCTTCGATTTCTTCGTCGTCCGTTCCTGCATGGCCGCACCGGGCTCCGTTCAAACAGCCCCCACCCCAAATCCAGGGGCGGTTCGCGCCGTTGTCCTGACATTGTCCTTGCTGTCGATCAGGCGCTCCTGCGCCAGCCTCCGACCGGCTCTGCCATTCGATCGACCTCCACATCAAAGGATATGGAAGGAGCAGCCCGGAATTCGAGCACCTGCTGCCACATGGCTTCCACATCGGTCGGGGTGAGGACAACAAGGTCCCCGGGCTGCGCCCTTCTAAGGCACAGATCGGCAGCTTCATCCTCGTCGAGAATCCGGCGGATACGCTCCTCCGGAAATCCCGCCGCAAGTGCTCCCTCCGCCAGCAGGGCGATGATCTCGCCGGGTTTGCGTCCGCGTCGGGCTGGATCCTCCCGGAAAATGATCTCGTCGAAATAGCGTGTCGCGAGCGCTCCCATCTCCCGCATGTCCTCATCGCGGCGGTCGCCAGGAATATTGATCATGCCAATGATCCGGCGGTGGCGCGGGCGCATCTTGAGGATCAGGTCGCCGAGAGCCTGAAGACCCGCCGGATTGTGGGCATAGTCCAAAATGACCCGGAAACCATGTCCATCGAACACGTTGAGGCGTCCGGGACTTTGTTCGAACGAGGTCGTGAAGGTCGACAGAGCCATGCGAATGACATTGACGGGAACGCCCTGGGCATAGGCCATGGCCACGGCACCCAGCGCGTTTTGCACATTGAACTCGGCAAGACCATCAAGGGTCGCCGGGATCTCGGCTGCACGCATCAGATGGATGCTGTCGCCGTCGTCATGGATCACGATCTCGCCACCGTCGACCAGTCCTGGCTCGCGCACGACGGCAAATCCGCCGTCCTCGATGTGCTCGCGCAGGAAGTCGGGCATGTCCGTACCTCCACGAAGGGAGAAGTATCCCAGCCGGCCGCCGGCCCGCCGCCGCACACTGACCACCATCGGATCATCGGCATTGAGGATGCTGGTTCCATTGCGGTGCACCGCCTCCACGACGACGGACTTCACCCACGCGAGGTCCTCGATGGTGTCGATCCCTTTCAACCCGAGATGATCGGGCTGGATATTCGTAATCAGGCCTACGTCGCATTCCGAGAAGCCGAGCCCCTCCCGCAGGATGCCGCCGCGGGCCGTTTCCAAAACCGCCACATCCACGGTCGGATCGCGGAGTACCACGCGAGCGCTCCAGGGCCCCGAAGCATCCGCCTCCACAATCCTGTCGCCGTTCACATAGATGCCGGTCGTCGACGTCAGCCCGACATTGAGGCCCTGAGCGCGCAGGATATGTCCGACCATGCGTGAGGTGGTGGACTTGCCGTTGGTGCCCGTGATGGCAAGGATCGGGATGCGCGTCGGCGTGCCGCGAGGAAAGAGCATATCCATTACAGGACGAGCCACGTTGCGGGCGCGCCCCTCCGAAGGCTGCAGGTGCATGCGGAAGCCTGGTGCGGCATTGACCTCGATGATCCCGCCCCCGGTCTCATGAACCGAGCGCGTGATGTCGGGTGCGATAAAGTCGATGCCCGCCACATCCAAGCCGATGGCGCGTGCCGCCCGACGGGCAATGAGGGCGTTGTCGGGGTGGATGTCGTCGGTGCGATCGACAGCCGTGCCGCCGGTCGAAAGATTGGCCGTATCGCACAGATAGACCACCTGCCCGATAGCTGGAACGCTATCCGCATCAAGACCTGCCTTTGCCAGGACGCCGAGAGCGTGATCGTCGATCTTGATCCGGGTCATGACATTCTCATGACCTTCGCCACGGCGCGGATCCTTATTCACTCCTTCGACCAAAGCGGTGATGCTGCGCTCGCCATCGCCCACGACGTGGGCAGGGATACGCTCGGCCACCGCTACCACCTCCCCGTTCACCACGAGGATCCGGTGATCCCGGCCCTTGAAGCAGCTCTCGACGATGACGCGCCGGCTGTGCTGACTGGCCTCCTCAAAGGCCCGGGTTACCTCTTCTGCCGTCGAGAGATCGATGCTGACGCCGCGCCCGTGATTGCCGTCGAGCGGCTTGACCACGACCGGGTAACCAATCCGTGCGGCGGCACGCATCGCATCTTCTGCACGGCGGACCACATCACCCCGCGGGACCGGCAGTCCTGCGTCGGCCAGGAGGCTCTTCGTGAGATCCTTGTCGCCGGCTGCATCAGTGGCGATCTGCGAGGTCAGGCTCGTGATGCTGGCCCGGATTCTCTTCTGATGCCGTCCGGTGCCCAATTGCACGAGGCTTTGGTCATCCAGGCGCAGGACCGGTATACCTCTCCGCTCGGCCTCCTGAACGAGGGACATGGTCGTCGGGCCAAGCGCCCTGCGCCGGTGAACGTATCGGAGAGCCTTGAGGGATGCATCGAGATCGAAGGGGCCTTCGAAATCAGGTTCCTCCTCGTCCCTGTAGATGCGATCAAGGCCTTCGATGCCTTGCAGCTCTGGCGGGAGGAGCGTGTTCACGAACTGGAGCGCCAAACGTCCTGCCAGAAGGCCTACCTGCTCTTCCCGATAGGAAAACATCACATTGTAGACGCCGGTTTCTCCCTTGACAGAGCGGGTCTTGCCCCGGGTGACGCGAGCTCCAATCAGTGATTGGAGTTCAAGGGCGATGTGCTCGGCAACATGGCCCAGCCACGTGCCCTCCTCAAGGCGGCGGGCGAAGCCTCCGCGCTCATGAAAGCTGCAGCCATGCTCATGCAGCCCCGGCAGCAGAGCCAAGAGGCGCTCGGTAAAGCCCGCCAGGCGATTGGACGGCCATTCCTCCAGTGTGCCGAGGTCAAGCTTGATGCGGATCATTGGCGTGAGGCTGTAGAGATGAGGCCCGCGGTAAACACCGCGGTCGATCACACGCATCGGGCTCGTCGCCACCTCGTCAAAGGCTCGCGCATCAATGCTACGGTTATGATCCGGCGGCTGACTCATGGCTTCTCCAGAATCACCTCGTACGTGACGATCATCGCCCATTCTCGGGAACTCCTGACGGCAGAGGACAAGACGGCTCCGCTACAGCAGACCGGCTCCGTCCACGGTTCAATTGGTGATCAAATGATGAAAGAGCGTGCAGAATGCACTTGGGTGCTGTTCAATTCGTGAGTGTTGCCCTTTGTTCCAGCACGAGCACAGCCATCGGGCAATATTCAACCGCCAATAACATATGTTATACTTGCTATACGCCAGCCCTGGCTTTTCCGAATTTCCTTAACTTACTTTACGTCAAGCAACCTTCAAGTATAGTCTCAGCGAACACTGTCTTATCGCCAGATTCCGTTGTCGAGACCTGCGTCTTGACGGATCGGACGATGCCATGGGGAATGAAGCGCTTCATCTTAGCTTCATCCAGGCAGTGGCATCTCGCCCGCGCAACCCTAAAATGGTCGACATGCCCCTGCCGGGGTGTGTCAAGCAATCGAGAACCGGCCTTTCAAGAGCCAACTCCAAGGAAGTGATCTGCACCGATGGTGACCACCCGCATTCCTACGACACCGTTTTCCGACCAGCGCCCCGGCACGTCCGGCCTGCGCAAGAAGGTCACCGTCTTCCAGCAGCCCCGCTATGTGGAGAACTTCATCCAGTCGATCTTCGACACGGTCGAGAACAAGGACGGCTCGACCCTTGTAATCGGCGGCGACGGGCGCTTCTTCAACGAATCCGTTGTCCAGACGGCAATCAGGATGGCAGCGGCGAACGGCTTCGGCCGCGTCCTCGTGGGGCAGAAGGGGCTTCTGTCCACACCGGCGGCTTCCTGCGTGATCCGCAAACACAAGGCCATCGGCGGCCTCGTGCTTTCCGCCAGCCACAATCCGGGCGGTCCTGACGGCGATTTCGGGATCAAGTTCAACATGTCCCACGGCGGACCGGCGCCGGAATCCTTCACGGAGGCCGTCTTCCAGAGGGCGAGCGGACTCAACGAGTACAGGATCGTCGATGTGCCCGACATCGACATCGGCACGATCGGATCGACCAAGGTCGGCGACATGGAGGTCGAAGTGATCGATCCCGTTGCCGATTACGCTGAACTGATGGAGCAGCTGATCGATTTCGGGAAGATTGCCGATCTGTTCCGTTCGGGCTTCCGCATGCGCTTCGATGCCCTGAGCGCCATCACGGGTCCCTATGCGAAGGCGATTCTCGAAGGCCGCCTCGGCGCGCCGGAGGGCACGGTTGTTAACGGCGAGCCCAAGCCCGATTTCGGCGGCCACCATCCCGATCCGAATCCGGTCCACGCTCACGATCTCATGGAGCTGATGTACGGACCGGACGCCCCCGATTTCGGCGCAGCCTCGGACGGCGACGGCGACCGCAACATGATCGTGGCACCGGGATTGTTCGTGACGCCCAGCGACAGCCTCGCCATCCTCACGAGCCATGCTCATCTCGCTCCCGGCTATGCCAAGGGTCTGGCCGGCGTGGCCCGCTCCATGCCGACGAGCCGTGCCGCCGACCGGGTCGCGGCGAAACTCGGCATCAACTGCTTCGAGACGCCCACGGGCTGGAAGTTCTTCGCCAACCTTCTGGATGCGGGTCTCATCACCCTCTGCGGCGAGGAGAGCGCAGGCACGGGCTCGAACCACATCCGCGAGAAGGACGGTCTCTGGGCCGTGCTGCTGTGGCTCAACATCCTGGCCGTCACCAGGAAGCCGGCGGATCAGATCGTGCGCGAGCATTGGGCCACATTCGGGCGCGATTACTACACGCGCCATGATTACGAGGAACTCGAAACGGCACCTGCCAACGAACTGATAGATGCCCTGCGGGCGAAGCTTCCCACCCTTCCCGGGCAGCGCTTCGGCGGCCTCACGGCCCGATCGGCTGACGACTTCGCCTATACGGACCCGGTCGACAAATCGGTGACGCCGAAGCAGGGCATCCGCATTCTCTTCGTGGAGGATGCCCGCGCCGTGTTCCGCCTGTCGGGAACCGGCACGTCGGGTGCAACACTGAGGGTCTATCTCGAGCGTTTCGAGCCGGATACCGACCGGCACGACCTGATGACGGCAGAAGCTCTGGCTCCCATCGTCCAGGCCGCAAATGAAATCGCGGAGATAGCGGCTCGTACGGGCCGCAACGAGCCCAGCGTCGTGACCTGAAGCAGTTCAATAGATTTCCCAGAGCCCCGGCGTCGCCAGCTCGAGAAGGTGACCGTCGGGGTCGCGAAAATAGACACTGGTCCCGCCACGGGACCAGGTGGTCCTGCTCTCGATGGGGATCCCACGCTCCTGAAGCCGCCCCTCCCATGCGGCCAGTTCGCTCGCTGAAATCGCAAAGCCGACATGGAGCGGTCCCTGCCCGTCATGGGGCGGGATCGTCCCGCCGGGCGTGGGCATCGGCTCGTTCGAGCCGCCGCGCAGGAACAGGAGCAGCACGCTTCTCGCGCCCACGTCGAAAGCGCACATGCGCTGGTTGCTGAAAAGCAGTCTCAGACCGAGATCGTCTTCGTAGAAGGCACGGGCGCGCGGCAGGTCGTCGACATAGAGCGCGGTCTCGAGAACGGCATTCAGCTTGGGCATCGTGGACCTCATGGACATCCTGTCTGCCTCTATTTTGACCTCCGCTACCCTCGTCATGTCCAGCTGTCCTTGAAATGCAGGCTTTCGAGAGCGGCGAAAAATTGGGCAACGATGCTGACCTTTTGATCTTGAAACAGGCTGGCATACCCCTTAATTATTGCAATGCAACACGGCGATTGGCGTCGCAGCGTTGCTGCCCTTCTTGGGCGTTTCCTCCCTAAACTTCGGGCCGTTGGCAACAACGGCCTTTTTTCTTGCCTGAAGACGGCAGGATTCCGGGGCGGCTTCAGGACCGGAACCTCGTGTAACTCCAATGGTTTTTCCCTCAGCGGAAGCCGGGAGAGTACGATGTCCACTCGTTCAGACCACCCTCATCACGCCGACATTCCTCCGACGCATACGGTCAAGCCGATGGACGCGCCCCCCCTGACCGAGGGCTCGACCACGGCACAGCTGAAGGGCGATATCGACAGCGGCCGCACTGGTGACAAGAACGCGGTGTTCGATCCTGGTCTGTCTCCCCTGGGCACCGACGATGAGGCCGGCGGCACCTCCCCGACACCGGAGCAGGTCGACCAGGCCCGTCATCAGGAATCGTCCGTACGCTGGAAGAACCGCGCCGAGAAGGACAGCTATGCCCACCAAAACTCGCATAAGGCACTCTATGCCTATGTGGGCTTCATCGGCCTGGTGCTCGTCCTGTTCGTCGGCGCCTTCTCGATCCTCTGATGCATCAGAGCGCTGCCACACTGTCCCGGATCACCAGTTCCGTCTCCAGCCGGATGAGCTTGGGCGACGGCCGCCCCTGCAGAAGATCGATCAGGACCGATGCCGCGGCCTGTCCCAATTCCCGCCGAGGCTGATGCATTGTGGTCAGCGGCGGCTCGGCTACGGCGGCGAACTCGATATCGTCGAACCCGGCCACGGATATGTCCTCGGGTACTCTGAGCCCAGCGGAAAAGAGGGTGCGCATCAAGCCAATGGCCATCTCGTCGCTAGTGCAGAACACGGCTGTCGGACGGGTGGATCGTGCCACCAGTTCACGCCCTGCCCTCACGCCCGCCTCGATGGTGTAATCCCCCGGAAGCACCAGGGCCGGATCGAACGGCAGACCCGCCGTCTCCAATCCATCCTTGAACCCCTGGAATCGATCGCGCTCGAGGCTATTGCTGGCGGGACCGCTCACATAGGCGATTCTGCGATGCCCCAGGGAGGCCAGGTGCTGCGTCATGCGGCAGGCTGCGGTGCGGTTGTCGATCTCGATCTGCGGAATGTCGGCGGCTGGGATCGCTTCGCAGAGCGCCACGAGGGGTATCGTGATCCGGGCCGGCTGCCCCTCCCCTTCACGGCTCTGCCCGAACAGGTGGCCGTTGAGGAGAATGGCGCCGTCCACCCGGCCTGCCGCCGTGAAGGCCGCGAAATGCGCCTCCTTCTCGGGAGAACCGTCGAGATCGCTGATGATCATGCCGTAGCCGGCCTCGAAAAGAGTCTCCTCGATGCCGCGCAGAATCTTGGAGAAGAAGGTATTCGAGAGATCCGGCAGAACGACCAGCACCATGTAGGTCTTCTGCGAGCGCAGGGTGCGCGCGGCGGGGTTGGGCACATAGCCGGTCTTGGCGATAGCCTCCAGCACCCGCGCCCGAGCTTCGGGCGAGACTCGCTCCGGCGTTGCAAGGGCCCGGCTGACCGTCGCAGTCGAGACATCGGCAAGCTTCGCGACATCTTGGATCCGCGCTGCGCGGATCGTGATGCCCCCGTGCTCCGGCCCGTCCTTCTGCCCTACGTCGTCCATGAACCTCCCCCTACCATGGTTCTGTTTGACAGATGCCGTCGTTTCGGTAAAGTTTGATGTAATCGATTACATAGGTCCGTTGTCAGGCCCTTTGATAGCTCTAGATCGTCAAATGTCCCGCTAGAGGACGAGCCGATAAACCAGGAGGAACCAAATGCCAGCTCACGCGCCGTCCAGCTGATCCTCACCGCACAGCCTTTGACGCCTATCTTCCCTAGCGGAAGCGAGCGATCCCGCTCATTCGGAGCAGTTTATGGATTCCGTTCTTCGCGCCGAGAACATCTCGAAATCCTTCGGGCCTATTGAGGTCCTGAGCGGCATTTCGCTGGATCTGAAGCCCGGCGAGGTTCATGCCGTCATCGGCGAGAACGGGGCCGGCAAGTCGACGCTGATGCGCATCCTGTCGGGCCATATCGCGCCGACGAAAGGCAGCCTGCATCTGAACGGCCAGCCGATCACTTTCTCCGGGCCTGTCGATGCCGAGGCTCACGGCATCGTTCTCGTGCATCAGGAGATCCTCCTCGCGCCGGACCTGACGGTGGCGCAGAACCTCTTCCTCGGCCGCGAGATCAGGCGCTTCGGCTTCGTCGACGACAAGGCCATGCGCGAGCGGACGCGGGGGATCCTGCGGGAGCTCGGCACGAGCATCGATCCCGACCGGGAAGTCAGCCGCTTGTCCATCGCCGACCGGCAGCTGGTACAGATCGCCCGCGCGCTGCTCGTGCCGCACAAGGTCGTGGCCTTCGACGAGCCGACGGCGGTTCTCACCCCCATCGAGGCTGAGAGCCTGTTCGAGATCATCCGCAAGCTGCGCTCCCAGGGCGTGGCGGTGCTCTATATTTCCCATCGCCTCAACGAGGTGAAGGCCGTGGCCGATCGCGTCACGGTGCTGCGCGACGGGCGCCACATCGCGACCCGCGACATCGAGGGGTTGGAGCCGCTGGAGATGGCGCGCCTCATGGTCGGCCGCGACATGTCCAAGCTCTATCCCGAAAAGCCGGAGACCGCTTCCGACCAGACCGTTCTGGCGGTTCGCGACATGGCCGTGCCGGGCTTCGTGGAGAATGCGTCCTTTACCCTCCGCCGCGGCGAGATCCTCGGCTTCGGCGGCCTGATCGGCGCCGGACGCACAGAGCTGTTCGAAGCGCTGGTAGGCCTTCGCCCGGGACACAGCACGATCACCCTCGACGGCAGGCAGGTTCATTTCCGCAATGCCCGCGACGCAATGGCGGCCGGCATCGTCTATCTCTCTGAGGACCGCAAGGGCAAAGGCCTTCTGCTGCAGCAGAACCTGCGCATCAATCTCTCGCTCGCGGCACTGGACAAGTTCAGCCGAGGCTCCTTCATCGACGGCGCCGCCGAGGAGACGGCGCTCGATCAGGCAATCAAGGATTTCGACATCCGCACCCGGCGGCGCGACCTTCTTGCCGGCCAATTATCTGGCGGCAACCAGCAGAAGCTGCTGCTCGCCAAGATGATGCTCCTGGAGCCGCGCATCGTCATCATTGACGAGCCGACGCGCGGCGTCGACATAGGCACCAAGGAGCAGATCTACCGCTTCATCGCCTCGCTTGCCGCCGAGGGCAAGGCTGTCGTCGTCATCTCGTCGGAGATGCAGGAGCTGATCGGCCTGTGCCATCGGGTCGTCGTAATGCGCAACGGGCGCGTCGCGGGCGAGGTGGCGCAAGCGGACCTGTCGGAAGATTCCATCGTTTACCTCGCCACTGGCGTTCACGAAGAAAGGGCGGCGGAAATCGCCGCAGGCCACGCATGACCGAAACCGTGCTTCGCACCGGCACCGAGAAGCGCCGGTTCAATGTCGACATGCGGGCTCTCTCGCCCTTCATCGCGCTCATCGTGCTCATCATCGCAGGCGCGCTAATCAACCCGGATTTCCTGACCGCATCGAACCTGCTCAATGTGGTGACGCGCTCGGCCTTCATCGCGATCATCGCGGTCGGCGCCACCTTCGTGATCGCCGGCGGCGGGCTTGATCTCTCCGTCGGCTCCATGGCGGCGCTGACGGCCGGCGTCATGATCCTGACGCTGAACAATCTCGGCGGGGGCGATGTGGGCACGCTGGCGCTCGGCATGCTCGCCGCCATTGCATTGAGCGCAGCCTGCGGCCTGGCGAACGGGCTCATCGTCACCTTCGGTCGGATCGAACCCTTCATCGTGACGCTGGGCACCATGGGCATCTTCCGCTCGCTGGTGATCTGGTTGGCTGCGGGCGGCACTATCACCATGCGCAATTTCGATCTGCGCGAGCTCTACCGACCAGTCTATTTCGACAGCATTCTCGGCGTTCCGATTCCGATCATCGCCTTCATGGTCGTGGCCGCCATCGGCGCGCTGATCCTCTACCGGACCTCCTTCGGCCGCCATGTGGTGGCGCTCGGCTCCAACGAGGATGTGGCGCGCTATTCGGGCGTGCCGATCTGGCGGGTGCGCACGCTCACCTACATCATCCAGGGCATCTGCGTCGGCATCGCCGTGCTGGTCTATGTGCCGCGCCTCGGCTCGGCCACACCGACCACGGGCCTTCTGTGGGAATTGCAAGCCATCACGGCCGTCGTCATCGGCGGCACGGCCCTCAAAGGCGGCATCGGCCGCGTCTGGGGCACGGTGGTCGGCGCTGTGATCCTCGAACTCGTCGCCAACATCATGGTGCTGTCGAACTTCGTCTCCGAGTTTCTCGTCGGCGCGGTCCAGGGCGCCATCATCATTATCGCCATGCTCGTGCAGCGGTCAGTCCACCGCGGGCGATGAAACCGGTGCGGGCCTGCCGGATAAGGGACAAAGGCCCCAAACCAACCCCTCAGGGAGGAATGTTATGAAAGCAACGATACTGAAGATCGCGGTCGCCGCAGGCCTCATGGCCGGCGTTGCCTCCGGCGCAATGGCCCAGCAGAAGAACGTGACGATCGGCGTCTCGATCCCGGCCGCAACCCACGGCTGGACTGGCGGCGTCGTCTATCACGCGCAGGAAACCGCAAAGATGCTCGAGAAGGCCTATCCGGGCCTCAAGGTCGTGGTGAAGACCTCGCCGGACGGCGCGTCGCAGGCGAATGCCATCGACGATCTCACTTCGCAGAAGGTCGATGCGCTGGTGGTCCTGCCGTTCAACTCCGACGAGTTGACGAACCCCATGCGCGAGGTCAAGAAGCGCGGCACCTTCGTCACGATCGTCGACCGCGGTCTCAAGGATCCGTCGATCCAGGACATCTATGTGGCCGGCAATAATCCGGAATTCGGCCGCGTCGCCGGCAAGTACTTCGTCGACAACCTCAAGCAGGGCAACGTCGTCGTCTTCCGCGGCATTCCGACCGTGATCGACGAGGAGCGCGTGACGAACTTCGAGAAGGCTCTCGAAGGCTCGGGCGTGAAGGTGATCGACAAGCAATATGCCAACTGGAATCGCGACGACGCCTTCAAGGTGATGCAGGACTACCTCGCCAAGCATCCGAAGATCGACGCGGTCTGGGCCTCGGACGATGACATGGCGCTTGGTGTCATGGAAGCGATCCGCCAGGCCAAGCGCGAGGACATCAAGTTCGTCCTCGGCGGCGCCGGCATGAAGGACATGATCAAGAAGGTGATGGACGGCGACAAGATGATCCCCGCCGACGTGTCCTATCCCCCGTCGATGATCGGCACTGCCCTGGGCGTCACCGCAGCGCATTTCTACACCGGTGCCCCCATGCGCGGCACCTACACGCTCAATGCGCAGCTGATCACCAAGGACAACGCCAAGGAACACTACTTCCCGAACTCGCCGTTCTGACCGAGCGACGTGGCTCTCGCCTCTCCGGGACAGGAGAGGCGAGGCAACGGCAAGCTGCTCGACCTGCGTGCGGCTTCCCCTTGCCGGTTCTGCCTTCACTACGCCACTTCGGGAGTTCACCCATGAAGACCATGAAAGGCCCAGGCCTTTTCCTTGCCCAGTTCGCAGGCGACGAGGCTCCGTTCAACTCGCTCGACGCGATCTGCAAATGGGCCGCTTCCCTCGGCTACAAGGGCGTTCAGATTCCCACATGGGATCCGCGCCTGATCGATCTCAAGAAGGCCGCGGAGTCAGATGCCTATTGCGACGAGATCGCCGGCATCGTGCGCTCGCACGGCATGGAGATCACGGAACTCTCCACCCACCTGCAGGGCCAGCTCGTTGCCGCGCACCCGGCCTATGACGAAGCCTTCGATGGGTTTGCGGTGCCAGAGGTCCGCGGCAACCCGAAGGCCCGGCAGGAATGGGCGGTGAACCAGATGCTCATGGCGGCGAAGGCCTCGAAGCGTCTCGGCCTGAACGCCAGCGTCACCTTCTCCGGCGCGCTCGCATGGCCTTTCATGTATCCTTGGCCGCAGCGTCCCGCCGGTCTCGTCGAGACGGCCTTCGAGGAGCTGGGGCGCCGGTGGAAGCCGATCCTCGACGCCTACGAGGAAGCAGGCTGCGATGTCTGCTACGAGATCCATCCCGGCGAGGACATTCACGACGGCGCGACCTTCGAGCGCTTCGTCGATGCGGTCGGCGGCCATGCCCGCGCCTGCATCAACTACGACCCGAGTCACTTCCTGCTGCAGCAGCTCGACTATGTCGCGTTCATCGATCTCTACCACGAGCGCATCAAGGCGTTCCACGCTAAGGACGCCGAGTTCAACCCGTCCGGACGCATCGGCGTCTATGGCGGCTACGAGAGCTGGATCAACCGCGCCGGCCGCTTCCGCTCGCTCGGCGACGGACAGGTTGATTTCAACGCCATCTTTTCCAAGCTCGCACAGTACGACTACGATTCCTGGGCCGTGCTGGAATGGGAATGCGCGTTGAAGCATCCGGAAGACGGCGCCCGCGAAGGCGCGGAGTTCATCAGCGCGCATATCATCCGTGTCACGGAAAAAGCGTTCGACGACTTCGCAGCCGGCGGAACGGACGAGGCAGCCAACCGCCGCATGCTCGGCATCGCCGCGGCATAAGCGACAAGGGGCAAACACATGACGATTGCTGGATCTCCGGATCAGAAGCTCAACCGCCGCCTGCGCCTCGGCATGGTCGGCGGCGGACGCGGGGCGTTCATCGGCGCGGTTCATCGCATTGCGGCCCGCCTCGACGACCGCTGGGAATTGGTGGCAGGCGCCCTCTCGTCCGATCCGGAACGGGCGAAGGCCTCCGGCGAGGATCTGCTCCTGAAGCCGGATCGCATCTATGGCGACTTCAACGAGATGGCCCGCCGCGAGCGGCGGCTGAAGGATGGCATCGATGCGGTCGCCATCGTGACGCCGAACCACGCCCACGCGGCAGCCGCCCGCGCCTTCCTGAAGGCCGGCATCCATGTGATCTGCGACAAGCCCCTGACGACCACGCGGCGCGAGGCGGAACAACTGGCCAAACTGGCGCGCGAATCCGGCCTGATCTTCGCGGTCACGCACAACTACACGGGCTATCCGCTCGTGCGGCAGGCCCGCGCCATGGTGCAGGCGGGCGAGCTCGGAGCCATCCGGGTGGTGCAGGCGGAATATGCGCAGGATTGGCTTGCCACCCGCGTGGAGGAAACCGGCAGCAAGCAGGCGGAATGGCGCACGGATCCGGCCCGCTCGGGCCCTGCCGGCGCCGTTGGCGATATCGGCACCCATGCCTTCAATCTGGCCGAGTTCATCGTCGGCGACGAGGTCGCGTCCCTGTCGGCGGAGCTGCACACCTTCGTGGAGGGCCGCCGGCTCGACGACAACGCCCATATGATGCTGCGCTTCGCGTCCGGCGCCAAGGGCATGCTCTGGTGCAGCCAGGTGGCGGCCGGCCTCGAGAACGGCCTTCGCATCCGTGTCTACGGCGAGAAGGCCGGGCTCGAATGGCATCAGGAGAACCCGAATTACCTCACCTTCTCGCCGCTCGGAGAGCCGCCGCGCATCATCCGCCGCAACGGCTATGGCGCCGATGAGGTGTCGCGTGCAGCCTCGCGCATTCCGGGCGGGCATCCGGAAGGCTATCTCGAAGGCTTCGCCCAGCTCTACACGGATGTGGCCGAGCAGATCGCAGCGCGGATCGAGAACAGAGAACCCAGCCCCTTCTCGCTCCAGGTACCCACCGTCGAGCACGGCGTGCGCGGCGTGCGCTTCATCGAGGCGGCGGTGCGCTCGTCACAGCGCAAGGCGGCCTGGGTCGATCTCTAGTCTATGCGGCACAGGGGACCTCCCCCTGTGCAGCTCTCTTGAAATCGCCTCCGCAATCATGACGTATAGGGTGATCACACCCATACGCGGAATTGACGATTTCAGATGGCTTCCACGCATCACCACGGCCTCGAAGACCTGAACGACACCCAGAAACGCGTTCACCGGATTCTGTGCTCCGCCCAGAACCCGCTATCGGCCTACGAGGTCCTCGACAAGATGCGGGCCAAGGGTGCCGTGACGCCGCCGACCGTCTACCGGTCCCTGGACAAGCTGATCGAGAAGGGCCTGGCGCACCGGCTCGAGAGCCTCAACGCCTATGTGGCCTGCAAGCACCCGCACCACGAACACGACATGGCGGCCTTTGCCATCTGCGAGAGCTGCGGCCTCGTCAAGGAATTCACCGACCCGCACATCAGCGAGCGCCTTTCCCATTGGGGCGACGATCATGCCTTCTGCATCAAGAAAGTGACGGTCGAGATTCGCGGCCTCTGCGAGACCTGTGCCAAGTAAGCTCGAGCCGAGGAACATTGGGCTATATGATACGTTAAAACATATCATATGCAGAACGAACTTCCACTTTTCTGTGTCTAAACGCCAACCTCCTCTGCGGAATATGCACAGCTGCAAGCGTCGTCAGTAACGATAGCACATTGTCAGATTCGCATTTTACCTATATGAATATGTAGGTTCCGTAATAACAGGAGTGTGGCTCATGAGCACCAAGGCCCTCAGGAAAGAAGAAGAGGACAACCTCCTCCGTCGTGCAGACGATCTGTGCCGCCAGAACAATCTCAGACTCACGCCGATTCGCGAACGCGTCTATCGCGAGCTGGTCCAGAGCGGCGGCCCGGTCGGAGCATACGATCTGGTCGACCGTCTCAGCAGCGAGAAGAAGCGTCTGGCCCCGGTCACGATCTATCGCGCTCTCGACTTCCTGCGCGACGCCGGTCTCGTCCATCGTCTGGCGACCCAGAACTCCTACGTCATCTCCCACGGCCAGCCGGACGTGAACGCGATGAAGATCATGTTCGTCGATTCCAAGACGGGCGAGACCATCGAGGTTCACTCGACCGAGGTCGCAGAGGCTGTGAAGAAGGCCGCCGAGCAGGCCGGCTTCAAGTCAGTCTCTCCGTTCATGGAAGTCGAGGGCGAGATCGCCCAGTGAATTTGAAAGCAAAAGGCAGAGTCGATTTCTGACCCTGCCTATCGTGACTTGAACTTAAAAGGCCGGGCATTGCCCGGCCTTTTCTTTACTCCGCCGCCAAAGCCTGGCGATGAGGGTGCTTCTCTTCCACCCGGCTGGCCCGCACCGTCTCCTTCGAGATGAAGGTGTAGAACATCGGCACCACGAATAGCGTGAAGACCGTGCCGATCGACATGCCCGACGCGATCACGAGACCCATGGAGAAGCGAGCCGCAGCACCTGCACCGGTCGCATAGAGCAGCGGCGCGACGCCGAGCACCATGGCGGCCGTGGTCATGAGGATCGGGCGAAGACGCACACGGGCCGCCTCCTCGATGGCCTCACGCTTGCTGACGCCATGCTTCTCCTTCTGCTCGTTGGCGAACTCCACCATCAGAATGCCGTGCTTGGTGATCAGTCCCACGAGGGTGATCAGCCCGACCTGCGTGTAGATGTTCAGCGTTGCCAGGCCGAGATTCAGGAAGATCATGGCGCCGAACATGGAGAGCGGCACCGACATCATGATGATGAACGGATCGCGGAAGCTCTCGAACTGCGCCGCCAGCACCAGATAGATCACGATGACCGCAAGGCCGAAGGCGAGGAAGATCGAGCTTCCTTCCTGGATCTCCAGGCGCGATTGGCCGGCATAATCCTCGTAGAAGCCCTGAGGCATGATTTCCTGCGCAATGGAGCGCAAGGTCGCCAGGCCTTCCGACGTGGTGACGCCGGGCAGCGGCAGCGCCGACAAGGTCGTCGAGTTGAGCTGGTTGAACTGCTCGATGACGGCCGGCGCGGCATCCGTCTTGATGCTCACCAGAGCGGAAAGCGGAACCATGGATCCGTCGGAAGCCCGGACATAGTACTCGCCGAGACGCTCCGGATTCAGGCGATCCTCCTGCCGGACCTGGCTGACGACGTCATAGCTCCGGTTGTCGCGGTCGAACTTCGAGATCGGCGCACCGCCGACGAGAGCGCCGAGCGTGTTGCCGATTTCCGAGACCGGCACCCCGAGGGCGGCGGCGCGGTCGCGGTCCACCGTGATGCGAGCCCGCGGGGTCTCGTAGGAGATGGAGTTCTGAACCACGATGAACTTGCCGGACTTCATCGCCCGCTGGCGAATCTGTTCACCGACCTCGTAGGCCTGAGACGAGTCGCCGATGGTGCGCAGCACATACTGGATCGGCAGACCGTCACCGCCGCCGGGCAGAGACGGAGGCGCGAAGACGAAGGCCTGCACACCGGCATTCTCGTTCAGGAGGTTCTGGATCTCCTGCTTGGTCTGCTCGCCCTTCTTCTCGCGCTCGCTCCATTCCTTCAGCTTGAAGCCCACGAAGCCGCCGCCGCCGCCGTCGATGCCGACGATCAGGAAGCTGTCGTCGATCTCGGGGATCTTTTCGGCTGCGCCCGTGAACTGCTTGGAAAAGGCCTGCGTGTAGTCGGCGGTTGCGTATTTCGGCGCATTGACGAGGCCGAGATAGGCACCCTGATCCTCTTCCGGCGCAAGCTCGGAGGAAGTCTTGGTGAACAGGAAGGCCGTGGTGCCGAGCAGGACGGCGACGATGACCAGAGTCACGCCGCGGTAATCCAGCGAGCCTTTCAGGCGCCTTGCATACCAGTTCTCGAGCCGCGTGAAGGTGCGGTCGACGAAAGCGGCGAACCGCCCTTGCGCACTATGAGACTTCAGCAGCTTCGATGACATCATCGGCGAGAGCGTCACGGCCACGATGCCGGAAATGATCACCGATCCTGCCAGCGTGAAGGCGAACTCACGGAACAGCGAACCCGTCAATCCCTGCGTGAAGCCGATCGGCGCATACACCGCCGCCAGCGTAATCGTCATGGACACGATGGGAACGAAGATTTCCTTCATGCCCACGACGGCAGCTTCGACTGGCTTGAGGCCCTCCTCGATATGGCGGTGGATGTTCTCCAGCACCACGATGGCGTCGTCGACCACGAGACCGATGGCGAGCACCATGGCGAGCAGGGTCAGAAGGTTGATCGAATAGCCCAGCGCATAAAGGAAGAAGCACACGCCGATGAGCGAGAGCGGAATCGTCACGATGGGGATCAGCACCGAGCGGAACGATCCCAGGAACAGCAGGATCACCACGACGACGATGAGCGCCGCTTCGCCGATAGTCTTGAACACCTCCTCGATGGAGGCCGAGATGAAGTTCGACGCATCGTAGACGATCTCGACATTCATGCCCTTGGGCAGGGTCGGACGGATCGAGTCGATGGCGACCGTCACCGCCTCGGCGACGGTCAGCGGATTGGCCGACGGGGTCGGCGTGATGCCGATGAAGGTGCCCTGGCTGCCGTTGAAGCTGACGATGGTGTCCGTGCTCTCGGGCCCGAGCTCGACGTCGGCCACGTCGCGCAGGCGCACGACCTGGTCGCCATCCGACCGGATCGGCAGCATGCTGAAGGTCTCAGGCGTCTGCAGCGTGGTCTGCATGTCGAGCCTGTAGGCGACGTATTCGCTCTGCGTCTTGCCGGGAGCCGCAAGGAAGTTGTTGGCATTGATCGCCTGGACGACGTCGCCGGCCGTCACGCCGCGGGCAGCCAGCCGTACCGGGTCGATCCACACGCGCATGGAGAAGTCGCGCCCGCCGAGGATCTCGGCGTTGCCGACGCCCTCGAGCGTCGCAAAGCGCGGCTGCACGACGCGGGTCAGGAATTCGGAGACCTGCTCCGGATTCATCTCCGTGCTGCCGAAGGTGATGTACATGAGGGCGAAGCTCTGGCCCGTGCCCTTCATGATGACCGGATCCTCGGCGTCCGAGGGAAGCTGCGCGCGCACCTGCTGCACCTTCGCGGTGACTTCGGTGAGCGCCGCATTCGGATCCGTGTTCAGGCGCATGCGCACGGACACCGTGCTGATGCCGAGACGGCTCTGCGTCGTCACGTAATCCACGCCTTCCGCGCTCGACACGGACTTGGCGATGGGCGTGCTGATGAAGCCCTGGATCAGGTCGGCGCTCGCACCCGTATAGGTGGTCGTGATCGTGATCGTGGTTTCCTCGACCTCGGGATACTGACGCACCTGAAGGTTCATCAGTCCCTGCGCGCCGAGCAACAGGATCAGGAGGCTCACCACCATCGACAGGACGGGGCGGCGGATGAAAAGTTCAGTGAAACTCATGGCTGATGCCTATTGTCCGCTCGCGAGCTTCGATGATTCGAACTTCGTCACATCGATGCTGTTGTCGATTTTGACGGTCGCGCCGGACTGCAGCTTGTTCTGCCCGGAGGCGACCACCTGCTGGCCCGGATTGACCCCGGAGACGATCTCGAGAGCACCGCCACGGCGGCGGCCGGTTTTGACGAAGACCTGCTTGACCACCTGGACCTGCTGGCCCTGCTTCTCTTCCTGGTCGATCGTGTAGACGTAATCGCCGTAGAGGCTGGCGATGACGGCGGTCTGCGGCACGGTCATGACATTGGGCTGCTCCGGCAGGATCACCTCCACGTGGAGGAACTGACCCGGGAGAACGGCTCCGTCCTTGTTGTCTTCGACGAGCGCCTGGACCGAGACGAGGCGGGTCTTGGGATCGACGCGCGGATCCTTGCCGGTGACGCGGCCCTTGAACGGAAGATTGCCCTCGGTGGTGCCGATGCGAACCTCCTGGCCGAGATTGATCTCGCCGGCCCGCTGCTCGGGAACCGTGAAATCGACCTTCATCGAAGACAGATCCTGGAAGCTCGCAATGACGGTTCCGGGCTGCAGATACTGACCGACATCGATCCGCGGAATGCCGATCACACCCGAGAAGGGCGCCTTCAGGGCCTTCTGCTCGATCATCGCCTGCAGGCGGGCCAGGCGGGAACGTGCGGCGGCAAGCAGCGCGCTGGCCTGGTCGAGATTGGCCTCGGTGCCGTAACCACGCGTCGACAGGGTCTTGGCGCGCTCGAAGCTGCTCTCGGCCGTCTTCACATTCGCCTGAACGTCCTGAATGTCCGCCCGCTCGACCGTATCGTCCAGCTGAACGAGGACCTCACCCTGCTTCACGTTCTGGTTGGCCTTGAACTTGATCTCGCTGACGATGCCGGCGATCTCGAAGGCCAGCTCGACGCCATTGGCGGCCTTGGCCGTACCGATGGCGCTGATGCTCGGCGTCCATGTCTTCGCCTCTACCTTGGCGGCCGAGACCGTCTGCGGCGGCTGCTGCATGGTGGCGAAGAACTGGGTGATCATCTTGTCGCGGAAAAAGTTGAACCAGACCAACCCGCCGCAAAGTCCGATTGCAAGAATGAAGACAAGGGCAACTACGATGCGCCGTTTCATAGGCTTTTTCCGAGATTTAGAGCTCATTTTCGGAGCTCTGTACGACTATGGTGGGTGCGGCAATAGCGTAACTTTACCTTGACGCCAAGGCCGTGAGAGAGAATTTATATACCGTCTGGACGGTTTAGTTGCAAGTGCGTCGCCGCACGAGACAAGAGATGTAGATGTTGTTTCCCTGTACCAGAGGCCGCAAAAGTTCCCGCGAAAAGATCCTCGACGCGGCCGCCGAGCTTGTGGCCGAAATCGGCGCCGGACGGCTCACATTGGATGCCGTCGCGGAGAAGGCCGGCCTCAGCAAAGGTGGGCTTCTATACAACTTTCCCACGAAAGAGTCCCTGTTGCAGGGCATGATCCAGCGCATGATTGATCAGGTCACCTCCGAGAAGGAGGCCCTGCGGGAAAAGGCCGAGCCCGGGCCGAACCTGGAAGCCCGCGTGGTGACGAAAACCCTGCTCAATATCTGCTGCGGCGGCAAGATGCAGGAATTCGCCACCGGCATGATGGCGGCGACGGCCGAGAACCCGGGTCTCCTCGACCCGGTCCGTCAGGTGATCAGCACCACCCTGGAGCAGTTGAAGGCCAATTCGGACGACCTCGATGCCGCCCTGCTGGGCTGGCTTGCGACCGAGGGTCTCAGCAATCTCGAGATGCACAATCTCAGCCCGTTCTCGGATGCGGACCGCGAACGGATCGTGAGGGCCATCGACCGGGTCGTGGTCAAGGGCATCGCCGAATAGGGAACTTTTCGGCTTCAGGCCATCCAGGACGGATCGCTCAAAACCTCGTCCGTATGCTCGCCGAGACGCGGCGAAGGACGGGCGGCAGCCATGGGCTGCCCATCCATCACGATGGGCGAGCGGACGGACGGAATGGCTCCGTCCTTGGCGGCCTGCGACGGCAGATCAATCCTCATGCCCCGGGCGATGACCTGCGGATCCGCGAAGACATCGGCCACCGTGTTGATGGGGCCGGCCGGAACGCCCTGCCCTTCCAGGGCCGACAGGAGATCCTCGCGGGTGAATCTCACCGTCAGCTCCGTGAGCAGGGGCACGAGTTCGGTCCGGTGGCCGACGCGGCCGGCATTGGTCCCGAAGCGCTCGTCCTGCGCCAGCTCGGGCTTCCCCAGCACGGACACGAAGCGGGCGAACTGCCCGTCATTGCCCACCGCCACGATCACATGGCCGTCCGCGACGGGAAAAACCTGGTAGGGCACGATGTTGGGATGGGCATTGCCCATGCGCCGAGGGGATTTCCCGGACGCCAGATAGTTCATGGCCTGATTGGCCAGGACGCTCGTCTGCACATCGAGGAGCGCCATGTCGAGATGCGCGCCCTCCCCCGTGGCATCGCGCTTACGAAGGGCAGCCAGGATGCCGACGACGGAATAGACGCCGGTGAAGATGTCCACATAGGCCACGCCGATCTTCTGCGGCTCTCCTTCCGGGTCTCCGGTCAGGTCCATGATGCCGCCGAGACCCTGGATCATGAAATCGTAGCCGGCGCGGGCCGCATAGGGGCCGTTCTGCCCGAAGCCCGTGATCGAGCAATAGACGAGGCGTGGGTTGCCCCGCTTCAGGCCCTCGTAGTCGAGCCCGTATTTCTTCAGGCCGCCGACCTTGAAGTTCTCGATCACCACATCCGCCTGAGAGGCGAGCCTGCGGACGAGGTCCTGCCCTTCGGGCGTTTCGAAGTCGACCGCGATGGAGCGCTTGCCGCGATTGCAGGAATGGAAGTAAGCCGCCGAGAGATCGTCGCCTTCCGCCCCTTCGATGAAGGGCGGACCCCATCCGCGGGTATCGTCGCCGGCCCCTGGGCGCTCCACCTTCACCACGTCGGCGCCGAGATCGGCGAGAAGCTGGCCGACCCAGGGGCCCGCGAGAATGCGTGCGAGTTCGAGGACTTTGAGGCCTTCGAGCGGTTTCATTCCGGTCAATCCATCACGGCATCGAGGCCGCGCCTCAATCCTATCAAGGACAAGACGCGACGGGCGGCCAGCAGCGTGCCGGCCACATAGGGGGCGGCCGAGGAGCCCGCGTCGTGGCGGATCACGAGCCGCTCGTTGTCCGCGCCGAACACGGCCTCGCAGGAGAGAACGAAGGACGGCATGCGCAGGGAATGAACCTGAACCGGCTCCCTCGCGCCGAGAGAGCCGCCGCGGGTTTCCCGCACGCCCGTCAGCTCGGCCACCGGCTTCGACGTTGCGGGCTGGCGCACCTCGCTGAGGAGTTCCGCCAGTTCGCGGGCCGTCCCGGAGGGTGTATCGGGCTTCTTGGCGGAAGCGTAGTCGATGACCTCCACATCCGGAACGTAACGTGCAGCCTCCAGGGCGAACCGGCGCAGCAGCGTCGCGGTGATCGAAAAATTCCCGGCCGCGAGGACGCCGCGCTCGGCTTGGAGCGCATGACGGTCGATCTCCGCATAATCGTCGGCGGAAAGACCGGACGTGCCGATGACCACATGCCGGCCCTGTGCAAGCGCGGTCAGAGCATGCGCCTTGACGGCATCAGGCTTGGTATAGTCGATCACCACATGGGACGGTGCCTTCAAGGCTTCTTCCAGCGTGGCGCTGACCAGAACACCCAGGCGGGGAAGTCCGGCAGCCTCGCCTGCATCCTGGCCCGCGGCGCTGCGGCTGACAGCGCCCGTGAGCACAAGATCGTCGGAAGCGGCAATCGCCGCCACGAGGGCCCTGCCGACCCAGCCTGTCGCGCCCGCCAATGTGATCCGAACTGACATGAGCTACCAGCCTTCTCTCAGAAGAATGCCTGCAGGCCCGTCTGCGCCCGGCCTAGAATGAGGGCGTGCACGTCATGCGTGCCCTCATAGGTGTTCACGGTTTCCAGGTTCTGCGCATGGCGCATGACATGATATTCCTCTTGGATACCATTTCCGCCATGCATGTCGCGGGCCTGCCGGGCGATATCGAGCGCCTTGCCGCAATTGTTGCGCTTGACCAGCGAGATCATCTCCGGCGCCACGCGGCCCTCGTCGAAGAGGCGCCCGACGCGCAAGCTGGCATGAAGGCCCAGGGTGATCTCGGTCATCATGTCGGCGAGCTTCTTCTGCACGAGCTGGGTCGCAGCGAGCGGCCGGTCGAACTGCTTGCGGTCGAGTGTGTATTGGCGCGCCCGGTGCCAGCAATCCTCCGCAGCCCCCATGGAGCCCCAGGAGATGCCATAGCGCGCCCGGTTGAGGCAGCCGAAGGGGCCTTTCAGGCCGGACACGTTGGGAAGCAGCGCATCCTCACCGACCTCGACGCCGTCCATGACGATCTCGCCGGTGATCGAGGCACGAAGGGAGAGCTTGCCCCCGATCTTCGGCGCGGAGAGGCCCTTCATCCCCTTCTCCAGCACGAAGCCGCGGATCTGGTTGTCATGGGCCTCGGACTTGGCCCAGACCACGAAGACATCCGCGATGGGGGAGTTGGAGATCCACATCTTGGAGCCGGTGAGGCGATAGCCGGCATCGGTCTTCACCGCGCGGGTCTTCATGCCGGCCGGATCGGAGCCAGCATCCGGCTCGGTGAGGCCGAAGCACCCCACGAACTCGCCCGAGGCGAGCTTGGGCAGGTACTTCCGCCGCTGCTCCTCAGAGCCGTAGGCATAGATCGGATACATGACGAGGGAGGACTGCACGCTCATCATCGAGCGATAGCCGGAATCGACCCGCTCCACCTCGCGCGCCACGAGGCCGTAGGCGACGTAGGAAGCACCGGCACAGCCGTATTCCTCCGGCAAGGTTACGCCGAGGAGGCCGAGCTCGCCCATCTCGTTGAAGATGGCGCGGTCGGTCTTCTCCTCCCGATAGGCCTCGATCACGCGCGGCAGGAGCTTATCCTGAGCATAGGCGCGGGCCGTGTCGCGAATCATCCGCTCGTCGTCGGTGAGAAGTTCGTCGAGGAGAAGCGGGTCTTCCCATTTGAGCTTCGCGAGTTCCTGTTGAGCACCGGCCATGATGATCGTCCTTCCCATGCAAGCTCTGACGGGGCCGGCGTCAGGCCGGCCAAACCCATTGAATTTGAGCGGCAAAATCGCGCTGGACAGGGCAAATGTAAATCGACATCTTCGCAGCAGGTTATTCTCAATCGGAATGAACGTGTGTTTCGCCGCGGCTTTCTGCCCAATGTGGGCAATCTCCTAGCCTTTGAGGCCACAGCCCGCCATGGCAGCGTATCTCGAGCCGCCGAGGAACTGAACCTGACCCAGAGTGCCGTCTCAAGGCAAATCCAGCAATTGGAGGAATCCCTCGGGGTCTCGCTGTTCAGCCGCTCCCGGCAGCGGGTGGTGCTCACCGATGTAGGACGCATGTATGCCTCCCAGGTGCGCGGCACCCTGTCCGAACTCTCCGACGCCACCCATCAGGCCATCGCCCTCTCCGGAACCAGCGGCGTCCTGAACCTTGCCACCCTGCCGACCTTCGGCACACGCTGGCTTATTCCGCGCATTCCGGACTTCTTCGCCCGGCACCCCGGCGCGACGGTGAATTTCGGAGTTCGCCTGGTACCCTTCGACTTTGCCGCCGACCCCTTCGATGCCGCCATCCATTTCGGCGAGCCGCACTGGCCGGGCGCGGTCTGTGAGCTCTTGCGAACCGAAGAGGTCGTACCGGTCTGCAGCCCTGCCTATCGGGAACGGGAGAACCTACGCTCGCCGCAGGATCTGACCCGTGCCGCCCTGCTGCAGCAAAGCACCCGCCCGACGGCTTGGGCGGAATGGTTCGCCAGCGTCGGCGTGAAGATCGGCAATCCCTTGCGGGGTCCACGCTTCGAACAATTCGCCATGGTGGCCCAGGCGGCGGCAGCGGGATTAGGGGCTGCGCTCATTCCCCATTTCCTGATCGCCGACGAACTCGCTTCGGGCCGGCTCGAGATTTTGTTCCCTCAGAGCCTCGTCAGCGGCGGCGCCTATTACCTCGTCTACCCGGAGCACAAGGCGGAGACGCCGCTGCTGCGTTCCTTCCGTGACTGGATCCTGGCCGAGATCCGTCAGGGATAGACCCGTTTGGGCTTCATGGTGCGGAAGCTCAAGGTGAACGCCACCAGCCCGCAGACCACGATGGCGCTCACCATTGAAAGCGGCGTGCCGTTGTAGAAGGCGCTGACCAGCACGATGATCACGGCACCGGTGCTGAGCTGCAAGGTACCCATGAGCGCCGAGGCGGTCCCGGCTACGGGGCCATGCTCCTCGAGCGCCAGCACGGCCGTCGAGGGAATGACATAGCCGAGGCAGCCGAACGACACGAAGAGCAGACCCCAGAGAACGAAGGCATTGTCGACGCCGAGAATCGTCACCACGAACAGCAGAATCACCAAAGCGGCAAAGCCCGAAATCGCAGTGCGCACCACCCGCTCGGCACCGAAGCGACGCATGAAGAAGCTGTTGAACTGTGCACTGCCTATGAAGGCGATGGCGTTCGAAGCGAAGACCATGCTGTAAGCCGACGGTGTCAGGCCGAAATGCTCGATGAAAATGACGGATGAGCCGGCAAGATAAGCAAAGAAGCTCGCCTGGCTGAAACCGCCGATGAAGGCGAGCCCCAGGAAACGACGATCCTTCAAAAGATTCTTATAGGTGGCAAAGGCATGCCCAACGCCTCTTCGGTCCGCATCCGGCCTGTGGGTTTCCGGCAGGAGGAAGAGGACGACGGCAAGACCCGCGAGGCCGATTACGGCAATGGCCCAGAAGATGGCGCGCCAACTGAAGAATGCCGTCAGGATACTGCCGGCCAGAGGCGCCAGGATAGGCGAAACGCTGAAGACCAGCATCGTCGTCGCCATCAGCCGGGCCGCTTCATGCCCGGTATGCAGGTCGCGGATGACGGCCCGGGGAATGACCATGGCCGCGCAGGAACCGACGCCCTGCAGGAAGCGGAAAGCGATCAGCGTTTCCACGTTGGGGGCGAAGCTGCAGCCGATGCTGGCCAGTGAGAAAAGGCCGAGCCCGAAATAGAGCGGCGGCTTGCGGCCGAACCGATCCGAGAGCGGCCCATAGACGATCTGGCAGACCGCTACCGCGAGAAAGAAGCTCATCAGGCTCATCTGCACCGCACTCACATCGACCTGAAACTCCCGGGCGATGGCAGGGAAGGACGGCAGATACATGTCGATGGCGAAGGGCCCGACTGCAGAGAGCATGCCGAGAACGAGCGCGTTGCGCAAAAAGGCGGGCGTCATGGAGAACGGCTTTCGTAGCCCCGGCTGACGAGCCGAGATTGAGAAAACGGCCTGCCCACTGGAGGAGCAGGTCAAGCAATGCGGGCGGAAAAAGGCCCCGATCACAGCGGGCCAGGAGCACCGGAGGATGGGGCGCTGCTTGTAGGCCCTTCATCGCCCAGGTTCAAGACAGCCATTCATCTGTTGTTGGATTACAGTCCGGTCTGGAAATAATGCTTACTCTTCGTTAACCATGAATGGTCATAGCTGATTAACCATCCAGTTGGATGGGCTGATCCGCAAAAGATCCGTCCCTCATGCGGGGCAGCCCTGCGCGGCTGACCGGCTGGCCCCAGAGTTATCAAAGTTCTTCATGACCGCTTCGATGCCCCCGAATCAGACGAGCTTCAGCGTTTCGCGGTCCGCGCCACACTCCGATGCCACCCGGAAGCCGGCCAGCCATTACAAGGCGCTGACTTGTCTTGCGGCCATTGCTGTTCTGACGACGGTAGCGGCCTGCGCGGGCCGCTCGGATCTGGGTTATGCGAGCCTCATGTCCGAAGTTCCGGCCACGCGGGCAATTGTCGTACCCCCACCCGGAGGACCCTCCGTGGTCGCGGTTCTGCAGCGGCAATACCAGGACGGTCTGTCGCAGGAGATCGCCCTCTCGACGGCCTCCCGTACCTCCGGCCAGAACGCCTTTTACGTGAGCTTGCTGAACAATACGGCCGGCAACATGGACATTCCGGACACCCTGTCCCTGCCCTCCATGACCCCGGACAGAATTCAAAGCGAAATGGAAGAGCGGATTCCTGGCGTCGAGATGCAGACCTCGCTTGTTTACGTGCAGAACAAGTTTGGCCCGTTCGGCTTTGCCACAGGGCGGTCCTCCACCGGTGATCTATGCCTTTACGCCTGGCAGCGGATCGAACCGGGCGAGCCGGCCATCTTCGTGCCGGGTGGAGCCGTTTCGGTCCGCCTCCGCCTTTGCGATGCGGATGCCAGCGTGGATCAGCTGCTGCGCGTCTTCTACGGCTATACGATCGCGGCCTATTACCGGCAGGAATCGTGGAACCCTTACGGGGAGCCACCCTCGCCGCCCGCCCATTTCGGGGAGAAGGATGCTCCCATGTATCCGCTCGGCCTCGGTGGCGGGGAAGATGCCACGGTTGTCCGCCGGCAGAGCCTCTCCGAGGGGACACGCCGCGCCGCGTCGCCCGCCCAGGTGCCTAGGCGCGCCATCGACAAGGATACGGGTGCACCGCCTGCCGCCGCTCCACCGGAAACGGCACCGCCAAGCGGTTATCCGGTCGTGCCGCCGCCGCCCGCTCAATAATCCCAAGGCAGAACAAATAATGTTATTACGTTTAAAAAAGAACTTCTTTCGACTGTGACATTAGGCCTAAGTAAAACTACGGATATATTAATAGACCTGACTTTAGTCTTGAATTAAGGGTGCAATCTCCCACGCCAATCATTCAAGCCGAGAAATCCAGACGATGCGAGCGGGTCTTATCGTGGCCTTTTGGGCTGTGGCGGCGGTACTGATCGTCTCGATCGTTGCTCTTCCCATCAGCCTCCAGGCACATCTTGTCGCGGGCCTCACTGTCGTGGCCTGCATGATCATCCTCAAGTTCTTCCGTGCTCAAGGCATCTGGCGGCTGATCGCCTTGGCTCTCGGCACCGCTATCGTCCTGCGCTACGTTTTCTGGCGCACCACCAGTACGATCCCGCCGATCACTGAGGTCACAAGCTTCATCCCGGGCTTTCTGCTTTATCTGGCCGAGATGTACAGCGTCATGATGCTGTTCTTGAGCCTCTTCGTGGTATCGAGCCCGCTGAAATCACGCAAGGCGCCTCAGATCGACCCGCAAAACCTGCCGACGGTCGATGTCTTCGTTCCGACCTATAACGAGAGTGCCGATCTGCTGGCGACGACCTTGGCCGCTGCGAGAGGCATGACCTATCCGGCGGACAAGGTCACGGTCTGGCTTCTGGATGACGGCGGCACGGACGAGAAGTGCAATTCGAGCAACGCCAACGCCGCGCACCAAGCCCGCGAGCGCCGCGCCGAGCTGCAGGAGCTCTGCGCCGCCATGGGCGTGAAATACCTGAGCCGGGCACGCAACCTGCATGCCAAGGCGGGCAACCTCAACAACGGCCTCGAGCACTCGACCGGCGACCTGGTCGCCGTATTCGACGCGGATCACGCACCTGCGCGCAGCTTCCTCACCGAGACTGTGGGTTACTTCACCACGGACAAGAACCTGTTTCTGGTTCAGACACCTCACTTCTTCATCAATCCCGATCCGCTCGAGCGCAATCTCGGCACTTTCCAGACCATGCCGTCCGAGAACGAGATGTTCTACGGCGTCATCCAGCGCGGCCTCGACAAGTGGGATGCGGCCTTCTTCTGCGGCTCGGCCGCCGTTCTTCGTCGCGAAGCCCTGCAGGAAACCAACGGCTTCAGCGGTGTCAGCATCACCGAGGATTGCGAGACCGCCCTCGAGCTCCATTCCCGCGGCTGGACGAGCGTCTATGTGGACAAGCCGCTGATTGCCGGTCTGCAACCGGACAGCTTCGCTAGCTTCATCGGCCAGCGCTCACGCTGGGCGCAAGGCATGATGCAGATCCTGCGCTACAAGTTCCCGCCCTTCAAGCGCGGGCTGAAGATCTCGCAACGCCTGTGCTACATGTCGAGCAGCATGTTCTGGCTGTTTCCGTTCTCGCGGTTCTGCTTCCTCGTTTCGCCGCTCTGCTATCTCTTCTTCGGGCTCGAGATCTTCACTGCATCGGGAGGCGAGTTTCTCGCCTATACCTTCACCTACATGATGGTGAACTTCATGATGCAGAACTATCTCTACGGCCGCTATCGCTGGCCGTGGATCTCAGATCTCTACGAGTACATCCAGACGATCTATCTGCTGCCGGCCGTATTGTCCGTGATCGCCAATCCCAGCAAGCCTACCTTCAAGGTAACGTCCAAGAATGAGACAATGGATGAAAGCCGCGTCTCGGAATTGGGAACACCATACTTCATCATTTTCGGCATTCTGATCCTTGGCGTCATTGCCACCGGCATCCGAGTTTGGGCGGAGCCCTATAAGGCCGACCTCACTCTGGTGACGGGCGCCTGGAACGTTCTCAACCTCATCATCGCCGGCTGTGCCCTGGGCGTGGTGTCGGAGCGCGCCACACGGCGCCAGAGCCATCGGGTTCGCGTCGAACGGCCCTGCCGCTTCGTTATAGGCGACGAGATCATCGATGCGGTCATGAAGGATGTCTCGGTCGGGGGCGCAAGGGTCCACGTTCCGCCTTCCGCTGAGCCGAAGCTGAAGAAGGGAACCTCGGGCACGCTCGAGTTTCAGCCCCTCTCCAGTCTCCCCGCCCAGCATCTGCCGATGGAGATCCGCAAGGTGGGAATGGACGACAAAGGCCTGCTGCTCGGCTGCCGCTTCACGATCGAAAAGCCCGAGCATCGCCGGATGATCGCCGATCTCGTCTTCGCCAATGCGGACCAGTGGAGCGAATTTCAGAAGAACCGACACCATGACATCGGCGTTCTCCGCGGTACGCTCTGGTTCTTCATGGTCGCGTTCTATCAGACAGGACGAGGCCTCTCCTATTTCTTCGGCCTGCAGAAGATCGGCAGTTCCAGCCCGCCGGCTCCGTCCGTCGCTCCAGCCGTCAAGTAGAGGTATACCGTGCGTCGGGTCCTGATCTTCTCTCTGCTGGCTATTCAGGCGCTCAGTGCGCAGAACGCTGTCGCACAGACACCCTTCAGTATGTCGCCCGGCGCACCGAGCACGCCCTCGACGGTGCGACCGCCGCAGCAGGAACCGGCACAGCAAGCTCCGTCTGCCGCTCCCTTCGGGATGCGCCAGCCAGGTGCAGCGTCTTCGACACCTCCCGCGACACAGCCCGCAGCTCCAGTCCAACCTGCCCCCCCGGCCGGTACGGGGACGCCTTTCAACATGGCGCCCCAAAGCCCGTCACCGGCAACTCCCCAGGCGCAGGGTGGTAGTCCGGCTCCGGCCAGACCCATCGCGAAACCCGCAATGGGAGCCACGGCAGGCCGTAGCGTGGCGCGCATCGAGCGTCCCGTTCTGCCCTTCGAAACCATCCGCCTCGAGGGCGAGACCGATGCAAGGTCCTGGACCTTCCACCTCACTCAGGACGAGGCATCGAGTGGCGCCAGCATCGCGCTCGGCTATAAGAACGCCGTTGTGGTCATGCCCGAAGGCTCGCGCTTGAGGATTGCGATCAATGGCGAATCGGTCGTCGACACGCCGATCTCATCGTCCGACGACATCAAGCGCATGACGGCATCGATCCGCCCCGGTCTCCTGCGGGCGGGCCAGAACATCATCCGCATGGAAGCCTTTCAACGGCACCGGACGGATTGCACCATCGAAGCCACCTACGAGCTTTGGACCGATGTGGACTCGTCCTCCACGAAGCTCATCTTCGCCGAAGGCGCCACCAAGACGCTGCGCGGCCTGGACGATCTGCCCGCCGTCGGTGTCGACAGTATGGGGGTGACGACGATCCGGGTGGTGGCTCCCAAGATCTACCGTCCCGAAATCCGCGATCGGCTGCTGCGCCTCGTGCAACTCGTGGCCCTGCGCGGACGCTATGCTCATCCCGTGATCCAGGTGGTGGAATCCGATCCGGGTCCGTCCCCCATCGGCACGATCAAAGTGGCCATGGGTCTCGCTAGTGAGTTGCGCGGGTTGGTTGCGGGCGTGCCCGATGCTGCCACGATCCAGCCGCTGACCATGATGATGCAGGAGCCGGGATCTCTAGGCTCCACCCTGGTCGTATCTGGACCGACCTGGCAGGATCTCGACACCGCCATCGGCATCGTCGGAGTTCGAGGCCTTAATGCCACGCAGGTCGAACGCGGCGTGATCGACACCGCCTCATGGCAATGGCCGGAGGTTCGGACCGCCTACGGTGCGCAATCCTTCCGCTTTGCCGATCTCGGTGTACCGACGCAGGAATTCTCCGGGCGGCGGCTGAAGACCGGCTTTTCCATCAACCTGCCCTCGGATTTCTACGCGACCGAATATGGCGAGACCGTCCTGCACCTGGATGCGGCCTACACGTCGGCGGTGCGGCCGGGCAGCCATGTCAACGTGTTCGTCAATGGCATGATCAGCACGCAGATGACGATTACCTCGCAAGGGGACATTGTCCGGCGGCATAACATCCGAGTGCCGCTCAAGAACTTCAAGTCGGGGCTCAACCATGTCACCATCGAGGCTGTCCTGCTGACGGATGCCGATGAGCGCTGCGCCCCGGGCGAGACCCTCTCCGAGGCAAACCGCTTCGTCCTTTTCGACACAACCACCCTCGAGTTCCCGACCTATGGACGTATCGGGCGCCTGCCGGATCTCGCCGTTCTGAGTGCAGGCCATTTCCCGGATGAGGATCTTCCGGCAACTGTCGTTTTGGCCCGGCCCGACCCTCTGCACTATTCCGCAGCCGGCACCCTGCTCGCCCGCATGGCGCGCAGCGCCGGTGCGCCGGTGCGTGCGCAGTTCGCCAATGCGGCCTCGACGGATGACGAATCCGTGCTGTTCATCGGCGCCGTGGATCAGGTCCCTGCAGGCCTGCTCAACCGTGTGAAGGTGTCGGAACATCTGCGCATGATCTGGCCTTCGACGCCGGCAGCAGGCGACCGTTCCGCACCACAGATGGCCAGCACGGAGTTCAGCCTTCCGGCCGCCCAGGCCTCGCCGGATCGCGCGACCGCGACATCGACGGACGAGGTCCGCAAGCGGTGGTCGGAGACGTTCCAGAGGCGCGGCGTTCTTCAGCAGACAATCGGCACCGTGCAGGATTGGATGGAAAAGACCTTCAGCCTCTCCGTCAGCTCCCTTTCTCTGGAAGAACGCACCGAAGCACCCTATGAGCCGCCGCAGCGCGCTTCCCTTCTCGTTGCCCAAAGCCGCACCGAAGCGTCCGGGGTCTGGACGCTCGTGACAGCCCGAACGGACAAGGCGCTGGCAGACGAAATGGCCCGATTGGCCAATCCCATGATCTGGTCGCAGGTCGCGGGGCGGGCGATCGCTCTCGAACCCCGGGAGATGAAGCTGCAGGTCGAGCCGATCAAGGATTATCGCTTCGTGCAGACCCAGCCTCCCTCCCTGACGAACCTGCGCCTCGTCGCAGCGAACTGGATGTCCGCCAACATCCTTCCCTATGCTATTCTCATGCTGGCGTGCTGTACGTTCCTGGGCGTTGCAACCTCCCTGCTTCTGAACCGCCTCGGACGCCGGTCATGACGATCCGGCTCCCCCGTCCCATCCAGCTCCTGCCCTGGCTCTTTGCGGCCTTCTTCCTTCTTATGGCGTCGATCGCATCCTCTCAGAGCCTCTCCGTCCAGCCCTTGAACCTCGTAGGGACGATCTCCCCGGCCGACTGGGAGGCCTATCGCTCGCGATTCGTGGAAGACAATGGCAGGGTGGTCGATACGGCCAACGGCAACATCAGTCATAGCGAGGGACAGGGATACGGTTTGCTGCTGGCCCTGGCTGCCGCCGACAGGCGCTCCTTCGAGCAGATCTGGAATTTCACCTTCACCGAACTTCTAATTCGCGACGACGGTCTGGCCGTTTGGAAATGGGATCCCGCCAGCAAGCCTCGGGTCACTGATCGCAACAATGCGAGCGACGGCGATCTTCTCATTGCCTATGCCCTGGCCAGGGCCGGAACCGCTTGGCAGGAGCCCCGCTACACAACGGCCGCGCAGAAGCTCGCCAAAGCCATTGGCAAGAGCACGTTCAGCCTTAGCGGACGGTCCATGTTTCTCCTGCCGGGTGCCCAGGGTTTCGGCGCAGGCGATCGCCCCGACGGCCCGGTTATCAATCTCTCCTACTGGGTCTTCGAAACCTTTCCGGTGCTCGCCGGCCTGGCACCCGAATACGAGTGGAACCGGGTCTGGCGGGACGGCGTGATGCTGCTGCAGCAGTCGACTTCGGGCCGCGTCAGGCTTCCCGCCGACTGGATCTCGCTTCAGAACGGGCTCCAACCTCGGCCGGCAGATGGCTTTCCTCCCGAGTTCGGTTACAACTCGTTAAGGATACCGCTTTACCTGTTGAGGGCAGGGATGACTGACATGGAGTGGCTGAGGGCTCTCAAGCAGCGCTGGTCTGCGGAGAACGAAGGAGTTGCCGTGGTCAATGTGGTGACCGGACAGGTCCGGGAGCGACTGACTGATCAGGGCTACGCCATTCTGCCCGCAGCTCTGGCCTGCGCGCTCGACGGAACGCCTGTTCCTGAAGCGCTGAGGACCTTTGAGCCGAGCCTCTATTATCCGTCCACCCTATACCTTCTGGCGAAATCCCTGCTCGGTGAAAAATATCCGCAATGCGTCTAGTCGGCAGTGCTATAACGATTGCGGTTGCAATCCTGGGCTTCGCGGCTATCGCGCAGCAAACGGGTTCCGGCAGCAACCAGCCGCCAGCCGAATCGCCGCCACCTCCGGCGAACGGATCCCAGCCGCAGGTCGATGAATCCGCCCTGCGCTATTTCGCATCCCAGGGCGACACCCGCCGCGTGAATGCGGAAATCGCACGATTGCGGGCCCTCTATCCCAATTGGACTCCCCCCAGCGACCTGTCGCAGCTCTCGGGAGGCGCCGCAGCAGCAGCGCCCGACCCGCTCATCGAGCGCCTTTGGAACCTCTATCGCGAAGACCGAATCGCCGAGGTTCGCGCGGCCATCGCCGAACGTCAGACCTCTGACCCGAACTGGAAGGCCCCGGAAGAGCTGGTCGCGGCGCTCGAGACGGTCGAGGCGCGCCGCCGGCTGACCAATGCGTCCGATACGGGTCAATGGCGTACGGTCCTGCAGGTGGCTACCGAAGCGCCCAGCCTCCTGACCTGCGTGAACGTGGACGTGCTCTGGCGCGTGGCGGAAGCCTTCGCCCGGACGGATCAGCCGAACCGGACACGGGACGTCTACACCTATCTCCTGCAGAACTGCGCCAGCCTGGGCGAGCGTCTGGCGACCTTGCAGAAGGCCTTGACCCTGCTGCCCGAGCAGCAGGTGGCGACCCTGCTCCAGTTCGAGCGCAAGACTGGCGAGTCCCCGGACGATTTCACCGCTATCCGCGACGAGCTGGCTCGCCGCCGGGTCGAGCGCGCCTCCCTCGACAGCAAGGCGACCGCATCGGCCGAAGATCTCGCCGTGGTCGAGCGGCTGATCCAGAACACGAACGAAGCCGGTCCCGTCCTGATTCTCGGATGGTACAATTACCATCACGGCAATCCCGCACGGGGGCTCGAACTGTTCAAGACGGCTCTCGACCGCGACGGCGGCACGAAGGCGGCGGAAGGCTATGCCATGTCGCTGCGGGCGCTCGAACGGCTTTCGGATGCGGAAGCCTTCGCCTACGAATGGCGCGAGCGCGCGCCCGAGAGCATGAAGATCTATCTCGACGTGGCAACGGCGCTCCTCAGCCAGGACCCGGCGCCGCGCCTTGAGCCGCAGGTGCTTGCGCGGATCGTCCCGGTCGTCACGGCACAGCGCTTCTCGGATGCAGCCCAGGCTCTCGGCTGGTACTCCTACAATACGGAGCAGATCCGCACGGCGCGCGACTGGTTCCGCACAGCCCTGACCTGGAAGGCCGATGACGAAGCCTCGGCCTATGGATTGGCCCTGACGACACAGCGCCTCAACGACCGTGCCGGCTTCAACGCCGTGGTCGCGCAATGGCGGAGCCGCTCGCAGCGCATCGCCGACCTGGCGGACGGGGCCAACCCGGCCACCGGACGGCAGCCCGTCACCACCCCGCCTTCTCCTGTCGCCCAGGCTCCCCTGGCGCAGCCCATCGAGAGCGCTCCGCCGCCGGTCCAGCCTCGCCCAGTCTCCCGCGAAGTCACCGTCGAGCGAATCGAGACCGAGCAGACTTTCTCCCGGACCGAGGGCAATGTCCGGCGCAGGCAGACCCAGGCCCGATCAGCTCTGGGGCGCAATTGCACCATGACGCGCAATCCAGCTGGTCTGTCAGGTGACAGCGCTCTGACCCGCGGCTGGTGCCTCATGGAGATCAACCGTCCCATGGAAGCCGTAGCCGCCTTCGATCAGGCCATCGCCACCGGCAGCAGCCGCGCCCGCGAGGAAGCGGCCTACGGCAAGTCCCTTGCCTATCTGCGCAAGAACCTGACCTCCGAGGCCGCCATCGCCGCCACCGAGGCGCCGCAGACCCGCGAGCGCCGGGTGGAACTCGGCGCCTCGATCCTGACGCAGCGAGCGCTCGCGGCCTATCGCGACGGGCGCTATGTGGAAACCTTGATGGCCTTGAGCGAGAGGGCCCGCATCGTCCCGGAGCAGAACGACCTTCTGCTCATCCGCGGCTGGTCTTATGTCAGGCTCGGCCGCTACAACGATGCTGAGAAGGTTTTCCGTGCCGTCCAGCAGACGGGATATTCCGAGGAGGCCGCGGCCGGCTTGAACGCCATTCTCGAAATCACCGGTCGGATGCGGTACTAGCTGTCCCGTGAGGGCGGTTGCCAGACCGAGCTTCGCACCTATCTAATGGTCGAATGGGCTTGAGCCCTCCCTCAGTTTCCTCCCTTGATCGAATCCATGGCCAGCTTGCAGATCATAGTGTTCGGCGTGTGCGGCACCGCCTGTGCCCTGCACAGAAGCGCCGCACGCGAGTTTCTACCGCTGCCGCGCCTGTGGCGCGCTCCGGCCATGCCTCGCCCGGTGGCGGGCTTCTTCAACCTGGGCGGGCATGCCATTCCGGTACTTCGGCTTGACGCGCTGTTCGGCCTTCAGCGTGTCGAGGATGGCACCGAGGGGGATCTCTACCGGCATTTGATCCTCGTTGATCGAATCAGCGGATCCGGGACGTCAGCGCTCCTCGTCGACCGGGTTCTCGATGTTGTGAGCGTTGATGCATCCCAGATTTCATCCGTCAGTGAGGAAGGCACCCTGAACGGCTGCGTCGAGGCGGAGGTCACCTGGGACGGGCGGCTCGTCCACCTGCTTTCGGTCGAGCGCATTCTTCTCGCCGAGGAGCAGCAGGCCCTTGCGGAACTCGGACGTCAGGCCCAGAACCGCCTCAGTGAATGGGCGGTTCCGGCCTAATGGCCGCACGTGCCACTGCTATCCCACTGGTCGATGCCGGCTTTCCAGAACTGAAAGGCCGCATCATCGAGCGTACGGGGCACTTCTACTACCAGGACAAGGACGACCTACTATGGGAGCGCGTACGCAAGCGCTTGCGTGCGACGGCACTTCCCGATTCGATTCAATACCTGAACCTCCTGGATGATGCGATTTCAGGCCCTGCCGAATGGGGCAAGCTCGAAACCGAGATCACGATCGGCGAGACTTTTTTCTTTCGCTACGCGGAGCAGTTCGAGGCCCTGCGCGATACGATCCTGCCCGAGATCATTGAAAGGAAAGGCGCCACACGGCGGTTGCGCATCTGGAGCGCGGGATGCTCCACGGGAGCCGAACCCTATTCCCTCGCCATCCTCGTCAAGGGGGTTCTCGGCGAGAGCCTTGGAACATGGCGGGTCAGCATCGTCGGCACCGACATCAACGACAGCTTCCTCAACCTTGCCAGGCAGGCGCGGTTCGGAAAGTGGGCACTGCGATCGATGCCCGCCGAGGAACGGGAACGCTACTTCCTGGCCTCGGGGAAGGACCAGTGGCTGGTGCGGCCGGAATTCCGCTCTCTGGTCCGCTTCGAAAAGCACAATCTCCTGAGCCTCCTCGACGGTACCTCGCCTCTCGAGCTCACCGATTTCGATCTGATCCTCTGCCGCAACGTCCTGATCTACTTTCATCCGGACACCGTAATCCGGATCGTCGAGGCCCTGCACAACCGCCTTGCAGAGGAGGGGTGGATGCTGCTCGGCCATGCGGAGCCCAATCCCACCTTCTCCGCCATGATGCAGACCCTGAATCTGCCAGGGACGGTGGCCTATCGGTCCGGCTCAGGGCCGGAATTGCCTTCAGTATCATCGTTCGAGCGGCCAAACCCGTACCCGAGGGACATTGCATCGCTACGGTCTGCTCCAAAACCGGTAGAACCCACCAAGCGGCAAGTTCTCTTACGTCCTGCGAAGGATCTCTTCAAAGCTCCGGTCTCCCGCGCTACTCCTCAGGCTCCAGATGCCTTGCTGGACCAGGTCAAAGCGCAAGCCAATTCCGGCGATTTCGTTGTGGCGGATGCTCTCTGCCGGAAAGCCCTTGCCGACCAGCCCTTGAGCGCTGTCCTTCACTTTTACCATGGCCTCATCCTCCAGGCGCTCAAACGGCCCGATGATGCTGAGAACAGCTTCCTTAAGAGCATCTACCTCGATAAAAGCTTTGCCATGGCTCACTACCACCTTGGACTGATGCTGCTTGCGGAAGGGCGATCCGGTGCTGGCCGGCGTGCACTGACCAATGCGGCCCGCATTGCGGCAGCGATGCCTGACGACCGCCTGCTCGACGAGGCGGACGGACTCACCGCCATGGATCTGCGCAACCTGGTCCGCATCCATCTCGAGGCGGCCACGCCGTCCAAGCGTAGGAGATGACCGTGGCCAGGTCAGTGCACCGCAAGCTGAGATTGATGGAGCGGGTCCGCATTCGTTCGGCCGAGGAGCGCATGCAGCAGATCCTCGACGAGCGCACGGAACGCCTTGCAGCCCGCAAGGCTGCGACCTCCCCGGCAGAAGCTTTGCCTCGCGCGTTGGTCTGCGGTGCCGGGCGCGAGCGCTTCGGCCTCCCGATAGAGACCATCGCCGAAGTGTTGCCGCCCCAAAAGTGCATGCCGGTTCCCGATGGCCCACCTGCCTTAATCGGACTTTTCGGGCGGAGCGGACAATTGGTGAGCGTGGTCGATCTTGCTCTCGCACTTGGATTGGAGGTTGCTTCACAGGACGACGAAAGCACTCACTTCATCCTGCTGCGGCGGGAGACACCCCGGGTTGCGCTGAGGGTCGAGCGCGCCCATGAAGTCGCAGATATCATACCCCTGACCGGCGAGGAGGCTGCAGGCTTTCGCAATGATGCCGTCACCGGCTACGGCAAGTCCCAATCCGGCCCTGATGATCAGGACGAAACCGTTTCTCTTCTCGACGTCGAGCGCCTACTGCGTCCCTTCCTATCCTCTTCATCTGTTTCTGGAGCCTGACGTGACGATCTCGATCGCCAATCGCATTCTTCTCGGCTTCGCCGTCATCGTCGCACTGATGGTCGGCCTCGGCGTCTATGCAATCAACCAACTCGACGATGTCCGACAATCGACAGAGACGATCGTGACGCGCGATCTGGCGCTGATGCGTCAGCTCGAAGAGCTTGGTGATCTGCAGAACAACATGCGGGGACTACGGGAGGAAATCCTCTCCCGCTTCTACCTGCGCTCGCTTGGCCAGCCGCAGGCCGCCGGTGACGACTTGTCCCGCTCCTGGGAACAGCAGGCCGCTGCGACCGACGCCTCTATGGCGCAGGCGATTGCAACGGTAAATGACTTAGCCATGCGGTCGGTCACGTCGCAGAGGGCAGATGCCTGGCGGCGCATTGCCGAAATTCTCAATCGTGCCAGCGGCGACCTGCGTCAGCTCCGCTCCTCGACAGAACGGCAATTCGCCGCCCAGCAGAGCAATGATTTTGCCGCAGTGGCAGCCACCCAGAACGCCTTGAACACCAGTCGCGAATCCTGGAACAGAAACCTGGTTCAAGCTCGCAGTGTGCTGGGCGAAGCGATCACGATTGGACAGAGACGGATCAGCGAGGTTTATGAGCAGAGCCGGATGTCGATCATCATGGCCGTGGCCGTCGCGGCCCTCCTGAGCATCCTGATCACCTATGCCTTGCGCTCCTCCATCACAGGTCCGCTCAGCGCCTTCATGAGCTTTGTTGAACGGGTCGGACGGGGCGAGCTCGGCGGTCAGATGGCGGTGACCGGCAAGGACGAGATCGGACATCTCGGTGCGACCCTCAACACCATGGTCGAAGGTCTCCGCCAACTCGCCCAACAGAGCCGCGAGGCAACTGAAAACCTGAACGCCTCAGCGGCGGAAATCCGCGCATCGACCCAGGAGCAGGCGGCCTCTGTCGAGGAGCAGCTCGCTGCCGTTCAGGAAACTGCCGCAACCGTCGACGAGATCACGCATTCGGGCACGCAGATCGGAAAGCGCGCGCAGGAGGTCATCGCATCAGCACAGGCTGCGGCACAGACCAGCATATCGGGACTGCAGGCCGTCGAAGAAACTGCGCGGGCCATGGATGCCATCCGCGAGCAGGCTGAAGCGGTGGCGGAAAACATCGTCGCCTTGAGCGAGAAGACGCAGGCCGTCGGCGAGATCATCACCTCCGTCAACGACATTTCCGAGCGTACGCATCTTCTTGCCCTCAACGCCGCTATCGAAGCCGCCGCAGCGGGCGAGAACGGACGCAGTTTCGCCGTCGTGGCCTCCGAGATGAAGACTCTTGCCGATCAGGCAAAGGATGCAACTTTGCAGGTGCGCTCGATTCTGGGTGACATTCAGCGCGGAATCAATTCCTCCGTGATGCTCACGGAGGAAGCCGTGAAACGCGTTGCCGCCGGCAAGGAGCGTACGGACATCACCCAGCAGACCATCACCGGAATCTCCACCCAGATCCAGGAGAGCGTCCAGACCTTCCAGCAGATCATCGCCTCGACCAATCAGCAGCAGCTTGGCATCGAGCAGGTGATGGGCGCCCTCCAGAACATCCGTCAGGCAAGTCAGCAGACGGCTGCCGGCACTCGCCAGCTCGATATGGCGGCAGCCAATCTGTCCAGCCTTTCGCAACAATTGCTCGGCCTTGCCGAGCGCTACCGTCTGTAAGCGGTCCACGGTAGGGACGCCCGTATCGTGACGGATATTCGCAAGCAGCTGCTAGCAGCCTTCGATGCGGAGCATCGCGAGCATCTTCAGGCGATTCGGACTGCTCTCGATCATGCGGGCGGGGGCGGGGTTGATCTGACGGATATTTTTCGCCGGGCACACAGCCTGAAGGGTGCCGCCCGTGCCGTGGACCTGCCAGCGGTCGAGGAAGTTGCGCACCAGCTCGAAGCACTCTTCTCCCAAGTGCTTGAGGGGCAACAAGCCCTGGACGACCCCGCCATCGCAGTGGTGCGGCAGAATCTCGACCTGATCGAAGATCTTGTCGCAGATGTCCTGAAGCCGCCGGAAGCGCAGATGTCTCCAGCCTCGGCGTCGGAGCCTGCGGCGCCTGAACTGGAACCAGCTGATCCGAAGGCGGATGCGTCCGCGCCGACCGATACCGGTACAGGTCCCTATCTCCGCGTTGCTGCCGAGCAGATGGAGGATTTGTCCGATTCCATGTACCAGCTCCTGGCGGAGCTGCAGGCGGACGAAGGGATCGACGACACGTTGCGGCAGATCGAGCTGGAGATTCGCGGCTTGGGGAGAAGCTGGGATCAGCTGCATGCGCAGGTGAGCGCCCTGAGTTCCGCAGCACAAAGGCCACAGGGCCGCGACGTCCCATCCTTTGCCCCGCGCCTACGCGATTTCGACCAGGGCTTGAAAGCGCTGTTTCGTAGGCTGTCCGCCCTGTCCCGCGACAGAAGGCAATCGAGCTGGTCCATCGAGCAGGCGGCACGCCAGGTGCGCGACAGCATTGACCGCGTATCCCTCGTGTCGGCAGAGACGGTTTTCGGCGGCTTCGGCCATATGGTGCGCGAGATCGCGCGCAAAGCCGGACGCGACGTAGAGGTGCGCAGCATCGGTCTCGATATCCAGGTGGACCGGCAAGTGCTTCAGGCCCTGAAGGACCCCGTGATGCACCTTCTCCGCAATGCGGTGAGCCACGGTGCCGAACCGCCGGAGGAGCGCATCGCCAGGGGCAAGCCCGAGCGGGCCGAGGTAACCCTGGAATTGGCCTCCCGTGGCGCACGTCTGGCCATCAGCGTCCGTGACGACGGACGCGGCCCCAATCTGGCGCGCATCGAGCAGGTCGCCGTCGAACGCGGGCTGCTGCAGTCGCGAGATGCAGGTCATGTCCCGCCGATGATGGATCAGCTGCTGTCCCTCGTCTTCGCCCCCGGCTTCTCGACGGCTGGCGAAGTCGACCGGCTGTCGGGCCGCGGCATGGGACTTTCCGTCGTCGCGGAAGCGGTTCGCAAGCTGCAGGGTTCGGTTCTGCTGCGGCCGCGTTATCCACATGGAACAGAGATTCTGCTGAACGTGCCTTTCACGGCGGCGCGCCAGTCGCTGCTGCTGCTGGAAGCCGAGGAGCGGACGTTTGGCCTACCATCCCATGCAGTGGATCGTCTCCTACGGCTGCCTGCCAGTACTCTGGAAAGCGTGGAAGGCCGTCCGACTGTACGGATCGAGATTGGGGGGGAGGACGTTATCGTTCCAGTCGTCGCCCTCGCAGCCCTGACAGGATCCCCGAATGCCCCCCTCCCCACCGAGGCAGGACACGTGAAGGCCGTGGTCATCCGTCATGGTTCCCGCACCTGTGCGCTCGCGGTCAATGCGTTCCACGATGTTCGCACAATGCTTGTCAGCGATGTCCAGGCGATCGGCCTGAGCGAGCTGATTTCGGGCACCGTTCTTCTAGAAAACGAGTTGCCGGCTCTCGTGCTAAGCCCGGACAAGTTGGTCGAGCACTGGGTAAAGAACGAAGGCAAGCTCGCGGCCGGGGGCCTGGGCCTCACCCGATGGGCTCCCGAGGAGGAACGTCGTGCGAAGACCATTCTCGTGGTCGATGATTCCATCACGACCCGCACCCTTGAGAAGAGTATTCTGGAGGCACAGGGTTACGAGGTTCTCCTCAGCGTCGACGGCATCGACGCCCTTCACGCGCTGCGCTCGGGCGAGGCTATCGTCGATCTCGTCATTGCCGATGTGGAAATGCCGCGCATGGACGGCTTTGGCCTGCTGCAGGCGATCAAGAACGACCCACGGCTGTCCACCCTTCCCGTGATCCTCATGACTTCGCGCGCCGACCCGGAGGATGTACGCAAGGGTCTCGATCTGGGCGCGAGCGCCTATATTACGAAGCAGAAGTTCGATCAGCGCGAACTCTTGGCAACGATCGGGCAGATGTTGTGAGTTTCCGGCGATGAGTATGGCGCCACAGCCGCGGGTCCGTGTGATGGTCGTCGAGGATTCCCTTGTCGTCCGTCAGCTGCTCGTCCATATCATCGCCAGCGATCCGCGCCTTGTGGTCGCAGCCGCCGTCAGCTCGGCGGAGGAGGCGCTCCGTGAAATCGGCCGGGTACAACCGGACGTCGTGTCCATGGATATACGACTTCCCGGAATGGACGGGCTCGAAGCGACACGCCGGATCATGTCGGAGCACCCGACGCCCATCGTCGTCATAGCCGACAGCATCGAGGATTCCTCGCTCAAGATATCCATGAATGCGCTCCGGGCGGGTGCGCTCACGGTGGTGGAAAAGCCTGTCGGCCTCTCCAGCACCAACTATGCTGGGATCGCGAGCACCATCTGCACCCAGCTCTACATCATGAGCCAAGTGCCGGTGGTCCGGCAGCGCTCGTTTGCGCCATGGCGCGAGAAGACGACAAGCACAGAGCCGAGGCTTGATCCGGAATGGAGCGCAACACGCCCGAGCATCATGGGCATCGCCGCCTCCACGGGAGGGCCGCCCGCCCTTGCCAAGGTCCTGGGAGCCCTTCCGGATGACTTCCCGATACCGATCCTCCTCGTTCAGCACATGGGGGCCCCATTCATGGAGGGCTTCGCCTCCTGGCTGAACGGACTAATGCCCTTGAAAGTACGCTTGGCGCAGGATCAAGAGATCCCGGCTGCCGGGAATGTCTATGTCGCTCCCGGCGACCGGCACCTGCTGCTTTCTCCTGCGGGCACCTTGAAGGTGAGCGCCGAACCTCCCATAGGCAATCAGCGGCCTTCTGCCACCATGCTGTTCCAGTCAATTGCCCGTTCGGCGGGCCGGAGGGGGCTCGGGGTCATTCTCACCGGCATGGGCGAGGATGGGGCGCAGGGTCTCGTCGAGATGCGCCAGGCCGGGGGGTATGGACTGGCAGAGGATGAAAGCACCGCCGTCGTCTATGGCATGCCGGCGGCTGCAGCCCGGATGGGCGGCGTCAATGTCAGCCTGCCCCTTGACCTGATTGCGCCCCGGATCTTGAGGCTGACGCAGGGAGACGGCCAATGAGCGGGGCCTCCGTTGCACAGGCCGCCGAGATCCTCCTGGTCGAGGATTCAGAGACCCAGGCCCTCCAGTTGCGTTATATGCTGGAGACGAACGGCTTCAGCGTCTCGTGGCGCTCCACGGCGGAGGCCGCCCTCGACAGCCTGAATGAAAAGCTGCCGGACCTCGTCATCGCCGATTACCACCTGCCCGGCATGAACGGGGACGAACTGACCCGCCAGATGCGCCTCAACGTGCGGACGCGGGCGCTTCCGGTGATCATGCTGACGGAAGCGCGGGAGCGTGCGGTCGAGCGCCAGGGACTGGAAAGCGGCGCAGATGCCTACATCTCCAAATCCGCCGAGCAGGAGCTGATCATTCTGCGGATCCAGGCGCTGCTACGCCGTCGCTCGTCCCCGATCGGCGACGCCAAGGAAGAGCGGCAATCCCCAAGCTTCGGCACCTTCCGCCGGGCCTGCATCCTGATCGTGGACGACAGTCCCACACGCCGCACCTATCTCCAGAACCTGCTGGCCCATGAAGGTTATGCGGTGACGCCGGTCTCGGAACCGGCAGAAGCTCTCCGGCAAGTCCGCTCGCCGGATGCCAACTGGGACTGCGTCCTGATCAATCTGCTCAGCCCGGACTTCGACGGCATTGAGCTGTGCCGGCAGCTGAACCTCTATCGCGGGCTCGCGCCCCTGCCAGGTACGGATGCTCCAAGCTTTGCCATTGTCGGCCTGGGCAATGAGGAGGGCGGTGACATGCTTGCACGCGCCTTTGCCGCGGGTGTGGACGATATCGTCCCCTCCACGATCGAGGCCGACGTCATGCGCGTGCGCATTCGCGCGCTCGTCCGGCGTAAGCTCATGCAGGACGAGAACTGGCGTATCGAGGCGGAGCTGCGCGAGCAGGAACTGGCTCTCGCCAAAGCCCGGGCAGAGGCTGCCTCGGCGGAGGCGTTGGCCAAGGCCAACAGCGAACTGGCAGAGGCCAACGACCTCTTGAAAGGCACTCAGGCCCAACTCGTCCAGGCGGCCAAGATGGCGTCTCTTGGCGAATTGGTGGCCGGTATCGCCCATGAAATCAACAATCCCCTCGCCTTTATTCAGGCGCACCAGGGGACCGTGGATAAATTGCTCGCCGAGATCGCCGCGAAACTTCCACCAGAGGCAGGGCTCGAGCGGCAGGTGCAGAAATCGCGCGATCGTGTCGGTGCGATGAAGCTCGGCCTTGCACGGATTCAGGAACTTGTTCTCAATCTGAGACGCTTTTCACGACTTGACGAAGGCGACTTTCAGACGGTCAATGTGCCGGAATCCATTGAGACCGTACTGGCCCTCCTTGGCCATAAGCTCGGCACCCGGATCGACGTGCGCCGCCATTACAACGCCGTCCCAGACCTCTACTGCTCGCCAGCCCTTTTGAACCAGGTGGTCATGAACATCGTCGGCAACGCTGCCGATGCGATCAAGGGTACCGGCGGCATAGACATTGAAACTGCCAGCGACGAGACAACCTATACCATCAAGATCAGCGATACAGGACCGGGAATTCCAGGGGAATTGCGGGAACGCATCTTCGAACCGTTCTTCACCACCAAGCCCGTCGGGTCTGGAACTGGACTTGGACTGGCCATCGCTTATAGCGTCGTCCAGGCCCATAAAGGATCGATTACGGTGGATTCAGGTGCCCTGGGGGGCGCTACCTTCACCATCACGATCCCGAGGCATATTGTTTCATGACCTTGTCGAGCGAGATGACTTCAACCAATGGTACGATCCTGGTCGTCGATGACGAACCGGACATCCTAATCGCGCTCGAGGATCTGTTCGAGAACGACTACCGGGTTCTGACGGCCTCGTCCCCGGTCCAGGCGCTCGACATCATCCGGCAGGAGCCTGACATCGCCATCATCATCTCGGATCAGCGCATGCCCGAGATGCAGGGCGACGAGTTCCTGGCCAAGGCCCGCCACGAGACCGATGCCGATGCGATCCTTCTCACCGGCTATGCGGATCTCAAGGCCGTGATTGGAGCGGTCAACAAGGGCCGCATCATGGCCTACGTTCCGAAACCCTGGGATCCGGCCGCCCTCTCCAACATGGTGGCCGCAGCCTACCAGCGGCGCATGCTGGCCCGCAAGCTCGACACGGAACGCGCGCTTTTGCGCGGCCTAATGGAAAGCACGGGCGATCTGATCTCGTTCAAGGATCTGGACGGCCACTTCGTCCGCCTGAACGCCAGCAAGGCGCGAAGCCTCGGCTGCAGATCGGAAGATTGCCTGGGCCGCAAGGAACGGGACTATGTCTCGCCGGAACGGGCTAATATGATCGAGGAGGCGGAGCGCCGGGCTATTGCGGCGCGCGCGCCCGACGAGGTGATCGAGGAGCGGACCTCGCCCGACGGTACGACCCAGTGGTTCCTCATCAACCATATCCCAATCCTCGATGAGGCAGGAACCGTTACGAACCTCGCCACCATCGAGCGCGACATCACCGAGCGCAAGCTGATGGAGATGCGCCTGCGGCAGGCGGACAAGATGCAGGCCCTAGGGACCCTCGCTGGGGGCGTCGCCCACGACTTCAACAACCTGTTGATGGCCGTTCTTGGTAGTCTGGACCTCGCCTCGCGCCGCGCGCCTGACGATCCCCGGCTGACGCGACTGTTGCAGAACGCCACCTATGCGGCGGAGCGCGGCGCCTCCCTAACCCAGCGTCTCCTGAGCTTCAGCCGCCAGCGCGACCTGCGACTGCAGGCGGTAGACGTGAACCAAGTCATCACCGGCATGAACGACCTGCTGACGCGTACGCTTGGTGGCGTCATGCGGATCGAGCGGCATCTTCATGATGGCTTGTGGACGGCCATGGTCGACCCGGATCAGCTCGAACTCGCCATCCTCAACCTGTGCATCAATGCCCGCGACGCTATGGCAGAGAACGGGATCCTTACTCTCTCGACCCGCAACGAGACGGTGGAAGAGGGTCGGATTACGGAATTGAGCGGTGGTGAGTACGTGGTGATCTCTGTCGCAGATACAGGCAGCGGCATTCCACCGGAGGTTCTGGCGAGGGTGCTCGAGCCCTTCTTCACCACCAAGGAGGTTGGCAAGGGTACCGGACTCGGGTTGCCCATGGTCTATGGGCTGGCTCAACAATCCGGTGGCACCGTGACCATCCACAGCACGGTCGGAGTAGGCACGACCGTTGAGCTTTACCTGTCCCGTGCAGCCGTTGAGCGGGAGGACAGTCCGCATGAGGAGCAGGCGATCGCGCCGAACGCGCCCAAGGTGCGCATCCTTCTCGTCGATGACGATGCGGAAGTGAGAACCGTGACGGCCGCTTATCTCACCGAGATGGGACATCGAGTCGTGGAGGCGGCAGACGGATCGTCAGCCCTCGACATCCTGAAGGCGGACGATCAGGTCGAACTCCTCATCGCCGATTTTGCGATGCCCGGCATGACGGGAACCGACTTGGCCGATAAGGCCAGAGAGGCAAGACCCAATCTCGGCGTCCTGCTCGTGACCGGATATGCCGATCCGAAGCGGCTGCCGGAGGGTTATCTGATGCTCCACAAGCCCTTCAGCCGCACCGATCTGTCTTTGAAGGTCACCGAGGCGGCTCGTCGCGGCCGGGATCGGAATTCTTCCACCTGACAATGCCTCCCTGGCGGCCGATTGTTGACAAGAGCTCTTTAGGCGACTTTGGCCAGAAACCGTCCGGAATCGCGGAAAATTGACCCTTCGGCCCGCCGATTCTGGCTGGCGCGCAGGCAGAAAATGGTAAATTTCTTTTAAAAATTATCCATTGTTGCATGGATAGATTGACATTATCGGGGCTTCGCACCTTAACTCCGTCACAGAACGGCCACGAGTAGAGCCGTCTCAGAGGACCTAGGTAATGAAAAAATCAGCCCTTTTCGCAGCCATCTGCGTTCCGGCTTTCCTGGCCGCCGCTCCGCTGGCCGCCAAGACCCTCGTTTACTGCTCCGAGGGCAGCCCGGAGAACTTCTATCCCGGCATCAACACCACCGGCACCTCGTTCGACGTGAACGAGCACATCTACGACAACATCGTGGACTTCGAGCGCGGCGGCACGCAGGTTGTTCCCGGCCTCGCCGAGAAATGGGACATCTCCGCTGACGGCACGGTCTACACCTTCCATATCCGCAAGAACGCGAAGTTCCACTCCAACAAGGCCTTCAAGCCGACCCGCAACGTGAACGCAGACGACATCGTGTTCATGCTTGAGCGCCAGTGGAAGGAAGACAATCCTTACTTCAAGGTCACGAGCCCGAACCACTCCTACTTCACGGACATGGGCATGCCCAAGCTGCTGAAGTCGGTGGAAAAGGTCGACGAGTACACCGTCCGCATCACCCTCAATCAGCCTGAAGCTCCCTTCCTGTCGAACCTCGCCATGCAGTGGGCCGGCGTCCAGTCGAAGGAATATGCCGACGCCATGCTGAAGGCCGGCACCCCGGAGAAGATCGACCAGGATCCGATCGGCTCGGGCCCGTTCACCCTCGTCAACTACCAGAAGGACGCCATCGTCCGCTTCAAGGCCTTCCCTGAATATTGGGGCGGCAAGGCGAAGATCGACGATCTCGTGTTCGCCATCACCCCGGATGCCTCAGTCCGCTGGGCGAAGCTCCAGAAGGGCGAATGCCATGTCATGCCGTATCCGAACCCGGCTGACATCGAGGCCATCAAGAAGGATCCGAACGTCACGCTCATGGAGCAGGCCGGCCTGAACATCGGCTACCTTGCCTACCAGACCACGAAGAAGCCCTTCGACGATGTGCGCGTCCGCAAGGCCTTCAACATGGCCATGAACAAGAAGGCCATCGTCGATGCCGTGTTCCTCGGCTCGGGCGTACCTGCCAAGAACCCGATCCCGCCCTCCATGTGGTCGTACAACGACTCCGTGAAGGAAGACGAGTACAACCCCGAAGCGGCCAAGAAGCTTCTGGCGGAAGCTGGCTACCCGAATGGTCTCGAGACGGACCTCTGGGCCATGCCGGTTCAGCGTCCCTACAACCCGAATGCGCGCCGCATTGCCGAGCTCATGCAGGCCGATCTCGCCAAGATTGGCGTGAAGGCCGAGATCAAGAGCTTCGAGTGGGGTGAGTACCGCAAGCGGGCTCAGGCCGGCGAGCACCAGATGGCTCAGCTGGGATGGACAGGCGACAACGGCGATCCGGACAACTTCCTGCATACCCTGCTGGGCTGCGCCTCGGCGCAGAGCGCCTCCGGCTCGAACATCGCCAAGTTCTGCCACAAGCCGTTCGACGATCTCGTCACGAAGGCGAAGGTCGTGACCGATCAGGCCGAGCGCACCAAGCTCTACCAAGAAGCTCAGAAGATCTTCAAAGAGCAGGCTCCCTGGTTCACGATTGCTCACGCCGTGCAGCTGAAGCCGGTCCGCAAGGAAGTCGTGGATTTCAAGCTCTCGCCTTTCGGTCGCCACACCTTCTACGGCGTGGACATCAAGGGCAAATAAGCTAATCCCTTCAACCTACGGCGGAGCGGCTCAAAAAAGCCGCTCCGCCTTTTTACGTTCAGACGATGCTCAGATTCATTTTAACGCGCGTCAGCCTGATCATCCCGACCTTCATCGGGATCACATTGCTGGCCTTCTTCCTGATCCGCCTGGTACCAGGCGATCCCATCGAAACCCTCGCAGGCGAGCGTGGCATCGATCCCGCCCGCCACGAGCAGCTCCGCAAGGAATATGGCTTCGACAAGCCGATCATCGTTCAGTACGGGATTTATCTGGCCCGCGTGCTCCAGGGAGATCTGGGCAAGTCGATGATCACGCAGGAGCCGGTGCTGAACGAGTTCTCGGCGCTGTTCCCGGCCACGATCGAGCTGGCTCTTTGCGCCATCATCTTTGCGCTCTTTCTCGGTCTTCCGGCCGGGATCATCGCTGCGATCAAGCGAAACTCGATCTTCGACCATGGAGTCATGGGCATCTCGCTCGCCGGTTACTCCATGCCGATCTTCTGGTGGGGCCTGATCCTCATCCTGTTGTTTTCTGTGCAGTTCGACCTGACGCCCGTCTCCGGCCGCATCGACGTGCTGTACTACATCGAACCGATCACCGGCTTCCTGCTGATCGATACGCTCCTGTCCGATGAGCCGGAGGCCTTCTGGTCGGCCATCAGGCACCTGATCCTGCCCACCATCGTGCTCGGCACGGTGCCCTTGGCCGTGATCGCCCGCATGACCCGCTCGGCGATGCTGGAAGTGCTCGGAGAGGACTACATCCGCACCGCTAAGGCCAAGGGCCTTTCACGGTTCCGTATCGTGGCCCTGCATGCCCTGCGCAACGCCCTCATCCCGGTCGTGACGGTGATCGGTCTGCAGGTGGGCGTGCTGTTCACCGGCGCGATCCTCACGGAAACCATCTTTTCCTGGCCGGGCGTCGGCAAATGGCTCATCGATGCCATCTTCCGCCGCGACTATCCCGTGCTGCAGGGCGGCGCCCTTCTACTCGGGGTCGTCGTGATGGGCGTGAACCTTCTCGTCGATCTTGCCTACGGGCTCATCAATCCTCGCATCAGGCATACCCGATGACCACCGAAACCATGGAAGCTCCGGCTGTCGCGGTGCCGACGGCCACCCCGCCCCATCCGCTCCGCGAGTTCTGGGGCTATTTCAGCGCCAACCATGGCGCCGTCGCCGGGCTCGTGATCATTGTTGCCGTGGTGCTCGTCGCATTGCTGGCCGATGTGATCGCCCCTCATGACCCCAATGTCACGAACACTGCCATCGCGCTCAAGCCGCCGTTCTGGCAGGAAGGCGGCTCGATTGCCTATCCGCTCGGCACCGATCCTATCGGACGCGATATTCTGTCCCGTCTGATCTACGGCGCCCGGCTGTCGCTGCTCATCGGTATCGTGGTGGTGACCATCTCGATCGCTATCGGCACCGTGCTCGGTCTCGTGGCTGGCTTCTTCCGTGGCCTGACCGAGATCTTCATCATGCGCCTGATGGATATCGTCCTCACTCTGCCCAGCCTCCTGCTTGCCATCGTGATCGTGGCGGTGCTCGGTCCAGGCCTGATGAATGCGATGCTGGCGGTAGCCCTCGTGATCCTGCCGCATTACGTGCGCCTCGCCCGCGCGGCGGTGATCACCGAAACCTCGAAGGATTACGTGACGGCGGCCCGCGTGAGCGGCGCCGGCACGACGCGACTGATGTTCAAGGAAGTGCTGCCGAACTGCACCGCTCCCCTGATCGTGCAGGCATCCCTCGGCATCTCGACCGCGATTCTGGATGCTGCCGCGCTCGGCTTCCTCGGCCTCGGCGCGCAGCCTCCGTCTCCGGAATGGGGCACCATGTTGGCCGATGCCCGCGAATTCGTGCTTCGCGCCTGGTGGGTCGTGACCTTCCCGGGTCTCGCCATCCTCATCACGGTGCTTGCCTTCAATCTTCTGGGCGACGGTCTTCGCGACGCCCTCGATCCTAAACTGAAGCGCTGATCATGGCTCTAGTCGAAATTGAAAATCTGTCGGTCGAATTCCCAACTCAAGGCGGCATCATGCGTGCCGTGGATGGTGTGAGCCTCAAGCTCGACGAAGGCGAGGTTCTCGGCGTCGTGGGCGAGTCAGGCTCCGGCAAGAGCGTCACGATGCTGGCCCTCATGGGCCTCATTCCCTTTCCCGGCCGCGTGAGGGCTGACAAGCTCACCTTCAACGGCCGTGACCTCCTGACGATCTCCGACAAGGAGCGACGCAAGCTCACGGGCAAGGACGTCGCGATGATCTTCCAGGAGCCGATGACGAGTTTGAACCCGTCCTTCACCATTGGTTTCCAGCTCACCGAGTCTCTGCGCCTGCATGAGGGCATGGATCGTAAGGCTGCGCGCCGCCGGGCCGTCGAGCTCCTGGAACAGGTCGGCATACCCTCGCCGGAAAGCCGCCTGTCCGCCTATCCGCATCAGATGTCGGGCGGCATGAACCAGCGTGTGATGATCGCGATGGCGATTGCCTGCAATCCGAAGCTGCTGATCGCGGACGAGCCCACCACCGCTCTCGACGTCACGATCCAGGCGCAGATCCTCGATCTGCTCATGACCCTCCAGAAGGAGCGCAACATGGGCCTCGTCATGATCACTCACAACATGGGCGTTGTCGCCGACACCGCAAAGCGCGTGATGGTGATGTACGCGGGCCAGATCATGGAGGAGCGTTCCGCGACGGATCTCTTCGCCTCGCCGCAGCATCCCTACACGGCGGCTCTGCTCGCCGCTCTCCCGGAGCGCAGCGAAGGGGGACGCCTCGCGACGATCCCCGGTGTGGTTCCCGGCCTCTACGATCGCCCGAAAGGCTGCCTGTTCAGTCCTCGCTGCGCCTATGCCACGGAGCATTCGCGCAGTGTGCGCCCTGACCTGCGCCCCTGGGCAGGCGGCCATATCCGCTGCCATTATCCGCTCGGCGATCCGAACCGGAATGCCGAAATAAAGCACGATCACCCCATTGGAACGGAGGCTGCGTCGTGAGCGCTCCCGTTGTCGAAGCCAAAGGCCTGAAGCAGGTCTACAAGGTCAAACGCGGCCTGTTCAAGGAACCGGGCCATCTGCAGGCCGTCGGTGGCATTTCCTTTGCCATCGAGCCCGGCAAGACGCTCGCCGTCGTGGGTGAATCCGGCTGCGGCAAGTCCACGCTTGCGCGCATGGTGACGCTCATCGAGAAACCGACGGAAGGCTCGCTCTCCCTCGATGGCATCGATGCGGTCAATCCGCCGTCGAACTATGCCAAGGAGCTGCGCCGCATGGTGCAGCTGGTGTTCCAGAATCCGTACGGCTCGCTCAACCCACGCAAGAAAGTGGGCACCATCCTGGAAGAACCGCTCGCCATCAACACCAAGCTGTCCTCTTCGGAGCGCACCGAGCGCGCCCGGGCGATGATGGCGAAGGTGGGATTGCGGCCGGAGCACTACAACCGCTATCCGCACATGTTCTCGGGCGGACAGCGCCAGCGCATCGCCATCGCCCGCGCGCTCATGCTCTCGCCGAAGCTCGTCGTGGCGGACGAGCCTGTCTCGGCACTCGACGTGTCGATCCAGGCTCAGGTGCTCAACCTTCTCGCCGATCTGCAGCAGGAGATGGGGCTTGCCTATCTCTTCATCTCACACGATCTCGGCGTGGTCAGGCACATCGCCCATGACGTGCTCGTCATGTATCTCGGCCATGCGGTCGAGCACGGTCCGAAGGACAGGATCTATGCCCGTCCGCTGCATCCCTATACGCAGGCGCTTCTCTCTTCCACGCCCGGCATCACCGGCGTAAGGCGCAAGCGCATCGTGCTGAAAGGCGAACTGCCCTCTCCTCTCAACCCGCCGAAAGGCTGCGTGTTCTCGACCCGCTGTCCCTATGTGACCGAGCGCTGCAAGGTGGAGCGCCCGCAGTTACGGGAACTCGACGGCCGTCAGGTTGCGTGCCACTACGCCGAGAACTTCCTCAAGGAGGCAGCAGCTTAAGCCGGATCAAGCCGGCAACGGCAGTCGCTTGGCTGCCGTTGCCTCTTCGACGGCCGGTGTATTGGCCGGTTCCGGAAGCTTCTCCTCCCCGGTTGCTACCTTCAGGCACTGCACCACCGCATCCCTCAAGGACGAGACATAGTAATTGGCGCCGAGCGTCGCCCGCATCGTCTCGCTCTTCAGAACTGCATCCTCCGCAGGCCAGAGGCCGACCAGGGTCGGCGCCTTCGCCTTCTGCTTCAGCCGGCGCAGCAGATAGCGCAGATGCGCCGGCGTGCCGCTGATCTCCAGGTAGCTGATGCACACCATCTGCACCCCGGACATGTCGAGATTGAAGATCTCCCGTCGCGACACGGCCGCATGCGGAATAACCCGGGTGCCCAGCCCATGCTTGCTCAGAAGCTGCGCCAGCATCTCCGATGCGGCCTCATCCAGCGGGCCGCGGCCAGCGACGCACAGAATCGCCCCTTCCGCTCTCCAGGGTTCGGGAATATTGGTTTCCTGCGGCATCGGCCGTGTCACCGCCGGTTCTTTATTGGCAGGTTTTTCGCTGGCGGGAGCCGCGATGGGTTCGTCCTTGGTCTCGTGCGGGTGAGGTTCCACATCGTCGTGACTGCCGAGATCCTGCACCAATGCCCGGATCACATCCTTGACCTGTTCGAGCTGGAGCTTGGTGAGGACGCCGCGAGTCGCATCGTTGGCGGCAAGCTGAAGCCCCCTCAAAGCAACTTCGTCGTAATAGGATGTGAGCGAACGCTCCTTGAGCAGGACTTCCGCCGATTCCAGTGCCTCGTCCGGATCGCCGGCGAGCATGCGCTGATAGAGATTCTCGGCCGGCGTCAATGCGGGCCGGTCGCCGAGCAGCACATCCAAAAATTCGAGCCGCTCCACATGTCGGCCCAGCACCACCAGGCAGAGTGTCAGGGGTGTCGCGATGAGCAGGCCCACGGGCCCCCAGAGCCAGGTCCAGAAGATCGCCGAGATGACAACCGCGAAGGGCGACAGGCCCGTGCTCTGCCCATACACGATCGGCTCGACCACATGCCCCATCAGCGGCTCGCCGATGAGGAACAGCGCCAGTGTCATGAGCGCCATCGACCAACCCGGATCGACAGCGGCGGCGAGCAGGATCGGCGGCAGAGCTGCCACGAAGGAGCCGATATAGGGCACGAAGCGCATCAGTGCGGCGAACACCCCCCACAGGATGGGGCTTGGCACGCCGATCAGCCATAAGCCAATGGCAGCCACGACGCCGAAGGAGGCATTCAGGGCAAGCTGGGTCAAGAAGTACCGGCTGAGCCGGCGCGCCGCATCGTCCATGGCAGCCGTGGTCCGATGAAGGTCGCTGGCGCCGAACAGGCGGATCATGCGATCGCGCAGATCCTCCCGCTGCATGAGGATGAAGACCAGAACCACGAATACGATGCCCGTGGTCGCCAGCGGCTCAAGCAGGGGCAGAAGGAAGTCTCTGGCCATCTGGGCCGGGGTCGGTTCCGGCTCATGGACCTCCACAGGCAGCGGGCCCGTCTCCTCGGCGGCCGGAGGCGCGGCGACGCTGGGAGATGCCGGCGCCTGCTGCTCCGGCGGCGGTTCGGCGACGGCCTTATCGAAGCGGCGGCCAAAATCCTTCAGGAGTGCCGGCAGCTTTCCGAGCGTCCCCTCCCTGAGGGAACCGACCTTGCTCTCGATGGTGGTCTGATAGCGGGGAATGTCAGAGGCGAGGCCGGCGAGCTGGAAACCTATGATGGTGCCGAGAGACAGGATGATGCCCAAGGCGACGAGCACCGCAATGATGACGGCCGGCACGCGGCCCATGTGCCATCTGCGCATCACGTCGACGAAAGGCGCGAGCACGAAGGCCAGGAGGATGGCGAGCACGACCGGCAGGAATACGTCCTGCCCCACATAGAGGGCAGCCAGCACGACGACCGCCACGGCCAGAGTCAGCAACCCGGAGAGGCCGGGAACACCGGGAGGCTGAATTTCCGTCTCCGGGGGCGGAACGGGAGATGGTGCAGGGCGCATACGGTCAATCTCTGCTGGGCCGCGAGACGATCTCGCCGGCCTGCAAACAACGCCTCCAAAGGCCAAACGATCCTTGAGCGTAGCAGGAAGCTTATCTGTACGAGAAAAGCTGGGACCTTTTGCCATCTGCAAGCGCGGCAAAGCCGATCCCATTTGCCAGAAATCCCGGTAGTCTCGCCTTTACGCCCCAGCCCTCATGTCGATCACCAGACGCAACCTCCTGATCGGTGCAGCCCTTGCTGCCTCTTCAGCCGCCCATGCCCAGCAGGACAAGCCGAACGCTATGCCCGTCACTATCCAACGAAACAGCTTCAGAAGTGGAGGCAAGGCGATTGCCGTCGAAACATTCCAGACGCCTGGCTCCGCATCCCGTCCAGCAATTCTCATGCTGCATGGAGCGGACGGCCTGAGCTACAATACCCAGTACCGCGAAGGCGCTCGCGATGTCGCGGCAGCCGGCTACCAGGTTCACCTCGTTCATTATCTCGACCGCACCGGCGAGAGGCGGGCATCCTTCGGCACCCTCTTCCAGAACTTCATGCCCTGGATGGGCACGGTCCAGGATGCACTCGCCTTCGCATCGGGTCATCCGGGGGCCGACCCGATGCGGGTCGGCATCATCGGCATCTCCCTCGGCGCAGCGTTGGGTCTTGCGGTCGCGAGCACGGATCCGCGCGTAAAAGCCCTGGTGAATTACTTCGGGCCGCTGCCGCAGGGAGCCATCGCCACCACGTCCAAGCTGCCGCCGACCCTGGTCCTGCACGGCTCGGCCGATCCCATCGTGCCGGTGGCGAACGCCTATGCGATCGAGGCGCTGCTGCGCCAGCAGAGCGTGCCGCATGAAATCAAGGTCTATCCCGGACAGGGGCACGGCTTCAGAGGTCCGGCGGAAGACGATGCAACGGCCCGATCCCTGGACTTCCTGCAGCGACACCTAGCGGGCGCGGGGGCTTCAACAGGGTCAAGGGCTCTTCCCGTGGGCGGCTGAGACGACTAAAACTTGCAACTCCTCAATCATCGGGCAGGAGCGATCATGACGGCTTCAGACGCAGCTCTCGCAGGCAACCCTCTTCTTACAACCTGGACCACGCCTTTCGGCCTTCCGCCGTTCGAGAGCATCGCACCGGAGCATTACAAGCCCGCCTTCGGTACGGCGCGCGCCGAGCAGCAGGCGCAGATCGCGGCCATTGCCGACAATGCGGAGGAGCCGACCTTCGTCAACACCATCGAGTCACTGGAAAAGAGCGGTCAGACGCTGAAGAAGGTCGGCGGCGTGTTCTTCAATCTTGCCGGCTCGCACACCAACGATGCGATTCAGGCCGTCGAGCGCGAAATGGCGCCGATCCTTGCCAAGCACCGCAACAGCATCTTCATGAACGAGGCACTCTACAAGCGCGTGGCTGCGCTCTACGAGAAGCGCGACAGTCTCGGCCTTTCCTCTGAGCAGGCTCGCGTCCTCGACCGCTACCACACTATTTTCGTGCGCGCCGGTGCGAAGCTCGGACCGGACGAAAAGAAGCGTCTCGCCGCAATTACCGAAAGGCTGGCGACCCTTGGCACGCAGTTCTCGCAGAACGTGCTGGCGGACGAGAAATCCTACCAGCTCGTTCTCGACGGCGAAGCGGATCTCGAAGGTCTGCCCTCCTTCCTGCGCGAGGCGGCGGCACAAGCAGCCGACGAGCACGGGCTGAAGGGCAAGTATGTGATCACCCTCTCCCGCTCCAGCATCGAGCCTTTCCTGCAATTCTCCAGGCGGCGCGACCTGCGCGAGCAGGCTTTCAAGGCCTGGGCAGCGCGCGGCGACAATGGCAATGCGGCCGACAACAAGGCGATCATCGCCGAAACGGCGGCGTTGCGTGCCGAGCGGGCGAAACTTCTCGGCTATGAGACGTTCGCCGATTTCAAGCTCGCCGACACGATGGCCAAGACACCGGACAACGTGCAGAAACTCCTGAACGACATCTGGGCTCCGGCCATCGCCCGCGCTAGGGAGGAGCGCGACGATCTGCAGGCCCAGGCACAGTTGATCGGCGACAACATCGTCATCGAGCCGTGGGACTGGCGCTATTATGCCGACCAGGTCCGCATGGCGCGTCATAATCTCGACGAGGCGACCATCAAGCCGTATTTCCAGCTCGATCGGATCATCGAGGCTTCGTTCGAGACGGCGCACCGGCTCTTCGGCCTCAGCTTCAAGGAATTGGAGGATTTTCCGCGCTATCACCCCGACATCCGTGCCTGGCAGGTGATGGATGCGGACGACACTCATATTGGCACCTTCATCGGCGATTATTTCGCGCGCTCATCCAAGCGCAGCGGCGCGTGGATGAGCGCCTTCCGCTCGCAGGAAAAGCTCACAGGCGATGTTCGTCCGATCATCGTCAACGTGATGAACTTCGCCAAGGGTGCCGCGGGCGAACCATCGCTCCTGAGCTTCGACGATGCGCGCACGCTGTTCCATGAGTTCGGCCACGGGCTGCACGGCCTGCTCTCGAACGTGACCTATCCGCTGCTTGCCGGCACGGCCGTATCGACGGATTTCGTGGAGCTTCCCTCGCAGCTCTATGAGCACTGGCTGTCGCAGCCAGATATCCTGCGTCGATACGCGACCCATTACCGGACCGGCGAACCGATTCCGGAAGAGTTGCTCGAACGCCTGATGGCTGCGCGCAATTTCAACCAGGGCTTCGCGACGGTCGAATATCTGTCTTCAGCCTTCGTCGATCTGGCGCTTCACCGTCGCAAGGATTCAGGCACTCTCGACGTGTCGGCTTTCGAGGCGGAAACCCTGAGGACGATCGGCATGCCGCGCGAGATCATCATGCGCCACCGCACGCCGCATTTCACGCATGTGTTTTCCGGCGATGGCTATTCGTCGGGCTATTACAGCTATCTCTGGTCCGAGGTGCTGGACGCGGATGCCTTCACGGCTTTCGAAGAGACAGGCGATGGTTTCAACAAGGACATGGCGGACAAGCTGAAGCGCTTCATCTACTCAGCCGGCAACCTGCGCGATCCGGCCGAAGCCTATACGGCCTTCCGCGGACGCCTGCCGACTGCGGACGCGCTTCTCGCCAAGCGTGGATTGGTGGCTGTGGTTGAAGATGCGTGAAAGAAGCTGGCGGGCCTGAAAAGGCCCGTCACGCCGCCCCGGTCGCGAGTTCCCTCGACCGTTTCAGGGCGTAGAACCGAATTTTGACGATCCGCGAAGCTTCCTTGGGAGGAGCCTGCGGCACGGGCATAGGACGCAAAACGCTCTTCAGGAAAGCCGCTCCTTTCGGATCGATCTCCAGGGCTTTCGCATCGAGCACCGGCATGGGGAACTATCCCTTTTTGGTTCGTGTTTGACCGGAAACGCAACGCCTACAAAGAAGAACAATTCCACAAAATCAAAGTTCCCTCGCTCAGCGGGAGAACCGGAGCTCGCTGACCTGCCGGGAAACCTGCCCGGGCGGCAGGATAGACGATGGAAAATGGGCTTTATTGGGGCTGTCGGGGAAGCGCTGCGGCTCCAGGCAAAGCCCACCGTGCCGTCCATACTGGGCGCCTCCCAAGCCCTGGACCGGCATGTCGATCAGGTGCCCGTCGTAGAACTGAACGCCCGGCTCCGTGGTCCACAGCTCCATGGTGAGACCGTTCTGGCGTGACGCCAATGTCGCCGCGTGGCGAAGCTCGCCATAGGGTCCGCGCAGGACGTAATTGATGTCGTAGAGGGTATGCTGTGCCCCATGGATTGGCCGCGGCGCTGTGAAATCGTAGTCGGTGCCGGCAACGGCCGTGATCTCGCCCGTGGGAATAAGATCGGGCCGGGTCGGCGTGATGAAGTCGCCTGCGATCGTCAGTTCGTGAGAGGAAATGTCGGGACTTCCGTCGAGGTTGAAATAGCCATGGGTGGTGAGATTGACCGGCGTCGGCTTGTCGGCCGTCGCCTCGAGCTCGATCCAAAGGCGACACGACGGCAGGAGCGTATAGGTGCACGTTGCCACGAGGCGGCCCGGATAGCCCATGTCGCCGTCCTCGGACACCAAGCTCAGGGTTACACTGGAAGACGTGTGGTCGACGATGCTCCATAGGCGCGTGCCGAAGCCCTTGCTGCCTCCGTGGAGCTGATTCTCGCCCTCGTTGGCATCGAGCCGGCAGGTCTCGCCGCTCAGGGTGAATTGCGCCCTCCCGATGCGGTTGCCATAGCGTCCGACGATGGCGCCGAAATAAGGGGAATGGGCGACGTAGTCCTCAATGGAATTCAGACCCAGCACCACCCGCTGTGGGCCACCGGCCAGCGGCACGGCCAAATCCCGCACCACGGCGCCCCAGGTGAGAACCTGCATCGTCATGCCGTCCGGCCCCTTCAGGGAGACCTGCAGCACGTCCTGCCCATTGAGGGTTCCGAAACGCTCGATGGTCATGATCCCTACCCCTCGAAAATATGGGCCTGCAGGCCGCGAACGTCGGTCTCGACCTTGAAGAGATGGCCTGCCATCACGTCGATATGCGGATCGCGGCCGATGGCCGCCGTGGTGATGTAGAGCGTGGTGAGGTCGGGCCCGCCGAAGGCGCATTTCGTCACCTGGGCCGTAGGAACCGGCACGATGCGTTCGACCGAACCGTCCGGCGCGAAGCGGGTGATGCGCGAAGCGCCCCAGTGGCAGACCCAGACATAACCCTCCGCATCGACTGCCATGCCGTCCGGATGAGCCCACCCCTCTTCGAAGCGGACGAATGGGCGCGGCTTGCCGATCTGGCCTCCTTGAGCGTCCAGAACATAGACCGTCCCATCAATCGTATCGGTTGCGTAAAGCCTCTGCCCGTCCGGGCTGAAGGCCGGTCCGTTGGTGACGATGATGCCGGAATGGAACTGGGTCAGCTCCTTGCCGTCCCAGCGCCAGAAAGCACCCGAGCCCTCTTTCTCCTCATCGTCCATGGTGCCGAAATAGATGGCCCGGTCCGGTCCCACATGGCCGTCGTTGATCCGGTTGTTCGGCTTGTCCCTGTCCGGAGACACGATGGGCTGCACCTCGCCTGACTTGAGGTTGAAGCGGCCAAGGCCCGACTTGAAGCCGGCGACGACTACGTCTTGATCGGGTGTCAAAGCAATGAAGCCCACCCGCTCGGGCGCATCGACCCGGAAATGCTCCTTGGTCTCCGGATGGTAGCGCCAGATGCCCGGTTTCTTGATGTCGACCCAGAAGAGCGTGTTCGAGCGATGATCCCAGACGGGTCCTTCGCCCAGGATGCAGGCGCTCGCCACCGCCACATGGGGGGTTTCCGGATGAACGGCTGGATGTGTCATGTCTCTTCCCCTTGTGAGGCGGTTTGGTGCTCCCTCGCTCCTGCCGGTAACTCCGGCCAGGCGGGATGGGTCCCGTCAGGCGGCAGCGCCGTCAGCAATTCGCTGCGCCAAGGCGACAAGGCTCATATCGGACCCGGCCGGTCCCATGAGCGACAGCCCCAACGGCGCGCCCGATCGGGAAGCCAGAGGAATCGAAACCTGAGGCAGGCCCGACAGGACCGATAGGCAGAGCAGGTTCAAGGCGTTGTTGCGATAATCGTTCAAGGCCTCATCACTCTGCGAAAGGAGCGGCGCGATGTCGGGCATGGTCGGCAGGATCAGCACTGCGTCATCGGCGAGGAGCGCGCTGAACCGCTTGCGGAAAGCCGCCCGAATCACCTGGGCTTCCGTCACTTGGGAATCCGTCACCGCCTTCGAGAACTCGAACCGGTCGGCCACACCGGGGCCAAGAGGAGGATGGTAGCGCTCGATCATCGGCCCATCGACCGTCCAGGCCTCGCGACTCTGGATGTAGCGCATCGTCCAGTAAAGGGCCGTGAAGCCTTCCGCCGCCACCTCGATAGGCTCAGGCCCGCCCAGCACGGCCTCCGCCTGGCGCAGCGCCGGGGCAAGCGCCTCCCGCACCTCCATGTGGAGAAGGGCAAAGGCATCCTGCGCCAGGAGCACCCGGGGGCTCTGCGGCAGGGGAGCGCTGTCCGGGCCGAGCAGCACCTCGCCGACCCGGATGAAAGTGGCGCCGTCGCGGGTGAAATATCCGCAGGTGTCGAAGGAGGGCGCAAGATCATGGCACCCTTCGAGGCTGACCCGGCCATGGGTTGGACGGATGCCGAAGAGGCCGCAATGGTTGGCCGGCGCCCTTACGGACCCGCCCGTATCGGTGCCGAGCGCGAAATCGCACAGCCCGTTCGAGACGGCCGCCGACGAGCCCGAGGACGAGCCCCCCGGAATGCGATCCGGTGCACCGCCGTTCACAGGGGTGCCGAAATGGGCGTTCTTGCCGCTCATGGAAAAGGCCAGCTCGTCCGTGATCGTTTTGCCGACGAGGCGGGCGCCCGAATCGAGAAGCTTCTGCACCGTGGGGGCCGTCCGGGTCTTGATGCCGGACATGGCGAGCATGTGAGGCGATCCCGCGCTCGTCGGATAGCCCGCCACGTCGAACAGATCCTTGGCGGCGAAAGTCAGGCCCGACAGCGGGCCGCTCGGGGCATGAGGGACTGGAACGGCCGGGTAAGGCATGAAAGCATGGGCGGGGTCGCGGTCGAGGAGCATGGGGCCTGCCGGGTTCTAAGGAACGAAGGCGGCGAATGTGTCATTGCCTCCCTGGCACAAGCAAGACAGGATTTCGCAGAGCTTGGCAGTTTAGGCTTTCTTCAGACCAGGATTGGCCCTAAATCCACGCAGGTTCTCGTTTGCAAGGAACGCGCAATGGCGAAGTTTTCGACGATCCGCTCGCTGGCTCTTGGGGCAGCGCTCGCACTCGGAGCGCCGGCGGTGCACGCGCAGCAGCCTCCGATCAAGATCGGCGAACTCAATTCCTACGCCCGGCAGGCCGCCTTCACGGTTCCCTATCGCAATGGCTGGCAGCTCGCCCTCGACGAGATCAATGCCAAGGGCGGGGTGCTCGGCCGCAAGATCGAGATCATCTCCCGCGAAGACGGCGCCACGACGGGCGACGCCACCCGTGTGGCCGACGAACTCGTGACCCGCGAAGGCGCCGTTCTGCTCTTCGGCTCGTTCCTGTCGAATGTCGGCGTCGCGATGGCGGATTTCGCCAACCAGAAGAAGATCGTCTACATCGCCGCCGAGCCCCTGACCGATGCCATCACGATGGCGCAGGGCAACCGCTACACCTTCCGCATCCGGCCCAACAACACCATGCAGGTGGGCATGCTGGTCGATCAGGCGAAGGCTTCGGGTGCGAGGCGCTGGGCCATCGTGGCGCCCAATTACGAATATGGCCAGTCGGCCGCGCAGGCGTTCAAGCGCCTAATCCAGGAGCGCGTGCCCGGCGCGCAGATCGTGACCGAGCAGTATCCGGCCCTCGGCAAGATCGAGGCGGGCGCCACCGTCTCGGCGCTCGAACAGGCCAAACCCGACGGCATCTTCAACGTGCTCTTCGGCCCGGACCTCACCCAGTTCGTGCGCGAGGGTAATACCCGCGGCCTCTTCGAAGGTGCGACGGTCCTCTCGCTCCTCACCGGCGAGCCCGAATGGCTCCTGCCCCTGAAGGACGAGGTGCCCGAGGGCTGGACCGTGACCGGCTATCCCTGGGACGAGATCAAGGAGCCGAAGCACAAGGCCTTCGTCGACGCCTACCGCGCCAAATACAATGACACGCCACGTCTCGGCTCGCTCCTCGGCTACATGGTCGTCTACATGATCCGCGATGCCATCGACCGTGCAGGCTCCACGGAGACCGAGGCGATCATCAAGGCGCTCGAGGATGCGAAGTTCGACACCGTCATCGGTCCTGTCACCATGCGCGGCATCGACAACCAATCCACCATGGGCGCCTGGGTCGGCAAGCTCGTGCTCACAGGCGCTGCCGGCGGCATGACGGACTGGACCTACAAGGACGGCACATCGTTCATGCCGACCGAGGCTGAGGTGAAGGCGGTACGGAAGGATTAGCGGGTTGCTGGCGCTGGATCCCTCCTTCCTCGCCGTTCAGGCCCTCAGCGGCCTCTCCAGCGCATCATCGCTTTTCATCACCGCCTGCGGCCTGACCATCGTCTTCGGCGTCACGCGGATCGTGAATTTCGCGCACGGTTCGCTCTACATGATCGGCGCCTACACAGCCGCGACCCTGGTGCCGCGCCTGCTCGAACTCTCCTTCGGGCCCGTCACCTTCTGGGCCGGAATCCTGGCCTCGGCGCTCATCGTCGGCATCATCGGCGTCATCATCGAAATCCTGCTTCTGCGCCGGATCTACGGCGCGCCGGAACTGTTCCAGCTGCTTGCCACCTTCGGCGTCGTGCTGGTGGTACAGGACCTCGTGGTGCAGGTGTTCGGGCCGGAGGACATTCTCGGACCGCGTGCGCCGGGATTGCGTGCGCCGGTCGAGATTCTCGGGCGGCGCTTTCCTTCCTACGAACTCGTGCTGATCGCGGCGGGCCCCATCGTGCTCGGGCTCGTGTGGCTTCTCCTGCGCAAGACGCGGTTCGGCGTGCTGGTGCGCGCGGCGACGCAGGATCGGGACATGGTGGCGTCGCTCGGTGTCAATCAGGCGATGCTGTTCACGGGCACGCTGTTTCTCGGCGCATTCCTTGCCGGGCTCGGCGGCGCGCTCCAGATCCCGCGCGTCTCGGCGAATACCGGAATGGATCTGTCCATTATCGCGGAGGCCTTCGTCGTCACGGTGGTCGGCGGCATGGGCAGCGTGCCTGGCGCATTTCTTGCAGCACTCATCATCGGGCAGTTGCAGGCATTCGGCATCCTGATCTTTCCCAAGAGCACCCTCGTCGTGGTGTTCCTGCTCATGGCCGTGGTGCTGGCGATTCGACCCTATGGTCTCTTCGGGCGCGCCGAAATCGTCGGCGGATCCCATGCCGTGGGCATTGCCAGCCACAAGCCTCTGCCCGGCAGGACCTATATTCTGCTCGCCGTCATGGCGGCGCTTGCCTGTTTCCCGCTGCTGGCCGATGCGTACTTGCTGAAGGTCGCGACCGAGATCCTGATCTTCGCGCTCTTCGCCTTCAGCCTGCAGCTTCTCATCGGGGTCGGCGGGCTCGTGAGCTTCGGCCATGCCGCGTTCTTCGGCCTCGGAGCTTATGGGTCGGCCCTCGCCGTGAAATGGCTCGACATGTCGATGGAGGCGGCCCTCCCACTCGGACTCACGCTGGCAGCTTTGGGCGCTGCGCTGATTGGCGCCTTCGTGGTCCGCCTATCGGGCATCTACCTCGCCATGATGACGCTTGCTGCTGCCCAGATCCTCTACGCGGTTGCCTTCCAATGGGTCGACGTGACCGGCGGCGACAACGGCATCGTCGGCGTATGGCCGTCGAGCTGGGCCGGCGGGCCGGTGCCCTATTACCTGCTGACGGCCGCGTTGACGCTCGTCGCGGTGCTGCTTCTGAAGCGGATCATCGACGCACCGTTCGGCTATGCCCTGCGTGCGGCCCGCGACTCGGAAGCCCGCGCGGAAGCGATTGGCCTGAAGGTCCGCCAACACCGCTGGCTCGCCTTCATGATCTCAGGCGCCGCAGCCGGACTGGCAGGCGGCCTCTATGCCTTCTCTCGCGGCTCGGTGGATCCGAGCCTGCTCGGCATCTCGACCTCTGTCGATGCGCTCACCATGCTTCTCCTGGGCGGTATCCAGACCGTCGCAGGTCCGCTCGTCGGGGCTGCGGTCCTGCACTTCCTGCGCGATCTGATCATGCCGCTCACGCCGCTCTGGCGGCTTCTACTGGGCCTAAGCATTATCGCCATGGTGCTGATCTTCCCGCGCGGCCTTGTGGGCACTGTGCAATATTGGCGAGAGGAGCGCGCATGACGCTTCTTGCCGTGACCGGCCTGCACAAATCCTTCGGCGGCGTGATGGCGGCCCGGGACGTGGACTTCACCGTCGAGCGTGGCGAGATGCTCGCCATCATCGGCCCCAACGGAGCGGGCAAGTCCACCGTGTTCAATATGGTCGGCGGCCAGTTGAGACCTGATCGGGGCCAGGTTCTGCTCGACGCCCATGATATCACCCATGCCTCGCCGCAGAAGCGCTTTCGCCGCGGCGTGGGACGCACATTTCAGGTGGCGCAGACCTTTCTCTCCATGAGTGCAGCCGAGAATGTGCAGATGGCGCTGATCAGCTGCCACCGGCAAAGCAACGGCCTCTGGTCCCCGGCCCGGGAGCGCCACCGCGAGAAAGCGGTCGCGCTGCTTTCTCAGGTGGGCATGGCGGAGGCGGCGGATGTCCCCTGCTCCGCGCTGGCCTATGGCGACGTGAAGCGGGTCGAGCTTGCCATCGCGCTGGCCGGAGAGCCCAAGCTCCTCCTCATGGACGAGCCCACTGCCGGCATGGCGCCGCGCGAGCGGGCGGAACTGATGGATCTCACCGGGTCCATCGCCACCTCGCAGGGGATCGGCGTGCTCTTCACCGAACATGACATGGATGTGGTCTTCGGCCATGCGGCCCGGGTGCTCGTGCTCCTGCGCGGCCAGATCATCGCCGCCGGGACCCCAGACGAGATCCGCCAGGATCCGCAAGTGAGGCGGGCCTACCTTGGCGACGAGCATGCCCTGGAGCGGCCGAAAGGATTGAGCCCCGCATGAGACGAGACGTGCTGCTCGATGTCCGGAACCTCAACGCCTTCTATGGCCGGGCGCAGGTGCTGTTCGGCCTGTCGTTTCATCTTTGTTCGGGCGAGGTGGTGGCGCTCGTCGGCCGGAACGGCGCCGGCAAGACCACGACCTTGAAGGCCATCATGGGGTTGATTTCCGCAAGCGCCACCCATGCGACCTTCAAGGGGCATTCCCTCGGCAGGCTTCCGACCTACAGGATCGCCCGCCTGGGGCTCGGCTACGTGCCGGAGGACCGGCGCATCTTCACCGATCTCACCGTCGAGGAGAACTTGGAGACGGGACGCCGGCCGGCCGGAGCGGACCGTTCCCCCTGGACGCCCGAGCGGCTCTTCCGGCTCTTCCCGAACCTCGCCGAGATGCGTGGACGGCGCGGCAACCAGATGTCCGGCGGCGAGCAGCAGATGCTTTCCATCGCCCGCACTCTCATGGGCAACCCGGACGCGATCCTGCTCGACGAGCCCTCCGAGGGCATCGCCCCGGTCATCGTCCAGATGATGGCCGAGGCGATCCGGGCCATGAAGGCCGAAGGCGTGGCCGTGCTCCTCTCCGAGCAGAACTGGGCTTTCGCCGCCGGCATCAGCGACCGGGCCTGCGTCATCGAGCGCGGCGAGATTCGGTTCCAGGGCTCCATGGCCGAGCTTATGGCCGATGAAGCCTTGCGGGCGGAAACCCTCGGGGTTTGATGCGCTAAAGCGTTGACGGAAGAGGCTCGAAGGGCGATATGCAGCCCATCCGGCGCCCGTTCCGCGCCATATCCCAGAATTCACGAAAGAGGAATTCCCGCTTCATGGGCGTCATCCATGTGACCGACCGGGCCGGCCAGCGCCATACCCTCGAGGCCATCGAGGGCTGGCGGGTAATGGAGATCATCCGGGACTGGGGCCTGCCCATCGAGGGCCTGTGCGGCGGAGCCTGCGAATGCGCGACCTGCCATGTCTTCGTCGCCGAGGGCTGGCTGGACAAGCTCTATCCTCCCACCGGCGAGGAGGAGGACCAGCTCGACACCGTGATGACGCAGCCTAACTCCCGCCTGTCCTGCCAGATCCTCTGGACCCCCGAACTCGACGGCCTGGAGGTCACCCTGGCCCCGACCGGAGCCTGACCGTCAAAAGGATTTTCAGGCGAAGTGGATATCGATCCGCCGCCTGAAAATGCGTCATAAAAGACCTGCTGAGCGGATGAGGATCTGCTAGATCCTCATCCGCTCAGCCTGCCACATTGCCAAGACCAGGAGACCGTGCTTTTCGAAAGGCCGTCTCTCGAAGGAGCCTGTTCATGACCGACCATATCGAAACGGACGTCGTCATCATCGGTGCCGGGCCCGTGGGCCTGTTCGCCGTGTTCGAACTGGGCCTCCTCGACATCAAATGCCATCTCATCGACATCCTGCCGAAAGTGGGCGGCCAATGCGCCGAGCTCTATCCGGAAAAGCCGATCTACGACATTCCGGGCTTCCCGATGGTGACCGGCCAGGGCCTCGTCGACAACCTGATGGCGCAGATCGAGCCGTTCAACCCCACCTTCCATCTCAACGAGATGGTGGAGAGCCTTGAATCCATCGGCACGCCCGAGGCACCCCTGTTCCGGGTCAAGACCTCCGAGAACGGCACCACGTTCATCTGCAAATCCGTGATCATCGCGGCCGGCGGCGGCTCCTTCCAGCCCAAGAAGCCCCCGATCGACAACATCGAATCCTACGAGGGCACGAGCGTATTCTACGCCGTGCGCAAGATGGAGATGTTCCGCAACAAGAACGTGCTGATCGTCGGCGGCGGCGATTCCGCCCTCGACTGGACCGTGAACCTGCAGCCCATTGCCAAGCGCCTGACCCTGCTCCATCGCCGCGATGCCTTCCGGGCCGCGCCGCACACGGTGGAGAAGATGCGCTCGCTGGTCGCCTCCGGCGACATGGACCTGCATCTGGGCCAGGTGAGTATGCTCAAGGGCGAAAATCATGTGCTGGAAGGCGCCGTGATCCGCAAGGACGACGGCTCGGAACTCACGGTCGATTGCGACGTCATGCTGCCGTTCTTCGGTCTTACCATGAAGCTCGGTCCCATCGCCGATTGGGGCCTGAACCTGCACGAGAACCTCGTCCCGGTCGATACGGAGAAGTTCGAGACCAGCGTTCCCGGCATCTTCGCCATCGGCGACATCAACACCTATCCGGGCAAGCTGAAACTCATCCTCTCCGGCTTCCACGAGGGCGCGCTGGCGGCCCAGAAGGTGCACCGCTACGTGTATCCCGAGAAGAAACTCCTGTTCCAATACACGACCTCTTCCACGAGCCTGCAGAAGAAGCTCGGCGTTGCTGCCTGAAGCCTTTTGCTTGAACGTTCCGCGGCCAGCCCCGCACGTCATGGCCGGGCTTGTTCCGGCCATCCCGATCCTGTGAAGCGCCGCGCTTGTTCTTCATCGAGATCGCCGGCACAAGGCCGGTGATGACGGCAAAAGTGAATGGGGGGCGGTCAAACTCTGAGGAGCAGCCTTGAGCCTCGGCGCATCCCAGCCCTCTTGCGAAGCAGACCGGTTCCTGAAACTCTCCGGCCCATGACAAACGCGACAGATTTCCCCCTCGGCCGCCGCGTGATGGCGATGATCGAGGATCTCGCCCAGCATACGGACGAGCCCGGCCGCCTCACCCGCCTTTATCTCTCCGACGCGCACCGCAGGGCTGCGGATGCCACGCTCCGGCTGATGCAGGAGGCGGGCCTGAATGCCCATATCGACGCGCTCGGCTCCGTCATCGGCCGCGTCGAGGGCGCCAATCCCGGAGCACCCGCGCTCCTCATCGGCTCCCATATCGATTCCGTGGTCGATGCCGGCCGTTATGACGGCAATCTCGGTGTGGTGCTCGGCATCGTCGTGGTCGAGGCACTGAAGCGGCAGGGCATCGCGCCGGCCTGCCCGATCGAGATCGTGGCCTTCGGCGACGAGGAGAACGTGCGCTTCCCGACCAACCTCTCCACGTCCCAGGCCTTGGCCGGCCGCTTCAACCCGGCCTGGCTCGACGGCAGGGATCAGGACGGAATTTCTTTCCGCGATGCCCTGATCCGCTTCGGTGGCGATCCAGGAGGAGCGGCTGCATTGGCGCGCGATCGGGCACGCTATCGCGGCTACCTCGAGGTGCATATCGAGCAAGGTCCGCTTTTGGAGGCGAAGGATCTTCCCATCGGCATCGTCTCCGCCATCAACGGCATCACTCGTGCCCGCGCCAGCGTGATCGGCGAAGCGGGCCATGCGGGGACCGTTCCGATGAATATGCGCCGGGATGCGCTCGCGGCCGTCGCCGAGATGATCGGCATCGTGGAGCGCGCGGGCTCGACGCGCACCGACACGGTCGCAACCGTCGGCGTGGTACAGGTGCAGCCCGGCGCGATCAACGTCATTCCGGCGCGCGTCGATTTCACCCTCGACGCCCGCTCGCCGGACGATGCGGTGCGTCTCGCCATGTTGCAGGACATCGTGACCGAGTGCCAGGCTGCCGCTCAACGACGCAATGTGAGCTTCACCATCGAGCCGTTCATGGAATCGCCCGCGACGCCCATGGACAAGGGTCTGATCGGGCGGCTCGAAGAGGCCGTGAGGTGCCTCGGCATCGAGCCGCTGCATCTCTCCTCCGGTGCAGGTCACGATGCGGTCGCGATGGCCAATCTCTGCCCCTCCGCCATGCTCTTCGTGCGCTGCAAGGACGGCATCAGCCACAATCCGGCGGAATCAATCACGACCGAGGATGCGGACGTGGCGGCCCGGGTGCTGATCGACGCCGTCAAGCGGATCGCTGCATAGGGTTTGCACGATGACGCTGTTGCCCACGATCGCGTTCGTCGACGATGCTTCCGCGCTTCATCCGATCGTGCTGGAGGGCGTGCGGGGCTTCAACAAAACGCTCTTCGCCAATTATCCGCCGGGTCAGGATCTCGCCATCGCCATTCGCGATCCGGACAGCAACGAGCCTGTCGGGGGACTTCTGGGACGCACGAATGGCGGCTGGCTTGCCATCGAGCTCCTCTTCGTGCCCGAGGCCTTTCGCGGCGTGGGACTTGCCACGCAGCTCATCGCGATGGCCGAGGAGGAAGCCCGGAACCGGGACTGCCACTCGGCCTGGATCGATACGCTCAATCCCGAGGCGCTCCGGCTCTACCAGCGCCTGGGATATGAGATTTTCGGAGAGCTCAAGGATTATCCTATCGGCGGCAGCCGCTTCTTTCTGCAGAAGAAGCTCGGGCCCGTCGCCTGATGCAAATCAGCGGCGCCACTCATCCGAGAGCACGGCCCAGCGTTCGTGATCGCGCCATTCGCCGTCGATCTTGAGATAGCGCGGCGAGTAGCCCTCCTGGCGAAAGCCCAGTCGCTTGACGAGTGCGCGGGACGGCTCGTTGCCCGGCTGGATGTTGGCTTCGACGCGATGCAGGCCGAGCTCGCGGAAGGCATGCGTCACGACGAGACTTACGGTTTCGCTCATCAGGCCGCGCCCGTTCATGCCGGCCATGCCGTAATAGCCCATATAGGCGCTCTGGAAGAAGCCGCGCACGATCTCGCTCACATTGACCACGCCGACGATCCGGCCGCTCTCCCGCTCGCGGGCGACGAAGCCGATGGACCGGTCGCCGTCGCAACGGCTGAGATAGCCGAGGAAGCTCGCGTGGTCACGGCAGGGCGACACCCAGGGCTCGTGCAGGTCGATGCTCGCGAGGTTGGCGGCAACCAGCTCGGCGGCGTCCGAGGACTGAACAGGACGAATGACAACGCGGGACAACATGGGATTCATTCCAGCTTCAGGAACCATGGCATAGACATGCCGTTGTCGTCAGCCCCTCCTCAATACATAAGGAATGGACCATGAGAGCCATCATTCTCCCCGCTTTCGCCCTTGCTCTCGGCGCCGGCTTCTTTGCTGCACCGCAAGAGGCTCAGGCTCGTTTCGGCGCCGAGCAGCTGCAAGCGCCGACGCTCGTCGACAACGTGCAATGCGTCACCCGTCGGATCCGCACCGTGCGCCCGAACGGCCGCGTGGTCTATCGCACCGTGCGGGATTGCGGCGTACGGCCGGGATGGGGCCGCGTCGATCGCTGCCGCACGGTGCGCGAGCGGGTGGTCCGTCCGAACGGCAGCGTGGTCTATCGCACCGTTCGCCGCTGCCGCTGATCAGGCTCGGCATTTAAACGCTCAGGGCCCGGTGAATCCGGGCCCTTTCTTTATTCCAGCTCGCCGACGGCGCTCTCGACCGCTTCGACCACGGCGCCAGAGCGCACGAGATCGAGTGCCTGACGCATCTCGGTAGCATACCATCGGTCGCCCTCGAGCGCCGGTGGAACGACGGCGCGGATCGCCTCCATCGCCGCCCGCGAGCCCTTGCCCAGCGGGTAATCCTTGGCGAGCGGCTCCACGAGCGTGAGCGCCTGCGCGGCCATCAGCAACTCGCCCGCCACGATCTGCTCCACGTTTTCCACGATGGTACGCGCCTTGCGCCCGCACCAGGTCGAGTTGGAGACATGATCCTCGGCGTTGGACTTGCCCGGAATCGAATCGACCGAACCCGGCGTCGCAAGCCCGCGGTTCTCCATCACCAGCGCCGACAGGGAGCACTGCACCGTGGCAAAGCCCGTATTGAGGCCGCGCTTGCCCGCCAGAAGATTGCGCGGCAATCCGTAGGACATGGTGGGATCGATGAGGCGCGCGAGGCGCCGCTCGGAGATGGTGCCGAGATCGGCCATCGCGATGGCCAGGAAATCCATGGCCTGCGCCATGTACTGCCCGTGGAAATGGCCGCCCGAGATCGACACGTAGCCGCCCTGCCCGTCGTCGAAGATCAGCGGGTTGTCGGTGGCGGAGTTCATTTCCGTGCCGATGATGCGCTCCACGTACTCCACCGCCTCGACGGCGGGTCCGTGAACCTGCGGCGTGCAGCGCAGGGAATAGACGTCCTGCACGCGAGGCGCAGCGGGCGTTCCCGGCTGACGCGGCTCGTCGGGGAACACGATATCGCGCGCCGCTTGCGAACAGCGCTTCGTGCCGTCGAGGATCCGCAGAAGATTGCGGGCGACCAGCGCCTGCCCCGGATGCGGACGTGCCTTGTGCACGCGCGGATCGAAGGCTGCGAGCTCGCCGCGCATGGCCTCGAGCGACAGGCACATGGCGATGTCGGCCTGCTTCAGGAGGCGGCGCGCGTCGAACGTGGCGAGAGCACCGAGCGCGAGCGACGTGGTCGAGCCGTTGATGAGGGCGGAGGCATCCTTCGCACCGAGCTCGAAATCGGGATCGAAACCGGCAGCCCTGATGGCTTCGCGCGCCGGCATCCGGCGGCCGCGATAAACCATTTCGGCCTCCTCGAAGCCGCAGACTGCACCGGCCATATGGGCGAGCGGCGCGAGATCGCCCGAAGCGCCGACGGAGCCCTTCTCGGGAATGACCGGATGCAGGCCCGCATTGAGGAAGGCGATGAGCCGCTCGACCAGTTCCACGCGCGGTCCGGAATAGTTCGACGCGAAGGCGTTGGCGCGCAGGAGCATCATGGCCCGCGTCACGTCCTCGGCGAACGGCTCACCGACTCCCGTGGCGTGGGCGTAGACCGTCTTGCGCTGATAGGCCGCCATGTCACTGATGAGGACGCGCTGGTCCTTGAACAGCCCGACGCCGGTGTTGAAGGCATACATGAGCGGCGCTTCGTCGTGCATCCAGGTGCGGTCGATATAAGCCCGCGTCGCCGCGATCCGCTCGTGTGCCTCCGGCGCCAGGGCGGCTTGGGCGAATGCTCCTTCGGCATCGGGGCGCGCCACGCGCACCACGTCCTGAATGCCGAGAGTGGCCCCGTCGAGCTTGACCGTCATCGCTGTTCCTCACGTTGAAGAAAAAGGGATACCGGGGCTTCGGACGCGGTGCAACCGCCGCCCGGAGCATGAGCATATCACAGAGCCAGCACCTGTAGGCCCAGGGCTTGGGAGCCCTGAGCCGTCAGGTTGATCGAGGGAGGTGCGACGGGCCGCCCGGTTCGATGACTATGGGTGAGATGGAAGAGCCGGACGGCGCTTCGCACGCGGTACTTTTCAGGCGGACCTCCTGCGCTGTCAGCCCAGGGTCGGCCTCCCGCGATCACAGGCGTGCGAGGCCTGCGGC
>NZ_JAHAMK010000004.1:202501-275695 GCF_018383585.1 Microvirga sp. 3-52
GGACCGCTCCCCGCCCCACGCCTGCGACGCCTCGCGAGCGCGCCCCCCGTCGGGCCGGGATGAGCACCGGTCTAGCCCAGGTGATACACTGTGTTAAGAACAAAGTGAGAACATAACATCTCGCCTGATCACCCCCTCCACGTCATCACCTCCTCCACGTCATCACCGGCCTCGTGCCGGTGATCCCGATAAAGAGAAGCGCCGCGCCTCACAGCATCGGGATGGCCGGGTCAAGCCCGGCCATGACGGGGGCGGGTGTGACAAGGCGGGTGTAGGACGAAGGACAGTATGACCAAGGATCGCGTCATGCCCGTGTGCACACCCAGCGCAGGGGGACGGGAATCCACCCGCACAGCACCGGGGATCCCCGTCCCGGCCTGCCGCCGGGGATGCCGCCCGCTTCCGCTCTCGCGTATGGGAGAATGGAAAGAGCCGTATCCACGCGGCCCGCAAGGAATAAGGCCCCGGGGTACCCGGGACCTTTGGAAGGCTTCGTGTAAAAACCGGCCGCAGCCGGCCTGTCAGACTTTGCCGAGACGCTTCGTGGTCTGCGGGTCGAAGAGGTGCACGTTGGCCGGATCGACCGCGAGGGTCAGCTTGCGGGTGTCCGCCGGGATCTGGCCGGTGGAGGCCTGCACGACGAATTCGGCACCTGAGACCTTGCCATGGAAAAGCTGTGTCGCGCCGAGCTCCTCGACGAAGTCCACATCCATGGAGAGCGAGCTGGACCCGGCGCCGCCCGCCTGCACGTCCTCGGGACGCAAGCCCACCTCGATGGCCGAGCCGGGAGTGAGGCCGTCGCGCATATCGGCGACGCCGATCACCTGACCGCCAACCGATACGCGGCCGGGGCCTTCGACCTTGCCGGGCAGGATGTTCATGGGCGGCGAGCCGATGAAGGTGGCGACGAACCGGGTCTCCGGACGGCGGTAGACGTCGGATGGGGTGCCGACCTGCTCAATCTGGCCGCCGGACATCACCACCAGCTTGTCGGAGAGCGTCATCGCTTCGACCTGATCGTGGGTCACGTAGATCGACGTCACGCCGAGGGCCCGCTGCAGGCGCTTGATCTCGACGCGCATCTGCACGCGCAGCTTGGCGTCCAGGTTGGAGAGCGGCTCGTCGAAGAGGAAGACCTGCGGCTTGCGCACGATGGCGCGGCCCATGGCGACGCGCTGGCGCTGACCGCCGGAGAGCTGGCGCGGCTTGCGCGTGAGGAAGGACTCGATGGCGAGGATGCGGGCCGCCTCCTTCACGCGCTTCTCGATCTCGTCCTTCGGCGTACCGCGGTTCTTCAACCCATAGGCCATGTTGTCGTAGACGCTCATGTGCGGATAGAGCGCGTAGTTCTGAAACACCATCGCGATGTCGCGGTCGGCCGGCTCGACCTGGTTCACGACCCGGTCCCCGATCTTCACCTCGCCGTCGGAAATCGTCTCGAGTCCTGCGATCATGCGAAGAAGCGTGGACTTGCCGCAGCCGGACGGTCCGACCAGCACGCAGAAGGAGCCGTCCTCGATGCCGAGAGAGACGCCCTTCACGGCTTCCACATTGCCCGTATAGATTTTCCTGACCGTATCGAGGGTGACCCCTGCCATCGTTTTATTCCTTTTGACCGCTGCCCGCGCCGCCATGGGTACCGGGCGAAAATTTCAATGATGTGAGAGCGAGCCCTCCCGTGCCTGAAGGGAGGGCCCTGCGCGATTCCTCGCGTCACTTCTCCGTTTCGACGAGACCCTTCACGAAGAGCCTCTGCATGAAGATCACCACGAGCACCGGCGGCAGCATGGCCAGCACGGCCGTGGTCATCGCGATCTGCCACTCGGTCAGTGCATCGGTCGTCGTGATCATCTTCTTGATGCCGATGACGATGGTCTGCATCGAGCTCTTGGTCGTGATCAGCAGCGGCCAGAGGTACTGGTTCCAGCCATAGATGAACTGGATCACGAACAGCGCCGCGATCGTCGTCATGGAGAGCGGCAGGAGCGTGTCCTTGAAGAAGCGGAAGGCGCCCGCGCCATCGATCTTGGAGGCCTCCAGCAGCTCGTCCGGGATCGTCATGAAGAACTGGCGGAACAGCAGCGTGCCGGTGGCCGATGCGATCAGCGGCATGATCAAGCCCGTATAGGTATCCAGAAGACCGAGATCGGCGACGATCTTGTAGGTCGGATAGATACGCACTTCGACCGGCAGCATCAGCGTGATGAAGATGATCCAGAAGGCCGTCTTGCGGAACGGAAACTTGAAGTACACCACCGCATAGGCCGACAGGATCGAGATCAGGATTTTACCGATGGCGATGCCCAGCGCCATGATCATGGAATTGAGCATCATGCCGCCGACGGGTTCGCGCGCATGCACGCCGCCGTAGAACAGGGCGCGCGAATAGTTCTCGCCGGCCTGATCGCCGGGCGTCAAGGGCATGTTGCCGTTGATGATCGTGGCGGCGTCGAAGGTCGACGCCATGATCGCGAGATAGACGGGGAAGACCACGATGACGATGCCGAGGGCGAGCGTCAGATAGGCCATGAATTGGGTGAACGGACGATTCTCGACCATCAGTACTGCACCTTGCGCTCGACATAACGGAACTGGATGGCGGTGAGCGCGATCACGATGATCATCAGGATCACCGACTGCGCGGCCGAGCCGCCGAGATCGCCGCCGAGGCGGCCGTCCGCGTAAACCTTGTAGACGAGGGTCGTGGTCGTTCCGGCAGGACCGCCGCCCGTCACCGCATCGATGATGCCGAAGGTGTCGAAGAACACGTAGACGATGTTGACCACCAGAAGGAAGAAGGTGGTCGGCGACAGAAGCGGGAAGATCACGGTCCAGAAACGCCGCAGCGGGCCGGCCCCGTCGATGGCGGCAGCCTCGATGACGCTCTTCGGAATGGCCTGGAGCCCGGCGAGGAAGAACAGGAAGTTGTAGCTGATCTGCTTCCAGGTGGCGGAGAGCACGAGCAGCGTCATGGCGTGATTGCCGTTGAGCATCGGGTTCCAGTCGAGGCCGACCGCCTTGATCGGCCTCGAGAGGGTGCCGAGCGTCGGATGGAACATGAAGATCCACAGCACGCCCGCGATGGCAGGAGCCACCGCATAGGGCCAGATCAGCAGGGTCTTGAAGGCATGCCCCCCGCGCAGGTTCTTGTCGGCCTGGGTGGCGAGCAGCAGGGCGCAAGCCAGCGAGAAGAAGGCGACGAGAGACGAGAAGATCGCCGTCGTGACCATCGCCCGGTAATATTCGGGCTGCTCGAACAACGAGACGTAGTTTTCGAAACCGACGAATTCCGAGGAGAGGCCGAAGGCGTCTTCGCGCAGGAAGGATTGCCAGATGGCCTGGGAGGCCGGCCAGTAGAAGAAAATGACGGTGATTGCCATCTGCGGAACGATCAGCAGAAGCGGCAGCGTCCAACCTGAAAAATGAGCTCGTTTTTCCATCGCGTTTACGGCTGTCCGAGGATGGGGCAGATGACGGCGGCAACCGGTCTGCGAAGGTGGCTTATAAGATCATCCCGGGCAGCGTCTTGAGCTCCCCGGGATGAAAAGTGCAGATATCAGAACAGTTTAGCGAACAGTGCGCTCGAACTGACGGAGGATCTGGTTGCTGCGGGTCACAGCCGTGTCGAGAGCGTCCTTGGCGGGCTTCTGGCCAGCCAGGGCAGCTTCTATCTCTTCCGAGATCACGTCACGGATCTGGACCATGTTGCCGAAGCGCAGACCGCGGGAATTCTCGGTCGGCTCCTTGTTGGTCAGCTCCATCAGCGGAGTCTGGAGGACCGGGTTCTTCTCATAGAAGCCCGAAGCCTTGGTCTTCTCGTAAGCCGCCTTGGTGATCGGAAGGTAGCCCGATTCCTGGTGCAGCTTGGCCTGACGGTCCGTGTCGGACAGGAAGGTGAAGAACTTGGCCACACCCTTGTACTCGTCCGCCTTCTTGCCACCCATGACCCACAGGGAAGCGCCGCCGATGATCGAGTTCTGCGGGGCGCCCTGAGCGTCCGGATAGTAGGGCATCGGCACCGAGGTGAAGTCGAACTTCGCATTGGCCTTCACGTTGCCGTAGAAGCCCGACGAGGTCAGGAAGATCGCGCATTCGCCGGAGGTGAAGCGGCCTTCGCTCTTCGAGTCGCGGCCGGAATAGTCGTAGGTCTTGTCCTTCTGCAGATCGATGAGGTTCTGCAGGTGCTTCACGTGCAGCGGAGAGTTGAACTTCATCTCCGTGTCGAAGCCGTCGAGACCGTTGGCCTTGGTGGCCATCGGCACGTTGTGCCAGGCCGAGAACTGCTCGATGTTGGCCCAGCTTGCCCAGGCGTTCGAGAAGCCGCAGGTGTCGTGGCCGGCTGCCTTGAGCTTCTTGCCGGCTTCGAACACCTCGGGCCAGGTCTTCGGAATTTCGTTGACGCCGGCCTTCTTCAGCTCGTCCTTGTTGATCCACATGACCATCGAGGAGGAGTTGAACGGGAAGGAGAGCATCTCGCCCTTGGCCGTGGAGTAGTAGCCGGTGATCGCCGGCAGGTAAGCCTTGGGATCGAACTTCTCGCCGGCCTCGGCCATCAGCTGGTAGACGGGCTTGATCGCGCCGCGGGCGCCCATCATGGTCGCCGTGCCGACTTCGAACACCTGCAGGATGTGGGGAGCGTTGCCCGCGCGGAAGGCCGCGATGCCGGCATTGAGCGTATCGGCGTACTGGCCCTTGTAGCTGACGACGACCTTGTAGTCCTTCTGCGAATTGTTGAACTCTTCGGCAAGCTTGTTGACGACCTCGTTGTTGGCACCGGTCATGGCGTGCCACCACTGGATCTCGGTCTGCGCGAAGGCGGAGGTGCTCGTCGCCAGGCCGAGGGCCAGAGCGCCGAGGAGGGACTTCTTCATCATAGTAATCTCTCCCATGTCATCCCGTCGGGGACGTTCTTGTCGTTCATCACCCCTGCATTAAGGCCGGATGACGTTTCTATGACGAAAACATGACAATCATAGCCGGCTCCAAAATGGAAGCCCTTTCATCCAAAAGGCTTAATGGCACCCCCTGGGAACAGCTCCGAACTCCTCTTCGTTGAGGGAGTATCCCAACGGAAGAGACCCATGTCCCAGATGATCACTGCCCTGTTCAGGGATCCCGCCCAGGCCCGTCAGGCTCTTCAATCCCTGCTCGAGATGGGCATCGCCCAGAACCGAATCGTCGCTGTCGGCAACGCCGATGCCCGGGAGATCTCGTCGATCTCGGGCTTCCGCAGCCTCTCGGTCCGGGATGACGCGCTTGACGCCCTGCGCGACCTGAACCTGCCGGAATCCGACAAGCGGATCTTCGAGCAGGGACTTCACAGGCATCTCACCCTGATCGCCGCCCAGGTCGATCGGGACAATGCCGAGGAAGCCGCGCGCGTACTGGAGATGTTCGAGCCGGTCGATCTCGACGGCAGCAGCCGGGAATGGCTGAACGAAAGCGGCTCCGTCCGGACCGGAGCTGATGCGGGTGCGCCCCTCGGGGCCGGGATCACCGGCGGCTCGGGCGGCGGAACGACCACCACGAGCGCCCTGCCCGGCATGGGCCTGATGGCCGAAGGGGCGGACGATCTCGGCACCACGGACCTGAGGACGGACGAGTTCTCCCAGTCGAATCAGGGCTCGGACACGACCGTCGGCACCGGCTCTCGCCGCAGCGACGAGCGGGCCGACCGGGAAGGGGTCAACGAGCTTGCCGTCGACACCCGGCCCGATCCGGACCAGCCCGGCTTGATGCAGCGCCACATGAACCGGGGCGGCCGGGTCTGGGCTTATCGAACCTCCGAGGAGATGGGCCTTTAGATCACGTTCCGCTCGAGCAGCGGACGGTTGGCGAGAACGCGCTCGTAGCCCAGCTCTGACAGATCGAGCGTCCGGTAGCCGCCGTGGACGATCAGCTCGGCCAGGCCCCGCCCCACCGCCGGGGCCTGCTGCAGGCCGTGGCCCGAGAAGCCGTTGCAGAGGTAGAAGTTCCTGAACCCGCCGGCCAAGCCGATGATGGCATTGTGATCGAGCAGGCTCATGTCGTAGGGCCCGGACCAGGCACGGCCCGGCCTGATCGCCTCGAAGGCCGGCACGCGATGGGCGAGCGACGGCCAGATGAACTCCTCGAAGAACGAGTGATCGATCTCCTGGCTGGCGGGATCCTCGTCGAACCAGTCGGGATCGAGATCCGCTTCCGGCGAAGCGCCGCAGATGAAATGCCCGTCCCCTTCAGGCCGCACATAGGCGCCCGACGTGTCGATGAGCAGCGGGCAGTTCTCGACTGGTCCCTTGCACGAGAAGGTGAAGACGTAACGGCGCTTGGCCTGGACCGGAATGTCGAGCCCGGCCATGGTCGCGATCGCCCGTCCGCCGGAGCCGGCGCAGTTGGCGAGCGTGCCGCAGGCGATCCGCGTGCCGTCCTTGAGGCGCACGGCCACGATGGTGCCGCCGTCCCGCTCGATCTCGGCCACCTCGCCCTTCACATACTCGGCCCCGAGGGAGCGAGCCTTCTTGCGGAAGGCCTGAAGCAGGCCCCAGCCGTCGAACCAGCCTTCGCCCGAGCGCCCCCAGGTGCCGGCCGCGAGATCCTCCACGTTGAGCCAGGGGAAGCGCTCCTTCAGCGCCGCCGGATCCATATAAAGTATGTCGGCGCCCTCGGCCGCCTGAAGCGCGTGGTTCTCCGCCAGGATCGGCGCGCCGGCCTCCGAGGCGCAATAGAGATAGCCGCCTTCCTTCAGTCCGATCTCCGGCCGCTCGCCTTCCACGCCAAGACGGTCGCCGATGCTGCGCAGGAAATCGATGCCGTAGAGCGAGATGCGGATGTTCACCGCGCTCGAATATTGCTGGCGGATCGAGGCCGCCGAGAGGGCGGACGCCGAGAGCTGGTAGGTCGGATCCTTCTCGATGACGATGACGCGTCCCTTGAAGCCGGAATCGGCGAGGAGGTGATAGGCCGCGGAGGAGCCCATGACGGCACCGCCGACGATCACGACGTCGGCTGAAGGAGAGGCTGAAGAGGTCATCGTTCGAATTTCGTTGAGAGAATGATGGAGGATTGCGTGCGCTCCACCCCTTCGAGAGCGCCGATCTTGTCGATGGCGGCATCGAGGGAGGGAACGTCTTCAGCCTCTACCACCGCCAGCAGATCGAAGACACCCGCGACGGAATGAAGCGCGCGCAATTCTGGCATGCGCTGGAGCGCCGAGACGACACCGCCCGAAGCCTTCGGCGCCACGACGATGGTCACATGCGCCCGCACCATGCGGCCCGCGACCTCCTCGGCGAGGCGCAGGGTATAGCCGGCGATCACGCCGCGGCGCTCCAGGCTCTCGACCCGCGCCTGCACCGTCGTGCGGGAGAGTTTCAAGCGCCGCGCGGCCTCCGCATGGCCGATCCGGGCATTCTCCCGCAGAAGCGCAATCAAGGCACGATCCGTGGCATCGAGCATCAACCTGACCAGTCATAATGGCGATATGCCGAAATCTACTCGGCTTTCCGTCAGCTTGTCTATGGCGCTTTGCACGGCTTTGCCTTTTTCTCAGAGGATCACAGGGAGAACTCCATGCACTCGATCCTCGTCATCGGCGCCGGCAAGATCGGTTCCACCATTGTCGACATGCTTCATGAGACCGGCGACTACGACGTCACCGTTGCGGACGCATCCGCCGCCGCCCTCGAAGCGGTCGCCAAGGATGGCGTCAAGACGGTCGAGCTCGATTTCAGTGACGCGGTCGCCTTGCAGAATGCTCTCAAGGGACATTACGCTGTGCTCAGCGCCGCTCCCTATCACCTGACCAGTCACGTGGCGAAGGCCGCGCGCCTTGCGGACGTCAACTATTTCGACCTGACCGAGGACGTGGCCACGACCCGGATGGTGAAGGAACTGGCGGACGGCGCCGCCACGGCCTTCGTTCCGCAATGCGGGCTGGCTCCCGGCTTCATCTCCATCGTGGCCCACGACATCGCGAGCCGCTTCGACAAGCTCGACACCGTGCGCCTGCGCGTCGGCGCCCTGCCGCAATATCCCTCGAACGCCCTGTCCTATAACCTCACCTGGAGCACGGACGGCGTCATCAACGAATATATCGAGCGCTGCGAAGCGGTGGTCGACGGCAAGCTCCGCGAGGTTCCGGCCATGGAAGAGCTCGAGGAGTTCTCCCTCGACGGAACGCGCTACGAGGCCTTCAACACCTCCGGCGGCCTCGGCACCCTATGCGAGACGCTCGAAGGCAAGGTGCGCAACCTGAACTACAAGACCATCCGCTATCCCGGCCATTGCGCCCTCATGCGCGTCCTGCTCAACGACCTTCAGCTGCGCAACCGCCGCGAGGTCCTGAAGGACATCCTGGAGAACGCGGTACCCGCCACCATGCAGGACATGGTCATCGTCTTCGTCACCGTCACCGGTGAACGCGGCGGTCGCTATGTGCAGGAAACCTATGCCCGCAGTGTCTACGGCCAGAAGGTCGCCGGCATCCAGCGCACGGCGATCCAAGTGACCACGGCGGCGGGCATCTGCGCCATGCTCGACCTGCTGGTCGCGGGCAAGCTGCCGAAACAGGGTTTCGTGCGCCAGGAAGAGATCGATCTCGACGCCTTCCTCGCCAACCGCTTCGGCCGCGTCTATGCGGGCGAGCGCCTGGACGAGGGCCATGAGCCGGCGGTGAAGAGCATCCGTCTCGACGCAGTGGCATGAGGAAATGGGTGGAGAACCCGTTTTGATCGGGTCAGGGTGGGATGACACTGTCCTTGGCACACCCTCCCACGTCATGGCCGAGCTCGTCCCGGCCATCCCGATTGGAAAAGCAAGGCGTTTCACCTGATCGGGATCACCGGCACAGGGCCGGTGATGACGAGGTGGGATCCAAGCCAGGTTTTCGGGTTCTTTACAAAATGGCATGACCCTATTCGGGAAAAGCAGTTCCCAGGCTTCCCGGTCATGCATTAAGACGGTGGCATGAAAACCGCCGTCGTTTCGTTTCAACGACAAGCGAGGGCGGTGAGGCCAAATCGGCCTCAAGCCCGCATTCAGGGAGACCCAACATGACCGCGAGCCTGAAACCCGTATCCTCCGCGCCCGCCTCCGTCGCGGACGAGGCTCGCGCCATTCTCGCGCGGCTCGGCGTGCCGGAGAGCGCCTTCGCTTCCACCGGCCGCCCGGCGGTGTCCCCGATCACCGGCGAGGTGATCGCCCATGTGCGCGAGACCACGCCGGACGAGGCCAGAGCCGCGATCGGCCGGGCCGATGCCGCCTTCAAGACCTGGCGCAGGATCCCGGCGCCCAAGCGCGGCGAGTTCATCCGCCTTCTCGGCGAGGAACTGCGCGCCACCAAGGACGACCTCGGCCGTCTCGTGACCCTGGAAGCCGGCAAGATCGTCTCCGAGGGCCTCGGCGAGGTGCAGGAGATGATCGACATCTGCGATTTCGCGGTCGGCCTCTCCCGTCAGCTCTACGGGCTGACCATCGCGACCGAGCGGGCCGATCATCGCATGATGGAAACCTGGCATCCGCTGGGCGTCTGCGGCGTGATCTCCGCCTTCAACTTCCCCGTTGCGGTCTGGTCCTGGAACGCGGCTCTCGCTCTCGTCTGCGGCGACAGCGTGGTGTGGAAGCCCTCTGAAAAGACCCTCCTGACGGCGCTTGCCACGCACGCCATCGTCGAGCGTGCCGCCAAGCGCTTCGGCGGTGTGCCGGAGGGCCTCTGCGAGGTTCTCCTCGGCGGTCGCGACGTGGGTGAGATCCTTGTGAACGATCACCGCGTGCCGATTCTCTCCGCCACCGGCTCCACGGCCATGGGCCGTCAGGTCGGGCCGAAGCTCGCCGCGCGCTTTGCCCGCGCGATCCTGGAGCTCGGCGGCAACAACGCGGCCATCGTGGCGCCGTCCGCCGACCTCAATCTCGCGCTCCGCGGCATCGCCTTCGCGGCCATGGGCACGGCCGGCCAGCGCTGCACGACGCTGCGCCGTCTCTTCGTGCACGAGAGCGTCTACGATCAGCTCGTGCCGCGCCTCGCGAAGGTCTATGGCAGCGTGAAGATCGGCGACCCGCGCACTGAGGGCACGCTCGTCGGTCCGCTGATCGACAAGGCGGCTTTCGACGGCATGGAGCGCGCGCTCGACGAGGCTCGCGCAGCCGGCGGCAAGGTGCATGGCGGCGGGCGCACCACGGATGTGGCAAATGACGGTATCTACGCGCGTCCGGCGCTCGTTGAGATGCCGAGCCAGACCGGCCCGGTGCTGCGCGAGACCTTCGCGCCGATCCTCTACGTGATGCGCTATTCGGATTTCGACGAGGTGATCGCGCTGCACAACGCGGTCGGCGCTGGCCTCTCCTCTTCGATCTTCACGCTCAACCTGCGCGAGGCCGAAGCCTTCGTCTCGGCAGCGGGCTCCGATTGCGGCATCGCCAACGTCAATATCGGCCCCTCGGGCGCCGAGATCGGCGGAGCCTTCGGCGGCGAGAAGGAAACCGGCGGCGGCCGTGAATCGGGCTCGGATGCCTGGAAGGCCTATATGCGCCGTGCCACCAACACGATCAATTACGGCTCGACGCTTCCGCTCGCCCAGGGCGTGAAGTTCGACGTCGACGCCTGATCGTTCTGAACTACACCGACGGAGGGCGTTAGAGCATCGTGCGCAAAAGTGGATCCGGTTTTGCGCGCACAACGATGCTCTCATTAAAAAGAAGGCATCGGGTTGGATCCCAAAAGTGGCGTCCACTTTTGGGTCCGATGCTTTAGCTCTCCGTTTTCATATCCAGCCTCTTAACGATGCGAGCCTTCCATGACAGCGCCCTCCCGCACCGGCGGCCAGATTCTTGTCGATCAGCTGACTCTGCACGGAGTCGATCACATCTTCTGCGTTCCGGGCGAGAGTTACCTGGCGGCACTGGATGCGCTGCATGATGCGAGCATCAACGTCACCGTCTGCCGCCAGGAAGGCGGCGCGGCCATGATGGCCGAGGCCTATGGCAAGCTCACCGGCCGTCCCGGCATCTGCTTCGTCACCCGCGGCCCCGGCGCGACCAACGCTTCGCCCGGCATTCACATCGCCAAGCAGGATTCCACGCCGATGATCCTGTTCGTCGGCCAGATCGAGCGCGGCATGCGCGAGCGCGAGGCGTTTCAGGAGCTCGATTATCGCGCCGCCTTCGGTCCGCTCGCCAAATGGGCCACGGAAGTCGACGATCCGGCGCGGTTTCCCGAGATCGTTTCCCGCGCGTTCCATGTGGCGACCTCGGGCCGTCCCGGCCCGGTCGTGATCGCGCTGCCGGAAGACGTGCTGACCGAGATGGCAGCAGTGGTCGACGCGCCGCGTTATCAGATCATCGAAACACATCCGGGCCTGACGCAGATGGCGGAGCTGCAGAAGCTCCTGCATGGCGCGAAGAACCCGATCGCGCTGCTCGGCGGCAGCCGCTGGTCGGAAACAGCCGTGCAGCGCTTCGTGCGCTTTGCCGAGCGCTTCGAGCTGCCGGTCGCCTGCACCTTCCGCCGCCAGATGCTGTTTCCGGCCGATCATGCTTCCCACATCGGCGATCTCGGGCTTGGCGTGAATCCGAAGCTTCTGGCACGCATCAAGGACGCGGATCTCGTCCTGCTCATCGGCGGCCGCCTTTCCGAAGTGCCGAGCCAGGCCTACACGCTCCTCGACATTCCGGCACCCCAGCAGACACTGGTGCATGTGCATCCCGATCCGAGCGAGCTCGCCCGGGTCTATTCTCCGCATCTCGCCATCAACGCTTCGCCGATCGCCTTCACGGCGGCGCTCGAGGGCGTGCATCCGCCGGCTTCACTGCCCTGGAGCGAAGGCACGAAGACGGCGCATGCGGATTATCTGGCCTGGAGCGACCCGAGCGCCATCCGCCACGCCGGCGGCCTGCAGATGGGCGAGGTGATGGCGCATCTTCGCAAGGTGATGCCGTCCGACACGATCTTCTGCAACGGTGCCGGCAACTTCGCCACCTGGATCCATCGCTTCTGGCCCTTCCGCGAATACGGCACGCAGCTCGCCCCAACCTCCGGCTCCATGGGATACGGCGTGCCCGCGGCCGTCGGCGCCAAGCGCATCCGGCCCGACAGCCCCGTGGTGGTGTTCGCCGGTGACGGCGACTTTCTCATGAACGGCCAGGAATTCGCCACCGCCGTGCAGTATGACCTGCCGATCCTGGTGATCCTGCTCGACAACGGCATGTACGGCACGATCCGCATGCACCAGGAGCGCGAATATCCCGGCCGCGTCTCGGCAACTATGCTGAATAACCCCGACTTCGCGGCCTATGCCAAGGCGTTCGGCGGCTATGGCGAGCGGGTGACGTCGACGGAAGAGTTCGGCCCTGCCCTGCAGCGGGCGCTCACCTCCAGCAAGCCGGCGATCCTCCACTGCATCATCGATCCGGAAGTCATCACCCCGACCATGTCGCTCACGGCGATCCGCGAGAAGGCGCTGGCGGGAAAGAAGTAATGAGGCTCTGACAATGCGTCGTCCCGGACAGAGCGTAAGCGAAGATCCGGGATCGTGTGCAGAATGAGGCGCTTGCTTTCCGTCATCACCGGCCTCGTGCCGGTGATCTCGACTACGCAAGGCGCGGCGTTTCACATTATCGAGATGGCCGGGACACGCCCGGCCATGACGTGAAAGTCCTGGTCAGCGCTTTTCGCGTCTTGCAATCCCGGATCGGCTTATGCTGTCCGGGATGACGTTTCTTTCGATCTCAGGCCGCCTTCGCCTCGTCCAGCCGCTGCGCCACGAGCGTGCGCAGGGAGCGAAGATCCTTCACGAAGGAACGGATGCCCTCGGAAAGCTTTTCCGTCGCCATCGCGTCCTCGTTCAATGCGAAGCGGAAGCTCTTCTCGTCGAGGCGCGGCAGGGGCTGGATCGTCTCGACATTGTCGGGCGACAGCTTGCGCGGCAGCTCGCCTTGCGCATTCGCCAACTCGTCGAGGAGCGCGGGCGAGATGGTGAGGCGGTCGCAGCCGGCGAGCGCTTCGATCTCGCCGACGTTGCGGAAGGAGGCGCCCATCACCACGGTCTTGATGCCCCGCGCTTTATAGGAAGCATAGATCTTGCGCACGGAGAGCACGCCCGGATCGGTCTCGCCCGTGTAGGGGCCGCCGCCGGCCTTCACGTGCCAGTCGAGGATGCGCCCGACGAAGGGCGAGATCAGGAACACGCCCGCCTCCGCACAGGCCTGGGCCTGCACCTGGCTGAACAGGAGCGTGAGATTGCAGTCGATGCCTTCCTTCTCGAGGATCTCGGCGGCGCGGATGCCCTCCCAGGTGGAGGCGATCTTGATCAGGATCTTCTCGCGTCCGATCCCGCGCTCCTCGTAAGCCTTGATGATGGCGCGCGCCTTGGCAACACTCGCCTCGGTGTCGAAGGAGAGATCCGCGTCCACCTCCGTCGAGACGCGGCCGGGCACGATGTTCGCAAGCTCGGTGCCGAAGGCCACCGCCAGCCGGTCGCAGACCGCCGCCACCACGCCTTCGGGGCTCCCGCCCTGGGTCCGGCCCCAGGCCAGGGCCTCCTCGATGATGTGGCCGTAGGCCGGGGTCTCGACCGCCTTCAGCAGCAGGGTCGGGTTGGTGGTGCAGTCCTGGGGCTTCAGGCGGCGCACCGCATCGAGGTCGCCGGTATCGGCAACGACGACCGTCATGGCGCGCAATTGGTCGAGCTTGGAGGGCATCGGGATCTCCGTGGGTTGTCCTTTGACGTCTGACTTAGTCCCATAAGGTACTCGCGTGAAGGGCAAGCGTCAGACAAAAAGCCCCCGGTTGGCCCGCACCCGGCTCAGGATGAAGGAATAGACCTCCTCCACCCGGCGCAAGGACCGCACATCGGCATGGGTGACGAGCCAGTAGGTGCGAAGATACGACACCTCGGGCAGCACGACCTGGAGCTCCGGGAACTGCCGCACCGCGTAATCGTGCAGGATGCCGATGCCGACACCGGCCCGCACCGCCTCGGCCTGAGCCATCACGCTGGCGCACTCGAATCGGCGGGCGGTGTGTTTCTCGAGCGCCGAAAAGTAATCGAGCACGGGGCTGTAGAGCAGGTCGGCCACATAGGTGACCAGGGTCTTGTCCGTCAGGTCGGACAGCTCCGTCACCGGCCCGTGCCGCTTGAGATATTCCTGGGACGCGTAGAGCCTGAGGCGGTAATCGGTGAGCTTGCGCGAGACGAGGCGACCTTCCGTCGGCTGTTCCAGGGTCACGGCGATGTCGGCCTCGCGCTTGGAGAGCGAAAAGGTGCGCGGCAGCGCCACGAGCTGCAGGGTGAGGCCCGGATGCCGTTCGGCGAGCGCGCCGAGTTCAGGCGCGAGGAAATAGGTGCCGATCCCGTCCGGCGCGCCGATGCGCACGGTGCCCGAGAGAGCAAGGTCCGCTCCACCGAGCTCACTTGCGACCGCGAGTGCCTGGGTCTCCATGCTCTCCGCATGCTTGAGCAGTCGCTCACCCTGTTCGGTCAGGGTGTAGCCCTGAGGGCTGCGCTCGAACAGCTTGGCCTTGAGCGCCGCCTCCAGGGCCGAGATGCGACGGGACACGGTGGTGTGGTCCGCCTCGAGCTGGCGAGCGGCGGCGGTAAGTCGCCCGGCGCGGGCGACGGCGAGGAAAAAGCGGAGATCGTCCCAATCGAATGCGCTCATGCCCGTGTTCCTGCCGTATTGGCATTTTCGCACAACGGTGCTTTGGTTTCACCCATAGTCGTGCGATTTCAACAATGATAGAAGGAGACCACGAAAAACACCCTTGAGGAGGAGAGACGCCATGCGCGAGGTCGGACATTTCATCGGCGGCAAGCAGGTTCCCGGCAAGTCGGGACGCAGCACCGAATTCTTCCAGCCCATGACCGGCGAGGTCCTCGGCCGGGTCGCGCTCGCCTCCAAGGACGAGCTGCATCAGGCGGTCGAGAACGCCAAGGCCGCGCAGCCGGCCTGGGCCGCCACCAATCCGCAGCGCCGCGCCCGCGTGATGATGAAATTCCTCGAACTCATCGCCAAGGAAACCGATACGCTCGCCGAGATGCTCGCCCGCGAGCACGGCAAGACCATTCCCGACGCGAAGGGCGACATCCAGCGCGGCGTCGAGGTGGCCGAATTCTGCACCGGGATTCCGCACCTCCTGAAGGGCGAGTTCACCGAGGGCGCCGGCCCCGGCATCGACATGTATTCGATCCGCCAGCCGCTCGGCGTCGTTGCCGGCATCACGCCGTTCAACTTCCCGGCCATGATCCCGCTATGGAAGCTCTCGCCCGCCATTGCCTGTGGCAATGCCTTCATCCTCAAGCCCTCCGAGCGTGACCCGGGCGTGCCGATGCGCCTCGCCGAGATCATGATCGAGGCGGGTCTCCCGGCGGGCATCCTCAACGTGGTCAACGGCGACAAGGAAGTGGTGGACGCGATCCTCGACGATCCGGACATCAAGGCGGTGGGCTTCGTCGGCTCCTCGCCGATCGCCCAGTACGTCTATTCCCGCGCCACGGCGAACGGAAAGCGCGCGCAGTGCTTCGGCGGCGCCAAGAACCACATGATCATCATGCCCGACGCCGACCTCGACCAGGCGGCCGACGCGCTGATCGGTGCCGGCTACGGCTCGGCGGGCGAGCGCTGCATGGCGGTCTCGGTCGCGGTGCCGGTCGGCAAGGCCACGGCGGACGCGCTCATGGACAAGCTGATCCCGCGCGTCGAGAGCCTGAAGGTCGGCCCCTCCACCGATCCGTCCGCCGATTTCGGCCCGATGATCACCAAGGCCCACATGGAGAAGGTGCGCTCCTACGTCGATCTCGGCGTCCAGGAAGGCGCCAAGCTCGTGGTCGACGGCCGCGACTTCAAGATGCAGGGCTACGAGAACGGCTTCTACATGGGCGGCTGCCTCTTCGACGATGTGCGCCCCGACATGCGGATCTACAAGGAAGAGATCTTCGGGCCCGTCCTCTCGGTCGTGCGCGCCAAGAACTACGACGAGGCCCTGCGCCTGCCCTCCGACCACGAATACGGCAACGGCGTCGCGATCTACACCCGCGACGGCGACGCCGCCCGCGACTTCGCCTCCAAGGTGAACGTGGGCATGGTGGGCATCAACGTGCCGATCCCAGTGCCGCTGGCCTATTACACCTTCGGCGGCTGGAAGGCCTCGGGCTTCGGCGACCTCAACCAGCATGGGCCGGACGCGGTGCGCTTCTACACCAAGACCAAGACCGTCACCTCCCGCTGGCCCTCCGGCATCAAGGAAGGCGCGGAATTCTCCATTCCGACGATGAAGTAAGCACAAGCGCGATGGCCGGGACATGGATCCCGGCCATTTGCTTTTCGGGGCCGCATCTTTTTGCAGGTGACCTGAGACCACTTCGCCGAAAGGTGCTCTAGATCGAAAGTCATGGTTGCCCAAAACCCCTCTGGCATGACGATTGAGGCTATGACCCAGTTCTCCCTCACCGACGATCAAATCGCCGTTCGCGACATGGCGCTGGCCTTCGCGGCGGACAATCTCGCCCCCCACGCCCTCGAATGGGACGAGAAGAAGCATTTTCCCGTGGATGTGATGCGCGAGGCCGCAAGCCTCGGTATGGCAGCGATCTACACCCGCGACGATGTGGGTGGGTCGGGGATGACGCGGCTCGACGCGGCGCTGATCTTCGAGGCCCTCGCCACCGGCTGCCCGGCCATCTCGGCATACCTGTCGATCCACAACATGGCGACGTGGATGATCGACCGCTACGGCTCGGAGGAACAGCGCCAGCGCTACATCCCGCGCCTCTGCACCATGGAACTGATCGCGAGCTATTGCCTGACCGAGCCGGGCTCGGGCTCGGACGCGGCCGCGCTCAAGACCAGGGCCGTGCGCGACGGTGACCATTACATCGTCAACGGCGTCAAGCAGTTCATCTCGGGCGCCGGCACCTCGGACATCTACGTGACCATGGTGCGCACGGGCGAGGACGGCCCCTCGGGCATCTCGACCCTCGTGATTGAAAAGGACATGCCCGGCGTATCCTTCGGCGCGCAGGAGAAGAAGATGGGCTGGAACGCGCAGCCCACCGCCGCCGTGATCTTCGAGGATGTGCGCGTGCCCGTCGCCAACGGGCTCTCGGACGAAGGCATGGGCTTCAAGATCGCCATGTCGGGCCTCGATGGGGGACGGATCAACATTGGCGCCTGCTCACTGGGCGGCGCTCAGGCGGCGCTGGACAAGGCGCTCGCCTATACGGGCGACCGCAAGGCCTTCGGCAAGCGCATCGCGGATTTCCAGGCGCTGCAGTTCAAGCTCGCCGACATGGCGACCGAACTCGAAGCGGCACGCACCTTCCTGTGGCGCGCGGCCTCTGCCCTCGACGCCAAGGCGCTCGATGCCACGAAGCTCTGCGCCATGGCCAAGCGCATGGCGACCGATGTGGGCTTCCAGGTGGCGAACGATGCCCTGCAGCTCCATGGCGGCTACGGCTATCTCGCCGATTACGGCGTCGAGAAGATCGTGCGGGACCTGCGCGTGCATCAGATCCTTGAGGGCACTAACGAGATCATGCGCCTGATCGTGGCGCGCGATCTGGTGGGACGCGGCAACAGATGACGGTGAAACCGCTCGGCCTTGGCTTCGTCATCGCCGCAGCGATCTTCGCGCTGTTCTGGCTTGCAGGTCCGTGGTTCTTCCAGGAGGGACGCCGACCGTTCCAGCTCAACTTCACAGCGGGAGCCGCGCTCGGTCTGGGATTAGGGCTGTCGATCGATCGCATCCTGCGCGTGCCACGAAAAGCTGCCAGCCATGTCATGGGTCTGGCGGCTGTTCCGGGCATGCTGATCATGGCCGCCGTGGGTTCGCATTTCGCAGTCTTTTTCCCGCGGCTCGATCCTGGCCTCGACAAGGTCTTCGGATCCCTGATGCTGTGGTTCTACGGCTTCGCGCTCAGCGGAGCCCTGTGGGCGGCGCGACGCGCATGACGGCCGGGAGCGAACCATCGGGATTGCCTTTGCACGAGCCGAGCACGTGGCTCGTATTCGCCCTGTCGGGCGTGTTCGTGGTCCTGGGGCTGCTGTTCATCCTCGCGCCGCGCGCCGGGGCGGCGCTCTTCGGAATCGCCGCGCCTGAAGGGCCGGGCCTGTCCTATGTCTCGGCCATCGGCCTGCGCGATCTCGCCTTCGGGGCGTATCTTGCCGCCCTGTCGCGCCTCACTATGCACCGCGCGGTGGGCACGGTGCTTGGGCTCACGGTGCTCATTCCTATCGGCGACGTCATCCTCGTTTTTCTGGAGCGGGGCTTCGAGAGTCCCAAACATCTCTTGCTGCATGCCGGCAGCGGCATCGTCATGGCAGGCAGCGCGCTTTGGCTGCTCGCTCAAGCATCAAACGACAACAAGGGAGTGATCTCATGACCACCATCGCCTTCATCGGCCTCGGCAACATGGGCGGGCCCATGGCCGCCAACCTCGTCAAGGCCGGGCACAGCGTCACCGGCTTCGACCTTTCGCCCGCCTCCTGCGATCAGGCGCGCAGCGACGGCGCGAACATTGCCGCCTCCACGGTCGATGCCGTGAGGGATGCGGAGATCGTCGTCACCATGCTGCCGGCCGGCAAGCACGTGCTTTCGGTCTGGACCGACATCCTGCCTTCGGTGAAGGAGGGTACGCTGCTCATCGACTGCTCCACTGTCGATGTGGAGAGCGCGCGCAAGGCGCATGCCCTGGCAGGCGAGCAGGGCCGCGACCTGCTGAGCCTCGATGCGCCGGTGTCCGGAGGCGTCGGCGGCGCGAAGGGTGCCACGCTCACCTTCATGGCGGGCGGCGCCAAGCCCGCGTTCGATCGGGCCGAGCCAATCCTCTCGAAGATGGGCAAGAAGGTCGTCCACTGCGGCGAGGCCGGCGCGGGCCAGGCGGCGAAGATCTGCAACAACATGATCCTCGGCATCTCGATGATCGGCGTGGCCGAGGCCTTCGTGCTCGGCGAAAAGCTCGGGCTGTCGCATCAGGCGCTGTTCGATGTCGCCTCGACATCCTCGGGCCAGTGCTGGTCGCTCACCACCTATTGCCCGGTGCCCGGCCCCGCGCCGGCCTCGCCCGCCAACAACGGCTACAAGCCCGGCTTCGCGGCGGCGCTGATGCTCAAGGACCTGAAGCTGGCGCAGGAGGCGGCCCTCGCCTCGGGAGCCTCGACACCGTTGGGCGCGGAAGCGGCCCAGCTCTATGCCCTGTTCAACAATGCCGGACACGAGGGCGACGATTTTTCCGGCATCATCAACTTCATCCGGGGACAGAAGGGGTAAGAACCTTCCCCACGTCATCACCGGCCCTGTGTCGGTGATGACGAAGGAGGGCATGCTCTCCCGAAAGCCACAAGGGCTGCGATGTGTTGCATCGCACCTACAGCTTTTGGCGCTCTCGTCCGTTACGCTTTCCGCTCCTGATCACTCAACCGCCGATTGCCCGCCTCCATGATCCGCTCCGTTTCCCAGACGGCCAATCCCTCAGCCGATGCCGCCGCCATGCTGCGGCGTCTCGGCTTTGCGATCCTGTTCTTTGCCGTGCCCCTGGCTGCCCTTTTCACGCGGCGCGCACTGGTGGTGATGGCGCCTCTCGCGGTCATTCTCCTCGTCCTCGCCTCGGTGCTCGACGGAAGCGCGAGGCATGCCTGGGATAAGCTCACCGCGCTTGCCGCCTCTGCGGGCGGAGTGGCCGGGCTGGTCCTGCTGTTCTGGGCCGGGCTGTCCCTGGTCTGGACCCCCTTTCTGCCCCAGGCCTCCGAGAGGCTTCTCAACATCATCGGCATGGCCCTCATGGGACTGGGCGGGTATCTCGCCATTCCCGAGCGCATGCGCTCGGCCAACCTGTATCTTCTTCCCGTCGGCGTCGGTCTTGCGGCCCTGATCGCCATTTCCCTGACGATCACCGGCGGCAGCCGCATCGACCCGGAAGGCCTGAGCCTGGAGCGCGGCATGCTCATGCTCGTTCTGCTGCTCTGGCCTGCCATCGCCTGGCTCCATTCCCGCGGGCGCAACCTGGAAGCCATCGGGCTGGCCCTCGCCGTCGGGGTCTGCTCCCTCCTCACGCGTGACGGCCTGCCTCTCTACGGCCTGGCCGCAGGCGCCGTCGTCTTCGTCATCACGGCGTGGAATCCGGTCTTCGGCTCCCGCCTGACCGGATTCGTCATGGCGGGCCTTCTGCTGTTCGCTCCGGTCCTTCCCTTCATCCTGAAGCCCGTGGCGGCCGGCCTGCTCGGTGCGAACTCCCCGACGGCCCTCGGTCTGGAGGTATGGCGCCGGGTCATACTCGAAGAGCCGCTGCGGCTTCTGACGGGACACGGCCTGGAGACCGCCCTGCGCGGCCGCTTCTTCGGACTGGTTCCAGCGAGCGCGCCATCCACCCTGCTGTTCGAGATCTGGTACGAACTCGGACTTGTGGGCGCGGCAGCCGGCAGCGTTCTTTTGTATCAGGCGGTCATCGGTGCGAAGAGCCACCGCGCCAGCGTGGCACCCGGCATCATGGCCGCGTTCGCGTGCGCCTACACCCTGGGCTGCCTCGGCATCGGCACCGCGCAGGTCTGGTGGTTCACGGCGCTCGTGGTTCTGGTGCTGATCTTCGTCGCCATCGAGCGCGGCCAATTCCGCACGAAGCGTCCCAAGGCGGTCCTGCGCCGCACGGTCTGACGGTTTCGCTCTTCCTCGCGGAGAAGGATTGACGGGAAGGCCCTGCCTCTGCTTGGCTGACGGCTTCCGGATTCTCAAGCCCGAGGAATATCCATGCCGATCATCAACCGCGTCGCCGATCTTGCCGATGAAATCACTGCCTGGCGCCGCGATTTCCATGAAAATCCGGAGCTCCTGTTCGACGTGCATCGCACGGCCGGCATCGTGGCGGAGAAGTTGAAGAGCTTCGGCTGCGACGAGGTCGTGACCGGCCTCGGACGGACCGGCGTCGTCGGCGTGATCAGGGGCCGCTCGAACAATTCAGGCAAGGTGATCGGTCTTCGCGCCGACATGGACGCGCTGCCCATCGAGGAGGCGACGGACGTTGCGCACAAGTCCAAGGTGCCCGGCAAGATGCATGCCTGCGGCCATGACGGCCACACGGCGATGCTGCTCGGGGCTGCGAAGTATCTGGCAGAGACGCGCAATTTCGACGGCACGGCCGTGGTGATCTTCCAGCCGGCCGAGGAAGGCGGCGGCGGCGGCAACGAAATGCTGAAGGACGGCCTGATGGAGCGTTTCGGCGTGCACGAGGTCTATGGCATGCACAACATGCCGGGCATTCCTGTCGGCCAGTTCGCCATCCGCCCCGGCCCGATGATGGCCGCGGCGGACCGTTTCACGATTCACATCGAAGGCAAGGGAGGCCACGCGGCACGTCCGCATGACTGCATCGATCCGGTGGTCGTGTCGGCTCACGTGATCACGGCACTGCAGACCATCGCCTCGCGCAGCGCCGATCCGCTCGATTCGGTGGTGGTCTCCGTCTGCACCGTTAGGGCAGGCGACGCCTTCAACGTTATTCCGCAGACCGCGATGCTTCTCGGCACCGTGCGCACCCTGTCTCCGGAAGTGCGCGACCTCGCCGAGACCCGCATCCGCGCCATCGTCGAGAATGTCTGCGCCGCCTTCGGGGCCAAGGCCGAGGTCGATTACGACCGCGGCTACCCGGTCACCATGAACGATCCGGACAAGACCGAGTTCATGGCCAATGTCGCCCGCGCTGTCGCCGGCGAGAACGCCATCGACACCACCATCCCGCCGCTCATGGGCGCAGAGGATTTCTCCTACATGCTGGAGCAGCGTCCGGGCGCCTACATCTTCCTCGGCAACGGCGACACGGCCGGCGTCCATCATCCGGCCTACGACTTCAATGACGAGGCGAGCCCCTACGGGGTCTCGCTCTGGGCGAAGATCGTCGAAACCGGCATGCCGGCCCGGTAATAAAATGGCTGGCCACGCGTGAGGCCAGCCTTCAAGCATCATAGGACTGCTGTGAGATAGCCGAAGGATCAGTCCTCGCCATGCGGGAGGGTGAAGGAGAGGGTCGCGAAATAGCTCGTTTGATCGATCTCGGCGTTGTTGGGCATGCTCTTTGCATAAGAGACGCCGATCACGTTGAGTCCGTCGTTGCGAACGAAGAGCGTCACCTTTCCGTCCGCATCAGTCTTGGTGCTCTGGGCATGGCCGTCGTTCACGTAGTCGACGTAGAGCGGGAGGCCCGCGAGCGGCTTTCCGCCCGAAAAGACCTGGACGGGAAGATCGTCGCCCATCTTCAGGCTCAGAGGGTCCACGAGAGGCACGATCTCAAGGCCTAAGCCTCTCGGCTTGAGAGGAGCCCCTGTCTTCAGGATCGTCGTGTTGATCTTAATGGAGTGGCTCGCCGACTGCGCGTCCGTCACTTGGCTTTTCGGCTTGTTGACCGACTTTCCGTCAGCTCCTTTCGTCCAGACGCCGTTGTCGAAGGCCACGGTCAGAGCCACCGCATCCGGCGCAGGGTCGATCAATGCATTTTTCGCCTGATGCAGGATCCTGCTGTCCCTTGTCTCTCCAGACGCCAAGTGTGAGACGGCGCTCTTCACCTTCCCCGGCTCGTAGGCGTCGTCCCCGGCGCCGTGGCCGTAGACGACCGCGAGGTCTCCGTGCCGTTGTGCCGTCCAGATCCCGTGGGCATGGGCGGCGTTCGTCAGAGCCCCGGCAGCAGCAATGGCAAGTGATATTCGGCGCAGCATTGGTCGATGTCTCCTCACATTCAAGAGCTACGTATAGTATACTATACGGAAGCAATCCGGGCCGCAAGGATAGGGGATGTCTAGGAAATTACCTCATTAACATCAGGCAGTTATCGCGACATCGCCCTATGTGATGCCCGCGTGAATCCACAGAAGTCTTTCGACCCTGCTGGTGATCAGACGCCATGTCGGATAGGGGAGTCCTCAGTCCTTGTTCGAGCAGGCGAGCATGCCCTCGAGGTCGATGTAATGACCGGCACGGTCGCGCTTGGCGGCCAGGTAGCTGACATTCTCCGCCGTCGGCCGCCCCAGCACGCGGTGATCGGAAATCACCTCGAGGCCGGCCTTCGCCAGCGCCGCGATCTTCTCGGGGTTGTTGGTCATCAGGCGGACCTTGCCGACACCGAGCTCCTGCAGCATCGCGGCGGCGAAATCGAAGCGGCGCTGATCGGCCTCGAAGCCCAGAACCTCGTCGGCATCGTAGGTGTCGTAGCCCTGCGACTGCAGCTTGTAGGCGCGGATCTTGTTGGCAATGCCGTTCCCGCGTCCCTCCTGGTCGAGATAGAGCAGGATGCCGCCTTCGCTCGAGGCCATGAAGCGCACGGTCTCGCGCAGCTGGTCGCCACAATCGCATTTGAGGCTGCCGAAGAGATCGCCCGTGAGGCAGGCCGAGTGCAGCCGCACGGTCACCGGCTTCGAGAGATCCGGTTTGCCGACGACGATCGCCACCTGATCGCGCAGGCCCTCGCCGCCACGGAACACCACGAACTCGCTGGTGGGAGCGCCCTCCAGCGGCACCGGCGCCCGGCTGACGATCTTCAGGTCCGCCGCCTTGGCGCGGCGGTAGCCGCGAACGGCTTCGCCCGCCACGCGCACGAGCGACGGGGCGATCTCGATGCCTTTCGCCAGCGGCACTACGATCACGGCCGGCAGGACGAGCGACAGGCGGGCCAGTTCCAGCGCTTCGCCGTCCAGTTCGTCGGTGGGGCGGACCGGAGCGTCGATGCGACCATCGACCTTGAGCGCCAGAGCTTCCACCCGTTTCCGGTCCACCACCGGCAGGGCCATTCGCCCGGGGACCTCGCGCTCGAGGCCGACGCGGCGCAGCCTTGCCGCCGGCAGGACGAGATGGGCGTGTCCGCCCGCAACGGCTTCGATCTCGAGGGCCATGGCCTCGTCCAGGTTCTCGACGCCGACCACGAGCGCGCTGCCCTCGGCCCCGTCGATCACCACGGGACGGGCGCTGCGAAACTCCATGATGGCCCGCTCGACCGAGGTCGTGGCGGGATTGTCGGACAGGCTCAAGGTCAGGCGCATCATCGAAAACTCAAGAAAAACGGCCTCAAATCCGGCAGATCAGGGGTCTTTGGGGCCAGCCGGCCCCTGAAGCCACGCTTCAGGACGGCCTTCACCCTATCACAGGGCACCCCCGATCCCTAACCCCATAGATGCGATGGCAGCCATGCCCCATCAACAGGCTCGGCTGCAAAGGTCTCTTGGCTCGACGGCATAGTCGGAGCGCGCTATCTCTGGCGCTTCCCTCCGTTTCATCTTCCGTAAAGATACTCGACGATGCCCATGCTCCTGCCCCGGCTCATCGCCCTCGGCTTCCTCGGCTTTGCCTCCACGGCAGGCGCCGCCACTCTCGACGGGCTGGCCGTGGACGTGACGAATACCAGCGAACCGGTGCTCTGCGCGGAAAAGGACAATGTGGCGATCAACTTCGCCTCGTCCGAGGTGAAGCATTTCCAGATCGAGGCGGTGCATCCGGCCTATATGGGCTCCCTGCGACAGGACCGCTGGGAGCCGGACTGGACCGCCTGCGAGGACATCTCCGAGGAGACGTCGGCCAAGCCGCATCCCACCATGAGCACCCTCTACGAGGACGGCAATATCCGAATCATGGGGCTGTCGTTCACCGAGTTCTGGCGCCCGAGCGACGTCACGGTGACCATCGGCGACAAGGTCACGCACAGGATCCATCTCCTTCAATTGCTCAAGAAGCGCGGCGACAAGGCGGTGGAAGTGCTCGTCATCTATCCGGGCGACGGCTATTGGCGCATCAAGCCGCTCCCGCCCGAGCATCTGGACTGGACCTCCTACGGCTCCTCTTTCCTCGTGGGTCCGGTCGAATTCGATCAGCGGCCGGTGGTGAATCTCAAGGACGTAACCTTCGACCCGAAGACCATGACGTTCACGCTGACCCTGGCGAAGGGCGGAAAGGCACAGGTTGCCGTCAAGGCCCTCAACGAGGAGCGCATGACCTTGGACGTCGCCTTCAATCAGGGCGTCACCGGCCTGCCCTTCGCGGGCCTTCGCTCCATGTACGTGACCGAGTTCAACGCCGACGTGGCGCGCATCGCCGTACGGGAGGCAGGGGCCCGCTCCTGGCGCGAAGAGCCGATCATGAATTTTCCGGGCGCCAAGGTGACCGATGCCTGGATGGGACGGCTCGTTCCCTCGCGGCACAACACCAGCGCGCCGGACATGATGTTCAACCGTTTCCGCGCGGCGCCGGCTCCTTGATGCTGAGCCGCGCTTTCAGGCCCGACAGGAGACGGCCATCGATCAGGACGAGTCCTGCGCCGATCAGGGCCATGCCGGCCATGTGCCGCACCGCCAAGGTCTCGCCGAGGACGAGCACGCCGAGCAGGATGGCGCTGACCGGGATCAGGAAGGTCACGAGGCCTACATTGGTGGCGCCCGCCCGCGCGAGCAGGCGGAAGAAGATCAGATAGGCGAAGGCCGTCGAGACCAGGCCGAGGGCCGCCAGGGACACGATCGCCCCGGTGCTCGGCATCGACAGCGTCCAGGGCCGATCGACGATCAGTGCGGCGGGCAAGAGGATCGCGCTCGAGACCGTGACCTGTCCGGCCGCAGTCGCAAGGGGCGGGATGCCCATAGTCTTGAAGCGCCGCCCGAACACGCCGGAAAAGGCATAGGACAGGGCCGCTCCCAGGACCGCCAGCTGCGCCAGGATGCTCGCATCCAGCGAAGCGAAAGCCGCGACCCCGATCATCACCGCAACGCCGGCGAAACCCACGATCACGCCGGCGAATCGCTGCCCCGTCAGCCGCTCGTCGTCGGTCAGGTAATGCGCCACGATGACCGTGAAGAGCGGCGTCGTCGCATTGAGAATGGACGCGAGGCCGCTGGCGATATGGCTCTGCCCCCAGACGATCAGGGTGAAGGGGATGACGTTGTTGAGGATCGACATGCCGAGAAAGGCCGCCCAGACCTGACGGGTGCGCGGCAGATCCACGCCCATGAGCCTTAAGGTGAGAAGCAGCGCCGAGGCCGCCGTCACCACCCGCAGGGCCACGATGGTCAGGGGCGGCAATTCGCGAACGGCCACGCCCACGAAGAGGAAGGACCCGCCCCAGACGATCGAGAGAAGGGCCAACAGCGCCCAGTCGGACGCGGTCATGGTCTTTTGGATGGCAGCTTGTGTCATAAGGTCGTTTCCGGATCTCGCGGACCGGAATGACACAAAGACGATCGTCGCACGACCCGTTTTCTGCGGTCAGGAGAGGTCGTACCATTCCCCGTTGCTGCGGCATGCGAGCATCTCGCCCGTCCGCGTGGCCCGGCCGCCTCGCAATTCCCGCCGGACGAGGCGGCAATCGAGCGCGCCGAACGCTTTCCTGTTCGTCGGTTTCAAGCTCACCTTGCCGGAAGCCCCGGTGGACGGATTTTGCCACGCGGCGCTGGCAGCGCCTGCACCGTCCAGGATGGAGAGAATGGCCCGGGCCTCCGCGGGGCGATCCGCATCGGGAACGAGTTGCTGTGCAGCCCGCTGAGCCTCCGCCTGTGCGATGGCGGCGCTGGCCTGACCTCTCGCGGCGGCCAACTGGCTTGTCGTCATGCCGGCTGCTGCAGCCTGCATGGCGAGAGAAGGAGCCGCCGCCACCAGGCCGACGCCGCCGGTCATGGCTCCGCCGATGGCCGCCGATGCCACCGTACTGGCCATGCCGGCTGCGTGCCTGGCCATCACCAGGCTCGACTGGCGGTCGAGTTCACCGAGATAGTTCGGCCGCGCCGTGTTGCCGGCAGCGACATCGGAGAGACGTGAGGCGAATCGGCTGAAATCCACGCTCTGCGGATCCGGATCCCGCTCAGGCTGAGCGCTCTGGACCAGACCGACGGCCGTTCCGGACAGTCCGGTCGGATCCAGTCCCGTGGCGGCTCCAAGGGCAACCGATCCGGCGCCGTTCTGATTGCAGGCGGCCAGGAGGAGCACCATCGCAAGAGCGCCCGCCCCGGTTGCGATCCTGATCATGATTCGCCCCTCCTGTTAACGTTACGACATAATATAACTACAAAACCACGAAAAATGGAACACCTGCCCGGGATGGTCCGGACCATCCACAGGGAAGATCGAGGGGCGATCAAGGTTTGGTTTACGACGATGGAAAGTGCCTCTGCGCCTTTACCACTCGTTCACGGCTTTGAGGCGAACCTCTCATCCGTAATCTTGTCCCATGTAGCGCCCGCCATGACCCCGCCGCTCTCCCGCGAACCGTCCTACAGCGTCCGTCATCAGACGGTGCGGTCGAGCTTCTGCGTTCTCCCCCACGATCCCCGGCCGGCGCGGAATACCAGCTTCATCTTCGGTCGTTCGGATTCGCGCTACCGCCCGCTGCTCAATCAGGAGGAGCGGGACAGGCTGCACATCTGGGCCATGATCGTCGCGCTCTCGTCTTCCGTGGCAGGCACCACCCTGCTCCTCATGGCGATCTTCCGCTGATCCGCCTTACTGCAGCGGCCAGACCAGCATGATGAGCGGGACGCCGATCACCACCACCAGGATCGAAAGCGGCAGCCCGAGCCGCCAGTAGTCACCGAATCGGTAACCGCCCGGCCCCATCACCAGGGTGTTGCACTGATGCCCGATGGGGGTGAGAAAATCGCAGGCGGCCCCGATGGCCACCGCCATCAGAAAGGCGTCCGGTCTGAAGCCGAGCTGGGTGGCAAAGCTCGCCGCGATGGGGGCCATCACCAGCACGGTCGCGGCATTGTTGAGGAACGGCGTCACCGCCATGGCGGCCACCATGATGAGCACGAGAGCCCCGGTGGGCGGCAGCATGTTGGCGGCCGCCGAGAGCCATCCCGCGATCAGGTCCGTGCCGCCGGTCGTCCGGATCGACTCGCTGACCGGGATCAGGGCGCCGAGCATGACGATGATCGGCCACTCGATGGTCTCGTAGGCCTCGCGCAGGGTCAGGGAGCCGAACAGGACGAGAAGGACGCCCGCCCCGAAGAACGCGATGGCCACCGGCAGAATGTTGAAGGCCACGAGCACCATGGTGCCCACGAGGACGGCCGCCGGCACGAGGCTGCGCCGCGCGCTGCCAAGCCGGATCTCGCGCTCCGCCAGAGGAAGACAGCCGAGATCGCGCAGAGTATCCGGCAGGCGTCTCAGATTGCCCTGGAGGACGATGACGTCGCCCGGACGCAGGGTAATGGTGCGCAGCCGCTCCTTGAAGCGCTCGCCGCTGCGGCTGACCGCGATGAGATTGACCCCGAAGCGCTCATAGAGACCGATCTTCTCCGCGGAAACGCCGGTCAGGGTGGAACTGGGTCCGACGATGGCCTCGATGACGCCGATCTCGTCCAGCGCCTCGTCCATCTCGGGCTGGCGATGCTCCCGACTGAGCTTCAGCCCGGCCCGGGCGACGGCGCTTTCGAGGGCATCCGATTCGCCTTCCAGCATGAGCACGTCGTTCTCGCGGAGCGTCGCATCCGGCAGGGGGCTGGAGCTGCGGGTCTCGTTGCGGATGATGGCCGCCACCTTCACCTCGCCGTTGGCGAGCTTGTGCAGATCCGCCACCGTCTGGCCGATCACATCGGATTCAGGCGTGACGCGGGCCTCGGTCACGTAATCCTTGATGTTGAGCGCCGCATCGAGGGAGGCGGCGCCCTTGCGGCCCTGCGGCAGCAGACGGTAGCCGAAGGCGAGGAAGACGACGCCCGCCAGCGCGATGCCGATCCCGACCGGCGTGAAGTCGAACATGCCGAACGGTTCGCCCAGAAGCTCTTCCCTGACCCGGGACACGATGATGTTCGGCGAGGTGCCGACCAGGGTGACGATGCCGCCGAGAAGGGAGCCGAAGGCCATCGGCATGAGAAAGCTCGAAGGCGGCGTGTTCGTCCGCCGGGCGATCTGAAACGCCACGGGGATCATCATGGCCAATGCGCCGATGTTCTTCACGAAGGCGGAGAGCACCGTCACCACGCTCACCAGCACGACGACCTGGATCTGCGTTGTGCGCAGATAGGGCCCGACCCGGTTCAATCCTGCCTCGAGGATACCGGACTTCGCCATGGCGGCGCTGACCAGAAGCGCGCTCGCCACGATGATGACGATGTCGTCGCTGAAGCCTTCGAAGGCCTTGTCGGCGGGAACGATGCCGACGAGCACGGCGACGAGAAGCGACAGGACCGCCACGAGATCGTAGCGAAGGCGTCCCCAGACGAAAAGCACCATCATCCCGGCGACGATGGCGAAAGAGAGCATTTGTTGATGGGTCATGCGAAGCGCAAAGGAGAGGAACTGAGATCCTAACGCTTCGCGCTCGCGTTAGTGCCTTCATCACTGACCGAGGACGAGCGCCCAATACCGCCCGTAGCGATTGTTCGCATCCGCACGGGCGAGCCCGATCTTCCGGGCCTGCGGCATCAGGAGGTTGCTGTTGTGGCCCGGAGAGGCCTTCCAGCGCCCGATGGCCCCATCGACCGAATCCGAACCGGCCGAGAGATTCTCGGCCGAGTAGCCGATGATGCCGTATTCATTCATGCGGCTGGCGAAGCTGCCATGGCTGAGCCGGCCTGCCGCCGCGACCGCCCGCGCCTGATGCTCCGCGGCCTTGTTGAGGGACGAATCCACCGTCACCGGGCCCAAGCCCTTCGAGACGCGGTAAGCCGAGATCAGCCGCGCGGCCTCGGCGGCATCGTTCGTGGAGCTCGCCAGGACGGCGTCCTTGGGGGTGAGAGCCCAATCGCCCGCGCAGCCGGCCAGCCCCAGGGCGACGAGGCCTGAGATGAAAAGAGCACGCATCGGAAATCCCCTTCGGGCGGCGTTCAAGCGCCGCTCCCCTTGCAAAAAGTGCCTGTGGCGTTCATGTGCAGAAGCCATGAACCCGATGACGCTCCATGCCATGTTGAAGCGCGAGGGTCCAGATTCCACGTCCTCCCGCGTCAGCTGACCGCATGTCCTCAAGCTCCTCCCCTCCCGAAGTCGCCATCGTCGGCGGCGGCCCCGCCGGCCTGATCGCCGCGGAGATGCTTGGGCGCGCAGGGCTCGCCGTCACCGTCTACGACCGGATGCCGTCCGTAGGCCGAAAGCTCCTCATGGCAGGCCGGGGCGGCCTGAACCTGACCCATTCGGAAGAGTTCGAGCGCTTCGCCACCCGTTACGCCGAGGCCCAGGCGCCATTGCGGCCCCTGATCGAGGCCTTCCGCCCGGAGGATCTGCGCGCCTGGAGCGAGGGCTTGGGACAGGAGACCTTCGTGGGCTCCAGCGGCCGCGTCTTTCCGAAGGCCTTCAAGGCCTCTCCCCTCCTGCGCGCCTGGCTGTCGCGGCTCGAGAGCCTCGGCGTCCGCTTCGCGCCGCGCCACCGTTGGCAGGGTTTCGACGAGGACGGCGCTCTGATCTTCACCGACGCGGCCGGAGAGCCGCTGCGGGTCAGGCCTGCTGCCACCATCCTGGCGCTCGGCGGCGCGAGCTGGCCCCGGCTCGGCTCCGATGGAACCTGGGTGGAGCTGCTGTCCCGGCGCGGCATCGCGATCTCTCCCCTGCGTCCCGCCAATGTGGGTTTCATCCTCCCCTGGTCCCACGTCATGCGCAGCCGCTTCGAAGGCGAGCCCCTGAAGCGAGTGGCCCTGACCTTCGAGGGCAGAACCGTGAGGGGAGAGGCCATCGTGACGGCGGACGGGATCGAAGGCGGGGCGGTCTATGCCCTCTCGGCCAGGCTCCGCGACGCCATCGAGCGGACGGGCGGCGCCACGCTGCACCTGGATCTGCGGCCCGATCTGTCCGAGGAGGTCCTGGTGACGCGCCTGGGCGCTCCGCGAAAGGGCCAGTCGGCCTCCACCTTCCTGCGCAAGGCCGGCGGCCTCAGCCCCGTCGCGATCGCATTGCTGCGGGAGGCTTCGCCATCCCTTCCGCTCGAGCCTGGGGCGCTGGCCCGCCTGATCAAGGCCGTGCCCCTGACGCTGGCGGGCACGAAGTCCCTCGACCGGGCCATCTCCACCGCCGGCGGCGTGCCGTTCGGCGAGGTGGACGAGCACCTGATGCTGCGCCGGATGCCGGGGGTCTTCGTGGCCGGCGAGATGCTGGACTGGGAGGCGCCCACCGGCGGCTACCTCCTCCAGGCGACCTTCGCCACCGGCCTTGCCGCAGCCCGCGGGGTGCTGGCGCGCTTGCAGATTCCCGATGCCGCATTGACGGGAAGCCTCTCCTCGGCCACACGGCAGACGTGATCGATCCCGCCAAGATTCTCCACGACGTTTTCGGCTTCCCCTCCTTCCGCGAAGGACAGGAGGAGATCGTGCGCGCCGTGCTGGCCGGCGAGGACGTTCTGGCCGTCATGCCCACGGGTGCGGGCAAGTCCCTGTGCTTTCAGCTGCCGACCCTCGCCCGCCAGGGGCTGACGCTCGTGGTCTCGCCTCTCATCGCCCTCATGCGTGATCAGGTGGCGGCCCTGCGCCATTTCGGCATCGAAGCGGGCAGCCTCAACTCCGCCAACGATCCGGAGGAGAATCGCCGCGTGGTCGACGCGGTGCGCGACCGCCGCATGCGCATTCTCTACGCCTCGCCCGAGCGCCTCGCCAACACTGGCACGACCGAGTGGCTGGGCCGGGCCGGTGTGAACCTGCTCGCCATCGACGAGGCCCATTGCGTCTCGCAATGGGGGCACGATTTCAGGCCCGAATACGCCATGCTCGGCGAGGTGCGCCAGCGGCTCGGCAATGTGCAGACCATCGCGCTGACCGCGACCGCCGATGTGGCGACGCGCAGCGACATCATGCACCGGCTGTTCGAGCAGGAGCCGCGCCTCTTCATCCATGGATTCGACCGGCCGAACCTGCGCCTTGCCATGCAGTCGAAGGAGAATTCCAAGCGCCAGCTCTTCTCCTTCCTCGACAAGCACCGCCACGAGAGCGGCATCGTCTATTGCTCGTCCCGCAACGCCACCGAACGGCTGGCGGATTCGTTGAGCCAGGCCGGTTACCGCGCCCTGCCCTACCATGCCGGCATGGCGCAACAGGATCGCGCCAAGAACCAGGACATCTTCCTCCAGGAGGACGGTGTCGTGATGGTGGCGACCGTCGCCTTCGGCATGGGCATCGACAAGCCGGACGTGCGCTTTGTCGCCCATGCGGCCCTGCCGAAATCCATCGAGGCCTATTACCAGGAGATCGGCCGCGCCGGCCGCGACGGCGCGCCGGCCGACACGCTCACCCTCTACGGCCTCGACGACATGCGCCTGCGTCGCCTGCAGATCGAGGAGAGCGATGCGGCGGACGAGCAGAAGCGCGTCGAACGCCAGAGGCTCAATGCGCTCGTCGCCCTGTGCGAAGCCCCACGCTGCCGGCGCCAGACCCTTCTCGCCTATTTCGGCGAGAGCACCGACCCTTGCGGGAATTGCGATCTGTGCATCGACGGCGTCATGTCCTTCGACGGCACCATCGAGGCGCAGAAGATTCTCTCGGCCATCGTGCGCACGGGCGAGCGCTTCGGCACGGAGCATCTCATCAGCATCCTCGTGGGCGAGGAGACGGATTCCATCCGCCGCTTCGGCCACGACAAGCTGAAGACGTTCGGGGTCGGCAACGACCGGGCGAAGACCGAATGGCGCTCGCTCCTGCGGCAGATCTATGCGGCGGGCCTGATCGGACTGGAACTGGCGGAATACGGACGCTGGACGCTGACGGACAAAGGCGTGGCCGTTCTCAAGGGCCAGGAACGGATCGAGCTGCGCTCCGACGTGCTCATGAAACCCGCCGAGCGCCGCCGCAGGCGTGGACGCATGGAAGCGGAATCCGTGGTGCCGTCCGACGATCCGCTGCTCCTCGACCTGAAAGGCCTGCGCACGCGGCTTGCCAAGGAAGAAGGCGTGCCGGCCTACGTGATCTTCTCCGACCGCAGCCTGATCGACATGGCGGCCAAGCGGCCGACGACAGTGCGTGCCTTCGGCGAGGTCCATGGTGTAGGACAGGCCAAGCTCGACCGCTACGCGGATGCGTTCCTCGAGGTTCTGAAGGCGCACGCGGCCTGACGACAGCTGAGCTGCACATCGCATCTCCACCTACACAAACCTCATCCTGAGGAGCAGACGGAGTCTGCGTCTCGAAGGAGGTTCCAGTGCACTCTTGATCCTCCTTCGAGACGGCGCTGCGCGCCTCCTCAGGATGAGGTGAGAGGTAGGTTGGGAGCGGAACTTTAACGTTCGAGATATGATTCCAGATCCCGCAGGTGGTGATGCCAGCCCGCTGCATGCTGCTCGATCAGCCGCTGCCTCCTGTCGGCCGGAAGAACCGACCAGCCTCGGTGCTCCAGGCGCAGGAGCGTCTTCGCTTCGGCAACCGGATCGAGAACCATGGACACCTGGGTGGGTTGCGGCCAGTCCTCGCCGGCCCATGACAGTTCGAGGAATTCCGGCGGCTCGAATCGGCTCACGGTTCCAGTGGTGACAACCGTTCGACCGGTTTCGTCCGTCGATTCCTCCCGGAAGGCGCCGCCGGCTTTCGCATCGAGGCGCACATGGTCGCCCCACCAGGATGCGATGGCGTCCGGGGCGGTCAAGGCTGCCCAGATCTGGTGCGGGGCCTTCCCGATATCGTATTCGATGACGATCCGATCCGCCGTTGTCCCGACTTTCATGGTCGAACTCCTCAAGCGGCCTGTCTGTCCCCACCCGTTGCGATGTCGACCCAAACGCCGGAATGCGCGCTTCTCGCAATCGCATCCACGGCCCGCTCGATGCGGATGCCGTCGTCGAACGTGATCAGATGGGCGGCCTCCCCATCGATGCGGCGGATCAGCTCCCGGCATTCGACGATCTTCAGATCGTTGAAACCGAGCCCGTGTCCCGGCGCGGGGATGAATTTATCATAAGGCGAGTGATGCGGGGAGGTCAGGATCGTGCGGAACCCTTGCGTCTCTCCTGCTCCGTCGGTCGTGTAGAGCTGGACCTCGTTCATGCGTTCCTGGTCAAAGACGATGGTGCCTTTGGAGCCGAAGAGCTGGACGAAGATTCGGCCCTTGCGGCCCCAGGCCGAGCGGTTGAGCGCGATCGCACCGGAGGCGCCATTGTCGAGCTCGATCAGCGTGGTGGCGATGTCATAGGTCTCGACCGAGCGGCGGCCGCCATCCTTCACGGGGCGATCCGCGTAAGGTTTCGCCATATGCCCGCAGACACGGCGCACGCCGCCGAACAGGATCCAGATCAGGCTCAACGCATGGACGCCGAAATCGTCGAGGGCGCCATGGCCGGAACTCGCCTCGCTCTTCCAGTAGAAGAGCTCCTCGGGGTTCGCCATGAAATCCTCATCCATCTCGACGCGTACATGATTAACCTCGCCGATCCGGCCCTCGTCGAGGAGGCGGCGGATCAGACGGACGATGGGGTTCTGGATGTAGTTGTAACCGAGCGCCGCCACCTTGCCGGACGCACGAGCCGCGGCGAGCATCCGCTCCGCATCGGGCAGGCGCGTTGCCATGGGCTTCTCGCACCAGACATGCTTGCCCGCCTCCAGCGCCGCGATCGCCATCTCGGGATGGAAGGCGTTGGGCGTGGTGATCGACACCACATCGACCGCAGGATCGGTGACGAGGGAACGCCAGTCGCCGGTGGCGCGCGCGAAGCCGAGCTCGCGCGCTTTCCTCTCGGCCAGATCCTGCGAGGCTTCCGCCAAAACCGCAAGGCGTGGCCGTTCCACATCGCCGAAGACGGCAGCTACGGCGTTCCAGGCCAGGGCATGGCACTTGCCCATATAACCCGTGCCGATGAGGCCGATGCCGAGACCTGTCATGTGTCATGCTCCTGACTTGATATGAATGCCTTCATCCTGAGAGGCTGGCTCGGTATTCGGCCTCCCTCGCCGTCATGGCCGGGCGTGTCCCGGCCATCCCGGTAGGAAGAGCGCTACGCGACTCATTCCATCGGGATCACCGACACAAGGCCGGTGATGACGGGAAGAGATCGCGGGCCCTTTATCAGTCAGCCTCTGCGGAAGTCGCGCAGCAGGCTCCTCGGGATGGGGGTTGGGCTAGATGTGATCTCTCAAACCATCCCACCGAGTTCCGCCGACACCGCCTGCAGTTCCTTGCCGCCGGCCATGAGGTTCTGCAGCTCGTCGATCTGGATCTGCGACTTCTCGTAGGTGCCCAGCGTCTTGCCCCGGTTGAGCACCGTGAAGCGGTCGCCCACCGCGTAAGCGTGACGGACGTTGTGCGTGATGAAGATGACGCCGAGGCCCTTGCTCCGCACCTGGTGGATGTATTTGAGCACCATGGAGGTCTGCGCCACGCCCAGCGCCGAAGTGGGCTCGTCGAGGATCAGCACCTTCGCGCCGAAATAAACCGCCCGCGCAATGGCCACGCATTGGCGCTCGCCGCCGGACAACGTGCCGACGGCCTGATGGGGATCGCGCACGTCGATGCCGATCTTGTGCATCTCCTCGCGCGTGACCTCGTCGCAATGATCGAAATCCACATTGCGGAACGGCCAGATGCCCTTGACCGGCTCGCGGCCCATGAAGAAGTTGCGCGTGACCGACATGAGCGGGATCATCGCAAGATCCTGATAGACCGTCGCAATGCCCGCATCGAGCGCATCGCGCGGGCTGGCGAAGGCCACCGGCCGCCCTTCGACCAGGAACTCGCCCGAGGTCGGCCTGTGCACGCCGGCAAGCGTCTTGATGAGCGTGGACTTGCCGGCGCCGTTGTCGCCGAGCAGGCACATGACCTCGCCGCGATGGACGGTGAGCGACACGCCCGACAGCGCGATCACCGAGCCGAAGTGCTTGACGAGGTTGCGGATGTCGATGAGGGGAGCTTCTGTGTCCATCAGCGTTCTCCCGTCACTTTGCGCCGGATGAAGTTGTTGAACAGCACCGCGAGCAGCAGCATGGCGCCGAGGAAGACCTGGAACCAGTCGGAATCGAACCTCGTATAGGTGAGGCCGATGGACACCATGCCGAAGATGATGGCGCCGAAGAATGCCCCGATGGCCGAGCCGTAGCCGCCGGTCAGGAGGCAGCCGCCGATCACCGCCGCGATGATGGCCTCGAACTCCTTCTGGAAGCCGCGCCGCGCATCGGTCGAGCCCGCATCGAGCACGGTGAGAATGGCCACGAGAGCGGCCGCACAGGCGGTGAGCATGAAGAGCGCGGTCTTGACCCGGTCCACCGGCACGCCCGAATTGCGCGCCGCATTGGCATCCCCGCCTGCCGCGAAGATCCAGTTGCCGGCGCGGGTGCGCAGAAGCAGCCAAGTCGCCACAAGCGCGAAGCCGATGAACCAGACGATGGAGACCGGCATCCCCGTCACGGTGGGCGTGCCGTTCGGGAACTTGGCGATGACGTCGTGCGCCGCGAGCCAGGAGAACACCCCCTCGAAGGCATTCCCCGAGAAGAGTTCGCGGATGATGCCCTCGCCTGCCTGATCGCCGATGCCGCGCATCTGCGTCGAGCCGCCGGTCGCCCATTTCAGGCCGACGAGCGAAAGGCCGCGCAGGATGAACAGAAAGGCGAGCGTGACGATGAAGGAAGGCAGCCTGGTGCGGATCACCATCTGGCCGTTCAGGCCGCCGAGCACGGCGGCCACGACGAGGGTGGCGGCAATCGCAAGGGGCAAGGACCAGCCGCTGAGCGTGATGAAGGCCCCGAAGATCAGGCCCGTGAAGGCCACCATCGAGCCGATGGAGAGATCGAACTCGCCGCCGATCATCAGAAGGGCGGCCGCGATGGCGAGGATGCCGAGCTGCGAGGCCGGCGACAGGATATTCATGATGCCCGCGAGCGTGAACATGGACGCATCGGCGGTGGAGAGAAAGAAGATCGCGACGAGGACGAGACCGGCAAGAGCGCCGAGTTCGGGACGCCGCATGATCTTGGTGAGGAGGGAGACCTCCCTCAGGCGCTCATCCTGGATCTTCTTTACGGCGGGAGCCGGAGACAGATCTGCGGTCGGCTGAGTGGTGTTCACCATGGGCGCCTCCCCGAATGGATGCGTGTAAACGAGAAGCCCGCGGTCATGGCGACCGCGGGCTCTGAGCAATCGTTAGCGGATGCCCTTGGCGGACAGCTCGACCACCTGATTGGCCTTTTCCTTCGTGATCAGGTTCGGGCCCGAGGCGACGTCACCGCCCGGCATCAGGCCATACTTGGCGTAGTTCGCCAGGAACACCACCGGCAGATAGCCCTGCAGGTACTGCTGCTGGTCGATGGCGAAGACCGCCTCGCCGCTCGCAACCGACTTGAGGAACCCGGCCGACATGTCGAAGGTGGCGACCCGGATGGCGCCCGTCTTGCCGGCTTCCTTCACGGCCGCGACCGAGGGCTCGCCCGCCGTGCCGGCGCCGAGCGCCAGGATCGTGTCGACCGAGGCGTCAGAGGCGACCGCCGCCTTCACCTTGGCGCGGATATCGGCCGGATCGTTGGTGACCGGCAGGACCGTCACCTTGCCGCCGAACCCTTCCATGAAGCCCTTGCAGCGCAGATCGAGCGACACGTTGCCGACCTCCTGGTTCACGCACAAGCCGACCTTGCCGCCCATCTCCTTGAGCTTGGCACCGGCGATGCGCCCGGCCTCGACTTCGTCCTGACCCACATGGAGCAGGGCGCCGAGCTTCTTCGACACGTCGGAGCCGGAATTCATGGAGATCACCGGGATGCCGGCGGCCACCGCCTTCTGGATCGACGGGCCAAGCGCCGAGGCATCGGGGATCGAGACGATCAGGCCGGCCGGCTTCTGGTTCACGGCCGCGTCGATGAGCTGGCCCATGGCGACCATGTCGAAGGTTTCGGGCGCACGGTAATCGACCTGGACCTTCATGTCCTGGCCGGCTGCCGCCACGCCGTTCTTGACCACGGACCAGAACGGATCGTTGGCCTGACCGTGGCTGACCACGATGATGCGGGAATTCTGCTGCGCCGCGACCGGGGCGGCGGTGGCGAGGGTCAGGGCTGCTGCGGCAGCCAGACCGGTAACGAACGATTTCATGTGCTTCCTCCCGATTGGTATCTTCTGTCAGCAACCTGCCAAAGTTTTGACCGTATCGACCGCTGCGGCCGACAGGCTGCTGACGCCAGTTGCCAAAGAGCTACCAATGAATCGAAGAGCGAATCATCCGTTTCAAGGCGTTCTCTCCGGCTGTTCGGTCGTCCGATAGAACGGAACGCCAGAACCTTTTTTGTTTATATATTGGAATTTTTATTCCATTTTTGTAGGATCGGTGTCAAGGCCGATCTGGAGCCCTGGGCTTGGGCATGGAGAGTGACAGGAGCATGGGCGAGGCAGCAGCGGCCACATCGGAGGCGCCTGACAATTTCGATGGCTTGCGGTCACTTCTGCTCAGCCGTCATGATGCGATGCCCAAACGGCTGAAGCAGCTTGCCGCCTTCGCCCTGCAGCATCCGGAGGACGTGGCGTTCGGAACGGTGGCGGGCATTGCCGAGCATGCCGGCGTGCAGCCCTCCACCCTCGTGCGCTTCGCCAAAAGCCTCGGCTATGACGGCTTCTCCCACCTGCAGCAGATTTTCCGCGATCGCCTGCGGGAGCGCTTTCCTGATTACCGCGAGCGCCTGAGGGGCCTGCGCGATGCCGAGGGACATCACGTTCATGCGGTGTCCCTGCTCGAAGGCTTCACCAATGCCGCAGCCGTCTCCCTGGAGCGGATGCAGGCTTCAGTGCGCCCTGAGGAACTGTCCCGCGCCATAGAGACCCTGGCCAAGGCCGATACCGTCTACCTGCTTGGCGCCCGCCGGGTGTTTCCGGTCATCGCCTATTGCGCCTATGCCTTCGGCAAGCTCGGCATGCGTGCCATCCTCATCGATCATGTGGGCCAGCTCGGGCCCGAGCAGCTCGCCATCGCCACCAAGCGCGACGCGGTGCTCGCCATCAGCTTCACGCCCTATGCGCCCGTCACGGCCGATCTCGCCGCGGCGGCCGCGCAGCGCAATGTGCCGGTGGTGGCGATCACGGATTCGGCCTTCAGCCCGCTGGTGACCAATGCCGACGTCTGGCTCGAAGTGGCGGAGGCCGATTTCGGCGCCTTCCGATCGCTCTCCGCTTCGTTCGCCCTGGCCATGGCGCTGGCGGTGGGCACGGCGGAGAAGCGGGCGGAGGGGTAACGCTCCTCATCCAGACGGAGATGGCTTCCACTCATCTTCGTCATGGCCGAGTTTATCCCGGCCATGACGATCCTGTGAAGCGCTGTGCCAGCGTCACCGGCACAAGTCCAGTGGCGACGGAGGGAGGTTAAAGCCGTACCGGCTTCCCGCTCCGTGCCGATTCCGTTGCGGCATCTGCAAGCCGCTGGGCCATGAGACCGTCGCGACCGGTGGGGTTGCACGGCTTGCCGTCGCGGACGGCGTTCAGGAACGAGGTGAGCTCGTCGCGATAGGCGTCCGCATAGCGCTCCAGAAAGAAGTCCTGCACCGGGTCGGCGGTGATGCCCGTCGCATTCGCCACTTCCACCGTCGTGCGGTGGATGTTGCCGGCGCGGATCATGCCCTTGGAGCCATGGACTTCGACGCGCTGGTCATACCCGTAAGTGGCGCGGCGGGAGTTGGAGATCTGCACGATCCGGCCTTTGGCCGTCTTCAGCATCACGGCGGCCGTGTCCACGTCGCCGGCCTGGCCGATGGCCGGATCCACGAGGGAGGACCCGACTGCGTGCACTTCCACCGGCTCATCGTCCAGCAGCAGGAAGCGGGCCATGTCGAGATCGTGGATCATCATGTCCCGGAAGAGACCGCCGGAGGTCGCGATGTAGCTCACCGGGGGCGGGCCGGGATCGCGGGAGAGGATCGTGACGAGCTCCACCTCGCCCACTTCGCCGTCGGCGAGGCGGCGGCGCAAGGACGCGAAATTCGGATCGAAGCGGCGGTTGAACCCGATCATCAGCGGCGTGCCTGCCTTCTCGACCGTGGCGAGGCAGGTCTCGATGCGCTCGCTCGAGAGATCGACCGGCTTCTCGCAGAACACGGCCTTGCCGGCGCGCGCGCCACGCTCGATCAGATCGGCATGTGTCGTGGTCGGCGTGCAGATGAGGATGGCGTCCACGTCCGGGCGCTCGACGATCGCGTCGAGCGCCGCGACCTCCGCACCCGTCGCGGCCGCCAGCTCCTGCGCGGAAGGCGCGTGCGGATCGGCCACCGCCACGAGGCGGGCATCCGGATGATTGGCGGCGTTGCGCCCGTGAATGCGGCCGATGCGGCCGGCGCCCAGTACGGCGATCCTGATCATGTTTCCCCCTGATCCTTTGCCGGCTCACGGCAAATTTGGAATTGATATTCCAGCATAAGCTGGTAATAGAATAAACGTTCTATAACGGCAAGAGCCAAGCGCGGCTCTCACACGGTTTATAAGACCGGGAGCGGGAGGACTAGCATGAAGCCAGCCCTGGATGTGATCACCATTGGCCGCGCCTCGGTCGATCTCTACGGTCAGCAGGTGGGCGGGCGGCTGGAGGATATGGCCTCCTTCTCCAAGGCGGTCGGCGGATGCCCCGCGAACATCGCCATCGGCACGGCGCGGCTCGGCCTGAAATCAGGGCTCGTGACGCGTGTGGGCGATGAGGCCATGGGCCGCTTCATCCGCGAGCAGATGGAGCGCGAAGGCGTCGCGACGGACGGCATCGTCACCGATGAGCAGCGCCTCACAGCGCTCGTGATTCTCGGCGTCCGCGATGAGGATTCCTTCCCGCTGATCTTCTATCGCGACAACTGCGCCGATATGGCGCTCCATGAGAACGACATCGACGAGAGCTTCATCGCGTCCGCCGCGGCCGTCGTCGTCACGGGCACGCACTTTTCACGGGAAACGACCGCCGCCGCACAGAAGAAGGCGATCCGCATTGCCAAGGCCAACGGCCGCAAGGTGGTGTTCGACGTGGACTACCGTCCCAACCTCTGGGGCCTTCTCGGCCACGGCGCGGGCGAATCACGCTATGTACGCTCGAATGCGGTGACGGAACACTTGAAGCCGATCCTCGCCGATTGCGATCTCGTCGTCGGCACGGAGGAGGAGTTGCACATCGCCGGCGGGTCCGAGGATACGCTCGCGGCGATGCGGGCCATCCGTGCCATCTCGAAGGCCACCATCGTGTGCAAGCGCGGCCCCATGGGCTGCGTGGTGTTTCCGGGCGAGATCCCTGAATCGCTGGACGACGGCGTGAGGGGACCGGGCTTCCCCGTCGAAGTCTATAACGTGCTCGGTGCCGGGGATGCCTTCCTCTCCGGCTTCCTCCGCGGATGGCTCCGGGACGAGAAGCTCGAGACCTGCTGTGCCTATGCCAATGCCAGCGGCGCCTTCGCGGTCTCGCGCCTGCTCTGCTCGCCCGAGATCCCGACCTTCCCCGAACTGCAGCACTTCCTGAAACAGGGCAGCCGCCACAAGGCGCTGCGCTTCGACGAGGACATCAACCACATCCACTGGGCCACGACGAGAAGACCGCAACCCGATACACTCATGGCGCTTGCCATCGATCACCGCATGCAGCTGGAAGCGATGGCGAAGGAGATCGGCGCGCCCGTGGAGCGGATTCCTGACTTCAAGGTTCTCGCCGTGCAGGCTGCGGCACGGGTGGCTGGTGGCCGCCCCGGCTTCGGCATGCTGATCGACGGCACCTATGGTCGCGAGGCCCTGTTCCGTGCCGCCGATCATCCGTTCTGGATCGGCCGCCCGGTGGAGCTGCCGGGCTCGCGCCCGCTCGATTTCGAAGGCGGTGGCTCGCTCGGCGCCAAGCTCGTGGAATGGCCGGTTGGGCACACGATCAAATGCCTCTGCTTCTACCATCCGGACGATCCGCCGGAACTGATGGAGCGCCAGGAACGCGACCTGCTTCGCCTGCACGACGCCGCGCGGCGCATTGGTCGCGAACTGCTGGTGGAGATCATCGCAGGCAAGCATGGGACCCTCAAGACCGACACGGTGGCCGGCATCCTGCAGCGCCTCTACGATCTCGGCATCAAGCCCGATTGGTGGAAGCTTGAGCCGCAGCGGGACGAAGCCGCCTGGCATGCCATCGGCCACGTGATCACCCGGAACGACGCTTACTGCCGCGGCATCGTGCTGCTCGGTCTCGAAGCGCCTGAGGACGAGTTGGAAGCCGCCTTCGCCGCGGCCGCCAAGGAGCCGCAGGTGAAGGGCTTTGCCGTGGGCCGCACGATCTTCAACGAGGCCGCGCGGCGCTGGCTCAAGGGCGAGATGTCGGACGAAGCCGCCGTCAACGATATGGCCTCACGCTTTCAACGCCTGGTCGATTCATGGCAAAAGGTATCGGCCCGCGCGAAGGCTGCCTAATACCAAGGGCGGAGCCTCTGCCTGGCTCTGCCCTCTTTTCGTGAACGAGAAAACCTGAGAACGCTGCCGCCTCTGTTGCCAGCACCATTCGAGAGGAAACCGTATGAGCACGATCCGCCTGACCATGGCGCAAGCCGTTGCCCGCTTCCTGACGGCACAGAAGACGGAAATCGACGGAACAATCCTGCCGCTCTTCGGCGGCGTCTGGGCCATCTTCGGCCACGGCAACGTGGCGGGCATGGGCGAAGCGCTGCACGGCGTGCGCGATCAGCTTCCCACCTACCGCGCCCATAACGAGCAGGGCATGGCGCATGCGGCCATTGCATTTGCCAAGGCCTCGCGCCGCCGTCGCATGATGGCCTGCACCACCTCCATCGGGCCCGGCGCCACCAATATGGTGACGGCTGCCGCCGTGGCGCATGTGAACCGCCTGCCCGTGCTGCTTCTTCCCGGCGACGTCTTCGCCAACCGCAGGCCCGACCCGGTGCTGCAGCAGATCGAAAGCCTTTCCGACGGCACGATCTCGGCGAACGATTGCTTCCGGCCAGTTTCCCGCTATTTCGACCGCATCGCGCGGCCCGAGCAGATCATCCCGGCGCTCCAGCGCGCCATGACCGTGCTCACGGACCCGGCCGAGTGCGGTCCGGTGACGCTGGCGCTCTGTCAGGACACGCAGGCCGAGGCCTACGATTATCCGGAGAGCTTCTTTGCGGAAAAGATCTGGACGCCGCGCCGCATCCGTCCGGACGAAGCGGAGCTCGCGCAGGCCGCCGAGTTCATCCGCACGGCGAAGAAGCCCTTCATCGTCGCAGGCGGCGGCGTGCTCTACTCGGACGCTGAGAAGGCGCTGGCGAATTTCGCCGAGAAGCACGGCCTCTTCGTCGGCGAGACGCAGGCCGGAAAATCGAGCCTGCCTCACGATCACGCGGCCTGCCTCGGCGCCGTCGGCGTCACCGGCACGGGTGCCGCCAATGCGCTCGCCGAAGAGGCCGACGTGGTGATCGCGGTGGGGACGCGCCTGCAGGATTTCACCACCGGCTCCTGGGCCCTGTTCAAGAACCCGAACCGGCGCATCATCGGGCTGAACGCGCAGCCCTTCGATGCCTCCAAGCACAATGCGGCGCCGCTCATAGCGGACGCCCGGGTGGGGCTTGCAGAACTGAGCCGCGCCCTCGGCCCCTGGAAAGCTCCGGAGGCTTGGACCACGAAGGCGCGGGATGAGAAATCGCGCTGGTTCGACACCGCCGCGCGCTACACGGATCCGACCAATGCGGAACTGCCCTCCGATGCGCAGGTGATCGGCGCGGTGCAGCGCACCTCCTCGCCCACCGACGTGGTGGTCTGCGCGGCCGGCGGCCTGCCGGGCGAGCTGCACAAGCATTGGAAGGCGAGCACGGCGCTGGGCTACCACATGGAATACGGCTATTCCTGTATGGGCTACGAGATCGCGGGCGGCCTCGGCGTGAAGATGGCGGATCCCTCCCGCGAAGTCATCGTGATGGTGGGCGACGGCTCCTATCTCATGATGAATTCCGAACTCGCCACCTCCGTGATGCTAGGCCAGAAGCTCACCGTCGTTCTGCTCGACAATCGCGGCTACGGCTGCATCAACCGCCTGCAACGTGCCACCGGCGGCGAGAGCTTCAACAATCTGCTGCAGCATACGAACCATGTGACCCTGCCCGACATCGACTTCGCCGCCCACGCCGCGAGCCTCGGCGCGCAATCCATGAAGGTGAAGAGCATCGCGGAACTCGAGGATGCCCTGAGGAAGGCTCGGCAAGCCGAGCGCAGCACCGTCATCGTCATCGATACCGATCCCCTCGCCTCGACCGATGCGGGCGGTCATTGGTGGGATGTAGCGGTGCCGGAGGTTTCCGTGCGCGATCAGGTGAAGGCTGCTCGCAAGGATTATGAAACCTCCCTCGTTGCGCAGCGGGTGGGCGATTAAGAATGCAGCCACGAACACTGCCCCCATCCTGAGGGGTAGACGCTGCTTTCAGCGACTCCTCAGGATGAGGCTCTGAGATTATGTTTTCGGAAGGAACAAGAACATGACGATCCGCATCGGGGCCAATCCTATCGGCTGGTCCAATGACGACATGCCGGAACTCGGCGGCGAGACGCCGCTGGAGGTGTGCCTGGCCGAGGCCAAGGAAGCGGGCTTCGAGGGCATGGAGCTCGGCAACAAGTTTCCGCGCCAGCCGGAAGCTCTGAAGAAGGCGCTTGCGCCCTTCAACATGGCCTGCGTATCGGGCTGGTATTCCGCCGAGCTCCTGAAGCGCGATTCAGAGGCTGAGATGGCGGCCCTGCGCCCGCATCTCGACCTTCTTAAAAGCATGGGCTCGAACGTGCTCGTCTTCGCCGAGACCTCGAACGCGATCCATGGCGACCGCTCGAAGCCCCTGTCGCAGCGTCCTGTCATGCAAGCCGGCGACTGGGCCGAGTTCGGCCGCCGCATCACTGAAGTGGCCGAGCGCACCCTGCAGGAAGGCGTGCGTGTGGTCTATCACCACCACATGGGCACCATCGTGGAATCGGAGGCCGATATCGATGCCTTCATGCGCTCGACGGGGGAAGCCGTGCATCTTCTCCTCGATACGGGACACGCCACCTGGGGCGGCGCGGATCCGGCGGCACTCGCACGCCGCTATCGCAGCCGCATCAGCCACGTGCACACGAAGGATGTCCGCAAGGACGTGATGGAGACGGCGCGGGCGCAAGGGTGGAGCTTTCTCGATTCCGTCATCGCAGGCGTCTATACGGTGCCCGGTGACGGCATGGTGGATTTCGTGTCCGTGTTCAAGGAACTGCCGGGCTATAGCGGCTGGGTGGTGATCGAGGCGGAGCAGGACCCGAAGAAGGCCGACCCGCTGACCTATGCCAAGATGGGCTATGCCAATCTCACCCGGTACCTCAAGGAAGCCGGCCTGAGATAAGGGAGAAATGCGATGTCGAAGCTTCTCGTCAAACCGTCGAGGCCCGATGCCCAAGGGCGCATCCACGCCATCACACCCGAATCAGCCGGATGGACCTATGTCGGGTTCGAGGTCTACCGGCTCAAAAGCGGTCAGAGCTTGCGGCAGGCGACGGGAGACCGGGAAGCCTGCGTCGTCCTCCTTTCAGGCAAGGCGCGCGTGGCGGCCTCGGGACAGGATTTCGGCGTGATCGGCGGGCGCAACTCGCCGTTCGAGGCGGATCCATGGTCGCTCTATGCACCCGCCCGCTCCGAATGGTCGCTCGAGGCGCAGACCGATTGCGAGATCGCCGTCTGCACGGCGCCTGCGGAAGGCAAGCTCCCAGCCCGCGTGATCGGCCCTGACCGGGTCGGTCAGGAAACCCGCGGCCAGGGCACCAACACGCGCCATGTTCGCAACATCCTGCCGGAGACGGAGCCGGCAGAGAGCCTGCTCGTCGTCGAGGTGATCACGCCGTCCGGCCATTGGTCGAGCTATCCGCCGCACAAGCACGACCGCGACATGCTTCCGAACGAGTCGCTGCTCGAAGAAACCTATTACCACCGCCTCAATCCACCATCAGGCTTTGCGCTCCAGCGGGTCTACACGGATGACCGCTCCCTGGACGAGACGCTGGCCGCGAGCAACGGCGACGTGGTGCTGGTGCCCAAGGGCTATCATCCTGTCGGCGCGCCGCACGGCTATGAGCTCTATTATCTGAACGTGATGGCGGGCCCGAAGCGGATCTGGAAGTTCCACAATGATCCGGATCACGAGTGGATGCTCGCGAAAGCTTGATCCTGCAGAGCCTTTCAGGCATGAGGCGAACGGAGTTTCCCTGAGAGGATTCATGGTCTGGCCAGATTTCGCCTCACGCGCTTTCAAGACCCTGCTCGCATTGGTGAGCGCCGTCGTGATGGATTACGCGTTCCTGAACGGGCGCATGACGCGCCAAGCCGTGACAGGGATTGAGCGCATGGCCGCGGATGCGCCTGTTCTCGTCGACCGGCTCGTCACGAGCGCTCTCAATATCAAGTGGGATCGCTGACGCTGCAGCGCGAACCGGCGACATCCGGTGCCATCTCGGCCAAGATGGATTTTGTGCGCTCGGGCAAGTTTCGCAGGCGCTGGAGCATAGCAACAGCCAAACTCAACAGCGCGGATCGGAACGCCTGATGAGAGCGACCCTGTCGCCGCCCTCCCGTCCTCTCAAGTAGCTAGCTTGATGCCAGGGCAGACGATCATCGGAGTTGGCGGGTCACGATTGCATGTCGATGACCGGCTCCTGGAACGGAACGGTCACGGTGCCGTTCCTTCCATGGTCTCACCTCTCAGCGCGATCCTATGGCAAACCTTCTGCGTATCCTGCTCGCAATCCTGCTTCCTCCCGTGGGCGTGTTCTTCACTGTCGGCCTGGGTGGACAATTCTGGCTCAACATTCTGCTGACGCTCCTGGGCTACATCCCAGGCATCGTTCACGCGGTCTGGATCATCGCGCGTCGAACACGTTGAGAGAGGTGCATGGCGAGCAAGTCGGATTTCCGCGCTGCCCAGAAAATGCGTTGCTACCACTCTTCAAGGGTGTGACGACGCTGTTTCGCCTGAGTTTTCCGGACAAGGAGGCGCGATCTACCGGCGCCCCTGTTCGATAGCCCGATCGACCCGGCCAGGCCTTGGCCGCTCCACAGGCCAGCCATATCCGCGGCGTGGGTAGTAGGAGTTTCCATAGTAGCGGTTTGGAGCATAACGATACGAGCGATAGGTCGGACGATAGCGATAGCGCTCGCGTACATACGGTCTGCGCCGCACGGTCCGGGCATTCTCATAATAGGCACCTCTCGGCCCGTACCAACCGGGGCCGTAAGGGCCGTCTACCATGCCATTGCGCCAGGTTCCGGTACTCTCGCCCGCCTGGGCCGGGACCGATGCAAGTGTGACGGCTCCGGAAAGGGTCAAAGCTAAAAGACCAATCTTCAAGATGCGCGAAGAAAACATTGCACTCTCCGGTGATTTATGACTTTGAACAACGCCACCATGTCTGGCCTCGTTCCCGGCGAAGCCATCACGAGAGTGATATGAAACGGATGAAACATGGATGAATACTTCCATTCAGGATCATTCATCGCCCACATCGGTGCTGCAGCGCACATGACCGCCAAGGGCCTCGTGAACGGAGCGGGGATTGGGCGGTTTCCTCTCGTGTAGAGGCCTTACTGTGCGCAGGACAGAAAGACGACGTCCGATGACCATTCTTGACCCCATCTCTGGCAAGCAGGTGACGATCGACCTGTCCGGAAAGCCCCGCAACCCACTCGGGGATGTTTGCTCTGCCGAGGAATCGTCACGTCGCCGCTGGGACGGATCCGTTGACTGCGAGTCGGGGCCGCATGCCGGAAGAGGCATTCGGTCCCACGAGAGACTTGGCGGCTGATCTTTGGAGTGGAATGGCGCACCCGACACGATTCGAACGTGTGACCTTTGCCTTCGGAGGGCAACGCTCTATCCAGCTGAGCTACGGGTGCTTGAGGCGATGGGCCTGTTCTTTCCCTACCCGATTACGGCCGTGAGGGCAACCTCCGCTGGCGATGGAGGCTGCAGCCGGTCACTTTCAATCATACCCAGAGGACAGGGCTCTGAGATCCAGGACGAACGGGTCGGAAAGGTTCTACGCCTCGTCGGTCGCAGTCCTCCGCGAGAGGTAGCCGACGGCGAGTACCAGGGCGGCTCCGAAGAGGGCGGTTGGAATTTCCGCCTTGTGGCCCAGTTTCTCGCCAAGCTGCCCGATCAGCCACGGATCGGAGATCAGCATCTCCCCGGCAACCCAGCCCAGAAGAGCCGCTCCGGCCCAGACGAGAACGGGCAAGCGGTCCAGAAGCGCCATGATGAGGGCAGCACCGGCCACGATGAGCGGGATGGAGATGGCGAGGCCGATGGCGAGCAGGGCGGTGGAATCCTGTGCCACCGCGGCAATCGCCAGAACATTGTCCAGGCTCATGACCGCATCGGCGACCACGACGGTCCAGACCGCATGCCAGAGGCGGTCTGTTTCCTTGACGCCTCCCTCTTCATCGCCGCCCTTCAGGAGCTTCACGGCAATCCAGAGCAGGAGGAGACCGCCGGCGATTTTCAGGAACGGCGTTGCAAGGAGCGCCGCCACGACGATCGTAAAGACGATCCGCAGCCCGACCGCCACGCCGGCGCCGAGGATCATGCCGATACGGCGCTTGTCTTCCGGCAGGCCGCGGCAGGCAAGGGCTATGGCCACGGCATTGTCTCCCGACAGAATGACGTTGATCCAGATGATGCCGAGGAGTTTGAGAATCTGGGGGAACAGTGCTTCCATGATGGGGAACTTGATTGGCATTCGAGACGAGCAGCGACCATGACTTGCCTGCTAACCGGCAGCGGCCGGATGCAATGGCGAGCGCCGCGGTTCAAAGCCGTTCTCGAGAAACAGGAGAGGCGCCGCTTCCGGCGCGCGACACAATCGACCGGAAGCATCGAAACCTTGCCTCCAGCCCAATCAGACTGAGTTAGAGGCGAGGAGGCCCCGTCGCGCGCAGAGATCCAAGGACGTTGAAACGGACCGGCGGCCGGGGGCTGAAGCGGTTTCCCTGCCCCGGCGTGCGCCCTGTCGCAGGAGAGACGCCCGCAGGAACGAGAGCATCAGAACTGCCCTTCCCGTCGCTCCGCTCGTCCGGAAAGGCCTCCCGGTCCGCTTCCCCAGTATCGGACAGGTCCGAGAGCAGAAGGGTTTCTTCGAGCTGGATGAGAAAGGAAGTCCCGGCATTCGCATGATCAATGGCCGGGAGCCAAGCCAGGAAGATCAGCCCGAGCAATGTCTGCACGATGGAGAAAGAAATGCGGGATCGGGCCGATGCTCTGTCCATCCGGGCCAAAGGTGCTCCAAGGCGGCGAACCTCACCCTCCCTAACCCGACCGGAGGCTTCCGAGCAACCGGAGCAGGCGCATACGAGGCCCGCACCGGGCTTTAGCCTAGATCTTAATAGACATTGTTCAAGCGGCAGGTCGTGTCCCACCATTCCGTCCGGGCGACTCGCTCAAGCTTGCTTTCCATAGGAGAGCTCAATGGCAGCCCATGACGATCATGTTACCATTCTCCGCGAAGCCTATGCCCAATGGGTTCATACCAAGGGCAGCGATTGCGAATGCTGGATGAACATCATTGCGGACGATGTCAGTCTCGGCTCCCTGGCGGACGGTTCGCCGGAAGTACCCTTTACGGCACGCCGGAGCAGCAAGTCCGGCGTTCGCGCCTATCTCGAAGACCTGATGCGAGATTGGGAGATGGTCTCCCACACCATGGACGAGTTCATCGCCCAGGACGACCGTGTGGCTGTCGTCGGACGGGCCGTCTGGCGCCATAAGGGGACGGGTAAGGTGGCAGATACCAGGAAGGTTGATATCTGGCGCTTCCGGGACGGCAAGGCCGTCGATTTCGACGAGTATTACGACACCGCCGGGCTCATCGCTGCCGCAACGCCGTAAGACTCGCGAACAGACCCTGGCCGCACCAGCCGATTCCTGCCCGTGTGCTCAGGCACCCTGAGCGGGCGGCAGGAGAAGGGCGAGATCGGCCTCACTGAGCAGGCGATATTGTCCCGGCTCCAGATCTTCCGGCAGCCCTAGGCCGCCGATCCGGTCGCGATGAAGGGCCGTGACGTGATTGCCGACCGCCGCGAACATGCGCCGGACCTGATGGTAGCGGCCTTCCGTCAGGGTCAGGTAGGCGCTGGTGCCGGAGATCGCCTCCAGTTGCGCTGGCAGGAGGGGCCTGTCCTCGCTCTCGAGCATCAGCGTCCCGGCTGCAAAAATCTCTGCCTCGTCGCCGCGCAAGGGGCGATCGAGACTCACATGGTAGCGCTTGGAGATGTTCGCCCGGGGAGAGATGATCCGGTGCAGCAGGTTGCCGTCGTCGGTCATGAGCAGCAGCCCGGACGTATCCTTGTCGAGCCGACCGATCGTCGAGAGGGCCGGATCGCGCCGGCGCCAGCGGTCCGGGAGCAGGCCATAGACCAGAGGACCGGCTTCCTTGTGCGAGCAGGTGACGCCCAAGGGCTTGTGCAGCATCAGGGCCAGGCCGGGCGGCGGATCGAGCGGCTTGCCCTGGATGCGCATGCGCTCCGGGAGGTCGCGGGTCACGGCGATGCGCGCGTCCGCCTCTTCGATCTCGGTTCCGTCCAACGTGACAAGGCCGGCATGGACCAGTTGCTGCACCTCCCGGCGCGAGCCATAGCCCATATTGGCGAGCAGCCGATCAAGGCGGAGCGTCGGGACCTTGCTCATTTGACGGCCTCGTAGATCTTGTAGCCATTCGCTTCGATCTTCGGCGTCACACGCTTGAACAGGCTCTTCAGCACCGCCTCATAGGGCAGATGGCGGTTCGCGACGAGCCAGAGGACGCCGCCCGGCCGGAGAGCTTCCGCGGCGCGACGGATGAAGGTCTGGCCCAGGCTCTGATCCTCGGCGCCGCCATCGTGGAACGGCGGGTTCATCACCACGAAATCGAGCCCCTTCAGTTCAGTGCCGGTGCGAATATCCGCCCAGCGGAGTTCCACACGCGGATCGTCGACATTGCGCGCCGCCATCTCGACGGCGCGACGGTCGATATCGAGCATGGCCAGATGCTCGACCTTGGGAGAGGCCAGGATCGCACGGGCGAGGATCCCGATGCCGCAGCCGAAATCGGCGCCTCGGCCGCCGAGCGGCGGCAAGTTCTGCTCCAGCAGGGCGCTGCCGGGATCGTGGCGGTTCCAGCTGAACACGCCGGGCCATGTCCAGAGGCCCAAGGTTTCGTCCCTGCGGGGATTGCCTTCGGTAAGCGCCTCCTCAAGCCCCACCGGAAGCGCGGGCCGCCCGCCAGTGCAGATGCGATGATGACGGCGTGAGGTTTCAGTGGAATTGCAGCCGAAGCTCTTGAGTTCCTTGGCGATCCGGGAGCCCCCCTTGTCCTTGGGTGCGAGGACCGTCAGGGATCCGCCGGGCGCGAGCGCTCTCAAGGCCAGGGCGATGGTGTAGCGCCGTTCCACCGTTCCGGGCGGGGCTAGCACGACCAGTTCGCTGAGGGTCCCCTCCTCCTGCTGCTCCAACGGGCCAGAGCCTGGGATCAGGGGTGAGAATTGGATGGCCCCTGCCGGGACCTCGGCCAGTTCGGCCGGTGGCGTCCCATAGACGCCGCTTGGTTTCATGTCTTGCAAAGTGACTGAGTCCACGCTGAACGCAGGCGTTCTTAATATGCTACGGTCGGGAAGGTAAGTCTCAATGCCCCTGGGCGCTCGGCTTCGTAGCGACAGCACGGATTTCCGATTCCCCGACCGCGCGCTGGGCGCCGCTCGCGGTATCGCGGATCCTATAGCCCAGCTCGCCGCTGCTGCTCTCCGGCATCAGGCGGATGACCTCGTAGATACCGCTCGTGCGATCGGCAAAATGGGCGGCGGCGGCATGGACCAGTTGGCCCATGGAATACTTGTGGTTCAAAAGAACCTCCCTTGGCAAAAAGCAAAAAGCCGCCCTGGAGGGGCGGCTTTGCGAGGCGGCATGCAATGCCAGGCCGTCTGCTTCAACGAAAATTACGCCGCCTGGATGTTGTTGACGGCGACTTTTCCGGAGCGGCGGTCTTCGGCGGTGTCGAAGGAGACCTTCTGGCCTTCGCGCAGGCCGCGGATGCCGGCGCGCTCGAGCGCGGTGGCGTGGACGAACACGTCCTTGCTGCCATCGTCCGGCTGGATGAAGCCGAAGCCCTTTTGGTCGTTGTAGAATTTCACGGTGCCCGTAATCATGGGAAGATCCTTGGTTAGGCTAGAAGTGCACGTGAGCCGAGAGCGTGCAGCCGCACGACCTCGCACTCGGGTTCGTCGATGTTTGGAAGAGTGTCTGAACGTGCGCCTGGAAGGCCAAGGCGTAACGGCCCGATTGTCCGGCCAAATGTCGATAGAGGGTTATCTAGCGCCCACTTGCGGCGAATACAAGGCATTGTCGCGGAAAAGCAAATGCCTCCTTCAGAGCCTCGCACGGGAACGGAGCAGATGATGTGCGAGCAGGGTCGCCTCAATATTTCAATCGCAGCGCCTGAACGCTCTGGCCGCCATCTGCACACACGATCCGAGCCCTGGGACAATAGGATGCATAGGCCGGCGTCGGGCAATAGGTCTGGATGAAGCTCTCATCGATCGCGCAGGTCACGTGCACACGATAGAGGCCCTGCCGACCGCTCGGCGCATCGTGCAGCACGGAATAGCCGAGCCCTTGGTCGGCGAGCCGGGCGATGGCGCGGCCGGGTTGGAGCCGGCCGGTTTCGAACCGAGCGACAGTCGTCATATCCGCCGCCTGGGCGGCCGACCCCATCAGGCCGGTTGCCAGCGCGATCCCCATCAGTAGCCGCCTCATGCTGCGCCTCACTTAAGATATGCGAAAGGTAGGCCGCTCCGAACCCGATCTGCCGGGAAAGCAGCGACCTTTCGAGGATTAATGCAAAGCTGCCTTCCGGGATCCATCGCGAGCAACTGCACGAAGGATTAACCACACTCCCGTCCGGCATCCGCCGGCCTCCCGGACTTTAAGCAACCGGTAGGATCTTCTGCCCGATAAACACGGCCTGTTGTAGGCGTGAACGGACCAGGATTCCATGCACCACATCCATCTCGCTGAGGGTATGCGGCTTCGTTTCCCGGCGCGGAGCGCCGATTTCGACCAGGGGGTCGAGATTGGCATCGTTGCAGCGCTGATGAGCCAGGATCTGACGGAATTCACCCGCAGGATTTCGAACGACAACCTGGGCCAGGTGCGCGCCCTCGTGGAGCAGTTCGGCTATCGCCTCGTCGAAGGCCAGGCGGACGGGGAGTTCGTGGAGATCAACTTCTACAGCCGCACGGCACGTCCGCGCCTGCGTGTCGTCCATTCGGGAACCTGAACGGGCGCGTCAGCGCATCGTGCGGACCCGCGTTTCGCATCGAATAATCCCGAAAGTGGTGTCCACCTTTCGATCCGATGCTTAGGCCGAAAACCGCTTCTGCATGGCCCGGATGCGCTCACGATAGGCCGTATAGAAGCCGCTCACGGCGATGAGGCAGGCCCCCGCGATCGTCCAGGAATCCGGCAGAGACCCGAAGACCAGGTATCCGAGCGTGCCGGCCCAGAGCAGCTGGACATAGGAAAACGGTGCGATCAGTGACGCATTGCCGTGGCGATAGGCCAGAACCACAAACCAATGGCCGATCGCGAACAGGATCCCCATGCACAGGCCGAGGACGATTTCGGTTCCGTTCGGCGTCACCCAGTTGAAAGGCATGAGCGTGCTCAGCACGATGCTGCCGACCGAGGCGGAATAAACGAGCGTCGTGAGCGCATGATCGCCGGTGATTTTGCGGGTCACCACGGCGCCGACGGCCCAGCTCGACGCGCTGAGGATCGGCAGGAAGGCCGCAGGCTCAAAGGCGCCTGTGCCGGGACGCACAATGATCATCACTCCGGCCAGCCCGACCGCGGCGGCCGTCCAGCGTCGCCAGCCGACCGACTCTCCCAGAAAGATGACGGACAGCGCCATGATCAGGATCGGCGAGACGAAGAAGATCGCGGTCGCATCGGCCACGGGCAGATGAGGCAGGCTCTGGATGAACATGATGGACGAGCCGACCATGCCCAATCCTCTGACCACCTGAAGACCGGGCCGCTGGGAGCGGAACAGCGCAGGCCCGCCCTTGACCAGCACGACGGGGATGATGAACGCCGCGAAGGTGACATAACGCATCCAGGCCACCTCCGGAGGCGGCAGGGTGGAGGCGAGCTGCTTGGTGATGACGTCCGCCAGGGAAAACACGACGGTGGAGGCGATCAGGAACAGGATGCCCCGCAGCGGAGACGCCGGCATGCTGGGCAGGCCCCCTGGGGCCGCATTCTTCCGGGCAACAGGGGCGGAGGTCATGAAGAACTCAAAAAAGAGGCTCGCGCGGCGATGCAACGAGCCTGAGGGTCTCAAGTTTGGAGGATATGGGTTCAGAATAAAGCCCGTTTCTGCCTGAAGCAGAAGTGCAATCTCGGCACATATTCCATGCTTTAGGCGAATGGATCCGGGCTTTCGCTGATTTACGCTTGCACTATGAGCATAGGGCAGCCGGGATCGACCATTTCCCTGAATCGGCTCAGCACTGTCTGCGCCGAGCACAGGCACGCGGAAAGAATACATGTCGGATCAACTGCCGGAAGCACCCAGCCGCCTGGTGAGCGGGACGCCAGCGTTTCGTCGATTGAATCTCGCCTTGTTCGCCGCCGGCTTCTCGACCTTCGCCATCCTCTACTGCGTCCAGCCTCTGCTGCCGGAATTCTCGCAGGAATTCCAAGTCAGTGCTGCGGTCAGCAGCCTGTCCCTGTCGCTCTCGACCGGCCTTCTCGCGATAGCGATGCTGGTGGCGGGCTCCTTGTCGGAAGTCTGGGGGCGCAAGCCCGTCATGGTGGCCTCGCTGTTCGCATCGGCGCTCCTGACCCTTTTGTCCGCCGCAGCCCCGAACTGGGCCAGCCTGCTCCTCGCCCGCATGCTGATCGGCATTACCCTGAGCGGCCTCCCTGCCGTCGCCATGGCCTATGTGAGCGAGGAAGTGGACCCGAAGTCCATCGGCCTCGCCATGGGGCTCTTCATCGGCGGCAATGCGGTCGGCGGGATGGCGGGGCGGATCATCAGCGGCGTGCTGACCGATCTCGGGTCGTGGCGGCTCGCCATCGGGCTGATCGGGGTCGTGGGGCTGGCCTCCGCCATCGCGGCGTGGCGGAGCCTGCCGGCCTCGGCCCATTTTCACCCCCGCCGGGCCCGTCCGGCAGAGCTTCTGCGCTCCTTCGGCGAGCATCTGCGGGACCCAGGTCTGCGGGCCCTGTTTGCGGAAGCCTTCCTCCTCATGGGCGGGTTTGTGACGCTCTACAACTATCTTGGCTATCGTCTGACGGAAGCGCCCTATTCCTTGAGCCAGACGGTCATCGGGGCGATCTTCTCCGCCTATCTGGTCGGCACCCTGAGCTCGGCCTGGATCGGCGAGCTGGCCGGGCGGCTGGGTCGCAGGCGGGTTCTCTGGGTGATGATCGCAATCATGCTCGCCGGCGTGGCGCTCACGCTCTTCTCCCACCTCGCGCTCATTCTGGCCGGCATCGTGGCCGTCACCTTCGGATTCTTCGGCGCCCATTCCATCGCCAGCAGCTGGGTGGGGAACAAAGCCCGCACGGGAAAGGCGCAGGCTTCGGCCCTGTACCTGTTCTGCTACTATCTTGGCTCAAGCGCAGTGGGCACCCTGGGCGGCGTGTTCTGGACCCATGGGGGTTGGCCCGGGGTATCGGCCCTTGTGACCCTTCTGCTGATTGTAGCCCTCGCCCTTGCCCTCCGGCTGATGGCTCTTCCGCCACGCGAAGCCGAGCCGGCTCCCAGGCAATAAAAGAGCATGCCCGCCCAAGAAATCATGAGCCAGGTTGTTTGAGATTAATTTGACGTAAACATAAATTGTTACAATATTATCAGAGGTTAACTGAATAGAGCGACTCGATACTGAGGCTATACCCAATGTCCTTCCATCGATTATATCGTCTTAATGTTGCCCCATTAGCCTTCATTTTGCAGCCCATCGATAACAATCACGGGAATGCATTGTGGATCAACGTAAGGTAACGCTCGCGCTCGCCAGTCTCTTCATCTCAGGATCGACGATCTTCTTGTCTCCTGCCGCTTACGCGGAACCTGATCAATCCCCCGCCAAGGTCATTCAGAGCGGCCGTGCCTCCTGGTATGGCCCGGGCTTCCATGGCCGGCGGACGGCGAGCGGCGAAACCTTCAACACCAACGATATGACCGCCGCCCACCGCACCTTGCCCTTCGGCACCAAGGTCCGGGTCGTGAACAAGAAGACTGGCAGGTCGGTGGTGGTGCGTATCAATGATCGTGGTCCATATGCCCATGGCCGTGTCATCGATCTGTCAAAAGCCTCGGCTCAGGCCATCGGGATCTCTGGGGTCGGCTCCGTCGACGTGGCTCAGCTCTAATAGCCGTTTTCAAGCACGCCCTTTTTTGATCACCTGATTATAGCGAGACTTAACCTTTGCGAACCGCCCTGGCAGGGCACTCCTGCCAGGGCGGCCTATGGAACCGAGAAGCCTTTTACCCGCTTTTCCCCGGTCACCTTTCTCGAGAAGAGGCCTTTTGGAAGCGCATGCAGATCGGACGGTCGCCGACATCGTTAACCGCCTTCCTGACTCTGCTGATCGCTGCAGCCTCCATGGCTGCGGCGCAGACGGGACGGGTCTGGGTCGACCCCCCTGCGGAGGGCGGAACAGCTCCATCGGGAGCAGCGCCTTCGCAAGCACCGAAGCCTCAGGACCAGACGCCCGCTGCCCCTCCGCCACAGGCCGCGGCTCCCGCGCCTGCGGCTCCGCCGATGCAATCGGCCCAGCCCGAGACGCCCGTCGTCAAACCGGATGCGCCCCCTTCACGACAGGCCGAGCAACCGCCCGCAGCCGCCCCTTCCGCTCCCGCCGTTGCGGCGCAGCCGCCGAAGGATCTCGATTCCGACAAGCGCAGCAGCCGGGCCTCCGTGGCGAAGAACTTCGCCCTCGACTACCTCGAATCCTGGTCCGCCTCGAACGACGTCGCCCTCGAGGCCACGGCTGCGTTCTATGCGCCCCGGGTCCTCTTCCATGGCCGCGAGGTGAGCATGCAGCGGCTCTTCAACGAGAAGCGCCGTTTCGCGCGTCGCTGGCCAGAGCGCGACTACCGTCCGCGCCCGGACGCGATGGGGACCGTGTGCAACCCGGCAGGCGAGATCTGCACGGTGCATGCGGTATTCGACTTCACCGCCTCCCATCCCAAGCGGCGGCGCGTCTCGCAGGGCACCGGCGCCCTTCAGCTGATCGTTCACTTCATCGGCGACAAGCCGGTCATTGTCGCCGAGCACAGCACGCTGCTCGGTCAGGAGCGCAAGCGAAATCTCGCCCCGGAGGGCGCCTCGCATGAATGACGTTTCCATCACCCGCGATCCCATGGCGGATCCGCGCCGCAACTGGACCCAGATGCGCGACAGAATGCGCGAGATCATCCATGCGGAGCTCGACAGGATCCATCCCACCGACGATGCGCGCCGCGCCCTCGAGCTGATCATCGAATCCTCCGTGCGCCCGTCCGAGGTGGATGGTGCGCTGAAGCTCACCATCATCGATCACGACGGCAAGCCGCGGACGATCGAGAAGGACGGGCGGCAGGCCGAGTTCACGCTCCAGGACCTCCTGGACGAGCTGCGCGTGAAATATCCGGTGCTGTTCAGGCCGGCAAAGCCCGATGTCGCATCGTCTGCACAGGCGGACGAGCCGCCCCGGCCGCGTGAGAAGCCGGAGCGCGATTGGTTGAACCTCGATGCCGATGGCCCCCAACCCCCAGCCGAATCACCCCAAGGGCCGGACGAACCTGCAGCCGTCCGCGACGAGAAAGGCGCGAGGCTGCCGATCGCGGAATGGTCGCACGACATGCTCGGGACGCTCAAAGCCTCGGTCGCGCCCGACCGCGGCTTCAGGGACCGGACGGAAGACACCCCGGTTCCAGTGGCGGAAGAGCATGAGCGGAACGTCTTCGGCGACATGCGGCCGCGCTCCTGGGCGCGCCCGGCCATCGCGCTCGGGACGGTGGCCGTTCTGGCTCTTCTCGGCGTCGGCGCATTCCTGTTCCAGGGCGACGATGCGGCCTCGCCCCAAGCCAGTGCCGCCGCGCCTGCCGCGCCGAGCGCGGTCGCGGCAGGTCCCATCCGGGAACCGGAGCCTGCGATCACCGGCTCGACCGGTTCTTCGGGCGCTCTCCGGGGCGTGCCGGACGTGATCGACACGGCAACCCTGTCCCTGAACGGTGAAGTGGTGCGCCTGTTCGGCGTCGAATGGGCGCCCGGCGCCGGCAAGCCCGAGGACCTGACCCAGTATCTCAACGGACGCGAAGTGGCCTGCGATCCTGCGGGCTCGAACGATGTGTACCGGTGCCAGGTCGGCGGCCAGGATCTGTCACGGGTCGTGCTGTTCAATGGCGGCGGGCGGCCGACCAGCGACGCGACGCCGGAGCTCAAGGCCGCGGCCGATAAGGCCCGCGAGGCGAAGCTCGGCGTCTGGAGCAAGGCGCCATAAGAGAAACGGCCCTCGGCATATGCGAAGGCCGCCGTCTCGATCGCTGTGAAGTCAGGCGCTCGCCCCTGCAGGAGCCGGAATCTCGATCTCGATCTCGAGCGTCGAGATGTCGGCGTCCCGGTTCATCTTCACCTGAACGTTGTCCTGCTCCACCATGACGTGGCGGCGGACGACGGCCAGGATCTCTTCCCGCAGCTGCGCGACGAGGTCGGGCTTGCCCCCGACGATGCCGCGTTCGTGCGCCAGCAGGATCTGCAGGCGCTCTCGCGCGACGGGCGCGGATGTGCGCCGGTTGAAGAAACTCAAAAGGCTCATGCAGCCCTCCGTCCGAACAACTTGCCGAACAGCCCCTTCTTGTCGGTGGGGATGGTGAGTTCGACGGTTTCGCCCTTGAGCCGGCGCACGGCATCGAAATAGGCCCGTCCGGGTGCGCTGGCAGGATTGTTCAGCGTGACCGGCGAGCCGACGTTGGAGGCGCGCAGCACCTCTTCGCTCTCCGGGATGATGCCGATCAACGGGATGGAGAGGATCTCCAGCACGTCGTCCACCTTCAGCATCTCGCCGCGCTCGGCGCGCACGGGATCGTAGCGGGTGAGCAGCAGGTGCTTCTCGATGCGCCCGCCCTTCTCGGCCAGCTCCGTCTTGGAATCGAGCAGTCCGATGATGCGGTCGGAGTCGCGGACCGAGGAGACTTCCGGGTTCGTCACGACGACGGCGACATCCGCATGGCGCATGGCCATGGTCGCACCGCGCTCGATGCCGGCCGGGCTGTCGCAGATGATCCAATCGAACTTCTGGCGCAGCTCGTCGAGCACCCGCGCCACGCCCTCTTCCGTCAGGGCGTCCTTGTCGCGGGTCTGCGAGGCGGGAAGCAGGGAGAGGTTCTCCAGCCGCTTGTCGCGGATGAGCGCCTGGTTGAGCTTTGCATCGCCCTGCACCACGTTGATGAGATCGAACACCACGCGGCGCTCGGCTCCCATCACGAGGTCCAGATTGCGCAGGCCGACGTCGAAGTCGATGACGACGACCTTTTCGCCGCCATGCGCCAGCGCCGCGCCCAGAGCTGCCGAAGACGTTGTCTTGCCAACGCCACCCTTGCCGGAAGTTACGACCAAGACTTTGGCCATTGTCGTCTCTCTTTCTCTCAATCCATTGTTTTCAGGATGATCGAATCGCCATCCAGGTTCACTTGCACGGGCTGACCGAGGAACTTGCCCCCCAGATCGTCAGCGGTCTTGTAGAGCCCATCGATCGCGATCAATTCGGCTTCGAATTTTCGGCAGAAGATGCGGGCGCGGCCATTGCCCGTGCAGCCGGCGATGGCCCGGCCGCGCAGGGTGCCGTAGACATGGATCGAGCCGCCGGCGACGATCTCGGAGCCCGAGGCGACGGAGCCCAGAACCGTCACATCGCCTTCAGGGTGCAGGATCGATTGCCCCGAGCGGACAGAGCCTTCGATGAGAAGCGACTTCTCCGGCACGGGCGCATCGCCGAAAGGCGTACCGGCGGCGGCAACTGCCGCGCTGGCCGCATCCGGCACGTCGATCTCGCCCGTCGGCTTGCCGCCGTTGATCGGCGGCGGCATGTCGGCGTCGACATTCTCGGGAGCCGCGCCCTCGAGGCCGATGATGCGGATATTGCGCATCTTGAAGGCCGCGAGGAGGAATTTCAGCTCGGACTTGGAAGGCTTTAACGATGAAACGTCGGCAATGATGGGCCGCCCGGTGAAGAAGCCGGGCGAACGCTCCGAGACGGCATCGAGATCTTCGAGCCAGTCCCTCAGCGGCACTTCGGGCGCGAGGACCAGGGCCATGAAGGACCTGCCACGGAAGCGAAGAGATGGACGGTTGCGAACGGCAATGGTCACGGGAGTTCAGGTTCCTTTAATTCCCCATGATTTCGACCGTTTATGGTTAACGGACCGTTAAAGGAGCCCGTGGGCGATAACAATTTTCCGGCAACGCGGCTGGCTCGTCCTGAGGGAATTCTGGGAACGCAGATCAGGGTAAACCCTGAGGCCGGATGAGACATTCAGCTTTTTCAAGGAATATAAAGATAAGTTATATCTCTTTTTGAGTATTCTCTAGCACTTCTTGAGTATTACCTCGTCCTCAAAGCTCAATTGAACGAATCCGGCAGGAGCCTACGATGATCCTTCTTTCGTTTTGTTTCATCGTTGCTTAGAGCCTCATTCCATCGACAGGGACGACCGCAAGACGATCGGATCGACGAACAGCCGCAAGGCTCATCCAGGGGAGGATGAAGAATGTCGGATCGAGTGAATATCCTTTCTCCGTTAAGCAGGCTTTTCCGCCATTTGTCCCTTCAGGGCATCTTTGTCGCAGCCGCACTGGTGTCCGGCACGGTTGTTTCATCGGCTCAGACGGCACCGGCGTTCAATCCGGCCCGCGCCAATTCGGGCACGCTCGGGGTGATCTCGGGGGGCGCGGACGGTACCTATATCCGCATCGCCGCCGACCTCGCCAACGTGCTCGACGGCGAAGACCTGCGCGTGCTGCCCATGATCGGCCGCGGCTCGCTGCAGAATCTGCGCGACATCATGTTCCTGCGCGGGGTCGATATCGGCATCGTCCAGATGGATGCGCGCGAACAGCTGAATGTGGAAAATCTCCAGAACGATGCGGTGCGGCGCCTGCGCTTCATCACCCGCCTCTACAACGAGGAGGTCCATATCATCGCCAACCGGGAGATTGCCGATATCCGGCAGCTCGAGGGCAAGAAGGTCAATATCGACAAGGCCGGCAGCGGCACCAACCTGACCTCGCGCCTGATCTTCGACAAGCTCGGGATCAAGCCCGAGATGACCACATTCGATCAGGCTTCGTCCTATGCGAAGCTGAAGTCCGGAGAAATCCAGGCGGCGGTCTATGTGGCCGGACGCCCGGTCCGCGCCATCGCCGAGTTCCAGACGGATGGGCAGTTCCACCTCCTCCCGATTCCTTTCGAGGGGGAGATCGCGGAAAGCTATTTCCCCGCCCGCTTCGCGAATTCCGATTATCCGCAGCTGGTCGCCAACGATAAGCCGGTCGAAACCCTGGCGGTCGGCAGCCTGCTCGCCGTGTTCAACTGGCCCGAGAACTCCGATCGCTACAACCGCGTCAAGCGCTTCGTGGATGCGTTCTTCTCCCGGTTCGACGAATTCCTGCAGCCGGGCCGGCATCCGAAATGGAAGGAGGTCAATCTCGCGGCCGACGTCCCCGGCTGGGAGCGCGTGAGGCCCGCCCAGGCATGGCTCGACCGCGCCGCAATGGCCAGCAAGCCTTCGCCCCAGGGCCAAAGCTTCGAGAGCTTCATGAAGAGCAGAGGCATCGACGTTTCGGCCGAGCAGCGCGAGGTCCTGTTCCGGGAATTCCTCGCTTGGCAGAGCGATCGGCAAAGAGCCGCCCGGCGGGTCACCCGGCAAGACTAAGAAACCAAGACAGGACCGAAGCCAAAGGCTCGAGTGAAGCCTTTGGCGGCCATCGGAGGAGGTCCGACATGATTGGGCACAGTAAATTTGGATTGAAATCTTTAACGGCAGAGTTGCTGACCACCACCTTGATCGGCATCGCACTTCTCGGACCGGCAGCCGCACAGGGCTCCCCCCCTGGCGATGCTCTCAACAAGGAGGAACCCTCCCTCAAGGCGGGAACGACGGAAAACCTTCTCACTCTCCTGCCGCTTCTCCTGACCTCTCCGGATCGAAAGCAGCTTGCCGCCGATCTCGAAGCGTCCATCCGGAAAGGCGACCTGAAAAAGGCCGAGAACAGTCTCAACTCGGCCATCGAGGTCGGTACCCTTGCGATCGTCCTCGTCGATCATCTGAAAGATCCGGACTTCATCACCACCTTGCAGGGTCTCGGCATCCGGGGCGATGACCATCCGACACCGGTTCCGGCCACCGTGGACAGGGCGGCCGAAACCTGTGCAGCCCCTTCTGCAGCCGCTACGGCCAATCTGGCCGACATGCAGCAGGCTCTGGAGCAGGAGCAATCCTTCAGCGGCAGGATCTCGCAAACCCTGACCGGCCTCATGGAGGAGCGCAACGCCCTTGAAGCGCGCCTGGAGAAGGAGACGGCGTCTCAAGCACTCACGGCATCCGAGATGCAGAAGACCCTGCAGCGGGAGCGGGACCAGGCTCAGGCGGCTATACAGGAGCTGGAGCGGCTCAGGAAGGAACATGGTGCCCTGCAGGCCGCCCGGGAGCAGGACAAGGCTTCCGTGGCATCGCATGCATCCGAGCTGGACGCGGCTCTGCGTCAGGAACGCGAGCGGAGAGACAATGCCGAGCGCCAGTTCGCCAGCGCCGCGAAGAAACTGCGCGATCTCCAAGCCGTCAACGAAGAGAGGGCGGCGTCCGAAGCGGCCCGCGTGGCGGAACTGGAGAAGGCCCTGACATGGGCCCGGATGCGCAGCGACATGCTGACCCAGGAGCTTGTGGACACCACGGAGGAATTGCACGCGCTTCAGGAGCCTCATCGGTCGAGGGCCACGCCTGTGGTGTTCCGCCTTGCGGCAACAGGAACCGAACCCCCGCTGGCTCCCTCACAGCAGGAAGCGCCTCTTCAGGAGCCGCTGCCTCCGCTGCCGGCGGAGAGGAAGCCGTCATTGGCGGATGCCGCGCGGGTTCTGCCGAACGTCACCTCCGCGTTGCCGTCGAAAGAGCCGACTTCGGTCGTGGTTGCATCTCTCCCGGACGGCGTTCAGCCCCTGCCGCTGGGCGCGACGACCACGGCTCCGGCCAAGACCGAATCTCCACCGGCAGAGGACCCCAAGGTGAGCGCACCTGCCGAGGTTCCCAAGACGGACGACCGTCTGACGATCCGCGCGGAAGAACTCTTCCGCAAAGGCGATGTGAGCGGAGCCCGACTGCTTCTCGAGCGGGCCCTGGACGGCGGCAATGCGCGTGCGGCCTTCCTGTTGGCAGAGACCTTCGATCCGAACGTTCTCTCCAAGCTGGGCGTCCTGGGAATCCGTGGCGATGACGCCAAGGCCCGCGCGTTCTACGCCCGGGCCCGTGACATGGGCATCGCTCAGGCCGGAGAACGAATGGAAGCGTTGAAGTAGTTTTCTAGCGCATCGTGCGGACCCGAACGATGCGCCCCTTACAGGGGAGCATCGGACGATGCGCTAGAACGGCACCCACTCGCCGCCTTCGGTGAGCGAATCCACGGCGCGTTCGAGAGCCGTGCCGGCATCGAGCAGCTGCTGGGCCGTCTGCTGGATCTGCAGGGGCGGGCCGGGAAGGCCGACCACGTGTTCGGTCAGCTCCTTCACGCGTTCGATGAGATCGATCAGGTCGGCGGCGAGCGCAGCCCTCTCCTCTGCCTCGGCGGCAGGGGGGCGTCCCGGCTTCAGGCGCGGGGCGAGAGGGATCACGTTCGACATGCCTTGAAAATCTTCTTTTGTTCTGCCGAGGGCAATGGACGGCCCGGGCGTGATCCACAGCAAACCGCAGCCTTAGGGCCTGCCGAGCTTCGTGGCGATCCCTTTTTCGTACCCCTGGAGACTTGCGCGAGGCCTGTTCCGACGGATTGACTCCAGTATATTGGATCAATAGTCTATTTTAATGGAAACGGGCTCTGCCATTAACGGCCATCTGGCGGTGCGCCTCCGTGATCTGCGCACGGAGAGCGGCATGACCATGGATGGGCTGTCCGAGCGCACGGGTGTGAGCCGCTCCATGATATCCCTGATCGAGCGCGGCGAGAGCAGCCCCACGGCGGCGGTGCTCGACAAGCTGGCCGCCGGCCTCGGCGTGACCCTGGCATCCCTCTTCGCCGAGAAGGACAGCGCTGGGGCCTCTCCCCTCGCGCGCCGCGCCGATCAGCGTGTCTGGCGCGATCCCGACAGCGGCTACATGCGTCGCAATCTGTCGCCCGCCGGATTTCCCTCTCCCATCGAACTCGTCGAGGTGGTTCTCCCGCCGGGCGCGCGGGTGGCCTACGACACGGGCCATCGCGCCTCTCCGGTTCATCAGCAGATCTGGATCATTGAGGGCGAGATCGCCCTGACACTGGGCGACGAGACGCACCATCTGGCCACCGGCGACTGCCTGTCCATGCGCCTCGACCGACCGACCGTTTTTCGCAACCATTCCGACCGACCCGCCCGCTATGTGGTGGCGCTCGCCACCGACGCGCGTGCCGGGGCGGGCATCCAGCGCCGAGGAGACCTATGACCGAGTCGATCACCATCCGCCATCTCTCCGCACGGGAAGCCAGGGAGCAGATCGGTGCCTTGTCCGCCGTCCTGATCGATTGCGTCGAGGGCGGCGCCTCGGTCAGCTTCATGTCGCCTCTGACCCGGGAGAGAGCCGATGCCTTCTGGCAGGGCGTCGCCCAGGGGGTCGCCGAAGGAGAGCGCATCCTGCTCGTGGCCCAGGAGGACACGAGCGGATGGATCGTGGGCACCGTGCAGATCGTGCTCAAGCAGCCGGAGAACCAGCCGCATCGCGCCGACATCGCCAAGATGCTCGTTCACGGCCGGGCGCGGAAGCGCGGCATCGGCGCGGCTCTGATGCGGGCCGCCGAAGACGCGGCCCGAAAGGCCGGAAAATCCGTGCTCGTGCTCGACACCGTGACGGGAGGCGACGCCGAGCGGCTTTACGAGCGGGCCGGCTGGACCAAATCCGGCGTGATTCCCAACTACGCCCTGTGGCCGAAGGGCGGGTTCTGCGACACGACCGTGTTCTACAAGCAGGTCTCTCCCGCCTGAGAGGCGCTCCTCCGGCGCAGAGGAAAACAGGCCTAGACAAATCGCCTAATGGGCTTGAGTGCGCTCACCATGCTATGGCCGGACGTCTTCAACCCTCCTTCTCCGTATTCCCCGTTAGATCAACATCATGGACTTATCCACTGCGGCGCTCCTGGCCGCCTCGGGTCTCGCGGCCGGCCTCGTCAATGCGATTGCAGGCGGCGGCACTTTCTTCACCTTCTCCGCCCTCGTCGCCGCAGGTCTCCCGCCCGTCGTCGCCAATGCTACGAGCGCCGTGGCGGTCACGCCCGCCAACCTGTCGAGCGCCTGGGCCTATCGGCGGGAGCTCGCCTCCAATGTCAGGCGCTTTGCGGCGCTGGGCGTCGTCAGTCTCGTCGGCGGGCTGATCGGCGCCTACATCCTCACCGTCACCAACAACGACGCCTTCCGGCAGCTGGTGCCGTGGCTTCTACTGTTCGCGACCCTGCTCTTTGCCGCGAGCCCGAAGATCGTGGCGCTCGCCCGCGCCATCGGCAAACATGAAGGGCACCATCCGTCGACCAAGGCCTGGGCCGCGGGGCTCGCGTTCCAGACCGGCGTCGCGATCTATGGCGGCTTCTTCGGGGCGGGCATGGGGATCGTCATGCTGGCGGCGCTTGCGATCACCGAAGGCGACGATTTCCATGTGATCAACTCCGCGAAGCATCTGTGCTCCACGCTGATCCAACTCGTCGCCGTCGTCCTGTTCGTCGCAGCGGGTCTCGTCAGCTGGCCCGAAACCATCATCGTCGGCGCTGCCTCCGTGATCGGCGGCTATCTCGGTGTGGTCTTCGGCCGTCGCCTGCCCGCAAGCGTCATCCGCTGGCTGGTGATCGCAGTCGGCGCGGCACTGACACTGTATTTCTTTATCCGTTGAATTCGGTAACCATTCTCGAAATAGCACGAGGTCGGGCAGCTTTTTGTAAGGGGCTGCCCGATTCACGCCACAACCATGCTCCTTCCTGCCACGACTCGATTCTCACGCTTCGCGAAAAGGAAATGCCCGTGGCCGAATCCCAAAACCTCTCAGGACTCGACGGAACGCACTCGGTAAGCGCTCTCGGCCTGCGCTGGGCTGCCTTGCGCGGCATGTTGAACTCGCCGCTGATCATGGCCGACGAACAGCGCCCGCTGCGTGACGAGCTCCTGCGCGAGCTTGCTGCCATCGAACAGGATTTCAGCGATCTGCCGTCGCGCACCACGACGGAGATTTCCGCCAAACTCGACATTGCGAAATCGGCCCTTCGGGAGCGCATTCAGAATGGAGAGACCTGGCTGATCGACCTGATCGACAGCATCCAGTCCGACCTCCACACCGTCACGCAGAAGCCGTCGGCGACGACTGCGGCGCCGACGGCCAATCGCTCGCCCGCCAATCTCAGCCGGCCTCAGCAGCAACGTTCCGACGACAGCAGCACCTCTTCGACATCACCGAGTTCCACGACCTCTACGGGCTCGGAAGCGGCTACCTCTTCGGCGGCCTGATTCTTAAAGGTCCGACCCTTGAATCGGTTTACGCTCCGGCCCCCACTCTGGGAGTCCGGCTCGTAAGGTCATGCACCGGCCTTCCCTCCCGGTTGCGGGGTGGGGACCGTGCAACCGGATAGGACATTCCCGTCGTGGCGACCCGGACTTGATCCGGGGACGGCCATCCTGATCCTGTGAAGCTCAGCGCTTCGATCCATCGGGATCACCGGCGCAAGGCCGGTGACGACGGAGCAGGCAGAGCGGCCTCTGCAATCTGCTACACGAGGCCCGGATCGATGGTGCTCTTTCTCTCGAGCCATCCCGGAACGGGCAGGTTCTTCGAACGCAGGAATTCCGGGTTGAAGAGCTTGGAGTGATAGCGCGTACCGTAATCGCACAGGACCGTCACAACCGTGTGCCCGGGCCCGAGCTGCCCGGCGAGGCGGATGGCGCCCGCCACATTGATGCCGGACGATCCGCCCAGGCATAATCCCTCATGCTCCAGGAGATCGAAGACGATCGGCACCGCCTCCTCATCCGGGATCTGGAAGGCGATGTCGATGGGAGCATCGACCAGGTTGGCCGTGATGCGACCCTGACCGATGCCTTCCGTGATGGACGAGCCCGAGGCCTTCAGCTCGCCGGTCGTGTAGTAGCTGTAGAGGGCTGCCCCCATCGGGTCGGCGAGGCCGATGGCCACCTTCGGATTGCGCTCCTTCAGCGCCATGCCGACACCCGCAAGCGTGCCACCCGTGCCGACCGCGCAGACGAAGCCGTCCACCTTGCCTTCCGTCTGCTCCCAGATCTCCGGCCCCGTCGTCTCGATGTGCGCCTGCCGGTTCGCCACGTTGTCGAACTGGTTGGCCCAGATCGCGCCGTTCGGCTCGGATTCCGCGAGGCGCTCCGCCAGCCGGCCTGAGACCTTCACGTAGTTGTTGGGATTGGCGTAAGGAACGGCCGGGACTTCGATGAGCTCGGCGCCCGCGAGCCGCAGCATGTCCTTCTTCTCCTGGCTCTGCGTCTCCGGGATCACGATGACCGTCCGGAACCCGAGAGCGTTGGCGACCAGGGCCAGGCCGATGCCGGTATTGCCGGCCGTGCCTTCGACGATCACGCCGCCCGGACGCAAGGCCCCGCGCTTCACCGCATCCTGAATGATGAACAGGGCCGCCCGGTCCTTCACCGACTGGCCGGGGTTCATGAACTCGGCCTTGCCCAGGATGGTGCATCCGGTGAGTTCGGAGGCATGGCGGAGCTTGATCAGGGGCGTGTTGCCGATGGCGGCAGGAACGTCGGGCTGGATGGTCATGGATCTACCTGCAGGCTGCGAGGGAACGTCAGCGATTGGAGGAATCGGATGTAAACCGTTCGACCCGAATATCCACCGCCATATTCACATACTCACTATGTAATTATAAAATAAAATACAATCCTTGACGTTCTTTATAACGAACCACATTATCTGGTCTATTNCCACCGCCATATTCACATACTCACTATGTAATTATAAAATAAAATACAATCCTTGACGTTCTTTATAACGAACCACATTATCTGGTCTATTGGAGCCTGAAACGTTGGCCAGGAGCGCCACTCCCCCGTCATGGCCGGGCTCGTCCCGGCCATCCCGATTGGAAAAGCGCGGTGTTCACCACCTCGTCATCACCGGCACGAGGCCGGTGATGACGAGGTGGTGAATTTCCGGCCGAGCTTCAGGCTCCTAATTGTCCGCAATCCCACTCACGAAAGCTCAGGAGCGACCATGTCCAGCTCTGCCGTGGCTTCGCCTCTTTCCGTCGGAAACCGTGCAAGCTTGACCATCAATGCTCCGGCCTCCCTGGCTGCCGCAGCCGGCATCGTCGGCGGCGCGGCTCTGCTCGGAGCCATCATCAATCCGCAGCAGGCGGCGCTCTACGTGCTCGGCGCAGCTCTCGGGCTCGTGCTCTATCACGCCGCCTTCGGCTTCACCTCGGCCTGGCGCGTCTTCATCGCGGATCGTCGCGGCGAGGGTCTGCGCGCGCAGATGGTCATGCTGGCGATCGCCTCCATCCTGTTCTTCCCCGTCCTCGCCTCCGGCTCCCTCTTCGGCCAGCCGGTGGCCGGCAACGTATCGCCGGCGGGCATCGGCGTGGTCTTCGGCGCCTTCATCTTCGGCATCGGCATGCAGATGGGCGGCGGCTGCGCCTCAGGTACGCTCTATACGGTCGGCGGCGGCTCCACGCGCATGGTGATCACGCTCGCCGCCTTCATCGCGGGCTCCGCCATCGGGGCGGCGCATCTGCACTGGTGGACGGCGCTGCCGAGCCTGCCCAAGATTTCGATTATCGAGCTTTGGGGACCCTGGACCGCGCTCGCGGTGCAGCTCGCCGTCTTCGCCATCATCGCCGGTATGACGGTGGTGTTGGAAAAGCGCCGTCATGGCCAGTTGATCCAGCCTGCTCCCTCCCCGCGCCAGGGTCTTGCACGCTTCACGCGCGGTCCGTGGCCGCTGGTGGCGGGCGCGGTGGCGCTCGCGCTCCTGAACTTCGTGACGCTCTACCTCGCCGGCCGGCCCTGGGGCGTAACCTCGGCCTTCGCCCTCTGGGGCTCGAAGATCGCCGCCGTCATTGGTTTCGACGTGGCGAGCTGGCCCTATTGGTCGAGCCCCGCCAGCCAGGCCGCGCTCAACGGCAGCATCTTCAACGACATCACGACGGTGATGGATTTCGGCATCATTCTCGGTGCGCTTCTGGCCGCCGCCCTCGCCGGCCGCTTCGCCCCCACCTGGAAGGTCCCGCTGCGCTCCGCCATTGCTGCAATCGTCGGCGGCCTGCTTCTCGGCTACGGCGCGCGGCTCGCCTATGGCTGCAACATCGGCGCTTATTTCTCCGGTATCGCATCCGGCAGCTTTCACGGATGGGTCTGGCTCGTCGCGGCCTTTGCGGGCAACGTCCTCGGCACACGCCTGCGTCCGCTCTTCGGCCTCGAAGTGGAGCGCGTGAAGCTCACGGGCTGCTGATCGTTTCGTGACTTTTCAGGGAGGCCTTCCGGCAAATTTGGAAAGCCTCCCTGGCGTTTCGAGCAATCCGTCGGCCCCTGATCGACGCATCAGTGAGCGGCAGGTTTTCCCGCGTCCTCATTCGGCTGCTTGACCGACCTGATCAGGTTGCCCAGAGCCAGGAAGTCGCCTTTACGGGTCGATGTCCGGCGCCAAGCCAGCCCGACCGTGCGCATGGGTGCGTCCTCGGGAAATTCGATGAGCGCGACCCGCTGCCGGTCGACCTCGGCCTGGGCGCAGAGTTCGGGAAGCAGCGTGATGCCGTGCCCGGCCGCCACCATCTGCATGATGGTCGTGAGCGAAGCGGCACCCAAAGCCTTCCGGGCCTGCATGTTGGCGATTTGGCAGAACTGCAGGGCCTGATCCCTGAGGCAATGCCCCTCCTCCAGAAGAAGAAGGCGCTCCTGACCGATGCGGGCGCGCAGGTCGCTGTTCGCCCAGTCCTGGGCAGCCTGGATCCGAACCGCAATGAGAAAACGGTCGTCGAACAGCGCCATGGTCTCCACCTGCGGCTGCTGGATCGGCAGCGCCAGGAGGGCGGCATCGAGGTCACCCCGGATCAGCTCCTCGACCAGTGCCCCGGTCTGGGTCTCGCGGATCTGGAGGTCGAGGGCCGGATAATGCTTGGCCACCTCGGTCAGGATCGCCGGCAGCAGGTAGGGGGCGACCGATGGAATGATCCCAAGGCGCAACGGGCCTGTCAGGACACCCTGTTGCTGGCGGGCAAAATCGGAGAGTTCGCGCACCTGGCTCAGGATTGCCTCGGCCCTGGCGGCGATCTCCTGGCCCGCTACGGTCATGGCAATGGAATTGCCCCGGCGCTCGACGAGTTCGACGCCGAGTTCCCGCTCCAGTTCCTTGATCTGCATGGAAATGGCGGGCTGCGTGACGGCGCAGTGATCGGCCGCCATGCCGAAATGCTTCGTTCGGGCGAGCGCTTCGAAGTAGCGTAACTGGCGAATGGTGACCATTCGATAAGAATAACTGATCGCTCTTTGTAATCAATACAATTGGATCTTATCGGATCTCCCCGGCATCTTGCGCGGCACTCAACGGGGACGACCATGACAAAAACGACGACCATGACCACGACGGCCGGCGCGCCGATCGCCGACAACCAGAACAGTCTTTCGGCCGGCAGCCGCGGTCCGCTGCTGCTCCAGGACTACCAGTTGATCGAGAAGCTGGCGCACCAGAACCGGGAGCGCGTTCCGGAGCGCGTGGTTCATGCCAAGGGCTCGGCCGCCTATGGCACCCTGACCATCACCAACGACATCACCCGATACTCCAAGGCGAAAGTCTTCTCGGAGATCGGCAAGCAGACCGAAGTCTTCCTGCGCTTCTCGACCGTGGCCGGCGAGCGCGGCGCGGCCGATGCCGAGCGCGACGTGCGCGGCTTCGCGCTGAAGTTCTACACGGAAGAGGGCAACTGGGACATCGTCGGCAACAACACGCCGGTGTTCTTCGTGCGCGACCCGGTGAAGTTCCCCGACTTCATCCGCACGCAGAAGCGCCACCCGGCCACGAACCTGCGTTCGACGACCGCCATGTGGGATTTCTGGTCGCTCAGCCCCGAGAGCCTGCATCAGGTGACGATCCTGTTCTCGGATCGCGGTCTGCCGCAGGGCTACCGCTTCATGCACGGCTTCGGTTCGCACACCTACTCGTTCATCAACGAGGCCGATGAGCGCTTCTGGGTGAAGTTCCACTTCAAGTCCATGCAGGGCATCAAGACCTGGTCGAACCGCGAGGCCGAGGCCGTTATCGCCAAGGATCGCGAGAGCGCCCAGCGCGACCTCTACGAGGCCATCGAAGGCGGCGACTTCCCGCGCTGGAAGTTCTGCGTCCAGATCATGCCGGAGATGGATGCGGAGAAGACCTCCTACAACCCGTTCGACGTCACCAAGGTGTGGCCGCACGCGGAATATCCGCTGATCGAGGTCGGCGTGCTCGAGCTCAACCAGAATGCGCAGCACTACTTCGCCGAGGTCGAGCAATCCTCGTTCTCGCCGTCGAACATCGTGCCCGGCATCGGCTTCTCGCCCGACAAGATGCTGCAGGGCCGCATCTTCGCCTATGCGGATGCGCATCGCTATCGCGTCGGCACCCATTACGAAGCGCTCCCGGTGAATCGTCCGCGCTGCCCGGTGAATCACTACCATTCGGACGGCGCGATGCTGTTCGACCTGCCCAACCGCGGCAATGCGTATTACGAGCCGAACTCCTTCAACGGCCCGGTGCAGACGCAGCGCGCCGCCGAACCGCCGCTCAAGATCTCGGGCGATGCCGACCGCTACGATCACCGCGCCGGCAACGACGACTACAGGCAGCCGGGCGACCTGTTCCGCCTCATGACGCCGGACGAGCAGAGCCGGCTCATGGACAACATCGCGGAAGCCATGCAGGGCGTGCCCGAGGCGATCGTGAAGCGCCAGATCGTGCACTTCTATCTCGCCGACAAGGGCTATGGCCTCGGCGTGGCGGACCGCATGGGCCTTAAGGGCGCCGTCATGATCCAGGCTGCGAAATAAGCAAAAAGCCCTAGGGGCGAAGGAAAAACGGCCCGGGAGCAATCCCGGGCCGTTTTTCCTTCGGCGATTCCTACAGTGTCATCCCCGGCGAGCGTAGCGAGGGAAGGGAATCCATGGTCCTAAGCAGTCGATGGATCCCCTTCCCGGCCCTGAAGGGCCGCCGGGGATGACACAGATTTCACAACAATCCCTCGCCCTGCAGGAATGGGTTGGTCTGCCGCTCCTCGCCGATGGTGCTCATGGGGCCGTGGCCGCAGATGAAGGCGATGTCGTCGCCGAGCGGCAGGAGCTTGTCCTTGATCGAGCGGATCAGCGCCCTGCCGTCGCCGCCGGGAAGATCGGTCCGCCCCACTGAGCCTTGAAACAGCACGTCGCCCACGAGCGCGAAGCGCTGTTGCGGCGACACGAGCACGACGCTGCCCGGCGAATGGCCGGGGCAATGCAGCACGTCGAGGATGAGATCGCCGACGGTGACCGTATCGCCTTCGTTCAGCCAGCGATCCGGCGTCACGGCGCGGGCGGGAAAGCCATAGGCCTGCCCCTGCTCCGCGAGCCGCTCCAGAAGGAACCGATCCGCCTCGTGCGGCCCCTCGATCCGGACGCCGAGATCCTCGCGCAGTTCGGCCGCTCCACCGGCATGATCGATATGGCCATGGGTGAGGATGATCTTTTCCACGGTCACGCCCGCTTGCGCGATGGCCTCGCGGATACGGGGAAGATCCCCTCCGGGATCGACCACCGCCGCCTTCTTGGTTTTCTCGCACCACAACAACGTGCAGTTCTGCTGAAACGGCGTCACGGAAATGATGGCGGCGCGGACATCTGGCACGAGAGGTTCCTTTGTCTTGTCGGGGCAGAGATAGGCTCTGGATAGGCCGCTGGGAAGCCTCGACGAGCAGGAGCGCTTCACTTGACCTTCCGTGACCCCGGTTCACATAGTCCCCTCATCGAATCACAACGAGGACACGAGCATGGAAACCAGGGCCGCTGTGGCGTGGGAGGCTGGCAAGCCGCTCACTGTCGAAACCATCCGCCTCGAAGGGCCGAAGGCCGGCGAAGTGCTGGTGGAAGTGATGGCGACGGGCGTCTGTCACACGGATGCCTATACCCTGTCGG
>NZ_JAHAMK010000039.1 GCF_018383585.1 Microvirga sp. 3-52
GGACCTCGGTGTTGAGGTTCTCTACGCCAACATTGACCCGCGTGGTCCGGATCCGGTCAACCTGAAGAACGACGTTTGGGAAGGCCGCCTGCGCGTTCAGCGCGACTTCTAATCGGCTCATCCTGATTGGATCGGAAGACCCCGGTGGCAACGCCGGGGTTTTCTTTTTACTATTATGAACCCGCGCTTGAAGGGCGCTAAATGGCAGAGACAATCTTTGCTCGGATGATCTCTGAGAGGCGCAAGGACATGAACCTCTCTCTACGGGAGCTTGCGCGAGTAACAGGCATCGCTGCTTCAACAATCTCTCGTATCGAGAATGGACGCCTATCGCCCACGTTGGACATAGTGGCGAAGCTGACATCGGCACTCAACCTGGAACCCTCGGCTGCTAACCTGGATTCAAGCAGCGCGCTTACAACTCCGGAACCAGTCGCACCAAGTGAGGAGCCAAGACAAGACGGGCCTACGCAGGTTGTTGTCCACAAAACCCTCGGAAGTACTATTCTGCAAAAGGGAATTCGCCGCGATCTAAGTCGCATCGCTGCACGAAATGGCTATGAAATAGCCATCCTCGTAAAAGGAACCTGTGAACTCCGCACGAACGCCGGATTTAGTCAAACGTTGAGGCCTGGAGCGACAATCAATTGCAAGCTCATTGCCAAGCAAACGTACTTTGCTACAGCGGAGGAAGAAGCAGAACTGCTTTGGATCGGCTGAAAACGGGGTATCAACGCGCAGGTTTGAGGATCCACCGGAAAACACCTCAAGCAGATTTTCGTAACTCAACCACTGACACCCGTCGCTTCGGCCTTTCCCCGGTATCTAATGGTTTCATTCGCGCAATATAGTCAGACTGGCTTGCCCTGCGGCATTGCGGCCTGAATCCAGGCCAGCCCTCTGGTCGTATACTCGCAAGCAGTAGCCCCATAACCGCACCGGTCCCGCTCCACTGCCGTGCCCGAGGTGAAAAGCTTGATGACGATAAAAGGAGCGTGACGATGGAATTGACCTTTGAACAAGAACTGGCTCAGGCGACGGAAACGGGGCATTCATGACAGAGCACGCTCCCGTTACGCGTAAGAACGCGGAGACTACGCGGGGCAAGCCCTTCGAGCCTGGCAACTCCGGACGCCCGAAAGGATCGCGCAACAAGGCAACTTTGGCGCTGGAGGCTCTCCTGGACGGCGAGGCTGAAGCCCTGACCCGCAAGGCCATCGAGATGGCGCTGGACGGCGACACGACGGCCATGCGGCTCGTGATGGACCGGATCATGCCGCCCAGGAAGGACCGGCCCGTGCTGTTCACCCTGCCGAAGCTGGAGACGCCTGCCGATGCGGTGAAAGCCGCCGCCGCTCTCGTCGAGGCCGTTGCCTCCGGCGACCTAACGCCTTCTGAGGCAGATGACCTGTCCCGGCTCGTCGACCGGTATGTCCGAGCCGTTGAAACCACTGACGTTCTGGAGCGGCTGGAAAGCCTCGAAGCGGAAAGACTAAAATGAGCAGAACCCTGAAACCCCGTACCCGTCGCCTGGAGCAGACATCGGCTTCCAGTCAGGAAGTTCGTTGTTGGCCCATCATCCGAGCAGCTGACAGAGCCGATGCCGACCGGCAGATGGCGGCCCTGGAAGCATCGGGTGCTCTGGATGGCCGGGGGGATAATCCCTTCCCAATCGTTCGGGTCATCGCCCCGATCGTGAAGGTGAATGCCGCTGGGGTTCTGGAAGACGATAGTGCCAAGTCGTCATGAGCGACATGGATATTGCCGACAGCAGGGCACGGCAGAAGAAGAGAAGCGGGCGCTGATCATTGTGTGCGCCGCAACTGGCAAAGGTAACCTGTTCGAATGAGAAAGGCCTCCTCACCCGCCATTGTCTGATGATGAGGAAGCCTTCTTCTCCCGAAGACTCTATTGCGGAAGCAGACTTTGACGAGGCAACAATCAGCCTATGAGGCCGTTTCAGCTTGGCCCAACAGAAACCCTTCGCGCCTGTTCACGACGCGAAGGGCTACGCAACTGAGGGCCCACGCCCCAACCAACCGACCCTCGATCATATAATCTCAGGGCTATGATAGAGTTCCTAAAGCCAGGTCAAACAAAACCGGCTTGTGGCTTGGCCGCAAAATAATGAGTGTTCGACTTAGCTGTGGCTATGAGTGCGTGCCAATCCCAGTCGTCCTCATCCAAGCCTACGGCGATGAAATAGACGGCGGCGTAGGTGATGAGCAGTATTGTTGGCATGCCGAAGAAAGCGAGAGCTAATGGCGCTATTGGCACAGCGTTCGTGGATTGAGTGAATAGCTGAAACCACCATGGCAGGTTCGGGTATTTATAGGCTGCTCGGAACTACTTCATCGTCCAATCGGCATGCTCGGGTTCGCAGAACTGCCTATGCCTCGCAGTTCCTCGACCCAGTTAGGCGGGCTTAACGCACGAAAGCACGGATGAACGCGGATCTTCTCAGGGAGGATTCGGATGAGTGGAATCTATCGCCCAAGCCAAAAGGCACGCGCTGGGCGACGGACGAGCGGTGGATAGCCAAGTACGATGCTGCTGAGGAGATGCTGGATGCGCAACTCGTCATGGCAGCGGCGCGGCTGATGAAGCGGCTGTAGCGCATCAGATTTTGATCCGTAAAGCCTAGCCGGTGCTGCATGGATCAGCTCTGAGCGTGATCTCGGCTACAGAAAGCCGGAGAGATCCCAAGATAGAAAGGAGCAGTCATTCGGATTTGTTCACGGAGCCTGCGCGATGAATACCTGCATTTACTGCTGGTCCCGCTACATGAGAGCCATGACGTTCGCGGGGCGGCATCCCGACCCGTTGGCGCGCAGAGCCCTGATCCAGGACGCCTTTGAATGGCTGGACCGCTACTTCGATGCTGAGGATACTGAACTCGCCCGGCGCGAACATATGCCGGTATGGCGATGAAACGGAGCATCTTACAGGCGTGGAAGGGCCAGGTATTTCGTACGCCTGGACCCTACACGCAGACTGCACTCAGTTGACTGCATGCATCAGCGCAGGACAAACAAACCATCGGATGGCTATGGCGCAGGTCTACCCCGGCAGGTGGAAGGCGTTGCAGAGGCCGTCGAGGTCGAAACTGTAGCGGCGTGGCTGATGAAGCGGCTGCAGCTAGGAATTGCCGACCAGGCATTCGTTGCGGCGGAGATTCCTGGCTGTTCTGACTACCTATGTTGCCCCATTCTGCCGTTGAGCCTCGTGAGTTACTCTCCTAGACTCGGTTCCAAAATAACCTTAAATGACAGCGGGGGCTCGCATTGTGCAATCCACACCACGCCAGTGTCTGCCTAGTGTTTGGACTTCTGTTCCTCCCTGCTTCTGCTTTAGCACAGGTGCCTTCAGCCGATTTTCCGGATATTCCACTGCCTCCCGTCATTGAGGGCCTCTTCGGGATGCCTCAAGCCCATACACCCGGGCGGAAAGCTCATCTTGAGACAATCAGGCGTGAAGCCGAGCAGGTGGGGCTTCCTCCTGATGTCGCGGATGCGGTAGTGCAGGTCGAGAGTGCTTATGATCCTGGTGCTGTTGGAGGGGTTGGTGAGGTCGGCCTCATGCAGATCCGTCCGACAACGGCGGCCATGCTGGGCTACAGAGGCACGTTGGCCGGTTTGTTTGAGCCCGAAACGAACATCCGCTATGGCGTCGCCTATCTTGGGCGCGCGTGGCAGCTTGCTGACGGTGATCTGTGCCGCGCGCTCATGAAGTACCGGGCAGGACACGGAGAGGAGCGCATGACACCACTCTCGGTGGAGTATTGCCGACGCGTTCGGGTCCACTTGGCAGCTATCGGATCCCGTATTGGTGCCGGGGGTAACGCACTCAGCATTTCGACTTCGGCCTCATCGAATGCACCCAAGACTGCCCCCAGCGCCGCTGCCGATACGGCAGTCACCCCCCCACAGCTTGGCTCATTCCACCGGATAAAAAGCGCGGCGGTCAGTATCAAGGTTCTGCCCCCGCAGCGACCTATGAAAGGATTAAGGGTCGCTGTGGTAGGCGCGTTGACAAAGCCTTCTGCCGAAACACGCTCCATCGCTCTCGCGCAGGAGAAGGAAAAGAGGCGAAAGGCAAAAATCCGTCAGATGTGGGCTGCCCACGACGCCCGCATGCAATCCATTTCCGCGAAGTTGAGGCCGGAGAGCCTCCGGATTTCTACCGGCATCTGAACATTGCTGTTGTCAGCAGCGGCGCGGTTAACGGAGCGGCTCTGGCCGAGAGATTTCGAGGCGGCGGTCTTATACGCAGTCAGGCAATCACAATGCCAGGTTGATGGTTCATGGCTAACATTGTTAGTCAGGAACTAAATGGCTTCGATACGTCTCAACCTCACGCTCGCCTTCATCACTGCGTAGCCATGCTTCTGCGATCCCACGGGAAGGAAACCCTTTGGCGCGTATCTTAGGCGTCAGCTTCCCACGGATAGGGATGACGACCCGCCACTGTCTCTTAATTTGGAGCACGTAGGCCGGTGGGTGGTCCTGCCTCGTCAAAATGGACCTCCGAGTTCAGTCGGTAAGTCAGAGTATTCTGGATGGTGTTTTTAAGAAGTTAAGGCGGTGCGGTGAGGCTGACTAGCCAAGAGATTTCGATTCAGAAACCAGGAGGCGTATTGCGTTTCTCCTTCTGGCAGACGACCCTAGTGGGTCTCCAGTCGTCTTACAGGGAGGACGTCCGGTGCCCTGTGTCACTCGTCCACAAGCTCTGCTTCTTGGTGCTGTCGGACTTGTTGCACCAATCACTACGAGTCATGCTGGTCCATGCACCATCCAGATTGAGGCCGTCCAGGCCCAGGTGGACGCTAGGGCGGCGGCTATAGCGGGTGCTGGCCCGGTCGCGCGCGAAAGCACAGCGGCGCTGCTCCATCGAGAGCCCACTCCTGGCTCAATCGCGCGTGCAGAGGAGAGCCTTGGCGAGGGAGCCTCTATTACAAAAGCACTGTCGGCACTGGAGCGAGCGCGGGAGGCTGACCGAGGCGGCAACGAGGGGATCTGTGAACAGGCCCTTGCAGAGGCACGTCGCTCGATCGGTCCCTAGTTCCAGCCGAGCTCATAGGGCGGGCCAGACCGGCAGATAAGCCCCGATTGGTGGTTCTGTTAGGGATGCGTTTACCTTTCAGGCGCAGCCTCTTCGTGTGCCGTATGGCACGGTCGTTCTCCCTGGATGGCTGCACAGGCGGCCCACCTAGAGCGCCAGTCGAATGGGCGCTCTTTCTTTGCGGGCTCTAGCGACAGAAGACGGTATTCCAGAGCGGGCCGGAGAGTGGTCAACCCTCGCAGCGGGGCCGGACGAGCGGCTGAGCCCGGCTGACCAGCCAGCGCGGGCGCATGCTAACAACCCAGTAGCGAGCCGAGGCTTTGGCACTGAATAGGTCCATATCGCACTCGTTGGGCTTATGAGCGCGCGACCGGTCGTAGTGGAAGAGGTCGTCCTCGGCACGATGGCGGGCCGTTCCTCTATCGGTGGTGTTCTGCAGGCTCATGAGCGTGCCCCTGATCTTTGGGTCAAGACAACGGTAGAGCTTCTGCAGAGTTCCTCAGCAGTGACGACGGAAGCAAGTTCAGGAGGGCGTTCGCTCGCAATGGCGGCAGCGATACGAATCGTGGCAATTTTCGCTCCCGTGCCGACAGGGTGCCGAAACAGGCCTATGGAAACAGAAAAGGCTCCAGCAGGTAGAGCCATTTTCTTCAGCAATATCAATGTGGTGCCCCTGGCCGGGATCGAACCAGCACTCCTTGCGGAACTCGATTTTGAGTCGAGCGCGTCTACCAATTCCGCCACAGGGGCAAGGACCCGCGAACTACCATGGGCGGCAAAGGTTGGTCAATGCGAGAGATGTGAAGGGAAGCCGCAAGCCTGACCTCTCGCGTTTCCGGGCGCCTTGTGCTCAAAGGGGCGGGGGCGCGAAGGCCCCGATCCCGGATCTGAACCTGTCGGAACCCCATGCTTAGACGCCTCTACGACTGGACTCTCTCCCTTGCGGCCCGACCCTCGGCCCCTTATGCGCTGGCTCTGGTCTCCTTCTCCGAAAGCTCGTTCTTTCCGGTTCCGCCGGACGTTATGCTCGTGCCGATGATGCTGGCGCGGCCCGACAAGGCTTGGTCCTATGCCCTGATCTGCACCATCGCTTCCGTGCTGGGCGGCATCCTGGGATACTTCATCGGATTGGGGCTCTACGATTCCATCGGAGCCTGGCTGTTCCAGCTCTACGGCCTAGCCGAGGGAGCCGAGACGTTTCGGCACGCCTATGCCGAGTACGGCCACTGGGTGATCCTGCTCAAGGGCCTGACCCCGATTCCCTACAAGCTCGTGACCATCACCTCGGGCTTTGCGGGCTACCATCTGGGCTGGTTCATCGTGCTTTCGATCCTGACCCGCGGCGCCCGTTTCTTCATCGTCGCTCTGCTGATGAGCAAGTTCGGTCCGCGGATCAAATCGATCATCGACAACAATTTCAATCTGGTGGCGGCTCTGGCCATCGCGGCCTTCATTGGCGGCTTCGTCGCCTTCCGCTATCTCTTCTAGAAGAGAGGGATCGATGCAGATCGGCTTCACCATGCGGCAGGCCGCTCTGGCCGTAGCCCTGGGAGCTGCGGCCACAATCGGCGGCGCGCTCGTCTTCGAGCATGTCTTCGGCTATGTGCCGTGCAAGCTCTGCCTGATTCAGCGCAATCCTTATTATATCTCGATCCCTCTCGGCCTCGTGGCCGCGCTCCTGCCGCCACGCTATGCTCGTGCCGGCCTTTGGCTTCTGGTGCTGGTCTTCGCCGTCAGCGCTGGGCTCGGGGCCTATCATTCCGGCGTGGAGTGGGGATTCTTTGCCGGACCGAGCGATTGCGGCGGCGGCTCCGGCGCTGGCGCGGGCAATGTGGGCGATTTCCTGAACCAGTTGCAGAGCACTCGCGTCGTCAGCTGCACGGAAGCGGCGTGGCGCTTCCTCGGACTGTCGCTGGCGGGATGGAACGTGCTGATCTCACTGGCCCTGGCCGCGTTCGCAGCCAAGGCGGCTGCCGGCAAGGATCTTTATCCCGGCCGGTGAGGGCTTGCGTCGGCGTCGGCGACCCCGCTAGCCTTCGCGCAAACAGGATCGGGGACCTTCATGAGTATCCAGGCTCTCAAGGACGAGATCGCACGGCGGTTCGGGACGCCCGCCGTGGTGATCGATCTCGACGTGGTCGAGCGCAACATCGCCCGGGTGCAGGCTCTGTGCGATGCGGCCGGAATCGCCAATCGCCCTCACATCAAGACGCATAAGAGCCCGGTCATCGCCGCCATGCAGCGCGATGCGGGTGCACGTGGCATCACCTGCCAGAAGCTCGGCGAGGCCGAAATCATGGCTGAGAGCGGCCATGACGACATCCTGATCTCATACAACATCCTGGGCGAGGAGAAGCTGAGCCGCCTGGGCCGGTTGCTGTCGCGGGCGAGGGTCACCGTGGCGGCCGACAACCCCGTCGTCGTCGCAGGTCTGCCGCAGGCCGCAGCCATGGCCGGACGCGATCTCGATGTGGTCGTCGAATGCGATACCGGGCGCAAGCGGGCTGGTGTCGAGACGGCGGCGGAGGCCGTTGCCCTGGCCAGGGATATCGCATCCCGTCCCGGGCTCTCGTTTGCGGGCTTCATGCTGTATCCCCCGGAGAATGCCGTGGCCGAGACGCAGGCGTTCCTCGAGGCGGCCCAAGCCGGTGTGCGTGAGCACGGGCTCGAGCCGCGCATGGTCTCGTCGGGTGGCACGCCCAACCTGGTCAATCTCGGCAAGATCAAGGGCGTGACCGAACACCGGGCCGGGACCTCGGTGTTCAACGACCGCATGATGCTGGCTGCCGGCGTCGCGCAGCTGGAGGATTGTGCGCTCACAGTCTATGCGACAGTGGTCAGCCGCGCCGGTCCCGAGCGGGGTATCCTCGATTCCGGCTCAAAGACATTGACGTACGATACGGGCGGCCTCGAGGGCCACGGCCTCGTCCTCGAGCATCCGCAGGCCAAGATCGCCCGCTTCGCCGAGGAGCATGGGTTTCTTGATCTTTCCGCCTGCAATGATCGCCCCGGCATCGGCGACGTGGTGCGCATCGTGCCGAACCATGTCTGTGTGGTGGTGAACATGGTGGATCGGCTGGTCGCCGTGCGCGGAGATGAGATCGTCGGCGAATTGCCCGTTGCAGCCCGAGGGCGTCTGACCTGATCGGTTGAGCCATTCGAGTGATGGCCCCCGGCGGGGTGGAAACTGGGCTTGCCGGTTCTACGAGGAGTGGCTTTAAGGCTCCAGTTCGCTGTCCCAGTAGAGATAATCCATCCAACTGTCGTGGAGATAGTTCGGCGGGAAAAGGCGGCCGTTGGAATGGAGGTCATGGACGGTCGGGGCGAAGGGGCTCTGCCGGGGCCACATTTCCACCTCGCGGGGCAGTTTGTCCCCTTTGCGGAGGTTGCAGGGCGCACAGGCTGCAACGACGTTTTCCCAAGTGGTTTGCCCGCCCTTGGACCGGGGAACGACGTGATCGAAGGTAAGGTCCTCGCGGTCTCCGCAATATTGGCAGCTGAAGCGGTCGCGCAGGAAGACGTTGAAGCGGGTGAAGGCCGGGTGACGGGACGGTTTGACGTAGGTTTTGAGTGATATGACCGAGGGGAGGCGGATCTCGAAGGTCGGACTTCGCACGACCTTGTCGTATTCCGACACAATGTTGACCCTGTCCAGGAACACCGCCTTGATCGCATCCTGCCAACACCAGATGGACAAGGGATAATAGCTCAAAGGCCGGTAATCGGCATTGAGAACGAGGGCCGGGCAGGCCTCCGGTCGCACAACAGGTTGGACGTGTATCGTCACCTCACCTCCTCTTTCCGTTGAGAGAAGAGTCGTATCCCGTTGGAGTAGACTATAGGCAGTATGACACTGTTGTGAAGATCCAGGGCCATACGTTTGTGACGCACCCACAGGAAGTGCGTGTGGACAAATCAGGGCCGATTTCAGCGACTTAGCGCATCGTAAGGAAAGGCGGATCCGGCTTTCCGCTCCGAACGATGCGCTACCCGAGAGGAAGGGCCCGATGAACTTTCTCCAGCAAGGCTTGGCCTGGATCGAGCCCGCCATTGTGACTTATGGCGTATGGGCCCTGCTCATCGTCCTCTATTTCGAGTCTTTCGGGGTCCCCCTGCCCGGGGAGAGCGCCCTGATCGCAGCCTCGCTCCTCGCCGCGCGCGGCGATCTCGAGATCGGCCACGTCTTTCTGGCAGCCTGGCTCGGTGCTGTGCTGGGTGACAGCACCGGTTATCTGATCGGCCGCTTCGGTGGCCGGCCGCTCCTGAACAGGTTCGGCTCTGCGGTGAAGCTGACGCCGGAACGGCTGTCGAGTCTCGAGAATACGGCGAAGACCAAGGGCTTCTTCATGGTTCTCACGGCGCGCTTCATCGTCGTGCTGCGGCAGCTCAACGGTCTCGCCGCCGGGGCGGTCGGGATGCCCTGGCACCATTTCGTCCTGGCGAATGCCCTTGGGGCCATGCTGTGGGCCGGCCTCTGGAGCTTTGGGCCCTACTTGTTCACCGATGCCTTCAAGCGGATGATCTGAGGCTTAAGCCTGCGGGGCAAACTTCCTAGCGGGTCGGAACCGGCTTTTCGCCCCGGTAATCGTAAAAGCCGCGTTTCGTTTTCCGGCCGAGCCAGCCGGCCTCCACGTATTTCACGAGGAGCGGACAGGGACGGTACTTGGAATCGGCCAGCCCCTCGTGCAGGACCTGCATGATCGAGAGGCAGGTATCCAGGCCGATGAAATCGGCAAGCTGGAGCGGGCCCATGGGGTGGTTGGCGCCAAGACGCATGGCCGTGTCGATGGCTTCAACGGAGCCCACGCCTTCATAGAGCGTGTAGATCGCCTCGTTGATCATCGGGAGCAGGATGCGATTGACGATGAAGGCCGGGAAATCCTCGGAAACGGTCGATGTCTTGCCGAGCTTGCCGATGAATTCCTTGGCGGATTCGTAAGTCGGATCCTCGGTGGCGATGCCGCGGATCAGCTCGACGAGCTGCATCACCGGCACTGGGTTCATGAAGTGGATGCCGATGAACCGCTCCGGCCGGTCCGTGGAGGCCGCAAGGCGCGTGATCGAGATCGACGACGTGTTGGTGGCGAGCATCGCATCAGGGCGGAGCGACGGGCTGAGATTGTTGAAGATCTTGCGCTTCACCTCCTCGTTTTCGGTCGCAGCCTCGATGACGAGGTCGCAGGCGGACAGATCGTCATAGGTGCGAGCCGGCTTGATCCGCTCGAGCGCCGCCTGCCGGTCGGCATCGGAGATGGCACCCCTGGAGACCTGACGCGCCATGTTGCCATTGATCGTGGCAAGCCCGGCATTGATCCGATCTTCCGAGAGGTCGTTGAGCCGGACGGTGAATCCCGCGAGCGAGCAGACATGGGCAATGCCGCTGCCCATCTGTCCGGCCCCGACAACGCCAACGGTTTTGATCTCAATGCCCATCTGATCTGCTGCCTGAATCCAATCGCCAAAGGCGGCCGGGCAGAGAGGCCCGCCCGGTCCGTCACTATTCCTGACCTTATTGACCTGCTTTGGTCAACTCCTCCTTGAGTTCCGGCAGGATTGTGAAGAGGTCTCCCACGAGGCCGTAATCGGCCACCTGGAAGATCGGAGCCTCCTCGTCCTTGTTGATCGCCACGATCACCTTGGAATCCTTCATGCCGGCCAGATGCTGAATGGCCCCTGAAATGCCGACCGCGATGTAGAGGTCGGGCGCCACCACCTTGCCGGTCTGGCCGACCTGCCAGTCGTTGGGGGCATAGCCCGCATCCACCGCTGCGCGCGAGGCGCCCATGGCGGCCCCGAGCGTGTCGGCGATCGGCTCGATGTATTTGGTGAAGTTCTCCGACGAGCCGAGCGAGCGGCCGCCCGAGATGATGATGCGCGCCGAGGTCAGCTCCGGCCGGTCGTTCTGGGCGATCTCCTCGCCCTTGAAGCTCGAAGTGCCCGGATCCTCGGCAGCGTTCACCGTCTCGATGGCGGCAGAGCCGCCTTCACCGGCCACCGGGAAGGCGGCAGTGCGAACCGTGATCACCTTCTTGGCATCGGTGGCCTGCACGGTCTGGATCGCGTTGCCGGCATAGATCGGCCGCTCGAAGGTGTCGGGCGACACCACCTTGGTGATGTCGGACACCTGCATCACGTCGAGGAGCGCCGCCACTCGGGGCATCACATTCTTGCCCTTGCTGGTGGCAGGCGCCACCAGGGCATCGTAGGAACCGGCCAGCGACACGATCAGCGCCGCGGTGGGCTCGGCGAGCTGGTGCTCGTAAGGAGCGGCGTCGGCGAGCAGCACCTTCTCCACGCCCTCGAGCTTGGCAGCGGCTTCTGCGGCCGCGCGGGCGTTCGATCCGGCGACCAGCACATGCACCGGCGCGCCGAGCGCCGTGGCGGCGGAGAGAGCCTTATGGGTGGCGTCCTTCAGGTGAGCGTTGTCGTGCTCGGCAATCAGCAAGGTGGTCATTGTTCTTGGTCTCCCTTAGAGCACGCCGGCTTCGACTTTGAGCTTCTGGACGAGTTCGGCCACCGACCCGACCTTCACGCCGGCCTTGCGGCCGCCCGGCTCGGCGGTCTTGACCACCTTCAGGCGCGGGGTCACGTCGACGCCGAGCGTCTCAGGGCTCGTCTCGTCGAGGGGCTTCTTCTTGGCCTTCATGATGTTGGGCAGGCTGGCATAGCGCGGTTCGTTGAGGCGCAGGTCCGTGGTGACGATGGCCGGCAGCTTGAGGCCCACCGTCTGCAGGCCGCCATCGACCTCGCGGGTCACGTCGATGGAACCCTCGCCCACATTGACCTTGAACGCGAAGGTGCCCTGCGGCCAGCCGAGCAGCGCTGCGAGCATCTGGCCGGTCTGGTTCGAGTCATCGTCGATGGCCTGCTTGCCCATGATGATCAGGTCGGGCTTCTCCTGCTCGACCACCTTGGCCAGGATCTTGGCGACGCCAAGCGGCTCGACGGCCGCATCGGTCTTGACCAGGATGCCCCGGTCGGCGCCCATGGCGAGCGCGGTGCGGATCGTCTCTCCGGCCTGCTGCGGGCCGATGGAGACAGCGACGATCTCGGTGGCCTTGCCCTGCTCCTTGAGGCGCACGGCCTCCTCGACGGCGATCTCGTCGAAGGGGTTCATGGACATCTTGATGTTGGCCAGTTCCACGCCCGACCCGTCCGGCTTCACCCGGATCTTCACGTTGTAGTCCACTACCCGCTTCACACACACAAGAAGCTTCATTCGTCCGTCCTCACCAAAGGTCAGATCCGGCTATGGCTGAAAACCAGCCCTCCGGACATATAGGAAAAAGGCGGATGGACCCTAGCGGTCGACACCCGATTGTCAACGCGGCGCCTGCAGTTCCTGCGCCTGGACGCGGGCGAGCACGGGATCATATCGGCGGCGCATGAGAGGGATGAGAATAGCGCCGACAATGAAGCCGCCAAGATGGGCGAACCAGCCCACGCTCTCGTCTCCGCCGAGGAAAGCCGAGGCGAGCTGGAGGGCGAACCAGAAGCCGATGGTCCAATAGGCGGGAAGGTGCAGGGGAATGCCCTTCAGGAACAAACCCCAGATCTTCACGCGCGGGTAGAGGATGAGATAGGCCGCCACCACGCCCGAGACGCCCCCGGAGGCGCCGATCAGCGGGCGGTGCGGTTCCGTGGTGATGAAGGCATGGGCCAGGCTTGCAGCCGTCCCGCAGAGCAGGAAGAACAGGATGAAGCGGAGATGCCCCATGGCATCCTCCACATTGTCGCCGAACACCCAAAGAAACAGCATGTTTCCGATCAGGTGGAACAGCGACCCGTGCAGGAAGATGTTGGTCGCCAGCGTCACTTCAACCGGGACGAAGGGATAGCCTTCGGGGAGAACCTCCGTGCCGAACAGGACTGACGGAATGAAGCCGAGGCCGCCCACCACCGCGTCCTCGCCGAGAGGACCGTAGAAGGTGAAAAGATAGGCAATGACGCAGACGCCGATCAGAAATCGCGTCGCGAGCGGCGTCTTCATGTTCTTGAGCGGAACACCATCGTGAAGCGGCAGGAACATGGGCCGCTCCTTCAGCGGTTCTGACCGGGTACCCAGAGAACGTCGAGCGCACCCTTATCATTAACGTAACGGGACGCAACGAAGAGAAAATCAGAGAGGCGGTTCAGGTATTTCACGGATTCCGGAGATACCTTCTCATCCGGCTTCTCCATGAGTTCGACCACGAGGCGCTCCGCGCGACGGCAAACCGTGCGGGCGAGGTGGAGCGCGGCCGCCGCGGGCGTGCCGCCCGGGAGGACGAAGGAGCGCAGAACCGACAGCTCCGCGTTGAGGCGGTCGATCTCCTGCTCGAGGCGATCCACCTGTCCCTGTGTCATGCGCAGGGGCTCATAGGGAAGGGGCTTGTCCGTCTCGACGGTGGCGAGATCGGCACCGAGATCGAACAGATCGTTCTGGATGCGGCCCAGCATCGCATCGATCTCGTGGCCTGCGGTATGAATGCGGGCCAGGCCGATGCAGGCATTGGTTTCGTCCACCGTACCGAAGGCCTCGATGCGCAGATCGTGTTTCGGGCGGCGTCCTCCGGCGGCAAGGGCGGTGGTGCCCTGGTCCCCGGTGCGGGTGTAAATGCGGTTGAGGACGACCATGGAGGGCCCGAAGGTTGGGATTCAGCTAGAATGAATACCCAACCCGTGCGCCGACATTCGTCAAGCCTCTATTCTCGTCGGAGCAGGTTCCGCCATCGGACAGATGCTCGATGGTCGCCATCACGCTCCAGTTGGCGGAAAGCCGTACGCCCACCGAGCCCGATTCGCGAAACAGCGGCGAGCAGCCGACATCCTGCCGATCGGACAGGGGATGCGCGGAATTCTTGCCGTTATGGATAGCGCCGCCGAGGCTGCCTTCAACGAAGACATTGGGCGTGACGTCGATGGTCCAGGACAAGCCCGCATAGGCAAAGCTCGTCCGATCATCGAAGTTCAGGCTGCCGCCTACATGCGGCCGAGGGATGAAATAGCTGGTGAACAGGTCCGAGGCAGTAAACGGCTTTGCAAAAAGAATCTCGCCGGTGAGATTGGCCGAGCCATCACGTCCTTCCGTGCCCCAGGGATCCTGGGCAGACAAGCCAAAACGGAATTCTGACAGGAAATTCGGTTGAGATGGAGCTTGGAAGGAATTTGCTTGCCGCTTGAAGTCGGAGCCCAGGACGCCTGTCGATCCTACGAAGAGGACCAGAAGGCTCAAGCCTATGGCTGGACGGGTGTGCATTAAGAGATCCGTAAATCAATAAAAATTATGGCCATGAGGCTATGCCATTATGGCTAACGTTCTCTTAATACAAACCGTGGCGAAAAAGTGTCAATAAGGAGATCATCCTGCCATCGTGTGGAAAAGTGGAACCGGTTTCCAGGCCTCTCGCTGCGTCATGCGGCCCGCCACCAGATGACCCCCATGATGACAATGATGGCCAGAAATTGAAGCAGAACACGTAGTCGCATGAGGTGCTGCGACCGATTGGCATTGCCGCCGCGCAGCATGTTGATCAGGCCCAGAAGCAGCACGAATGCGACCGCCACCACAGCGATCGGCACAAGCAAATCAGGAAAACTCGTCATCGTGATTCCATTAGAAGGTTCGGGCGACCGTGGCCCGAACCCGGCGGAGAGGCAAGAGGCGCTTTGACCCCGGCGCATCGTGCCGAACCGACGCTCCGATCGTCAAAAAGCGGACCCGGTTTCCCGCACCCGGTGAAGCTCCAGCCTCAGTTCCGGCGCAGCAGCCGCTCGAAATAATCGAGTTCTTCCTGCGGCCGGCTGGGATCGCCCAGCTTGCGCCGCAATTCCTCCAAAATCCGCTGGGCGCGTTGGGCGGGCGACTGGCCCGCGCTGGGCACGTCGACGCGGCCGTCGGAGTAGTCCCTATTCCGCATCGGTCGGCCCAGGGGATCGTTGTCGCGCTGACCGGTCTGCTGGTTGCCCTGCGGATTGCCCTGGCCCGGCTGTTCACCGGCCTGTTCGTTCCCTTGGCCGTCGCCCTGCTGCATCTGCTGCATCTGCTGCGCCATGCCCTGCATGCCGCGCCGCAGGTTCTCGAGCGCCCGGCCCTGGGCGTCGACCGCCGGGCCGTCCTGACCTTGGCCCAGAGCGCCTTCCGCATCACGCATGGCCTGTTCGGCTTCGCCGAGACCCTGCTCGCCCTGCATGCCCATGCCCTGCATCCGCCGCTGCAATTCCTCCAGCCGCTCTCTCAGGGCCTGCTGCCGCTGCTTGAGTCCCAAAGGATCCTGGTCCTGGCCTCCTTGGCCGTCTTCGGCCTGCTCCTGGCCTTCGCCCTGCTGGCCCTGCTGACCCTGTTGGCGCTGACCCTGCTGCCGTTGGCCCGGGCGCTGCCCTTGCTGGCGCTGTCCGTTGCGATCGCCCTGCTGCATGCGCCGGTTCTGGCCGTCCCGGAAGGTTTCGTCGCGCAGGTTCTGCTGCTCACGCGCCATGTCTTCCAGATCCTGCATGGCCTGGTTCATCTCGCGCCCGAGCGGATCGGTCATGCGGCTGTTGGGTTGGGCGGTCTGCAGGTTCTCGAGGATGTTGCGCAGCTGCTCGAGGAGACGCTGGGCCTCGGCCACGTCGCCGCGGCGCATGGCCTCCTCCATCTGGCGCAGCATGCGGTTGAGGTCGTCCTGCGAGATCATCCGGTCCGGAGGCGTACGCTGGTTCTGGTCCTGCGACTGCTGGTTCTGCTGCATGCGCTGGGCGAATTCGCGCAGGAACTTGTCCATGGCCTGCCGCAGCTCATCCGTCAGGCGCCGGATCTCGTCGTCCGTCGCGCCCCGGTCCATGGCCTCCTTGAGGCGCTCCTGGGCTGCGCGCAGCTCCCGCTCAGCATCGGAGAGGCCGCCGTCCTCGATCTGGAGCGCCATGGCCCAGAGCCAATCGGCCACATCGATGAGCTCTTGGTCGGTCTTCGCAACGCGCAGGCGCTCCGTGCCAGCGCGAAGGCCCATGAACACGCCCCATTGCGGGGTGTATTCTTCCGGTGCGATCAGCAGCGCATCGAGCGCCACCTGAACGCGCTTTCGATCATCCGGGGCGAGCACGAGGTTCCGGCGCTGCTCGACCAGGGCCTTGGCGAGAGGATTGATGAACGGACGCTGCGGCAGGGTGAAGGCGATCGTCTCGCTAGTCGCCTCCTGGCCCGCCTCGTCCTTGGCCTTGAGCCTGATGGTCACCGGGGCTCCGGCCCAGGCATGGTTCGTGAGGTCGACCGGTGACTTGGTGTCCGGGGCGTTCTCCTCATGGCTCGGGAGAGCCAGGGTGAGCTGCGGGGCCGGGACGAGAGAGCGGCCCTTGCTGTTGTCAGCCTTCTCCACGATCCCTTCGAGGGAGGTGATGCCATAATCGTCCTTGCCCTTGTAGCTCAAGGTGAAGGTGCCGCGCGCATTGACTTCGGGCGGCATGGTGAAGGCGATTTCCGGCAGCCGGTCGGGAATGGCCTCGATGGTCAGGGTCACACTGTTGGCAAAGCCCGTGCTGACCGTCAGTTCGCTCGAGCCATCGAGCTTGAAGCGTTCCTCGCGCATGTCCGTGCGCTGATTGGCCTTGGGAGGCAGAGGCGTCAGGCCCTTGCCCGGCTTGACCTCCGCGCTGCCCTCGCCGGCGATCCGGACGACGACGGTCGAGTGGATCGGCGCCCGCAGGCTTTGCCCGCGGGCCAGGTCGATCATCAGCGGCGGGGTGCGGGTGTAAAGGGGTGGGTCGATCCATCCGTCGATCCGGAAGGACGGGGAGGCGGTCTCGATCCTCCGCCAGTCGAAGGCCGCGGCGAGCCGCGAGCCGATCTCGGGTCCCGCCACGAAGGCGCTCGTCACCAGGGCGAGAAGGCCCGCAGCCCGCAAGGCATAGCGGTCGCGCTTCGCCATATTGGGCTGCGGCAGGCCGACGCGCATGCGGCCGACGGCTTCTTCCGCGCGCTTGCGATGAAGCGCCCAGAGAGCCTTGGTGCCGGGATCCGTCGAGCCGAGGGCAAGCGTATCGTCGAGAACGCGGGCCGGGCCGTGGCTCAGGCCCGTTTTCCGGTCGAGGCGGTCGAGTGCGCGCGTCCGGGTCGGCATGCGCAGGCGTAGCAGAGGCCAGAGCGACAGAAGAAAAGCCGCCGTGAACAGACCCAAGCCGATGGTGCGCCACAGGGGCGGGGCATCGAGCCAGAGGCCGAGCCAAGACAGGGTGAAGAACAAAAGGACAATGGCGAACGGCAGCCAGAGCCGGGGCCAGGCTTCCTCCCACCAGAGGGACCAGCGGGCATGCGCGACCAGACGCCCGAACCGCTGATTCAGGGGACTGCGCCCAGGCGTCGGGTTCGGGCCTTCGCTCATGCCAAACATCTCCCGCTGCACGAATGTGCAGATAACCCCCACAAAAAAGCTAGCACGCATGCTCTGGATGACCAGCGGTCAATTGCGCGCGGAGCTTCAAGAAGAGGTGACCGCTCGAAAATCCTAATCGTTCAGGCGGAGCCTTGTTCGATGCGAATTGAAAGTCCGGTCCAGGGAGGGCCGGGGTCGTTGGTCCTCACGACGCTCTCCGAGATCGGCTCAGAAAGGGGCATAGCTCTCGAAACCCATCGCCCCACGAACCTCGGGCTTGCCCGAGGCGGGCTCTTAGTCTGCCGCAAGTCGGTTGTTTTCGACTTGCGGCACGGAGGAGGGGGAGGCGGGGGGGACCCGTCCGTTACGGCCGTCCCGATGCTGTGAAGCGCCGCGCTGTTCAAACCGGGATCACCGGCACAGGGCCGGTGACGACGGGGAAGGGCGAGCATGAACAATCTTCATCAGGCGCGCCGCCGCTTTTCAGTCCAGCCAGCCCGGAACCCGGTCGAGCCCGATCAGCTCCTCATAAGCCGGGCGCGGGCGCACCACCGCGTGCTCCTCGCCGCGGACGAGCACCTCGGGCACCAGAAGCCGCGTGTTGTAGGTGTTGGCCTGAACCGCCCCATAGGCGCCGGCCGTCATGATGGCGATGAGGTCGCCCGCTTTAACGGCCGGCATGTCACGGGAGAGGGCGAGGTAATCGCCGGTCTCGCAGACGGGACCGACCACGTCGGCGACGACGTGCGGTGTATCGGGAGATGCCTCCTCGACCGGCTTGATATCGTGATGGGCCTCGTAGAGCGTCGGGCGGATGAGGTCGTTCATCGCCGCATCGACGATCACGAAAGGTTTGTCGGCGCCCTGCTTGACGTAGATCACCCGGGCGACGAGCACGCCCGCATTGCCGGCGATCATGCGGCCCATCTCGAACACGAGCTTGAGGCCGAGATCCTTGGTATGGCGCTTGATGATCGCCGCATAGGCCTGCGGATCGGGCGGAGGCTCATTGTCCTCGCGATAGGGCACGCCAAGGCCGCCGCCGAGATCGATGTGATGCAGCTTGTGCCCGGCGGCCATCAGATCGCGGGCGAGTTCGGCGAGAAGGGCGGTCGCGTTGTCGTAAGGCGCAAGATCCGTGATCTGGCTGCCGATATGCATATCGACGCCCGTGACCTCGATCCCCTCGAGCGCCCCCGCCCGGGCATAAACCTCGCGGGCGCGGGCGATGGGAATGCCGAACTTGTTCTCGGACTTGCCGGTTGAAATCTTGGCGTGGGTCTTGGCGTCCACGTCCGGGTTGATGCGGATCGAGACCGGTGCGCGCACGCCCTTGGAGACCGCGACCTCGGAGAGCGCCTCGAGTTCCGGCTCCGATTCCACGTTGAAGCAGAGGATTCCGCTCTCGATCGCGAAGGCCATCTCGGGCCTCGTCTTGCCGACGCCGGAGAACACGATGCGCTCGCCCGGCACGCCGGCGGCCAGCGCGCGGCGCAGCTCGCCCTCGGAGACGATATCCATGCCGGCGCCAAGACGGCCGAGGGTCCTGAGCACGGCCTGATTGGAATTGGCCTTCATGGCATAGCAGACGAGGGCATCCGTATCGGCGAAAGCCTCGGCAAAGACCCGGTAGTGCCGCTCCAGGGTGGCCGAGGAATAGCAATAGAACGGAGTGCCGACCTCATCGGCGAGGCGGCGCAGATCGACGTCCTCCGCGTGGAGGACACCGTCACGATAGGCGAAATGGTGCATCGAAAAAGCCTAAAGCAGCGGATCGAGGATAAAGGGCTTGTTCGGAATCGTGTAGCCCCGGTTCGGCTGGGAGCGGGGCGTGCCGACCGGAGAGGGCAGGGTGGCGTCGCTCGTCGGGGCCTGTGTCTGGGTCTCGGCCGCCTGCGCCGAGGCGTCCGGCGGCGGCTCGAGCGCGCCGCGTCGGCCGCAGGCGGTCAGACCGAGAGCAAGAAGGCCGCAAACCAGGATGGCGCGAGGGAAGGTCAGGCTGGACGACATAGAGAGCTCCGAAACGTGGCCGCACCATAACGGCAAGCGTTGCCGGATGCGAGAGGCAAAGCGGGCCTGATCAGCCCTTAAGTCGAGCTGAGGAAGGAATCGCATTGTAAATATTCCGTAAGGTAAGAAATGCTGGAGCGTATCGTTTTCCCGCACGTTATAGCCAATCCTGAAGGCATTGAAATAACATATAGAAAGGCGACTTCAGGGCCTTCAACGAGAGGGGTGTGGAGAGACCGACATGCCAACAAGATACGACGAACTTCGCTTGGTCATCTTGGAAGACGGCGACACGGATTTCGCCCTTACGCCAGCCGACGAAGCGTTCAACGTCCTGGGTAATGCTGACGCAAATACGATCACGGGCAACGCATTCGACAATATCCTGAATGGCGGCGCCGGTGCCGACAATCTCAGCGGCGGCGGCGGCAACGATACTTATGTTGTCGATGAGGAGGGCGATGTCGTCACGGAACTGGACAATGGCGGCACGGATACGGTTCGCTCGAGCGTGAGCTTCTCCCTGACGGCCGGGGCTGTCTTCGTCGAAAACCTTGTCCTGATCGGCAGTGCGGAGATCAGCGGCACCGGCAATGGGCTTGCCAATGCCATGACGGGCAACGAGGCCGCTAATACCCTTGATGGTGCAAGCGGCAACGACGTCCTGTTCGGCGGCGGCGGCGGTGACGATCTCGTCGGCGGCGAAGGCGACGATCGCCTTGATGGCGGTACCGGTGCCGACGAAATGTCAGGCGGTACCGGCAACGACACCTATGTGGTCAATGATCAGAATGATGCGATCACGGAGGGATCCGCCGCAGGAACAGATACGGTCAGCGCTTCGATCACCTATTCCATCGCAATGCAGGCCAATCTCGAAAACATCGTTCTTACCGGGACAGCCAGCCTCAACGCGACCGGCAATGCCAACAGCAACAGCCTGATCGGCAATGCGGGCGTCAACGAACTCATCGGCGATGCCGGCAATGATTCCCTGGACGGTGGCGCAGGCGCAGATCGCATGAACGGCGGCGTCGGTAACGACACCTATACCATCGACAATGCCGGAGACGTGATCGTCGAGAGCGAGGGTGTCGACACGGTCGTGTCGTTCCTTGCCGAATATACTCTGGCGGCTGGACTCGAGAACCTCCAGGCCGGCGGTACGGGAGCCGTCAACCTCACCGGTAATGCAGTTGCCAATGTGCTCACCGGCAACAGCGGCGCCAACATTCTGAATGGCGGCGCTGGCGTGGACACCATGACGGGCGGTTCGGGAAACGACATCTACCTCGTCGACAGCGCATTCGAGATCGTCACCGAAGCGACCGGCGGCGGCATCGACACGGTGCGGGTTTCGACCAGCTATTCGCTCGCCGCCACTGCCGAGGTGGAATTCCTTACCTCGGACACGAACGCGAACGTGCGGCTGGGCGGTTCGGAGCTTGCCAATACGATCGTCGGCGGAAACGGTCGCGACGTGCTTCGGGCTGGGTGGCAATGACGTCCTCGACGGCGGTCGCGGGCGGGACGACCTGCGCGGCGGGATCGGCCGGGACTCCTTCAGGTTCGACGATCATCCTACGCGCACGACCGTCGATAGGGTCCTCGACTTCAATGTCCGCTATGATTTCGTTGTGCTCGACAACGCGATCTTCAGCAAACTCGGACGCGGTTCGGAAGGCGTTCCGGGAAAGTTGAATGCAGCCTACTTCCGCATCGGCGATCGCGCACTCGATTCAAATGATTACCTCATCTACAATCCCGTGACGGACGATCTGATATTCGACTCGAATGGCTCGCGCGCGGGCGGCATCTTGAAGATCGCGGACTTCAACAATGTCCGACTGACGGCCGCCGACATCCTCATCATCTGATTCGATCATGGACCCTGGCGGGCTTACTGCCAGGGTCCATGACTGAGCCAAGCTTACGGGATCGTGAAGGCCATGATGACGTCGGGCGCCCTGCGGGGCTTGAGGTCGGCCGCGAAAAGCGTCACATCCACCTCATGTCGACCTCCAAACCGCAACCCCATCGAAGCCGCCTTTGGCTCGCTGGCCCGGCCGCCCTGGCCCTGATCTGTATAGGCGCCGTCTGGTACGGCCTTGCGCCCTTAGACCCCATGGTGGCCGGCGTTGCCGAATGCCGCGCCTCGAAGCCCACGGCCGATCGGCTGAAGCCGCTGGCCAAGGGCGAGGTGGCGGCCGTCGGCGTGAGCAATGCTCCGAAGCCGCCGCCGGTCATTGCCTTCACCGGCCCCGAGGGGCAGCCGATGAGCCTGTCCGACTTCAAGGGCAGGACGATCTTGGTCAATCTCTGGGCGACCTGGTGCGTGCCCTGCCGTGAGGAAATGCCCGCCCTCGACAAGCTGCAGGCCGAGCTGGGCGGCCCCGATTTCCAGGTCGTCGCCATCAATGTCGACACCCGCAACCTTGAAAAGCCCAAGGCTTGGCTGCAGGATAACGGCATCAAAAACTTGGCCTATCATGCCGATCCGGAGGGCAAGCTGCTGCAGGTGCTGCAGAAATCCGGCCATGTGGTCGGCTTGCCGACCACCTTCGTGGTCGATGCCTCGGGCTGCGAGATCGCCCTGCTCAAGGGTCCGGCCGAATGGGCCTCGCCCGATGCCGTCACCTTCATGAAAACGGCTTTGGGTCGATCCTAAGCCGGAAAGGCGCCGCCGCCGTCCGGAACGCCGATCGTGCCGGAAAAGGCCGGCTTCGAGAGCCGCCAGGGGCGGTCCATGGCCTGCCGGGCCTCGCCGCGCTCGAGCCGGCGCGGAGTGCCGTCCGCCAGAATCTCGTCGATCACCAGAAAGCCCAGCACCTGCAGCATGACGGCGGCCATTTTGGTGGATCGGTCATCCGCCCGGATGGACAGGGAGCCGGCAGCATAGATCCGCTCCATGAGGCTCCTGGGATGATGAGCCACGGGCTTGCGTGGCTTGAATGCGACGACATTCGGTTCGGGTTCGATCATGGTACAGCCCCTTCTCACCGCTCCTTATTATTCTGTGATGAGCGGCCTTTCTGTTGAGTTCAGCACACTTCCAGTGTGCCGGAAACTGAGCCGTTTGAGGAATGCGACATAAGACGCTCCCTTGGCGGGCGCCTCAAAACGCAAAAGGCGGAGCTTTGCCCCGCCTCGATCTCGTCAGTCGGTAGGTTCTCAGGCGCTCTGCTGAACCTGGATGCCCTTGTCGATGAAGAGCTGCTGCAGCTCGCCGGCCTGGAACATCTCGCGGGTGATGTCGCAGCCGCCGATGAACTCGCCCTTCACGTAGAGCTGGGGAATGGTCGGCCAGTTGGAATAGTCCTTGATGCCCTGCCGCACGGTCTCGTCCTCGAGCACGTTGACGCCCTTGTAAGGCACGCCGAGGTAGTTGAGGATCTGGACCACTTGCCCCGAGAACCCGCACATGGGGAATTGCGGCGTGCCCTTCATGAACAGCACGACGTCGTTGGACTTCACTTCGTTGTCGATGATCTGGTTGGCGTCAGCCATGGAATTCTCCTTCTTCCCGACGGTCAAGGCGTCGGGGTTCGTGTCTCAATTGTCGGGTGCCACGGTCGTCAATGCAAGGGCATGAAGCACGCCCCCCATGCGTCCTTGCAGCGCCGCATAGACCATCTGGTGCTGCTGGACCCGTGATTTGCCCTTGAAAGCCGAGGACGTGACGGTGGCGGCGTAGTGGTCGCCGTCGCCCGCCAAATCCTTGATCTCCACGACCGCATCCGGCAGGGCGGCTTTGATCATGCTCTCGATATCATGGGCATTCATTGGCATGGATCAAACTCCTCAGGACTTACCGGTCATGTATTCCGGCAGCCAGGCTTCGTGCGCTGCCTTCAATTGCTTCAGGGATATGGCCTGTTGCCCAGGCAGAATCAACGCGTCGCCGCCGGTCAGCCCGAGCGTCACGGCCGGAACGCCGATGGCGCCGGCCTCGTAGAGGATGTCGGCGGCCACGTCCTCGTCGACGGCGATGAGGTAGCGGGCCTGATCCTCGCCGAAGAGGAAGGCATGGAGGGGGAAGCCTTCGGGGTAAGCGGTGATCTCGGCGCCCACGTCGCCGGCCATGGCCATCTCGGCCAGAGCCAGCGCGATGCCGCCGTCCGAGACGTCGTGCACGGTCTTCACCTGGCCGGACCGGATGAGCTGGCGCACGAAATCGCCGTTGCGCTTCTCGTTCACCAGATCCACCGGCGGCGGGGCGCCTTCCTCCCGGCCGCAGACGTCTCGCAGATAGATCGACTGGCCGAGCCAGCCCCGGGTCGCACCGATGAGCACGATGGCCTCGCCCTCGCGCTTGAAGGCGATGGAGGCATTGACCGTCACGTCGTCGAGAAGGCCGACGCCACCGATGGCCGGCGTGGGAAGAATGCCCTGGCCGTTGGTCTCGTTGTAGAGCGACACGTTGCCGGACACGACCGGGAAGTCGAGGGCCTTGCAGGCCTCACCGATGCCCCTGACGCAGCCGACGAACTGCCCCATGGATTCGGGGCGCTCGGGGCTGGCGAAGTTGAGGTTGTCGGTGATGGCGAGGGGCAGGCCGCCCACGGCCGTGATGTTGCGCCAGGCTTCCGCCACCGCCTGCTTGCCGCCCTCGAAGGGATCCGCCTCGCAATAGCGCGGCGTGACGTCGGTGGTCAGCGCCAGGCCCTTTGGTCCATCCTCGACGCGCACAATGGCGGCATCGCCGCCCGGAATCTGCACGGTGTTGCCGAGGATCAGGTGGTCGTACTGCTCCCAGACCCAGCGCTTGGAGCACTGGTCCGGCGAGCCGACGAGCTTCAGGAGCGCCTCGGCCTCGGACATGGGGGCCTTCACGCTGTCGGGCGCGATCACGGGCAGCTTGGGGCTTTCCACCCACGGACGGTCATAGAGAGGAGCCTCGTCGCCCAGTTCCTTGATCGGAAGGTCCGCCTTGACCTCGCCCCCGTGCTTGATGACGAAGCGGAGCGTGTCGGTGGTCTTGCCGATGATGGCGAAGTCCAGGCCCCATTTGTGGAAGATGGCCTCGGCCTCCTTCTCCATGCCCGGCTTGAGCACCATGAGCATGCGTTCCTGGCTCTCGGAGAGCATCATCTCGTAGGCGGTCATGCCCTCCTCGCGGCAGGGCACCTTGTCGAGGTCGAGCTCGATGCCGAGATTGCCCTTCGCGCCCATCTCGACGGCCGAGCTCGTGAGGCCCGCAGCGCCCATGTCCTGGATCGCGATCACGGCGCCCGACTTCATGAGCTCGAGGCAGGCTTCGAGCAGGAGCTTCTCGGCGAAGGGATCGCCGACCTGCACGGTCGGACGCTTCTCCTCGGACGCATCGTCAAACTCGGCCGACGCCATGGTCGCGCCGTGGATGCCGTCGCGGCCGGTCTTGGAGCCGAGATAGACGATCGGGTTCCCGATGCCCGTGGCCTTGGCGTAGAAGATCTCATCGGTGCGGGCGAGGCCCACCGCCATGGCGTTGACGAGGATGTTTCCGTTGTAGCGCTTGTCGAAGCCGACGCCGCCGCCGACGGTCGGCACGCCGAAGGAGTTGCCGTAGCCGCCGATGCCCGCGACCACGCCTGAGACGAGGTGAGGGGTCTTCGGGTGGTCCGGCTCGCCGAAGCGCAGGAAGTTGAGCGATGCAATGGGCCGCGCCCCCATGGTGAACACGTCGCGCAGGATGCCGCCGACGCCCGTCGCGGCTCCCTGATAGGGCTCGATGAAGGACGGGTGGTTGTGGCTCTCCATCTTGAAGATGCAGGCCAGGCCGTCGCCGATATCGATCACGCCCGCGTTCTCGCCCGGTCCCTGGATCACCCAGGGGGCCTTGGTGGGCAGGCCGCGCAGGTGGATGCGGGAGGACTTGTACGAGCAGTGCTCGTTCCACATGGCCGACACGATGCCGAGCTCGGTGATGGTCGGCTCGCGGCCGATCAGGTTCACGAAGCGCTCATATTCGTCGGCTTTTAGCCCATGCTCCTTGACCAGCTCAGGGGTGATGGCGACGTCGTTGCGGGTCATCGGTGTCTCGCTTCTTTCACCCTCTCCCATGCGGGAGAGTAAGGGGAACAAATCAGATGTCCTCATTCTGAGGAGCCGCGGAGCGGCGTCTCGAAGGAGGGCCCAGTAAGGACTGGAGACGTCGTTCGGGACGCTTCGCTCCTCAGGATGAGGGCTGCGGAGTGCTCTCTCCGCTCCAGATATCAAGCCGCCTTCGGAAAACTCGACACGAGGCTCTCGAACAAGCCACGTCCATCGGTGCCGCCGACGAGATCTTCGATCAGGTTTTCCGGGTGAGGCATCATGCCGAGCACGTTGAGCTTGTCGGAATAGATGCCCGCGATCGCGTTCATGGAGCCGTTGCGGTTGGAATCGGCCGTGATGTGCCCTTGGGCATCGGAATAGCGGAAGGCCACCAGCCCTTCTCCTTCGAGCCGCTTCAGGGTCTCCCCGTCGGCCGTGTAGTTGCCCTCGCCATGCGCCACGCAGACATCGATGGCCTGACCCTTGGCATAAGCCCGGGTGAAGGCGGTGTCGTCGCGCTCCACCCGCAGGAACTGCCGGTGGCAGATGAATTTCAAGTTTGCGTTGCGCATCAGGATGCCGGGAAGAAGCCCGGATTCGCACAGGATCTGGAAGCCGTTGCAGATGCCGAGCACGAGGCCGCCCCGCGCCGCATGGGCGCGCACCGCATCCATGACCGTGGCGCGGCCGGCAATCGCCCCGCAACGAAGATAGTCGCCATAGGAGAAGCCGCCCGGCAGGACCACGAGGTCCGTGCCCTTCGGCAGTTCGGTCTCGGCATGCCAGACCTTCTCCGCCCGGGAGCCGGCCGATGTGAGCGCCCGCAGCACATCGCCTTCGCGATTGGAGCCGGGGAAGACGATGACGGCAGATTTCATGGAAGCCTCACGCGATCTCGACGCGGTAATTCTCGATGACGGTATTGGCGAGCAGCTTCTCGCAGGCGGCCTTGAGGGCGGCCTCGGCCTTGGACCTGTCCGTGGTCCCGAGCTCGATGTCGAAGACCTTGCCCTGGCGCACGCCGTCGATGCCCTCGACGCCGAGGGACTTGAGAGCCCCTTCGATGGCCTTGCCTTGGGGGTCAAGAACGCCGTTCTTGAGGGTCACGGTGACACGCGCTTTCATGGGGGCCTCGGGCTGTTGAGATTTGGCCAAGGCCATAAAGAATTTAGCCGCAAGAGACAACGGCCTCGAAGCATGATCCGGTGAAGTGAGGATCGGTTCCCGCAAGTCTATGCGAAACTCGACTTATGAGCCCAATTCGCGGGCGGCGACTTCCTTGGCCGTATCACGCACGACATCCGGCACTTCGCCGATGACCAGAACGACCGACAGAACCTCGCCATCGCGCCTGCCGAACGCGGCGCCATAGGCCGGGCGCTTGCCACCATCCCCCGGGGCGAGATCGATGGCAAAGCCGGGATAGGGGGCGTCCTTGAGGCGCTCGACCGTGATCCGGGTCTTCACCGGCTTCGCCCGACCCGCCGGCGAGCGCAGCGCCCTGACCAGACGCTCAGGGTCTTTTAGAAGGGCGTCCGTAACGTCCGCGTCCTTGCCTGTCAGGCGGATGACGCCGACAGTGAGGCCCGGACTGCACTCGGGCGGGGCGCAGAAGGCCAGCGCCACAGGCTCGGCCCGGTCCTCGGCCAGCCATTTCCGCAACGGCAGAGCGTCCCAGGATGCGTCCGGTGGGAGGCCCGCGACCTGACGGGGGATGTAGCCGCAGCTGACGACGAGCAGGCACAAGGCCAGGATCGGAAGGCGGGAACGCAAGAGGCGGACGGGCATGAGGTCAATCTATGCGTGAAGCCGACAGGATGGGAATAGCTGCGTAGGCCAAAGAAAAGCCCGGCACGAGGCCGGGCTTTTCATCATTCCATGAAAGGCCTCACTGCACGAGACGGGGCCCGCCCGTGACCGGATTTTCGTTCTCGGCCAGGATGCCGAGACGGCGGGCAACCTCGGAATAGGCCTCGACCAGCCCGCCCATGTCCCGGCGGAACCGGTCCTTGTCGAGCTTGTCCTTGGACTTGATGTCCCAGAGGCGGCAGGAATCCGGGGAGATCTCGTCGGCCACGACGATGCGCATCATCTCGCCTTCCCAGAGGCGTCCCGTCTCGAGCTTGAAGTCGACGAGGCGTATGCCGACGCCGAGGAAAAGGCCGGACAGGAAGTCGTTGACCCGGATGGCGAGCGCCATGATGTCGTCGATCTCCTGGGGCGAGGCCCAGCCGAAGGCCGTGATGTGCTCTTCCGACACCATGGGGTCGTTGAGAGCGTCGTTCTTGTAATAGAATTCGATGATCGAGCGCGGCAGCTGCGTGCCTTCCTCGATGCCCAGACGGGTGGCAAGCGAGCCCGCCGCGACGTTGCGCACCACCACCTCGAGGGGGATGATCTCCACCTCGCGAATCAGCTGCTCGCGCATGTTCAGGCGGCGGATGAAGTGGGTCGGGATCCCGATATCGTTCAGATGCTGGAACAGATATTCCGAGATCCGATTGTTGAGCACGCCCTTGCCGTCGATCACTTCATGCTTCTTGGCATTGAAGGCGGTCGCGTCATCCTTGAAGTGCTGGATGAGCGTACCGGGTTCAGGGCCCTCATAGAGGACCTTCGCCTTGCCCTCATAGATGCGACGGCGACGATTCATAGGCGTGTACCGTGGTTTGAGAAAATCCATGTGCCGTGGCTCCTGGGGATAGTCATTTTATAAGATCCGCGGCTGACGTTAAGCGCGGCTGTTCACCGGCGTTCCGCCTGAGGGGCAACCTATCCGATCCCTCGGGCAAGCACAACGCGGGGCGAGGGCTGGGGGCCTGCGGCCCGGTGAAAGCACCTGCTTTAAGATGGGAAGTGTCTAGCGGCAGCGCGAGTGCGCCCTTATATCGCATGAAGGCCCAAGCTAAGGAGAATGACGTAATGACTTCTTTCGACGACCGAAGGAATGCCTTCGAGAAGCAGTTCGCCCACGATGAGGATCTGCGGTTCAAGGCAACGGCCCGCCGCAATAAGCTGTTCGGGCTTTGGGTCGCCGAGCGCCTGGGCAAGGCCGGAGACGAGGCGGAGAGCTATGCCAAGAGCGTCGTTCTCGCGGATTTCGAAGAGGCGGGCGATGAGGATGTTCTGCGCAAGGTTCGCAAGGATCTTGATGGTGTCGGCAGGTCAGTGGGCGATGCCGAACTCCAGGCCAAGCTCAGCGAGCTGACCGGGCGCGCCATTGAAGAGATCAAAGCGGGCCGGTAACGGCCCGCCTTCCGCCGCGCGCCTTCGAGAACCCAAACGCAGTCTGCCGAAAGGGCATCATGCCGATCCACCCATCCTTTCCCGAGCGGCTGAAGGCCGGCTCCCCTGTCCTGACGGCCTGGTGCGGCCTGCCGGATCCCTCCGTGGCCGGGCTTCTGGCCCGTGAGGCGTTCGATGCCGTCGTCATGGACCTGCAGCACGGCTCCATCGATTTTGCCGCCGCGCTCCAGGCGGTGCCGCTGATCGCCGCCGCGGGAAAGCCAGCCCTGGTCCGCGTGCCCGTCGGGGATTTCGCCTCCGCCTCGCGCTTCCTGGATGCCGGGGTCTCGGGCGTGATCGCCCCCATGATCAACACCATCGAGGACGCAAGGCGCTTCGCCGGCTTCGTGAAATTCCCGCCTGTCGGCGAGCGCAGCTGGGGTGCCTATGGGGCACTCTCCCTGTCGGGCATGGAGCCAGGCGAGTATCTGCAACGGGCCAATGAACTGACGGTTGCCTTCGCCATGGTGGAGACCCGCGAGGCCCTCGCCATCATCGACGACATTCTGGCGGTGCCCGGGATCGACGGCATCTTCATCGGGCCCTCGGACCTTTCCATTGCTCTCTCGGGGGGAAAAGGTCTGAACCCCACCGGATCCGAGGTCGAGAAAGCCCTGGATCACGCGCTCTCCCGGGTGAAGGCTGCAGGCAAGATCGCGGCGATCTATGCCGTGTCCGGCGCACGGGCGGCGGAACTGTCTGCCAAGGGCTTCCATATGGTTTCTATCGGCAGCGACATTTCCATGCTCAGAGCCGGGGCTCATGCCGCTCTTGCGGCCGCCCGCGCCTAGATTGTCCCAGAGGAGGGGAGGCCGAAGGCCTGTGCCAGGACAGGCCGCCCTGCCGAACCCCCTCCTCGTCGATTCCGTGGGCAAGGTCAGCCGTGAGGTGCCATTGGCAGGGGATCCCGGCGGCCCCGAGGGCTTCCTTCGAGACAAGGAACATCTCGACCGGGACTACATCGTCCTGGCCCCCATGGACCAGCAGGATCGGCGGCTTCGACCGGGATGCCCTTTGAAGGCTCTCGAGCCCCTGTCCGTCCTCAGCACCAGAAGGCCCGAATAGCCGATGATGGCTGCCAGTGCTGGCTCGCGGCGCAGGCCGATATGGAGCGCCATCATGGCACCCTGACTGAATCCGACGAGGCCGAGCTGTGATGCCGGCAGTGAATACTGGGCGAGCTCCCGGTCCAGAAAGGCGTCGAGCTTAGGCGCCGCATAGGTCACGCCGCTCCAGAATTCCCGCGGATCGGTGAGGGTCAGGGGAAACCACTCCCGCCCATGGGCACATTGCTGCAGCGATCGGGAGTATGCGGGGCCACGAAGGCGGCGTCCGGCAGCCAGTCGCGCCATTGCCCTCCAAGCTCGATCAGATCGTTCCCGTCTGCCCCCATACCGTGAAGAAGGACGATGAGCTGCTTGGCCTTCCCGCATCTCGGAGGAAGGCGGGGTCCATCGATGGCGGCCATCATGACGATCCTCTGCGGTCTGGAGCCGGCACGGCGCGATGATGGCCGTCGCGGTCAAACGGGAGCGCCCTCCCGAGACTTCATCACACGGTAATAGGCCCAGAGCATCTTGGCCGCTACACCCCGCCAGGGGCGCCAGTTCTCGGCCAAAGCCGTCAAGGCCTTGGCATCCGGCCGCTGCTCCAGCCCATAGGCGAGGCGGGCCGCTTCCTGCACAGCCAGATCCCCGCTCGGAAAGGCATCCGGATGCCCGAGGCAGAAGAGCAGGTAGACATCGGCGGTCCAAGGGCCGATTCCCTTGACCTGCGTCAGAAGATCATGGGCCTCGTCGGCCGAATGGTTGTGCAACTCGTCGAGGGGAAGCCTGCCGTCGATGACCTCCGCCGCCAGCGCGCGCAGGGTCCTGACCTTCCCGGCCGACAGCCCGGCGGCACGGAGATCCTCGTCGGGGAGCCGAAGAAAGACCTCCGGCTTCGGCGGTTCGAGGATCTGCCTCAACCGGTTCCAGATGGCGGTCGCGCTGGCTGTGGACACCTGCTGGCCGATGACGATCCAAGCCAGTCCCTCGAAGCCCGGCGGCCGCTTGCGCAATTGCGGCGTGATCCCGCTCGCGGCCAGCTTTGCCATCACGGGATCCGCCAGGGCCAGTTCGCTCAGCCCCCTCTTGAGAACCGCGTCCGTTTCGAGGAGGGTGGCCATTCCTTCATGTTCCATTTTTACAGGCTCCCGTGACGAAGCCGGTCTTTCGATTCGCTCCCAGCCCCAATGGGCGGCTTCATCTGGGCCATGCCTATTCCGCCCTGCTCAACGCCGACTTCGCCCGCCGCTTCCGCGGCCGCTTTCTCCTGCGCATCGAGGATATCGATATCACACGTTGCCGTCCTGCATTCGAGGCCGCCATCTATGACGACCTCGCTTGGCTCGGCCTGACCTGGGAGGCGCCGGTGCGAAGGCAATCGGAGCACTTCGCCGATTACCACGCCGCATTCCTGAGGCTGAAGGGGAGGGGCGTGGTCTATCCGTGCTTCTGCACCCGCAAGGACATCACGGAGACGATCGCCTGCCGGGAGGCGGAGACCGGCCGGGATTGGCCCCGCGATCCGGATTGCGCACCGCTCTATCCGGGCATCTGCCGGGGTATGCCTGTCGACGAGGCCGGCCGGCGGATCGCAGCCGGCGAGCCCCATGCCTGGCGCCTCGACATGGCCGCGCTGGAAAAGCTTGCCCCGGGGCCGCATCGGTTTCGGACATTCGACCGTGAAGGCCGTGAGGGCATCGTCACCGCGCATCCGCGGCGCTGGGGCGATGCGGTGGTCGTGCGCAAGGAGACACCGACGAGCTATCATCTCTCCGTCGTGGTGGACGATGCGCTCCAGGGCGTTACCCATGTGGTCCGCGGCCAGGACCTCGAAGCCGCAACCGACCTTCACGTGCTGCTCCAAGCTCTGCTCGACCTTCCGACGCCCCGTTATCACCACCATGGGCTCGTGCTCGACCCCATGGGCGACAAGCTGGCGAAGAGCCGGCGGTCGCAATCCCTGGCCGAGTTGCGCGCGGAGGGCGCAACCCCTCAAGCGGTATGGCGGCGGCTCGGGTTCGATCCTCAGCCCACGCCCAGAACATAGAGCCAGATCAGGGTCGTGCCCAACGCGAGGAACGTCGACAGGGTGATGGCGCTGGAGGCGAGAGCCACGCCTTCCCCGTATCGCTCGGCGAAGAGATAGGCATTGATGCCGGATGGGCACGAGGCGAAGAGCACCGCGACCCCGGCCCAGACCGGCGGCATGGAGAAAACCTGGGTAGCCAGCAGCAGCACGATCAGGGGATGCAGCACGAGCTTGAGGAACGAGATCACGGTCGGCAGCTTCCAGCCTGTCTGCAGACCGTAGCGGCGCAGGGCAATGCCCATGGAGATGAGAGCACAGGGGACTGCGGCGCTCGCCAGCAGGTCCATGACCTGCCAGGCCGGAGCCGGCACATGGGACGCGAGGGGGCGGCAGGCGGACCCTGCCAGGATCCCGACGACGATGGGATGGGTGAATAGGCGGCGCAGGACGACGACAGGCGAGGCTTGGCGACCTTCGGCCAGGATCGTCGCGAGGGTCATCGTGACCGGAAGGTGGACGGCGATGAGCAGGAATAGCGGGACGGCACCCTCGTCCCCATAGGCCTTGAGGATCATCGGGACGCCGACGAAAACCGTATTCGCCTGACCCGCCGAGAAACCGGCGACCACCCCGGAAACACCCTTGATCCCAAAGAAGCGCCGTCCGATCACGGTGGCCAGGAGCCAGACTACGGCAACGCCGACAAAATAGGAAATCCAGTAGCCCCAGGGCTGGACGTCCGGGATCTCGGCACGAACGAGGGTGCGGAAGATGAGGCAGGGCAGGGACAAGGTGAAGACGAATTCGGACAGCCCCTCGCCGGCTCGCTCGGAAATGAAGCCTGTCTGACGCGCGACATAGCCGATGCCGATCAAGCCGAAGACCGGCAGCACGATCGCGAAAAGCTCGAGCATGGGCTCTATCGCAACTCCGCCCGCTGCGAGAGAGTGGCGGAAGCGACGCTGTGGGACATCAGTTCCTCGACCTGCTCGCGCTGGCGCTTGAAGTCCACCAAGCCACGGCCTTCGAGTTCCCGCCCACGGGGCAGGCGGATCTTCAGGGGGTCGACGAAGCTGCCGTTAATGATCACCTCGTAATGGAGGTGCGGTCCGGTCGAGAGGCCTGAATTGCCCACATAGCCGATGACCTGGCCTTGCTGGATCCTCTTGCCGGGGGCGATGCCCTTGGCGAAGCTGGACATGTGGGAATACGCAGTCACATAGCCGTTCGTATGCTGAAGCTCGACCCGGCGGCCATAGCCTGAATCCCACTCGGCCTTGATTACTGTACCATTGCCCGCAGCAATGATGGGAGTGCCGACCCTGTTGGCCCAGTCGACGCCCGTATGGGGACGCGAATAGCCCAGGATCGGGTGGAAGCGCGACCCGAAGCCCGAGCGCAGGATGCCGTCGGCAATGGGCTTGCGGATCAGGAATTTCTTGAGGGAGCGGCCTGCGTCATCGAAGAAATCGACTGTCCCGTCCTCGCCTTGGTAGCGGTAGACACGACGCGCTTCCCCTCCCACGGTGAGAGAGGCATAAAGGACTTCAGGCGCGCCATTCTCGTCATCCGAGCCATAGAAGATCTCGAAGGAATCTCCTTGCGAGACGCGGCGTTGAAAATCGACATCGTAGCCGAAGATGCGCACCAGTTCGTCCACGGTCTGGCGGGGCAGCTCGTTCTTGAGAGCCGTCTCATAGAGGCTCTCGTAGAGACGCACGCCGCCGCGCCCGTCATCCTCGTCTTCTTCCTCCGAGGCTTCGGCCATCTGACGGTTCGTCTCGTCGGCGGGGGGCGTCACCGAAACGAAGACACCCCGGTCGTTGGTAGCGGCGATGCCTTCGATCCCCCGTTCTCCGAACGTGATCACCCGCACGATCTGCCTCGGATCGCCGAGGCGGGGGCCGGGCGCGATGAGTATGCGCAGCCTCTGACCCTCTGTCAGACCCTCGATCTTGATGCGGGCGGCCAGGGCCGATTTGACTGCTGCGATCTGCTCGGGGGTGCCTCCATAGCTGCGCAGGACCGTCTCGAGGGTCTCGCCCTTCTTGAGAGCCACATCCCGCTCCTCGATGAGGGGCGTCATGGTGTTCTGCTCGATCTTGGGAAGTTCGGTCACGTTCTCAGGCACGACCCGAACCTCGATCGTGCTGAAAGGAGCATCGACGACGCGGGCATAGCCGAGGGCATCGCCCAGCCCTTCCGGCTGCCGCAGGGTCCGCGACAGCATCTGCTGGGCTGGGATCGGCACGGAGGTCCGGCGCCCCGCTTCGTTGAAGACCCGCCGCTCCTCTTCCAGGATCGCAAGCACGTCGCCATCCGTCAGGGAGGGGGCGCTCGCCGCGATGGCCACCATGGCAAGGTCGCGCCTGAGGACCGACACATCGGCATCCGCAACCTCCGGCGCCGGCTCGACGCGTTGCTCCTCCATTCCCTCGGCGAACAGGCGCAGGGGGTTGAACGGCGGAATATCGGCGGCATAGGTGCCTGCGGTCAGGGAGAGGTTCGTCGCGATACGCACGAAGTTGCGAACCTTGATGGCCTCTCTCTCGCCGTTGCGGATCGTCATCGGCGCCTTGAAGCTCTGCCGCGCGGAGGACGTATGCTCCGTCAAGTTGAGCCGGTCGGCCTTGCGGGCCACGTTCGAGGACCGCTCCTCGTCGGTTCCCGAAGGGGCCCGGCCATTGAGAGCCGCCCGTTCCGGGGGGAGGGCGGACGTCGTCGCACCTTCAAGGGCGATGTAGATGGAGGCCCCGATCAGGACCGCGCCTGTGACGCCTGTGAGAACGCTGGCACCAAGCCAGCGCAGGTTCACCTCCCATTTGTCGACCTCATGCGCCGCACTGCCGTTGGTGTTGAGCGGCGGCTCGTGTCCGAGATCGATGCCGGACGACAGATGCGAAGCTTCCTTGCGGAAACGCTTGGCATGGCTGTCATCGGGAGGAAGAGGGCTCATGATCTCTGTCTGGTATCGATGCGGGTGGGTTGCTGTCACAGACACCAGAGGCCATCTAGCACATGAGACGACAACCGCACAGGTCAATAGATAAGCTTGGGCGGCGCGCCAACTCTCCAGAGAAAGAGGTTCCGGAAAAGAAATGCCGGCCGCGGCTCTGCTTCATTCCGCACTGTGTCGGCAGTGAGGCAGGAGCGGAAAAACCTGTGCGGCACGCTCGCGAGCGTCGGAATTTGCTCCTGTGTCAAAAAACTTTCACAAGCACGTTGACAGGCCGAAGAGGTTGGGTCTATATACCGGCCATCGACGCCGCCGCTGACGCGAACGGCGCCCAGATCTTCCTCAGAAACCGGGCGATTGGGCCCGACTTCGGTCGGGAACAAAGTCTGTTCTGCGGGGGTCTGTTTTTATCGGTTGCATCGAAAGATGTATGTTCTTTGACAAGTGAAGAGAGAAGAGAAGCGTAGGCGGCGGTGTCCTTGCGGATTGTCCTTCGGGGCGATCGAATGAGAACATCGACCGATGTCTATGCTTTGGTGAGTACACCGCTTCAGGGAAACCTGGAGAAGGATGGTACTCT
>NZ_JAHAMK010000040.1 GCF_018383585.1 Microvirga sp. 3-52
GTGGAGCGAACCTTCGGTTGGCTTGGACGCTGCCGCCGCCTGGCCAAGGACTTCGAAGCCTCCATTGAAAGTGCGGTGGCTTGGGTCTTCATCGCTCATATCCGGATGCTGACAAGACGGCTCGCAAGACCCTGAAACACCACAAGTCTTTTTGAGTCAGCCTCTTAGGTAGTCAGATGGTTATAGGCGAAAGGTATAACACATCTACAATACTCTGAAATGTTCTCATTGAAATTCATTTCATATTTATACGATCTCACAGTCGAGGTGACACTGCGCACCGGAGCGGTATTAAGACTGCATATCATCACTTTCTTCTTAACCAAAAACAGACTCAGTTAATGCGCTTTCGGCGCAAGTTTTCTGCAATTTCACAACTCACCCCGCAGCCGCCTCGATCGCTTCCATGTCGTCGTCGGAGAGGCCGAAATGGTGGCCGATCTCGTGGACCAGGACATGGGTCACGATGTGGCCCAGGCTCTCCTCGTGCTCGGCCCAATAATCGAGGATCGGACGGCGGTAGAGCCAGACCATGTTGGGGAACTGACCCGTGTGCATCATGCCGCCACCCTGGGCGAGGCCGATGCCACGGAAGAGTCCCAGCAGATCGAAGGGCGTCTCGCAGCCCATCTCCCGCATGGTCTCGTCATCGGGGAAATCCTCGACGCGGATCACCACGCCCTCGCAGAGGCGGCGGAATTCCTCCGGCAAACGGGCATAGGCGTCCTGTGCCAGGGCTTCGAGATCGTCGAGGGAGGGAGCCTGAAGCTGGGCTAAGGCGCTCATGGATTATAGGATCCCGAGCTGGATCAGGAGCCACAGGCTTAGAATCACCACGCCGACCACCGACAGGGCGCGGCCGATGCGGCGGCCCCAGAGTTCGACCGGATCGGTGCCGCCGCCCTCGGCCGTGCCGATGGCGTCCTTGGCGCCGAAATGATCGCCGGCCCTCTGACCCATGCGGGCGAGCGCCGACGAACCGAGCGTGTCCGAATCGCGCCGGACGCGCTCCAGCGCCTCGCGGGCTTCCTGGTCCCGATCGCTCATGAAACCCTCCTCGAAACCTTTACCATTGCTTTACCATGGCGATCCGATCTCTTCTTCGCAACGGAACGCCTTTCACGCTTGGCCGTTAACAGACCCTGATAGACAAAAGCTCACGAGGTAATAATGCGTAAGGTATTTGGTATCCTGGCTGCGGCCGGGCTGGTGGTTCTCAGTGCCGGTGCGGCATCGGCTCAGGGCGTCGATGTGCGGATCGGTCCGTCGGGCGTTCGCGTGGAGCAGGAGCGGCATCACGGCCCGCGCTACCGTGAGCGCATCGTTGAGCGCCGCGTGGTGCGCCCGGCCCGCACCCGCACCGTGTGCCGCACGGTGATGGAAGAGCGCGTCCGTCGGAACGGCGTGGTCGTCCGCCGCCCGGTCGAGCGTTGCCGCCAGGTCGTGGCCGGCGGTCGCCGGGTCTATGTGGACTAAGCCTTAGACTTTCTCATTAAAAAGGCCGTGACTCGGGCGAGTCACGGCCTTTTCATTGGTTCGAAAAACCGATCAGCCGAAGGTGCGGATGTCCACGAACCGGCCGGCGATCGCCGCCGCCGCCGCCATGGCGGGTGACACCAGATGCGTGCGGCCCTTGAAGCCCTGACGGCCCTCGAAATTGCGGTTCGACGTGGAGGCGCAGCGCTCGTGGGGGCTGAGGCGGTCGGCGTTCATGGCGAGGCACATGGAACAACCAGGCTCGCGCCAGTCGAAGCCGGCCTCCTTGAAGATCCTGTCCAGGCCCTCGGCCTCGGCCTGCATCTTCACGATGCCGGAGCCGGGCACGATCATGGCGCTGACGCTCTCGGCCACGCGCTTGCCCTCGACCACCTTGGCCACCTCGCGCAGGTCCTCGATGCGGCCGTTGGTGCAGGAGCCGATGAAGACGCGGTCGAGCGCGATGTCGGTGATCTTCGTTCCGGGCTTGAGGCCCATATATTCCAGCGCCCGCCACTTGGAGCGGCGCTTGTTCTCGTCCTGGATGTCGTCCGGGTTCGGCACCACGCCGGCGATCGAAACCACGTCCTCGGGGCTCGTGCCCCAGGTGACGATGGGCGGGAGATTGGCGGCCTCGAGCCTGATCTCGGTATCGAAGAAGGCGCCCTCGTCCGTGCGCAGGGAGTCCCAGTAGCGCACGGCCGCCTCCCAGGCTTCGCCCTTCGGCGCCTTGGGGCGGTCCTTCAGGTAGGCATAGGTCTTCTCGTCGGGAGCGACCATGCCGGCGCGGGCACCGCCCTCGATGGACATGTTGCAGATCGTCATGCGGCCTTCCATCGACAGGGACCGGATGGCCTCGCCCGCATATTCGATCACGTGACCGGTGCCGCCGGCGGTGCCGATCTCGCCGATGATGGCCAGGATGATGTCCTTCGCAGTGACGCCGGCGGGCAGCTGCCCGTCCACGGTCACGCGCATGTTCTTGGCCTTCTTCTGGATCAGCGTCTGCGTGGCGAGCACGTGCTCGACCTCCGAGGTGCCGATGCCGTGGGCGAGGGACCCGAAGGCGCCGTGGGTCGAGGTGTGGCTGTCACCGCACACGATGGTCATGCCCGGCAGGGTGAAGCCCTGCTCCGGGCCCACCACGTGGACGATGCCCTGGCGGGTGTCGAGTTCGTTGTAGTACTCGACTCCGAAATCCTTGGCGTTCTGGGCGAGAGCTGCCACTTGGGTCGCGGCTTCGGGGTCCTCGATGCCGTGCGAGCGGTCGGAGGTCGGCACGTTGTGGTCGACCACGGCCAGCGTCTTGCCCGGCTGGCGCACCTTGCGGCCGGTCATGCGCAGGCCCTCGAAGGCCTGGGGGCTGGTCACTTCATGGACGAGGTGGCGGTCGATGTAGAGAAGGCACGTCCCGTCATCCTGCTGATCGACGACGTGGTCGTCCCAGATCTTGTCATAGAGGGTGCGCGGCTTGGCCATGTGTCTCTTCCAACAGTCGAAAATCGTGGTTTGTCGTGTTTAGCGGCCTGTCGCTCCGACGGGAAGATGTCCTGAGCGCACACCGCCTTGAAATGATCGCATAGCAGACACGGCCCATGGCGCAATTATATTTTTGACGCGATGGATTGCCGCCAAGCCTGCCTATCTCAGCAAACAAGCCTGCCTGCCTTAGCAAAAAGGCGCGGTCTGAGCCGCGCCTTCCGAATTCTGCCGATGAGACGGGAGCCTTACTCGGCCGCGGCCGGGGTTCCGGTCTTCTTCTCGGCGCGCTCGGCGATACGGGCCGACTTGCCGCGACGATCGCGCAGGTAATAGAGCTTGGCGCGGCGGACGGCGCCGCGGCGCACGACCTTGATGGACTCGACCAGCGGCGAGTAGAGCGGGAACACGCGCTCGACACCTTCACCGTAGGAGATCTTGCGGACCGTGAAGCTCTCGTGGAGACCGCCACCGGAACGGGCGATGCAGACGCCTTCATAGGCCTGCACGCGGGTACGCTCGCCTTCCTTCACCTTCACATTGACGATCACGGTATCGCCGGGCTGGAAGACAGGGATGGTCTTGGCGAGCTTGGCAATCTGCTCCTGCTCGAGCTGCTGAATGAGGTTCATCGTAATACTCCTGCCGTTGCAAAGTCTTGAGAAGTCTCAAGCCTGCTGGATTTCGGCGTCCTGTTTTAAGTTGAGGCTGCGCCTATACAGGAGATTGGGGGGATTGTCGAGCCTGTAGGACGGCGGTCGTCCTCCATGCCCTGCGGCATCCCGGGCCTTGTGCCGGGGATCTCGATGGATCGAAGCGCAGCGCTTCTCCATCTCGGGATGGCCGGGGCCGATCCCCGGATCAAGTCCGGCGACGGCCATGACGGAATGTAAAACCCGGGCGTCAAAGGTTCATCTCCGTTCTGCTGGAGCGACCTCGGAAAACAGATATCGCTCGAACCAATCCGGAAACGCGCGCGCCAAAATTGTCGGTCCCTCCACCGTGAGCCCCATCCGCCGCACCTCGGCGAAGCTCACGTCTCCCCGCCACCAGGCGACCAATGCAGGGAGACGGGCCCGAATGCAGAGCGGCTCCGGAAAGCCCGGGTTCTGCGTGCAGAGCGAAACCTCCGCCGCTTTCAGGAGCATGAAGCGCGGCTGGCGCTGCCCCTCGATCTCGAAGCGGATGACGATCGGGTCCTTGGGCAACGTGTCGGTACGGACGCGCCGCTGCATGTCGACGAGCAGGGGCTCGAAATCCAGATCCTCATCCTCGGCGCGTCGCGGCAGCCAGCGTTGGCCCCAGGTGCCGAGGGCGCCCACGATGCCCATCAGCTCCCGGCCTGCTTCGGTGAGCGCATATTCCGGCCCATGCTCGCCGTCCATGCGCGTGACTGCCCCGACATGCACCAGTTCCTGCAGGCGCTCCGACAGCATGGTGCGGGAGATGCGCGGGATGCCGCGGCGGATGTCGTTGAAGCGTCGGCTGCCGCACAGGAGTTCGCGCACGACGAGAAGGGTCCAGCGCCCGCCGATGGCCTCATGGGCACGCGCCACGGAACAGAACTGACCGTAATCTGCCATGGGTCAAGCGCTAGCATGGACTTGCGCGCGACAGAAGTCCGGATTCCGCACCTGACGGGCGGACCGCCGTGGCCTACAAGGCAGATGTTTCTGGACAACCCCCATGACCGACCATCCCCGCACCATCCTCGACCGCATCGGCCACACGTCGCTCATCGCCCTGCGCAACATCCGGCCTGCGAACGGCGCCCGCATCCTGCTGAAGCTGGAGAACGAGAATCCCACGGGCAGCATGAAGGACCGGATGGCGCTCGCCATGATCGAGGCTGCCGAAGCTGATGGGCGCCTCGAGCCGGGCGGCTCCGTGGTCGAGTATACCGGCGGCAGCACCGGCGTGTCCCTGTCGCTCGTCTGTGCGGTGAAGCGATATCCGCTCGACATCGTGACCTCCGATGCCTTCGCACAGGAGAAGCGCGATCACATGGTGCTTCTGGGCGCGACCCTGCACATCGTGCCGAGCGACAGCGGGCGCATGACCGAGAAGCTGACGAAGGACATGATCGAGCAGGCCCGCATCATCGCCGAGGCGAAGGGCTCCTTCTGGACGGACCAGATGAAGAACCGCGACCAGATCGCCGCCTATCACAGGATGGCCGACGAAATCCGGCAGCAGACGGACGGCCGAATCGACGGGTTCGTGCAGAGCGTGGGAACGGCGGCGTCCCTGCGCGGCATCGCCGAGGGCCTGCGGCGCCACCGCGAGGCGCTGAGGATCGTCGCCGTCGAGCCCGCGGAATCGGCTGTCCTGTCGGGCGGACCGTCGGGTGCGCACAGGATCGACGGAATCGGCGCGGGCTATGTGGTGCCGCTCTGGCAGGAGAGCATCGCCGACAGGATCGAGCGCGTCTCGACCGATGAGGCCATGGCGATGGCCTTCCGGCTCGCACGGGAGGAAGGTCTGTTCGCCGGCACGTCGACGGGCGCCAACGTCGTCGCAGCCCTGCGCCTCGCCGAACAGATGGGACCCGCTGCCGTCATCGTCACCATCATGTGCGACACGGGGATGAAATATCTGAAGACGTTCGGGGCGAGGCTCGAGGCGAGCCGCCTCTAGAGCTGTGCCGCATTTTTGGACGGCGAACCGGATCCCCTTCGCCGAAAAATTGCTCCAGGCGCGATGATCACACGCGTTCCAGGAATTCGACGATGATGCCGTCCGGATCCTTGCAGAACGCCACCTTGCGGATCAGTTCGGCGTTTGCCGCCTTGCGTGGCGGAACGGTGAACTCCACACCGGCGGACCGGAGCTTTTCGTAAACCGCCTCGACGTCATCGACCCGGAAGGTGATGTGGCGAATGCCGGCCTCGGTGGCGGGAACCTCGCGCGCCGGCGTCCGGATCGGTGTGGCGGGCTCGACGATTTCGAGCATGACGCCGCCGATATCGAGAAACGCAATGCGACCGCCCTCGCCTGTCCGCTTGACCAGCACCTCCTTCAATCCCAGCAGGCCGCCATAGAACGCGATGGTCCTGTCGAGATTGCTGCTGGTCATCCCCACATGCTCGAAACCCTGCACCATCGACGATTCTCCTTCGTATCGATCTGTCGAGATCCTAGCGCTGGACCGCGACGAGCAGAAACATCGGGCGCTCGCGCTCTTCCGCCCATTCGGGCCTTGCCGCGATCTGCGCGTCCGATGGAGCCCATTCCTCCACATGCGCGATCGCGAAGCCGAGCCGGATGAGGAGGTTGAGAGTGGTTCCGAGGGTGCGGTGCTGCTTGATCACCCCGTCAGCCAGCCAGTTGGTCCGGCGAGGGCCTTCCTTCTGATAGGAGTCCACCGGCCAGGTCCTGCGTCCGTCCGGACCGAGCGACCAGCCGGCTTTCTCCGGCGCCGTCACGATCGGGTGCTCGACCGAAAACACGAATCGTGAACCTGGAGCGAGCGCGCGATGTATCTCGGCCAGAAGGCCGGAGAGATTGCCGATATAGTGCAGGGCGAGCGAACTGTAGGCGAAATCGAATTGCTGGTCGCCGAGATCGAGCCGTTCGAGATCGGCCCGGCGGTAGGTGATGCCGGGATCGGATGTCATCTCCGCGGCCCGTGCCAGCATGCGCTCCGAGACATCGAGGCCGAGTACCCGTTTTGCACCATGCTCCCGGGCCCAGCGGCAGAACCAGCCATAGCCGCATCCGAGATCGACGATTCTGCGGCCTACGAGATCCGGCAGAAGAGCCTGCAGCGAGGGCCATTCCGCCGCGCCGGACAGCCCCTCTTTCGAACGCTCGAGGCGGCTGTAATTCTCGAAAAATTCCGGATCGTCGTAGATGTTCTGCGTGGCCATGCACAGCCCCCGGTCTGTTGTCTCTTACCCGAGCAGGTCGGGCCGCCGCTCCCGCGTGATGCGTTCCGATTCCGCGCGGCGCCAGCGCTCGATCACGGCATGGTTGCCGGAGAGCAGCACGTCGGGGATCGGCCGTCCCTCCCATTCGCGGGGCCTCGTGTAATGCGGGTATTCGAGGCGGTTCGACTCGAAGCTCTCCTCGGTGCCGGAGGCTTCCTTGCCCATGACGCCAGGGAGCAGGCGCACACAGGCATCGAGCACGATCATCGCGGCCATCTCGCCGCCGGAGAGCACGTAATCGCCGATGGAGACTTCCTCGAGACTCCGCGCCTCGATCACGCGCTCGTCGACGCCCTCGAACCGGCCGCAGACGATGACCGCGCCGGGACCTGCCGCGAGCTCGCGCACGCGGAGCTGCGTCAGCGGCTTGCCGCGCGGGCTCATCAGCAGTCTCGGGCGTGGATCGTCGGCCGACACATTGGCGTCGATGGCAGCGGCCAGCACGTCGCAGCGGATCACCATGCCGGGTCCACCACCGGCGGGCGTATCGTCGACGGTGCGGTGACGGCCGAGGCCATGGTCGCGGATGTTCTTCGCCGTCAGGGACCACACGCCGCGCGCGAGCGCATCGCCCGAGAGGGACATGCCGAGGGGCCCTGGAAACATGTCGGGATAAAGGGTGAGAATGGTGGCGTTGAAACTCACGCCTCGTCCTCGGAGTCAGCTGCAGGTTTCGCCTGTTCGAACAGATCATCCGGCGGCGCCGCGACGATGCGTTTGCCCGCTATATCCACTGTCGGCACGAAAGCCTTGGTGAAGGGCAGGAATGCGGTTGGGCCTTTTTGCACCGGTGCGATCTCCAGAAGGTCGCCGCCGCCGTAATTGGGCACATCGATCACGGTGCCGATGATCTCGCCTGCTTCGTTCTGGACGGCCAGGCCGATCAGGTCCGCGAGCAGGAATTCGTCATCCTCGTCCGGCGGAGGGAGCTTTTCGCGCGCGACGTAAAGCTGCACGCGGTTGAGCGCCTCGGACGCTTCGCGCGTGGTGACTCCGTCGACAACGGCGATGAGCAGATCGGCTGCGCCGCCGCGAGCGGCCCGGACGTTCTTGAGAGAAAAAGTCTTGCCGTTGCTCGCGATCAACGGCCTGTACTCGGCGATCGCCTGCGGATCGCCGGTATGGGATTTCAGCCGCACTTCGCCCTTGAGGCCATGAGCGCGACCGAACTCGCCGACGAGGACGAGGTTATCCCGCTGAGACGGGGAGAGCCCTCCTCCCCCTTGTGGGGAGGAGATGGAGGTGGGGGTGTCAGCGCCACGTTCTGATGCTTTGACGCTCGCACCCCCACCCCTGCCCCTCCCCACGGGGGGGAGGGATGAGGTGGAGCGCTGGTTGAAGCGCTCCCTCTTCATGGTGCTTACGCAGCCTCGCCGGCGGCAGCGGCAGCGGCCTTGGCATCGGCGCGCTCCTGGGCCTTCTTGCCAGGCACCGCCTTCTGCGGGTTGCTGCGGGCCGGACGCTTCAGGAGGCCGGCGGCATCGAGGAAGCGCAGGACGCGGTCGGTCGGCTGGGCGCCCTTGGCGAGCCAGGCCTGGATCTTCTCGGTCTCGAGAACGACGCGGCCGGCGTCATCCTTCGGCTTCATCGGGTCATAGGTGCCGACCTTCTCGATGAAACGGCCATCGCGCGGGGAGCGCGAGTCGGCCACGACGATGCGGTAGTAGGGACGCTTCTTCGCACCACCACGGGTGAGACGGATCTTCAGGGACATTTATAGCTCCTAGTGTCTAAGCTTTTCACCAAATTCGCTGATCAGGCGTTCGATGGAGGACTCATCCTCCAAGTCACCCGCGGTTCGGAACACTTCCACATCGGTCGTGCCGTCCTCGAGCAGATCGATCTCCCAGTATTCACCGGGAACACGTGCGAGAACGGTAATACCGTCCTCTCGGAGGAGACGGACCTCATTCCAGATGCCCGCACCCTCCAATCTCCTGGACAGCGTATGAGCGCGCTGAAGCAGCTCTGTCGCCATCAAACTCTCGGTCACTTCTTCTTTCCTCCGAACGGGAAGCCCCCGATGCCCGGAAGACCCGGGATCTTGCCGCCACCGAGACCGGGCAGGCTTGGGCCGCCCTTCGGCATCGCGGGAAGGCCGCCGGCACCGCCGGGGAAGTCGGGCAGCTTGCCGCCCATCTGCTTCTGCAGCGCCTCGATCTGCTCCGGCGTCGGCTGGGGCATTCCACCCATGCCACCGCCACCGCCGATGCCGAACATTTTTCCGAGCGCACCGGCCATGCCCTTGCCCTTGCCGCCACCCATCATCTTCATGACGTCAGCCATCTGGCGGTGCATCTTCAGGAGCTTGTTGATCTCCTCGACCTTCGCGCCGGCACCGGCGGCGATGCGCTTCTTGCGCGAGGCCTTGAGAATGTCCGGGTTGCGGCGCTCGGCGGGCGTCATGGAATCGATGATGGCGCGCTGGCGCTTGATGATCCGGTCGTCGAGATTGGCATTCTCGAGCTGCGACTTCATCTTGGCGATGCCGGGCAGCATTCCCATCATGCCGGAGAGGCCGCCGATCTTTTCCATCTGGGCGAGCTGGTCGCGCAGATCTTCCAGGTCGAACTTGCCCTTGCGCATCTTGTCGGCCATGCGCTGGGCCTGCGCCTGGTCGAAGTTCTCGGCGGCCCTTTCGACCAGCGAGACGATGTCGCCCATGCCGAGAATGCGGTTGGCGACGCGGCTCGGGTGGAATTCCTCCAGCGCGTCGACCTTCTCGCCCGTACCGATGAGCTTGATCGGCTTGCCGGTGACGGCCCGCATGGACAGAGCGGCACCGCCGCGGGCATCGCCGTCCATTCTCGTGAGCACGATGCCGGTGACGCCGAGGCGCTGATCGAAGGCGCGCGCGGTGTTGACCGCGTCCTGACCGGTGAGCGCGTCGGCGACGAGCAGCACCTCGTGCGGGCTGGTGGCGGCACGCACTTCGGCGGCCTCCATCATGAGGGCCTCGTCGACCGTTACGCGGCCGGCGGTGTCGAGCATCACCACGTCGTAGCCGCCGAGACGAGCCGCCTCCATGGCACGACGGGCGATCTGCACGGCCGACTGGCCGGCCATGATGGGCAGCGTGTCGACACCGACCTGCTTGCCGAGCACGGCAAGCTGCTCCATCGCGGCCGGACGACGGGTGTCGAGGGATGCCATGAGCACGCGGCGATTGTCGCGGTCCGTCAGGCGCTTGGCGATCTTGGCGGTCGTGGTCGTCTTACCCGAACCCTGGAGGCCGACCATGAGGATGCCGACGGGCGGAACCGCATTGAGGCTGATCACCTCCGCGTCCGCGCCCAGCATCTCCACGAGCTGGTCGTGGACGATCTTGACCACCTGCTGGCCAGGCGAGACCGACTTGACCACCTCGGCGCCGACGGCGCGGGCACGGACTTTGTCCGTGAAGGAGCGCACCACCTCGAGCGCCACGTCGGCCTCGAGCAGGGCGCGGCGAACCTCGCGCAGGGCCGCATTGACATCCTCCTCGGTGAGCGCGCCGCGGCGCGTCAGCCCGTTGAGGATATTGGAAAGCTTGTCGGAAAGGCCTTCGAACATGATCACTCAATTCCTTTTGCGATGAGGGGTACATCGCTCTTCGCAAGGGCCTTTTCAAAGTGGTCGATCGCCGCCTTGAACTTGTCGCGGCAGCCGGGATTGCAGAAGCCGACCACCTCGCCGCGATAGAGGGTGAGCGAGTCCGCCGCGATCGGCTTTCCCGACCACGGACAGGTCTCGTTGACCGCGTCCTCGATGCGCAATGTGTCGTCCGACATCCGTTCGTCCTCACGGCGAAACCCAAATGAAAGCGCGCCCGAGGGCGCATCGCGCTGTCGGACGTTGACCTCCAGCCCCTCGGGCTGGTCGGCGGCTCAAAAGGGCTCGCTCTACAGATTTGCGGTCAGCACCTAAGGGGAAAAGGCGGCGAAGTCAAGGAAAAGGCCGATGACAGAGAGTCTTGGGAGCTTCATCGCTCCCCTCCTGGACAAGGCGGAGGCTCCTCCGCGTCGTCACCGGCCTTGTGCCGGTGATCTCGATGTGAGGCGCGGCGCTTCAAACAACTGGGATGGCCGGGACAAGCCCGGCCATGACGTGGCGGATGACATGACGGGACGATGCTGAGGCCCCTTGCCGATCCGCCCCGGCATCCCCACGCTTAAAGCCTCGCTGGATCCGACGCCTCCATGAACCGCCGCACCCTTCTTAAAGCTTTCGGCCTTCCCGTCATTGCCACGACCGGGGCACTGGGCTGGATGACCGCCGCCCGTTCCAGGAACCGCTATTACGAGGGCCCTGTCACGGATCATTTCGACGGGGTGCGGTTCTTCTCGCCGGGGCAACCGCAGGACAAGGGATTCCTAGAGCTCGCCCGCTGGCAGCTCGGCGGCGGGCGCAAGGATTGGCCGGACACCTTTCCGAGCCCCTTCCGGGACAAGCCCCCGGCCGCGGTGCAGGGCCTGCGTTCCGCGTTGATCGGCCATGCCTCGTTCCTGATCCAGGTGGCGGGCCTCAACATCCTCACCGACCCGGTCTACTCCGAACGGGCGAGCCCGGTCTCCTTCGCCGGTCCGAAGCGGGTCAACCCGCCGGGCATCGCCTTCGACGACCTGCCGCCGATCCATGCGGTGCTGATCACCCACAACCATTACGACCACCTCGACACCGAGACCCTCGGCCGCCTCTGGCAGAGGGATCGCCCGAAATTCGTTGCGCCGCTCGGCAACGATGCGGTGATCCGGGCCGAGCACCCGGAGATCCCGGTCGAGACGCGGGACTGGGGCGGCACCATCGACCTCGGCCATGGCGTCACGGCCCATGTCGAGCCCGCCTATCACTGGTCGGCACGCGGCATCAACGACCGGCGCATGGCGCTCTGGTGCGCCTATGTGCTCACGACGCCCGCCGGCACGATCTACCATGTGGGCGATACCGGCTTCGGCGACGGCAAAATCTTTCACGGCATGCGCGAGCGCTTCGGCAGGCCCCGCCTCGCCCATCTGCCCATCGGCGCCTATGAGCCGCGCTGGTTCATGGAGCCGCAGCACATGAACCCGGAGGATGCCGTGAAGGTGCTGCGCATCATTGAAGCCGAGCAGGCGCTCGGCCACCATTGGGGCACGTTCCGGCTCACCAACGAGGGCGTCGACGAGCCGCCGCAGGAACTGGCGACGGCGCTCCAGGCCGCCGAAATTCCAGCTGACCGGTTCAGACCGTTGCGGCCCGGGGAGGCGTGGATGCCGTCAGCTTGAGGATCGGCTCCTCCAGCCCTCGCGGATCGTCCACCAGACAGGCCGCGCCCGCATCCAGCAGTTCCTGCCGGGACCCGTAACCCCAGGTGACGCCAATCGCCGCGAGGCCGTTGGCTCCGGCTCCGGCGACATCGTGCTCGCGGTCGCCGATCATGACGGCTCCCGCAGGGCCGAAGCGCTCCTGGTCGAGCAGGTGCCGGATGAGATCCCGCTTGTCGGCGTTCCGGTTGTCGAGCTCGGAGCCGTAGATCCCGCAAAAGAACCGCGACAGATCGAAATGGTCGAGAATCCGCCGCGCATAGACATGGGGCTTCGAGGTTGCGACGAAGAGGCGGACGCCTTTCTCCTGAAGATCCTGGAGCAGGGCCGGGATGCCCGCATAGACCTCGTTCTCGAACAGGCCGACCTCGCTGAACCGCTCCCGGTAGAGACGCAGGGCCTCCTGTGCATCCCCGGCTGGACCCAGCAGCTTCGCAAAGCTCGCGATCAGGGGCGGGCCGATCATCCAGGTCAGTTCGTCCGCGTACGGCACGGGGCGTCCGAGCCTGTCGAGGGCGTACTGGATCGACCGGGTGATGCCGGCCTTCGGGTCGGTCAGGGTCCCGTCGAGGTCGAAGAGCGCGATCATTCTTTCGGCTGAACGTAGATGTTCACCTCGAAATTGGTGTCCTGCGAATCCGTGAAGTCGCTCACGTATTCCTCGATGAAGGCATCCTTGGCGACGATCTCCTTGATGTCGAGATAGGCCGTGATCGTCTCGTAGGTGCCGTCGATCTCGTCATAGGCGTCCTTGTGCACGAAGCGGAAGGACCGGCCCTCCGGGGTCTTGCCGAACTTGATCTCGGGAGTGAGTTCCGTCTTGCCCTCCGGAACCCTCTCGATCGGCACCATCGCCTCGTACTTGAACCCGTTGTCGTCGGTGTCGACGAAGATCGTCACCGGCCGGCCCGTCGGCGCGATCCCGGCCTTCTTGAGCTCGTCCTCGATCCTGGTGAAGGCGCTCTTCAGGTTGGCGAAGGCCTCGTCCCAGGTGCTGATGCCGTTGAGCACCACCGCGGGTTTTGCGACCAGGACGCCCTCCTCGACGCCTGTCGGGTCGCTCGGATTCGGGAACAGCGTCGTGCGGCCGGCCTGCTGCGCGGAGCCCGGGCCGGCGGGAGTTGCAGGCGACGGGGTCGCGGGAATTGGCTGAGCGGTTGCCGGCGCCTGCGGAACCGCGGGGGTCTGGGGTTCGGCCGGGCCCGGCGCAGGCTGCGGTGTTGCCGGTGGAGTGGCCGGGATTGCGGGGGCAACCGGTGCCGGCGGCGGATTGGCGCCTGGGGGCGTCTGCGCAAGGGCAACGCTCGAGCAGAGGGCAAGAACGAGAAGAAAACCTGAAGAGCGCAGCCGCATGAGTAGGACGCCTTACCCGCGAATCACGAAGGGTTATGGTGCAGCACCATAGGGAGGTTTTGTTGCATCGGCGAGGCCGTCCGCAGGCTTCTGTGGAGGACGGATTGCAGCAGGCCGTCCGTTCGGACGATGCACAAAAAATCCTCTGGCCAGGACCCCAACATCCTCACCTAACGTCAAGGCCCTAGCCTATGCTCAAGCGGTCACCCTATCCCGTTGAGGCCATCCCAGGAATGGAAGACTTCTTGATCTTTGCTCTGATCGGTTTCGGGGCCCAGCTCGTCGATGGTGCGCTCGGCATGGCGTTCGGCGTGCTCTCGACCACGAGCCTCCTGGCCTTCGGCGTGCCGCCTGCGACGGCCAGCGCGGTGACCCACATGACGGAGATCTTCACCACCGCGGCCTCGGGCACCTCGCACGTGCTCCATCGCAACGTGAACTGGCGTCTCGTGGCCCGGCTGGCGCCAGCCGGCATGCTCGGAGGAGCCGTCGGGGCGTTCATCCTCTCCAACATCGAGGCGAAGACGATCCAGCCCCTGGTTTCGGCCTATCTGATGGGGATCGGCCTTTATATCGCCTTCAAGGCTTTCCGCCCGCTCTGGCCGCGGGAGGTCCGGGACTGGATGGTGCCCTGGATCGGGGCCGGCGGCGGCCTGCTCGACGCCATGGGCGGAGGCGGATGGGGGCCCATCGTCACGAGCTCCCTGATCGGCCGGGGCCATGCTCCCCGGCAGGTGATCGGCTCCACCAACGTGACGGAGTTTCTCGTCACATTGGTGATTTCCGCGACCTTCATCGTGAGCCTGGGCTGGTCGGAGCTGAGTTCGGCGGCAGGCCTGATCGCCGGCGGCGTCCTGGCGGCTCCCCTGGGCGGCTTCGTGGTCAGCCGGGTGCCGACCCGCCCCCTGATGGTCGCCGTGGGCCTGCTCATCGTCGCGACCAGCATTCCCCGGATCGTGCAGGCCTTCTGACGATATTGCCGCAGAGGATCGCGATCCCTCTCGCGATTTCCGGCGTTTTCAGCCATATACCCCGCATGACTGCCCTTTCGAACAGCCGCTTCCTGAAAATGAACGGTCTCGGCAACGAGATCACCGTGCTCGACCTGCGCGGCTCCGACCATCGCGTGAGCGCGGCGGAAGCGCGTGCCATCGCGGCCGATCCCCGCTCGCGCTTCGATCAGCTGATGGTGCTGCACGATCCGGTGACGCCGGGCACCGACGCCTACATGCGCATCTACAACACGGACGGCTCGGAGGCCGGCGCCTGCGGCAACGGCACCCGCTGCGTCGCGTGGGCGATGACGGCCGATCCGGTCATGAGCCGGCCGGTTCAAGGCGATCTTGTGCTGGAGACCAAGGCCGGGCTGCTTCCGGTGGAGCAGGTCTCCGATACGGTCTTCACCGTCGACATGGGCCCGCCGCGCTTCGGGTGGAACGAGATCCCCCTGCGCGATCCTTATCCGGACACCCGCACGATCGGGATCGACACGACGCTGCCCGAGGCCCCCGAGCTTCAGGGACCTTCGGCGGTCAGCATCGGCAACCCGCATGCGATCTTCTGGGTCGAGGAGGTTCAGGCCTACGACCTCGCCGCCATCGGTCCGAAGTTGGAACACGATCCGGTCTTCCCGGAGCGCGCCAACATCTCGTTCGCCCAAGTCACCGGCCCCGAGCATATCATGCTGCGCGTCTGGGAACGGGGCGCCGGCGCAACCCGCGCCTGCGGCTCCGCCGCCTGCGCGGCCGTCGTGGCGGCTGCGCGCAAGGGATTGACCGGCCGCAAGGCCGTGGTGACGCTTCCCGGCGGGGATCTTCTCATCGAATGGCGCGAGAGCGACGGCCACGTGCTCATGACCGGTCCGACCGAACTGGAGCACGAGGGCACCTTCCCGCCTGCCCTCTTCACGGAGGTGGCCTGATGGCGATCGAGGTCGTCACCTTCGGCTGCCGGCTCAACACCTACGAGTCGGAGGCCATGCAGCGCCACGCGGAGGAAGCAGGCCTCGGCGAGGTTGTCATCGTCAACACCTGCGCGGTCACCGGCGAGGCGACGCGCCAAGCGCGCCAGTCGATCCGCAAGCTCGCCCGCGAGAAGCCTGACGCCCGCATCATCGTGACGGGCTGCGCGGCGCAAGTGGAGCCCGAAACCTTCGCGGCGATGCCGGAGGTCTCTCAGGTCGTCGGCAACCACGAGAAGATGAAGGCCGAGACCTGGGCCGGCATGCGCGATTTCGGCGTTACGCTAAGCGAAAAGGTCTTGGTCAACGACATCATGGCGGTGAAGGAAACCGCCGTGCATCTCATCGACGGCATGCGCGGGCGCACCCGCGCTTTCGTGCAGGTGCAGAACGGCTGCGACCATCGCTGCACCTTCTGCATCATCCCCTACGGCCGCGGCAATTCCCGCTCCGTGCCCATGGGCGCGGTGGTGGAGCAGGTGCGGACCCTGGTGGAGCACGGCTCCCGCGAGGTGGTGCTCACCGGCGTCGACATCACGAGCTACGGCAAGGACCTGCCGGGCGAGCCGAAGCTCGGCACGCTTGTGAAGGGTCTTCTGCGCCATGTGCCGGAGCTGGAGCGCCTGCGCATTTCCTCCATCGACTCGGTAGAGGCCGACGACGATCTGCTGGACGTCATCGCCACCGAGGCCCGCCTGATGCCGCATCTGCATCTCTCATTGCAGGCCGGTGACGACATGGTGCTCAAGCGCATGAAGCGCCGCCACCTGCGCAAGGACGCGATTGCCTTTTGCGAACAGGTGAAGCACCTTCGCCCCGACATGGTATTTGGGGCCGATATCATCGCGGGCTTCCCGACCGAAACCGAGGAGATGTTCTCGCGCTCCCTCGACATCGTCGAGGAATGCAACCTCACCCATCTCCACGTCTTCCCGTTCTCGTCCCGTCCCGGCACCCCAGCCGCGCGCATGCCGCAGGTGGCGCGCGACGTGGTAAAGGACCGCGCGCGCAGACTTCGCGAGAAAGGCGAGGCCGCCTTGCTGAAGCATCTCGGCGAGGAAGTCGGCGCGAGGCGCAACGTGCTGATCGAGTCGAATCAGCTCGGCCGCACGGAAGGGTTTACGCTGGTGCGCTTTGCGAAAGCGGTAACGCCGGGCGAGATCGTGCCGACCACCATCGCCGGTCACGACGGCAAGGATCTGCTGGCGGCTTGAAGGAGAAGCGTCGTCCCGAAATGACGTCCTTCACGTCATGGCCGGGCTTGTCCCGGCCATCTCGGTTGGAAAAGCGCGGTGCTCACCATCATCGGGATCACCGGCACAAGGCCGGTGATGACGTGCTGCGGGGTATCATGCCGGAGGATCGGCTCTGCCGTCCGGGATGACGCCGCACAGCTTCACCCGCTCCTGCATATGCTCCGGCACCAGAGCTTCCACGGTGATCGGCGGCTTCTTCGGATAGAGCGGCACCGTGACGCCTCTCGCGTGCAGGTGCAGGCCCGGACCATGAAACCGCGGGGCAGTGCCGTAGATGGGATCGCCCAGGATCGGAAAGTTCATGGCCGCGCAATGGACCCGCAGCTGATGGGTGCGGCCGGTGACAGGGCGAAGCTCGAGGAGGGTCAGGCCCTCGCCTCGCCCGAGCACCCGCCATTGCGTCAGCGAGGGCTGGCCCTTCGGGTCCACCTTCATCCACCAGCCGCGATCGGGCGATTTCGGCGCGAGGGCCAGGTCGATCTCGCCCTCGTCCGCTTCCGGTCCGCCCTCGACCACGGCCCAATAGACCTTGTCGACCTCGTTCTTGCGGAAAAGCTCGTTGAGCCGCGCGATGGCCTTGGGGTGGCGGCCGAGCACGAGGCACCCGGAGGTGTCCTTGTCGAGACGGTGCGCGGCCTCCGGACGGCGCGGCAAACCGAAGCGGAGGGCGTCGAGGTGATGAAACAGGGTCTCGCCGCCCTTGGGGCCCGGATGCACCGGCAGACCGGCGGGCTTGTCGATCACGAGCATCAGGGCATCGCGATACAGCAATCGGCTTACTATCTCTTCCGCATTCATGATGCCTCGGCTATCGAGGCGACAGCGCTAAATCAAGCACAAGAATGAAAAGGCACAGCAGGACCCATGGCCGAAACCAAGCCCGACAAGCCCGGATTCCTCTCCCGTCTGTTCGGGCGCAAGGCTGAAGCCCCCGCCGTACCTGGGCCGGCGCCTGAGACGCCGCAGGCCGGCGGCCACCCGGAGACGATGCCCTCGCCGCCGGCGAATGCCGCGGACGATCTGACGGCCGCTCCGCCGACCGTGACCGAGGCCTCCCCTGACACGGCAGAGGAGAACAAGACGGCCCCGGAACTGGCCGGGGCCGACCTGCAACCCATCGAGGGACTGGACCCGGAGGGCACCAACCCGCAGGAACCGCTGCCCCGCATCGTCACCGAGCTCGGACCGGAGCTGCGGCCCGACATCGCAGCCGCAGACCTGCCGGCCCCTGAACCTGCTCCCGCCGAGGTGCTTCCCGTTCCCGAGCCGAAGACCGCTGCGGCTCGCGGCTGGTGGCAGCGTCTCACGGAAGGCATGCGCCGCACGTCCTCCTCCCTGTCGGACAGCGTGACCGGCCTCTTCACCAAGCGCAAACTCGACGATGCCACCCTCGAGGAGCTGGAGGACGCCCTGGTCCAGGCCGATCTCGGCGTGCCCACGGCCATGCGGATCACGGAGGCGATTGCGTCGGGCCGCTACAACAAGGAAATCTCGCCGCAGGAGGTGAAGGCCATTCTGGCAGGCGAGGTGGAGAAGACGCTCCAGCCCGTCGCCCAGGCGCTGACCATCGACCGGTCGAAGAAGCCCTTCGTCATCCTCATGATCGGCGTGAACGGGGCGGGCAAGACCACGACCATCGGCAAGCTCGCGCAAAAGTTTCGGCAACAGGGCCTCAAGGTGATGCTGGCGGCCGGCGATACCTTCCGGGCCGCCGCCATCGAGCAGCTGAAAGTCTGGGGCGAGCGGGTCGGCGCGCCCGTCCTCGCGCGCGAACAGGGTGCGGATGCGGCGGGCCTCGCCTATGACGCGCTGCAGGAGGCGAAGGCCAACGGCACCGACGTGTTGCTCATCGACACGGCCGGCCGCCTGCAGAACAAGGCCGGTCTCATGGCCGAGCTCGAAAAGATCGTGCGCGTGGTGAAGAAATTCGACCCGGGGGCGCCGCATGCGACCCTCCTCGTTCTCGACGCGACGGTGGGCCAGAATGCCATGAGCCAGGTCGAGCTTTTCCAGAAGGCGGCGGGCGTCACGGGCCTCGTGATGACCAAGCTCGACGGCACCGCCCGCGGCGGTATCCTGGTGGCATTGGCTGCCAAATTCGGCCTGCCGGTCCATTTCATTGGCGTCGGCGAAGGGGTCGAGGACCTGGAGCCTTTCACCGCACGGGATTTCGCAAAAGCCATCGCTGGGCTAGAAGCAACCTCATGACCGACGTAAAGCGCCTCCCTCCCCTGCTCAAGCTCGCCCTCGAACTCGGGCCTCTCGCCCTGTTCTTCTTCGGCAATGCCTATGGCGACCGGTTCGGCTTCCCCGAAGGCCAGCGCATCTTCGCCGCCACGGGGGTTTTCATCGTGGCGACCGTGATCGCCCTGGGGATCAGCTACTGGCTCGTCCGCAAGCTGCCGATCATGCCGGTGGTGTCGGGCATCGTCGTGGTGGTGTTCGGCGGGCTCACCCTGTTCCTGCAGGACGAGACCTTCATCAAGCTCAAGCCCACCATCGTGAACACGATGTTCGGGATCGTGCTGCTCGGCGGCCTCTACTTCCGCAAGCCCCTGCTCCAGATCGTGCTCGACAGCGTGTTCGATCTCGACGAGGAGGGCTGGCGCAAGCTCACCTTCCGCTGGGCCCTGTTCTTCTTCGCCCTCGCCGTGCTGAACGAGATCGTCTGGCGCACGCAGACCACCGATTTCTGGGTCAGCTTCAAGGTCTTCGGCATCATGCCGCTCACCATCGCCTTCGCCCTGGCGCAGACGCCCCTGCTGCTGCGGCACGAGATCAAGAAGGCGGAAGAGGTTTAAGCTGCTCTCTCCAACACTACGTCATCACCGGCCTTGTGCCGGTGATCCCGATCCGATGGAGTGTTGCGCTTTAAAGTAGCGGGATGGCCGGGAAGAGCCCGGCCATGACCAGGGAGCGTTCGATGCTCCTCACCCGACCGGCTTCATCAGCACCATCTGCCGGGTGACGCCCGGGAGCGGTTCGCACTCGACCTCGGTCCAGAGCGCCTCCTCGCCGGCAGCCGCGACGGTTTCCTGCGAGGCCAGCAAATCGCAGTCGGTGCCTTTCGTCGCCTGCTCGATGCGCGAGGCGATGTTGACGGTCTCGCCGACCACGGTGAATTCGAGCCGGCTCTCGTCGCCCACCACGCCGCAGAACACGTCACCCGTATGGATGCCGATGCCGAGGCGCACCGGCGGGTTGAAGCCGCGCTTGGCGTTCCAGCGTTCGATCAGGGTCAAAAGGGTCCGGCCGCAGGCGAGCGCCCGGCTGGCATCGCCGTCCCGCGCCCCTGGCACGCCGAACAGGATGAGGGCCCCGTCGCCGGTGAACTTGTCGATGACTCCGCCATGCCGGGAGGCCGCCCTCAGGACCCGCCGGCGGAACGACGTGATGAAGACGGCAAGCTGCGCCGGCTCCATGGTCTCGCCGAAGGTCGTCGAGGCGCGGATGTCGACGAAGAGCACGGTCACCGGGATGCGTCGGCCCTGGCGCAGGGTTGCGAAGGCCTGGTCCGTAAGGATGGGCGCGAGCTCGCGCGGCAGGTAGCGGGTGAGGTTGACGCGCAGGGTGGTCTCCCGCACCGCCCGCTCCAGCATCAGCCGTCCCTGGCGCGCCACCAGGATGAGGATCAGGCCGGCGGCAAAGACCATGACGATGCGGACCATGTTGGCCTGCGGTGAAAACACGCCGATGATCTCGGACAGATCCTGCTGGCGCTCCGCCGGACTCAAATATCCGCCGCCAAAGGAGAGAAGCGACAGCCCGATCACATAGATGGCGGCCACGAAGGCCTGGAGCTTCGGCTGGTAGTGGATGGCCGCCGCCGCCATGGTGATCGGCACGACCCAGGCCACCGGAAACACCGCAAAGAGGCTGCCGGGTATCCCCAATCCCCAATGGGTGTAGGCGAGATTGCCCAGGACGAGGATGGCATCGAGCACGGCCGTGATGACCGGCAGCCTTTCGATGCCGATTCGCCTCGAGGCGAGCCAGGCGCCGACCCAGCCCAGCGATCCGAAGAGGACCAGGGTCAGCTCCGCGGCCCAGATCTGCTTGAGCGCCATGGGATTGCTGAGCTCGACGCTCGCCGTGGTGACCAGGACGGCCAGGAGCAGCAGCCCGGCCGTGACCATGCGGGCCAGTCCCGCCCGCTGCAGGGCGCCCGTATCGGCCTCGCGGATCAGGCGATGGGTGGCATCGCTCAGGATCGGCGTCGTCCGTAGGTTATCGATCAGGCCGAGAGCGGCGCGGATGCGGGATCGCGGGGTCAAGGTCACTCCTCTATCAAGGACTCGTTGCGAGCTGTTACGCCATCGCGATCGCTTCGATCTCCAAAAGCCAGGCTTCGTCGAAGATTCCGGTGATGATCACGGTCAGGGCTGGCGCCCTGTCACCCAGGATCTCCCGTCTGATCGCTCTGTTCTCAGCGTTATATTTCCGATCCGAAAGGAAGATCGTCACCTTGACGAGATTATCCAGAGACATATCGGCGGCTCGCAGTTGAGCGTCGATGTTGTGCCAGACGAGCAGGCATTGCTCCCGGAAGGTTTCCGGCACCATGCCGTCCCGTGCCATCGGGATCTGGCCACTGACAAAGGCCGTGCGCGTGGCATTGCTGACTTCGACGACCTGTGAGTAGCCTGTTGCAAGATCGGCGGCATCGGACGCATTGAGGTGGCGCTTGTTCATCATCGTGTTCTCCCTAGTCTGACCACACATCCGTCCGGATGCCGCCGTCGTTCCGATGACCGGCAGAGAAGACCCCAAGAAGGAATAAATGGCCCATGACCGAGACACCACAAGCCATCACCCTCTATGTGGATGCGGATGCCTGCCCGGTGAAGTCCGAGATCTATCGCGTCGCCGGGCGCCATGGAGCCAAGGTCTTCGTGGTCTCGAACTCGTTCCTGCAGGTGCCGCAGGATCCGCTGATCGAGCGCGTCGTGGTGAGCGCGGGCTTCGATGCGGCGGATAACTGGATCGCCGAGCGGGCGGGACGCGGGTCCATCGTCATCACCGCCGACATCCCGCTGGCGAGCCGCTGCGTGAAGGCCGGCGCCGAGGTGATCGGCCCCACCGGAAAGCCCTTCACGGAAGCCTCCGTCGGCATGGCGCTCGCCACCCGCAACCTGATGGAGGACCTGCGCGCTATGGGCGAGGTGACCGGAGGGCCCAGGGCGTTTTCGGCCAGGGACCGCTCGGCGTTTCTCTCGGCGCTCGACGTGGCGATCAACCGGCTCAAGCGCGCGGGATTTGGTTCAGGCGCTCCTTGAACGCCGAGAAATTCTCCGGCGTCAGCGGGCCGATATGCTTGTGCCGGATGGTGCCGTCGGGGCCGACGATGAAGGTTTCGGGCACCCCGTAGACGCCCCAGTCGATGGAGGCGCGGCCGTTTGGGTCGACGCCCACGGCCGCGTAAGGGTTGCCGAGCGCGCCGAGGAAGCGGCGGGCGTTGTCCGGGTTGTCCTTCTGGTTGATGCCGACCACGCGGATGGACGGATCCCGGGCGAGATCGACCAGCAGCGGATGCTCCTGGCGGCAGGGCGCGCACCAGGATGCCCACACATTCACCACCGTGACGCGGCCTTTGAGATCCTGGTTCGAGAAGCCGGGCACCGGCTGGCCGTTGGCCACGAGGCCCTCCAGCGGCGCGAGATTGAAAGCCGGGACGGGCTTGTTGATCAGGACCGAGGGCACCTCGGCCGGATTTCTCCCCGAGGTCAGCTGCACGCCGAAGAGCACCACCAGGGCGACGAACACGAGGCCCGGCAGGATGAAGATCAGACGGGAGCGCGGGCGCTCGGCGGCTTCAGCCACGGCGGGACCTCCGGCCGATGCCGCGCGCTTCGAGCTCCGCCAGCGTGCGGACCTGGATGCGGTGGTCGATGACCGCGCGCAGGATCAATCCGATCACCACCAGGGCGGTCAGAATGTAGGAAAACGCGATGAAGAACGTGTGCGACATGGGTCAGGCCGCCTGTGCATCGAGGCGCTCGGCCTCGAGAATGGTGAGCGTGCGCACCCGGCGGCGCAGGATCTCCGTGCGCATGCCCGACAGATGCAGCGCGACGCCCGTCAGGGTGAACGCGACGGCCACGATCAGGAGCGGCACGAGCATGGAGGAATGAATCGTCGGTCCGCCGAGCCGGAACACGGAGGCCGGCTGATGCAGAGTGTTCCACCAGTCGACGGAGAATTTCACGATCGGCACGTTCACCGCGCCCACGAGCGTGAGGATCGACACCGCGCGGGCGGCGCGGTTCGGCTCCTCGATGGCCCGCCAGAGCGCCAGGATGCCGAGATAGATCAGCAGCATCACCAGCATGGAGGTGAGGCGCGCATCCCACTGCCAGTAGGTGCCCCACATGGGCTTGCCCCAGAGCGAGCCGGTGACGAGGCAGATCAGGGTGAAGGCGGCGCCGATGGGCGCGGCCGCCTTCTGCGACACGTCCGCCAGCGGATGGCGCCAGACGAGGGTGCCGAGCGCCGACGATGCCATGATCATGTAGAAGAACAGGGACAGCCAGGCCGCCGGCACGTGGATGTACATGATCTTGACCGTCTCGCCCTGCTGGTAATCGGCGGGCGCGGTGAACCAGACCATGTAGAGCCCGGCGGCCATGAGCAGCGCCGCCAGGCCTCCCAGCCACGGCAGCAACGTGCCGCTGAGGCTCATGAAGCGGGTCGGGTTGGCAAGCTCTCGGATCATGGGGCTCGATGTAGCGGTCTTGAAGTGTGCCTGCAACGGAGACATCGCCGCAAGCCGCATAACGTTTTCGCCAGGATGAGAGCTTTTAGACCCTTGGCGGACCTTCGGGCATTCAGGACATGTGCGTAGGACGAAACGCACCACGATGTCCCTCCCCACCCTCTCCGTCATGGCCGGGACAAGCCTGGCCATCCCGATGATGTGGAGCGCCGCACCTTTCCAATCGTCATCCCCAGCCAGCCGAAGGCTCGGGAAGGGGATCCATGATCAAGCGCGGAGCTATGGATTCCCTTCCCCTCCGCTGACGCTCCGGCCGGGAATGACACCTGGGCATGAAATGTCTTGCCCTTCATCCTCCATGCAAACCGGCCTATAGTTCCGCCTCATTGTTGCGGAGCGATCATGCGCCTTGGACTTTCGAGCCTCGTCGGCCTCACCCTCGCTCTGCCTGCGGCGGCGCAGGACATCACCCTGCGCCTGCCGGTCGCCTGCGAGATCGGCCGCAGCTGCTTCATCCAGCATTACGTGGACCGCGATCCGTCGCCGGCCGCGAGCGACTACCAGTGCGGCACGCTCACCTATGACGACCATGACGGCACCGATATCCGCGTGCCCACCACGGCGGCCCAGAAGGCGGGCGTCGACGTGGTCGCGGCGGCCGACGGCCGGGTGCTGCGCACCCGCGACGGGGTGGAGGACGTCTCCCTCACCGGGCGCGGCCGTCAGAGCGTGGCGAACACCGAATGCGGCAACGGGGCCGTTGTCGATCACGGCAACGGCTGGGAAGCGCAATACTGCCATATGGCCAAGGGCAGCGTCGCGGTGAAGCAGGGCGACGCCGTGAAAGCCGGCGACAGGATCGGACGGATCGGTCTCTCGGGCATGACCGAATTCCCACACCTGCATTTCACCCTGCGCAAGGACGGCAAGCCGGTCGATCCCTTCGCCTATGGCGCGCCCGAACAATCCTGCGGCGGCGGCACGTCGCTGTGGGAAGCCTCGCTCCAGCGGGCGCTCGCCTATCAGGGCGGCAGCGTCCTGAACAAGGGCTTCGCCCCCGGTCCCGTGACGATGGAGGCGATCGAATCCGGCGCGGCCGAGCAGGAGATTCCGACCACCAGGTCACCGGCGCTGGTGGCCTATGTCCGCGCCATCGGCCTGAAGGGCGGCGACGTGCAGACGCTCACCCTGTTCGATCCCGACGGCAAGCCGCTCGCCCAGAACAAGGCGCCGCCCCTCGACCGCGCCAAGGCGCAGTGGATGGCTTTTTCCGGGGTGAAGCAGCCTCGGGGCGGTTTCCGCCCCGGCCTCTACCGCGCCATCTATCGGGTCGAGCGCGATGGAAAGCCTGCCATCGAGCAGGCTTTCGGGATCAGCCTCCGGCCGTGACGCCGTCATGCGCCGCAAGGCTGTCCGCGGGGGCCTGCTCGCGCTCGTTCAGGCCGTAATCCCGGATCACGCCCGCGACCCGCAGGCGGTAATCGCGAAAAACGCCGGCTCGGCCTGCCCCTTGAGTCGCGCGATGCGACGGCAGATTGCGCCAGGCCTGCACGGCCTCCTCGTCGCGCCAGAACGACAGCGACAGGAGTTTTCCGGGCTCGCTGAGGCTCTGAAAACGTTCGATGGAGATGAAGCCGTCCATCGTCATGAGGTCGGAGCGCAGAGCCGCCGCAAGGCCGAGATAATCCCGTTTCCCGTCCTCCCCATCCGGCCAGACTTCGAAGATCACCGCGATCATGGTTTGATCAACTCCGCATGAGGTGCCGAGGCAAGACGCAGAAAGATCCGGTCCTCCCGGCGGATGAACTGTTCCCGTTTCGCGAATTCGTAATTGGCGCGCCCGAGCGGGTCGTTCCTCAAGCGCTCGCGATAGGTCTCGTATTCGGACAGGTTCTGGATGTTGTACACGCCGTAAGCCACCGTGGCGGAGCCCTCGTGCGGTGCATAATAGCCGATGAGATCCGCGCCGCAGCGGGGAATCGCTTGGCCCCAATTGCGCGCGTACTCGGTGAAGGCCTCCACCTTGAAGGGATCAATCTCGTAGCGGATGAAGCAGGTGATCATCGATAGGCATCCTGTTGACTGAGACAGTTCTGTTTTAGCCGATTGATTGACGCTGATGGTTCGGCTATGACCGAAGTATGAAGGAAGGTCCCGTCATCGCATCCGTGGCCGCGCTCTTAGGCGATCCGGCCCGGGCCAACATCCTCACCGCTCTCATGGATGGGCGGGCGCTGACCGTGAGCGAACTCGCCGAAGCGGCAGGCGTCACGCTCCAAACCGCGAGCGGCCACCTGGCCAAGCTCGACGCCGCCAACCTGCTGACCGCGGAGAAGCAGGGACGGCATCGCTATTTCCGGCTCTCGGGACCGGACGTGGCCCAGGTTCTGGAAGCCCTGATGGGTCTTGCCCAACGCACCGGAGCGACCCGCGTCAGAACCGGTCCGAAGGATGCGGCGCTCCGATCCGCCCGCATCTGCTACGATCATCTCGCCGGAGAGCGCGGCGTCGCCATGCTGAAACGAGCGCAGCGCCAGGGCCTCATCGAAGGCGAGCAGGATCTCGCCCTCACGACCAGGGGCCGCGCCTTCTTCGCCGATTTCGGAATCGACCTGACCAGGCTGGAAAAGGGCCGCCGCCCGGTCTGCCGCGCCTGTCTCGACTGGAGCGAGCGGCACCGCCATCTCGGCGGCGCCCTGGGTGCCGCGATCCTTTCGGCAATGATCGACCGAAAATGGGTCCGGCGTGATTCCGGCCGCGTTCTCACCTTCACCTGCGAGGGCGTGGAGGGATTCGAGGCGACGTTCAGCCTGGCCTAAAGCATCGACCCAAAAGCGGCGTGCACTTTTCGGGACCCGTCGATGCACCTCTCGTCGCGGGGCGCATTGTTTGGAGCGGATCCACTGTCCCGCACGATGCGCCGGGGGTGCTCACAGCCGTTTCTCGAACCAGTGATGCGCGTAAGGCTCGCTGTTGAAGGGCGCGACTTCCCGATACCCTTCCTGGCGATAGAGCGCCTGAGCCTCCGTCAGGGTGCGATTGGTCTCCAGGTGCAGCCTCGCAAGACCGGCGTCGCGGGCCTTTTGTTCAAGCAAGCGCAGCACTTTTCGCGCGATTCCGAGGCCGCGCGCGGAAGGCGACGTCCACATCCGCTTAATCTCGCCCGTGATGCCGTCCCCTACTTTGAGCGCACCGCACCCCACGGGATGGCCATCGAGCCGGGCGATGATGAACACGCCGGCTGGAGGCGTCATCTCCTCGATGCTGGCCGGGTTGCTTCTCGCCGGATCGAAGCCGACCTCGAAACGCTCGGCAAGTTCCCTGAAGTACTGCTCCAGGCATGAGCGCACCGCGGCGCTGTCCGGCCTCTCAGGGCACAGCTCCACCGCGCCTGCGCGCAGCAGGCGCTCGACCTCCGCCATGGCGTTCACCAGACGCTTGCGCTGAACCGGATCGAGGGGTGCGAGGAACGAGGCGGCGAGAGCGTCCGACAACGAATCGTAAGTCGCACGTTCAGAATACCCCTTCGGTGTCAGGATAACGCGCCGGACGCGGGCATCGCCCGTCCGGACGCGAGTGTTCACGAGGCCCTGGGCTTCGAGCGAACGCAGGAGGCGGCTGACATAGCCCGAATCGAGCTTGAGCCTGTCGCGCAGGCCCCGCACATCGATGCCGTCCGGGCCGATCTCGTGCAGGAGCCGCGCCTCGCCCAGGGGACGACCGCGCCGAAGATAACTGTCCTCCAGCGCGCCCACATGCTGCGTGACGATGCGGTTGAAGCGGCGAACCTGCTCGATCTGGCGCTCGTTCATTCTCTGACTTTAGTCAGAGGATTGTGGCGGGGCAAGCTTTCGCCCCTTCTAGCCGGCCGGATAGGAGTCGATTTCGTCGAACCCCAGCGAGCGATAGAGCCGCACCGCGCCGGTCGGGTTGTCCGCATGGACCTTCAGGTCGACATAAGCGGCCCCTCTCTTCGCAAAACCGCGGAGCGCGTGGCACAGCAGGGCGGAGCCCAGTCCCTGCCGGCGCATCGACAAAGCGACAGCCAGATCCTTGACGAAGCCGCTCGTCCAGCACTGCGCCACCCCGAGGATCTCTCCCTGCGCATCCGCCGCGATAAAGCAGAGCGCCGGATCGTATTCCGAATCCCCCTGCAGGCTCGGCCACCAGATCGCGAAGGGCTCCACATAGCCTCCGCCACGCGCATAGGCCTCGACCAGCAGCGCATGGATTCCCGCCGCATGCCGGTCCGGCTCGAAGGGCGCCAGCCGGGTTCCCGCCGGCCAGACAGGATCCGGAATGGCTTCGGCCAGGGAGCGACGCATGCGCAGGACGAGGCGATCCGCCATCGGCTATTCCCCCGACCTGAGCGCCGCGGCGGCCCCGACCGTGCCGACCACCGCGGCGATCAGCGACAGGGCGATCAGGATCAGGAACGGCGTCGCGAAGGGAATTGTCCCGCCCAGCGCCGCATTGGCGGCCGAAACCCCGAAGATGAGGGTCGGGATCATGAAGGGCAGGACCAGGATCGCCAGGATCAGCCCGCCGCGTCTCAAAGAGGACGTGAGCGCCGCGCCGACCGCACCGACGAAGGTGAGCGCGGGCGTGCCGACCAGAAGGGTCGCCACCATGGCGAGCATGCCTTCCGGCGAGAGGGCGACGAGCAGGCCGAGGAAGGGCGCGGCGACCGCGAGCGGCAGGCCGGTGACGAGCCAATAGGCCACGACTTTCGCCAGCACGACGATCTCCAGCGGCGCAGGCGAAAGCCTCAGGAGATCGAGCGACCCATCCTCCTGATCGGCCTGGAACAGCCGGTCGAGGCCGATCAGCGTGGCGAGCAGCGCGGCGATCCAGAGGATCGCCGGGCCGATGCGCGAGAGCAGGTTGAGATCGGGCCCGAGGGCGAAGGGAATGAGCGTCACGATCATCAGGAAGAAGATGAGCCCCATGACGCCCGAACCGCCGACGCGGGCGGCGAGCTTCAGGTCGCGGATCAGGAGCGCGCGGAAGGAGCGGATCATGCGCCGTCTCCCGGGAGGATCGCGGCAGATGGGCTGCGCTCGATCCGTATCTCCTTGGCGTCCGTCAGGAACAGGGGCGAATGGGTCGTGGCCGCGATCATGCCGCCGTTTTCCCGATGGCTCTCGAGCAGGAGGCGCAGGGTTTCCTGGGAGGCGGTGTCGAGAGCCGAGGTCGGCTCATCCAGAAGCCAGAGCGGCCGTTTGGCCACCAGCAGGCGGGCGAGCGCGACCCGGCGGCGCTGCCCGGCCGAAAGATAGGCGACCGGCAGGCGGGCGGCATGGGCCAGTCCGACCGCGTCCAAGGCTTCGCCGGGCTTCAGGGCCGGATTGCCGAGGAAATCGCGGGCGAAGGCAAGGTTCTCCTCGGCCGTGAGCGCCGCCTTCAGGGCATCGCGATGACCCACATAATGCAGGCATTCGGCGAGGGTTCGCTCGCCGGCCTCGCTGAAGAGAATCGCCCCGGCGGCGGGGTGCAGGCGCCCGGCCAGGATATCGAGGAGGGAGGACTTGCCGGCGCCGTTGCGGCCGGTGATCACCAGGGCCTCGCTGGGCTGCAAGGTGAACGAAACGCCCTCGAAGATGCGGCGCTCCCCCCTGTCGCAGGCCAAATTGTTAACGCTCAGACGCAAACCCCGCACCCCTGCCCTGATTGCACCCCAGAATGGTTCTAAACCGTGTAGCGGGATGGTTCGAAATGATCTATAGCACCCTCGGCTGCGCCGCGCGCCAAGGCGTCCAATCCGCCTCGCGCGCTTACTCCCCTGTCCGGGCACCCCCGGAGCGGCGCGCGCTTATCGCGCTTTCGGCCGAACACATGTTCGTAACCCAAATGCACGCGAGGATTCGCCGTGACGCTCAACAACAGCTTCAATGCCCGCCAGACCCTCAAGGTCGGTGACAAGTCCTACATCTATTACTCCCTTGTCGAGGCCGAGAAGAACGGCCTGACCGGCGCCTCGAAGCTGCCCTTCTCCATGAAGGTGCTGCTCGAGAACCTGCTGCGCTACGAGGACGGCCGCACGGTCACCAAGACCGACATCGAGGCCGTCGCCGCCTGGCTCAACAACAAGGGTAAGGACGAGAAGGAAATCGCCTATCGCCCCGCCCGGGTCCTGATGCAGGACTTCACCGGCGTTCCGGCCGTGGTGGATCTGGCCGCCATGCGCGACGCCATGAAGAACCTCGGCGGCGACCCGCGCAAGATCAACCCGCTCGTGCCCGTCGATCTCGTCATCGACCATTCGGTGATCGTCGACGAGTTCGGCACCCCGAAGGCCTTCGACCGCAACGTGGAGCTGGAATACCAGCGCAACGGCGAGCGCTACCGCTTCCTCAAGTGGGGCCAGACCGCCTTCGAGAACTTCTCCGTCGTGCCCCCGGGCACCGGCATCTGCCACCAGGTGAACCTTGAGTTCCTCTCCCAGACCGTCTGGACCCGCAAGGACACGGCGACCGGTGAGGAAGTGGCCTATCCGGACACCCTGGTCGGCACCGATTCGCACACCACCATGGTCAACGGCCTTGCCGTTCTCGGCTGGGGCGTGGGCGGCATCGAGGCGGAGGCCGCCATGCTCGGCCAGCCGGTCTCCATGCTCATCCCCGAGGTGATCGGCTTCAAGCTGACGGGCAAGCTCCGTGAGGGCGTGACCGCCACCGACCTGGTGCTCACCGTCACCCAGATGCTGCGCAGGAAGGGCGTGGTCGGCAAGTTCGTGGAATTCTACGGCCCCGGGCTCACCGACATGTCGGTCGCGGACCGCGCCACCATCGGCAACATGGCTCCCGAATACGGCGCCACCTGCGGCTTCTTCCCGGTCGATGCCAAGACCATCGATTATCTGCGCACCACGAGCCGCACGGACGATCGCGTCGCTCTCGTCGAGGCCTATGCCAAGGCGCAGGGCATGTGGCTCACCCCCGACATGGCCGACCCGGTCTTCACCGATACTCTCGAGCTCGACCTCGGCGACGTGGTTCCCTCGCTCGCCGGCCCGAAGCGTCCGCAGGACCGCGTGACTCTCGACACCGCCAAGCCCGAATTCCTCGGCGCCATGGAGAAGGAGTTCCGCAAGGCGCAGGAGATGGGCAAGCGCGTGAAGGTGGACGACGCCAATTACGATCTCGGCCACGGCGACGTGGTGATCGCGGCGATCACCTCCTGCACCAACACCTCGAACCCGAGCGTGATGATCGGCGCAGGACTCCTCGCCCGCAACGCGGTGAAGAAGGGCCTCACCTCCAAGCCGTGGGTGAAGACCTCTCTGGCGCCCGGATCGCAGATCGTCGAAGAATACTTCAAGAAAGCCGGCCTGCAGGGCGACCTGGATGCCCTCGGCTTCAACCTCGTGGGCTTCGGCTGCACCACCTGCATCGGCAACTCGGGCCCGCTGCCGGAAAACATCTCGAAGGCGATCAACGACAACGACCTCGTGGCCGTGTCGGTGCTCTCCGGCAACCGCAACTTCGAGGGCCGCGTGAACCCGGACGTGCGCGCCAACTACCTCGCCTCGCCGCCGCTGGTGGTGGCCTATGCGCTTGCCGGCTCCATGCTGGTGGATCTCGTCAACGATCCGCTGGGCACGGGCTCGGACGGAAAGCCGGTGTACCTGAAGGACATCTGGCCCTCGTCCGTGGAGGTGCAGGAGTTCATCGAACGCACGATCACGAGCGAGCTGTTCAAGACGCGCTATGCCGACGTGTTCACCGGTGACGAGAACTGGCGCAAGGTCACCTTCGAGCCGGGCCTCACCTACGAGTGGGACATGGGTTCGACCTATGTGCAGAACCCGCCCTACTTCGAGGGCATGACCAAGGAGCCTAAGCCCGTCACGGACATCCTGAACGCGCGCATCCTGGGCCTGTTCCAGGATTCGATCACCACCGACCACATCTCGCCTGCGGGCAACATCCGCGCGGCCTCCCCGGCCGGCAAGTACCTGCAGGAGCACCAGGTCGCGGTGGCCGACTTCAACCAGTACGGCACCCGGCGCGGCAACCACGAGGTCATGATGCGCGGCACCTTCGCCAACATCCGCATCAAGAACCAGATGGTGAAGGACGAGACCGGCCTCGTGGTCGAGGGCGGCTACACGATCCATCACCCGTCGGGCGAGCGGATGTTCATCTACGACGCCGCCATGCGCTACAAGGACGAGGGCGTTCCGCTCATCGTTCTCGCCGGCAAGGAATACGGCACCGGCTCGTCCCGCGACTGGGCCGCGAAGGGCACGAACCTTCTGGGCGTGCGCGCCGTGATCGCCGAGAGCTTCGAGCGCATCCACCGCTCGAACCTGGTCGGCATGGGGGTCGCTCCCTTCGTGTTCGAGCAGGGCACGTCCTGGGAGACTCTCGGCCTGAAGGGCGACGAGACCATCACCATCAAGGGTCTCGCCGGCGAGCTGAAGCCCCGCCAGCGCATGGAGATGGAAGTCACCTCCGCCGACGGCTCGGTGCGCAACGTGCCGGTGCATTGCCGCATCGATACCCTCGAGGAGGTCGAGTACTTCCGCAACGGCGGCATCCTGCACTACGTCCTGCGCCAGCTCGCGGCGTAGGAACGGCAAGCCTCCCGAAACGAACGAGCCCGCCCCTGCGAAGGGGCGGGCTTTTCTTTGGCGCGTCTTCTCATGAGGCCTAAAGCGCTTTTGGTCTCAGTGTAGAGCATAGCCGGCATGCCTGATCCAGCCTTGAGCATCCTTTGCGCTGATGGTGTCGAGGGCTGGTTTGAGCTCTGCCTCCAAGGCTTCAAGGCTACGTGGGGCTTTTGCCTTGAGCCG